>CAZHHD010000008.1:0-235051 GCA_964531795.1 uncultured Polyangiaceae bacterium | reverse complement strand
GCGCTCCGTCAGGCCAGAAACGAAGAAGCCCGGCATAGGCCGGGCTTCGTTGGAGCGGGAGAAGGGATTCGAACCCTCGACGTCCACCTTGGCAAGGTGGCACTCTACCACTGAGTTACTCCCGCAACGGGGCGCGTAAGATGCCGTGCGGCGCACGAGCTGTCAACAGCATCGTCACTCGACGTCGAAGGTTTGGATCATTCGGCCGAGATCGCCGCCGGCCGGCTTCGGCGCCTCCTCGCCCGCCGGCTCGGCAGTGGGGGCCCCCGCCGACTTGTCGGCGTCGCGGCAGAAGAACGCGAGGACCAGGCGATCGGGCGCGACGTCGAAGCGCACCTCACCGACGAGATGAAACGCCGACGCGTTCGGTCCGGTGTGCGCCGGCAGGTCAACGTCGCCACGCGCACGAGCGTAAGGGCCGACCTGCGTGATCGCGAGGGGGAGCTCCGGCTCGCCCGCGCCGCTTCGCTTGGCGAGCCTCCTCTTTGGGCCGAGGTAACCGTCGGCGGCGAGCGCCTTCACGATCGACGTGAGGACGACGCGCGGCTCGACGTCGAAGCCGCGCGGGACTTCGGTGACGAAGAAGATCCCCGCGACGGCCTGGTTCGAGACGTCGATCTCCTTCATACGGAGCTCGCCCGCGGAGGTGTTGATGGTGACCCGCTGCTCGGTGAGCTTTCCCGGCGGTACTTCGTCGTGGAACCACCCGGGCTGCTCGATTCGCGTCCATCCGTCGGGCGTTGCCTGAAGCGCCACGGGGTACGTGGGAACGCGCGAGAGCGGCTCGGCGCACCCCGTCGCGCTGACACCGGCGACCGCGAAGAGCACGAGGAGGGCGAGGTGGAGCCCGACGAAGCCGCGCGACATGCGCAGCGCCGAGCAACCGGCGTGCCCGCGCGTGATTCGCGAGGGTCGCCGCGCGGCGCGCCGCGACCGTGAACACGAGGTCTCTCTCCGCCGACGCGCGCGGTTCACGTCTCGCGTGCGGCGTAGGTGATGCCCGCGTGGCTCACGATCGATCCGTCGTCGTCGTCGATCGTCTGCTCGTAGTGGACGAGGCTCCCCGAGCCGCTCGGCGCCGCCACGGTGCGAAGTAGCGCGTAGATCGGCGCGAGCCCGCACACGCGTCGCGTGTCGAGATCGCGCGCCACGTGGCGCCAGAACTCGCTCGCGTCCCCGGCGCACGCCGCTTCGAGGGACGCGCGGTCGGTCGCCTCGAGCTTCGTACGAGCGCGCTCGTCGTACGCCCCCTTGTCCCCGAACCTGGGGCCGACGTGCGCCATGTCGGCCCCCGCGACCACCACCACGCGCCCGGGGCGCTCCGCCACGAGCTCGCGCACACCGTCGAGGAAGCTCTCGACCGCGGGATCACTCGCCGGATCGGTGCCGCGAGCTTGGTGCGTGCCGAGTCCGGCCAAGATGGGGATGATCTTCGCGGGTCGTGCGCCGAGCAGGTGCTTCAAGAGCACGACCTGGAACTCGATGGCGTGCTCGCGCCGATGGTTGAAGAGATCTTCGTAGGGATCGAAGCGCGCGCTCTTGGCCAAACGATCGATGGCCTCGAGATCCGCCGGCACGTCGCCGAAGGGGGTGGCGAAGGCCTTGCGGCAGAGGGCGAAGGGCTGACGCATCGGCGCGTGCGAGGTGCCGAAGATGACGAACGTGTCGGCGTCCTCGGCGAGCGACTCGGCGAGCGCGCCGTAGGAGCGTCCGTAGCCGATGGCGCCGCGCCACGGATCGATGTGCGGCGCCACGAGTCCGGTCGCTCGCTGGCCCTTCGCGCGCCGGCCTTCGCTCTTCGCCGTCTTGGTCGCGGCGCGTGCCCGCTTCGGTTCGTTCTCGCTCCGCGCGGGCTCGAGGCACGAGCTGTCGAGGTAGCGCGCGAGCTCGATGGGATCGTCGGTGTAGGCGCCGCCGGCGTGGGCCGTAGGGCGTACTGGCGCTTCGGCGAAGGCGCGCACCACTTCGGCATGGGCGGCGCGGAACGCGGGCCCCTCGAGGAAGAGACCGCGATCGAGCTCCTCCGCCAGATCGGCCACGAGCTCGCTCGACACCTCTTCGCCGATCTCCGCCGAGGCCTCCTCGGCGATCTCCTCGCAGGTGTGGCGACCGTCGAAGCGGGCCACGATGGGGATGAGGGGAGGGGGGATCTTGGCGTAGCCCTTCGCGACCCCTTGAAGATCGCGGAGGAGCAGGACCTTCCCGTGACGTGCGTCGGGGACGACGATCGTCTCGAGCACGCGCAACGCCGGGCGCTTCGGCCTCATCCTCGATAAGCTACGACAAGTCGTGGCCTCGCACCCGTCCGCCTCCTCGTCCGCTCGTCCCGACGACGCCGCTCGGCCCGTCGGCACGCTCCGCGCGCGCCGCGCCGAGCCCGACGCGCGCGCGTTCGATCCCGGCTTCGACGCGCGGTCGCCGCATTTCTGGCCGATTGTCCCGGCAGCGCGCCTCTTCGCCGATGCGACGTCGTGGCCCGAGGTCGCGACCTACGGGCGCGTGCTCACCTCCGAAGCCAAGGTGTCCTTCGAAGAGAGTATCCCTCCGCCGCGGCGTCGTCGTCGCGACGGCGCGCCGATCGACCCCAAGCGGCTCTACGACGGACGCATCGCCCTCGAGGGGCGCGTGCCGACGCGACCGACTTCGTGGCACGACTTCTTGAACGCGCTCGTGTGGGGGACGTTCCCCCGCGCCAAGTGGGAGCTCCACGCGCGCCAGCATCGCGCGCTCGCGGAGCACGTCCCCGCGGGGGCCACACGTGTCCCCGGGGCCCGCACGCGCGAGCTCGACGCCCTCGCCCTGCTCGACGAAGGGGGGGTGATCGTCCTCGCGCGCGCCGGCGAGGTGCACCTCGAGGCCGCCGCGCCCCCGCGCGTGAAAGGGGACACGTCGCGCGCGAGCGCCGAGATCGCGCGCACCGCGGCGCTCGCCGCGGCGTTGGCCGAAGATCGCGCCCGCGGGATGATCTTCGGGCACGCGCTCTACGAAGGGCTCGTCCTCGACACACGGGCCATGGCGGCGCGCGCCTTCGTCGTCCTCGTGACCGAGCTGCCGACGACGAACCTCGACGCCGTCGCCGTCGCCGACGAAGCGCTGGCCCGTGCGCTCGCGACCGAAGCGCTCACCCCCGAGCTCTTCCCGCGGCTCCCGCTCGCGGCGCTCCCCGCGCGAGGCTCGTTTTGACCCTCCCGCGCTGGCGCGACGTGCCGAAGAGCGAGGCCGCACGCTTTCGCGCCGAGCTTCGCGCGATCTACGCCGAGGTCGACGCGTTGCTCGCCCCTTTCACGTGCGACGCCTCCACTGCGTGCTGTCGCTTCGGTGTCACCGGGCGCGAGCCGTATCCGACCGCCGTCGAGCTCGCCGAGCTCCTCGACGCCGTGGCCGCGCGCGGCATCGCCGTGCGCCGCGCACCTGCGTCGGCGCGACCGCCCAAGAACAAGCGCCGCCTCCCGCTCGCGAGCGCGGCCGCGGCGGAAGACGAGCGCCGATGCCCGCTGCTCGACGACGACGGCTCGAAGCCGATGGAGAGCGATCCGCCGGCGGGGTGCCGCGTCTACGCCTCGCGCCCCTTCGGCTGTCGCACCTTCTTCTGCGATCGCGTCTCCGGCCCTGGCAAGTTGCCCCGCGGCCCTGTCCAGGAGCTCTCGCGGCGCCTCGCGGCGCTCTCCGCCCGCGCTTTCCCGGCCGATCCGCACGCGCGACCGCTCGAGCGCGCGCTCGCCGAAGCCCTCGGGACCTGACCCCGTGCTAAGACGCTGACGTCGTGCGGCGGGGCATTCTCGAGCTCATCGTGCGCCCTTCGCTGGTCGGGGGGGCTTACGTCCTCGGGCTCGCGGTCCTCGCGGGACGCACCGACGTCGGCGGCGAAGACCTCGGCGAGCACGCGCGCGAGATCACGTCCTTCGTCGAGGGGCGCTTCGCCGGAGAGATCGCCCACGTCGCCACGGCGCTCGGCGCGTTCGCGTTTGCTGTCGGCATGGTGCTCGGCACCGTCGCGGGGCTCCTCGTCGCCCTCCGCGCGCGGACCGCGCGGCGCCCGCTGGCTTCGTGGCAAGGGCGGACGTGGCAGACGCTGCTCGTCACCTTTGCGCTCCACCTCTTCTTCTTCCTCCGCGCGATGGCGCGAACGCCGCAGCTCTTCGCCAACGACTTTTACGCGCGCGGCGGGGCGCGTCGCACGCTCGAGGTGCTCGTCACCGACGTGCTCGGCTCGCGCGGGATCACGGCGCTCTTCGCCCTCGCGCTGGTCGTCTACCTCGCAGGTCCCGTCGTCGCGTGGCGCCGGTGGCCGACGCGTCTGGCGCGCGCGTTCGCTATCCCGCGCTTCCGCGGAAAGCACGCGCTCGCCGCTGCCCTGGGCGTGGTCGTCGGTGTCGGGGTCGTGACGCTCTTCGGATTTCTCGGCGACCGACGCGAGGTCGCTCGTGTTCACCGCGCGGCCGAGCGGGCCCAGGCCGTGACCGGGGTGCGTCGACCCAACGTGCTCATCCTCGCCGCCGACTCGCTCCGCGCCGATCGCCTCGATCCGCGTGTGGCGCCGCGCTTGTCGGCGCTCGCCGATCGCGGAACGCGCTTCGATCGCGCCTATGTCTCCCTCCCGCGCACGTTCCCCTCGTGGGTCACGATCCTCACCGGCCGTCACCCGCACCACCACGGCGTGCGCTCGATGTTTCCCCGCTGGGAGGAGCGCGCGAAGGACTTCGACGCGCTCCCCGAGCGCCTCGCGCGCGCGGGCTACCGCACGTCGGTCGTCAGCGACTACGCCGGAGACATCTTCGGACGCATCGACCTCGGCTTCCACGACGTCGACACCCCGACGTTCGACTTCCGCCAGCTCGTGCGCCAAAGGGCCGTCGAGCGCGAGACGCCGCTCCTTCCGTTTCTGCAATCGAGCGTGGGCCGCTCGGTCTTCCCGGTCATGCGCGAGCTGAACGACGGCGCCGATCCCGAGCTCCTCGCCGACGACGCCATCGCGGCGCTCCGCCGCGACGCGCGCGAAGGGCCGTTCTTTCTCACCGTCTTCTTCTCCACGGCGCACTTCCCGTACTCGGCGCCGGAGCCGTTTTATCGGCGCTTCACCGAGCCCGCGTACCGCGGTCGTTTCAAATACGATCGCCCGGTCGGGCTCGGGAAGGACGGGCCTCCCGACGCGAGCGACATCGCCCAGGTGCGCGGGCTCTACGACGGCGCAGTGTCCAGCATCGACGCGGCGGCGTCGCGCATCTTGGACGAGCTCGGGCGCCTCGGTCTCGCCGACGACACCGTGGTCGTGCTCCTGGCGGACCACGGCGAGACGCTCTTCGATCACGGTCACGGCGCCGGTCACGGCGATCATCTCTTCGGCGACGAGGGGACGCACATCCCCTTCGTGGTGATCGATCCGCGAAAGACCGGCGGGAAGCGCGTGGCGAGCCTCGCGCGCGACGTCGATCTCGCGCCGACGCTCTACGAGCTCACGGCCGTGGCGCCGCCGGCCGATCTCGACGGTCGCTCGCTCGTCCCCGCGCTCGACGGCGCGCCGCTCACCCCCGCGCTGGCCTATGCCGAGACCGGCCTCTGGTTCACCGAGGACATTCAAGCGCTCCCCGCCGACCTCCGGCTGCCGTACCCCGACATCGCCCACATGACCGAGATCGACACCGCCCACGGCGACGAGCTCGTCCTCGCGGGGGAGGTGCGCCCGCTCACCATCGTGGCCAAGCACCGCATGGTGCGAGACGATCATTACAAGCTGATCTATGCGCCGACACGCGGCGGTCCGCGCTGGCTGCTCTTCGACGTCCTTCAAGATCCGGCGGAGGAGCACGACGTCGCCGCGGCGCACCCCGACGAGGTGGCGCGTCTCCGCGGCGCGCTCACCGAGTGGATGCTCCGCGACCCGGCGATGGCGATGCGGAACGGGTTCTTGTTGCCGAAGGACGCGAGCGCCATCGCCGCGCCGCTCCCCACCGCCGCGCTGAGGATGCCGTGAAGCGGCTCGCCGTCACAGGCCTCCTCGTCGCGCTCTTCGGTAGCGCAGTGTGGCTCGCGCGCACCGACGGCGGCGGGGCGAGCGCGCACACGCCGCCCCCTTCGCGTGAAGCAGAGACTGTACACGCATCGCCCCCCGGGCATCGCGGCACGGGCGACGGCTACGAGGTGAAGGTGCGGCTGACGCAGGCGCTGGGTGAAGCGCGCCTCGACGTGCCGCAGGCGAAGACCGGGCTCGCGCTCCTCTCGGCGCACTGGCGCAAGATGCAGCTCCCTTGGGCGAAGCTCCCGCCCGAAGCGGCGCGCCTCGCCTTCACCCTCGCGCTCCGCACGAGCCAGGACGAAGAGAAGCAATGGGCCGTCCCCCAAGCCGACGGAGGTCTCTGGACCCCCGACGTGCGCACCTGGAACATGAGCGAGGGGAGCTACGATCAGCGCGAGGGGATCTTCGCGCCGACGCCGTCGACGATCGCCTTCAAGCTGACCGTCCCTGCGGCCGCGCGCCTCGACTTCGCCACCGCGGTGGTGCTCCCGACCACGCGGGCCACGACCTTCACCGTGATCGCCGCGGGAGGTCCCTCGGGGGACGAGACCGTGTGCACCCGCGTGGTCGAGGGGCGCGACGCCGAGCGGTGGATCGACGCGAGCTGCTCGCTCGAGAAGTTCGCGGGGCAGCGCGTCGAGCTTCGCCTCGTCACGAGCGGCGGTGAGCCGGACCGACCGGGCCTCGCGATGTGGGGCGATCCCACCGTCCTCGCGCGCGGATCCACCGCGCTCCCGTACAACGTCTTGTGGGTCGTCATCGACGCGCTCCGGCCGGACGTGCCCGCGAGCTTCCACGACGACGCCGAGGACGAGAAGAAGCGCCACGCGCCGCACGAGCCGCTCGACGCGCTCTTGCCGAAGATCCCCGGGCTCACCCCGGTCATCGACGAGCTCGCGACCCACGGCGTCCGCTTCATGCACGCCTATTCGAACGCGACGTGGACCAGGCCCGGCACGCTGGCGATGATCTCGGGCGAGCGCGCCAGCGAGCTCGGCATCGACCCCTTGCCGTGGGTCGTCACCGACCAAGGGCTCTCGCGCTACTACCGCGGCGCGCCGCCGCTCACGCCGCTCTCGCTCCGGAGCGCCGGCGCCTCCACGCGCGCGTTCGTGAACAACTACTTCATGGTCGGCTACGCGGCGGTGGGCGTCGACATGGGCTTCGAGCGCGTCGACGACGAGCGCTTCCGCACCCTCGACACGCGCGCCATCACCGACCGCGCCACTTCGTGGATCAAAGACCACGGCGACGATCGCTTCTTCCTCTTCGTGAACTACAACTCGCCGCACGAGCCGTGGGACCCGCCGGCGCGCTTCGAGGCGCGTGTGCCGCCGCCCCCCGCCGGCCCGCGCGAGACGGTGCCCCGCAAGTACATGGCCGAGGCGGCCAAGGACGACGCGGCGCTGGGCGAGCTCCTTCAAGCGCTCGAGGCCGTGCACGCGCGCGAGCGCACCATCATCGTCGTGTGCGCCGACCACGGCGAGACGCTCTCCGCCGCGCACACCGGCAAGACGAAGCAAGACCACATGAACGTGCGCTTCCACCACGCCGTCACCAACTACGAGGAGACGTCGCGCATCCCCATCTTGGTGGTCTTGCCGCACGTGCTCCCCGAGGGGGCCAAGGTCATGTCGCGCGTGCGGCTCATCGACATCGCCCCCACGTTGCTCGATCTCGAGGGCTTGCCGGCCGACGCCAAGATGCGGGGAAAATCCCTGGTTCCTCTGACGCGCGGCGAGAAGGAGCCCGAGGAGCGCGACGTCGTGACCGAGGGGCGCGGCATCACGGCGCTCATTCACGGCCGTTACCGCCTCATGGTGCGCGAGGGGGGCCAGCAGGACATCACCGTGGGCGACAAGGAGCTCCACGTCCCCGAGGAGCTCTACGATCTCGAGGACGATCCCGGCGAACGGAAGAACCTGGCCAAGGAGCGCCCCGAGATCGTCGCCGAGCTCCGGGCGCGCCTCGACGCCGCGCGAAAGGGGATCCCGGTGGCGGGAACGCCCGAGAGCCTCGCCCCTGCCGCGCCTTCGGGCGACGACGGGACGTTGCGCGTTCGCTTCGCCGGGGCGGGTGCGGCCCATCGCATCGCCGGCGCGCTCACGTGGGCGCCGGGGACGCGCGTCGAGGTCGTCCCCGTAGGGGTCGCCAAAGAGGCGCTCCGGGTGGAGGGGGCGCGCATCGATCTCTCGCTCGTCACCTCCGCTTCGGCGGCGGTCGGCTTCGACGTGAAGGTCGAGCCGCCGTCGGCCGACGTGACGTGGGAGCTCTCCTTCGACGACGCCGCGTGGCCGCGCGACCACGTGTTCGTGGGGCCGTTCGGGCTCTTCGACGCCGCCTCGGCGCGCGGTCTCGTGGGGGACGAGGCGCGCCGCGCCGCCGCTTCCTCCGAGGTGCCGCGTATCGACCCTGTGCGCGACCTCGGGATGTTCGTGGTCCGCTCGGGTACGAGCGACGCCCCCCCGGCGCGCGAGAAGACCGGCGCCGGCGCCGAAGAGATGAACCGGATTTTGAAGCAGTGGGGCTACGCCCACGACCCGGTCAAATAGGGCGCACGGCGAGGAGCGCCCCGCACGTCAGCTGTCGGGGTCGGTGTCGTCCGAGTCCTCGAGCGTGGTGTCGTTGCTCGGTCGGTCCGAGACGACCGGCCTTTCTACGAGGCGCGGCTCGATGCGCGTGTGCGCCGCCGATGCCGCCGACGCCACCTCTTCGGCGCCGACGACCGCGGGCGCGCTGCTCTCCGACCCGTGCGGATGAGCGGCTCCTTCGACCGCGGCGCCGTCGCGCGTCCACTTCACGATGCGCAGATCGAGCACGAAGATCGCGTAGAGCACCGGCACGAGCAGCAGCGTGATGAACGTCGCCACCGTGAGTCCGCCGATCTGCGCGTAACAGAGCGGCTGCCATAGCGGCCCGCCGTGCATCGCCAGGGGGACGAGGCCGAACACCGTGGCCCCCACCGTCACGAGCACCGGGCGAAGGCGGATGACGCCGGCGTCGAGCAAGGCGTCGCGCAGCGACTCGCCGCGCTCGTGCGCCTCCTCGATGAAGTCGAAGAGCACGATGACGTGGCTCACGATGACCCCGACCAGGCTGGCGATGCCGAGGAAGGCCATGAAGCCGAACGGCGCCCCCATGATGGCGAGCCCGCCGAGGGCGCCGGCGACGCCGTAAGGGATCGCGGCGTAGACGATGAGCGGCTTCACCGCGTTCTTGAACTGGAGGACGAGCGCCAAGTAGATGCCGGCGATCGAGAGGAGCATCACCACCGCAAGGTTGAGAAAGCCCTTCTTCTGCTCCTCTTCCTCGCCGCCGATCTCGATCTTGTAGCCGGGGGGGAGCGAGCGTTTGAGCTCGTCCATCTTCCCGCGCACCTCTTCCATGACCTCGCTCGGCAGGTGACCGGCCACGGGGAAGCACGAGACGGTGAGCGTGCGGAGCTGGTTTCGCCTGCGGATCTTCTCGGTCTCGAGGGTGTACTCGACGCGGGCGATCTGCCGGAGCGGCACGCGCTGCGTCGATTGGCTGGCGTACACCGTGAGGTTCGCGAGATCGGAGAGCGTGCCGGTGTCGACGTTGCGCTGCCGAGCGATGATGGGGATCTGCTTGTCGCCGTCGCGGAGGGTGCCGACAGGGAGGCCGTTGGCGCCGCCGATCGACGAGTAGGCGACGTCGAGGTTGGAGACGCCGGCGAGGTTGGCGCGATCGGCGTCGATGTCGAGCTTCACCTCGAGGCCGTCGGAGCCCCAGTCGTCGCGCGTGCGATCGGCGAGGGGAGCCTCGCGCAAGATGGCCGCCGCGCGCTCGCCGAGCTTCCTCAGCGTGGGGATGTCGTCGCCGGAGATGCGGAAGGAGACGGGGATGCCGACCGGCTTTCCGTTCTCGAGCTCGCGCACGTCGATGCGCGCCCCGGGGATTTGCGCGAGCGCGCGCTGGAGCATGGGCACGAGCTCGGCGGTGTCGTGCTTGTCCTTCACCTGGAGGAGGAGCTGCGCGTAGTTCGCCTGCTGCATCTCCGGGCTCACCGAGAACCAGAAACGCGGGCCGCCGCCGCCCACGAAGGTGGTGATCGACTGGAGCACGTCGCGCGGCTGCCCCTCGGCGCCGTCCTCGCCGGGGTGCGTCTTGCCGTACTCCGCGGCCACCGAGCGAACGATCTCTTCGGCGTGCATCGCCACCTGGTTCGTGGAGGCGATGGGCGCGTCCTCGGGGAGCCACACGTCGACGTACGAGAGGTAAGAAAAATCCTTGGGGAAGAAGCTCTTCTTCAAGCGACCGCCGAAGAAGAGCGCCACCGCGACGAACGCGAGCGAGACCCCGAGCACCTTCCAGCGGTGATCGATGGCCCACCCGACGGCGCGGTAGTAGTGGCGCGCCGGGCCCTTCCTGCGCTCTTCCGCCGAGGGGGCGGGCTTCTTGCTCGGGCGGAGGAGATAGAAACCGAGCAGCGGCAAGAAGGTCATCGACACGAGGCGCGACGCGACGAGCGCGCACGTGAGGACGATGGGGAGGCTGTAGATGAACTTGCCGACGTCCCCGGCGAGCGTCAGGAAGGGGAGGTAGGCGACGATGTTGGTGATGGTGGCGAAGAGGATCGCCACCTCGAGCTTCGTCGGGCCGAGCCACGCGGCGATGATCGGCGGGTGCCGGTGGTCGAGCTCGCGCTTGATGGCGTCGCCGGCGACCACTGGATCGTCGACGAGGAGCCCCAACGCCAAGATGAGCGACGCGATCGACACCTGTTGGAGGTCGATCCCCACGAGGTGCATGAAGCCGTACGTCATCGCCAAGGTGAGCGGGATGGTGAGCGCCATCACCACCGCCGAGCGCCACTCGAAGAAGCCCAAGAAGGCGACGAGCACGACGAGCGCGATGGCCTCGTAGAGGCTCCGCATGAAGAGCTCGATGTTCTCCCGCACCTGCTGCGGCTGATCGCTCGTGCGGACGACGATGAGATCTTCGGGGAGGAGCGTCTTCACCTCGGCGAGCGACTTGTCGACGGCCGCGCCGAAGCGGGCGATTTGCTCGCCGTGACGCATTTGCACCGCCAGGGTCACGGCGCGCGAGCGGCGCGGGACGCCGTGTTCGTCCTTCCACAGGTAGAAGTTGAGCAGGCGCGGCGGGTTCTCGTACTCGCGGCTCACGTCGACGACGTCGCGGAGGTACACCGGTGCCCCCGAGGGGCTCGCGCTGATGACGACGTCGCCGATGTCTTTCTCGCTCTTGAACTCGCCCGAGGGCTGAATGGTGAGGTTCTTCCCTTCGACCTCGAGCACGCCGCCGGGGAGCGCCACGTTGCGCGCGCCGAGGATGTTCTGGAGCGTGGAGGTGCGGATGCCGTAGGCGGCGAGCCGCTCTTGCGCGTAGTTCAAGTACACGCGCTCTTCGCGGACGCCGGTGCGGGTGACCTTGGCGACCTGAGGGACGGCGGAGAGCGCGCGCTGGATCCGCTCGGAGAACTCGTCGAGCTGATCGTAGCTGTAACGGACGCCGGCGACCTTGGTGAGCGCCTCTTCCGTCTTCGCCGTGTCGCGCACGATCGCCGGCTGCCAAATGTCGGGATTGAGCTCGCTCGACCGCACGTGCTCCTGCACGAACTGGAAGACGAAGGCGCCGATCTCGGCGTCGCTCTTCTCGGTGTGCACGTCGATGCCGAGAAAGCCCGGCCCTTCCATCAACCGCGCGTCGTCGGCGAATTTCTGATCGGCCATCACGCCCGTGAGCAGCGGGCCGAGCTGCTTCAGGGTCGTGGCGTTCATCCCCTCCGGGTAGCAAACGACCAGCGTGGCTCGCTTGCCCGGCGCGGCGGACTCCGGCGGCGCTTGCCCGCGCACTTCGTCGATCGTGCGTCGCACCGCGCGCGCGCGGAGGGCGATCTCGATCTCGCTCACCTTGGGGGTCGTGACGGTGAGCATCAGGGCGGCGGTGTCACCGAAGTCTTTGACGAACTCGATGGGGTTCGCTCCGGGCGGGAGATCCTTCAGCCCGTCGAGCTTCATCTTGATGTCGTCGAACTCTTTGCCGACGTCGGTCGTCCCCTCCTCGAGCGTCACGTAGACGACCGTGACGCTCGCGCGGGTCACGCTCTCGATCTTCTCGACCCGCGCGTTCTCGGCGATCTTCTGCTCCATCCGCCGGGTGATGAGATCTTCGATGCGATCGGCGCTGGCGCCCGGCCAAGTGGCGAGGGCGACGGCGAAGCGCACCGGGATCTCCGGATCCTTCCGCTGCGGCATCTTCAAGAAGCCGTAGAGCCCGAAGACGAGGGTGCCGATCAAGAGCACCCACGCCACCTGGCGCGTCTCGGTGAAGAAGCGCGCGGTGTTTCGCCGCGTGCGAATCAGCTCTGCGTCGGGGACGTGACTCATCGCGCGGCCTTCACGGAATGACCTGCACGTCTTGCCCCTCGGCGACGAGGGACGCGCCCATCACGATGACGCGATCCCCCCGCGCGAGGCCGCCGGTGACGAGGATGCGGTTCCCCACCGGATCGCCCAGGGTGACGTCGCGCACGTGCGCGGTCGTGTGCCCGCCTTGCTCGGTCACGACGTAGACGGCGAACCCCGCCGGATCGTGGGGCGACCTTACGATGGCGTTGAGCGGGAGCACGCCGGAGGCGCCGGGCGTGGCCGCGACGGGCGCGGTCTGTCCCCCGTCGGCCTGCCCCGACTCGGGCACCTTCAAGGTCGCCACCATGCCGACGCGGAGCTCTTGCTTCGGGTTCGGGATGGTCGCCTCGACCTCGAACACGCGGCTCTTCGGATCGGCGGAAGGGGAGACGCGGGTGATGCGCCCCTGGTACTCGACCCCCGGCGTCGCTTGCGTGGTGATGGCGATGCCGCTCCCCACGACCAGCTTGTCGACGAGCGCGTCGGCCACGCCGAAGACGACCTTCACCTGGCGCGTGTCGGCGACGGCGAGGGCGAACGAGCCGGGGCCCACGAGCGTCCCCACCTCGATGGCGCGCTTCAGCACGATGCCGTCGATGGGGCTCGTGAGCGCGGTGTCGGCCACGGCGTTCTCGGCCTCGGTGAGCAGGGCTTGCGCCGCTTCGACGCGCGCGTTGGCGGCGTCGATGCGGGCCTTGGCGTCGTCGAGCTGCGACCGCGCGATGCTCTGCGTCTCGACGAGCTTGGTGGCGCGCTCGACGTCGAGTCGCGCCTGCTCGCGGACGGCGGTCGCTTCGGCCACCTGGGCCTTGGCGCCGGCTACGCGCTGGAGGTAGTCCCCCTCGCGCACGCGGGCGAGGACCTGCCCGCGCGTCACCGTGTCGCCCTCTTGGAGCGGGCGCGCCTGGCCGTCGATGCCTTTGCTCTGCGAGAGCTCGCGCACGTACCCGCCCACGCGGAAGGCGAGATCGACCTTGGCGAACGGCTCGACGTTGGCGGAGTAGCGCGTGTCGGCGGCGGTCCCCGCGGGGTCGAGCTGGTGCACGCGGACCGCGACGAGCGGCTTCTGCTCCTGACTCGCTTCGTGGCAGGCGGGCGCCGCGAGGAGCCCGAGGAACGCGCAGGCGAGGGCGAGCGGAGGGAGCCTCATGGGTCGATAGCTGTATCACCGGCCCGAGGCGCAAATCGACCGCCCGGCGGCCTCCTCATGTATAACGGCCGCGCCCGCGATGCGCCTCGCTCCGCTACTTGGTCCGGACATCAAGCAGCTGCTCCAGGAGGACCCGGAGCAGCTCTTGCCGTTCTTGGACGAGATCCACGCCGAGGACCTCGCCGACCTCGTCTCCGAGCTTGATCCCGACGACGCGGCTGCGCTGCTCGAGCGCCTCCCGGCCGAAGAGGCGGCGCCGATCTTCGAGCGCCTCGACGAAGCAGAGCAGGAAGAGCTCGTCGAGCTCATGCCGCCGGAGTCGGTCGCCCAGATCGCCAGCGAGATGGCGCCGGACGATCGCGCCGACCTCTTCAGCGTCCTCCCCGAGGCGGTCGGCGACAAGATCCTCGAGACCTTGGAGCGCGTCGACCCCGACGCCGCCGAAGAGGTCCGCGAGATCGAGAAGTGGCCGGAGACGAGCGCCGGTCACTTGATGACCACGAGCTACGTTTCGGTGCAAGCGGGGGTGTCGGTCTTGAACGCCCTCGACGCCGTGCGCGAGTACGCCGCCGAGAGCGAAGCCCCCGTCTACAACGTGTACGCGATGGGGGAGGGCGGGCGCCTCGTCGGCATGGCTTCGCTCAAGAAATGCATCGTGGCGACGCCCTACAGCCCGCTCGAGGACATTCTTCGGACGAACATCATCAGCGTTCCGCCGCAGATGGATCAGGAAGAGGTCGCGCGCCGCATGGCGAAGTACGACTTCAACGAGATCCCGGTCATCGACGACTCGGGGGTGCTCCTCGGCATCATCACCGTCGACGACATCATCGACGTCTTGACGCAGGAGCAGACGGAAGACGTCCAGAAGATCGGCGGTGTCGAGCCGCTCGACGTCCCGTACTTCCAGACCACGTTCTTCGAGTTCATTCGCAAGCGCGGCGTGTGGCTCGTCATCCTCTTCGTCGAGGAGTTCTTCACCCAGACGGCGCTCCGCTACTACGACCCGGTCTTCGAGGCGGTGAAGGGGGCGAGCTACTACGTGCCCCTGCTCATCTCCACCGGCGGAAACAGCGGCTCGCAGTCGTCGACGCTCATCATCCGCGGTCTTGCCATCGGCGAGATCAAGATGACCGACTGGTGGCGCATCTTCATGCGCGAGATGCTCATGGGCCTCGTGCTCGGCATCGGCCTCGGCACCATCGGCTTCATGCGCGTGCTCATGTACCCCGACCAGCACGTGAACTTCGCCTTCACCGTCGGCCTCACGCTGGTGGGCATCGTGATGACCGGCTGCACCATCGGCTCCATGCTGCCGCTCCTCTTGAAGCGCGCCGGTGTCGACCCGGCCACGAGCTCCACGCCGTTCATCGCCAGCCTGGTGGACGTCGCCGGCATCATCGTCTTCGTGCACGTGGCCAAGATCGTCATGGCCGACGTCATCGCCCACGCCGCGCACTGACGCGCTGGCGAGCGCGCGAGCCGGCGCCTGCCGCTCAGCGTGGCGTGAGCTTCGTCGTCACTCCGCAGCTCGCGCAGGTCGCCTCGCGCGGAGGCCTCGCTCTTTGCGACAGGCTCTCCCCGCAACGGCACACCCACCCGACGACGCGCGCGGGGACCCCGGCGACGAGCGCGTGGGGAGGCACGTCTTTGGCGACGACGGCGCCCGCGGCGACGAAAGCGAACGCGCCGACACGCACCGGGGCCACGAGCGTGCAGGATGCACCCAACGTGACGCCTTCCTCGACCACCGTCTCGTCCCAGGTCTCGCGCGCCGAACGCGGCGCACGCGAGAGAAACGCCCGCGGGCGGCGCACGTTGGTGAAGGTCACCGCGGGGCCGACGAAGACGTCCTCGCCGAGCGTGACGCCCGACCACACGCTCGTGTGCGATTGAACGCGCGTGCCGCGGCCGAGGCGCGCCCCTTTGGCGACGTGGCAGAACGAGCCGATGACGACGTCGCGTCCGAGCTCGGCCCCGCGAACGACGTCCGCGGAAGGGGCGATTCGCGGCGCGGCGTCTTCGCGCGTGCGCGGCGTCCCCGGCCGCGCGCGCCCCAAGCGTGCGCGGGGCGGACTTTCGCGGCGCGTGGTGGGCCCGGCCTTCGGCATCGCGAGTCGATGTAGCAGCTTCGCCTCCGGATCGTTAGGCTCCTCGCCGATGACGACGCCGGCGACCGCGTGGCCCCTCGTGCGAGGGCGGGCGCGCGCCGTGGTGCTCCTCTCTGCGTGCGTCGCGGCGGCGCCGCTGCTCGGCGCGTGCCGCAAGAAGCCCCCCGCCGTCACCCCGGCGCACCTCGCCGTGGGGCGCGAGCACGCGTGCGTCGCCATGCAAAGCGGCGCGCTCTATTGCTGGGGCGCCGGCGACCGCGCGCAGCTCGGCGACGCCAAGAGCGTCCCCGGTCGCAGCGTCGCCTTGCCGGTGCGCGCCGAAGCCGCCGAAGCGCTCGCCCCGACCTCCGCTTCCCTTCACGCCGGTGGGCCCCGCACGTGCTCGATCTCTCCGGCCGGCAAGCTCGCGTGTTGGGGCGGAGAGCGCGTGCCGAGCGAGGCGACCGAAGGGGTCGTCGACGTCGCCGTGGCCGAGCATCACGCGTGCATCGTCGGCGGCGGAGGGCGCGTGGTCTGTTGGGGGACGAGCGCGCGCGGTGGGCTCGGCGGCGAGGCCCCGTCCCCCGCTGGGCTCGTCGTGGTCCCGGTCGGCCCGGCGCACGCCGTCGCCGTCGCCCGCGAAAGGAGCTGCGCGCTGCTGAACGACGGCTCCGTCGCGTGCTGGGGCGACAACACCGCCGGCGCCCTCGGCGACGGCACGACCGAAGATCGCCCGCGCCCCGTCCGCGTCGCTCTCCTTCGCGGGATCACGCAGCTCGCTCTCGGCGGTGGGCATGCGTGCGCGGTCGACGCCGACGGCCACGTTCGCTGCTGGGGGAGAAACGACCACGGCCAGCTCGGCGACGGCACCACCTTCCCCAGGTCTTCGCCGGTCGAGGTCCGCGGCCTCGAGCACGTGAAGAGCGTGGCTTTGGGCGAGTCGTTCTCGTGCGCCCTCGACATCGACGGCGCGGTGCACTGTTGGGGGGCGAACGGCGCGCACCAGCTCGTCGACGGCACGAGCCAGGATCGAAGCGAGCCGCACATGATCCCGGGGCTCTTCGACGTGCTCGAGCTCGGGGCGGGGGAGGCGTTCGGCTGCGCCATGCTCCGCGACCAGACGGTGCGATGTTGGGGGCAGAACACCGTGGGCCAGGCGGGCGACGGCACGCGCGACGAGCGGCCGGTGCCGGCGGTCGTTCGGCTCCCGACGAAGTGACGAATGGAGTAGGCTCCGCCGCCTCGCCATGCCCATCACCTACCGTCAGGCGGGGGTCGACATCGACGCCGGCGACGACCTCGTCGAGCGCATCAAACCTTTGGCGCGGGCGACACGCACCGCGCACGTCCTCGCCGACGTCGGCGGCTTCGCCGGCTTGTGCGGGCTCCCCGGTGGGCTCGAAGAGCCGGTGCTCGTCAGCGGCACCGACGGCGTGGGGACCAAGCTCAAGGTCGCCTTCCAAACCGGTGTGCACGACACCATCGGCTTCGACCTCGTCGGCATGTGCGTGAACGACGTCATCACCACCGGCGCGCAGCCGCTGTTCTTCCTCGACTACTTCGCCACGGGAAAGCTCGACGTCGCCGTGGGCGAGGCGGTGGTCCGCGGAATTGCTGCAGCATGCAAGGAATCGGGGTGCGCCCTCCTCGGGGGCGAGACGGCCGAGCTCCCCGGCATGTACGCGGAGGGGGAGTACGACCTCGCCGGCTTCTCGGTCGGCGTCGTGTCGCGGAAGAAGCTGGTCGACGGCGCGCGCGTCGCCGCGGGGGACGTGGCGCTCGGGCTCGTCTCGAGCGGGCTCCACTCGAACGGTTACTCGCTGGCGCGGCGGGTGGTGCTCGAGAAGCTGGGGCTCGCGCTCGACGCGCGCCCTTCGGAGCTCGAAGGGCAGACCGTGGCCGAAGCGCTCCTCGCCCCGACGCGTCTCTACGCCCGCCACGTCGCCGCCCTCGTGGCGAGCGGGTGCGATCTCCGCGCCATGAGCCACATCACCGGCGGCGGGCTCCCCGGCAATCTCCCGCGTGTGCTCCCGGACGGGCTCGGCGTGCGGCTCAAGCAAGCGTGGAAGCGCCCTGGCATCTTCGAGCTCATCGCGCGAGGTGGCCCGGTCGAAGAGCTCGAGATGCGTCGCACGTTCAACCTCGGCGTGGGCTTCGTGATCGTCGTCCCCGCCTCCGACGAGGCGCGCGCACGCGCCGCGCTCGAGGCGCTGGGGGAAGCGCCGCTTCGTCTGGGCGAGGTGGTGGCCGTCGATCCCGCGACCCCCTTCGAAGAGCGTGTGATCTGGCCATGAAGCTCCGCCTCGGCGTCTTGGTCTCGGGATCGGGGAGCAACCTGCAAGCGATCCTCGACGCCATCGCCGGCGGTCGGCTCGACGCCGAGGTCGCGGTGGTGATCGCCAACGTGCCCACCGCCAAGGCGCTCGACCGCGCGCGCGCCGCGGGTGTGCCGACGGTGGTGCTCGATCACAAGGGGTTCGCCGATCGCGCGTCGTACGACGCCGCCCTCGTCGCCGCGCTCCGCGAGCACGGCGTCGCCTGGGTCGTGCTCGCCGGCTTCATGCGCATCGTCACGAAGGTCTTGCTCGACGCGTTCCCTTCGCGCGTGGTGAACGTGCACCCCGCGCTCCTGCCGGCGTTCCCCGGCGTGCACGCGCAGCGGCAGGCGTTGGCCTACGGGGTGAAGATCGCGGGATGCACGGTACACCTCGTGGACGCGGGGACCGACACCGGCCCGATCTTGGCGCAGGCCGCGGTGCTCGTGCACGACGAGGACGACGAAGCGGCGCTGACGGCGCGCATCCTGGCCGAGGAGCACCGGCTCTTGCCTTCGGTGCTTCAGGCGATCGCGGAGGGGCGGCTCACCGTCGAGCCCTCGTCGGATCCCGCGGCGCGCCCGCGCGTTCGGCTCGCTGGGGTCGCGCCGTAGAGATCAGACCCCATCGAGCCGAAAGCGTTTCCCGTCGACCACGACGGCGATCTCCAACGTGCCCCCCAGGACCTCCACGTAGCGCCGGAGCGCCGAGACCTTGTGATCCTTCGCGCGCTCGAACTGGGAGAGCGCCCCCTGCGTCAGCTCGGCGAGGTACGCGGCTTCTTCTTGGGTGAGCTCGGCGACGCGGCGGAGCTCGGCGAGGGTCGCGAGGGGCTCCTCTCCGCGGAGGATCTCGCGCGTCGCGCGACTCGAGATTCCGTGCACGAGCGCGTAGAGCGCCGTCGCCGTCAGACGCAGGCCGGTGCCCGGCCAGGCGACACCGCCACGATCGACGACGACCGTCTGGAAGACGCGCGGTTCACGGAGCTCCGCGAATTTTTTTTGGCGCAGGTAGGTGTCGAGCTCGGCCCGGCCCTTCCGCCCGTCGGAGAAGCGCACCATCAGCGCCTGGGTCGCGCCGAGGGCTTGAACCCTTCGCACTTCGAGTCCTTTGCTTCGCGCCATGGCGTCTCCTTTCGTGGATCGTCCTCCGCGAGCGTCGTCGCGGAGGTCTCGGCGGTGTGTCGCGGACGCCTTGTCGGCGTGCCGTCGGTGGGTTGTCGGTCGCGGGGTCTCGCCGCCGCTTCGAAGAACATTAGCTCGAACCAATATTAGCTACAACCAATGACGCGCGGGGAGCTCGTCGAGCGCCCCACGCCGTGCAGACCGTGCGACGCGGCGCAACCTTGGTCGCCCGGCGCTGCGGCGCGCTGCCGCCGCTCGCCGATTCCTCGGGCGGCGCGAGCCGGATGCGTCGCCCGGTACTTCGCGTCGTGCTATCAGCGGGCCTCGGCATGTCGAAGCACTACGACGTGGTGGTCCTCGGGGGCGGCCTGGGCGCGCTCACCGCCGCCGCGCTGCTCGCGCGAAGGTCGTGGCGCGTGCTCGTGCTCGGCCAGGGCTACCGCCCCGCCACCTACGTGCACGAGGGGCTCAGGCTCGCGCGCCGGCCGTTCACCTTCCTCTCGGCGAGCTCGCCGGCGTGGGGGCGCGTGCTCGTGGAGCTCGCGCAGTCGCAGACCTTCCGTCGGCGCACGATCGCGCTCGATCCGATGCTTCAGATCGTGGCCGACGGGTTTCGTCTCGACGTGCCGCCGGACGGGAACCTCTTCGGACGCGAGATCGACCGCGAGCTCCCCGGCGTGCGTCGCGTCGTCGACGACCTTTACGCCGAGCTCGCTCGCACCAACGCCGCCGCCGACGCCGCCTTCGAGAAAGACGCGGTATGGCCGCCGGGGAGCTTCTGGGAGCGGCGGGAGACCGCGCGCCTCGTCGCCTCGCTTCCCCATGTGCGCGACGCGGGCGATTTGCTCGCCGAGTTCCCCCGCGACCACGTCTACCGCTCCGTCGTCGAGACGCCGGCGCGCTTCGCGAGCGATCTTCACGGCGCGCTCCCCGCGTTCGCCGTGGCCAGGCTCCAAGGCGCGTGGACGCGCGGCGTCGTCCGGCTGCCGCGCGGCGAAGAGGAGCTCACCGAGTTCTTGGTCGAGCGCGTGCGCGCGCACGGCGGCGAGGTGCAGCTCGGGGGGCGCGCGCAGTCGCTGGTGCAGCGTCACGGGCGCGTGACCGGGGTCGTCATCGACGGTGACGAGGCACCGACCGGCGTGCAGTTCGTCGTGGCCGATCTGCCGACGCGCGCGCTCTTGGATCTCGCCGAGGGCTTCGCCCCGACGCGTCGCGCGCTCTCCTCGATGCCTTCGGCGACGCCGCGCGGGCGAAGGTTCGTCGTGGGCCTCGCCGTCCGGAGCGAGGGGCTCCCGCGCCCGCTCGCGAGCGAGTCGTTCCTTCTTCCGGGTGACGCGCTCCCGACGGTGCACTTGCAGTGCGTGCGCGGTGAGGGGGCGAACGAAGCGACGTCGATGCTCACCGCCGAAGCGATCCTCGAGGTCGACGAAGCGCGCGGGTTGTCGCGGGGTCGCGAAGCGGTGCTCGCGTGCGTGCGTCGGTACCTCCCGTTCATCGAGCGACACTTCTTGTTGGTCGATTCGGTGCACGACGGGCGTCCTCTGTGGGATTTTCGCGGCGGCGCGAAGGTGGAGGTCGACCGCGCGAAGCTCCGCGGCAGCGGCGCGACGATCGAGCCCGAGCCGATGATCCCCCAGTGGCACATCGAGCCGACGCAGCTCCACGGCCTCGCCGGCGAGCCCTTGCGAAGCCCGCTCACCGGCGCGTTCGTCGTCGGACGCACGACGATGGCGGCGCTCGGCCAGGAGGGGGAGCTCCTCGCCGCGTGGGGCGCCTCGCGAATGATCACCCGCACCGACCGCCGCAAGGAGAAGATGCGTCGCGACATGTGGAGCAAGGTGGAGCTCGGCTGATGCCCATTCTCGACAACTTCAACCCCTGGCTCTTGCTCGCGGTCGGCGTCGTCCTCGTCTGTCTCGGCGCGCTGCGCTTCCAGCTGCATCGGCGCCGCATGGTCGCCATCCAGCTCGTGCCGCTCGATCAGGCCAAGGGCTTCGTCGAGGTGCGGGGGACGGTGTCGGTCGGTAAGGCGGGGATCGAGCAGGCGCCGTTCAGCGAGCGCGCCTCGGTGTGGGTGCGGATCACGCTCGACGCCGAGTCGGGGCCCGAAGGCGCCCGCTGGCGGAACATGCATCAAGAGGTGCGCGCCAAAGACTTCGTCTTGCGCAACGCGAGCGGCGCCTCGCTCCACGTCGAGCCGAAGAAGGCCGAGGTGCGGAGCGGGGTGAAGACCGTGGTGCTCGTCGGCCCGGGCGAAGAGCCGCCGCCGAAGATGGTCGAGTACCTCGCGAGCCAGGGCGGGACCATTCAGGACCTTCGCGACTTCATGGTGAAGCCGGGCTCGGTGCGCGTCATCGAGGAGATCGTCCCGCTCGGCGACGAGGTGTACGTCGCCGGCAAAGCGGTAGGAGCGGGGAGCGCGGTGGAGATCGCCGGATCGCCGCTCTACGTGACGCACGAAGAGATCGGCGCGCTCGCCCGTTCGGGCAAGCTGTGGGACGGGCGCGCGCGTGAGTGAGGCGCGCGCCGTCGCGGTGATCGCGATCCTCGCGCTCGTCGCCTGCGAGTCGCCGAAGAAGCGCGAAGCGGCCAGCGTGGTGGCGGCCATCGACCGCTTCCGCGCCGCCGACAACCGTGAGAAGCCGGCCCTCGCCAAAGAGCTCCTCGCCGTCCCCTGCGCCGATCCCGAGATCTGCGCCGCCAAGAAGGCGTGCACCGACATGGCCGAGCCGACGGCGCGCGCCATCGAGCTGAAGAGCGAGGTCGAGGTGGGGCTCGCGCGGGTCGAGAAGGGGGAGCTCGCCAAAGACTCGCCCGAGGCGCAGGGGCTTCCGCAAAAGCTCGACGAGGCCGAGCGCCTCTTGAACCAAGGTCGCCGAGGCCTCGAGGCGTGCGACGACAGAGTGCTCCGGCTGCGCGGGGCGTATGGGATTTGAGGCGCCGCCCCTCGTCGCGCGAGGTACGGTTTCGTCCATGCGTCGCCCGAGCCCGGAACCGAGCTGGCCCGAGAGCTGGAAGCTGAGCTTTCACTACGACGAGATGGAGCTCTACGGAGCGTCGCCGAAGAGCGGCTACGCGACGGCGTACCGCACCCGGCGGGCGACCACTCTTCGACTCGTCGAGCGCGTCGCGAAACCTGGTGCCCGAGTGCTCGATCTTGCGGCGGGGCAGGGGAATCTCGCGCTCACGCTCGCCGAGCGAGGCTACCGCGTGACGTGGAACGATCTCCGAGAAGATCTCGTCGACTATGTGAAGGCCAAGCACGAACGCGGCGACGTCCAGTTCGCCCCGGGCAACGCCTTCGACCGCACCTTCGACGAAGCCTTCGACGTGGTGTGCGCCTGCGAGGTGATCGAGCACGTCGCGCATCCCGATGAGTTCCTCCAGCAGGTTGCGCGTCTCGTCCGGCCCGGCGGTCACATCATCCTGACGACGCCCAACGGCGGCTACTTTCGGAATCGCCTGCCGCGATTCTCGGATTGCCCGGATCCCTCGCGGTTCGAAGCGATGCAGTTTCGTCCGGACGGCGATGGTCACATCTTTCTGCTGCACGTGGACGAGCTGCACGACCTCGCGCGACGGGCAGGGCTCCGTGTCCAGCGACTCGAGCTCTTCAACAACACCCTCTCGAGCGGAGGGCTCAAGACCGGTGCGCTCTTGCCGCTTCTCCCTACGCGCTTCGTGGGGGCGCTCGAGCGGCTGACCGAGGCCCTCCCCGGGGCCGTCTCGCAAAGACTGCATACGGGTATGGCGGCGATCCTCGCTCCCTGAAGGCCTCGAGGCGTGCGACGACAAAGTGCTCCGGCTGCGCGGGGCGTATGGGATTTAGAGGGAGGAAATCCCCTCAGATTTCCTCGCGATCCTAGCGATTCCGCTCGGAAACGGTCCGTGCTAAGTCCTCCCCAGCATGCTGTACGGGAGCCGCTTCCGCGACCAAAGCCATGTTTGACGCCCTCGCCAATGGTTTCAAGCAGGCGAAGAACCGCCTCGCCGGACTGACCGAGCTCACCGAGCAAAACATCGAGTCGGCCCTGCGCGAGGTGCGTCTCTCGCTCCTCGAGGCCGACGTCGAGCTCGGCGTCGTGAAGACGTTCCTCGCCCGCGTGAAGGACAAGGCGCTCGGCGAGATCGTTCGGCTCAAGGCCAAGGGGAACGACGGCCAGGTGATGAAGGTCACCGCCGCCGATCAGTTCGTGAAGATCTGCCACGACGAGCTCGTGGAGTTCATGAGCCCCGGCGAGGGGCCGGCGATCGTCTATGCCGACAAGGGGCCCACGGCCATCATGATGGTCGGTCTCCAGGGCTCGGGAAAGACGACGACCTGCGCCAAGCTCGCGCGGTACCTGGTGAAGGAGGGGAAGAAACCGCTCCTCGTCGCCGCCGACATGCAGCGCCCCGCCGCCGTCGATCAGCTCCAAGTGCTCGGCAAGAGCATCGACGTGCCGGTGTTCAACCTCCCCGGCGAGAACCCGGTCACGCAGTGCGTGAAGGGCTTCGCCGAAGCGAAGGCCAAGGGGCACGACGTCGTCATCCTCGACACCGCCGGTCGTCTCGCCATCGACGAAGCGCTCATGCAGGAGCTCGCCGACGTCAAGCGCGAGGTGGCGCCGCAGAACATCTTCCTCGTCGTCGACGCCATGATCGGCCAAGACGCGGTGAAGGTCTCGCGCGGCTTCCACGAGCGGCTCGATCTCAC
This sequence comes from uncultured Polyangiaceae bacterium, assembly GCA_964531795.1. Classification (GTDB taxonomy): domain Bacteria; phylum Myxococcota_A; class Polyangia; order Polyangiales; family Polyangiaceae; genus CAZHHD01. The sequence goes on along the minus strand of CAZHHD010000008.1, from coordinate 211,271 downwards.
CGGCGTCGTGCTCACCAAGCTCGACGGCGACGCGCGCGGCGGCGCCGCGCTCAGCGTGAAAGAGGTCACCGGCGCCCCCGTCCGCTTCGTCGGTATGGGCGAGTCGACGGACAGGTTCGAAGAGTTCCGACCCGAAGGCATGGCGAGCCGCGTGCTCGGCATGGGCGACGTCGTCGGCCTCATGAAGGACTTCCAAGAAGTCGTCGACGAGAAGCAGGCGGCGGAAGACGCGCTCAAGATGCTCGAGGGGAATTTCACCCTCGACGACTTCTTGAACCAGATTCGGATGATTCAGAAGATGGGGCCGCTCAAGGACATCGTCGGCAAGATGCCGGGGATGGAGGGGATGATGCCCCCCGACGCGAACCTCGACGACCGCGAGCTCGTTCGCATCGAGTCGATCATCCAGAGCTTCACCAAGTTCGAGCGAACCGATCCCAACGCGCTCATCCGCGAGCCTTCACGCGTGAAGCGCATCGCCATGGGCTCGGGCTCGAAGGAGCAAGCGGTCCAAGATCTCGTTCAGAAGTTCTTGTTCATGCGTCAGATGATGCAGGGCATCGGCCAGAACATGGGCGGCCTCCTCGGGAATCTTCCGGGGATGAAGCAGTTCAACATGGCCAAGAACATGAAGAAGATGATCGCCAACGCCGGCGCCGGCGGCATGGGCGGCTTCCCTGGCATGGGCGGAATGGGCGGCTTCCCGGGAATGCCCGGCATGGGTGGCTTCCCCGGCATGCCGGGAATGGGCGGGTTCCCTGGCATGGGCGGCTTCCCCGGTATGGGCGGAAGTGACGAGAGCATGACGAAGATGAAGTCGCTCTCGCAGGCGGAGAAGAACGCCAAGAAGGCGCAGCGGAAGCGCGAGAAGGACGCGCGCAAGAAGAACCGCCGGTAGCGGCAGAGCGCGCGGCACGAGACGAAGCAGCAGCACGAAGCTCCACGTAGGAAGCAGTCGAAGCAGTCGACGAAGAGGGATGTGAGATGAGAGGACTACGGACGTTCGGGTTGTGTCTTTCGGTGATGATCGCGGCCCCCGCGTTCGCCGGCTGTGTCGGCGGATCGAAGGGCATCAGCTCCGAGGACAAAGATCGGCTGAAGAACTACATCCTCGATGCGCCGCCTGCGGACGCGAAGAAGATCGACATCAACTTCGAGAACAAGGTTCACATCGTCGGCTACAAGTTCGAGCCCGAGCTCGCGCAGCCTGGCCAAGAGGTCAAGGCCACCTACTACTGGCGCTGCGACGACACCGTGGACGAAGGGTGGAAGCTCTTCACGCACATCCACGACGAGGCGTCGGACAAGACCGACAACCTGGACAACAACGGTCCCATCCGCGAGCTCAAGAACGACAAGCAGATCCTCGGCCCCGACAAGTGGGAGAAGGGGAAGGTCTACGTCGACGAGCAGACCTTCAAGATGCCCGATTGGGTGAAGGGCCCGGACCTCACGCTGATGGTCGGCATCTGGAAGGGCGGCGCGCGCCTCCGCGTGATTCAGGGCCCGAACGACGGCGACAACCGCGCCATCGTCGGCAAGATCAAGACCGGCGTGAAGCCCGAGGACGTGCACACGAAGGTCGATTTCCCGACGCTCAACGTGAACAAGCTCGCGGCCAACGAGAAGATCGTCATCGACGGCAAGGGCGACGACAAGGCGTGGGGGGTCGCTGCTTCGACAGGCCCTTTCGTTGATGTGGGGACGGGGAAGCCGAACACCTCGTTTCCGGTGAATGGTTCGGCGAAGATCACCTGGGACGATCAGAACCTGTACGTCCTCTTCGACGTCAGCGACCCGGACGTGGTCGGCTACTTCACCTCGAAGGACAAACAGAAGAGCGATTTCACGTCGACCGGTCAGCCCAAGCTGTGGACCAAGGACACGGTCGAGATCATGCTCGACCCCGACGGCGACGGCGACAACAAGGACTACTTCGAGCTGCAGATCAATCCGCAGAACAAGGTCTTCCACACCAACTACGACACGTACAACGCTCCCAAGACCGAGCCCGACGGCCCCTTCGGCCACGAGGACTGGGATCCGAAGTTGAAGAGCGCCGTCGTGGTGAAGGGGACGGTCGACAAGGCCGACGACAAGGACGAGGGCTACACGGTCGAGGCCGCCATCCCCTGGGCCGCGTTCGCCAAGGCGAAGAACCACCCGCCGCAAAACGGCGACGCGTGGCGCATGAATTTCTACGCCATGAAGAACAACGGAGGCGTGTCGTGGTCTCCGATCCTCGGGCAAGGCAACTTCCACAAGGCGACGCGCTTCGGTCGCATCACGTGGGTGGTTCCTGGCGCGGCCCCTGCCGACGCGGGCGCGGCGGGCGACGGCGGGAACACGCTGTCACCGACGTTGCCGGATGGCGGGCTTCGCATGGTCCCGGAGGGGATGCGCATGCATCACATGATGCCGGGCATGTTGGATCACCCGGCGCCTGGGCCGGCGAAGTAGTCCTCTAGGGGGGGCTAGTCGCCGTGCATCGCGCGGTGCGCGCGAAACTTGAGGCCTGCCACGCGTCGCCAGAACGGCAGCATCACCGCGAGCTTCGCCCGCAGGCGAAGCTCGCTCTTGGGTGACGGCGCTTGCCGGGGCTTCGCCGCACCGTCGTCTTCGGCGTACATGCGCAGGGCCACCGTGGGCCCGAACCAGTACAGCGTGATCACGAAGCCGACCGAACGGACCCGTAAGCCCGCGGCTCTGGCCACGGCGCCCAGCGAGTCCGGCGTGAAGAAGTTGAGGTGCTCCTCGTGGATGCCCGCCTCCCGTAGCGGCTTCCGGCCGAGGAGGCCACGCACATAGACGATCTCGATAGGGACCTCGATCACCCAAAGGGTTTTGCGCCGTGAGAGACGCCTGACATCGTCAAGCCACGCCCGCAGGTCGAGGAGATGCTCAATGCAGTGGTAGCTCGTGAGGACGTCAGCTGACGCGGGTACCTCCGAAGGAGATTCGAAGGCGGTGATATTGGAGCTAGCGAGCTTTCGGGAGCGCGCGCCGGGGTCCACTAGGGTTGCGTTCCAACCCGCTCGCGTCCACGGCACCAAGGCCGCGCCGTCCCAGCCTCCGATGTCGATCACTCGGCCCCGCGTGCGGCGCGCGCTTACCTCTCGATAAAGGGCCTCGTAGCGGCGCCGATTCCGCTCGTCGCCCTGCTCGCGCGTCACCCCCATCTCCCGCATGATCTCGGGCTCACGCTGGGGGAGCACGTTCTTGTAGTACTCATCGAGGGCTGCTCCGCTCGGCCGAGGCGTACGGAAGATCAGCTCGCAGCGGCGACACATATGGAAGCGAAGGACGTCTCCGGCAGCGGCCAGCGTCGCCCGAACGATTCTATCGTCAGGAAGTAGGCCTTCGGTTCGCTGCAGCAGGAAATGGTCACCGGAGGCGCAAAGGGGGCAATTCAATTCGCTCATCTCACTGCCGGTGTGTCAGAGAGCATCCTAATCCCGCAGGCCCAGGCAAAAAGGACAAAGGCATCAGCCTGTAGGAAATTCGAGATTCGCTTCGAACGTAGCCTACGATCACCGGATGCTCCGAGTGTCTCCGCGGGCCGTTGCTCTGAGTGTTGCAGTGCTCTTCTCCGTACCGGCCTCCCTGTGCGCCGCCGACACGCCGAAGCCCAAGGACGCGCCCGGCAAGCTGATCATCGATCAAGACCTCAGCTCCATGCAGGCGGCGCACAGTGCGCGGGCGCTTGCGCAGAGGGGCAATTGCGCGGACGCGCTCGACCAGTTCGATGCAGCTCTGCGAACCGTAGAGGATGCGGACCTGCATCGTGAGCGCGGCATGTGCCATGAGCAGCTCGGGCATCCCTTTCCGGCGATGGACGACTACCGCGCCTATCTCGTCGCAAAGCCGCAAGGGAAGCAGGCCGACGATGTGCGTGCGCGTCTCGCGCGCCTCGAAGGGGAGGGGGCGGCGTCGAGCTCGTCCAAGGAGGCCGAGGAGCCCGAGCCGTCGAGCAAGGGACACGCGTCCTTTTCTGCTTCGGCGAAAGCGGACGGAAACAGCGCCTCTGCGGAGGCGTCGGCGAGCTCCGACGACAAGGAGTACGAGAAGGAATCCAAGGCGAACGATACGCGTCCGTACTCTCAGATCGACGCGGACGAAAAGAAGAGCGACGCCGCGCACGGCTCGCCCCTGCGTCTCGGAAGCGGGTTCGCCATTGGACCTGTGTTTGGGGCTCGCCGCTGGTTCAGCGACGTGCTCGGCTGGTCAGAGGACGTTGCCGCGAGCTTCCGCTACTCGTTCGGCAAGGTCAGTACGGTCCACGCCGACGCTGGCTACATGAGCATCAACGGCACCGGGACGGCGTCGTCGATGGGAGGCTTCGCCACCTTCCTCGGGTATGAAGCGCGCATTGGACTCGACCCGTACGTCACCAACGCGATCCTCGCTGGCGCGGGCGGGGGATACGAGCGTCCGTCGCAGGGATCCACGGGGTCCACGTTCTCGGCCTTCGAAGGGCGCGGCCAGCTTGGCTTTCGCCACGTGTTCGGGCCGTCGCTCGGGCTCGAATTGCTACTCGAGGCCGGAGTCGCGAACTTCACCTTGGTCGACGCACCGAGCGGAACCGACTCGGTGACGAAGGGGTTCTTGGGGGGGCGGACGGGGCTCGTTGTGGGGTTCTAGCGGGGTCAGACGCGGAGCTCGTCGAGCCTCCAGAGGCCGAGAGCCGCGGCCTGATCCGGGCCGCTGCCATTGGCGAGAGTCCCTTCCTCGATGAGCCTTCGGGGCCGCGGGAACCCGAGGGGCGGAAGTTCGAGGTTCACGGGACGGAACGAGCCCAAAACGATGTCGTCCAGCGGCTCGCGCAGACGAGGGAACGTGGTTGTGAGGAGCCACGTTGCGCCGCTCTTTTGAAAGTTCCGGACGGCCGCGCGAATCGCGGCGTAGGGAAAGTGGATAAAGCAGTCCCGACACAGGACCAGGTCAGCGCGGGGTGGAACGTCGCGGATCAGATCGACCACATCGAACTGTCGCGTCGGGCTGGCGAACGCGGCACGATTCGCTGCCACCAAGTCCTTTACGACATCAACGCCGTGGTACTCGATACTTCCGAGTTCGACCGAGCGCATCCAATTGAAGTCCCCGCAAGGGGCATCGAGGATTGATCGGGCGTCCAACTCCCGCAACAAGACTGGAAGCGTCGCGCGAACTCGCTCCGACGCGAGAAGCCCAGAGCCCGCGCCCGACACGGACTCGGAGCCGCCCCACGCGCGTGTGTCGTGAATGCGTGTGAACACCTCTTCGGCGCTGACAATTCGGTTCCTCAACGTCCGGCGTGCGACGCGCACTGCTCGCACCAGCGCGGGCACGCGCTCGGCTTGACGCTTGGCGTACTGGCGAAGCTCCTTCAACCCACTCTTCATGATGGTCCCCCTGCCGCACGTTCGCCTATCATGGAAGCCGCCGCCCCGCAGAAAACTCGAGAAGCCACGGGGAAGGGACTGGGTGTCAAGCCTAGCGCGGGCGGCTCGCCGAGGACTTCACTCAAACCTCGCGAACTAGGCGGCGGACGCCTACGCGTTCCGATACGCATCCAGACAGCGCTCGACGACGCGCGACCAGAGAAAACGGTCGAGGACTCGCTGCCTCCCGGCCGCCCCTAGGCGCTTGCGGAGGTCCGGATCGGAACGAAGCTCCAAGAGACGCGAACGCAAGGCTGCCGGATCGTTTGGCGGGACGACGAAGCCGGTCTCACCGTGCACGACGACCTCGGGCATGCTCGCGACATCGGTACAAATCGCCGGGATGCCGCAGGACATTCCCTCGAGCAGCGTTTGACCGAGGAGCTCCGGGACCTTGGAGACCTCGCCATAGACGGTTCGATAGACGCTCGGCAGCACGATGCACAGGGCGGCGCGATACGCGTCGATGAGGGCGGCATCGTCGAAGTCGTGCACGAAGGAGACCTGCTTCCCCTTCGCGAGCTGCTCGAGAAGGCCCATGTAGCGCGCGTCGTACGGGCGGCCGACGATCTTCAGCGGCAAGTCGGAGGTCGCCGCCTCGACCAGGTTATCGATGCCCTTATGCGGCATGAGTCTGCCGACGAAGAGGACAGGTAGCTCGCCGTAGGGGGCTGGCCCCGGTGAGAAGCGCTCTGAATCAACCCCTCCAAGGATGACCCGAGCGCGCTCGTAGTTCGCGTGTCCGTAGATCGATCGGCTGTACTCGCTGATGTGGAGGTGGGCGTGGAACCAACGCTCTGTCGACACGTACGCGGAGACATCCCATCCTCCACCGCCTAGGTCGCTGACGAAGACGCGACGCCCGCGAAGGCGCGTGAACGCAGCGGACACGCTGCTCGCCACGAGGTAACGCTGGTGGCAGTGCACGACGTCGGCCTTCCGGAGCTCGAGGAGGAGGCGCGCCGCGAAGGGGTTGTTCTTCTGCCCGCGGACGTGCCAGGCGTGGTCGAGGACGCGAATGCGCAAGTCGCCGTCCCGCTCGTCTCGCGCGCGGTCTCCGAAGGCGACGAGCGTCGTCGGGGTGTGCTTCGCCATGTGCCGCGCGAGCTCATAGGCGTAACGCTCGGCGCCCCCGACGATCCCTTCGGGACCAAAGGTCGCTGGGACGACGTGAACGACGTGCGGCCGATCAGGTACGCGCGGGCGCATCCTTGACGACCTCGAGCTCGGCGTAGAGAAACCAGGCCGGGAACATCCACGCCCAGCGCTTTTCGTAGGCGGAGGGGCGCGCGTTCGCCAAACGCCGCACGAGGCGGTTGAGCGGGGATTGTTCGAACACAATCTGGGTGACGCGCCGCCGAAAGCGCACCGAGGTGTAGTGATCGTGTTCGTGCTCGCCCGTCAGGTAGTGGAAGCTCTGATGGCCGAAGTAGTGACGGTGCGTCGGATCGGTGAACGCATTGGCGCACGAGAAGTGCGGCACGGTCAGCTTCACGATCGCGCCGTTCTCGCAGACCCGGTGGATCTCCTCGAGCGTTCCAACCACGTCGCTGAGGTGCTCAAGCACGTCGTACGCGTGGACTTCACGGAACGCGCTGTCGGCGAACGGCCAAGGGCGCTTGTCGAGGTCGAGAACGATGTCCGGGTGAACCTCTTCTCGGGAGTCGACGTTCACGGCGTCCGCTCGATACTTCTTGCCGCTCCCGAGGTGGAGGACCTTCCGGTCGAGCAGGTGGGCTGACGACATGATCGCCTTTCAGCGCGCTGCCGCCGTGGTCCGGAGGCGCTCGATGTCGGCGTCGACCATCATCTCGATGAGCTCTCGGAAGAGCACCTTCGGCTTCCACCCGAGCTTCGCCTCCGCCTTCGCGGGGTTCCCAATGAGAAGATCGACCTCGGCGGGACGGATGAAGGCAGGGTCTGTGACGACGTGCTTCTTCCAATCGAGGCCGGCTCGCGCGAACGCGACCTCCACCAGCTCTTGCACGGAGTGGGTTTCGTTGGTGGCGATGACGTAGTCGTCCGGCTCGTCCTGCTGGAGCATGCGCCACATGGCGTCCACGTAGTCCCCAGCGAAGCCCCAGTCACGGCGAGCGTCGAGATTCCCCATCCGGAGCTCGCGATCGAGACCGAGCTTGATGCGGGCGACGCCGTTCGTCACCTTTCGCGTCACGAACTCGAGCCCGCGGCGCGGCGATTCGTGATTGAAGAGAATCCCACTGACGGCGTAGAGGCCGAACGACTCGCGGTAGTTCACCGTGATGAGGTGCCCGTAGACCTTTGCGACGCCGTAGGGCGACCGTGGGTAGAGGGGAGTCGTCTCGACCTGAGGCACCTCGCGCACATGCCCGAACATCTCGGAAGAAGAGGCTTGGTAGAACCGCGTCTTGGGCGCGGCGTGCCGTACGGCCTCGAGCATCTTCGTGACGCCGAGCCCGGTGAATTCGCCGGTGAGCACCGGCTGGTTCCAGCTCGTCGGGACGAAGGACTGCGCGGCGAGGTTGTACACCTCGTGCGGCGCAACCTTGGTGAGCAGGGAGGCGATCGAGAACTGATCGAGCAGGTCTCCCTGGTGCAGCTGGATGCGTTCGCGGATATGCGCGATCCGCTCGAACTTTTCTTCTGACGACCGGCGCACCATGCCGTGGACTTCGTAGCCCTTCGCGAGGAGCAACTCCGCGAGGTAGCTGCCGTCCTGGCCCGTAATGCCGGTGATGAGAGCGCGCTTTTTTGTCATGGTGGTGGGGCCAGCCAAAGGTCGGTCACGTGTAGCACACGGACTTGGTTGCGAAAATGCGGGGTGCGATTCACGTTGCGGGCGCGCTGAGAATCGCCGCGCCGGCCTCCGCGAGCACGTCCGCGAGCGCCTCCCGGACGGTACGACGCGGGTGCCAACCGAGGGCTCGCAGCTTCGAGGCGTCGCCAACGAGCGCGGGGAGCTCCGTGGGTCGGACGCGGGCAGGATCGACCTCGATCGATGCCGCGACACCCGCGAGCGAGAGAAGCTCGTCCAAGAGCGCGCGGATCGAACGGCCGACGCCCGAGGCGACGTTGTACACCTCGCCTGCGGTGCCTTTCTGCAAGAGAAGGTGATAGGCCTCCACGACGTCTTCCACGTGGGAGAAGTCGCGTACCGGCGATAGATCGCCGACTGCGATCTTGTTGGGTCCACCGCCTGCTTGCATCGCGGCGATCTGCCGAGCGAATGCCGGCACGACGAAGCGTGCGTCTTGGCCCTTTCCGAGGTGGTTCATCGGGCGCGCGATCATGATGTCGAGCTGGTAGGCGCGATGGAACTGCAGCCCGGCGATCTCCATCGCCGCCTTCGAGGCAGCATAGGGACTGCCGGGTGAAAGCAACGTCGACTCGCTCGCCGGCGTGTCGCCCGCGGTGCGTCCGTACACCTCGCCCGAGCTCACGAGGAGGACGCGCGCGCGCGGCGCCTCGTGACGGACCGCATCGAGCAGATGCACCGTGCCTACGACGTTGACCTCGAACGAACGTCCCGGTGTCGCGTGACTCTGCCCCACGGAGCTCAGGCCCGCGAGATGTATGATCGCTTCGGGAGAGGTCTCGCGGAGGCGTGAACGCACGGCGGCCGCATCGAGGATGTCCAGGACATCGGGCCCGCGTCCCGGACCAGATGCCGCGTGCACGGTGTGCCCGCTCACACGGAGAAGAGCGCAGAGGTGGGTGCCAACAAAACCGTCGGCGCCTGTGATGAGGATGCGCACGGCGTTGCAGGCTATAGCGCCGCGGGGGCACGAGCTAGCGGGTCGTTGCGGACAAGCGAACGCTCTCACCTGCGGCGCGGCGGAGCTCAGTCTGGCCGAAAGAAGATTCCATCGACCTGGAGCAATCGCCCTGTCTTCGCGTCCGCAAACCCCGGCTCCAGGGACATGAGGTCGTATCCCCGGTCTCGCAGGTAGTTGACGGTCTCTGGCATCAACCACTCTCCCTCGTACAGAGGAGTTAGGGACATCTCCAGCTGGAAACCCAGCACGCGGGGTAGAAGCCTACGAGCGCCTTCGAGGATGTGTCTCTCGAACCCCTGCGCGTCGAGCTTCACGAACAGCCGTTCACCCGGTCGTGCGTATTCGGTGATCGCCGTGTCGAGTGTGATGATCTGAATGGTCTCGGAGCGCACATAGCCCGAAGACGGCAATATCTCTTCGTGCAACGGAAGCATTGGCAGGAGCGAACTACTCTCAGAGTTGCCAGCGACATGTAGCGTCGCGCTTCCCTCCGTTTCTCCGAGACCGACGCAGATGGCCGACCACCGATCATCGCCGCCACTTCGGTGCGCGAGAGCGGTGAATGCGTCCGCGAGGGGCTCGAACGAGACGATCCGGCCCGCGTAGCCGAGCTCTCGAAGCCCCGTGGCGTAGCCCCCATTGTTGGCTCCAACATCAAAGACCAGGTCGATTCGGCGATCAGCGATCAACCGCATGCGGCGCGCAAGGGGGTGAAAGCGATGATCGTAGCGCGATAGCGTCCAGTTCGACCGGCGGAGCAACCGCTTGGCGAGCGACGTGAGCCTAGCCTTTGCGGCTTGGGGGGACAGCCTCGATGGTGACATCCGCTACGCTCCAAGTCCTGCAAGCGCAGTTGCGAGGGTGAGCTGGTGCTTCGCTCCGTCGTAGTACGCGCGTCGAACCTCGTCGGCAGCGCCATGGAGGCTATCGAGCATGCGCTCGTTTCGCCACGCTGCTGAGAGAGCACGAGCTCCCTCTCGGGCGTCCATGCTCTGCCAACCGACGCCAAGGGGGGAGAAGCGCATGACGGGGAGCGCGGAGCTTCCCGGGGGCATGTGCAAGAGGAGGGGCCGCGCGCTCTGGAGGTAGGTGCTCAGCTTCGTCGGGAAGGAGGTCTCTCGCAGAACCCGGTCGCGGAGCCCAAAAGGGTAGTTGAGGTATTGAATGAAGCAGGTCCGAAGCAGCTCGACCGCGCGAGTTTCCTCGAGATGTCCAAGCGCTTCAACGGCGATGCGCGTTCGGAAGTCTCCGAGGGGAGCGCCAGAGCCGCCCCCAATGATGGAGATTCCTCCCTGGACTCCGACTTCGTCCGCTGCGAGAGCGACCGCTTCCGAGAGTACTCGTAGCTGCTCGTTGCCGTAGGTGTTCCCCAAGACAGCCACCCGGAGCCCGCGCGCGCGGTCGTACCGCGGGGATGGATCGATGGCAGCTCTCATCGCGCGGTGAACCACAACGGACGAAACGCCGAACCTATCTCGGTAACGGCGCGCCATGCCCTCGCTGATCACGTCCACGGATTGGCACCCGCGGAGGGCCACGCCGAGCTCGTGCTCGAGCCACGGCACCAGGAGCGGATACCGACGCGAACGGAGCGCTGTGGCGAACGCGGGATCATCGTGAACCGTACCGTGGACCGGTAGCTGTCCTGAGCGAGTGACGTGCGCCGTGATTGGCACGATGGCGTTGTGGAGAACTGACCAGAGCCCACGGACTCGATGCTTGCGCGCCAATTCGAGGACCTGATCGCCGAGGCGGCGTGCGAGCAACGTGCTGTCGGCCCACACGGATCGTGAGCTGCGACGCGGCCAACCCACGCCGCGTGGGAATGTGAGCACGCGAAGTCCGACTTCGCGCTCGGCCGGCGCTGCTCTCGAAGAGAGCGTGAGCCAGACGAGTCGCTCCTGGTCCTCCGGCGTGAGCAGACTGTGAAGGATGACCGCTCCGCCGCCGCCAAAGCTTGGAGGATACTCGGTGAGCAGCATGAGAGGACGCTCTCTCGAGTAGCCTGCGAGAAGTGGGCTACTCCCGCCTCGTGCTGCCGTCTCGCGAGGAGCGCTGCTAGCCATCCTTGCGCGCCCGCCAAGATTCGATGATCTCGGTGAGGATCTCTCGCAGGGAGATTGTGATCTCCCACCCAGGGTAGTGCGCTTTGAACTTCTCGAGATTCGAGATGTAGCAGATATGGTCGCCGCGACGATTCTGCTCGACGTACTCGGTCCTCAGACGACCGCCGCCCAACTCAGCGACGAGTTCTGCGGCTTCCAGTAGCGACACGCTGTTCTCGCGGCCGCCGCCCATGTTGTAGACCTCGCCGGGACGGGGGCTCTCGAAGAATCGGTGTGCCGCACGGAGCACATCGCGCGAGTGGATATTGTCGCGGACTTGTTTCCCCTTGTAGCCGTAGATCTTGTAAGTGCGCCCCGTCATTGCGCACTTGACCAGGTACGAGAGAAAGCCGTGGAGTTCGACGCCGCTGTGCTGGGGCCCCGTGAGACAGCCCCCGCGGAATACGCCGACTTTAAGACCGAAGTACTTGCCGTACTCCTGGGCAAGAACGTCCGCTGCCACTTTGGAGGCTCCGAACAACGAGTGAAGCGACTGATCGATTCTGCAAGTCTCGGAGACGCCGCGGAAGTCTTCGTCGCGCGCGTACTCCCAGCGCGTCGCGAGCTCCTTCAACGGCAACTCGTTCGGGGCGTCGCCGTAGACCTTGTTGGTGCTCATGAGAAGAAACGCGGCGTCCGAACGGTGGCGCCGTAGGGCTTCGAGCAAGTTCAGCGTCCCGACCGCGTTCACGTCGAAGTCTTCAAACGGCATTTGCGCCGCGAGATCGTGCGATGGCTGCGCGGCGCAGTGAACGACGAAGTCGACCGGTTCGGTCTTGAAGAGCTTCAGAACGCCATCGCGGTCGCGAATGTCGAGCTCCACGTGATGGAAGGATTTCGATTCGCGAATCAGTCGTGCCTGATTCCAGCGGGTGTCACCTTCGGGGCCGAAGAAGACAGCGCGCATGTTGTTGTCCACGCCGATCACGTCGGCGCCGAGTGCGGCGAAGTACGCGACAGCCTCTGATCCGATGAGGCCGTTCGATCCGGTGACGAGTACTCTCATGAAGCCTCCTGGCGCTGGGGGCGCGCTTCGTCTAACATGGTCCACGTCGGGCGAGTAGGAAGTTTGGAGTGCCACCGCGGGACTGAACCGCCTCTTTGAGCCTTCCCGACCGCAGCCCCTGGACGCGCGGAGCGGCTTTGATGGACACGTCGTTCCCATTCGTCAGAAGCGAGCAGTTCCGAGCTTGGGTCGATGAGTGCGCGGCAGCCGCTGGCGCAACTGGGGGGGACGCAGCGTCGCCAAATCCGTTCGCGCTCCAGCCCGACACGCTGTCGTTCCTGCGAGAAGTTCTGCGTCGGACCCGCCCGAGTCGAGCCGTGGAGTTTGGTGGTGGTCGTTCGACAGACGTCTTCGCCGAATGGCAAAGAGCGGACACTGCATTCTCGTTCATGACGCTCGAACACGACCGGACTTGGGCCAGACAGCTCACTGCGGCGCACCCGGTCGCGCGAGTGGTTCACTTGCCCCTCCGGCCCCTGCGGGCTGGAGCTCGCGTGTTCCTCACCTACAAGGGGCTCGAAAATCTCGGGCACGACCTTGCCGACGCGGACCTCTTCCTGATCGATGGTCCTCATGCGGCTGGTCGCGAGGCGGTGCTCTTCGCCGTCCTGGGAGCCTGCAAGGAGGGAGCGTTGATCTTGATCGACGACCTGCTGCTCGAATTCGTGCAGGCGATGTTGGCCTCCGTTCCACGACCAGTCGGAGCCTGCTTCGCTGGGGCCGCGGTGGCTGAGAACAGCCACGGGCTCTTTGTTCTTCGCTGTCTCCGACCCGCTCCGCCAATGTTGCCCCCGTGGCTCGGCGTGCCCGCGAGCGCGCGCTCCGTCTGGCGTTGCCTCCGTGATGCTTACCTCTACGGGACGGGCGATTAGTCGGGGCCGCGCGACGTTTCGTGACTCTGCAGCCTTTGTCCGGGGGCGGGCGGTGCTCGTGCTAGCGTTTCGGTGCTGAGGGCTCCAATGGAGCCCGTGGGTCGGTGCGTAGGACACGGCCGGAAGAGGGAAGATGGGGGGCGAAACGCTCGCGAGTGAGCGCGACAGCGGTGACGCGGTGGAACGGCCCTCCCGTGGCGTGACGACCGCGACCGTGTTTGCGCGATGGCTATTGCTCCTCATGCTCGCCTTCGGTGTCCTCTCGTTGGGTGCCATTCACACCCCGATGCTGCTGGTTCTCGCGGGGGGGGTCGCGGCAGCCACACTGCTCGCCTGGCGCTCAGGTCGCCTCCGCCCGCGGCGCTCGGCCTCCTGGCTTGTCGCTCTTGGCCTGGGACTCACGGTCTACACCCTCTGGCAGCTCGTTCCGCTCCCCTTCGAGCTCGTTCAGCGCATCGCGCCGGCCTCGGCAGATGCCTGGGCGCGCTCCTTGGTTCCGTTGCGCACCGTCGGGCCATCGTTCGTTCCACTCTCGCTCGACCCGATCGCAACGCGCATCGAAGTGCTTCGGGGCGCGACCTATCTCGTGGTCCTGGTCGGAGCGCTGAGGATGTCGGAGCGTCGCCGCGACGCCGAATTTCTCACTTACGGCATCGTCGCCATCGCGATGCTCCTTGGCATCGCCGCCCTGCTGCACCCTGCATTCGGTGCTGAGAAGGTATTTGGGATCTACCGTCCAACCGGGCTCTACAAGGACCGCCACATCGCGCCGCTCCTGAACTCCAATGCCCTCGCCGCGTACCTCAACATCGGGTTCTGCCTGGCCCTCGGCTGGACGCTGAATCCATCGCCGTCTCTACCGAGGCCGCTGGCCCTCGGTGCCGTCGTCTTCTTCGTCACTATCCAGCTCTGGGTCGCGTCGAGGGGAGGGGTCGCCTCGATGCTTGTCGGCGCGCTCGCGATTGCGTGGCTGACGCGTGGGACACGGCGCCAGCGCAGGCGCGGCGTGGACCATATTCTCCTCGCCGGAGCTCTAGTCGCGACTGCCGGGATGGCGGTCTTTTCGCTCGCGGATCAGGCGACGGCCGAGCTCACGGACCGAGATCTCGACAAGGTCTTCGTTTGGCAGGACGTGGTTCGAATGATCGCCGCGCACCCGGTTTGGGGGGTAGGTCGCGGCGCCTTCGAGAGCACGTTCCCCGCTTTTCGGGGAGGCACCGGCTACCACGTCTACACTCATCCGGAGAATCTGCCCCTTCAATGGGCAGCAGAGTGGGGGCTTCCCGTAACCTTTGTTGCGCTCGTGCTCCTCGTGTGGACGCTACGCCCCTCGGTTGCGCTCGCGCGCGCGCCCATGGCGGTGGGGGCGTGGGGCGCGCTCGTCGCAGTCGGCCTCCACAACCTCGTCGACTTCAGCTCGGAGTATCCAGGGATCGTCGTCGCCTTGGTCGTCTGCGCGGCTCTTGTCGTTGGGGGGCGCGCGGCCAGTCCGGCAATGCCGAGAAGGCCCAGCTGGTCGGCGGCGCGGTCGCTCCCTGCGGCTGTCGCGGCCGTCATGCTTGCGGGCTTGGTCCTCGGCGCGAGTTCAGTGGGTCGAGACGTCTACTCCGACCGCGACGCACTGCGTGAGCTCGCGGAGGCGCACACTTCACGCGAAGCGTTCCATTTGGCCGCTCGCGAGACGATCCTCCGCCATCCGACCGAGCCTTACCTGCCCTACGCCGGCGCGCTGCGCGCCGCACGAGTCCGTGACGAGTCGACGGTGCCATGGGTCGAGGGGGTGCTTGAGAGGGCACGCGTTTACGGACCGGCCCATCTCCTTCTTGCTCGCTCGCTTCGTCGCGCATCACCGTCCCAAGCGAGGCTCGAGTATCGGCTCGCGGTGGAACAATATGCGGGTCTGGCGCCCGCAGCTTCCCTCGAGGCCGCCGGGCTCGTCGGACAATATGAAGATGCGCTCGAGATCGTTCCAGTTGGGAAGGCGGGCGCGTCGCTCCGCTCCGCTCTCGCCATGAGGCTCACGGAGCGACTACCTGCCACTGCGTGGCGTCTGGACGACGATATTCTGGCATTGGACCCTCACGACTCCGGCGCTGCGACACGTCACGCGAGCGCCCTCGTCGGTGACCTGCTCGGCGCTCCCCCGGCCTCCTGGTGCGAGCCGAACGCCGCCTGCCTCCAGGCGGCCCGCGTGGCCGCTGGTCGCGTGGTCGAGGCATCGCCGGGCACCTGCGAGGGCTATGTGCTCTCTGCGCAGGTCGAGTCGGCCTCAGGTGCACGCTCCGCGAGCTATGAGCTTCTCGACCACGCCGCTGACCGGACGACGGACCCCGCCGTTTGTCTGTCTGCGCTAGTTCGCTTGGCGATGGCTGCGACCGACGAGGCACGCGCCTCGAGCGCGGTGGAACGGCTGGCTCGACTAGGCTGTAGCGAGGAGACCGCGTGCACCGCGAACTTGTTGGCAGCTGGCGATTTCGAACAGCAGAGGGGAAATCGACAGCGCGCCCTAATCTTCTATCGGAAGGCGATGGACCGCGCCCCGGACGATGATGGAGTCGCCGCCCGCGTTGCCGAGGCGAGCTCGACACTGGGCCTCCACGTCGAAGCCTTCGATATCTACCGGCGACTCGGCGGCGCACATCCCGAAGATGCTCGGTGGAGCCAAGCGGCGGACCGCGAGCGGCAGCTGCTGGCTCCTAACCCCTAGCAAACGTCGTCGCGAACTCAGCTGGCGGGCGGTGGGGCCGCGCCCTCTTCCGCGGGAGCGGACTCCCCCGTGCCGTACCCTTCGCGCTTATAATAGTAGTATTGGTAGTACGAGTATTCGTGGCGGTTGAGGTCGACCGCGTTGAGCACGCCACCTACGACCGGTGCGTCGACGTCCGCGAGAGTCCGCATCCCTTGACGGGCGAGCGCACGCGTCGTCTGGAACGCTCGGAGCACGAAGACCGTTCCGTCGCACTGCGTGGAGATGATCGCCGCGTCCGTCACCGCCACGAGCGGCGGGCTGTCGATGACTACGCGATCGAAGACTTCGCTGAGTTCTGCAAGAAACCGGCGGAAACGATCGGAGTGAAGGAGGTCCGCGGGATTCGGGGGGATAGGTCCCGAAGGGATGCACCAGAGATTCTCGATCTGCGTCGGCTTCGCGACCTCATCGATCGCGGCACCCCCTACGAGCGCGTTCGTCACCCCGGCGTCTCCGGCGCGGTCGAAGATGCGATGCAGGCGTGGCCTGCGCAGATCGCAATCCACGATGCAGACGCGCTGGCCACTTTGGGCGAGCGCGATCGCGATGCTGCACGCGACCGTCGTCTTTCCCTCTGACGGCGCCGCGCTCGATACGAGCAGCTTCCGGAACGGCTTGTCCGGGTTCGTGAACAGCAGGTTGGTTCGGATACTCCTTGCTGCTTCCGCGATGCCGCTGTGCGGGTACTCGTGGACGACCAGCTCACGTGGGAGCTGTCCCTCAGGCGCGTGCGCCAGGCGCCGACGCCGCACGCGCTGCTCTTCTGTCTTCGAGCCGCTGGGATCGGAGCTCGGAAGCAAGCCGAGGAACGTCACGCCGAGCACCTGCTCGACGTCCTCCGGCGTCTTGAGGCTGCTGTCCAAGCCATCTCGCAGCCACACGAGCCCGAGGCCCGCAAGGAATCCGAGCAAGAGGCTAATGGCCACGTTCATCGAGACGCGAGGACGAATGGGCGCCGTCGGCTCCAGCGCCGCTTCCACGAGGTGGATGTTGTTCGCCTTCATCATCCGCGCCAGATCAGCCTCTTTGAGGTGCTCGATCAGGAGCGCGTAGAGCTTTTCGTTCTGCTCGCGGGAACGGTCGAGGCGGTGGTACTCGATCTCCTTCATGCCGAGATCGACGGCCTTCTTGTGGGCCGCCTCGTAGAGCTCCGCTTCTCCGCTTTCCTCGTGGTTTACGACGGCGAGATCGCGCTCGACGGAGCCCTGAATGTTCCGCACTTCGGCGAGGAGCGCGCTCCGTGCCTCGGACACACGTTCGTCGGCGGCCTTCATCTCCGGGTGGTTCTCTCCCTTGCCCGAAGCAGCGAGCCCTCGCTTTGCCTGCAGAGCGGTGACGTAATGACCACGGAGTTCTTGGAGGTACGCGCTGCTGAGAAGCTCGGAGGCTGGCAGGACGTCCGGATTGTCCGAGTTGACCTTGGACAGCTCGGCGTACCTTGCCATCAGCTCTTGTTTCCGAGTCCGAGTGTGCGTCAGCGCGGTGTTGAGATCCTGCAGCTCCTGGCGGAGCATGTTGGACGATTCGTTGATCGACGTGCTCGGGAGGTCGTTCTTCTCCTTGAACAAGTGGAGCGCGTCTTCGCTTGTTTCAAGATCCCGTTTGACGTGATCGACTTGGCCACCGAGCCACGTGACGGAGTCCCCCGTCGCCGAAAGCGCCTTCTCCAAGTTCTGATCGATGTAGGCGTTGGCCACTGCGTCGGCGAGGCGTTTCGCTCGCTTGGGGTCGACGTCGTCGACCTTCACGTTCACAAGGCGACTGTTCTTTACCGGTTCGACGATGACATGCCCTCGGAGCGCGAGGCCTGCCTGCTGCGCCGTCATCGGTCGCGCTGGAGGAGACGAGAGGCCAAAGAAGGCGAAGTCGCTTGTCAGCCCGGCGTCCCGCGCCGCACGCTCCATTACCGGCGACGAAGTGATAATCCGATATTGCGTCTCGTAGTACTCCTGATTATCGAAGTAATCGCCGTTGCCAAGAGCGAGCGGGCCCTCGCCCTTGGACTCGCTCAGCGGGTTCTGCGCCGACGGGTCCACCTCGACCATCGCCTGCGCCTCGTAGATGCGTGGAAGCGACTTCGAGTAAACGAGCCCGATCCCGCCTGCGACGAGGACGCATGCGGCTACGATCGGCCAGTGCTTCCGCACGCGACGCAGGCCGCCGTGGAGTGCGTTGGCGACGTCGTCTTGGGCCTCAGTGGGCGCCGGGAGCTTTGCCGGAGGGAGCGTCATTGCTTCGCTATAACTAGATGACTTTGCATGCAAAACACGGCTCGCGGGGCCGGGCTGGAGTACTTAGCACACCGTGCTGGGCAAGGCGAGCAGGCGGCGCCTAGCCGCGCCGCCCCTTCGTATTGTTGCGCGCGCGGTAGCCCCCATTCGGAGCCGCTCTCAATCACTTCGCGCTGTTCCTGCAACAGAGGTGAGGTAGGGTTGGCGCTCTCGCGCGGTGGCAGCCTGGGGAAGAGCGCGAAGCCTTTGGAAGGGGAGAGATCTTGGGTCTCGGTTCTACGCGAAAGACGGTCCTCGTCACCGGTGCGGCGGGCTTCATCGGCTCGCACCTCGTCGATAGATTGCTTGCAGAAGGCTTCGAGGTGGTGGGGCTCGACAACTTGATGACGGGCGATCTCGGCAACCTCGAGGGCGCCGGTCGCAACCCCCACTTTCACCTTGAGATCGGAGACGTGCGTGAGCCCCTCCCGGTCTACGCGGAGGTAATCTTCAACCTCGCTTGCCCCGCCTCGCCCGTTCACTATCAGGCGGACCCCTACGCTACTGCGACGACGAGCATGCTCGGCGCAATGCGGCTGGTCGAGCACGCTCGCTTGCGTCGATGCCGGATTGTCCACGCGAGCACTTCAGAGGTCTACGGCGACCCCCTCGTCCATCCGCAGCGCGAGGACTACTTCGGCAACGTGAATCCGATTGGCGAACGCTCTTGTTACGACGAAGGCAAGCGGATGGCCGAGACGCTGCTCATGGATGCGCGCCGCGGGCACGGGGCGGACGTTCGCATCGTCCGGATCTTCAATACCTACGGGCCTCGCATGGCCTTCAGCGACGGGCGTGTCGTCAGCAACTTCCTCGTCCAGGCCCTCGAGGGTCGGCCGATTACCATCTACGGTGACGGGTCGCAGACGCGATCCTTTTGCTACGTCTCCGACCTCGTAGAAGGCCTCGTCGCCGCGGGTCGTGTAGCGGACTATGATCCCCCCATCAATCTGGGGAACCCGCAAGAGAACACCATGCTCGAGCTGGCCGAATCGGTCATCCGTATCGTCGGAGCCAACGTCGAGCTTGTGCGCAGGCCGCTACCACCCGACGATCCAAAGCGACGGTGCCCCGATATCGAGAAGGCGCGGCGGATGCTCGCCTTCGAGCCGAGGGTCCCGCTCGAAAACGGCTTGCGAGCGACGTGCTCCAATTTCAGAGAGCGACTCGCGCAACGTACGTGAGGCTCGGCGCGCACGGCGAGGAACCCAAGCTGACGTTACGGCCGGCCTGGCACTTCATCACCGGGGAATATCCTCCCGTTCTGGGGGGCGTCGCTGACTACACGCGGGCGGTCGCCGCCGGACTTGCTAGGGCAGGGGACGAGGTGCACGTTTGGTCGCCGACCGCCGCGACTGGCCCCCTCGCGGCCGACCCAGGCGTTCTGGTTCACGAACTGCCCCACGCTTACTCGCCGCGCGGCCTGCGTGAGCTCGCGCGCAGGCTCGACCAAACGTCGCGGCCGCGGCGACTCTTCGTTCAATACGTCCCGCAGGCGTTTGGCTTCAAAGGACTCAACGTCCCCTTCTCCGCGTGGGTCGCCGAACGGGCGCAACGCGACGAATTGTGGGTCATGCTTCACGAGGTCGCAACGCCGTGGGGCCTGCGTTACTCGTTTCGCCAAAGCGTCCACGGCGCTCTGACTCGCGTCATGGTGGCGCTGCTGGTCCGCTCTGCACGTCGACTCTTCGCTTCCACGGAATCCAACAATCGGCTCTTGCGCGCGTTCTACCCGGGCGCGCAATACGCCCAGGCGTTGCCCGTCCCCTCCAACGTTCCGAGCAATGTGTTACCCGAGGCACGTGCGCGCGTTCGTCGGAGCCTGGGGGTGGGTGATGCAGCGCTGATCGGGCACTTCGGGACATTTGCGAGTTACATCGCGAAGCCTCTCGAGGGAGCTCTCGATCGACTGCTCGGTACGGACCCAACGCGGCATGCAGTCCTTCTCGGTCGAGGGAGCGATGCATTTTACGAGCGCGTCGTTGCTCCGAAGCCCTGGGCCGCTCGCGTGCACGCACTGGGCGCACTCCCTCTCGACGAGGTAGCGGAGCGCTTGAGCGCGTGCGATCTTGTTGTGCAGCCCTTCCCCGACGGCATCTCAACACGGCGCACAAGCGCGATGGCTAGCCTCGCTCTGGGCGTACCTGTCGTGAGCAATCGGGGACTCATGTCCGAACCCACCTGGGCCGCGAGTGCAGGGATCGCCCTTGCGCCCGACACTAGCGGCGAGTCCTTGGCGGCTGCCGCGGAGGTCCTTCTCGGCGACTCCGCAGCGCGGAAGGCGATCGGGTTGCGAGGCCGTCAGCTCTACGAGAGTGAGTTCTCTCTCGAACACACCTTGCGCGTCCTTCGCCCAGAGGTGGGCTCCTCGTGACGGTGCGGATTTCACTCTTCTTCGACCCGCGCGACGAGCGCTGGCCCAGCATGGACCTCGTGGGCGATATGCTCCTCGGAGCATTCAAGGAAACCCTCCCGGACCGCGTTGTCGCGACCGGCGTCGAGGTCTCGATTCCGCGCGTCATTCGGCGGCTGGGGCGAGTCGGACGCGCGAGCGCGCTGAATGCCGACCGCCTCCTTGCGCGTTTCGTGGTCTATCCCACGCGAGCCCTGCGTGAACGCGCGACCGGCGGCTTGTTTCACGTCGTGGATCACTCGTACGCACAGCTCGTCCACGTCTTGCCTGCCGCCCGAACGGGCGTCTATTGCCATGACCTGGACGCGTTTCGCTGTCTGGTCGAGCCCGAGCGTGAGCCCCGTCCAGCTTGGTTTCGTGGGATGACGCGCGTTGTCCTCAGCGGCATGCAGCGCGCGGCAATCGTCTTTCACAGCACGATGGAGGTGCGTCGACAGATCGAAGGGCATGGCCTCGTTGACCGTCGACGGCTCGTGCACGCCCCCTACGGCGTGGGGCCCGAATTCGCCCCAGGAACGCCTCGGACGGAGGAGGTTCGCGTCGCACTCGCCCCGCTCGCGGGAGCGCCCTATCTGCTTCACGTCGGAAGCTCGATTCCGCGAAAGCGCCTCGACGTGCTCTTCGAAGCGTTCGCGCGAGTGCTGACACGTCACCCTGAGATGTGGCTCGTCCAGCAAGGAGGCCAGCTTAATCCCGCGCAGCGAACCCACGCAGAGAGACTGGGAATATCGCACCGTTTGCTCCAGCCACCGACGCTCTCGCGGCGATCGCTCGCCGCCTTGTACGGGGGCGCTGTGGCGCTCCTCTTGCCCAGCGAGGCAGAAGGTTTCGGCTTCCCGATCGTCGAGGCTCTCGCCTGCGATTGTCCGGTTGTCGCGAGTGATCTACCGGTGCTGCGCGAAGTCGGAGGCGACGCAGTCCTGTATGCGCGGACGGCCGACGCCGACGCCTTCGCTTCTCGTGCGGAGCAAATCATCGTCGGACATGCCACGGTTGCTGGGCCAGACGAGCGCCGCGCGCGAGCGGCGCTCTTTACGTGGCGCGCCCACGCGAACACAATCCTCGACGCCTATCTCAACCTGCTACCGCGTCTGCCGCCAGCACCGACATTCGGCTCACGGCCAACCGGCACGGCGAGCGATATCGGCTCAGTGAGGCAATGACGTGTGTGGAATTGGTGGCACGATCGGTCTTTCGCGCGAAGCCTCCGAGCCTGCGCTCGAGGCAATGGAGCGCGCGCTTCGTCACCGGGGGCCGGACGGAAGTGGGCGAGCGCTCGTCGATGTCTCCTCGGGTCCGCCAGTGGGATTGGTTCATACGCGGCTGGCCATCATCGATACGTCACCCGCGGGCGCGCAGCCTCGACGCGACCCAGTGACAGGGAGCACGCTCACCTTCAACGGCGAGATCTACAACTTTGCGGATGTGCGCGCGGAGCTTGTCGCTGCCGGGCATACGTTCGAGTCGCGGACCGACACGGAAGTGCTCCTCCAAGCGTACCGGCGTTGGGGCCCCGCCGCGCTCGAGCGGCTGCGGGGAATGTTCGCGTTTGCGCTCGTCGACGTGCCGCGTGGCCTCGTCTGGATCGCGCGCGACCGGCTCGGGATCAAACCGCTCTTTCTCACCAGACCATCGACGGGCGGCCTTCTCTTCGCTTCCGAGGTGCGTGCTCTGCTTGCGTGTGGCCGAGAGCTTGTCCCTGCGCGCCTCGACGCCCAGTCTCTGGAAAGTGTCTTCGCCCAGGGCATGGTGACCGGCACGAACACCATCGCGGAGGGGGTGCGACTACTTACTCCCGGCACGGTGGCGTCCTTCGACGTCAGCGGTCGCGAGCTCTCGAGGCGGCGCTACTGGCAGTTGCCTCATGAACTCCAAATCGAGAGCCGAGAACGGGCTGTCCGCAGCCTTTCAGGGACACTCCGTGATGTGGTCGGCCTGCATCTCGTGGCGGACGTTCCCGTTGGGTTGTTCCTCTCGGCCGGCATCGATTCGGCGAGCTTGGCGGCGGTCGCGACCGAGGTGAGCTCGACTCGCGTGGAGACGCTCTCGGTAGGCTTCGACGTGGCTGAACTCGATGAGAGTGCTGAGGCAGAGACGATTGCCCGCGAGCTCGGAACAGAGCACCGCGCGATCCAGCTCCGCGGAGACCAAATGCTCCGCGAGATCGACGAAGTGTTCGACGCGATGGACCAACCGACCATCGACGGCTTCAACACGTACTTCGTCGCGCGTGCTGCACGGAGGGCGGGGCTCACCGTGGCGCTCAGCGGCGTAGGTGGGGACGAACTCTTCGGCGGCTATGCATCCTTCCGAGATGTCCCTCGTGCTGCCCGCGCAGGACACTTCGTGCCCGTCCTCCCTCGCCTGGGCGCAGTGCTGCGGCACGTCGCGGCGCCAACCCATAGTCGCGCACTTGCGAAGCTCGCCGAGGCGGCTACGCGATCCCACACGCTCCGCGAACTCTACCTCTTACGCCGAGAGGTCCTCTTTCCGGGAGAGCGTCGAGCACTCCACGAGTGCCCGGAGGGGATCGACCCCTTCAACGGCCTCTCGGAACATTTCGTCGAGGAGCTAGCAGCCACGTCGACTGGGCGCGACCCGCGTAACGCCATCTCTTCGCTGGAGCTCAGCATGTACATGCGCGACATGCTTCTTCGCGATGCGGACGTATTCAGCATGGCTGTCGGGTTGGAACTGCGCGTCCCTCTGCTCGACCATGTCCTCGTCGAGCAGGTCCTCGCGATGCCCGGTGCCTGGAAGAAGCCGGATCCGCGGCTCAAACCGATGCTCGTTGACGCTGTCGGCTCGCGGCTCCCAAATCGGGTCTCGCGCGGAAAGAAGCGCGGTTTCACCTTCCCGTGGGATGAGTGGCTTCGCGGGCCGCTTCGAACGCGAGCTACTGAGGCCATCAGAGACGAGGTGCCGTGGCGCAGCGCGGGCGTCCGTCACCCCGCCGTGGTGCACCTTTGGGAGCGTTACCAGCGCCGCGATCCGTCGGTGTCGTCCGCGGCAGTCATGTCGCTTTGGGTGCTCGCGGAGTACCTGCGGCGCCACCCTCTGGCGCGCTCATGAAGGTGCTCTTCTTGAACCCCGGAGCTGCCCTCGGCGGCGCGGAGCGCAGCCTACTGGACCTTCTTGCGTCTTATCGCCAGGGTGCGCCCGAAGTGGAGTTGGAGGTGATTGTCGGGGAAGAGGGCGCACTCATCGAGCGCGTGCGAGGCCTTGGCATTCCAATTCGATTCGTTCCAATGCCGCGGTCGATCGCGTCGCTTGGCGACAGCGCTGCAGTCGGCAGAGCACGCGCACTGATCGAGATCGCCGGGCGAGCTTCGATGGCCGTTGGCCCGACGGCGAGCTACCTGGCTCGCTTGGGACGTGCGATTCACGAAAGTGCTCCCGACATCGTGCACTCCAACGGGGTCAAGACCCACCTCTTCGGTGCGCTGGTTACGCAACGACCCTTGTTTTGGCACGTGCGGGATTTTGTCGGCGAGCGACCGCTGCTCCGTTGGATCCTGGCGACGACCGCCTGGCGCGTGCGAACTGCAATAGCGATCTCAGAGGCTGTCCGCGCGGATGTGCGCGCTTGGGCACCCGGCCTCCACGTCGAGTTGGTCGAGAACGCTATCGACGTCGACGCCTTTCGTCCCGAGGGGGAGGCTCTCGACTTAGATGCCGCCGCGGGCCTCCCGCCTGCACCAGCCGGCACGCTGCGCGTTGGTATGATCGCCACCTACGCGCGATGGAAGGGGCACGACGTCTTCTTGGATGCCGTGGCGGAGCTCCGTCAGCGCGTACCGAAGGGCTTTCGCGCCTACGTGGTCGGAGGGCCGATTTATTCGACGGCCGGGTCCCAGTTCTCAGAGTCGGAGCTCCGCGCGCGGGCGAAGAACCTCGGGCTTGAAGAGCTCGTCGGCTTTGTACCTTTTCAAGACCGACCCGAGCGCGCCTACCGTGGCCTCGACATCGTGGTTCACGCGGCGTCGCGACCCGAGCCCTTCGGGAGGACGGTGGTTGAGGCAATGGCATGCGGCCGCCCCGTTGTCCTTGCGGGGGCAGGCGGGGCGGCGGGCCTCGTTCGAGATGGTTGGGAC
The DNA here is from genome assembly GCA_964531795.1 of uncultured Polyangiaceae bacterium. Classification (GTDB taxonomy): domain Bacteria; phylum Myxococcota_A; class Polyangia; order Polyangiales; family Polyangiaceae; genus CAZHHD01. The sequence continues at coordinate 186,587 of CAZHHD010000008.1, read as the reverse complement.
GCCGTCAGCGTGTCACCGAATGACCCGCGGGCATTGGCGGACGCGCTCGCGGTCTTGAACTCGAGCCCGACGAAGCGAATTGAGATCGGTGAGAGGGGCCGCCAGACCGCCGTCCGAAGATTTCGGCGCGAGCGCCTGGGGCCCGCCGTTGCGGCGCTTCACCGCAGCGCCGCTCGCCACTGAACGTTCGGCTGCGCCAAGGCACCAAACCAGGAAGGGGCGCCGCGAAGCCGGCCTTCTCCTCGCCCGGGCGCGTCCGCCCGCTCGATGCTACTCTCCCCGCCGCCGTAGTTCAGTCCAGATGCTAAGCGTTACGCTCTCCTTCGCCATTGCGCTCGCGGTCACGGCTGCGCTGACCCCACTCGTGCTGCGCGTATCCCTCGCGTTGGGGGTTCGCGGTGACATGCCGAGCGCGCGTCGGGTGCATACGCGACGCGTGCCGCGGCTCGGTGGAATTGCGATCGTCATCGGTTTCTTCGTGCCGCTCCTCGCACTCTTCGCGTTGAGCACCCAAACCGCGCAGCTCTTCTTTGCGAGCCCCCGGATGGTGGCGGGCGTCATGCTGGGCTCTCTGTTGGTGGCGGGGCTGGGCTTCTTCGATGACGTCGTGGGCACCGGTGCCAAGGCCAAGCTGCTCGTTCAGGTGCTCGCGGCGACAATGGCCTACGGCGGCGGTCTGCGCATCGATGCGCTTTCTCTCCCACTCGTTGGCGTCGTGGGTCTGCACTGGCTCGCGCTACCCGCGACGATCGTCTGGATCGTGGGCGTGGTGAACGCGCTCAACCTCATCGACGGACTGGACGGACTTGCCGCGGGGGTCACCTTCTTCGCGTGCGTCACCAACTTTGTCGTCGCGTTCCTCGGCGGAAATATTCTCATCTGCCTGGTATCGGCGACGCTCGCGGGGGCCCTCGTCGGCTTTCTCTTCTACAACTTCAACCCTGCGAAGATCTTTATGGGCGACTCCGGCAGCATGTTCCTTGGGTTCATGCTCGCATCGGCCTCCCTGCTCGGCGCCAGCAGTCAGAAGAGCCCGACGGTCATCGCCATCTTGGTGCCGCTCGTCGCTCTGGGGCTGCCGATCATGGACATGTTGTTCGCGATCGTGCGCCGCTTTCTCGCCCGGCGATCCATCTTTGCCGCCGATCGTGGACACATTCACCACCGCCTCCTGGATGTTGGTCTCACCCATCGTCGCGCCGTACTGACCCTCTATGGGCTCTGCCTCGCGCTGACCGCTGTCGCCCTGGCAATCCACTTCGGTCGCTCGTGGCACGTCGGTGCCGCCCTCTCCGGGCTGGCGGTGGTCTTCGTCGTGATGTTTCGTTTGCTCGGGGCGACGCTCGCTCGCCAGTTTCAGGGGGGCGCTGACGCGCTCACGATGAGCCTGCGACGTGGCGTGCCCGCGTATCTCACGCGCATTTCGAGTGCGCGAGGGCCGGAGGAGCTTGGTGGGGTGCTCGAGCGCTTCGCCCGGGAGCACCGATTGCTCGCGGTGGAGCTCTCAGCGGGCCCGGGGGCACGAGCGACGAGCTTTCGCTGGGAGACGAGTGACGTTGGCGCCCGAGGTTTCCGCGAGGCCACCTCCGTTCGCTTTGAGCTAAACGATGCGGACGGAGTGTCGAGCGTGCTGGAGTTCTTCGTGGATAGCGCGAACGGTATCGTCGCACCCCAATCGGAGATCCTGCTCCAGCTGGTTGCGGACGCTGCCGAGGACTTGCTGAAGCGGGTGGCAAAAGCCCGAGCCGCAACCGCCACCGGGCGGTTGCGGACGGTCTCGTGATCCCCGAGGCTTCGTTCGGTGGAATTGACACGTGCGACGTGTTCGCTAGCGTTCTCGCCGCGTGGCGCTAGCCCGGTGCCTCTCCAAGATTTCCCCGTCCGACGGCTCGTCTCGCGCCCGACATGGGCGGTTACGGAGCTAGTGGGGTGAGTCGTACTTCGCGCGCGCTGAGAAGCGTCACGCTCGGCTACGTCCACATGGTCGCGTCGATGATCGCGGGCCTGTGGCTGACGCCTTTCTTGTTGCGTCACCTGGGGCAGCGGGACTTCGGCCTTTGGGCCGCGGCGATGCCGGCGCTCGTTACCCTTGGCCTGCTCGACTTCGGAGTCGTTGCCCTGCTGCAGCGCGATGTCGCCTTCTCGCTCGGGGCCGCGGCTGGCGCGGTGGAACGGGCATCTGACATGCCGGAAATCATCGGCCGCACCATGCGGCTCGTCTGGCTCCAGCTCCCTGTGTTGGTGCTCGCCGCGCTGGTGGCGTTCTTTTCGATGCCCACGCGCTGGAACGAACTGAGAGGGCCGGGGATGATCGTCCTCTCGACGATCGTTGTTTGTTTCCCGTTGCGCGTCTATCACGCGGTAGCGGCGGGACTTCAGGATCTGGAGTTCCTCGGGAAGCTCAACCTCGCGCAGTGGGCCCTGGGGCTTGTGACCAGCGTCGCGTTCGTCCTCCTCGGATATGGTCTTTACGCGCTCGCGATCTCATGGGCATGCACCCAGATCGTAACGAACGTTGTTGGATTTCTGCGAGTCAGAACGCGCTACGCGACGGTACTGCCGCCCCGCTTGCCGAGGCTTGACCGTGTGTTCGTTCGCGAGCGCCTTGGAAGGGGCTTCTGGGTCATCCTGAGCCAGCTCGCGGTGACCTTGCTCGCGGGGACGGACCTAATCGTGATCGCTCTCTTGATGGGGCCTTCTACGGTCACGCCCTACGCCGTCACGGGGAAGCTCATCGCCATCCTCGCCAACATCCCTCAATACCTCTTGGCGAGTGCCCAGCCCGCCCTCAGCGAGCTCAAGACGAACGCTGCGGAGCGCGAGCGCCTTGCCTCAATCTGTCTGGCATTGACCCAGGCCGTCCTCTTGGTGAGCGGAGCGCTGGTCGCCGTCATAGTCGCACTCAACCCCTCCTTCGTGGCCTGGTGGGTGGGAAGGGACCAATTCGCCGGCGTTCTAGTCACACTCCTGCTTTGTACGAACATGTTGCTACGCCACTGGGCGACGAGCCTGACCTACACGCTCTTCGCCTTTGGCCACGAGCGGCGCATCTCGCTCACCGTCATTGCGGATGGCGTCGTGACGGTGCTCGCATGCGTGCTCTTGACGCACTTCTTTGGAGTTCGGGGAGCCGCCGCCTCGGGACTCTTCGGCGTCCTGTTCGTTTCGCTGCCGTTCAACCTTGCCGCCGTGCGAGCTGAAACCGGCATGACGACGAAGACGCACGTGATGTCATTGGTCCCATGGGGTGCGCGAGCGCTGCTCGTGATCACCTGCGGGGTGCTCTACGCGCGCGCCTACTCAGCCTCGCTGGGCCTCGTCAGGATTGTCCTCGTCGGATCGATTGCTGCCGCATCCTATGCTTTGGTGATGCGGCCCCTCGCGCTTCGCGAGCCGCTCGGACCGTACACGCGGGCTCAGGTCGCCGCACTCCGGGCACGTTTCCGCGGCCGCAGCGCGCAAGAGAAGGCATGATGAGACCCTCGAGCGTTGGCAGGCAGCGCGATACCTCGCAAGCTGAAGACGGGTCTGGCGCACGGGCGTCTCGCTCGAGCGGTACGGAGTAAGTGACATGGAAACAACGCGTCTCCTTCCCGAGCTGGCAGTCCACGCCCGGAACGTCCATTCGCAGAACGGCGAGGACGGAATTATCGAGGAACTTGCGCGTCGCCTGGGGATCGCACGCGGGCACTGCGTCGAGTTCGGCGCGTGGGACGGGGTCCACCTAAGCAACACCTGCAACCTAATCCGGAACCGCGGCTGGTCCGCCACCCTGATCGAGGGCTCGGAAGACCGGTTCCGCGATCTGGAACGAAACATGGCTCCCTACCCGGAGGTCCGTTGCCTCCGGCGTTGGGTTGAGTTCGAGGGGCCCGCTGCTCTCGAAGGAATCCTTGAAGCGCAAGGCGTGCCCCGCGACTTCGAATTGCTCTCTATCGACGTCGACGGAGTCGATTATCACATCTTCGAGTCGCTCCAGAAGGTCCGCCCACGGATCGTGATCATCGAGTTCAATCCTACGATTCCGAACGACGTCGATTTCGTGCAGGCACGCGACTTTGGTGTGCGCCAGGGCAGCTCTGCGAGTTCGATCCTCGCCCTCGCGCACCAAAAGAACTACCGCCTGGCGGCCTCCACTGACTGCAATCTCATTCTGGTCGCGGCGGAGCATTTCCACGCTGTGGCGCAGAAGGAGCCGGCGCTCGCGGAGTGCCGCGACGACCGACAGCAGCGCGTGTACCTTTTTCAAGGCTTTGATGGAACCCTCATCACCAGCCGCCCGCTGCACCTGCTCTGGCACGAGGTCAAGGTAGGCGCAGACCGGTTCCAGGTCGTCCCAACGCTCCTGCGGTGGCATCCCGACTCGCGTGGCCTGCTGGCTCGCGCGCTTCAGAAGACCTTCCTTGTTGCCCGGCTCGACTCAGTGGGGGCGGCCGTGCAGTTGGTTGCCGACCGTGTTGCTCGCCGCTGGCGGGACCGCGTGCAAGACTGATGGACCGCGGGAAGGTGTGCCGCGGCCTGCCTGCTGGCGGCGTTCTTCCGGCGGCGGGCGCTCCGACGGCCTGAGCCGGGCATTCTTCCGGGGCTGAGGCCGGAAATGAGCGTGCTAGGTTTCCGCTCGTATGCGCATCGCTCTAGCAAATTCCATGGATCTCGCGCTCGGGGGTGCCGAGATTTATGTGGAGCGAATCGCAGCTCTCCTGAGCGCAGCGGGACACGACGTGGGGCTTATCCACGAGATGGATCGTGGTGCGCCCGCTAGGTTCGGAATTCGCGAGCTCGAGCTCGGCGGCGGACCGAAGTGGTCGGTCGCCGATGTTGGCCTTGAGGGCGCCCTCGAGGCGCTGCGCGGCTGGCGCCCAGACGTTATCTACGCGCAAGGAATCACCGTCGAGCTTGAGGAGCGTCTTGGCTCCATAGGTCCGATCGCGGTGTCCGCCCACTCCTACTACGGAACGTGCATTAGCGGACTGAAGCGGACGTCCTTTCCCCGCGTAGAGCCCTGCGAGCGAGCGTTCGGGGCCGCATGCTTAGTTCACTACTTCCCCCGTCGTTGTGGTGGGCGAAGTCCGAGGAGGATGCTGATCGGCTACCGGGAGCAGGAGCGCCGCTTAGGCCTGCTCCGAGGGCACGATCGAGTGATCGTTCATTCTCGGCACATGGCGCGAGAGTATCGCCGTCATGGCATCGATAGCTCGCTCGTTCACTGTCCCGTGATCGCGCCGGGGACCCACGCAACGGGCGAGGACCCGTCCGTGCGTCTGGCTCCACCACATCGACTGTTGTTCGTCGGCCGCCTCGAACCCCAGAAGGGGGTCGCGGAGATGATTCGCGCACTTCCAACGATTGCCTCACGCCTTGAGCGCCCGCTGGATCTCACCGTGGTCGGAGACGGGCGCGTGCGACTGGACGTGGAGGGGACTGCGAAAGAGATCGTCGCTCGCGAGCCGCGCGTCCGTGTCCGCTTCGCCGGCAGACTCGCGGGAGAGGCGCTCGCGCACGAGCTGCGGGAAGCCGACCTGCTCCTCGTGCCGAGCCTGTGGGGCGAACCCTTCGCGATGGTTGGGCTCGAAGCGGGTCTCTTCGGAACGCCGGCCGTCGCGTTCGCGCTTGGCGGGATCGAGGAGTGGCTCGTCGACGGTGTGACCGGTGTCCTGGTGCGAGACCTCACGGTAGAAGGTTTTGCCGGTGGAGTGGTTCGCGCTCTGTCGGACCCCGAAAGATGGTCGGCCATGCGTCAATGCGCGCGCGACGCCGCGATGGCCTACGTTCGGGAAGACCCCGTGCCCGCGCTCATCGAAGCGCTCCAGAAGGCCAAGGAGCGAGGGCGGGCTAGGCTCGCGCGATCGTGAAGTCTTCGGAGTCGTCTTCGGCGAGGCGGATCATGGCGTCTGTCATCTCTCGCCAAGTCCAAGCCCGAAGGCTCTCGGACAGCGAGAGTGTCTGACGTGCGACGCGCGAGGGATCTTGGCGCCAGCGTCGCAAGGCCGAAGCAAGTGCCGCATCATCCTCCGGGTCGTCCAGTAGCAAATCGTTGAGCGAGTCTGGATAGCGCTCAGCGACTCCCGCGGCACGCGAGACGAACGCGGGAAGTCCGCTGCACAGCGCTTCATGGACATTCAAGCCGTAGGGCTCGTAGCGGACAGGCGATACGAGGGCATCCGACGCCATCAGGATTCGAGGAACGTCTTTGCGGTACCCAAGGAAGGTGATTCGTTCGCGTAACCCGCCGTCTGCGGCTCGGGCCTCCCAGCGCGCGAGCTCTGCCCCAGCGCCCACGACGACGAGGACGGCGTCCCAGCCGCTCGAACGACAGAGGATCGTCCACGTGCGGAACAACGTGTCGAACCCCTTGCGTCGATCGCCCAGAGCTCCCACGAAGAGGACGCGCGGCCTCTCGTCAGTCCACCCGAGGTCTTCCCGCGCCGTGGCTCGATCGGCCGCGCTCGGGGGACGAAACCGCGTCGGATCGACGCCGAGGTAGACAGTCCTCACGCGATCGGGAGCAACACCGATTCTCTGAATGATGTCGCGTCGCGTCGCGTTCGAGTTGGCGATCACCAAGCGCGCGCGTCGGAGCGCGAGTCGCTCCGTGCGGACGTCGATCGACCTGTTGATTCGCTGCTTGGCCGCGTATGCCAGGCCAGAAGCCGTGGCGGCGCGGTAAGACGCGTGGACATAGTGGACCCAGTTGATGCAACCGGGTGCCGGGCAGTTCCCCCCGTTCACGATCACATGGGCACGCTCGCGCGCGAGTCGGGCCGCGACTGCAAGGCCCGCGGCGCCTAGCAAAGGGGCCCCAAGGAGGTCCGAATCGAGCGGCTTGGGTACGTGGTGGACCGTCACGAGCGGGTGCGCCGCGAACTCCGGTGACACCTCGTAGGCGACGAGATGGACTCGCCTGCCTGTCCTCACGATGTGACGGGCGAGTTCGTGGTTCGCGACATCTTGCCCGCCCGTTTCGCAGAAGGCACCCGTGATGATTACGTACGGTCGAGTCACGTGACGTGTCGCGTAGAGTCGGAACCGTTCATCTTCACGAGCAGTTCCTCATTGCAGAGGACCGTGAAGAGCGCCGAGTTGAGAAGCCAGAACTCGAGGCCCATGTTTCCCATGAACGTCGGATAGCTGAACGTGAGGGCGAGCGCGCCCATATCGTACGCAAAGATGACGGCCCCCCATGGGCCGAGCCCAACGACGGCGGCGCCCAAACGGCGACCGCCGACTCGCCACGTCGAATACATCGCGGAGAGAATTGCCCCGACGTAAGCGACGATGAGCGGGAGACCGCCATCCAAGAGCCAACCCGGCCACTGAAGCTCGGCCCAGATCATTGCGCGTGCGGGATCGGCGTCGGAACCGAAATACAAGTGAACCATGCCCCAGCGTCCAAGGCCCGCACCGAGCGGGTAGAGGGGCAAGAGATCGGTCAACGTGTGCTCGAGCATCACGCCGCGGTTCGTATAGTAGGTCGTGCTCGGTGAGTCGGAGATGAGGGTTGCGAGCCGCCCCGTGACCGTCTCCCCGCCGACGCTAACGGCGAAAAGAAGAGATACGAATGCGACCGCGGCAAGCAACGCTCCGACGCCGAATGCGTTCCGCGTGCGCCCGGAGATCGCGAGAAGAGCACCCAACGTGATCACGCCAATCGCAAGAATCACCAGCAAGGCGCGGACCTGGGACAAGTAAAGCGCGAAGAGCCCGAGGCCCATTCCGAGCGCGATCACGGCCTGCCAGACGACGCCCTTTCGCTCGATCAGCATCCCGAGCCCGAGGAGCACGGCGTAGAAGCCGCCGATGCCAGCGCCGCCTGGGGTGTCGGTGAGCCCCATCGGGCGGACGACCTGCGTTCCGTCGGCGAGCCGAATGCTCAACGCGGTGGCGTAGTCGTCACGCATCACGGACGCGACCGCTGGTTGGAACTGACCGGGAAAGTAAACCTGGAGAGTCCCGACGAGCGCGCTCGCGCAGTGGAAGGCCCACAAGATGAGGAGGAGCCGGCGGAGAACCTGGAGATCGATCGCGACCCGACGGATCCAGAACAGCGGAGCCAAGATTGCCGCGTACATCGCGAGCGTAGCGACGCCCGCCATGGGCGTGCTGGTTGTCGGATGAAAGAACTCGATGCCAACGATAAGTAGGACGACGAACGCCCAGCGAGTACCTGGTGCCGCATGTCCGCGCGACTTGGCGCGAATGAGTACAAGTGCGAGCAGGCTGAACCCGAAGGATGCAGTCCGGAGGAGTACGCGGAGCGGCGCAAGTGCATCGGTCAGCAGCGCAAGCTGGCACCCGATCTGGAATGCGAGGTAGCCGTAGACCCACCGAGGCGACGCGCCGGCAACCTCGGCAGTTGGGATGGCGGGCGCGGCCCCTGGGTCGATGCCGAGTGTGCGACGCGGAAGGGCGGTCATGCCTGAAAATTGTTCTGGCGCGGGGTCGGTGCCATGGGGCCGGCGCTCTGGCCGGCAGTATAGCCAGGTTCCCAGGACGGGGCCCGCCCCCGTTCGCCGGAACCTCAGACTTGAACAAGGGTGCGGGCAAGGTCCCGGACGTTCACGGCGTGGCCCCTGTCGCGTGCCAGACGGCTTGACCCCGGCCGAGCGGCCAGCGATACACCCCTCGTGCCCCTGCGTCTTGCCGTCTACGGCCACGTCAGTCGTCCAGCAGGTAGCAGCCCAAGCTCCTTCTCGCTTCTGCTCGAGCGAATGCTCCACCAAGGGCACACGGTCGAGTTCTTCGCGATAGAAGGGTTCGTCCGTCCCGACGAACTCTTCGGCCTGCCAGGTTTTTCCTATCATCCCGTTCGCGTCGCGTGGGTTGCGCCCGGTCTCCGCTGGATCGAGACACACGTCCCCGCATGGGCGAGACGTGGCGTTGACGTTGGATTCAACGACGCCCAGCGCCACGCGCACGAGCGGGCAATCGCCAACCGCATCGAGGCGCGCCACCGTGAGCGGCGCTACGACGCCTTGCTCGTCGTGGACCGCCTGTCTCCCTTCTCGGTGCCCGGTTTACGCTGTGTGAGTTGGACGCAAGGGCCTCCGGACGCCGAGCTCGATGCAATCCGCCGCTTGCCCCAGGTCGTAAAGGAGAGCGTTGGCTTCCCCTTCTACGCTGCCCTTCGCGCCTACTATCCATACCGCGTGGGGCGAGAGGCGCTGGCCGTGCACCACAGCGATGCGATCGTGTGCGGGAGTCGATGGGCTGCTTCGCGGTGGGGGCGATGGGTCTCCTCCGAGCGCGTGACCCCTTTGCCGTTCCCGGTCGATCTCGAGCTCTTCCGACCTCGGATGTCCGAAGAAACGAAAGGCGGGGGACCGACGTTCTTATGGCTCGGGCGAATCGTTCCGCGTAAGCGGCTCGATCTCGTCGTTGAGGCGATGACGATCGTCCTTCGGCAGATGCCCTCGGCCCGGCTGCTCGTCGTTGGGAGCGTGGCGTACGGTGATAGGATCTTGACGCGACTACGAGAGCCGACAATCGCTCACGCGATCGAGCATCGCGAGCGTATCGCGCGCGCGGAAGTTCCGAATCTCCTGCACAGCGTCGACGTCTTGGTCCAGCCGAGCGAAAACGAGAACTTCGGGACATCCGTTGCTGAAGCGCTTGCGTGCGGTCTGCCCGTTGTTCTCGGGCCCACGAACGGCACCGCCGACTACGCTGGCGAAGCCGGCTATCTGTGCGATCGCTACGCGGCAGATGCGGTGGCCGATGCCATGCTCCGGGCTGCGCGGGATCTTGCGTGCGATGAGAAAGGTGTGGCGCGTGCTGCGCGCCGGGCGGCGGAGCGGAACCTCGATGTCGATCGCGTCATTGAGAAGCTGACTCGCCTTCTTGGCGGCCAGCCATCCTGACGAGAGGATGCGACGCGAGAATATGACCCGGACAGCGCGTGCCCAGCTCGATGCGCGAAATCGGGTCGGTCAGGTGATAGCCGAGTGATTCGAGGAGGTGCGCGACATCTCGCCAGGTGCGATCGATGACCTCGACAAGAACCGTCGGCCGGAACTTCGCGAGAAGGCGCTTCGAGCCTTCGAGTACGTCCAGCTCGGCTCCCTCCGTGTCGATCTTGATGAAGTCGACTCGAGGCATCGCGTTCAAGTAGTCGTCGAGCGGTCTCGTCTCCACCATGACCTCCGCAACGGGGGCGGGGTCCGGATGCCACGCATTGGGGACGAGGGAGCTGGTTCGACTTGTCGTGAGGTCTTGGTAGAGCGGAAGCTTGCCAGGGCTTCTGGAAGCGGCGACGCGCTCCACCCGGACCGCCTGTTGCGCTCCGTTAGCTTCGAGATTGCAGAGGAGCCACGGTAGGTTCTGGGGGTCCGGCTCGAACGCCCAGACGAACCCGGAGGGCCCGACAGCATCCAGTAGCAAGAGCGTGAAGATCCCTATATTGGCGCCGACGTCGAGTGCGATGCCACCAGGAGGCACCCACTCCTTAAGGTGGCAAGTCAGTTCTGGCTCCCACCGGATCTCTCGCCCGAGCGTGAGGCCGAGGTGTTGGGAGGCCGGGAAGACGACGCGGTGGCCCGTTGGGCCTAGGGTGCGCGAAACGACGCGACCGCTGAGCAGCCATCGCGCCAGGGCGCGAACTCGCGGGCTGGCGCGAAGGAAGCCCGCGGGTGTGCGGAAGAGCCTGGGCAAGAGAGAGCTTCCAACGTTCACGCGCTCATCCTCTTCCTCATCACGCGCCGTGGACTGGGGGCTGGCATATGGAAGCGATGGACGGAACGGCCGGAGCCGCTCTGCACTCGACCCTCACCCCCCCTGAACCCCAACACCCTCGTACACGAAGCCGAGCTTCTTCAGCCCGTACGTGGACCAGATGTTCCTCCCGTCCAAGAGGAGCGGGCGCTTCATGGTCGCCTTCAGCCGCTCGAAGTCGGGGCTCTGGTATTGGCGCCACTCGGTGACGAGGCAGAGCGCGTCCGCGCCCTTCGCCGCTTCGTACGCGTCGCTCACGATGGTGATCTTGTCGCCGAACATCTTCTTCGCGTTCTCGGCCGCTTCCGGGTCGTGGGCGACGATCTGCGCGCCCTCGGCAAGGAGAACCTCGATGAGCGTGAGGGCAGGGGACTCACGGATGTCGTCGGTCCGCGGTTTGAACGCGAGGCCCCAGAGCGCGATCTTCTTTCCGCGCACGTCGCCGTCGCACGCCGCCTTCACCTTCCGCGCGAGGATCCCCTTCTGGCGCTCGTTCACGCGATGCGTGGCGGCGGCCAGCGAGAGCTCGACGCCGTGCTCGACCGCGGTGTTGGCGAGCGCCTGCACGTCCTTGGGGAAGCACGACCCGCCGTAGCCGGGACCGGCGTAGAGGAACTTGGGGCCGATGCGCGAGTCGCTCCCCACGCCGTGGCGGACCTCGTGGACATCGGCGCCGACCTTCTCGCAGAGAGCGGCGATCTCGTTGATGAACGAGATGCGCATCGCGAGCATCGTGTTGGCCACGTACTTCGTCAGCTCGGCGCTCGCCGGGCTCATGAAGATGATGCGGTCTTGGTCGAGCGAGACCGGGTGGTAGAGGCGCCCCATGATGTCGCGCGCGAACATGTCGTCGGCGTCGCATCCGATGACGATGCGATCGGGGCGAAGGAAGTCGCTCACGGCGTCGCCCTCCTTCAAGAACTCGGGGTTCGAGACGACGTGGATCTTGTGCTTGGCGGAGGCCACGATGCGACGGACGCGCGCGTTCGTTCCGACGGGGACGGTGCTCTTGCACACGAGGACCATCTCGCGCTGGGCGTGGGTCGCGACCGTCTCGGCGACCTTGTCCACCGCGCTGAGGTCTGCGCCGCCGTCGCTGCGAGGCGGCGTGCCGACGCCGATGAAGACGATTTGCGCGGCGCCGATGGCCGCCGCGACGTCGCTCGAGAACGCGAGGCGTCCGGCCTTCACGTTGCGCTTCACGAGCTCGCCGAGTCCGGGCTCGAAGATGGGGATCTCGCCCTTGTTGAGGCGCTCGATCTTGCTGGCGTCGATGTCGGCACAGACGACGTCGTTGCCGGTCTCGGCAAAGCCCGCTCCGCTCACGAGTCCGACGTACCCAGTTCCCACCATACAGATGCGCATTTCGAGTCCTCGATCGGCCAGCTTCGGCCGAGAAAAAGGCGGAGTTCCGCCGGAGTCCTACACTCGCCGCGGGGTCGGCGCAAGCCGACCTCGCTCGAACAGATGGGCCAGCGCCGAACGGGCGACGCGAACACGCCGCGGCAACGTGTCCGCCGCATCTCGTGCGACGACTCGCAGGAGAAGCGGGGGAGAGCTCGCTGCTCCCGACCGGGCCGCCAGACGCTGGAAGAGCCGGGCATAATGCGGTCGCGGCACGGTACCTAGGGCCCGTTCCACGTCCGTCCAGCCCGTCGCTCCCACGACGTCCGACATCCAGCGCGACGTCACGGCAAGAATCGTCGCCACCTCGGCGTCACGCGCCAAACGCGCGAGACGGTCCGGATCGAAGCCGGGCTGCCCGGGGAGGCGCGCCAGGTCCGACACCGCGCCCTCGAGGGCTCCCGCGAGCTTGTCCTTGAAGGCGTTGATGCACAAAAGGAGGCCGTGATCGTGGAGCTCCGGCTCGAGATGCCGGAACGGCAGGTGCTCGGTCGATTCCGTCGCCCGCCCCAACATCTCGCGAACAGAGAGTCCGCAGAGGGCGGGAGGCCCGACGTGGCACTCGACCTCGACCATCAACCCTTCGAGCTCGAGGACCAAGTTGCAGTAGCTGGGCGACCACGCAAGCTCGCGGATCCCCCTCTCTCTCGCTCGCGCGCGGAGACGCCCGAGATCTTCGGGGCGCACGCGGACGTCGACGTCTTGAATCCAGCGCTCCGACGGATCCTCGTAGAAGAGTCGCGCCGTGAGGATCCCCTTCACGGGGAGGACCGGAATTCCCTCCTCCTCGCAAAAGGAGGTGAGCTTCTCCAGCGCGCGCGCGCCCTGCTCCTGGCGCGCCCACGAGCGAGCCTGCGCGTGGTGTGCGGCGCTCGAAGCCCCCGAGGCTCCGCTGGTGCGGTCGTCAGCGCGGGGCGGCCGCTGCATAGATGTCCAGCACGCGCTTCGTCATCACCTCTTTGGTGAACTCTCGCTGTACCCGACTTCGCCCGGCGGTCCCGTAGCCTTTGCGGAGAGCGTCGTTCTCGAGAAGGCGGTCCACCGCCGCGGCGAGCGCGTCGGGATCGCGCGGCGCGACGGTGAGGCCGGACTCCTCGTGACGACTGACGAACGGCACGCCCGAGTCGACGAGCGCGGTGTTGATGACCGGTCGCTCGCAGGCCATCGCCTCGAGCTGCACGATGGCAAACGCTTCGCTCTTGGCGATCGAGGGGAGCAAGAAGATCTCGCACGCGCGGTAGAACGCCATGATTTCTCGGTTGTCGACGCCGCCCACGAAGACGACGCGCTCGCTCACGCCGAGCTCCCGCGCGAGGTCTTCGAGCGGGCGTCGCAGCGGGCCGTCGCCGATGATGAGGAGTCGCGCGTTGCTCTTCACCTTGGCCATGGCCCGGACGGCGTACTCGAAGCCCTTGTAGTAGATGAGTCGACCGGTCGCGAGGAGGAGCGGCGCTCCTTCGGGGCCGCCGAAGCGCTGGCGGATCCGCGCGGCCTCTTCGTCGACCTCCGCGGTGAGGGCAAACTGATCGAGGTCGATTCCGTAGGGGACGACCGTGCACTTCGCGGCGTAGCGCTGGAGCGTGGCCGAGCTCTCCAAGTAGTTCGGCGACGTGCAGATGATCGCATCCGCGCGATCCATCACCGCGTGCATGAGCGGGGCGTACGCCTTGAGGAGGCGCTCCTGTTTCACGATGTCGCTGTGGTACGTGATGACGACGGCGTGCCGAGCCGGCTTTCTGCTCACGAGGTAGCTCGCCACGCCCATCGGGTGCGGGAAGTGGATGTGGAGCACGTCGTAGTCGCGTCGCGAGAGTGCGAGCGGCATCGTGGGGCACAGCGCCGTGGACGCGACGGTGGCCGCGGTCAGGCAGCGTCGGACGGAGACCCCCTCGACGACGTCGCGGCTCTCCCTCGCCTCCGAGTTGGAGACGACGACGTCGAGATCGACGCGCCCGCGGAGCTCGTTGCAGAGGAGATAGAGGTGGTTCTCCATCCCGCCCATGTACGGGTAGTAGTACTTGCCGAGCTGGAGGACGCGCATCGAAGCCGCGCTCACGCGAAGAGTGTCTTGTTCTCGACGACCCATCGATAGAGCTTCTCGACCCCTTCGCGCGCGCTGACGCGCGGTCGCCACGAGAGCTCGCGGGCCGCCTTGTCGATGTTGCACACGAAGACCGGCTGGTCACCCGGTCGGGTGCGGTCGTAGCTGCGCTCGATGGTGCGCCCGGACATCTGTTCGATCTGCGCGATGAGCTCGTGGAGGCTCAGCGTGTTGGTCGGCCCGCCCCCCACGTTGTAGATGCCGCCCGCCGCGCGATCGATTTGGCGCTCGCAGGCGAGGTAGAGATCGCACAGGTCGTCGACGAAGAGGATGTCGCGCACCTGCTTGCCGTCGCCGTAGATGGTGATGGCTTTGCCGAGCACGGTGGCGATGGTGAACCACGCGACCCAACCCTGGTCCTCGACGCCGAACTGGCGCCAGCCGTAGATGCACGACTGCCGCAGACAGACCGTGCGCAGGCCGTAGATGCGGCCGTAGTCGTGCACGTATTGATCGGCGGCCCCCTTCGAGCAGCCGTAGGGGGAGTGGAAGTCGAGCGGCTGGTCCTCGGCGACGCCGGCCTTCAGATCGCGGAACTCGTGACGCCCGTTGCGCTCGACGACCGGTACGTTCTCGAGCCCCCCGTAGACCTTGTTGGTCGACGAGTAGATGACCATCGCGTCCTTGGCGTGTGTACGCACCGCTTCGAGGACGTTGAAGGTGCCGAGCGCGTTGATCTCGAAGTCTTGGCGCGGCGCCGTCACCGACGTGGTCACCGCGGTCTGGGCGGCGAGGTGCAGGACGACGCCGGCGTCGCGGTGGCTCTTGACCACGTCCGCCAGCTTGGCAGCGTCACGGATGTCGCACTTTTCGAAGCGAAACTTCCCCTGGGTCTCGAGCCACTGGAGGTTCTTCTCCGAGCCCCGACGCGAGAGATCGTCGAGGACGACGACGTCGTACCCTTCGCTCATGTAGCGCTTCGCGGCGTTGCAGCCGATGAAGCCGGCCCCGCCGGTGACGATGACTTTCACAAATTCCTCCAGGAGAGGCGGCAGGTTACGAACTTTGGCCGGGAGCGTCCAGGGTACCCGTGTCGATCTAAGTCGCGCGCACCGCGGCAGAAATTCAATGTCTCGGTCTCACGGTCGCGCTATCGAGGGGTTGGCCTTCGAAGAGACTCTGGGGACGAGGGCATCGAGCAGCTTCCAGCATGATCCCCCTCTCGCGCCCCCACATCACCGACGCCGAACGCCGCGCGGTCCTCGAAGTCCTCGACTCGGGCAACCTCACCATGGGGCCGCGCGTCGCCGCCTTCGAGGAGGCCTTCGCCCGCGCCACCGGGGCGTCGTGGGCGGTCGCCACCTCCTCGGGCACGACGGCCCTTCACGTCGCGCTCCTGGCACACGGCGTCGGTCCCGGCGACGAGGTGGTCACGACGCCGTTCACCTTCGTCGCCACGGTGAACGCCATCCTCTACACCGGCGCGACGCCGGTCTTCGTCGACGTCGACGAAGCGACGATGAACCTCGACGCCTCGCTCCTCGAGCGCGCGCTCACACCGCGCACGAAGGCGATCCTGCCGGTGCATCTCTTCGGGTTGCCGTGCGATCTCGACGCCATCGAGGCGCTCGCCACGCCGCGCGGCATCGCGGTCATCGAAGACGCGGCGCAGGCTCTGGGCGCTACGCTCGGCGGCGCGCCCATCGGCGCTCGTGGCACGGCGTGCTTCAGCCTCTACGCGACGAAGAACATCACGAGCGGCGAGGGGGGGATGATCGTCGGTCGCGACCCGAAAATCCTCGAGCGCGCGCGGCTCCTTCGGCGCCACGGGATGCGGGCACGGAACGCCCACGAGATCCTCGGGTTCAATTTCCGCATGAGCGATCTGCACGCAGCGATCGGCCTCGCGCAGCTCGGGCGGCTCGACGAGATGATCGCGCGGCGCCGCGAGAACGCCGCCGTCTACGGGGATCGCCTCGGAGGGCTCGCCGGCCTCACGCTCCCGCGCGATCGCCGAGGGGCGACGCACGCGTGGCACCAGTACACGGTGCGCTTCGCCGGCGGCGCCCGCGACGCGGCGGCGAAGGCGCTCCACGAGAGCGGCGTGGCGACCGGCGTGTATTATCCGAAGCCGCTGACCGAGCAGCCGCACGTGCGCGCGCGTCTCGCGGCGGTGAACGCGTCGCCGGAGGTCCCCGTCGCCGCGCGGCTCTCGCGCGAGGTGCTGTCGATCCCCGTGCACCCGCTCCTCACGACCGACGAGCGCGAGCACGTTGCCGACGCCGTGCGTCGCTTCGCGTCGCGCTAGTGTCGCGCGCCAAGGCTCCGTGGGGCTCTCCCTCGCGCCGTTGGCGTATGCAACATACTGCATGTTTCATGGACTGATCATGCAGTATGCTGCGTGGTGATCGTCTCGGGACGACACCCCCGCGGAGGCGCCGCGCCTCGAGTTCTACCTGGCGGATTGCACCGCTTGCCCGGTGGGCCTCTCGGACCTTGCCGCGCTCGTCATCGTCCTGCTCGTGCGGAGGAGGGACGGCCTAGTCCTCCGGCTTCTCCGGCCACGCGTGGCGCGGATACTTGCGCGCGAGCTCCTTGCGGATGCTCGGGTAATGCCGCTCCCAGAAGCCGGCGAGATCGCTCGTGACCTGCACCGCGCGTTGGTTCGGCGCGAGGAGATGCACCACGACCGCGACCTTCCCCCCGCCGACGCGCGGCGTCTCCTTCATGCCGAAGAAGTCCTGGAGGCGCGACGCGACGTGCGGCGGCTTGCCCAGCTCGTACTCCACCTTCACGCTCCGCCCGCGTGAGAGCGTGAGTCGCTCGGGGGCGAAGGAGGCGATCTTGGCGCACGCCGCCGCGCCGAGCCGCGCCATCACCGCGTCGAGCAGCGAAGCCTGTCGTACTTCGGCGAAGCTCCGCTTGCCGTAGCAGAGATCCACCAGCGCCTCGCGCACGAGCTCGTCGGTCACCGGCGGCAGAGAAGGATCGACCTCGGTCGCGAACCGCGCGCGGTCGCGAAAGCGCGCGAGCGCGCCTTCGGGGGCGAAGCTGTCGGCCCCCTCGGTGACGGCGGCGTCGGCGAGTGCGCGGGCGATCTCTTCCTCCGAGGCGTCGGCGGCGGTCGACTCGCTGAGCGTGAGCCCGTCGTAGGTCATGCGGCTCACGACCTCCACGCGCCCCGCGCCGCGCGCGAAGGTGACGGCGCGCGCTTCGCCGATGCGATCGGGGAACAGATCGATGAGCCACTCGGGCTCGATGGCGCTGGCGAGCCGCACGCGGGAAGGGCCGCGCGCTCCTTTGGCGCGATCGTCGGCCTGCACCGCGACCATCCATTCGGCGTCGCGCACGACGCTCTCCTCGGCGAGCTCGGCGTTGGTGCCGCCGGCGACGGCGAGGGCGCGCGCGCCGCGACGGAGCCTTCGAGCCACACGATCGGGGTAACCGGCGAGGATGCAGGCGAGGAGATCGTCGTCCGTGCCGCGCGCGTCGGTGGTGGTTCTGCAAGCACGGCGGAGCTGCTTTTGTGCGCGATCGACGGCTCGCGTGGCGCCGACGTCGAGGCCGATGGACCGCAGCGCCGAGTCGGAGAAGCGCGCCCCCTCGGCCTCGCGGAACAAATCGGTGAGCGCGAGCAGATCGGATCGCTCGGTGGGCAAGAGATCGCGCGCGGCGTCGCCGAAGCGGGCCCGTTGTGCGACGCGAAGATCGCGCTCCCCGAGGATCGCAGCGACCACCGCGGCGTCGTCGACCGCGCCGCGATCCTCCGCCTCCACCAGGAGGCGCGCGGTTCGCGGATGCACCGGGAAGCGCACCATGCGGCGACCGGTGCTGGTGACGGGACCCTTCGCGTCGAGCGCGCCGAGCCGCCCGAGGAGCTCCTCGGCGGCGGTGAGCGCCGGGGCCGGCGGTGCATCGAGCCACTTCAAGGTGCGCGGGTCGACGTCACTCGCGCGGAGCTCGAGGACCATCGACGAAAGATCGTGGCGCAGGATCTCCGGCGCGTCGTGCTCCGGTCGCCGATCGAAGTCGGCCTTCGTGTAGAGCCGGAGACACCGCCCCGCGCGCGTACGCCCGGCGCGACCGGCGCGCTGCACCGCCGACGCACGGCTCACCTTGGCGAGCTCGAGCCGCGGGAGGCCCGACCAAGGATCGTGCGTGGCCACGCGCGCGAGGCCGCCGTCGATCACCGCCACGATGCCGTCGATGGTCACCGACGATTCGGCCACGTTGGTCGAGAGGATGATCTTGCGCCGATCGGCGCGGCGCACGGCCCGATCTTGCTCGGTGGGCGGCAGCTCCCCATGGAGCGGAAGGAGCAAGAGGTCGTGCTCGCGCGCCAAAGGCTCGAGCGTGTCCTTCGCGCGGCGGATCTCGCCCGCGCCGGGGAGGAACACGAGCACGTCGCCGTCGAGGCCGTCGGCCAAGAGCGTGCGCACCGCCGAGGCCACGAGGCGGTCGAGCGGCCTGTCGTCCTCGCTCGGCAGGTGCTCGAGCGTCACGTCGAAGCGGCGCCCCTCGGCGCGGAGCACGTCGCAAGCGAGAAACTCCGCGGCGGCGCGGGCGTCGAGCGTCGCCGACATGACCACGAGGCGAAGGTCGTCGCGGCGCGTCTCTTGGAGGTGCTTCAAGCACGAGAGCGCGACGTCACCGTGAAGGTGGCGCTCGTGGAACTCGTCGAGGACGACCGCGCCCACTTTGGAGAGCGACGGATCGGAGAGCAGGCGACGCGTCAGGATCGCCTCGGTCACGAAGCGCACGCGCGTCGCGGCGCTGCCGATGTCCTCGAAGCGGACTTGGTAGCCGACGCGCTTGCCGACCTCTTCGCCGAGCTCCTCGGCCACGCGCCCGGCGGCCATGCGCGCGGCGAGCCGTCGCGGCTCGAGGACGACGATCTCGCCGGGGAAGTCGGCGTCGAGGAGCGCGCGAGGGATGCGCGTCGTCTTCCCGGCGCCCGGAGGGGCTTCGAGCACGAGGCGCGGCTTGGCGCGGAGGTGCGCGACGACGTCGGGGAGGAGCGGATCGATGGGGAGGGGGAGCACGCGGGGTGCTAAGCGTAGACCATGGACTCCGCGCGCGGCGTACCGCTCGCTCCCCTGACCACGCTTCGCCTCGGCGGGCCGGCGGCTTCGCTCACGACCGTCACGTGCGCGGAGGAGCTCGAGGACGCGGTGCGCGCGCTCGACGCCGCGGGGGAGGCGACGCTCTTGCTGGCGGGCGGCAGCAACGTCGTCATCGGCGACGCGGGCTTCGCCGGCACCGTCGTGCGCCTCACCGGCGAAGGGGTCCGCGTCGTCGACGAGGGGGACGCCGTGCGTGTCACCGCGTGGGCCGGGGCCACGTGGGACGATCTCGTGGCGCGCGCCGTCGGCGAAGGGTGGAGCGGCGTGGAAGCCCTCTCCGGGATCCCCGGCTCGGTGGGCGCGACCCCGCTGCAGAACGTCGGTGCCTACGGGCAGGAGGTCGCCGAGACCATCTCGCGCGTTCGCGTCTTCGACCGCGACGCGCAGGCGTCCCGATGGATCCTGCGCGAAGACTGCCGCTTCGCTTACCGATCGAGCCGATTTCGCGGTCGCGATCGCGACGTGGTCCTCGAGGTCGAGCTCCGCTTCAAGAAGGATCCGCTCTCCGCCCCGGTGCGTTACGCCGAGCTCGCGCGCGGCCTCGGCGTCGAGGAGGGGGCGCGCGCGCCGCTGGCCGTCGTGCGCGACACCATCGTGCGTCTTCGGCGCGCCAAGGGGATGGTCGTCGATCCTTCGGATCCCGACACGGTGAGCGCGGGATCCTTCTTCACGAACCCCATCGTCGCGCGCGGGGAGGTGGCCGCCATCGCCGCCGTCGCCAGCGCGTCACCCCCGGTGTTTCCCGTCGACGACGCGCGGGTGAAAGTCCCCGCGGCGTGGCTCATCGAGCGTGCCGGCTTCCATAAGGGCTTCACGAAGGGGGGCGCGGCCATCTCCTCGAAGCACGCGCTCGCCTTGGTGAACCGCGGCGGCCCTTCGGGCGATCTCCTGGCGCTCGCCCGCGCGATCCGCGACGAGGTGCGCGCGCGCTTCGGCGTCACGCTCGAGCCCGAGCCGATCCTCGTCGGCTGCAGGCTTTAGAACGCATTTCGCAACCATCGCGAGCGCCACGGGGCCAAGGCGCGGAGCGGGGAGCGGAACAACTTGGCGGCTTTGAGCATCCCGCGCCAAGGCTCCGAGGGCTCTCCATCGCGCCGTCGGCGCATGCAACATACTGCATGTTCCAGAACATTCTGATGCAGTATGCTGCGCGATGCTCCTCTCGGGAGGACACGCCCGCCGCCGCGGGGCACTACGGAGCCAGGAGCGCCTGGACGACCAAGACCAGCGCGCCGAGGGCGATCCCCCACGGCAAGGCGCGCGCGGTCTTTTGCGGCGCACGTTTCGCCAAGAGGAACGCGACGGCGTAGGTCGCTCCGGAGGCGTAGAAGACCGTCCACGAGCGCCAGAAGAACCCGGAGTGCGCCGACCAGATGACCGTGGCCGGATTCGGCTCGTGCAGGAGGAGCTTCTGCACCCCACGGATCGTCGCGTAGATCGGCACCGCCGCGACGGCCGTCCACGCGCCGGCGAAGAGCCAGGGGGAGGCGGTTCGGGCGCGCGTCGCGGGGGGCGTGCTCATCGCGCCTCGCGCGGAGGACGCTCGCGCCGCTCGACGCCGCGCCCGCCAGCCTCGCTGGCCCGGTGGGCGCGGACGCGCGGACACTCGGGATCGGGGCCGTGCACGCCGTCGACGAAGGTCGAGACGACCTTGCAGCCGCCCTTGCAGACGGAGCGAAGCGCGCACGACGCGCACGGCTCGTCGGGCTGGGCCTTGGCACTCCGCCAGCGGGTCAGCGTGGCGTCGCCGTCGCGCCCGTCGAGCGCGATCCCTTCGAGCTCGGTGGGCGCGGCGAAGCTGCAAGGGGCGACGCGCCCGTCGGCGCGCACGGCGAGGAGAGCTTCGCCCGCTTCGCAGCCGAAGATCCCGAGACGCGCGAGGTCGTCGGCGCGGGCGACGAGCTCGTCGTCGGCGCTGAAGAACGGGACCATCGCGCAGTCGATGCGTACCGAGAACGCGCCGTCGTGGCAGTGCGCGCGAACGAGCGCACGAAGGACCGAAGGGACACGACGCGCCTGCTCCGGCGAGAGCCTCTGCGCGAGGTAATCGAGGGACGCTGCGCGCCCGGCCGGCTTGTAGCGAAGGAGCTGCGCCTCCTTGGCGCCGCACGCGCGCGCGCGGGCGACCGTGGCGTCGAGGTGCTCGAACGTGCTCTGCGTGAGGACGACGTTGACCCCAACGCGGACGCCGGCGGCGGCCAGCATGCCGATGGCTCGCTCGGCGGCGCGCGCCCCGTCGAAGCCGCGCACGCGCGCGTAGTCGTCGGCGACGCCGTCGTAGCTCACGTTGACTTGGGCGAAGCCGCGGAGCGCTTGGGCGCGCGCGTCGGTGAGGCCGAGCCCGCTCGTCGTGAGCACCGGCGTGATGCCGCGTGCGCGCGCCATCTCGGCGAGCTCGGCGAGATCGTCACGCAGCAGCGGCTCGCCCCCGCCGAACGCCACGGTGAAGACGCCGGCCCGCGCGAGGGCGTCGAGCTCGGCCTCGAGCCGCGCGCGACCGACGTGCTCCCCCTCGGGGCGCGCGTCGAGGTAGCAGCCCGTGCACCCCGCGCCGCACTTCTGGGTGACGGCGAGGTGCACTTCGAGCGGCGCGCTCGTGGAGCCCGCGCGTCCCTCTTCGCCCGACCACGTGGCGCCGCCGTCGAGACCGACCGCGCGCGCCCCTTCGCGATCGAGGGCGACGATCGCCGGCGGGCTCTCGAGCTTCACCCACGTGCCCCACGTCTCGTGGCGGTGGATCATGCGCCCGTCGCCTTCGTGCCGCTGGGCGGCGCGTCGCCCGCAGACGAATCGTCCCCGCCCGTCCCCGACGCTCCCGGGGTGCTCGAGCTCGCCTCTTCGCGAAGCGCCGCCGTCACCGCCGCGAGGATCGCCGAGCCGACGACGGCGCCGAGGAACAGCGCGTCGACGACGCTCCCGACGCTCGAGCAGTTGGCGCCGTGGCCGGCGCGCACCACGCGGACGTGTGCGCTCGCGAGGTCCGCCTCGGACTCCGGCGATGCCGCGTCGTTCGTAGGGGGCGCCCTGTCGGGCGCATTCTCCACCGTGTCTCGGTCGATCGGGCGCGTCGTCATAGGCCGAAGTCCTGAAGGTAGCTGACGTCGACCGCTTCGAGCACGAGGAGCGCGGTGGCGAGCACGGCGGCTGCGGACAGGGCCGCGCGCCCCGCCGCCGCGGCCCGCGACGGCCCTGCGACGACGCTCCACACGCGGGCTGCGAGGAGGAGCGGCAAGACCGCCGCGCCGAGGGCAAGGAACGGCGTCGCGTTCCCGCTCTCGTAGCTCGAGGCGAGCGCGCCGCCGGCGAGGGCGATCCACGCCGAGAAGACGAGGGCGACCTTCCCGAACGACGCGAGCTTGCCGAGCCTTTGGCGCGCGAGGGATCGGTGGCGCACCGTTCCGGCGACGACCGCTCCGAGAAAGAGGACGAGGACGAGCACGCCGCCTCGATGAAGCGCGCGTCGCCGGAGGCGTACCGTCACCTCGTGGCGCAGATCGGGATCGGTCCGCGGGAGCGCCGCGACCTCGGCGGCCTCGTCGAGCGCGCCGCGATCGAGCAGCGTGGTCACGATCTCACGCGATGCTTGTCGCGCCGTGAGCGCGTCCGCTGCCGGGTCGGCGAGCACGAGGCGGAGGAGCGCGAGCGCGTCGTCGGGACGATCGAGGCGATGAAGGTACGCCTCGGCGACGAGGTGCCGCGCCTCGACCTTCACGCGTCCCGGCGGGAACGCCTCGGCGTCGTGCGCGAGGCCCGCGAGCGCCGCGGGATCGCTCGACAGGTGCGGATCACGACGCACTGTCTCGAGGCGGGTGAGCGGCGCAAAATCCCCTTCGTCGTGCGAGCGCAGCATGTCGGCGCGCACCCGCGCACGCGGCGCGTAGCGAAACGAGCTCGAGCGTCCGAGCGCCGCCTCGTAGTCGCGGAGGGCGTCGGCGAAGCGGAGCGCCGTGTCCTCTTGATCGGCGCGCTCGTAGAGCGTGACCGCTGCGGCGGGATCGTCGTCGGGGGGCGCCTCCGCTCGCGCGCGCGTGGCCAATACGAGAGTCGCCAGCACGAGCAACGCGAGGTGGGCGCGGAGGGCTCGCACGGCCTTGCAGCGTAACTCACCTTCGCAGGCGACGTCGCGCCTCCGCGCGTCGCGCGCCACGTGTCCCTCGCGCGGCTCGCGAGCTTCGCCACCCTACCCGTGATAGACGGGGACCATGCGGCTCGGCCTCGCCCTCTTGGTCCTCGCCGTCGCGACGAGCGGGTGCTCGAAGTGCGGCCGCGATCATCCCTACGTGCCGTACAGCATCGGGGAAGGAGGCGCGGCGGCGACTCCGTCGGCGAGCGACAGCGCGGGCGCTGCATCGCCCCCCGACGCCGGAGAGTTCATCGCCTTCGAAGCGGTCACCGCCCCGCCGAACGTCTCCGAGTGGGCGCTCGAGGGGCTCACGCTCGCGGCCCCTCCCGGGCGCATCTTCGATGCGGCCTTCGTGCACGACGTCGACGGCGACGGGCTCGCCGACGCCGTGGCGGTCGTTCGCACGCCCACCGCGCTCGATCGCGGAGCGGTCGTCCTCTACAAGGGGGCCGCAGGGAAGGCGGGTGCGCCGGTCAACCTCGTCGAGCTGCCGACGCTCGCCACCGATCCGGCGTGCCTCGCGACGCCTTCCCCCGCTCCGCCGCACACGCGCCTCGCCCTCGTTGGCGGTCGCGCCGCGTTCGTCGAGGTGACCCCTTCGTGCCCGGCGCGCGGAACGAAAGACGCCTCGCGCTGGCTCGCGGTGCTCTCTTTGCGCGGCGAGGCACGCCCGCCGCGCCTTCAGCTCTTCATCACCGATCCCGAAGGGGCGCCGGCGCTGACGTTCGAGGCCGACGCCTCGGACCGCGACGGCGACGGCGTCGACGACGTGACCCTGCGCGCGACGCTCGAAGGGGGCGGCGCGCCGTTCGAGCCGGGGCCCAAGGTGTCGGCTACGCTGCGTTGGTTCGATAGGCCCGCGGGTCTGAGCCGCGATCCCGACGAGCCCGACGCTTCGCTGCGCGCGCGCTCCGGTGCTCTGCTCGCCCGCGCCGCGCGAAGCAAAGAGGCGGCGCTCGTCCCGCTCGAGGCGCGTCAGTTGGCGTGGCTCTTCGGCGCGCTGTGCGCCGAGGGGGGCGCTCCTCGCATCGCGCGAGGAGAGGGGGGCACGTCGCGGATCCCCTGCGGAGCGAGCCGCGGCCTCGAAGAGGTGGGGCTCGCCGAGGCGCGCGCCTTCGCCACGCTCGGCGATCCTGTGCGGGCCGTCGCCGCCTTCGAGCGCGCGCAAAAGCCTCCGGCGACGAAGACCGCGGCGCGGACGGCCGAGGGGCAAGCGTGGATCTTACAAGCCACGCCGGTGACCTCGTCGGCGACGCTCCGTGCCGTCTCGGCGGTGCCGCAGATCGATCGCGGCAAGGCGCCGGCGTGGGGGGCGCTCGCCTTCGAGCCCTCGGGCAAGCTGCTCGTGCGCACGCTCGCGGGCGTGGTGCGTGTCGACCCGGCGCTCGGTGACGAGTCGGCGGCGGAGGACGTGCCGACGTGGAAGACGCAGGTCGTCTCCCCCGACGGCAAGCTTCGCTTCATCGAAGCGTACGGCGCGTGCGACGGCCTCGCGCTCCGCGCTACCTTTGCGCCCACGGCCGACGGCGATCCGAAGGACGTCGTCTTGCCGGTCGCGCCGCCGCTCGGCGGGCGATGCACCACCGCGAAGGGCGAGGCTGCGCGCGTGCTCCCTCTCGCCTGGGGCGCGGCCGGGCTCGAGGCGATCGTCGCCGGCTCGCCGCTGCTCTTTCCCCCCGATCTCGCGCGCGCGAGCGACCTCTTGGCGCCGCTCGATCAACCCGGGCCGCTCGGCTCCCCGCGCTCGCCGAACGGTCACGTCGTGGTCGTGCCGACGTCGCTCGGCATCGTCGTACGAGCGGCGAAGGGGCGTCTCTTCCGCGCGAAGGAACTCGACGGCGGGTACAGCGAGCTCCGCGATTGCACGGTGGCCGACGACGGGACACACGTCGCTTGCGTGCGCGGCGGGCGCGCGTTCGTGGGCGCGTGGGACGAGGCGAAGTAGCGGAGCGAAGGCGCGCGCTGTGAGACCGCGCGCCGTCGCTCGTGCGTCACTGGACGGACATCGTCCCCTTCATCGTCGTGTAGTGACCAGGGAACGTGCAGATGTACGGATAGGAGCCGGGCTCCTTCGGCGCGGTGAACGTCACCTCCACGGTGCCGCCCGGCTGCGCGATCGGCGTGCTCGCGAGCACGTCGGCGTCGCCCGCCTTCACGTAGTTGGCCGCCGGTCCCGCCTCGGTCCCCGCGGTCGCGACAGACGCTTCCTTGCCCGGCTTCACGAGCACCCAGTTGTGGGTCATCGCCGGGTTGTCGCCGTTGTTCTTCAACGTGACGTGGACCTTCTGACCGGCCTTCACGGTGAACGACGTCACGTCGTACGCCATGGTGTTGCCCACCGTCGCGATGTTCTCTTCGAGGGTGGAGTTGCACCCCACGAGGAGCGCGAGACCCGCTGCTACGACCAGGATCGAAGATTTCATGTCGCGGTTCTGGGACATTCGCCGCGTGCGGTCAAGGGGAGCGCGTGTTCTCTCCGCCTCCGCGCAATCGTTGCGCGAAGATCAGTGATGGCGGGGCGCCGTGGTGCAGAGCACATCCGTCGGATCGCGGGTACTCTGCAAGCATTGGACGTGCGCGTCGTGGCAGGCGATGACGAGCACGCCGTGCGAGAGAAGGGTGGGGAAGGAAGCTCCCGCGCGCCCCTGCACGATGCGCGCGGGCATCTCGGCGTCGCAACCGCCGGCGAGCATGATGTCGATGCGCCGGCCGCCGCCGATCTCGGTGACGCCGCTCATCTTGGACTTCTCCGACGCCGGGCCCTTGTCCATGGAGAGAGCGATGGGCTTGAGCCGCTCGACGAGAGAGTGGATCCAGTCGCCGTCGGGGAAGGCGTCGTCGTAACGGGGCTGCGCCATCGCCGCCATGTACGCCACCGCTTTGAGCTGCGTCTCGGGCGGGTAGTTGGCGCTCACGGTGGGGCTCGACTTGGGGACGGGCCTCTCGGGCATCGAGCCGTCCCACGTGGACGCGGGGGCCGGCGCGCGCCCGGCGTCGGTCGGCTCGGCAGGCGGGGCGCTCGACGCGGCGGTGGTGACGCTCGTGGCGCTGGCGCTCGGGGCGGGGGCGACGGACTTCTTGTCGTCGTCGCAGGCGAAGACGACGAGCGGCACCGACACGGTCAAGGCGACGAAGGAGATGACCTTGCGCATGTCGAGCTGATACCACGAATCCGATGGGCACTCTCGCTGGCACCGCTCGCCTGGCGATGGTCGCCTGCGCGTCGTGGCTCTTGCTCCCGCCGCGCCCGGCTCGCGCGTCCTCGCCGTCCCGCGATCTGACCGTCAGCGTGACCTGCGACGAGCCGGCTTCGATCGGTCGTGTGCGTTGCGAGGCGCACGCCGTCGCCGAGGGGGTCCGCATCACGTGGGGGGACGTCATCGTCGTGCGCGCGCCCCCCTTCGTGCGCGTGCTCCGCGGGCGCATCGGCCCGAGTGACGCGACCGAGAAGACCGCCGCCTCGTGGCGTTGGGCGTTCGGCCTGGTCGCGGCCGACCACGGCGCCGGCCCGCTCGAGGTCCGCGTGCGTGTCGTCGCGTGCGATGCCGCCGGCGCGTGCAGCGCGCGCGAGGCGACCACGCGCGCCGAGCTCGTCGTGCGCTGATCGACGACCGCTGGAGCGCCGAGAAGTTGGCCCGCGCGGGGCCCCGGCGGTACCGCGGAGAGATGCGCCTCCCTGGCCGCCTCAAGTCGACCACGCTCGGGGACCTGCTCGGTCAGCTGCATCGCGAGCGGGCCGACGGGACCCTCGAGCTCGTCGAAGGGAGCGGACGACGTCACCGCGTGCACGTCGCGACCGGGCTCGTGGTGGCGGTGGAGCTCGACGGCGGCGAGTCGGCGACCTTGGCCGATCTCCTTCGTCGTGAGGCTGCGCTCGACGACGCCGTCCTGCGCCGTGCGCTCCTTCGCGCGCTCGCCTCCTCGCGCCTCCTCGGCGAGGTGCTCGTCAGCGACTTCCGCGTGCCACCGGCCGTGGTGGCCTCGGCGCTGCGCCGCCAAATCGGGGCGCGGCTCGCGCGGCTCGAGCGCATCGTCGACGCGCAGGTCTTCTTCCGTGTCACGGTGCGGCCCCCGCGCGGGGCGCTCACCGACACGCCGCTCGGGCCGCGCGAGTTCCTCGCCGGGCGACGCCGCGCGCGCGATCGCGGCGCCGACGCGTGGGCCGCGCGCTCGGCGGCCGAAGAGTCGCGCCCCATCGCCGCCGTTCCGACGACGAAAGAGGCCGAGGCGCGTGCCCTCCTCGGCGTGGACGCGAAAGTGGACGCGCTCGAGATCAAGCGCGCGTACCGCCGCCTCGTGCGCGAGACGCACCCCGACCTGCATCCCACGGCGAGCGAAGACGAGAAGCGCGCGCTGGCGCAGCGCTTCGTGGCGATCACCGCCGCGTACCACACGCTCGTGGCCTGAGCGCCCGCGCGGCGCTGGGCCCGCGGTCCGCGTGTCACTCGTCAGTGCATCAGCGTGAGCTGCGCGAGCTGAAGGCGCCCCTCGGGCGTGAAGTGCGAGTCGGGGAAGCGACGAATGAGCGCGCGCCACGTGTTCTTGGCGTCGTTCCACGCCTGCACGTCCATCTGGCAGAAGGCGAGCTGGTAGAGCGCGTCGTCCTGGATCTCTTTGTCGGGCGACGTCTCGGAGAGCTGGCTCAAGAGCGGAATCGCGTCGCGCTGGCGGCCGAGGTGTCGGTACGCGTCGGCGAGGCCGAGGCGGACGCTCGGCGCGCTCGTCGAGTCGTCCTTGTAGTGGAGTGAGTCCTCGTAGGCCGTCGCCGCCTCTTGCCACCTTTGCAGGCGCGCCTTGTCCGTCGCGGTCTGGAAGGAGACGAGGGCGAGCTCGTTCTTGAAGTGCTCGACCGCGTCGGTGAAGGCCGCTTGCTCGGCCTTGGTGATCGGCTCCTTGCGGAGCGTCTCCCACTGGTCGACGGCTTCCGTCTTCTTCCCTTGGCGAATCAGATCGTAGAACTGCGCCGCCTTCATCTCGGCGCGCGCACGGTCCTCGTCGCGCTGCTGCATCTCCCGCGCTTCCTTGCGGAGCCGGTCGTTCTCGGAGGTCTTGGCCTCGGTCTCGCTCTTGATGGCGTCGACGCGCGCGTCCCACGCGAACTTCAGCGCGGTGAAGACGACGAAGACGAAGACGATGTACGCCGTCGCGCTGTTGAACGTCAGGCGCCGCTCGTAGGTCTGCTGGCGCTTGGCGATGGACTTGATGTCGGCCGAGAGGGCGTTCGTGAGGTTGTTCGTCTTGATGACGAGCCCTCGGGACTCGATGATCTCACGCTTGATTTCGCGGAGCTCCTCGTCCATCTCGTGCATGGCGCGGCAACGTGTAGCACGGGTGGGCGCCCCGAGGCTTCACGTGCGTGCGGCGCTTCATCGCGCGTGACGGTGGCGCGCCGGGTGAAGAGGGGGGCGGGGCGGGGCGCGCCTTGCCCCCGCGGGGGGGGCCGTGCTACTCCCCCGGCCGAAAATGGCCTCCACGACCGATATCCGCAAAGGGCTCAAGATTCAGATCGACGGCGTGCCGTACCACGTCGTCGAGCATCAGTTCGTCAAGCCGGGAAAGGGGCAAGCGTTCACCCGCTGCCGCGTCCGCAACTTGGTGAACGGCAACACGATCGAGCGTACGTGGAAGAGCGGTGAGTCGGTGGAGCTCGCGGACGTCGAGACCCGCAAGATGACCTACTCGTGGCAAGAGGCCGACACGTACGTCTTCATGGAGACGGCGACGGGCGACCAGATCCACGTGGAGAAGAACAAGATCGGCGACGAGTCGCGCTTCCTCATCGAGGGGCTCGACGTCGGCGTGACGCTCTTCAACGGCAACGCCATCGGCGTGGAGCTCCCGCCGAACGTCACGCTGCAGATCCAGAGCAGCGAGCCGGGTGTGAAGGGCGACACGGCGAGCGGCGCGACCAAGCCGGCCACTGTCTCGACCGGCGCCGTCATCAACGTCCCCCTCTTCGTGAAAGAGGGCGAGTGGGTGAAGGTCGACACGTCGACCGGCCAGTACCTCGAGCGCGTCAACAAGTAGCGCGCGCGCGTCGCCACGGAGGCGCGGCCGCCGCGTGCGGGTGCGCCGCCCCGGTGCGCGCGCACGAACACGGAGCTTCGCCATCGAGATTTACGGCAACAAGGCGGGGCTCTCTCCTTCGGCGGTGCGCACCCTCGAGCGCATCTACCGGAGGCGCGTGCCCTCCGACGACATCACGACGCCGGAGCTGACGCGCTCCCTCGTCGAGGCGTCCGTCGAGACCGGTCGGCAGGTCGGCGCGCTGGTGCATCGCTCGGGGCAGGTCGACTACGTCGTGGTCGGTGACGCCGGGCGCTTGATGCTCCCCGACATCGGCCGCCTTCGTGCAGCCGAGGGCCGGTTTCGCGGCCTGCGCCTCGTGCACACGCACGTGCGGGGCGAGCCCCTCACGCGCGACGACCTCGTCGATCTCGTGCGCCTGCGACTCGACCTCGTCGCCGCGATCCAGATGGCGCCGGGCGGCGAACCGCGCGGCATCATGTACGCGCACAACACGCCGGGCGAGCCTCCTTACCGCGTCGTAGGCCCCGAGCTCCTTTCGCGAGCGCACCTCGACGTGGGAGCGCTCATGCAGGGGCTCGAAGCGGAGTTCGCCAAGCTCTCGCGGAGTCGCAGCGTGCGCGCCAAGGACGGGCGGGCGATCCTGGTGCACGTCTTCGAAAAGCGGGACCGGGAGACGGACGTCGAGGGCTCCATGCGTGAGCTTCGTGAGCTCGCGCGGACCGCGGGGACGGAGGTCGCCGACGTAATCGTGCAAGGGCGCGAGCACGTCGACCCGAAGTTCGTCGTGGGGCGAGGGAAGCTCGACGACATCGTCGTGCGCGCCGCCGAGCTCGACGCCGAGACGCTCATCTTCGACTGCAACCTCACCGCCGCGCAGGCCTCGGCGATCGCCAAGCTCAGCGATCTGAAGGTGATCGATCGCACGCAGCTGATCTTGGACATCTTCGCGCAGCGCGCGGAGGGGCGCGACGGCAAGCTCCAGGTGGAGCTCGCGCAGCTCAAATACAGCTTGCCGCGCTTGGGGCAGAAGGACGACTCGCTCTCCAGGCTCACCGGCGGCATCGGCGGGCGCGGGCCAGGAGAGACGAAGCTCGAAATCGGTCGCCGGCGCGCGAAGGAGCGCGTCCAACACCTGGAAGAGCAGCTCAAGAAGCTCGCCAAGCAACGAGCGCAGCGTCGCCAGCGACGTACGCGCGCGGGGGTGCCGACGGTGGCGATCGTCGGCTACACGAACGCCGGCAAGAGCACCCTGCTGAACACGCTCTCCGGCGCCTCGGTGCTCGCCGAGGACAAGCTCTTCGCCACCCTCGACACGCGGTCGCGTCACTTGCGTGTGGGGTGGGCCGGCTACGGCGATCGCGAAATCGTGGTGACCGACACCGTGGGGTTCATCCGAGACCTGCCCAAGGATCTCTTCGCTGCCTTTCGCGCAACGTTCGAGGAGGCGGCGGACGCCGACCTCCTCCTGCACGTGATCGACGCGAGCGACCCGGCGAGAGAGGAGCACGCGGACACGACCGAGCGATTGCTCGCGGAGCTCGAGCTCGACACGATCCCCGTCGTGCGCGTCTACAACAAGGCGGACCTCCTCGACGTGGGGGAGCGCGAGCGCTTGCGCCGCAGCCACCGCGCCGCCATCGTTCTCTCGGCGCTCGATCGCGAGAGCACGCGCGAGCTTCTTGCGCGCATCGCGCAGGAGCTCGCGGAGCGCTGGGACGACAGCGTGCGCGTGCCCGAGCTCGCCGCCTCCGAGGGGGCGTCGGGAGCGGAGCACGGGGAGGGGGGCGCCGGCCCCGCGCGCGGCGCAGGCGGCGACGCGACCGGCGACGCGGGGAGAGACGCGTACGGGAACGCGAACGAGCCGGGCGGCGAGAGCGAGGGGGAGGCCACCACGGTGGAGGAGATGCTGCGAGCGGCCGGCCGGCGAGCGCGGCGTGGTCCGCGCTGAACGCGGTGTGGGCCGGGGAGCCGGGCGTAAGCGGGCGGGAATGTCACTGCCTCACAGTAGGTATGTGCCGAGGGCCCCGGCGGGGACTCGGATCGAAGTGACGAGCTCCCCCAGGGGCGAAGCGGAAAAACGACGAAGGTCGTGCGCGGAAAGGCTCGGCGTTTGAGCGAGCAATTGTTGACGCAGCCCCCATGTTTCGGGGCCGAGCACCCGCACCCTCTGCGTTCCCCCACGTCGCGGCGTAAGCCTCCCGCCTGTATGAGCGGCCCAAGATGGGTCCGGGGACGCCATGAAGCAGCGTCCAAACAGGAAAGCTGAGAGACCGTTCCGCGACGCGTTTGCCCACCGTTCTCGTCCCAGATGGCAAACACCTAGCAACCTTGGACGTGGCGCTCGGTGGAGCCACTGCTTCCACCGAGCGGCGCGTCCGAAGTCGGCACGTCCCTGCGCCCCCACCTGCCTCGAGGAAGGTGACCTCGGGGAAGCGGGGACCTTGAGCACGCCACCGTGTCGACCCGGCGGCGTGCTCAAGAGGTCCGTTGACCAGGACAGAGAGCAAGGTGAAGGCCAACCCTCGCGCGACAGAAGCCGATCGTCGCGAGCTCCCTCGGTCACGCAACGCACCGTTGACGAACCGGCGATATTTCCAGGGTCTCGTCGTCGTATGAGCCGAGGGCTTCGGCGCGACCACGAGCGCTTCGTGTCGTCGCCGAGCGCCCGCCGCGCTGTCCCGGACGGTTCCTGCCTGTCCTAGGTCAGTGAGCACATCTCCTTGCGGTTCTTGGCCACGTCACGCGCGGGTGGTCGCCGCCGCCGGTCCTTGCGTTGCGCGTCGGCGCGCCGCGTCGCCGCGCCCGCCACGCTACGGCACCCGCACGAGCTCCAGCACCAGCTTCTTGCGCTCGCCGTGTCGTGCGACGACGAGCGGCACGCGCGCTCCCGCGGGGCGTGCCAGCACCGGGCGTATCGTCGACGCGTCGAGTCCTGCGGCCTTGCCGTCGAGTTGCAGGAGGCGATCGCCGACCTCCACGCCCGACCGCGCCGCCGAACCCCCGGCGACGACCGCGCTCACGACCCACGGCTCCTCCGGGAACGCCGGGTCCTCACGACGCTCGAGGACAAAGCCGCTCTTCAGCTCCGGCACCGCGCGATCGCAGGGCGGCGCGAGCCACAGCTTGCGGTGCGCGACGTCGAAGACGACGGCGCGACACCGTGAGAGCACCTCGTTTCCGATCCGGCCGGCGTAGTCGGCGCCGGGTGTTTGGCCGACGCTGACCACCCGATCGTCGAACGAAATGGGACCCAGCCCGGAGCGCGCGGCACGAAAGCGGACGCTCGACGTCTTGGCGGTGCCCACTCCGAAGAGCCCCTCGGTCGCCACGGTCGGCCTCGTTCCAGGAAGCCCGTGCGGCGTCGCCCACACCTCGTTGACTTCGAAGCCACCGTCGTCGCCGGTGTCGACGAGGAACGCCCCGCTCTGCCCTTCGACCTTTGCTTCGACGAAGATCTTCCCTTCGAGCACCCGGAGCGGCACCTCGACGGCGTGCTCGTCGTGAAGGCGATCGGCCGAAGGCGCGAGCACGATCTCTTGCGCCGCGTAGTCGATGCGCACACCCAGCGAAGCGAACAGCGAGTAGCCGAGAAGGAGCTCGGGCCGACGCGGTGCGAGCGCATCGAGCGCGGGCGCCTCGGCACTCACCGCTGGAAGGCGGAGCAGCGTCAGCCCCCCCACGCGAACGTTGGCAAGCTCTCCCAACCCCATGCGAACCGTCTGCGTCAGACCCGCGCCGTCCGTACTCATCGTCGGGCGGAAGAGCCCAGCCAGCGGCGTCGTGCTGTCGACGAGCGACATCATCGCGCCCGAATCGACGATCGCCCACGTGTCGCGCTCCCCGACGCGCACGCGCACCACCGGTTCTCCGAAGGCGAAGGTCATCGGCACGTGCATGGGCTCGGGCGTCGCGCTCGTGACCTCCGTCGCGTGAGGCGCGTTCGCGTCGACCGCGACCTCGAGCGGCGGTCGCGTCGGATCGAGCGGCGTGGGTCGATGCGGCGCGCCCGGCCGATCGGGCCACACGAACGTCAGCGTGGGCGAAGGGGGGGCGAGACAATCGCTTGCCCGAGGCGCGCCGGCCACGAGCTGGGCCACGCACGCGAGCCCGGGCGCGTTGGTCGTCACGTGCGTCTCGGTCGCCGCGGCGATCGGGCGTCGCTCGACGAACGAGCTCGGCCACCTCACGCCGTGCGCGTCCTTCACGGTCCACGTCGTGAAGTCGAGCGCCTCGCGCGTACCGTCGGCGCTCGTGTGTTGCGCTTCGACGAGCGCCCCACTCTCCAGATCGAAGGAGAGACGCGGGTTGCCCAGGTCGGGGTCGTCGTAGCGGACGACCGCGCGGGGGGCTCCGTCGGGGGCCAGCTCGCATGCGACCCTCGTGCGCGCCGGATCGAGTCCACGCCCGTACTCGCGCCGAAGGAGCCACGCCTCGAAGCGCGTGCCCACGGCCTCGGTGCTCGACGTGCGCTCCACGGTCCCGGCGACGCCCAGCGACCACGAGCCTCTCTCGTCGACGCCGTCCGCCTCGTACAACCCGCCGATCGACGACGCGCTCCGATGGCGCGTGCGATCGAGGACGATCTCGAACGAGCCGCGCCGCCCTCCGCGCGAGATCTCGCCCGCCAAGGTCCGGGGGAGCTCGTCGCGAAGCGCATCGGGAGCTCCGAAAGCTTCGGCGTGGCGCCGGAGCAAGGCCGCGGCGTCGACTTCGGTGCAGTGCGAGCGCGGCGCGGCGCGCGTCGAGCCTTCGCGCCCTCGAGCGGACGACGGCCCCGCCGTTGCCGACGGGGCGGGGGAGCCGCTCCCCGTCGGCGCCGCCGCACATGCCGCGCACGCAACGAGCGCGAGGAGCCCCGCGGTGCGCCGGGCCGCCTTGACCCACGAGGGCGCCGCCTCGCCGAGCCCCCTCGCACGCAGCAGGGGCGACGACGGCTCGGGGCGCGCGGGCGAGGTCACGCCCGACTTTTACCACGCCGCGCGTTGAGCGACGCGGCTCGATCGGCTACGAAAGCGCGCATGAGCACGAACCCTTCGTTCGGCAAACCGCGCCCCGTGCGCGCCCCCCGCGGCACCGACCTCACGTGCAAGGGGTGGGTGCAAGAGGCGGCGCTCCGCATGCTCCACAACAACCTCGATCCCGAGGTGGCCGAGCGCCCCGACGACCTCGTCGTCTACGGCGGCACCGGCAAAGCGGCGCGCACCTGGGAGGCGTTCGACGTCATCGTCCGCGAGCTCCGCGCGCTCGCCGACGACGAGACACTCCTCGTGCAATCGGGCAAGGCCGTGGGCCGCTTCCGCACGACCAAGGACGCGCCGCGCGTCCTCATCGCGAACTCGAACCTCGTGCCCCACTGGGCCACCTGGGACGAGTTCCGTCGCCTCGAAGCGCTCGGTCTCACGATGTACGGGCAGATGACCGCCGGCTCGTGGATCTACATCGGCACGCAAGGCATCTTGCAGGGGACGTACGAGACGTTCGTCGCCGCGCGCAAAGCCTACCTCGCGCGCACCAAGACCGCCGCGACCGGCGTCGGCGCGCCGTGGGTGCTCACCGCCGGGCTCGGCGGCATGGGGGGCGCGCAGCCGCTCGCCGCCACGATGGCCGGCATGTCGTGCATCGCCGTAGAGATCGATCCCGATCGTATCGGCAAGCGCCTCGAGACGCGTTACCTCGACGAGCGCGCCACCTCGCTCGACGACGCGCTCCGTCGCCTCGAAGCGGCGGCCCGCGAAGGGCGCGCGATCAGCGTCGGCCTCGCCGCCAACGCCGCCGACGTGTACCCCGAGCTCGTTCGTCGCGGCGTCGTCCCGCCGCTCGTCACCGAGCAGACGAGCGCGCACGACCCCTTGAACGGCTACGTGCCGCCGGGGCTCTCCCTCGCCGAAGCCGCGGCGCTCCGCACGAGCGATCCCAAGGGCTACGTCGCGCGCGCCAAGCAGGGGATGCGCCTCGAGCTCGACGCCATGCTCGCCTTCCAAAAGGCCGGCGCCGAGGTCTTCGACTACGGCAACAACATTCGCGCGTGTGCCGTCGAGGCCGGGTGCGAGCGCGCCTTCGACGTGAAGGGCTTCGTGCCGCTCTATCTTCGGCCGCTCTTCTGCGTGGGGAAGGGCCCCTTCCGCTGGGCCGCGCTCTCCGGCGATCCCGCCGACATTGCCGCCACCGACGACGCCGTGCTCGCGGCGGTGCCGAACGACCCCGACCTTCGTCGCTGGATCGAGCTCGCGCGCGAGCGCGTGAAGTTCCAAGGGCTCCCGGCGCGCATCTGCTGGCTCGGCTACGGCGACCGCGCCAAGGTCGGTCTCGCCTTCAACGAGCTCGTGCGCACCGGGAAGGTGAAGGCGCCCATCGTCATCGGGCGCGATCACCTCGACTGCGGCTCGGTGGCCTCGCCCAACCGCGAGACCGAAGGGATGAAGGACGGCTCCGACGCCATCGCCGATTGGGCGCTCCTCAACGCGCTCGTCAACACCGCGGCGGGGGCGAGCTGGGTGTCGTTCCACCACGGCGGCGGCGTGGGCATGGGCATGAGCCTCCACGCCGGTATGGTCGTCGTCGCCGACGGCACGAAGGAAGCCGCGGCGCGCCTCGAGCGCGTCCTCACCTCGGATCCGGGGATGGGGGTGATTCGTCACGCCGACGCCGGCTACGAAGAAGCGACGGCGTGCGCCGAAGCGCGCGGCGTCCACGTGCCGCACGCGAAGCGCTGATCGCTACGAGGCGTCCGCGCCGTCGAACGGATAGTCGCTGAGCCCCACGCGCCGCCCGTCCGGATCGCGCGCGTAGATCGTGTGCGCCGTGCGCGCCTCGACCGTGACGCCCGCGCGCGCGAGTCGCGCTTCGTGCGCCGCCATCTCCCCCGCCGTTACGCCGAACGCCACCAGATCGAGCGTCCCCACCGGAACCGCGGGTTCGTCAGCTTCGGCGCGCTCGATCATGACGACCACCCCCGCGGCATCGAGCCACACGCGATCTTCTCCGCGCCGCGCGCGCACCTCGAGACCGAGCGCCTCGACGTAGAAACGCTCGAGCTTCGCGACGTCGCGCGTGCGGAAGGCCAAGTGGTGCAGTCGCATGGCGAGCATGGTAAGCCGCGTACGTGACGTCCCAAGGCACAAAGAAGATCGTGGTCGCGACCCATGGGCACTGTTTCGACGGGCTCTGCTCGGCGGCGCTCTTCACGCGCCTCCTTCGCCACCTGCACCCGGACGAAGACTTGGCGTTCAGCTACCACGCCTCGGGCTACGGCCCCGGGCAGAATGGCGTGGATCCCAAGCTCCTCGTCGGCGACGTGAACGCCATCCTCGATTTTCGCTTCAGCACGGCGGACTCGCTCTCTTGGTACTTCGACCACCACGTGAGCGCCTTCCCCGGCGCGAGCGATCGCGCGGCCTACGAGAAGCACGTGGCCGAGCACCCGGGCAAAGACCGCCGCATGTTCCACGACGGCACGTACACCTCGTGCACCAAGCTCATCGTCGACATCGGGCGCGAGCACTTCGGTCTCGATCCCGCGCCCACGAGCGAGCTCGTCGAGTGGGCCGACATGATCGACGCCGCTGCCTTCCCCAGCGCGCAAATGGCCGTCGAGCGCAAAGAGCCGGTGCTCCAGCTCATGACCGTCGTCGAGCACAAGGGGAACGACGCCTTCCTCGAAGCGATGGTGCCGCGTCTCCTCACGCAGTCGGTGGAGGACGTCGCGCGCTCGGCCGACGTGCAAGAGGCCTACGCGCCGCTCCGCGCGTCGCACGAAGCGTTCATCGATCTCGTGCGTGGCCACGCCGAGGATCGGGGGAAGGTCGTCCTCGTCGATCTCTCCAAGGAGCTCATCGAGGTCGCGGGGAAGTTCGTCACCTACGCGCTCTATCCGAAGAGCGCGTACTCGGTGCTCCTCAGCCGCTCGAAGACCAAGTGCAAGATCTCGATCGGGTACAACCCCTGGTCGGCGATCCCCCGCACCCACAACATCGCGGCGATCTGCGAGCGCTACGGCGGCGGCGGGCACCCCGTGGTCGGCGCCATCTCGCTCCCGGCCGACGACGTCGAGGCCGCTCGACGCGTGGCGCGCGACGTGAGCGAAGAGCTCGCGCGTTGAAGCGCGCGCGCCGGCGCACGCGCCTGACCGTGGCGCGCGCCGAGGCTGGTCACTCGTCGGGGCAGCTCACCGGAACGATTCGCAGCCCGTCCGCCGGCTGTTGCTGGAAGATGCCGCTGTTGAGCGGCGGATTCCAGGTCACGTCGGTGTAGCGGAACTGCACGTCCTCGTCTTGCGCCGGAACTTCCACGTGGATCGTGCGCGGGAGGTCGGCTTCGCACATGGGCCCGCTCACCGGCACCGGGGGATCGATCCCCGCGGGATCGACGTAGGGCTTGGACATCGGCGCCGGCGCGTGGTCGTCGAGGGCAGCGTGGTAGAGGACGAGCCCCTCTTGCTTCACCAGCACGTCGAGGACGCGCATGCGCTGGAGCTGCCACGGCTTGGCAAAGTCGTCGGGGCGCGGCGCGAGGTGGATCTCCTCTTCGGCGTTGCGCGTCCCCTTCACGGTGACGACGTAGTAGCCGTCGCCGCTCCACGCGACCTGCATCGCCTCGGGATTCACGTGCTTCAGCACCGGCGCTTCGCCACGAAGGATGTCCACGAGCACGGGACCAGGGATGGGGACCATGGTCATGCGCGCGATGTTGCACGCGCTCGCGCGACCCACGTAAAAGCGCTTCTCGCGGAAGTCGGCGAGGGCGAAGGTCCGGGCGTCGCTCGTCAGCGTAGCCAAGGTCA
Organism: uncultured Polyangiaceae bacterium; assembly: GCA_964531795.1. Classification (GTDB taxonomy): domain Bacteria; phylum Myxococcota_A; class Polyangia; order Polyangiales; family Polyangiaceae; genus CAZHHD01. Next base: position 148,380 of record CAZHHD010000008.1, on the reverse strand, counting down.
CACCGAAGCTGGCCACGTCCATGCGGATGTTCGCCGGCCGGGTCACGATCATCGTGAGATCGCCGCGGACGCGCCCTTGCTTGCCGAAATGGTCGATCTTCGCCGTGGCCTCGATGCCGTTGCCGCACGAGGCGGTGGCGCGCATGCGGTCGATCGCCGCTTGCGCGTTCGGCACCTGCGAGACCGGCGGCGGCGCGGAGGGGCATCCTCCGAGGAGCGGCGCGAGCGCGAGGAGCGCGAGGAGACGAGGGGAGCCGTGCATCGCGGGGACACTACACCGGACGCGGGCGACACGGGAGCCTACGAGGCGCCGGGTGTTGTGTGCTACGGGAGGCGCGTGCCCCGGGCCCACGCACTGGAAGACGATTTTCGCGCGGTGATCGACGCCGTCCTCGGGGCGCGCGGGTACCCGACGACGCGTGACGTCGGAGCGCTCGGCCGCGCGGTGGCGGCGCTCTCCGCCGTCTACAACGACACGTCGGCGGCGGCGGTGCGCGCGGGGGGGGACGACGCCCTGGCGGCGCGCCTCGGATTCTCGTTCGTGCGCGACGTCCCCAAAGGGGAGGCCGCGACCTCGGAGCTCGTGGCGCTCGACGCGCTCCCCGTCGAAGAGGAACGTCTCACGGTGCTCGATCTCGGTGCTGGCCTCGGGGCGATGACGTGGGGCCTCGCGCGGGCGCTCGATCGCGCGGGGCGAACGCTCACCCTCGAAGCCGATCTGGTGGACCGCGACGTGGGAGCGCTCGCCGTGGCGCAGCGCGTCTTCCACGAGCGGAGCCAGGCGGGCGGAGTGAGGATCGAGGCGCGCCTCACCCCCGGCAGCGCCGCCCTCGGCGCGGCTCGCGGCAAGCGCTACGGGGTGATCCTCCTCGGCCAAGTGCTGAGCGAGCTCGATCGCGAGCGCCCCGACGACGAGCGCCTCGCACGCCACGCCGATCTGCTCGCCGCCTTGGTGAACGGCGCGCTCGCCCCCGGAGGCGCCCTCGTCGTGGTCGAGCCTGCGCTCCGCGAGCGCACGCGTCACCTGCATCGCGTGCGCGACGCGCTCCTGTCGAGCGCGCGCGCTCACGTGTTCGCGCCGTGCACGCACGAAGGGGGATGCCCCGCGCTCGAGGTCCCCACCGACTGGTGCCACGAAGACCTGACGGTCGATCTCCCCGCGTGGCTCGTCCCCGTCGCGCGCGCCGCCGGGCTCCGCTACCAGGGGCTCACCTTCAGCTACCTCGTGCTCCGCGCCGACGCGCGCTCGGTCGCCGAGCTCGCGCCGCTCCGGGTCATCGCCTCGCCGCGCGTGACCAAAGGAAAGTGCGAAGCGGTCCTCTGCGGGCGCTTCGCCGACGGCGCGCGAGGGCAGTGCCGCGCGACCCGCCTCGATCGCGATCGACGCGACGAGAACGCGACGTGGGACGACCTCGCCCGCGGCGATCTCGTCACCGTCGAGCCCGAGCTCACGGTGGTGAAAGCGCGCCTCGCCTCCGACTCGCGCGTGAAGAAGGTTGACGCACGAGGACCGCGTCGGTAGCGACTCCACCATGCGTGGGCTCTACGCCATCCTCGATACGGCCACGCTGACGCGCCGGCGCATCCTCCCTGCGGCCTTCGCGACCCAGGTGCTCGCGGCCCGCCCGGCGGCGCTGCAGATCCGCGCCAAGGACGTCACCGCGCGCGAGATCCTCGCCCTCCTCCGCGCGCTCGGGCCGATGTGCCGCCGCGCTGGCGTCCCCCTCGTGTGCAACGATCGCCCCGATCTCGCCGTCCTCGGCGGGTGCGACTTCGTGCACCTCGGCCAAGAAGATCCGCCGGTGGAGCTCGTTCGTCGCCTCTTCCCCCAGGTCCGCGTCGGGATCTCGACCCACGACATGGCGCAGCTCGAGCAAGCCATCGCCCTGCGTCCGGCGTACGTGGCCTTCGGCCCGGTCTTCCCCACGACCAGCAAGGAGCGCCCCGATCCTGTCGTCGGCTTGGAGGGGCTCGCCCGCGCCAGCGCCGTCGCACGCGAAGCGAAGATCCCGCTCGTGGCCATCGGGGGGATCACGCTGGCGCGCGCCCCCGAGATCGCGGCGCTGGCGGACGCGGCGGCCGTCATCGGCGCGCTCGTCCCCGACGACGCCTGCGAGCTCGGCGCTCGATCGGTCGCGTTTCAGCGCGCCCTCTCAGGCGTTGGGGCCGAGGCGCGCCCGTGAGCCTCGTCGTCACCTCCGCCATCGTCGCGGTGAGCATCGTCGCCGGCCGTCTCGTCGGGCGCCTCGTCCGGCGCGTCCGCGGGGACGCCGGTGATGAGGCGGCGCACGACGACGAAGAGGCGCACGAGGGCGAGGACGGCGGCACGCACGCACCTCGCTCGCCCGGAGCCGCCTCGAGCACCGCGGCGCGCGGGGAGGGGTCGCTCGCCAAGCGGACGACCGCCGAAGATCCGTTCGCGCGCTTCCCCTGCCGCTTGGGCGACGTCATTTTGGCCCTCGGCACCGACGAGGCGTGGCTCGCCGGCGCGCTCCTCTTCGTCGAGGAGATCCCCGCGGCCGCGCTCTTCATCGCCCCCGACGCGGGGGGAGACCGCGCCATCCTCGCGCGTCCGCGCCCCAACGAGGACATCGTCTGGCTCGCGCCGCTCGACGAGAAGTCGCTCGGGCTCGGCGCCGAGCCGCCGTCGTGCCTCGAGCACGGGGGGGAGACGTTCGAGCGCGTGCGTCGGCTCCCGTATCACGTCGAGCGCCATGGCTCGGGCGCGCCCGACGTAGGCGACGCGGTGATATTTGCAGAGTACACGAACCCGTCGGGGGACGTGCTCGTCGCGCTCTTCGCCCGCGGCGCGTCGCGCGCCTTCTTCGGTCGCACCCTGACGCGCGCGATGTACGAGGTCCTCGCCTCCGGCCACCACGAAGGGGGCTGACGGAGTCGCGCGCGCTCGCGTCAGCGTCCGGGCGGGATGGACGCCGGCGAGCCGCTTCGCTCGAGCGCGTCCAAGGGGAACGTCGCCGTCCCCCCTTCGCACGACACCTCGACGCGCCCCGAGAGGATGTCCACCGACTCGACGATCCCCGGGCCGCGCGGGGTCCCCACCGTCTCTCCGAGCGCCGGGAGCCGCGCGCGCTGGGCGCGGTAGAAGGCCTCCTCGTAGGCGAGGCAGCAGAGGAGCTTGCCGCAGGCACCGGAGATGCGCGCCGGGCTCGTTCCGAGGTTCTGGCCCTGCGCCATCTTCACCGTGGTTTGCGGGAAGTCGCCGAGGAAGGTGTTGCAGCACAGCGTGAGACCGCAGGGGCCGACGCCGCCGACGCGTCGCGCGGCGTCGCGGAAGCCGATCTGACGGAGCTCGAGCCGCGCGCCCATCGCCGCGAGCTCCTCGGTCGCGACCAGGGCGCGGAGCCAGTCGCGAAAGACGATCTTCTCCTCGCTCGAGAAGGAGAGCACCACCTTGCCGGCGCCGGGCACCGATTCGACGCGCACGACGCGGAGCGGAAGTCCGAGCGCCCGCGCCTCTTCGCGTGCGCGTGATTCGAGGGCGCGCTCGCGCGATCGGAGCTCGCCCTCCGCCTGCGCGTCGTTCGCCCCGACGCGGCGAAGGATGCGAAGCGGCGGCGCTTCGCGAAGCACACGGCGCGACGCCACCACGACCTCGCTCACGAAGAGCTCGCCCTCGCCGAGGTCCACGACGACGCGGTCTCCGCGGCGGTAAGACTCGTCGCCGCCATCCCCGTCGACGATGCGCCCCATGCCGAGGCGCACGCCGGCGGCGAGGACGAGGCGCGCTTCCCGGGCCCACGGCTCGTCGTCGGCGAGCGCGAGCTCCTCGGCGAGCGGGTCGATCGGCGCCCCTTTGGCCAGCGGCAAGAGGCGTGGCTCGTTCGCCGCCCTGTTCACGCGCCTCGCATGCGGACGAGCATCGACTCGACCACGAGCTGGGCCGAGGCGTTGCCGTCGAGCTGCTTCGCCGCGGCGAGCGCGAGCTGGTGGCGCGCGGCGGCGAGGTCGGCGTGGACGTCGGCGCGCGTCGCCGTCTCCCGCGTCTCGCGCGCGAGGCGTTCGGCGAGCGCGAGCAGGCGCTGCTTCAGCGTATCTTTGGCCTTCTTCGCCTCCTCGGCGAGCGCGAGCGCGAGCGAGAGATCGTCGGAGGCGAGGGCGGCGAGGGCGCGCGTGACGAACGCCTCGCGCGCTTCGCTCTCGTCGGGATCGGCGAGCATCGTCGCCTGCGCCATGCTCCCCGCGGAGAGCGCGGCGATCTTGTCGGCTTCGGCCGCGGGCGTGCCGTGCTCGACGAGGAGCGCGCGCACCACGTCGTCGGGGAGGTGCGCGAAGCGAACCCGCTGCGTGCGCGATCGAATCGTCGAGAGGAGCGCGTCGGGGCGCGAGCTCAAGAGAATGAAGTGCGTCGAGCGGCCGGGCTCCTCGAGCGTCTTCAAGAGGGCGTTGGCCGCGGAGATGCTGAGCTCTTCGGCGCGGCGAAGGATGAACACCTTCGCGCGCCCCTCGTGAGGAGGGAACGCAGCGCGCGCGAGCACGAGGGTGCGCACTTGGTCGATCGACAAGTCTTGCGACTCGGGCGTGCGCCGGCCGATTTGCGCTGGCTCGTAGAGGCCCCGCTCGAGCACCACGACGTCGGGGTGGAGAGGGCGCGCCTCGCCGTCGCGTGGGAGCACGCGCCCGCACGCCGAGCACGCGCCGCACGCCGCATCGCCTCCGGCGCCGCGCGCCTCGCACACGAGCGCTTGCGCCAGGCCGAAGGCGGTGAGCTCCTTCCCCGTGCCGTCGGGCCCTTCGAAGAGATACGCGTGGTGCACGCGGTCTCCGGCGAGCGCGCGGCGGAGCGTGGAGACCGCGGTGTCTTGCGCGCGAACGAGCGAGAGGAGGCCAGGCATCGAGGCGCGAGCCTAGTGCAGGCGAAAGGTCGCGTCACCGCGCAGCGCGCGGGCCCCCTCGCGGCCTGATCGGGGCTCCTGCCGGGGTCTTCGCGATCCACGCGTCGTCGATCCACCCGTGGGGATGCCTACGTTCGGCGACGTTTCGACGGCGATTGCCCGGTCCCCGCTCGGACCCCTTGGAAATCCAAGCATCCTGCGAAGGACGGGCGGAGGTCGGGACGGCGGAACACGCTTTGCAGAGACAGGCTGCCATGGCGAAACCGGGAGCCCCCCAGCCGGCCGCGAGCCGTACCACCGCCGTCCCTTCTTCCACCACGCGTCCGACCGCCGCTGCGCGCGAGGCCGCGCCGCGCGCCCCGCTGAAGAGCGTCCCCGGGGCGACCAAGTCCGCCGCGAAGCCGGCGGCGTCCGCCAAGGCCGCGCCGAAGCCGAAGGCGAGCGTGCCGCGTCCGAGCCCGCGCTCGGTCCCGCGCCCCACGCCGAAGAGCGTCGCGCCTCCGAGCGTGGCTCCGGCGAGCGTCGCTCCTGCGAGCGTGGCTCCGGCCAGCGTGCCCCCCGCGAGCGTCGCTCCGGTGAGCGCGACGCAAGCGGCGAAGACGGTCGTTCCCCCCGCGGTGTCGGAGCGTCCGACGGTCATCCCCTCGGCGCCGCCGAGCATCCCGCCGGCCCCCCTCGCGATGCGCGAGTCGCTCCACTCCGTGGATCTCATCGAGCTGGCGGAGGCTCCGCCGGCGCGCGCGAGCGTGCCGCCCCCCTTGCCGCGCGCCAGCGTGGCGCCGGTGAGCGCGTCCGCCCCCTCCATTCCCCCCGCGCCGCCGTCGAGCGGTGAGCGTCTTCACTCGATGTCCATCCGCCCCGAGGCGGTCGTCGAGGAGGTGCGTCGCTTGAGCGCGCCGCCTCCGCCCGCATCCGTGGCGGCCGTGGCGCCGGCTCTTCCGCCGAGCGTCGCGCCGGCCTCGCTCGCGCCGACTTCGCCGCCGCCGAGCCCGCGCATGTCGGTGCCGGATCTCATCGATCTGCTCTTCGACGCGATGCACGACCTCGTCTACTTCGAGACCGCCGTCGAGGCGGGGAGCTACTGCCTCGCGTCGCTCCTCAAGTTGCTCCCTTCGCGTGCGGGGCTCGTGCACCTCTACGACATCGACACGCGCGAGTTCGTCACCGTGTACGCGCAAGGCCCGAAGAGCGAGCGTCTCTTGCTCTCGCGAACCCCGGAGGCGGACGCGCTCCTCTCGATGGCGATGTACAAGCACCGCGCGCACACCGTTCGCTATGGCGAGCACGGCCCCGCGCGCCTCGAGCGCCACGAGCTCCTCGGCGAGGCGAAGAGCATCCTCGTCGCGCCGGTGCTCGACGGCGGGCGCTTCCTCGGCGCCATCGAGCTCATCGATCCGGAGCACGAAGACGGCTTCGACATTCGCGCGGAGAACGCGGCCTCGTACGTCGCCGACCGTTACGCCGAGTTCCTCGTCGAGCGCGGCGTCGCCATCGGGAACGTCGTCGCGCCCCCCTCGGCCGTGGTGTGCGCCGAAGGGGACGTGAGCGAGAGCGCGGTCGGCGCGGCCTGAGCGACCGCGCGTCGCGCGCCGTTACTCTTGTGCGACGACTTCGGCGTCGATGGTGGTGACGGTGTTGCCGTCGGCCGTCACCATGATGTGCGCGTGCCCCGGCTTCGCGCCGATGAGCGCCCACTTGTTGTTCGGAGCGCGCGCGGTGGCGATGACGTCGACGTTGTCCGAGTCGACCTCGCCCACCATCGCGTTGCCGTCGTCGTTGTAGGGGATGAACCGCGCGGTCACGACCGTCCCCTCGGCGATGCGAATCTGCTGATGGTTGACCGTCGGCGAGGTGCTCACGTCGCCGCCGCCGGCCACGTCGGTGATGTCGGTGCGGTCGTAGCTGGCGACGCACCCGCCGAGGGCGCTGGCGAAGAGGGCCGTCGCGAGGAGCGAGAGGATCGCGGTCTTCATTGCGTCACCGTGAACGTGACGGCGAAGCTCTTCGCCGGTGTCGTGTCGCCTTCGGGCGGCGTGTAGCTCACCGTGAGCTGCGCGGTGCCGGCGGCCTTGGCCGTCACCGTCATCTCCGACGTGGGGTTCCCCTGGTCGAGGGTGAGCACGTTGGCGTCGCTGACGGCCCAGATGTAGTCGATGGCGCCGGCGAGGGTCTGCTGCGTCGATCCCTGCGCGCGCACGCGGTAGGTGACTTGGCGGCCGATCTTCACCGAGACGTCGGCGGCGGGGACGTTCGCGCCGGTGTCGAGCAAGCTGAGTCGCTCCACCGGGAGGATCTTCACCGGCAGGTAGTCGAGCACGTCGCCGGTGTCGGCAGCGCGCGCCATGATGCCGCCGCTCCCTGCCTTGAGCGCGGTGAATTGATCTCCCGTGCCGCCGAAGTACGTGTGCGAAACGGGGAAGACACGCGCGTTGATCTGCTGCGTCGAGCCCTTCGGGTAGTAGTCGATGCCGAAGCGCCCAGCGACCGCGACGGCGGTGGGGAAGTCGCTCGCCGTCGTGACCCCTTCGGGGCACGTCGGATCGCTCGGGTCGACACAGCGGTAGGTGAAGGCGCCGTTGCCAAGGTCCCCGGGCTTGGAGCCGTCCGGGTTCCCGAGCGACGAGCAGCCCGCCAGGAGGGCGAGGGCGGCGGCCGGAAAGAAGCGCATGGTCCGAATCATACCCGCCCTTCAGCAACCCACGTGCCTTCGCACGGTTGCGGCGATGGACGGGCTGTTTCCCTGGAAAAAGCCACCTCTTGCTCGGAGGTGTGGCTTCGCTCCTCCCCCCGCCAGGACAGAGAAATCATGCCTGGCGGTGGGAGAGCAGGCGCAGAGCCAGCGCTTCAGTCGTCGAGGTCTTCGGCGGCGTGGGCTTGCGCTCCGCCGTTCGCCGCGGCCGCACGCTCGCGCGCGAACATGCGGTTCAGGGTGCGACGATCGATGCCGAGGACCTCGGCGGCGCGCGTCTTGTTGCCGCCGGTGCGCGCCAGGACGCGATCGATGTAGCGACGCTCGACCACGGCGAGCGCCGGCCAATCGTCGGCGAGGCCGGTCGTCGTCTTCCCGACCGAGGCCTTCCACGAGGAGGGGATCTCCGGCGGAAGATCGGTCGCGGTCACGACCCCTTCGCGCGCCAGCAGAATGGCGCGCTCCATCGCGTGCGAGAGCTCGCGCACGTTGCCGGGGAAGTCGTAGGCCTTGAGCGCCTCGAGCACCTCCGGGGCGACGCGCGGCACCGGGCGCCCGAGGCGCTCGGCGTGACGGGCGAGGAAGTGCTCGACGAGGAGCGGGAGGTCTTCCTTGCGCTCGCGGAGCGGCGGGACGCGCACGGTCACCACCTGGAGGCGGAAGAACAAGTCCTCGCGGAAGCGACCGGCGGCGACCTCCGCCTTCAGATCGCGGTTCGTGGCGGCGACGACACGCACGTCGACCTTGATGGTCTCGGCGCCGCCGACGCGACGGAACTCGCCCTCTTGGAGCACGCGAAGGAGCTGCACCTGCATCTTCGGCGAAATCTCCCCGATCTCGTCGAGGAGCAGGGTGCCGCCGCTCGCCTCTTCGAAGAGGCCGCGCTTGGTGGCGTTCGCTCCGGTGAAGGCGCCGCGCTCGTGGCCGAAGAGCTCGCTCTCGAGGATCGACTCGGGGAGGGCGGCGCAGTTCACCGCCACGAAGGGGCGCGCGCTGCGCGGCGACTTCGCGTGGATGGCGCGAGCGACGAGCTCCTTGCCGGTGCCGCTCTCGCCGATGATGAGCACCGTCGACGTGGTCGGCGCGACCTGCGCGACCGTCTTGTAGACCTCGATCATCGAGCTCGAGGCGCCGACGATCTTGGACTCGCGATCGGTGTTGGCCGCGGCGGGCGGCGAGGGGGGCCGGGCGACACCCGTCGGCTGCGAGCCAGCGAGCCGGCGACGCGCGATGGCCTCCGACACCATTCGTTTCAGCTGCTGCGGCTCGATCGGCTTCGGCAGGTACTCGTAAGCGCCGTCGCTCACCGCGCTCATGGCCCCTTCGACGTCGGCGAAGGCCGTCATCAAGATGACCGGGACGCTCGACGCGTCGCGCCGCATGCGGCGGAGGACGTCGTGGCCGTTCGTGCCGCCGGCGAGGTGAATGTCCGAGAGGACGACGTCGTAGGTCGCGAGGCGCGGCGCGGGGGGCATGTCCTCGGCGCGCTCCAGCAGATCGACCCGGTACCCTTCGGTGCGCAAGACCCGCGCGAGCAGGCTGGCGAGGGTCTGGTCGTCCTCCAACAGGAGGACGTTGGCTTTCGTGTCTTCAGTGCGAACTTCTGCCACGGGATTCGCTCCTCGAATGAGACATATTGTCTCGGTTGCCCTTCAAAAAGCCCGCGATTTCGTGCGATTTCCGGGCGGCGGGCCCCGGCGACGCAACTTGCGCGCCATCTTTGACTCGTTGAAGCGGAGAAACTGCTCGGGGAGGTAATGTCCGGTCGACGTCGCGTACGTGTAGAAAAGAGACCGTGAGCGGCCCTGAACCTGTCGAAACGGTGCGCCTCCTCGAACATGCGCACGGCCACTTGGGTTGGCTCGCCACGGCCGCTTTGTTCCACCCGGCGTGGCTCTTGCGCGATTTGCGGCGCAAAGCGGACCTCTCGGTCGCCCTCTCGGTCGGCTTCGTCACCGTCGTGGCGGCGATGGGGGCGGGCTTCTACGGCGAGTACACGACGCGGTTGAAGCAGCAGATCTTCATCGAGGCCCCCCGCGCGGGGTGGCTCTTCGAGCGCAAAGAGCACGTGGCCTTCGGCGCGGTCGCCCTGGCCTGGGCGGGTGCCCTCGCGTACCTCGCCGCGCGAAGGGTCGATCCGGACGTGCGGGCCCCCCTGCGCAAGGCGGCGTGGCGCGCCTTCCAAGCGTCGTTCGTCTTCGCGCTCGCGGCCGCGCTCCTCGGCACGTACGTCGCCTGCGTCCGGTCCTTCTGACGACGCGCGTTGCCGATCGCCTGGCTTCGCCCGTCAGCGGCGGCGCGTCTCGTCGTCGGTGTCGTCCTCGACCACGACGCTGAACTCCTCGGCCAGGCGGCGCACGTCCGTGGGGATTTGTTGGATGGGGACGCGGAGCGAGGTGCTCGACGTGTTCTCCACCGAGATGCGCGGGATGGGCGCCGACTCGGGCGGCGGCGGCGGACGGTTCGTGAAGGTGCGCGGCTGGGTGGCGCGGTGGTGCATCAAGAACTCGAGCAGATCACGCCGGAAGGCATTGGCGGTGGCGTAGCGATTTTCGGGCTTCTTCTTCAGCGCGGTCATGACGATGCGCTCGAGCTCGGTGGGGATGTGCGGCCTGAGCTGCCGCGGCGAGGCGGGCTCGCGGTTCATGATGTCGAGCATCACGTGCATCGGCGTGCGGCCGTGGAACGGTCGGTGCCCGGTGAGGGTCTCGTACAGGCTGATGCCGCACGCCCAGAGATCGGCGCGCGCGTCGATCTCGTGCGGGCTCGAGATCTGCTCCGGCGAGACGTAGCCCACGGTGCCGACGACGATGCCGGTCTCGGTGAGGTTCGAGGCGTCGCCTTCGGGACTCGATTCCACGAGCTTGGATACGCCGAAGTCGATGAGCTTCGCGTTCGGCTCACCGGTGCCGTCGTCGATGAGGAAGATGTTCTCCGGCTTGATGTCGCGATGGATGATCCCTTGCGCGTGGATCGCCTCGAGCGCGGTGAGCAGCTGCGTGTAGATCGCCACCGCGTCCTGCATCGCCGGGAGGCGCATCTCGCGATTCATGCGCGCGCGGAGCGTCTCGCCGTGGAGGCGCTCCATCACGAAGTAGGGCTCGCCGGTCTCGAGCTCGGCGACCTCCATGATCTCGACGGCGTGCGGCCTTCCGAGGCGCGCGGCGGTCGTGGCCTCGCGCTGGAAGCGGGCGAGCGACGTGGCGTTGCTCGCGTGCTTCAGGTTGAGCACCTTGATGGCGACGACGTGCCCGCTCTTGAGGTCGGCCGCCTCGAACACCGAGCCCATGCCCCCCGCGCCCAGCGGCCGAAGCACGCGGTAGCGCCCGAGGAGCGTCTTGCCCATCAAGTCCTGAAATGGGGGCGGGCGCATCCTCGCGTATTCGATTCTAACGCGATTCCCACGGGCGCGCGGGTTCTCCTTCGAGACCGCGTTTCGCCCGTGGAAAACCGCGCGTTCGTCAGCGCCCGGTGAAGCGCGCGGCGCGCTTCTCGAGGAAGGCGCTCATCCCCTCGCGCTGATCTTCGCTGCCGAAGAGCGTGGCGAAGGCCTGGGCTTCGAGCTCGGCGGCGACGGGGAGCGAGACGTCTTCGCCACGCACCTGCACGCGCTTCACTTGGGCGACGGCGAGCGGCCCCTTCGTCGCGATCTTCTTCGCCACCGCCAGCGTCTTCTCGTGGAGCTCGGCGTGGGGGACGACGGTGTTCACGAGGCCGATGGCGCGGGCCTCTTCGGCGCCGATCATGTCGCCGGTCAAGCAGAGCTCGCGCGCGCGCGCCGGGCCCACGCGACGCGCGAGGCGCTGCGTGCCGCCGAAGCCGGGGATGACCCCGAGGTTCACCTCCGGTTGGCCGAGCTTTGCCTTGTCGCTCGCGTAGAGAAAATCGCACGCGAGGGCGAGCTCGCACCCGCCGCCGAGGGCGAAGCCGTTGACGGCGCCGAGGACCGGGTAGTGCGCGCTCTCCAGGCTCGCCAGCGCGCGGTGACCGAGATCGGAGAAGTGCTTCGCCTCGGCCACGGTCATCTTGCTCATCGCGGCGATGTCGGCGCCGGCGGCGAAGGCCTTGTCGCCCGCGCCGGTCAGCACCACGACGCGCACGCTCGCGTCGGCGTCGAGCTCGACGGCGGCACGGCCGATCTCGGCGACGAGCTCGGCGTTCAGCGCGTTGAGCTTCTCCGGGCGATTCAGCCGGAGGACGACGACCCCTTCTTCTCCGCGCTCGCGAAGCAGCACCTCCGAGCTCACGAGGCGCCTCCCACCGTCGTGCCGATCTTCTGCCCCTTGTCGTCGTAGACGTAGAAGCCGCGCCCCTTCTTCTTGCCGTGCCAGCCGGCGGCGACGAGGTTCCTCAGGATCGTGGGCGCGCGGTACTTGTCGTCGCCGAGATCTTTGTGGAGCACCTCGGCGATGAAGAGGACGGTGTCGAGGCCGATGAGATCGGCGAGCTCGAGCGGCCCCATCGGGTGGTTCAGACCGAGCTTGGCGCCGGTGTCGATGTCCTCGGGCGTGCCCACTCCTTCTTGAAGCGCGAAGCACGCCTCGTTGAGCATGGGGATGAGCATGCGGTTCACGAGGAAGCCGGGGGCGTCCTTGCTGGTCGTCACGGTCTTCCCCATCTTCTCGGCGAGCGCCTTGATGGTCGTGTAGGTCGCGTCCGAGGTCTGCACCGCGCGCACGATCTCGACGAGCTTCATGAGGGGAGGGGGATTCATGAAGTGCATCCCGATGACGAGCTCGGGCCGCGAGGTCTCGCTGGCGAGCTTGGTGACCGAGATGGATGACGTGTTGGTGGCGAGGAGCGCCCCCTTGGCCAACGCTTGATCGCACTTCTTGAAGAGCGCGGTCTTCAGCGTGAGGTTCTCGGTGGCGGCCTCGATGACCAAGTCGCACCCCGCGAAATCCGCCGGATCGGCGATGGGACGAATGCGCCCCACGATGGCGTCCTTGTCGGCCGCGCTCACTTTCCCCTTCTCGACCTGCTTGCCGAGGATGGCGGCGATCTTCTGCGCGCCCTTTTGCGCGAGCTCGAGCGAAGCATCGGCGAGGCGGACGTCGAAGCCCGCAGTGGCCGCCACTTGGGCGATCCCTCCGCCCATCTGTCCCGCACCCAACACGCCGATGGTTCGAATCTCGGACATCGTTCGCTCCTTCTCTCACCTAAAGTACTGGGCGCGATGTACCACTTTCGCCCCGCGCTTGCGACGGCCCTCGCCGCCTTGGCCCTCGGGCTCGTGGCCGGCTGCGCCACGCCCAGCGCCGTCGATCGCGCGCTCGCACAAAGCCGCCAAGCGCACGACGACGAAGCCATCCGCACGCTCCGCCAAGAGCTCGCCGTGCACCCGGACAACCTCGCCGCGCGTCGCCTCCTCGTTCGCCTCTACGCCTACGAGGGGGACGTGACGACGGCCGAGGCCGAGGCCCAGGAGCTCAAGAAGCGATCGCCCGCGGGTGATCCGCAGCCGTACATCGAGCTCGGTCACGCGTACGAGCTGGCGCACCGCTTCGAAGAGGCGCTCGCTGCTTACGACGAAGCGGCGAGCTTCGCGCCGACGTCACCGCTCGGTCCGCGCGAAGGCGGAATGCGTTGCGCGCGCTGGGGCGAGATCGAAGAGGCCCGCCCGCGGCTCGAAGAGGCGGTGCGGCGCGGCGCGCGCGACGCCGAGACGTGGCACGCGCTCGGCCTCGTGCGAGTGCATCTCCAGGATCTCGACGGCGCCGAGGAGGCGTACCGCGCGGGGGCCGCGGCCGATCCGAACGGCGCGGAGAATCTCTTGGGCCTCGCCACGGTCGCCGTCCTTCGCGACGATCCCAAGGCGGGCCTCGCGGCGTACACGGCGATCCTCTCACGGCGTCCGCGCTTCGCCCCCGCCGAGCTTGGCCGCGCGTGGGCGCTCGCCAAGCTCGGTCGGCGCGACGAAGCAGCGCAGGCGCTCGATCACGCCGAGGAGCTCGGCGCTCCTTCGCGGGACGTCGAACGCCAGCGGCGCGCGCTCACTCCGTAGGGTTCGACTCCACGACGGAGCGGACGACGTCACGAAGCTCGGCCACGTCGAAGGGCTTCTCCAGGCGCGGGTTCGTGACCCCGGCGAGAAACCTCCGCGCGCGATCGGTGTACGTGCCGCCGGTCATGAAGATCATGCGCTTCTGCAGGCTCGGTCGACTGGCCAGGCGCTCGTGTACGTCCATGCCGGTCGTCCCCGGCATCATGAGGTCGCACAGGATGGCGTCGTAGGTGTCGTCGGCGTCGAGCCGCGCGAGCCCGTCGCGTCCGCCGACGGCCGCCACGATCTCCATCTCGTCGCCCATCGCCAAAGCGAGGGAGCGACCGAACATGGGCTCGTCGTCGATGACGAGGACGCGGGCGCGCCGCGCGTGCTCCGTCTTCTCGAGTGCTCTCGCGCTGCTGGCCATGTTCCCCCCTCGCCGATGGCTCGGCGCCCCTCGAGAAAGAGTACACGCGAAGGGCTCGGGCGGCGACCTCTGCCGGTGCTACCCTCGCGGGCGTGGACGACCGGAACCGCGGCCTAGCTGAGCTCGTGGAGCTCTTCGCCGAGCTCGACACCTTGCTCAAGAACCCCGACGTCGGAGCGGCGCTCGCCGAGAAGGGGGTCAACGTCAGCTTGGCGATGGTCGCGGCCGACGGCCTCCGCGCCTACCTCCAGGGGGACAAGCGCCGCGCCGCCGACGACCTCGGCACGGTCGCAGAAGAGATCGACGCGCGCCTCGCCGCCGCCCGCGCCGAGAAGGAGAGGCTCTCGTGACCATCGCCACGCTTCAGACCGGTCGCGCGCACCCGCACCCCGAGCCCATCAGCGGCGCGTCGTTCTCTGCGGTCGAGCTCATGCCCGTCGATCGCACCGTGGTGGTGCTCGACCAGCGAAAGCTCCCGCGCCAGGAGCGTTACGAGCTCCTCACGCGCGTCGAGCAGATCGCCGAGGCCATCACCACGATGATGGTGCGCGGCGCTCCCGCCATCGGCATCGCCGCCGCTTACGGCCTGGTGCTCGCCGCCGGCGCGAGCGAGGGGCCCGACGAAGAGTTCCGTCGCGCGATGGCCGGCGCCGACGTGCTGCTCCGCAAGACGCGCCCCACCGCCGTGAACCTCGCCTGGGCGCTCGACCGCATGGCCACGGTCGTGGGCCAAGTCGCCGCGCGCCCTTCGCGTGAACGCGTGGCGCTGCTCGGCGAAGCGGCGCGCGAGATCCATCGCGCCGACGTCGTCGCGTGCCGGAAGCTCGGCGCGCTCGGCGCAGCGAACGTCCCCGACGGCGCGACCGTCCTCACCCACTGCAACGCCGGCGCGCTCGCGACCGGGGGCTTCGGCTCGGCGCTGGGCGTCGTCCGCGCGGCTCGGGCGCTCGGCAAGCGCGTGCGCGTGATCGCCGCCGAGACCCGCCCGCTTCTCCAAGGGGCGCGCCTGACGGCGTGGGAGCTCCAGAAGGACGGCATCCCCGTCGAGCTCGTGACCGACTCGATGGTCGCGTCGCTCTTCGCCGCCCGCGCGGTGGATCTCGTCGTGGTCGGCGCCGATCGCATCGCGCGCTCGGGCGACGTCGCCAACAAGATCGGCACGTACGGCGTGGCCTGCCTCGCGCACATGCACGGCGTCCCCTTCGACGTCGCCGCGCCGTTCAGCACCGTCGACCTCGCGTGTCCGAGCGGCGCCGAGATCCCCATCGAGCAGCGCGCCGAGCACGAAGTGACGCACGCCATCGTCGGCGAGCAAGAGCTCGCGCTCGCCCCCGACGGTGTCCGCGCGCGAAACCCGGCGTTCGACGTGACCCCTTCGCGCCTCGTCCGCGCCATCTACACCGAGCGAGGGGCGGTGAGCCCCGTCACCGAAGCGGCGCTCGTCGCGCTCGGCCGCGCCCCCTGAAATTCCGCCTCTTCGTGCTAGGCTGCCTCGGCTCTTCGCAAGGAGGCGGCTCGTGCATCGAATCGGAACCTCGTCTCTCGCAGCGCTCGTCGTCGTCGCTCTCGCGTCGGGTTACCTCGCGTGCGGGTCGTCGTCCGATCGCTCGGGCTTCGACGACAACGGCACCGACGGTGGCGCCGTGGGCGAAGCGGGGGGCGGCACGTTCGACGACGCGGGAGGGGGCCCGGGCACCGTCGGCGCGGACGGTTGCTCCGACGCCGCCAAGCTCGTCTACGTCGTCGACACCGACAACGGCCTCCACAGCTTCAACCCCGGCGCGCTCAAGTTCACCAGCATCGGCACGTTGAGCTGCCCGAGCCCCGGCGTCGACGAGCAAGGGAACCCGGCGCAGCCGAACTCGATGGCCGTCGATCGAACGGGCACCGCGTGGGTGAACTTCTCGAGCGGCAAGCTCTACAAGGTGAGCACGAGCAACGCCGCGTGCTCGGCGACGACCTTCAAGGCCAACCAGCACAACTTCGTGAAGTTCGGCATGGGCTTCTCCTCGAACGCCTCGGGCTCGAAGGACGAGACCTTGTTCGTCGAAGGGATCAAAGACACCAGCGGCGGCGTCGTCGGCCAGGGGCTCGCCACCATCGATCTCGGGAGCATGATCCTCACCCCCGTGGGCGATTTCACGAACGGCCTCTCGCAACAAGGGGCCGAGCTCACCGGCACGGGAGAGGGGAAGCTCTACGGCTTCTTCACCACGCAGACCGCCCGCCTCGCGGAGATCGACAAGTCGACCGCGGCCACGCCGAGCGCCACGCAAAAGACGCTCACCGGCGTGAGCACCGGCAACGCGTGGGCGTTCTCGTTCTGGGGCGGCGACTTTTGGTTTTACACCTCGAACGACGATCCGAAGAACGGCGGCAAGTCCGGCGACACGACCAACGTCACCCGCCTCAAGGCCTCGGGCGACGGATCGATCCAGGTCGTCCTTCCGCAGATCGGTTTCCGCATCGTCGGCGCCGGCGTCTCGACCTGCGCGCCGGTGACACCGCCCAAGTGATCGGCTTGGAGATCTCATGACCGAAGCTTCACGTTTCTCCCCCAAGCCTCCCTGGCTCAAAGTGCGCGCCCCCGGCGGCGCGACGTACACGCGCCTCAAGGAGACCTTCCGCGCGCTCGACCTCTACACGGTGTGCGAGGAGGCGCGCTGCCCGAACGTGGGCGAGTGTTGGACCGAGGGGACCGCGACGGTCATGCTCCTCGGCGACGTGTGCACGCGCGGTTGCCGCTTCTGCGCGGTGACGACCGGCGATCCGCGCGGCGCGGTCGACGTGCGCGAGCCCGAGCACGTGGCGCGGGCCATCTCCAAGCTCGAGCTCTCCTACGTGGTCATGACGATGGTCGACCGCGACGACTTGCTCGACGGCGGCGCGTCGCACGTTGCGCGCACGGTGACGCGCCTTCGCGAGCTCCGCCCGGACATCTTGATCGAGACACTGCTCGGCGACTTCGGCGGGCACATGGACTACGTGGACACGACCGTCGACGCGAGGCCGCACGTCTGGGCCCACAACCTCGAGGTGGTGGCGCGCCTGCAGCGGAAGATCCGCGACGTGCGTTGCAGCTACGAGCGATCGCTCGGGGTGCTCCGCCGGGTGAAGGAGCGCGACCCTTCGCGCATCACGAAGTCGAGCCTCATGGTCGGCATCGGCGAGACCGACGACGAAGTGCTCGAAGCGCTCGCTGATCTCCGCGCCGCCGGCGTCGATCTCGTCACCATCGGGCAGTATCTCCGTCCGACGCCCAAGCACGCGCCGGTCGATCGCTACGTGGAGCCAGCCGCGTTCGATCGCTTCGCCGAGGAAGCGCGCAAGATGGGCTTCGCGTACGCGGCGAGCGGTCCGCTCGTGCGAAGCTCGTACAAGGCCGCCGAGGTCTTCGTCGAGAGCATCCTTCGCCCCGGCGATCCGGCGGCGGCCAAAGAGGTGCTGAAGGAGCGCTTGGCCGAGGCGCGCGCCCGCGCCGCCGAGCACGCTGCGGCGGACAGCGCGGAAGGTGAAGCCCCGCGCACGACGAGCGAGCTGGCGGCCCGCGCCGCTTCGACGCTGCTCCCGGCGACGAGCCTCGTCCGCCGTGCGCCGGAGGAAGATCCGAAGCCCTCCGCCGAGGGCTCGCGTTGAGCCGCGTACGCGTCGCTCTGTGCGTCACGCTCGCCTCGCTGCTCGCCTTCGCCGCGTGCGACGGCGAGAGGACGGCGATCGTCGCCGGACCGCCCCTGACGATCGAGCCGCTCGACGCCGCGGTGCAAGCGAGCGCGGTCGACGCCGGACCGCCGGCCCCCGCGTCGCCGATCACCGCGACCTTCGTCGACCTCACGCCGCGCGGGATGACCGCCGAGGCGCGCCCTTGCGAGTACGTCGCCTTGACCGTCACGCGCGGCAAGGGGGAGACGAGCGACGGCCCGCTCGGCGTGGGTGACGTGCTCGTCGTCCACGGGAGGCGCTCGCTCACGGTGAAGGGGGAGGGGATCGCGCTGCTCGCTGCGATTCGTGACGACGCGTGCGAAGGGGGCCCCGGGGCGGCGAAGGCGGCGACGCTGGTACATGCGGCCGATGCCAAAGAGCTCACGTGGGGCGGCGGCGCGATGCACGCGCACCTCGATGTGCTCGATCCGCTCGGCGGCGTCGCTTACCTCGGTCGCCTCGAGGGCACGTCGAAGGTCGGAGAGCACGCGCACGACGCCTCGTGGGAGGTCCTCGCCGCCGCCGAGGGGAGCGGCACGCTCACCGTCGCGGGGAAGGCCGTGCGCGTCGGACCGCGGAGCGTCGTCGTGATCCCGCCGGGGACGAAGCATGCGTGGACGCCCGACGAAGGATCGCATCTCGTCGCCGTGCAGCTCTACGGACCGCCGGGCCCCGAGCAGCGCTTCAAGCTCCTCGCCGCCGCCGAAGCCGCCGACGGCGGGGCAGCGCCACGCGGAGACGGAGGCGCGAAGAGCGACGGAGGGGGCTTGGTCCACGCGGCCTCTGGCGCCGACGGCGGCACGCGCGCGCATCACCCCTGACGCGCGCGTCCGGATCGCACCTGCTTCGCCGCGACCTCGCTGTCAGGGTGAGGCTGCGAGCCTCGTGCGCCCCGCCGCGCGCAGGGGATCCACCTCGTAGAGCCGCGCCAAAGGGCGATGTCGCAGACAAAATGCAGCGAAATTTCCGACGCGGCGTGCGTACGCGGTGTCGCGCGAACGGGCGACACGGAGCGGGGTGTGAAGCGCCGTAGGGGGGGCCCTGCCTCGCGCGTCAGGGCGCGGACCCCCTTCGTTCGCGCGCGCACGGCGGCGCAGCGACGAAATCGGCTGCGTCCTACACGAATCGATGAATAGCGCGTCGTGGCATGCGCCCTGCTAGGTGTCGGGTCACACCATGAGCCTCCTCTCGATTCGCACCTCGCGCCTCGCTCGTCTCTTCGTCACTGGCAGCCTCGCGGCCGCTCCGCTCCTCCTCGCGGGGGTGGCGCGCGCTCAGGGCCCTGACTCGGCGCCTGCCACCACCGGCGCGCCGAAGGCGCCCGCTCCGGCGACTCCGGCCCCCGCCGCGCCTCCGCCGGCCGGGCCCGCGGCGCCCGCAGCGCCCGCTCCGGTCGCGGTCGTCGTCGGCGGCTACACCTGCTTCGTCGGCGACCACCAAGGCTTCGACGACTCCGACGCGCGCACCACGACGACGCTCGCCTGCCACGAGATCGAGAAGAAGCACGGCAGCTCGAGCCAGTACGAAGTCCGCCTCGGCAAGCTCGGCGGCAAGATCCTCCTCACCGTCGCCGACAAGCAGACCGGCGAGGAGCGCGACATGCTCATCCAAGGCTTCGACGAGGTGCCCGTCGCCGCCCCGCGCGTGGTCGACGCCCTCATCGACAAGAAGACCATCGAGCAGACGCAGACCGTCGACAACGTCGCCGGCCAAGAGACGCGCGCGCCGAAGATCAAGCCGGGCCAGATCGGCTTCGAGATGGGCATCCTCGGCATGACCGGCGTCGGCGTCGATCCCGGCTTCTCGAGCGGCGTGTCGCTCGGCATGGTGTTCCGCCTGAACCAGCTCGCGGTCACGAGCCACGGGCGCGCGGGCGGCATCGGTAGCGCGGCGAACAAGATCGGCTTCGCCGCCATCGACGTCGGCGGCCGCTACTACTTCAGCGACGAGGACTTCGCCCCCTTCGCCGGCGCCGGCTTCCAGTTCGGTTACTTCCGCGCGAACCGGTCGCCCGAGCCCTCGTCGCAGAACGACATCGACGGATCGGGGCTCGCCGCCTTCGGCGAGCTCGGCATCGAAGCGCTCCGCAGCGGCCGCGTCGGCTTGACCGCCTCGCTCCGCGCCGACGTCCCCTTCTTCCTCATGGAAGGGGTGAAGAACTACTACACGTACAGCTCGGGCACCGGCTCGTCGCAGCCGAACGCCGGCCAGCAGCAGTACGTGCTCCCGGTGTCGCTCAACCTCGGTCTCGTCTTCCACTGAGAGGAGGCCGTCGTCGGGGGGCGGCACGCGCCGCCCCGCTGCACGCGGCGCTCGGTCACTCGCGCGTCACTTCACCGGCACGGTGCACTTGCCGTTCAAGCAGTCGACGACGGCGTTGTTGCAGCAGTCGGCAGGCACGGAGCAGCTCTCGCCGTCGCCCTTGCACGCGACCTGACTGACGTCGACGCACTGCCCCTGATCGCAGAAGCCCGAGCAGCACTCGAAGCCGGCCGCGCACGCGCCCCCGCCCTTGGTGGGGGTGCACGCGGCGAGCGCCCAGAAGCCGCGCATGTTGGTCGTGTTCTCTTCCTGCCCCTCCAAGTAGAAGGCGGGGTGGCTCGGATCGGCGGCGCCGGTCTTGTCGATGGCCGCGACCCAGAGGCGCTTCTTGCCGTTGTTGGCGGTGCCGGTGATCTCGTTCCCCCAGTCACGCATGCTGGTGAAGACGACCCACGAGTAGCCGCCGCGCTCGACGGGGTTGAACGTCGGCTCGACGGAGAGATCGTGATCGGCGGCCTTGGGCGACGAGTCGTTGAGCGTCACGAGGCGCACCGGCGCGGCGCCGGAGATGTTCTCGAGCCAGATCGATCCCTTTTGGCCGTCGGCGTCGTCGCAGGAGCCGTTGCACCCGGTGGGGACGTCGCCGACGTGGAACGCGACCGACTGCGAGTCGGGGGTGAACGACGGGTACGAGATGGCCCGCTCGTTCGCCGGGAACGACGAAGCGGCGGCGAGCCCGCGGAGGTTCGTGAACTTCTGCGTGGTCTCGTTGAAGTCGAGCACCACGAGCTTGCCGTTGATCAAGTTGTGGTACCAGCTGCCGGCGCCTTCGACGGCGACGAGCTTGGTGCCGTCGGGGGAGAACGCCGGCGTCATGAGCCCGCTCATGCCGCTGTCGAGCGTGACGGTGTCGATGCCGGTGCCGGTGATCTCGGCGCCGGTCTGGGTGTTCGCGAGGCGCAGCGTCTGCGAGCCGAAGACGGTGTATTTTCCGTCGGGGTTCACGGCGACGTTGCCGGAGAAGCGATCCGAGGCGTCGCGCACGCTCGCCGCGGGGAGATCGAAGCTCACCCAACCGCGCTTGTTGCTGCCATTCTTCGACGTGCCGCCGGGCTCGGTGATCGAGGGCTGTGTCTCGACCGACGCGACCAGCGTCGAACCGTCGGCGCTCACCGCGTGGCAGCCCATGCACTTCCCGCCGTTGAGCACCTCCGGCTGCGCGCCGGTCCCCGGGCGAATGCGCGACATGTGCCCGCCGCCCGAGGTGGTCCAGTAGTAGATGGCGCCGCGGAGGCTCGCCGGCGCGATGCTCCACGACTCGCTCGCCGAGGCGTACGCGGTGTGGCTCGTGGCGTCGTAGCGCGAGAGCGTGACCTTGATCGGATCGCCGCCGTTCGAGGCGGTGAGGTGATCCCAGTTGGCTTGCGCGGCGCGCGCTTGCCCCTTCGCCCCCGAGACGAAGTAGCCGTCGTAGGCGTAGCCGTTCTGCTCGTAGTGGAGCTTGTAGACGTCGCCCGCTTTGGGCGCGGTCCACATGACGAGCGGCGTGGCGAGGCCGAGAGGGAAGAGCGTCTTGTCGTACGGATAGAGGAACGAGCTCACGCTCGGATCCTGCGCGAGCCCGCTCGCGTCGAGCGCCGTCACGGCGTTGGGATCGACGCCGGCGCCGACCTCTTTCGTCTTCACGACGACGTGCAGCGTCGCCGAGGCCGACTTGCCGCCGTAGACCACGTGGAGCGTCCCCATGCCGGCGAACGGGCCGGCGGCGGTGAGCACGACCGGCGCCGAGCCTGCGAACTTGGCGAGGTCGGGACGATCGAATTGGATCGACTGCGGCGACACCGTGAGCACGCGGCCGTCGGGGAACTTCGCCTTCACCGTGTAGCTCGCGGTCGCCGGCGTCGTGCCGTCGACCGTCACCGTGGCGTCGGCCGGATCGATGGCGAGCGAGTCGACCTGGGCCGCGAACATGCCGCCGCCGCCGTCGCCGAAATCGCCCCCGGTGGTGTCCACCGGCCCGGCGTCGCCCCCTCCGGCGACGAACGTGCTTCCGTCCCCGCTGTCGCCGCAACCCGCCGCGAGCCCGGCACCGCCGAGGATCGACAGGCCAAGTACAAGAAATTCCCCGTGAAATGACCTAAGTGCGCGCATGTGTGCTCCTGTGGGCCCGTGGAGCATAGCAGGCGCTGGAAAATTTCAAGGTGAGCGGGGGCGGATTTCGCCGTGGGGCGACGCCCTTCGACATGGTCGAGATCCACGGGCGCTTCCGTCACCGATTCGGGGAATAGCCGCCTCGGCCGTTCGTCTCTCCTTACATGGGCTGCCTTGCGGCCGAGCCCCCGGGTGCCCAAAGATTGAAGAACCCCGCGGCGTGCCGCGCGTAGGAGCCAGGTATGCCCCATCCTTCTCTCGTCCTCGGCGCGGCGGCGATGAGCCTCACGCTCGCGATGTCCGACGTGCAGCAGCCGAGCGCGTCGGCGCCGGTGGAAGTGGCCGCGCCTCCCACGGCGGTCGATCTCCCCGAGCCCGTCGCCGTCGACACGCTCTCTGACACCGCCGACGACATCGCCGGGGAGATCGCCGTCGACGTCCGCGACGACGCGACCGCGGAGGACCTCCGCGACTTGGCGACGACGTACGGCATCTCGCTCCGCCCCAACAGCTTCTACAGCGAGCGCGACAAGCTCGAGATCGCCGACGTCGCCCCCACCGCCGAGGCGGGGCTCCTCGATCGTCTCGCGCAGGATCCCCGCGTCGAGCACGCCGAGCCGATGGCCGTCCTCCGCGCCAGCTTCGTACCGAACGATCCGCTCTTCGCCGAGAAGCAGTGGCACATGAAGAAGGTCGGCGCCGAGAAGGCGTGGGACTTCACCTGCGGCAAAGGGGTCACCGTCGCGGTCGTCGACACCGGCGTCGCTTGCTACGACAAGGGGCCGTTCTCGCGCGGGACGGATCTCGCGGGGACGCGCTGCGGCGACGGCTACAACTTCGTGAACGACTCGAAGGAGGCCTTCGACGATCAGGGCCACGGCACGCACGTCGCCGGGACCATCGCGCAGACGACGAACAACGGCGTCGGTGCTGCGGGCCTCGCGTACTGCGCGAGCTTGATGCCGGTGAAGGTCCTGAATCGCTACGGGTGGGGGACGCTGGCCGACGTCGCCGAAGGGATTCGCTTCGCCGCCGACAACGGCGCGCAGGTGATCAACCTGAGCCTGGGCGGCCCGGGCAAGAGCGCGATCCTCGAGGACGCGGTGAAGCACGCCGAGAAAAAGGGGGTGCTCGTGGTCGCCGCCGCCGGCAACAGCGGCCGCGCCGTCGGCTATCCCGCGGCGTACCCCGGCGTCATCGCCGTGAGCGCCACCGACGCCAACGACAACATCGCGTGGTTCTCTTCGCGCGGGCCAGAGGTCGTCATCGGCGCGCCGGGCGTCGCCGTCACCCAACAGACCATCTGCGACGGCGGCAAGAACAAGTGCGAGATCTTCGGCACCTTCAACGGCACGAGCATGGCCTCGCCGCACGTCGCCGGCGCCGCGGCGATGCTCATGGGTGTCGGCGTCACCGATCCCGACGCCGTCCGCTCGGCGCTCGAAGCCACCGCGCGCCCCAAGGCCGACAAGAAGCTCTTCGGCGCTGGGATCCTCGACGCTGGAAGCGCCGTGGCGCGCGCGTATTGGGGGCACTTGATCCTCCGCGCGGGCGCGATGTTCCTCCTCTTCGCCTGGCTCGCCCGCCGCGCGAAGCGGACCGGCGGCAAGCTCACCGCGAGCCCCGGCGTCGTCTTCGGCGCGCTCCTCGGCGGCGTGGGGCTCTTGCCCATCGCACCGCTCTTCGGTCTCGCCGCGCACGCCGGCAAGCTCCGTACGCTGGTCGAGCTCGCGATGCGTCCTCTCGGGGAGTGGGACCTGCTCCTCGGCGTCGATCTGCATCGGTGGATCCCGCTCGCGAGCGCGCTCCCCACGATGGCGATGACCGCGTTCCTCTTCGGCTCGCGTCGCGCGCGTCCGGTGCTCGGCGGGTTCGCCGTCGGCGCAGCGGCGCTCCTCGCACAAATGGCCTACTCGGCCGACCTCGCGTTCCCGCTCGGATCGGTGGCGCTTCGCCTCTGGGCCGTGGCCAACGCCGCGCTGTGCGTGTGGATCGCGCGCATCGCCCTCGACAAGAAGCTCTCCGCTTGATGTCCTGAAGTGGTGCGTCGCCTCGCCATCGCCTCGGGCCTCCTTCTCCTCTATGTCGCCGCCGCGTGCGGAGGGGGTGGGGGAGAGGCGGGGACCGACGACGCCGCCGCGACCACCAAGGACGGCGGCGCCGACGCGCCGGCTTTGGACGACGGCGGCGCGAGCGACGGCGGTGTCGAAGGGGCCGTGACGGTCGACGGCGGCGTGCGCTTGCGCGTCGTCGCTTCGAACCTCTCGAGCGGCGCTTCGGGGATGCCGACCTACGACGACGGTCCGGGGAAGCGCATCCTCACCGGGCTTCACCCCGACGTCGTCCTCATGCAAGAGTTCATCGTCGGCGGCAACGCGAAGGCCGCGGTCGACGGATTCGTCCACGACGTGTGCGGCGCTTCCTGCGTCTACTTCCAACAGCCGTCGGTCAACATCCCCAACGGCGTCATCAGCCGCTACCCCATCGTCGCCTCCGGTGTGTGGGACGACGCGCAGACGACCGATCGCGACTTCGTGTGGGCGAAGATCGACGTGCCCGGGCCTCACGATCTCTACGCCGTGAGCCTGCACCTGCTCACGAAGAGCGAGACTGCGCGCGCCGACGAAGCCACGGCGCTCGTCGCGCTCCTTCAGGCGAACGTGCCGGCGGGTTCCTTCCTCGTCTTGGGTGGCGACTTCAACACCTCGTCACGGAGCGAGACCGCGATCACCACCCTCGCCGCGGTCGTCGACACCGGCGGACCGTTCCCCGTCGACAACGTCGCCAACGAGAACACGAACGCGCCGCGCTCGCGCCCCTACGACTGGGTGCTCCCGAACCCCGCGCTCTCGGCGCTGCGCTTCCCGGTGCTCCTCGGGACGACGCCGTTCCCCTCGGGGCTGGTGGTCGACACGCGCGTCTACACGCCCATCGGCGACCTGGCCCCCGCCACGGCCGACGACAGCGACGCCGCCAACATGCAGCACATGGCGGTGGTGCGCGATTTCCTTGTGCCGGAGTGAGTCACGGCCGCGCGCGACGTCGCGGCCACGCGCCGCCGTCGCGCTCACCGGACGCACGCGCGACGAGAATTTTGCGGCGCTGCGCTCCTCGGTACGCGGATTGCTCTGTACCCGAGCTACGGCGGTCGAGGACGCGTGGGTTCGCGGGCGATGTCCGCGCGCGGGCTCTCGCTTTCTTGCCGCGCTGCGCTCCGACTTGCTACGCGTTCAAACTACACACGCCCACTCGACTCGTTTTCGTCGGCTGCTTCCACCACGAGGGGAGATAGACTGAACACCATGCTCACGACGGCCCGCCTGTTCACCGGTCTCGCTCTCGCGCTCACCACAGTCGCCGTGTTCGCGTGCGGCTCGAGCACGGACGGCAACGGTACCTTCCCCGATGACGGTGGCGGCGGCGGTGGAGACGACGGCGGTGGTGGCGGTGGCGGCTTCGTCGACGGAAGCGGCGGTGGCGGTGGCGGCGGCAACAACGACGGCGCGGCCTGCTCGGCGCCGGTCGACATGTACATCATGTTCGATCGCTCGGGCAGCATGGGGGCCGACTGCAACATCGGCGGGACCACGACCTCGAAGTGGTGCCGATCGGTGAACGCGCTCTCGGGCTACTTCAACGGCGCGGGCTCGACCGGCCAAGCGGCGGCGCTTCAGTTCTTCCCTCTCCCCGACCACACGGACACGCTCTGCACGACCGGCGACGAATACAACTTGGCCGCCGCGCCTGCCGCCTCGGCGCAGTACGTCGGTCTCCCGACGGCGTCGTTCGACACGCTCCTCAACGCCACCACCCCCGACAGCGGCGGCAACGGCAAAGGGACGCCGACCGAAGCGGCCATCCGCGGCATGACGCGCTTCACGTCGGGCAACCGCCGCGGCGGGCGCGTGACCATCGGCATCCTCATCACCGACGGCGATCCGAACGGCTGCGACGAGAACCTCACCGATCTCTCGAACCTGCTCGACGCCCATCACACGGCTACGCAAATCCGCACCTACGTCATCGGCATGCAGGGGGCGAACTTCTCGAATCTCGAGAAGATCGCCGTCGGCGGCAACGCTCCGATGCACGACAACAAGGTCGGGCCCATCACCAACGCCTGCGGCAACGGCGCTGCCACGTGCCGCGCGTGGAACGTCGGCGACGGCGACCCCACGGTCTTCACCGCGGCGCTCGCCGCCATTCAAGCCTCCGCCGACGGCTGCAAAGACGGCGGCGGGTTTGTGAATCCGAAATGAGTCATGCGTCATGAACGAGGTTCATGACGCACGACTCATTTCGATTCACACCACCCTAGTGGGCCGTGCCGGCCGGACTTCGTCTTGTGGGCCGTGCCGGCCCCTCACTCGCTCGCTGCGCTCGGCTCGTGAGCCTCCCCACGCCTCGCTGACGCGACGCCTTTCGCTCTGCGAAAGGCGAAGGCGGCGAGTCTGCGAGGGCGTTGCCGTGCACCGCCCGCATGGCCTCCACTCCAGCGAGACGGGGCGCCGCCCGCGAGCGCTGCGGTACCAGATTCGCGGCTTGCGCCTTTCGTGCAGAATGCACGAAAGGCGTCGCGTCAGCGAAGCGGGGGGAGGCTCAAAACGCGCAGCGTTTTGAGGGGCCTGCAAGGCCCACCAGGGTGAAGACGACAAGTAGCTCGTGCGAGTCCGTCGCAGAGCGACGGGCTCGCTCGAGCTACCTTGTCGTCATGCAGATGCCGGCCTTGCCGGCGGCCTTGTCCTTCGGGGCGCCGAGCTGGACGCCGAGGAGCGCCCCCTTGATGCACAGGCCGAGCGGATCGGTCGCCTTGCCGGTCACGCTCGTCACGTTGCCGTCGGCGCCGAAGTGGAGCTCGTAGCAGCGAGGCGCCCAGTAGCCCGGGTCCTTCCCTGTCGACGTGTAGCAAGCGTTGAGCATCGGATCGCGCGCGTGCACCTTGGTGGCGAGCGTCGCTGCGTCGTAGTGGGCGAAGGGGCCCTTGTCGTTGTTGTCGGCGGGCGGCGCGTCGATCTTGGGAGGGAGCGTCCCCTTGGCAGCGGTGTCCCCCGCGTCGCCCTTGCCGGCGTCGGCCACCGAAGCGTCGGCGCCGCCGGCGTCCTTGGCCCCCGCGGCGTGGGTCGCGGCGTGCGTCGTCGGTGCGGCGCTGGCGCTCGGCGCCGCGCTCGCCGTGTCACTCGCCGCCGCCGTCGCCGTCGATGCGGCCTCGGGGAGGCCGGCGCCGCCGTCGTCGCCTGACGACTTACCGCAGCCCTTCGGCAAGAGGAACGCGAAGGCTGCGAGCATGCCGAGGAAGCGAAATCCCATCGTAGGGAGTAGTGCTAGGCTACTTCGAGATGTCGCTCAAGATCGATCAGGATCACTCCCGATTCCGCGGCATCGTCCGCGGGCGCATCCGGCAGAACCTCCGCAAGTACATCTCGCAGGGCGAGATGATCGGCAGGAAGGGGAAGGACCTCGTCTCCATCCCCATCCCGCACATCGACATTCCGCGCTTTCGCTACGGCGACAAGCAGCAGGGTGGCGCAGGTCAAGGCGACGGCGACCCGGGCGATCCGATGGGCGGCGAGCAGGGGGACGAGCAAGGCGAGGGGGGAAAGCAAGCCGGCGAAGGCGCGGGCGAGCACACCCTCGAGGTCGACGTCACCCTCGACGAGCTCGCGGCCATTCTCGGCGAAGAGCTCGAGCTCCCCGACATCGAGGACAAGGGGAAGAGCAAGATCATCAACGCGAAGGATCGCTACACCGGCATCCGTCGCGTGGGTCCCGAGTCGCTCCGCCACTTCCGCCGCACCTTTCGCGAGGCCCTGAAGCGCCAAATCTCGATGGGCATGTACGCGCCGGACAAGCCGGTCATCGTCCCCATCCCCGACGACAAGCGCTTCCGCAGCTGGAAGACCGAGCCCGAGCCGATCGCGAACGCCGTCATCATCTACATGATGGACGTGTCGGGCTCGATGGGCGACGAGCAGAAGGAGATCGTTCGCATCGAATCCTTCTGGCTCGATGCCTGGCTCCAGCGCCAATACAAGGGGCTCGAGAGCCGCTTCATCATCCACGACGCCGTCGCGCGCGAGGTCGATCGCGAGACCTTCTTCCACACGAGGGAGAGCGGCGGCACGATGATCTCGAGCGCGTACAAGCTCGCGGCGCAGCTCATCGACGATCACTACCCGCCCGAAGAGTGGAACATCTATCCGTTTCACTTCTCCGACGGCGACAACTGGTCGATGGACGACACGCTCGCCTGCGTGGAGATCCTGAAGCAGAAGATCCTCCCGCGCGCGAACATGTTCGCGTACGGCCAGGTGGAGAGCCCTTACGGCTCCGGGCAGTTCATCAAGGATCTGCGCGACCACTTCGCCAAGGACGAGCGCGTCGTCACCAGCGAGATCCGCGACAAGGACGCCATCGTCGGGAGCATCAAGGACTTTCTCGGCAAGGGGAAGTGATGCCTCGGGCGCCTGCGCGCCAGCTTCGGCGTCTCGTGCTCGCGCTCGCCGTCCTCGCCCCCGGTCTGCTCGCCGCGTGCCCGCGCTCCAAAGCCCCGCCGCCGGATCTACGGACCGCCTCCTCGCTCACGGTGGTCCGCACGCTCTACGTGGATGGCGGGCCCCCGACGGGGAGCGGATCGGCGATCACGACGGTCGATCCCAAGCTCATCACCGACGTCGCCGAAGGGCTCGGACCCGTGCCCCCGCTCGAGGTCCGCTGCACCGAGGAGATGCCGCCCGCCTGGTCCTTCCGCTTCGACTTCCCCACGTCGGGGATCGCGAGGCGCGTGGGCGGGTCGCGCGCCAGCGTCGCGTCGACGTGGGTGTCGACGGGCGAGATGCCAGCCACGCGCGCCGTCTACCGCACGAGCGCGTGCTTCGAAGGGACCGTCGCCGATCCCGCGCGGCTCGACCGAGCGACGCACACGATGGGCTTCGCGAGATGAAGCTCCTTGCACGTTGACGAGGTGACGAGGCGATGGTGACCCTGCAAACCACCCCCTGCCCGGTGTGCCGAGCGAGCCTCTCTCCCGACGCGCGCGACTGCAGCGCCTGCCGCGTCGCGCTGACGACGAAGAACGGCGCGCTGACGCCCAACCTCCCGGTGATCCGCCCCGGCGCGCTCCTCGTGTCGCACGACTATCGAGCCATGCCGATCCCGGGAAAGGCCTCGCGCGGTCCCGAGGGGGACGCGTTCATGCACGTCGCTCCGCACCACGAGGGGGTCGTCGCCACGTTCTCGGCCGACACGACCTACACCGCGCACGTTCCTGGACCGCCGATCCGCGACGCCTGCATCCGCGGTGTCTTCACGCCGCTCGGTCCGGGCGCGCGGCTCGCGCTCATGGCGAGGTGGAAGCCGCTTCAGACCGCAGCGATGTTCTACAGCTTCGAGCTCTCGGTCGACGGCGCGAGTGCGTTCGCCAGCTGCGTCGTCACCTCCAAGGGGACGTCGGATCGCGTGGCGCTGACGGGCGGGATACGGACGCACGTGACCGAGCGACCGATCGTGATGGAGCTCCTCTGCCAAGGAGCGACGCTGCGCGGGCTGGTCTCGGGTCGCCTCGTCTTCGAGCTCCACGACGCGCGCTTCGGCGAGGGCGCCGTGGGCTTTCGCGTCGGGCGTGAGCCGACACCACACGCGCCGACGACGTCGATCCTCTGCCACTCGCTAGAGGTCGCGGAGGTGGCGCCGTGAGCACCGTGCTTCGCTGCCCGGCGTGCGGCGCGCCCATCGCTCTTCGCGCGCGCTTCTGTGCCTACTGTCGCGCGCCTCTCTCCTTCGGCAGCGTGCTCAATCTCAAACGAGGCGAGGGAGGGCGCCGCATGGATCTCACGCGCGGCGTCATCCTCCCGGGAGTGGAGAAGCTCCCGTTCGCCGAGTCGATCGCCAACGTGGGGCTCGCCATCTCTCCCCCGAGCGCGAGGACCGTCAACGGGACCGTCGACCCGTCGTGCACCGATCAGAGCGTCCTCGTCGCGGGCACCTGCCACGACGCGCACGGCGCGCTGGGCGTCATGCTGCGCGTGACGGACATCGGCACTTCACGGTGCGGGTACATCGTCGTCGTGCGCCCGAGCTACCAGCAATGGAGCGTGCTCCGCTTCGTCAACACCAAGGCCGGCCTCAACTTGGAGCCCTTCGAGACGAAGACCCACGAGGCCATCGCCGGGATCGGTCACCCGAACGTGGTCGAGCTTCGTGCGGCCGAGAGCTGGTTCGAGCTCCGCATCAACGACCAGCGCGTGACCACGTTCGAGGACGCGTCGTTCGGCTTCGGCCTCGCGGGCTGGCACGTGACGTCCTACGGTGCGGCGCGCGTCGTCCTCACCCGCTTCGAGGCGGTCGACCTGGCGTGAGTGGACCGGGATGTCGCGGCTCATCCGTATGCAGACAAATGCAGGGAATCGGCGTGGAACTGCTTCGTTGTACCTGACGAGTGCCGTACCTTCGTGCGATGGAGTCGCGAGTCGGTGAGGTGGTCGGGGGCGCGTACCGGATCGTGGCGGAGCTCGGTCGCGGCGGAGGGGGCGTCACCTTCGAGGCCGAGCCGGTGGCGGGAGGAGAGCACGTCGCCCTGAAGGAGCTCGACCTCCGAGGCGTGCGCGACTGGAAGACCCTCGAGCTCTTCGAGCGCGAAGCGCGCACGCTCCGTGGTCTGAGTCACCCGCGCATTCCGCGCTACATCGCCGACTTCCGGGTCGACGCCCCCGAAGGCCCCATCTTCTACTTGGCGCACGAGCTCGTCCCGGGGAAGACGCTCGCGCAGCGCGCGGCCGAAGGGGTGCGTCTCAACGAGTACGACGTCAAGCAGATCGCCGCAGAGCTTCTCCGCGTCCTCGGCTTCTTGCACGCGCACGTGCCGCCGCTCATTCACCGCGACATCAAGCCGGAGAACGTCGTGCGGCGCGAGGACGGCGCGCTCTTCCTCGTCGACTTCGGTGGCGTCCGCGATACGGCACGCACGGCTTCCGGTGGAAGCACGATGGTCGGCACGTACGGCTACATGGCCCCCGAGCAGCTGCGCGGCGTCGCGCTCCCGGCGACGGATCTTTACGGCCTCGGGGCCACGCTCCTCTTTCTCCTCACCGGACGATCGCCGGCGGAGTTGCCGCACGAGCGGCTCCGTCTCGTGGTGCACAAGGCGACGAACCTGAGCTCGGGGCTCGCCGCCTGGCTTCAAGCGATGCTCGAGCCCGCGCCCGAGGATCGCTTCGAGTCGGCGGAGGAAGCCGCCAAGGCGCTTCGCGAAGGCCGGGGGAAAGCGGCGAAGGCGAACACGAAGCGACTCGCCGCGCTGCTTGGGGTCCTCGGCGTCGTCAGTGTCGCCGCGACGGCGTTCTTCGTGGTCAGCGCTCGGCGCTCTCATGCCTCGGTCGCGCGTGGCGCGACGCGACCCGTCGCGCAGACCACCGACGATCTGAAGGCTCTCCCCGAGCGACCGCCGGTGTCGAAGCTCCTCGACAGCATCGCAGTGTTGAGGAGCGCGCCCGCCCACGTCAGCGCCGTCTTCGACCTGACCTACAGCCAAGACGGCAAGATGCTCTTTACCGCGAGCGACGACGGAACGGTCAAGGCGTGGAAGGTGGCGGATCTCAGCGCGGTGCGCTCGTACCCTGGCCACACCGCGCGCGTCTCCGGCGTCGCGGTCACTCCCGACGGGACGACCGTCGTGAGCAGCAGCGTCGACGGGACGTGGCGCACCTGGGACGTCGCGACGGGGAAGGCGGGTCTCTCGGTGACCGGAGGGAACACGAAGCTCACGCGCGTGGCGGTCAGCCCGACCGACGGCCAGGTGATCGCGACGTGCGGCTTCGACGGCAACGCCCGGACCTGGTCGCGCGCGACGGGGACCCTCCTCAAGGTGTTCCCTCATTCGCCCGGCGTCGTGCTCCTCAGCGTGGCTTTCTCCCCCGACGGAAAGCGGCTCGTGAGCGCCGGCGAGGACAAGAACATCAAAGTCTGGGACGTCGAGAGCGGCGCGCTGGTCAAGACGCTCTCGGGGAACGCGCTCCCCGTCGACCGCGCGCTCATCTCTCCCGACGGACAAGTCACCGCCTCGGCCGGCGACGACGGCACGCTGCGCGTGTGGCGCCTCACCGACGACCGCATGGTGCACACGTCCGATCTCGGGGCGAGCGAGGTCTGGACGCTCGCCTTCTCCCCCCCGGGCGACAGCATCGTCGCCGGGACGAAGCACGGGCGGCTCGTGCAATGGGATCCGATGACGGGCGTCGCCAAGCGCGAGGCGCACGACTATCCCATCCTCGCCGTCGCTTACGCGCCCGACGGCGAGACGATCGCTACCGGGCTGGGGAACGGCGTCATCCGCCTCTATGCGGCGAAGCCGACGGCCTCGACCACGACACTCCCGACCCCGAAGGCCGGCGCGCCCCCGAGTGGACGCGCCGTCGCCGAGACCGGACCCAAGGACGTGATCTTCAACCGCGCCTGGTCGGAGCTCGATCGCTTCCAGATGACCGAAGCCGCGGCCG
The DNA here is from genome assembly GCA_964531795.1 of uncultured Polyangiaceae bacterium. Lineage (GTDB taxonomy): Bacteria > Myxococcota_A > Polyangia > Polyangiales > Polyangiaceae > CAZHHD01. The sequence goes on along the minus strand of CAZHHD010000008.1, from coordinate 115,823 downwards.
ACATCGCCGAGCTCAAGAAGGAGGACGCGACCTATGTGCCGACGATCGTCCTCGAGGGGCGCTTTGCCCGACGGCGCGTCGTCAACTCGGGCGGCGACGCCCGAACGAGCGCGAAGGCCAGTCGCCCGTTCGTCGACCGAGCCCTCGCGCTCTCGCCTCGCTTGGCCATCGGCCTGGTCGAGCGCGGGTGGGACGACCTCTACGAGGAGAAGAGCGCCGACGCCGCGTCCGACGTCGAAGAAGCTCGGAAGATCGATCCCGACAGCACCGCGATGCACATGCTGGCGGCGCGGGTCGAGGTGGCGAGCGGCGACGTCGACAAGGCGGAGCACGACGACCTGGCGATCCTGGATCGAACGAGCGACCGGCGCACGCTGGCGCTCGCGTACCAAGAGCTCATCGACATCTACGAAGCACGCCACGACTGGCACGCCTGCGAGCAAGTGCACGAACGTCTCATCGCCCTCGACCCGGGGAGCCTGTGGAACTTCGTGAACTATGCATCCTTCCTCGACAGCCGCGGCGAGTACGACCGCGCCGTCGAGCAGGCCAACGCGGCGCTCAAAGAGGACGCCAGGTACGGCCTCGCGCGTAAGGCGTTGGCCGAGGCTCTCACCCACAAGGGAGAGAAGCTCCTGTGGGACGAGGACAAGGCCAGCGACGCCAAGCCGCTCTTCGAGCGCGCCATCGTCGCCAGCCCCGCCTACGAACCGGCGTTCTACGGCCTCGGTTCCTATTACCGCTGGTACGCCTTGATGCGGCACGAGGCGGGGGCCGCGGAGCCCTCGCGCAAGGCCTTCGAGCGCGCGACGCAGCTCGACCCGAAAGACGGGCGCGCGGCGAACGCCCTGGCCGAGCACGCGCTGGTCGTAGCGTTTCTCGCCAAGAAGCCTTGAGAAGGCCCGAGAAGGGGAAAGGGCGGGGCCAGGCCAGCCAGGCGGTGTGCGATGTTCGCACACCGCACAGCCTCTCGAAGGTCGGCTAGTCTGTGGGGATGAGCGAGTTCGCGCTGAAGACCGCGCTGCCCGGCTACCTCCGCGCCGAGCAGGAGAGAATCCAAAAGCTCGCCGCCGAATCGGGGCTCGACTTCTTCCCCACGGTCTTCGAGATCCTCACCTACGACCAGATGAACGAGATCGCGGCGTACGGCGGCTTCCCCAACCGCTACCCGCACTGGCGCTTCGGCATGGAGTACGAGCGCCTCGCCAAGAGCTACGAGTACGGCCTCTCGAAGATTTACGAGATGGTCATCAACAACAACCCCTCGTACGCCTACCTGCTCGAGGGAAACTCGCTCGTCGATCAGAAGCTCGTCATGGCGCACGTCTACGCGCACGTCGACTTCTTCAAGAACAACTTCACGTTCCGGTCGACGGATCTCGACACCGGCGGGCGCACGACCGACCCCGCGAACCGTCCCAAGAGCTACGACCCGAACCGCCGCTGGATCGACAAGATGGCGAACCACGGCTCCCGCATCCGGCGGCACGTGGCGCGGCAGGGGATCAACAAGATCGAAGAGTTCGTCGACCACTGCTTGTCGATCGAGAACCTCATCGATCCTCACGCCCCCTTCACCGGCCGCCGCCCGCCGAAGAACCCCGACGAGGACGACAGCGCTCCGGAGATCCCGCGCCTCAAGGCGAAGGACTACATGGAGCATTTCATCAACCCCGAGGAGTACCTCGAGGAGCAGCGGCAGAAGATCCAGGCCGAGAAGGAGAAGGCCAAGCGCTTCCCCGAGCGGCCCGAGCGCGACGTGCTCAAGTTCCTCCTCGACAACGCGCCGCTCGAGCGCTGGGAGCACGACGTGCTCGAGGTGATTCGCGAGGAGGCCTTCTACTTCGTGCCGCAGATGCAGACGAAGATCATGAACGAGGGGTGGGCCACGTACTGGCACTCCAAGCTCATGACCGAGAAGATCCTCGATGCGTCCGAGATCATCGACTACGCGGACAACGCGGCCGGCGTCCTCGCCACGAGCAAAGGCCAGCTCAATCCCTACAAGCTCGGCGTCGAGCTCTATCGCAACATCGAAGAGCGCTGGGACAAGGGGCAGTTCGGCAAAGAGTGGGAAGACTGCGACGACCTCGACGCCAAGAAGAACTGGAACCTGCGCCTCGGCCTGGGGAAGAAGAAGATCTTCGAGGTGCGTGCGCTCTACAACGACGTCACCTTCATCGACGAGTTTCTTACCCCTGAGTTCTGCATCGAGAACAAGCTCTTCTCCTTCGGTTGGTCGAACAGGAACGAGCGCTACGAGATCGAGTCGCGCGAGTTCAAGCAGGTCAAAGAGAAGCTCCTCTTCCAGCTCACCAACGCCGGGAGCCCGTTCATCTTCGTGGACGACGCCAACTTCGAGAACAAGGGGGAGCTCCTCCTCCGCCACGACCACCAGGGGCTCGACCTGAAGGCCGACTGGGCGCGCGAAGTGCTCCGAAGCTTGGTCCGCATCTGGAAGCGCCCGGTGAACCTCCAGACCATCGGCGAAGGCAAGCCGACGATGATGCGTTACGACGGCCGCGACCACACGACCAAGGTCATCAAGAAGGAATAGCTCGAGGTGAGCGCCTTCACGCGCGACAAGGAGCATTGGCTCTATCGCTTCTCCCCGAAGGAGTGGATCCGCGCGGCGCTCGGCGAGCTTCGTCGCGCCGAGAAGGCGTACGCCGAGCGCAACCTGCAAGGGGGGCTCGCGGGAGCGAAGCGCGCCGCGGGGATGGCGCTCAACGCCGCGCTCATCGGGGAGCCGAACGAAGCGTGGGGGCGTTCGTACGTGGACCACGTCCTGGCCCTCGAGCGCGATCTCACCGCGCCGGAAGCGGTGCGTGCAGCCTGCAAGCTTCTCCTCGCGACCCACGCGCCGAACCCCGACGTCATCACGCTGAGGAGCCCGCGCACCGAGGTCCGGGTGATCGAGGCGGCGCGCGACGTGATGGCCCACGCGTACGCGGTGGCGCTCCGCTCGGGCGTGCTCGACGACGACGACGACGAGCCGGTCTCGGGGCTCGTGGCCAAGCCCAGCTCGAAAGGGGACCACGATGCGTGACCGCGCACCTCGACGCCAAGATCGCCGCGCGGCCCGCTTCGCCGGGCGCGCGCGTTTCTACGGGACCATCACCGCGGCGCTCCTCTTCGGCGGCGCGCTCGCAGCCTGCGGAGGCGAGAGCCCTCCGCGCGCCGCGTCTCCCAGCGTCGCCCCCACCGCCGAGATCGCGCCGGCTTCGCCGCCGACACCGGCGAGCACGAGCGCGTCGCCAGCTTCGCCGCCGTCTTCGTCGGCTTCGGTCGCGCCCGCGCCAGCCCACGCGCCCGCGAGCAAAGCGTCCCTCCCGCCGCCGCGGCCCACCACGATCCCGCTCGTCACCGGTGCGGACGCGAAGCTCGACGCCGCGCTCGCCGCTGGCGACGCTGCGTTCGAAGCAGGCGACCTCGCCGGCGCCGCGAAGCACTACGACGCCGCGCGCGCTCTCGCCGGCAAGCACGTGGCGGCGGCGGTCGGCCTCGCGCGGGTACGCATCGCCAAGACCGGGATCCCCGCCGACTTCGCCGCAGGGAAGGGGAACGCCGAGATCGTCTCCGCCGGGCGCGAGCTCCGCCGCGCCACGCAGAGCGAGCCGTCGTTCGGCCCTGCCGAGGTCGAGCTCGGGCGCGCGCTGCTCCTCGCCGGAGACGCCGCCGGCGCCATCGATTGTCTACGGAAGGGGGCCGAGCTCTTGCCGAGCGAGCCCGAGGCCCACTCGGCGCTCGGCGTCGCCCTCTTGGCGACGGGGCACGGCGACGAGGCGCTCACCTCGCTGAAGCGCGCCGCCGAGCTCGATCCGGGCAGCGCGCCGCGAAGGCAAAACCTCGGCACCGTGCTCTTCATGCGCGGCAGAGTGAAGGACGCCATTCACGAGTACGAGACCGCGGTGAGCCTCGCCGACGGCGACGCGCGCGCGCACTCGGATCTCGGCACGGCGCTCCTCGCCGACGGGGACGGGACCCGCGCGATGAACGAGCTCCGCCGCGCCATCGCCCTCGATCCGAGCCGCGCCACGTTCCACTCGAACCTCGGCTACGCGCTAGAGAACACCGGGCACGTTCCCGAAGCAATTGCAGAGTACAAGGAAGCGCTCAAGCTCGACGACAAGCTCGCGAGCGCGTGGATCAACCTGGCGACGGCCCTCGCCAAAGATCCCAAGACACGGAAGGACGCGCGCGCGGCGCTGGAGAAGGCGCGCGCCATCGACGCTTCCGATCCGCGCGTGAAGGCGAACCTCGACGAGCTCGACGCGCTCGAAAAGGGTCACTGACGCGGCGCGGCTGGACCCCGCGCGTGTCCAGTGACGCCAGGCCGCGGCGATCTTTTCGCTCCCCCTGCAAGTGAAAAGAAACGCGCGTCGCGCTCGGCTCATCGCCGCTTGACCCCCGCCCCGACCGCCGCCTACCCTCCGCGAGTCTTTCGTCTTTGCCGGCGAGAGATGCGAGACGAAGTGCGCTGCTCGCAGCCACGAAGACTCGCCCCGCAGTACCGAAGTAGCAGTTCCCGTTGTTGCTGTTCTAAGTGGAAGTGGAGGCGTCCGATGGCAGTGGGCAGGGTGAAGTGGTTCAACGATGAGAAGGGCTGGGGGTTCATCAAGCAGGATGAAGGCCCCGATGTATTCGTCCACTACTCGCAGATCGCGGGCGACGGCCGTCGCCGCCTCTTCGAGGACGAGGTCGTCGAATTCGAGATCAAGGAAGGCCCGAAGGGTCTTCAAGCGATCAACGTCATTCGCCCGCAGGCTGAGGCAGCGAGCTGAATCTCGCTCCCCGCTGACACGCGCCCGCGCCTCCACGAGAGGTCGCGGGCGCGTCCCTTTTGTGGGCACGCGCAGAGGAGCGAGGGGGGCGCGAGGCGGCGCCGGCCCGCCAGGCGCCTTGCGGCCCTGTCACCAGGAGAGGTGCGGGACGTCGGCCACGTCGAAGGTCTCGGTCTTGGGATCGAGCACATGGGCCTCGACCGAAGCGAGCTGCCCCTTGCCGTCGAAGGCGTAGAGGTTGAAGCCCGCCATGCGCTCGCCGAGCTCGTGATCGAGCGACGCCGAGGTGGCGCCCACCACGTGCATCTCCCCGCCGCGGGTGGCGAGCGGGCGGCGCTGACGGCGGTGCAGGTGACCGTGGAGCACGAGGCCGTGGGGGACACGCTGGAGCTCGCTCGTGAGTCGATCGGCGTCCCACAATCCTTCGAGGATGGTCTTGAGGCGCGAGCGCGGGTTGTGCGCCGGGTGATGCAGGAGGACCACCGGGGTGCGTCGCTCGACCTCGGGGTGGGCGAGCGCGCGGCGGAAGGCGTCGAGCTGGCGCGTGCCGAGCGCGCCCGAGGCCATGAACGGCGGGCGCGGCACGGCGCTCGACATGCCGATGATCGCGCACGCTCCGCGAATGCGGACGAAGGGGAAAGCGCCGAGCCCCCCTTCGGCGGGAATGTCGGGGAGATCCCCCTTCACGTAGGGCGCGAAGTACGTGAGGAAGCGGCGCGATCGCATGGCGCCGCGCGTGTAGAGATCGTGATTGCCGGGGACGATGCTCACGTCGCGCGGATCGAGGCCGAGGCACTCTTCGAGGAGATCGCGCACGGCGGCGAACTCCCCCTCGAGGGCGAGGTTCGTGAGATCGCCGGTGATGGCCACGTGGTCGACGCGCGCGCGGGCGATCTCCTTGGCGATGCTCTTCACGTACGACGAGCGATGCACGTGGCCTCGCTTGAGGCGCAGGTTCATGTACCCGGAGAGGCGCTTGTTCAGAAAGCGCGCGGGCCCGGCGCCGGCGAGCGCCAAGACATGCAGGTCGGAGAAGTGGGCGATGCGCATCTCCCTCACGTCCTACTGCCGAAGGGGGTCAGGCGCCAGCGTCGCGCGCGCAGCGGAAGCCCACCGTCGGCGCGCGGGGGAGGATGAGGGTCGCGCGGGCCGCGCCGCGCTGCCACGCGGCCCCTTGAAGGTACGAGCCGCCGCGCACGACGTGACCCAGGCCGGACGAGGGGCCACGCGGGTTCTTGAGGGGGCCCGCGTCTTCTTTGGTGGGGGGCGGCGCGTAGCCGAAGCCCTCGTCGTCGATCTCGAGGTAGTCGGAGACCCACTCGGCGACGTTCCCCGCGAGGTTCACGATCCCTTCGGGCGTGGCGCCGTCGGCGAAGCTCTCGACCGGAGCGAGCCCCACGTAACCGTCGGTGGCGTCGCTCGCGTCGAGCGCGAAGGCCCCGTGGTTCGTGAGGTGCGGGTTGTAGACCGCGCCCCACGGGTAGGGGCGGCGCTTCGGGCCGCGGGCAGCGAGCTCCCATTCGGCCTCGGTGGGGAGGCGCGCGTGGAGGAAGGCGCAGTAGGCGGTGGCGTCGTCCCACGAGACGTAGGTGACCGGGAGCTCGGGGCGATCGAAGCGCGCGTCGAGGCCGGGGTAGCCCGCGGGCGCGCAACGAGCCGCGGCGACGCAGCGCGTGTAGGCGTCGACCGAGACCTCGGTGCGTTCGATCTCGAACGGCGAGATGGCGACGTCGTGCGCCGGGAGCTCGGCGCGGAAGGATCCGAAGAGCCCGGCGAAGCCGACCATCTCGCGGTCGTTGCAGTGGAGCCCGAGGATCTCCCCGCGGCACTGGTGGAGCACGTCGATGAGCTCGAGCGGCGTGGTCCCCATTTTGAAAGTCGCCCCCTCGACGCGCACCCACGCGGGCCCGGGCGCGCGGAGCGCCACGACGCCGCGCGCCGGTGCCGTGGCGTGCGGGTCGAGCCCCGCGAAGAACGCCTCGGGGCGGAGCGGCCTTCGCGCGTCGCCGCCGGCGAAGAACCCCAGGGCGATCGCGAGGAGGGCCGCGCGCATGGTCAGCCGGTGAGGACGCGCATCGGGTGCTCGAGGAGCGAGCGCAGCTCGGCGAGAAACGATGCGCCGATGGCGCCGTCGATGACGCGGTGGTCGCAGGAGAGCGTCATGGAGAGCCGCTTCCCCGGACGCACCATGCCGTCGGAGACCACCGGCTCTTCGCGCACCTGACCGACGGCGAGGATGGCCCCCTCCGGCGGGTTGATGACCGCGGAGAAGGCGTCGATGCCGAACATGCCGAGGTTCGAGATGGAGAAGGTGCCGTTCAGCATCTCCTCCGGCTTGAGCTTCTTCGCGCGCGCGCGCGAGGCGAGGTCGCGCACCTCTTTGGCGATGGCGACGACGCTCTTCAAGTCGGCGTTGCGCACCACCGGCGTGACGAGACCGTCGGGGACCGCGACCGCGACCGAGATGTCCACGCGCTTGTGGAGGAGGATCGCCTCCGGAGAAAACTGCGCGTTGCACTCGGGGACGTGGGTGAGGGCGACGGCGCACGCCTTGATGAGCAGATCGTTCAGGCTCACCTTGAGCGGCTTCTCTGCGGGTTCCGAGCTCGTCGGGGCCGAGGCCGCGAGCTCACGGTTGATGGCCTCGCGGAGCTGCACGAGCCGCTCGGCGTCGACGTCGATGGTGAGATAGAAATGCGGGACCGTCTGCTTCGACTCGGTGAGGCGACGCGCGATGGTCTTTCGCATCATCGAGAGGGGGCGCGCTTCCGGCGCGGCGAGGCGAGGCTCGCCCGGGCCTTCGAGCGGCACGGGCATCGTCTGCGGCATGCGCGCGAGGGCGGTCGCCCCTTCGGCTTGGGGGATGACCCCTTCGCGACCGTCGTTCGCCGGCGTGGGGGCGGCGCGGAGCCCTTCGAGGTCGCGCGCGACCACGCGGCCGCCGGGCCCGGTCCCTTTGGTGCCGCGCAGATCGATGCCACGCTCGCGAGCCGCCTTCCGCACGTAGGGGGAGGCGAGGACGCGTCCGCCCGCGGGCATGGAGATCCCCGGCACGCGCTCGGGCTCGCGCTCGGTGCGATCGAGCGGCGAGCCGCGGCGCTTCAACAGCGCGCGCGGGCGCGAGGCGGTGGTGATGGGGCCGTTGTCGTCGTCGTCGACCTCGGTCTCCGGCCCGGGCATGTTGGCGAGCGCCTCGGGCCTTCGCGCGGCCGGAGCCTCGGTCTGCGCCCCGACGTCGATCTCCTCCACGGGACGCGCCGGGCGCGCGGCGCTCGCCGCCGGCGCTTGCACCTTCGCGCCGCTCGCGGGAGCTGCGCTCGCGCCGACGAGGGAAGAGACGTCTTCGCCCGCTTGGCCGAGGACGGCCACGGCTTGTCCGAGCTTCACTTGCGCACCGGCGGGGACGAGGAGCTTGAGCAGTGTCCCCTTGTCGAAGGAGCGGAACTCCATCGTCGCCTTGTCCGTCTCGACCTCGGCGAGGAGGTCGTCGATCTCGATCGCGTCCCCCTCCTTCTTGTGCCACGCGGTGAGCACCCCCTCCTCCATCGTCGGAGAGAGCTTCGGCATGTCGAGGACCTTGGCCATGGACTTACGCCTCCACCGTGCGGCCCGCCGAGGGGCCCGATGCATTGCCGCGACCGACGACGCGGCGCACCGCGGCCATCACCCGATCCGGCTGCGGGATGCAGAGCTGTTCGAGCTTCGCGTTGTAGGGCATGGGGACGTCGAGCGTCGTCACACGGAGCACCGGCGCGTCGAGCGCGTCGAAGGCGAGGCGCTGGATGCGATCGGTGATCTCGGCCCCCACGCCGCCGTACGGCCACCCTTCGTGCACGATGACGCAGCGGTGGGTCTTCTCCACCGAGGCGGCGATCGTGTCTTCGTCGAGCGGGCGGAGGGAGCGAAGGTCGACCACCTCGGCGTCGATGCCTTCCTTCGCCAGCGCGAGAGCCGCCTCGAGGGCGACGTGCGTCATGCGCGAGTAGGCGATGAGGGTCACGTCGCGCCCCTTCTTCACGACGTTGGCCACGCCGAGGGGGATGGCGTCGAGATCGTCGGGGACCTCGCCCTTCACCGAGTAGAGCGTCTCCGACTCCATGACGAGCACCGGGTTGTCGTCGCGGATGGCCGCCTTCATGAGCCCTTTGGCGTCGGCGGGGAAGGCGGGGGCGACGACCTTGAGGCCGGGCACCGTGGCGTAGAAGTGCTCCATCGCTTGCGAGTGCTGGCTCCCCACCTGGCGCGCGCTCGCGTTGGGGCCGCGGAAGACGATCGGGCAGGTGAGCTGGCCGCCGGACATCTGCCGGAGCTTGGCCGCGTTGTTGAGGATTTGATCGAAGGCCACGGCGGAGAAGTTCCACGTCATGAACTCGATGATGGGCCGGAGGCCGACCATCGCCGCGCCGATGCCGATGCCGGCGAAGCCCCCTTCGGCGATCGGCGTGTCGATGACGCGCTTCTCGCCGAACTTCTCCAGCATCCCCTCGGTGACCTTGTAGGCCCCTTGGTAGTGGCCCACCTCTTCGCCCATGAGAAAGACGTTCGGGTCTCTCTCCATCTCTTCGATCATCGCTTCGCGCAGGGCTTCGCGGAATCTGAGCGTCTTCGGCATGGCCTCTCTCCTCAACCGGCGAAGTCGCCTGCGTACGTGGTTTCGGCCAAGATCGAAGGATCGGGCTCGGGGCTCTCGTCGGCGAAGCGCACCGCCTCGGCGACCTCTTTCTCGACCGCGTCCTCGGCGGCCTTCACCTTGGCCTCGGCGTAACCCATGGCCAAGAGATCGCGTCGCGCACGAACGAGCGGGTCGCGCTTCTTGTGCTCGTCGAGCTCTTGCGACGTGCGGTACTTGCCCGGATCGCTCATGGAGTGGCCGCGGAAGCGGTAGGTGCGGGTCTCGACGAGCGAGGGCATCGATTCCTTGCGCGCGCGCTCGACGGCGACGGCGATGCGCTTCTCGACCTCGAGCACGTCCTCGGCGAAGAAGCGATCGTGAGGGATGCCGTACCCCGTCGCTTTGAGCGACACGTCCTCCACGCTCAAGGTGCGCGAGAGCGGCGTGCCCATCGAGTACTCGTTGTTCTCGCAGATGAAGACGATGGGGAGCTTCCAAAGGGCGGCGAGGCTCACCCCCTCGTGGAAGCCGGCGATGGAGACCGCGCCGTCGCCGAAGTAGCAGAGCGTGACGCGACCGTCGCCGCGGTACTTCGACGCGAAGGCGACACCGGCGGCGAGCGGGATGTGACCGCCGACGATGCCGTACCCGCCGAGCATGTGGTGCTCTCTGTCGAAGAGGTGCATCGAGCCCCCGAGCCCCGAGGAGCAACCGGTCTTTTTCCCCCACAGCTCGGCCATGAGCGCCTTGGGGGACATCCCCTTGGCGATGGCGATGCCGTGGTCACGGTAGGTGGTGATGACGTAGTCGTCGGGGCGGAGCGTGGCGATGGACCCGACTCCGACGGCCTCCTGGCCGATGTAGAGGTGGAGAAACCCGCCGATCTTTCCCTGGGCGTACGCGCGCGCGGCCTCTTCTTCGAGCCTCCGCACCAAGAACATTTGCCGGTAAAGATCAGCGAGGTGCGCGGCGTCGCCTTGGACGCGCGGCCCGTCGTGCTGGGTCGGGGCACCGAGCGACGAGGGGGCGCCGGGGGTGGACTCTACGTTCGACATGGGGAGGCGCAGTCTAGTACCGCCCCCCCAAGGTCGAAAAGGGCTCGCTGGGCTACATCGTGATGACGCCGGCGTCGTCCTGGGCGCGCGCCCCGGAGTCGCCCGCGCTGTCGCGGCGCTCTTCGGCCCCCGCCTCGTCTCGCGCTTTGCGCGTCTCGTGGTGCACTGGCGCGGGCCGCGCCTTCTTCGGCGGGTCGACGGGGGGGGTGGCGTCGGCCTCGTCCTTGGGGTCCTGGACCGGCTCTTTCCCCGGCATCGGGTGGCGCCCAAAGGCGAGGAGCGCGGCGATGGCCAGGACGGCGAGCACGGCCACGATGTTCTGCACGCGCGTCTTTGCCGGAGGGAGCACCGACGCGGGCGGGAGCATGGAGCTCCGCGGCGCGTCCCCTTCGGGATCGAGCGCGGCGGCGAGGGCCTCGGCGAAGGCGCTGCACGAAGGGAAGCGCGCCTTGGGATCCTTGTGGAGCCCCCGCGCCAGCACCAAGTGAGCGCGAGGCAGCTCGGGTCCGTTCTCGCCGCGGCGGACGGTGCGCGGCTCTTCGGTGGCGATGCGGCTCGCCACCGCCAGCGTGTCTTCGCCGGGGAAGGGGCGGCCGCCGCTCAGCGCTTCGTAGAGCGTGGCGGCGAGGGAGAATTGATCCGATCGCGCGCTGAACTCGCCGACCGTGAGCGCCTCGGGCGCGCTGTACGCCACCGTGCCGAGGACCGCGCCGGCCTGCGTGAGCGTCGAGTCGGGGATGCGCGCGATGCCGAAATCGGTGAGCTTGGCGCCCGTGTCGGGGAGGAGCACGTTCTCCGGCTTCACGTCGCGATGAACGATCCCCGCGGCGTGCGCCACGTCGAGCGCGGCGCCGAGCTCGCGCGCGAGGAAGATGATCTCTCCCGGCGGGAGGCCGCCGCCCGAGGCGATGCGCTCGCGGAGCGTGGGTCCGCGCACGTACTCGAAGACGAGGAAGAGGCCGACCTTCTCCTCTTCGCCCATGTCGTGGAGCACCACCATGTTGGGGTGGCTCACCGTGGCGGCGGCGCGTGCCTCTTGGCGCATACGGGCGAAGAGCGCCTCGCGCGTCTCGGGCGGGAGACCGAGATCGTCGCGCAGGAGCTTGATGGCCACTTCGCGCCCGAGCACGGTGTCGCGCGCCAAGAGCACGCGCCCCATTCCCCCCTGGCCGAGGAGCCGAAGCACCTCGTAGCGTCCGACGCGCAGAGGGAGATCCATCCCGGTCTACATACCAAAACGCAGCGAGCGCTGCGTCACGACCTCGACAGGGAGCGCGGCTCGAGCGCTCAGAGCTGGGAGAACGCAGCGAGCGCTCTTTTCCCGGCGCTCGAGGGACCGCTGGGGCGCACGAGGAGCACGGTCTTCTTGTTGACCGCTGCGGCCTTGCCGGGGAGCGCGCCGAGCATGGTGAGCGCCTTGTCCCTCCCCTGGCGGGCGGCGGCCTCGCTCTCGTACTCGCAAGCGCTGAAAGCGGTGCCGTCGTCGGCCTTGGCCGTGAGGCAGTAGCGGGCGCCGAAGACCGAAGCGACGAGGTGCTTTCGCTCGCCGAGGTGCACCCCCGCGTGGTCGACCGCGTCGAGCGAGGCTTCGGCCGACGGGGTTTCGCTGGGCCGCGCGCCGGAGGTCGCTTCGCTCACGTCGACCACCGGCGCTTCGGTCGGCTCGGCGGCGGAGGCCACCGGGAGCGCTTCGGTCGTCGGGCGGGGCGGGGGAGAGGACGCGCTCGTCCCGATCGGATCGGTCGCTCCGCTCGCCGCGGAGCTCGGCGTCGGCGTGGAGGAGGGCGGCGCCTCCGTCTTGCTGCACGCGACGGCGAAGACCACGAGGGCGAAGGCCAGGTGAGAAGAGGAGAGGCGCATTCAGTCGTCCTGCTTGAAGCGAGGCGGGCGCTTCTCCACGAAGGCCATCGCCCCTTCGACCAAATCCGGACTCTTGATCGCCCACTGCCCGAGCTCGGCTTCGATGCGAAGCCCCTCTTCGAGCGGCCTCCCCCAGCCCATCATCGCCGCCTGCTTGTCGGTGCGCATGGCCCCTTGGGGGAGCTCGCACAAAGCCCTCGCCAGCTCGAGCGCGCGCTCGAGGGACTTTCCGCGCGGCACGATCTCGTTCACGAGCCCCATCTGGTGGGCTTCGTTCGCCCCCACGAAGCGACCGGTGAGGATGAGATCCATCGCGCGTCCCATCCCCACGATGCGCGGCAGGCGCTGCGTTCCACCGTCGACGAGCGGCACGTTGAAGCGCCGGCACGCGACGCCGAGGTCCACGTGCTCCTCGGCGATGCGCAGATCGGCGAGGCACGCGAGCTCGAGCCCGCCGGCGAGCGCGTGTCCGTTCAGCGCGGCGACGATGGGCTTCCAGATGTCGGTCTGGCGCGTGTAGCCCATGTATCCCTCGCCGTGCGCGAGGAAGTGGCGAAGCTTGTGCGGCGGTGTCCCCGGCGGCGGCCCGAGGCTCGCCGGATCGGAGAGGTCGGCGCCGGCGCAGAAGGCCTTTTCTCCCGTGCCGGTGAGCACCGCGACCCAAAGATCGTCCTCGTCGCGGAAGCGCTTCCACGCCTCCGTGAGGAGCTTCGCCGTCTCACCGTCGACGCAGTTGCGCTTCTCCGGCCGGTTCAAGGTGATGACGAAGACGTGTCCCTCGACGCGGGTGAGTACCTTCATGCTGCCTCAGGCGCTGTCCTGTTCGTGCGGGTTCCAGCAAGCGATGCGGTGCCCGCTCCCTTGCGCGGTCTCTTCGAGCACGGGGACCTCTTTGTCGCACGTGCCGGTGATGGCGCGCGGGCACCGCGGATGGAACGAGCACCCCGGCGGCGGCGCGATCGCCGAAGGGATGTCCCCCTCGAGCAAGATGCGCAGGCGCTTCTTCGCCGGATCGGCGACCGGCACGGCGCTCAAGAGCGCGCGCGTGTAGGGGTGGCGCGGGTTGGCGTAGAGATCCTCGGTGTGCGCCTGCTCGACCACCTTGCCGAGGTACATGACGGCGACCCGACGGCTCACGTGACGCACGACGCGAAGGTCGTGGGAGATGAAGAGGTAGGAGAGCCCGAGCTGCTCTTGGAGGTCTTGGAGCAGGTTCACGATCTGCGCTTGGATCGAGACGTCCAAGGCGCTGATGGGTTCGTCGCAGACGATGAACTCGGGCTCGACGGCGAGCGCGCGGGCGATGCCGATGCGCTGCCTCTGCCCTCCGGAGAACTCGTGCGGGTAGCGCTGCATGACGTCGGGGCGGAGCCCGACCTTTCCGAGGAGCTCGACGATGCGATCTTCTTCGTCGCTCTTCGTCTTGGCGAGCTTGTGGATGCGGATCGCCTCCGCCACGATGTCCCTCACCGTCATGCGCGGGTTGAGGCTCGAGTACGGGTCTTGAAAGATGACCTGCATCCTTCGGCGAAGCGGCCGTAGCTCCGCTTGGCTCAGGTGCCCGATGTCTTTTCCGTCGTAGAGGATGCGGCCGAAGGTCGGATCGACGAGGCGCAAGATGAGGCGGCCGAGCGTGCTCTTGCCGCACCCGCTCTCCCCCACGAGGCCGAGGGTCTCGCCGCGGCGCACGCGGAGCGACACGCCGTCGACGGCACGCACGAACTCGCTCGTTCGTCCGAGGAGGCCGCGTCGCACGGGGAAGTATTTTCCGACCTTCTCTACGGCGACGAGGGTGCGCGGGCGCGCGTCGTTCGGCCCCTTCGGCGGGGCAAGGCTCGCCGAGACGGGCATCACTTCGCTGTCGTACGCGGCGGGGCGCGTGCTCGCGGGGCCGCTCATAGCTCTCCTGCGCGGATGCAGCGTGAGAAGCGGCCGGGCCCGACGGGCGTGAGCTCGGGATCTTTCTCGGTGCACGCGGGGAGCCGCATTTCGCAGCGATCGGCGAAGCGGCACCCGGGGCGAATCGAACGGAGATCGGGGACCATCCCTTCGATCGTCGGGAGCCTTCGCCCCGGCTCCATCGTCCCGGGGATGCTGCGCACGAGCCCGCGCGTGTAGGGGTGCTTCGGCTGGGCGAAGATCTCCTTCACCGGCGCGCTCTCGACCACGCGCCCGGCGTACATGACCAGCACGTGGTCCGTGTACTCTGCAATGACCCCGAGGTCGTGGGTGATGAGGAGGATGCTCATGCCGAGCTCCTTCTGCAGCTTCACGAGCAGCTCGAGGATCTGCGCTTGGATGGTGACGTCGAGCGCTGTCGTCGGCTCGTCGGCGATGAGGAGGCTCGGCTCGCAGGCGAGCGCCATGGCGATCATCACCCGCTGCCGCATGCCGCCCGAGAGCTGGTGGGGGTAGGCGTCGACGTTGGTCTCGGGGGAGGCGATGCCGACGCGCCGGAGCATTTCGATGGCGTGGGCGCGCGCTTCCTTGCGCGACTTCTTCTGGTGCAGCCGGATGGCCTCCACGATCTGCGCGCCCACGGTGTAGACCGGGTTCAGGCTCGTCATCGGCTCTTGGAAGATCATCGAGATCTCGTTGCCGCGGATCTCGCGCATCTCGCGCTCGGAGAGCTTCAAGAGATCCCGCCCGCGGAGCTCGATGGTCCCTTCGTCGATGCTCCCCGGCCCCCCCTCCCGCAGGGCGCGCGGGGGAATGAGACGCAGGATGGAGAGCGACGTGACGCTCTTGCCGCAACCGCTCTCGCCCACGAGCCCCACCGACTTCCCCGCGGGGATCTCCAGCGACACGCCGTCGACGGCGCGGACGGTCCCTTGATCGGTGCGGAAGCTCGTGACGAGCCCCTTCACCCGAAGGAGCGGCGTGGCGCTCTCCTCTTCGGGAGCTTCGGCGGCGCGCGACGCATCGCTCTTCGCTTCGGCGGCCGGGGGCATGCGGGGAGCACTCTACCGCAGGGCGGGCGCGTGTGCTGAAGTGCCGTTTCGCATGCCTCCCCGCGTCCCGTTCGTCGCTGCGGCGACCTTCGCGCTCGCCGTGTCCGTCGGCGGTTGCGCCGCGCGCCCGCACATGTGCGGCGGGCCAGGAGAGTGCGAAGCCGACGCGGCGTGCGTGGCCGGCCGTTGCCAAAGGACCAATGCCGTGGCCGCGGTGCAGGCGGCGAGGCGCCTCGTGATCGCGCCGGTGGCGGCGGCGTACGTGCGCCCCCACGAGCCCGCTTCGCTCCTCGGCGCCGAAGAGGGGGCCCTCCCGCCGACCTTCACCCTCGGCCGCGAGGCGGACGGCGACGCGCGGCTGTACCTACGCTTCGCCCTTCCGCTCCCCGACAAGACCGAGGTGGTCGAGGCCTACCTCCTCCTCGAGCGGAGCGACGCCGAGGAGCTCGACGTGGCCTCTCCCATCACGCTCCGCCTCGGGCGCGTGCGCGGCGCGTGGGACCCGCGCTCGATCGACTACGCGCGTCAGCCGAGCATCGCCACCGAGCGGCTCGCGGACGCAGAGGTCTCGCCGCGCCCCTTCGTTCGCATCGACGTGCGAGAGGTGGTGAGGCGCTGGCGTCGCCACGATCCCGAAGACCAAGGGCTCGTCGTCTTCGCCGACGGCAGGTCGGCGACCGGCGTCACCTTCGCGCTCGCGCCTTCGTCCGACCTCGGAACCACCGAGCCGACGCGTCCTCTGTTCGCCGCGGAGCCGCTCCGCCCCGTCGGCGCCGACGACCTCAGCCGACCGCGCGGCGCCCACCGCGGACCGGTGCTCGAGCTCTACGTGCAGGTCGCCGCCGACTCGAGCGCGCCGCCCCCCGTCGCTGCGCCGCCCAGCCCGAAGGGCACGAAGCCCCCGGGCAAATAGCGTCAGGGCGCGCCAAAGGAAGCCCCGAAGGAAGCCAGGCGGAAATAAGAGGGGCGTGCGGTGAATCTTTCGCCGGCCGGCTCGTCCAAGGAACGCGGCGCTTGGAGAGGAAGTCTCGGGCGCCTCTTCCGTCCTTCCTTGGCTTCAAGAACCCACTTCTTCGCGACTCGCGCGTAGAATGAGGAGAGATCCCGGTTTTGCCCCCTCAGGAAGGTCACGCGATGCGCCATCCCGTTCTCGGTTCGACCGCCGCCGTCCACATGGTCCTCGGCGCGGCGACCCTCGTCGCCATCGCCTGCGGCTGCAGCAAAGACAGCGAGGCCGCCCCCCCCGCCGGAAGCTCGGTGAGCCAAGCGGCGTTGTCTGCCCCCGCGGCGAACCACGTCGACGGCAAAAACTACAAGATCGACATCGCCCTCGCCGGCGAGTGCACCGTGCAGACCGAGTGCAAGCTCGAGGTGAAGCTGCAAGCGGTGGGCGACTTCCACATCAACAAAGAGTACCCGTACAAGCTCAAGGCCGAAGGCTCGGGCGTCACCTTCACCGGGACGGACGCGGCGGGGCCGAACGTCTTCTCCAAGGCCGCGGGCGACTTCAAGATCGACGAAGAGAAGAAGGCGACGATGACGGTGAAGTTCAAGCCGTCGAAGGCCGGCCCGCTCACCATCGGCGGCACGTACAAGATGAGCGTCTGCTCCAAGGACCAGTGCCAGCTCGAGACGCAGGAGATCTCCGCGACCGTCACCGCCAAGTGACAGCTCGCCGGACGAGGGTGCTACGCTCCTGATATGAGCGAAGGGAAGGAGCGCGAGGTCGTCAGCGACATTCGCGCCGTCGCCGATCACGTCGAGCATCGGTTCAAGACCGGCCGGCGTGTCTTGTCGTTCGCCGAGTACCTGGACCTCTTCGCCAAAGACCCGCCGCGCTATGCCCGCGACGCGAGTCGCTACCTCCGCGACGTCTTCGACCACTTCGGTACGACCACCGTCGAGCACCCGTGGGGGAAGTTCACCCGCTGGAAGCTCTTCGACCTCCCGTGGGAGGCCGCGCCAGAGGGGAACGCCCGCCCGCGCGGCGCGCTCATCGGTCAAGAGCAGGTCCAAGAAGAGGTGTACCGCGCGCTCTCGAACTTCGTGCGCGAAGGGCGACCGAGCCGGCTCCTTCTCCTCCACGGTCCGAACGGTTCGGCGAAGAGCACCATCGTCGGCTGCTTGATGCGCGCGCTCGAGGCCTACTCCGAGCTCGACGAGGGGGCGCTCTACCGCTTCAACTGGGTGTTCCCCTCGAGCAAGACGGTGCGCGGCGCGCTCGGCTTCGGCGGGGCGAGCGGTGCGCCGGCGGCGATCCCCAGCTTCGCGCACCTGCCCGACGATCAAATCGACGCCAAGCTCCTCGTCGAGGTGCGCGACCACCCGCTCTTCCTCTTCCCGGTGGCGGACCGTCGCGCCCTCCTCGAGAAGATGTTCAAGAACGCGCCCGAGCCGCCGCCCGATTGGATCGTGCGCGGCGAGCTCTCGCACAAGAGCCAGCAGGTCTTCGAGGCGCTCCTCTCGAGCTACCACGGCTCCTACGCCGAGGTGCTGAAGCACGTGCAGGTCGAGCGCTATTTCATCTCGCAGCGGTACCGCGTGGGCGCCGTCACCATCGGACCGCAGATGAGCGTGGACGCCGGCGAGCGGCAAATCACCGCCGATCGAAGCCTCGCCGCGCTCCCTGCCTCGCTCCAAGCCATCACGCTCTACGAGGCGAAGGGCGAGCTCATCGACGCTGCCGGCGGGCTCCTCGAGTTCAGCGATCTCTTGAAGCGCCCGCTCGACGCCTTCAAGTACCTCCAGCTCTCGGTGGAGACGGGCGAGGTCGCGCTCTCCATGCAGAACGTGCAGCTCAACTGCGTGATGATGGGGAGCGCCAACGAGCTCCACCTCGACGCGTTCCGCGAGCACCCCGAGTTCGCGAGCTTCCGCGGACGTCTCGAGCTCGTGCGCACGCCCTACCTCCGGAGCTACGTGCAGGAGCAGTCGATCTACGACGCCCACGTCGCGCCGCAGGTGCGCCGTCACGTGGCGCCGCACGCGACCGAAGTGGCGGCGATGTTCGCCGTGCTCACGCGGATGCGGAAGCCCAACTCCGACCGCTTCTCGCGCGCGCTCGGCGGCGCGGTGACCGGGCTCTCGGCCCTCGAGAAGATGGACCTCTACGCCACGGGGAAGGTGCCCGAGCGGCTCGACCCCGATCAGCGCAAGGTCCTGACGGCGAACCTCCGCGAGGTCTACGAAGAGTCGGACTCCTATCCCATCTACGAGGGACGCGTCGGCGCGAGCCCGCGCGAGATGCGTGTCGTCCTCCTCGACGCCGCGCAGTCCGCGAGGTTTCGCTGCCTCTCGCCCGTGGCGGTGCTGGAAGAGATCGAAGCGCTCTGCGAGCGCAAAGCCGAGTTCGAGTGGCTCCAGCAAGAGACCGTGACCGGCGGCTACCACGACGTCGCCGCCTTCCGCGAGGCCCTCTCCGGGCGGCTCCTCGACGTGTGGGAGACCGAGCTCTACACCGCGACGGGGCTCGTCGAAGAGGAGCGCTACGCCGAGCTCTTCGATCGCTACGTGCAGCACGTGAGCGTGTGGGTGAAGAAGGAGCGCATCCGCAACCGCGTCACCGGCGAATACGAAGAGCCGGACGAGAAGATCATGCGCGAGGTCGAGCGCCTGCTCGACGCCAAGGGGGACCCGCAGGACACGCGCCGGCAGATGATCAGCGCGGTGGCGGCGTGGGCCATTGATCACCCCGGGCAGAAGGTCGATCCGGCGCACGTCTTCCCCCACATGCTCCGCCGGATCCGCGAGTCGATCTACGCCGAGCGCCGCCCCGCGGTGGCGCAGCGCGCGCGTGACGTCGAGGTCGCGGTGCGCGACGACGGCCAGGGGCTCGACGAGAATCGAAAGAGGCAGGCCGAGGCGACCCTCCAGCAGATGATCGCGCGCTTCGGCTACTGCCGAAACTGCGCCGCCGACGCCACGAGCCTGCTCGTGCGACGTCGCTTCCACGAAGTCCTCCCCTGATCGCGCCTCTCGTCGCCGAGCTCCGTTCCCCTCTCGCGTCGGAGGTTCGCCGCCTCGCGGTGCCGGCGATCCTCCACTCGCTGCTCCTCACGCTGGTCTTCGTCGTCGACCGCGTGATGCTCGGGCAGCACGGCGACACGTCGCTCGCCGCCATGCAGATCGCCGGGCCCATCGAGTGGTCCACGTGGAGCGTCTTCGCCGCGTTCGAGGTCGGCACCATCGCGCGGGTAGGGCGGCACGTCGGCGCGGGGCGGCTCGCCGACGCCCGACAAGCGGCGCGTCTCTCCTTCGCCACCGCGATCGTGATGGGGCTCGTCGTCGCCGCGGTGGGGCCGCTCCTCGTGCATCGACTCGGCGAGGTGGCGCCGCACGCTTCGCCGCCGGTGATCCACGCTGCCGCCGATTACCTCGGCGTCACGCTGCTCGCTTCCCCCGCGGTGTTTCTCCTCGTGGCCTCGGCGGCGACGCTTCAAGCAGGTGGCGATACGCGGACGCCGTTGATCGTCGGCGCGGTGGCCAATGCCCTTCACGTGCCGCTCAATCGCCTGCTCATCTTGGGCGGCCTCGGCGTCCTTCCGATGGGGGCACGCGGGTGCGCCATCAGCACCGCGCTCACCTTCACCCTCGAGGCGTTGCTCCTCGCCGTCGTGCTCCTTCGTCGTCGGCCGGGGCGCGTCTCTCTCCGCGCGCACCTCGCGAGCGATGCGTCTGCGCCGACCGTCGCCCCCGCGCCGCTCCTCGACGAAGCGAAGCGCATGCTCGCGGTGGCCGTCCCCGCGGTGCTCGAGCGCATCCTCTACCACGCCGGATTTCTCGGCTTCGCGCTCATCGTGGACATGCTCGGTGACGGCCCGATGGCGGCGAATCAAGCGCTCCTCAGCGCCGAGTCGATTTGCTTCATGTCGGCCGACGGATTCGGCATCGCCGCGGCGGCGCTCGTGGCGCAGAAGCTCGGGGCGCGGAAGCCGGACGAAGCACGCAGCTCTGCACGCCTGGCCACGGTGTACGCGATCGGCGCGCTCTCTTTGTGCGGGGTCACGCTCCTCGTCTTCCGCGGTCCGGTCCTCGCCGCGTTCTCGCGCGACGCCAGCGTCGTGGCCCTGGGCGCGGCGACGGTGCCGCTCCTCGCGCTCGCGCAGCCGTTCATGGCTATCAGCATGGTCCTCGGGCAATCGCTGCGCGGCGGCGGCTACACGCGCGAGGTGCTCGCGGTGACGGCCGTGTGCGCGGTGGTCGTGCGGCTCGTGGCGACCTACGGCTTCGCCATTCGTCTCGGGTACGGCCTCCAAGGGGTGTGGATGGGGTCCACGGCCGACTGGCTCGCGCGCACCTTCCTGCTCGTCGTCGTGGCCCGCGCGCGCTTCCGCGTCGCGACGCCGAGCGCCGCCGCCGTCACGGCGGAGTGAGTCGCGCGCGAGCCGTCTTCACGCCGAAGATCTCGGCGCCGTCGTCGCTCACGATGGGCCCGAGCTCGACGGCGGCCACGATGGCGGCGACGAGGAGAGCGGCGCGGGGGGATTCGCCGGCGGTGACCTCGACGGTCGTGCGGCAGCGACGCGCCAAGGTCCCCATGCCGCCGGCGCGCGACCGCGCCTCCGCCGCTTCGGCTTCGGCCCAGTCGGGCTCGCCCGCGCTCCGCGCCACGCACGTCACGTCGTCGGCCACGGCGAGCGAAGGACAGCTCACGGCGAAGCGCTGACCTTCGCCGTCGTCTTCTCGGCGGAGCTCGGTGAGCCCGGCGTCGAAGAAGCGTCGCGCGTGGAGCGCGAGGGCAGCCGCGTCGAGGCGGAGCGCGCTCTGCTGCACGAAGACGCGGAAGCGCGGTGCCATGGTCATCGCAGGCGCTATGCTACGCAAGGTGAAGGACAAGCCGCGCCTGATCGACAGCCACTGCCACCTGGACGACGCGTATTTTCCTGGCGACGCGGCGGAGGCGGCGATGCGCCGCGCCGAAGACGCGGGGGTGCGCGGGTTCGTGGTGGTGGGCGTCGGGCGCGATCTCGCTCCGGCGCGGCACGCGGTGGCGCTGGCCGAAGCGGAGCCCGCACGGGTGACGGCGGCCGTCGGTGTTCACCCGCACGATGCGACGTCGCTCGACGACGCGGTCTACGAAGAGCTCGCGCGCCTCGCGCGTCGCGACGCCGTCAGCGCCGTCGGAGAGATCGGCCTCGACTACCACTACGATCACTCGCCACGCGACGTGCAGCGCAAGGTGTTCGCGCGCCTCATCGCCCTCGCGCGCGAGGTGAAGAAGCCCATCGTCGTGCACACGCGCTCGGCGGCCGAAGATACGCTCGAGATCCTCGCGAGCGAGGGGGCGCGCGACGTGGGCGGCGTGATCCACTGCTTCAGCGAAGACCGGGCCTTCGCCGAGCGTGCGCTCGCGCTCGACTTCGACGTGTCGTTCTCCGGCATCCTCACCTTCAAGAACGCGCGCGCGATCCACGAGGTCGCGGCGTGGGCGCCACTCGATCGCATTCACGTCGAGACCGACAGCCCGTACCTCGCCCCCGTTCCGCTGCGGGGAAAGCCGTGCGAGCCGGCGTACGTCGTCCACACGGCAGGGCGCCTCGCCGAGCTCCGCAAAATCTCCGTGGAAGAGGTGGCGGCGGCCACCCTTGCGAACACCGAGCGGCGGTTTCGCCATACGTTCGGAGCTCTTGCGCAGGGGGAGTAGCTACTCGCTTCGTCCGGCCGCATACTTTGTGGTGGTGGTCCGATGAAGCGGCGCGCGGCGACCCCGCCCCCCAACGAGCGTCACGAGGGGCTTCGTGACGGAGCGAAGCCGGGCGAGCGCCCGCTTCGGACGGGTGTGTTCGGCGTCATCTCGGTGGTGCTCCACGGCGTGCTCGCCGCGGGCGTGGTGACGCTCGCGTACCACTCACTCCACGCGCGTGAAGAGGCCGAGCGCGCAGCGCGGGCGAACGCCGCCCCGCCAGCAGAGCTCGAGCTCCCGCGCCTCTCCGAGATCGCGCTCGAGCCCATGCCCGATCCGGTGGCAGAGCCCCCGGCGCGTGCAGGGGGGACGACGGTCGCCCAGCTCGACACCGGCGTGAGCGGCCACGGCGGCACCGGCGCGACGCCGACGCCGGCCATCCACCTCGACGATCGCGACGAGCGGATCCGCCTCTCGCCCGACCTTCGAAGTCACCTCGATCACGATCAAGAGCAACGCCTTCGCACCGACGTCGATCGCGCGTCGTGGGAAGATCGACGCTCGACGACGCACCCGATGGAGCTCACGTTCCTGGCCTCGGGGCGTGGTGAGCGCGAGGCGCGTCGCGTGGTGGCGCCGCGCGATCCGAGCCGCGGCGTGCTGGCGGCGCTCGCCCCTTCGCGACGCGGCGGCGCGCTCGGTGGCCCGCTCGGCGAGGAGGGGGTGGACGACGGCCACGGCGAATCGGGGCTCGCCCACCTCGGCACGGCAGACTTGGGCGGAAGCCGCGCGTCGCCCGGCGTCGGTGTCGACGACGGCCGCGTAGGGGCCGACCATCGCGCTTCGGCGGCGGTGATGCGCGCGCGTCCGGCGGTGACCGAGGCGCTCGTCAGCATCCCCGCGACCTCTCACGCGCGCCCGCGCGACGACGTGGACAGCGATCAAGCGGTCGCCGTCACGGTGCAGTCGCTCGTGCACGCGAGCACCGCCGGCGGCCTCCGCGGCGAAAGTAACGGCGGGAGCGAAGGGGGCGGCGATCCCGGCGCCGGCGGCGGCCCGACGGCCGGCTCGCATCCTATTCCTCTCGGGCCCGGTGACGGCGATTGGTTCGATCTCGACGGCGGTGAC
The DNA here is from genome assembly GCA_964531795.1 of uncultured Polyangiaceae bacterium. Taxonomy (GTDB): domain Bacteria; phylum Myxococcota_A; class Polyangia; order Polyangiales; family Polyangiaceae; genus CAZHHD01. The sequence goes on along the minus strand of CAZHHD010000008.1, from coordinate 92,811 downwards.
CCGCGGCTCCTCGACTACTTCCGCAAGTTCCACCGGAAGGTCGATCCTTTGTGGGCGAACGCGTTCCCCAAGAGCGCGATGCTCGAGTTGAAGCAGGGGATGGTGATCCTCGAGGTCGTCATCTCCCCCGACGGAAACGCCAAGGTCCTCTGGCCGCCGCTTCGTCCGAGCGGCATCGACGAGTTCGATCGCAACTGCGCCGACGCCGTGCGCCGCGCCGGCCCTTTCGACCCCGTCCCCGCTTCACTCGGCCACCGGGCGATCCGCGTGCGCGCGCCGTTCGTCGCCTCGAACCCGATCGTGAAGTAACTCGACGCCTGCCCACTTCGTGGAGGAGGGCACTTCGCTTAGCGAGTCAGTTGGCCAAGGCGATGCCGAGCTCGCGACGGAGCTCGGTCGCGGCATCGCTCGCCCAGAAGCTCTCGAGCTCGGCGAGGCGCTGCGAGCCGAGCGGCTCGCGAAGGACGATCTGCGCGGCGGTCTCGAGATCCCCCGAGAGCAAGAGCCCGGCGCGGCAGGCGGTGAGCTCGGCGCTCCGCGCCCAACGCTGCAAGTTCGTGCGCCCGCCCTCGTCCAAGAAGCGCGCGACGAGCTCCCCGAGCCGCGCCACCCGCGCCGGTTCGAGGAGCGGCGCCAAGGCGTCGCGGTTCAAGGCGGCGCGCTCGTAGGTGCCGGGGGGGAAATCGAGCGTCGGATCGCCGAGGAGGAGCGCGGCGAGGAACACGTCCTCGAGCTGCGTCAGCGCCGGCACCAAGGTGCAGATGAAGTACTCCTCGCGGTACCACGTGAGGTGCCGCGCGCCGTGGAACGCGAGCTCGACGGCGCTCTTGCCCGCGAGCATCTCGCGACCGATGCGTGTGGCCGGGGGAATGGTCGGGAGCACCTCGAAGCCCGAGGGGGCGTCGGGATCCACGTAGGTGAGCGGCTGCGTGAGGCCGAGCGTCGCCGCGCACCAGCCGAGCGCGCGCGCCGCGCTCACCGTCGTCGTCGCCGGGTCTTGGACCTTCTTGGGGTCGAGCTTCGGCAAGACGCCGTCGATGCGCATCGCCGAGACACGCGCGAGGAGCGCGGCCGGTGCGATGCAGCCGAGGATCTCGCTGGTCGTGCGATCTTGCTGCGGATGCGCGAGCAGGCCGAGCCAGGAGGCGAGCGTGAGCGGCGCCGCCGGGTTCGGCACGAGGCCGGTGCGGCACGCGCGATAGAGCTCGTTCTCTTCGACGTTGGCGAGGCCGCGCCGCACGAGGACCGCCGCCGTGCAGTATTGCTCGTCGAGGCCCCCTTCCAGGCGCTTCATCATGAAGCGCTCGTGGAGCTCTTCTTCTTCCGACCACGCCCCTCGAACGGCGGGGATCCCGGAAGGATGCGTCGCCACCGAAGGCGCGTCGCTCGTGACGGGGGCGTTGGGACCGGTGCGGAGGGTAGGGGGGCCTTCGTCTTCGGTGCTCGACTCACCGTCGAAGGTCTCGCCGGTGTCGAGGCCGTCGGCGGTCTCCCCGGTGTCGTGGAGCGCAAGGGCCCCGTCGGGCGGCGTCTCGTCGGCGGGCGTGGGGCTCGGCTCGCGCGCGGCCGCGGGCACGCGCATGCTCGGCATCTGACCGGTGTCGGTCAGCGCGCCGTAGGGCGCGGTCGCGATCGGATCGAGCCCGGTGCGCGTGATGGAGGCCTTCGCCTCCACGGCCGCGCGGAGCGCCGCTTCGATCTGCTCGATGCGCTCCACCGGGAGGCACAGCGCGCTCGCCGCGAGATCGAGCCGCTGGCGCTCGCCGGCGGAGATGGGGCCGGCGTCGAGCGCCTCGCTGAAGAGGCGCGCGTACTCCGCTTCGAAGTCGCTCGCGCGGAACGTCCCCGTGTCGCCCACGTAGTGGAACGAGGGGGCGAAGCGGAAGGGCTCCGCCGCCTGCGTCCCCTGCGGAGGGGTGGGGGTCGACTCGTCGGGATCCACGGCCCGATGGATCTAACAGAGGTGGTGCCGAAGGAGGGAGTCGAACCCCCGACCTAGCGCGTATGAAACGCCCGCTCTAACCAACTGAGCTACTTCGGCGGAAACGGCGGCGGAGTATGTTGCACCGGGCGCACCCCTGTAAAGGGGGTTTCCGTCCTCCGCCGAGGAGAACACACCGCTCGAAGGCGGGCCGGGCGTCAGAACTCGCCGAAGAGGTCTTGGATGCGCGACTCGAGGGCGATGGCGATCTTGTAGAGCGACGAGATGGACGCCGACGACTCGGCGCGCTCGATCTGCGAAAGGAGCGACACGCTGAGGCCTGTCCGGCGGGACATCTGCTTCAGGGTGAGGTCCTTCTCCTTCCGGAGGTTTCGGATGGTGTCGCCGATGACGCGGTGGAGCTGCTCCTCCGGCGTCCGCGCGAGCCCCTTCTTCCGCATGACACGGCCGAGGACCTCGCGGAACTCGTCCACGTTGAAGGGCTTCTTGATGTAGTCGACCGCGTCGAGCTTCATCGAAGCGACGGCGGTCTCGAGGTTGGGGAAGCCGGTGAAGATGACGACGGCGATGTCGCTGTCAATCTTGCGAATCTGCTTCAGGACCTCGATGCCGTCGAGGCGCGGCATCATCAGGTCGAGGATGATGAGGTGGTAGCCGCCTGCGCGGACCTCCTCCTCGACCGTGGTCGGGTCGCTCAGGGTCTTGACCTGATAGCCGTCGCGGGCGAGCAGGGCCTCCATGTACTCGCAGATGGCCTTGTCATCGTCGACGATGAGGATGCGAACTGCCGGGAGCTCGGGGGGCATGGGTCGTTACAGTAGGACTAAATCCGCTCACGGTGCAACCGGACTCCGCGCCCCTGCGGCGTGCACCGCGAGGCAAGGCCGGGCGCGCGAAACGTCGCGAAGAAAAAGGGGCTTCCGTTGTCGCGCCCCACGAATCCCTTGACGTCGAGGCCCCAGACCGCCATAAGCCTGGGCGCTTCACTCGGGGCGTAGCGCAGTCTGGTAGCGCACTCGGTTCGGGACCGAGGAGTCGGAGGTTCGAATCCTCTCGCCCCGACTACTTCTCAGGAAACGCACGGCGTTTCCTCGTTTCTCGGGGGAGACGTCGCGCCGTTCGTCCGGCGCCTCGTAAGGAGTGGAACGTGCCGGGGGAGAACGCACCGCGATCGGCCGACGGCTCCGGCGTCATGTTCGACGCCATCGCGCCGAGGTACGACCTCCTCAATCGGCTCATCTCCTTCGGCGTGGACCAAGGGTGGCGCCGCCGCGCGGTGCGGGCCATGGCGCTCACCGGGCGCGGTCGCGCGCTCGACCTCGCGACCGGCACGGCCGACCTCGCGCTCCTCATCGCCGAGACGCATCCGTCGGTCGAGGTCGTCGGGGTCGATCCTTCCCCCGGCATGCTCGAGGTCGGCCGGAAGAAGGTCCAAGCGCGAGGGCTCGCGGCGCGTGTCTCGCTGGCCCTGGGGGACGCGCAGGCGCTCGATCTTCCGGACGCGTCGTTCGACGCCTCGTCCATCGCCTTCGGCATTCGCAATGTGCCCGACAGACCGCGCGCGCTCCGCGAGATGGCTCGCGTGGTGCGTCCCGGCGGACGCGTCGTCGTCCTCGAGCTTTCGGAGCCGACGACGCCGGTCTTGGGCAAGCTCGCTCGGTGGCACATCCACACGCTCGTCCCTGCGGTCGGCGCGCTCCTCTCGGGCGCGCGCGAGTACCGCTACCTCGAGCGATCGATCGCGGCGTTTCCCCCGCGCGCCGACTTCGCCGCCACCCTCGCCGCTTCCGGCCTCGAGGTCATCTCGGTGGAGCCTTTGACCTTCGGAGCCGCCACGCTCTACGTGGCGACGCCGAAGCCTCCGGGCGGGCGCACGTCGTGAGCATCGCCGAGGAGAGCGATCGCGCGCTCGCGGCGTGGGTCCTCGGCGATCAGGTGTCCCGCGCCACGCTCACCTCCCTGGCGGCCATCGTCGAGGGGCGGGACGCGCTTGCTGCGCTCGTTCAGCGGGACGGCGACGCCGTCGACGTCGTTGCGACCGACGCGAGCGCGCGCGAGGCGAGTCTCCTCACCCGCATCGAAGGGATCGTCGCGCCGCGTCGCGCGTTCCACACGCCGCGCGACGACCGCTGGGCGAGCCTCTGGGGCGGGCACGCGCATGCCGGCTCTGCGGCGTGGGTAGCTTGCGAGCCCGTGCTCGAAGGCCCGAAGACGCGCGCGACGATCGTGGTCGTCGGCTTCGACGAGAAGCGCCGCGACGAAGTGCTCATGTCGCTGCCTCGCCTCGCGCGGGTCTCGGCCACGGTCCTCACGCGCGAAGAGAACGAGCGACTCTCCGGCACCGCCACACACGCGATCCGCAATCTCTTGGCGAGCCTCTTGGTGAACGGCGAGTACGCGCTCTCGTTGGTCGACGAGGGGGGGAAGGAAGACGCCGACTCGGCGAGCACCCGTCGCGCGCACCTCGTCGAGGCCGTGCGGAATACGCTCCACGCCGCGCAGCAGCTCACCGCGCACGTGAACAAGCTCACCGACGCGGCTCGGGCGCTGCGTCGCTGAACCGAGGCTTCAGCCCTTGCTCGCGCTCTCCGGCGGCTCGGAGTCGGGCACGGCCTGGCGGAGCTTCGAAGGGCTGATGCCGTAAGTCTTGATGCGCTGGTAGAGCGTGCTCCGCGGGATCCCCAAGCGGCGCGCGGCGGCTTCGACGCGGCCGTTCTCCGCTGCGAGCGCGCTGCGAATGTGCTCGCGCTCGACCTCGTCGAGCGTGCGCGTCGACGACGGCGGAGGGGTCGGCGCCGGCGCCGAGACGAGCGAGGGGCGAAGCGCCGGCAGGCTCCGGACCGAGCCACGATCGAAGCGAAGGTCCTCGGCGCGGATGGCGCCGCCCGAGCGGAGCAAGAGCGAGCGCTCGAGCACGTTCTTGAGCTCCCGCAGATTGCCCGGCCAGTCGTGCTCCAAGAGAGCGCGCTCTGCGTCGGGCGCGACTTCGACCTCCGCGCCGAGGCTCGCGAGCATGTGCTCGGCGAGCGGGACGATGTCCTCCGGCCGATCGCGCAACGAAGGCATGGTGATGCTCACCGTGCTGATGCGGTAGTAGAGGTCGGCGCGGAACTGCCCCGCGGAGACCGCGGTGATGAGATCGTGGTGCGTCGCGCCGATGAGGCGCACGTCCACCGTGCGCTCGCGCACGTCGCCCATGCGGCGGAAGCGTCGCTCCTCGATGACCTTGAGGAGCTTCGGCTGAACCTGGAGGTCGACGTCCCCGATCTCGTCGAGGAAGAGCGTCCCGCCGTGGGCGGCCTCGAAGAGCCCCGTCTTCGCGATGTGCGCGCCGGTGAAGGCGCCGCGCTCGTGTCCGAAGAGCTCGGTCTCCACGAAGTCCTTGCTGAGCCCGGCGCAGTTGATGTCGACGAAGGGCGCCGCGCTGCGCACGCCCACCGCGTGGATGCGGCGCGCGAGCATGCTCTTGCCGGTGCCCGTCTCGCCGAGGAGGAGCACCGAGCAGTCGGCGTCACGGAGCCGCTCGATCTGCTCTTCGACGCGCTTCATCGCTTCCGAGCGCGGCTGGAACGGAGGCGGCGCCAGGCGGCGGCGCACACCGGAGCGCTTGGCCACGCGACGCTCGGCGGCTGCGGCCACGACCTCGCCGAGCGCGCGCGTGTCGACCGGCTTCGTCAGAAAATCTTCTGCGCCTTGCTTCACCGCGCGAACGGCAAGATCGATCGTCCCGTGCCCGGTCACGATGAAGATGGGGATGGTCGCGTCCATCGCCCGCAGCTTGGGGAGAAGCTCGATCGCGTCGCCGTCGGGGAGGCGCAGATCGGTGACGACGACGTCGGGGTGCGCCAAGAACGCGCGCGCTGCTGCCGCGCACGAGTCGGCTTCGAGCACCAGGAACCCGAGCGCACGAAGCGCGCCGCAAAGACCGAAGCGAACCGCGGCGTCGTCCTCCACGACGAGCACAGACGCCGGCGCGGACTCCCACTTCCCTGCCTTCCCCATCGCGAACTCTTCATCCTAATGAGAAGCGCGCGAAGAGGAAGATCGGAGAGAGGCGATTTCGAAATCTTAGAGGAGGGACGACGACGGAGTGTGCAGAGGGAGGAGCACTCTTGCTCGCGTCGGGCTCGCATCGCAGACCGCCTCGTCGTCACCGGCGCGCGCCTCAGGCGTGCAGCGGTATCGTCCATAGGACCGTCTGGTAGGTCGCCGTGCCGTGCTTCTTCCAGATGACGCGGGGCCGCCTTGCGCGTGGACGAAGTGCTGGAATTTAGGCAGGTACGACGATCGCAAACGACGTCGTGACGCCCGGCGTCGAGACGACCTCGAGGCGCGCGCCGTTCTCGCTGACGATCTGTTGTGCGATCGACAATCCAAGGCCCGTGCCAGACGCCTTGGTAGTGAAAAAGGGATCGAAGATTTGCCCGAGGATCTCTGGGGGAATCCCTGACCCGTCGTCGATCACTTCGAAGCGCACGACCGGCGAGGGAGGCGGATCGCTCTTTCTTCGCGTCTCCTGGTCTGTTGGCTTCACGCCGCGCACACGCAACGAGACGCGCGACGCCGAGCCCGTCGACTCGAGCGCGTTGTTGAGGAGGATGACGAGCGCCTGGGTGATCTGTCGCTCGTCGACGTTCACGTCGGGGAGCTCGGGGTCGGCGTGAATGTGAATCTGCTCGCCGCCGCCGCGGAGGCGCGGGCGAAGCTCGGACAAGGCCTGCGAGGCGATCACCCACGGCCTCTGCGGCGAGCGCCTCGGCGTCGCCGGACGACCGAACTGAAGTGACGTGCGCACGAGCCGCTCGATGCGCTCGACCATCTGGAGGAGGAGGCGGACGTGCGGCACGGTGACGCCGGCGTCGCGCAGCTCTTCGCTCAACTCTTCGGCGATGGACCGTATCGCGGCGACCGGGTTGCGAACCTCGTGCGCGAAGCCCGCCACCATCGTCCCCATCGCGGCGAGTCGCTCGAAGCGACGGCGCTCGGACTCGCGCAGCTTCTCCTCGCGCACGTCGCGGAAGATGAAGAAGAAGCCGACCCGCTCGTCGTGGTCGCTCACTCCGCGGCTCACCGTGAGCTCGAGGTCGAGGTCGGTGCCGTCGGCGCGAGAGAGCGGATGCTCGAGGACCCGGCGACACTCCTCTCCCAGGAGATCCTTCGGGCTGTTGTCGAGTCCGAGGATCTCTTCGACCGACTCGGGTGGAGCGTCGGCGGAGATGCGGAGCAGGTGCGCCGCGGCCCGGTTGACGAACGTGACGCGGCCGTCGTCGTCGGTCGTGACGATGCCGACCTCCACGCCGTCGAGGATGGCGTGATCGAAGCGCTGCTTCTCGACGAGGGCGCGGTAGAGCGACTCGATCTGCTCGCGCGCTTCGGAGAGCGCGGTCACGTCGTGCTGCACGCCGGCCATCCACTTGGTGGGCCGCCCATGAGCGAGGAGGGGGAAGATCGTCAGCTTGTTCCAGAAGACGGTGCCGTCTTTGCGATAGTTGCGGAGCACGACGGCCTCTGGCGCGCGCGTCGTCACCGCTGTGCGTAGCTCGGCGACGCCGGGCTGCGCGCGATCTTCGCCTTGGAGGAAGCGGCAGTTCCTTCCCAACATCTCCTCGCGCGTGTAGCCGGTCATGCGTTCGAAGGCGGGCGTCACGTGGACCAGTGGCGCGTCGGGGCTCTCGAGGTCGACGACCGAGAGGCCGTTCACGCTGTGCTCGAGCGCTTGGTCGGCGAAGGAGGCGACGAGCCGTAGCCGACCGAGCTCGATCAGCGTGGTGAGGCGACGTGGAAGGTGCAAGCGGCCGCGAGAGTCGAGCGTGACACCGTCGTCGGCGCGAAGGAGGCCGTAGACGGCCTCGGGGATTTCCTCATCCGAGATCAGCAGAAGCGGAACGCTGGCCACGTCCGGCGACTCACGCACCTCGGTGAAGCTCGCGACGGATGCGGTGCGAAGGTCGAAGACGGCGGCGGCGGCCGGACTCCCCGGCGCCACCGGACCGATCGGGAGGCGGCGGACCGTCGCGCCGATCGTCTCCGAAATCTCGGGAGCGTCACCGAAGACGAGGACGGTCGGCTCCACGAAGGTCAAAGAGGCCTGGGCCTCCCTGGAGGCTTCGCTCACGAGGCCTCGTGCGCTCGAGACAGCACGGCGTAAAGGCGTTCCCCGGCGGTGCGTGTGCCGGCACCGTCACTCGGGGGCGGGCCGCTCATCGAGGCGGTCGCGCGCGCGCGCTCCTCGGGGGTGAGACGACGCTGAAGCTCGCGCTCGAACGCGTCGAGGAAGGTGCCGACGTCGGCGCCGGCGCGCTCGATGGCGTCGACCGCGGCGAAGATGGAGGAGGAGACGTCGGCGGCGCGCGGGAGCTCGGGGGAGAGCTCGCCGATGTAGCGGAGCACCCCCTGCTGCACGCCGAAGGCGTCGGGAGAGAAGCGGACGGAGAAGCCGTGGCGGAGCGACGTGCGCAGCGCCTCGACGACCGCGACGCCGTAGGCGCCGAGCAGCTCGGGAGAGGTCTGGCGCGCGCCGAGCAAGCGCTCGATCGACGGCAAGTCGGGGCGCACGGTCCAGATCCAGCACGAGCCGTCGGTCACCGTCTGCGCGACGAGCACCGTCTCCGGCGCAAGCAGCCGATCGAGCTGCGTGCACTCGCGCGCGCTCTTCACGAGGGCTTGGCGTGCCGCTTCGCCGTCGCCGAAGCGCGCGCGGGTCGAAGTGGAAGCGACGTAGCCGTGCGCCACGTGCACGACGCGTCCTTCTGCGTCGAGGGCGTTGGCCTCGAGGCCGGTCATCGCGAGGGAGCGCACCGTGGCGCGCCCGGTGTGCGCCGGCCAAATGAATCCGGTGGGAACATCGTGACGCGGGAGGATCGGGGGCGCGGTGAGCGACGCCACCGGCGCGGACGGCGCTGCGGCGGTCTCGTCGACGACCGGGGGCGGCGTCATGTCGATGTGCGAAAGCTCTTCGGCTGCTGCCGCCGCGGCCGCGCGCGCCTCGGGATCGGTCGCGACGACCGCCATCGCCTCTTCGACGAGGAAGGCCGCTTGCGCCTCTTCGAGGAGCATCTCCGCGGCCCACTCCGGGGCGAGCTCTTCTTCGAGCAGGCGCGAGAGGACCGCCTCGGCAGTGTCGGCGCGGCGCACCGGGACGTGTAGCTCATCGACCTCGGTCCGCGCTTGGATCGCTCGAACGACGGTGCGGACGGCGGTGACGAACGTATCGACGACGCCGACCCCCTCGCTCGCGATCCCCTCGACGACCGGGACCCCCTCGCGACCGAGGGCGCGCAAGAGGGCAGGGCCGTCGAAGGCGTCGACCTGGTCCTGCTTGTTCGCCTGAATGACGAGCGGAATGGGAACGCCGCGCTCTTTGGCGACGAGGTCGTAGAGCTCGAGGCCGCTCCGCGCGGACCGCATCGCTCCTTCGTGGCTCTCGCACACGTAGACGACGACGTCGGCGGTCGCGAGCAGGTGCTTGCGTCGCGGAGTCAGCACGACCTGCCCGGGCACGCTCACCACCTGACACAGGAGGGGGAAGCCCGAGACCACACCGGCTTGAATCTGCATCCAGTCGAAGAACAGTGTTCGCCCGTGCATGTCGCCGGGGGAGTAGAGCTCCGTCGTGCGCTGCGCGAGAAACAGCGTGCAGAGCTGCCTCAGGTTGGTCGTCTTGCCTGCGCACGCGACGCCGTCGTAGACGACGCGCACGGCCATTCTCTGCTCGAAGGGATCATAGATCGGCATTGCCGTTCCCTCTCGTCCGGCGCTGTTGCGCGCGGCGGTTCAAGATGCGCGCGGGCCCGTGTGGCCCGGTCTCGCCTGCGACGATCGCGTCGCCGATGCGGAGCGCGACGAGGGCGGTCTCGCCGGCCGAGCCGCTCCGCGGCGTGGCGAGCAAGGTGACCTCCTGGGTGAATGCGGCGGCGATGTCGAGCGCCGAAGCGGCCCACTTCCCCACGCGGACGAGCGTGCTCGCGGCGTGCGGCGCCGTCCCCTGAATCGCGACCGGCTCGGGGAACGCGCTCGAGCCGGTGCGTACGAACGCCGCTCCCCACTCGTCGTCGCCGAAGAGCGCTTGGAGCGTGGGGCGGACCAGATCGGCGGTCGCTTGGTGCACCGCGCCGCCTACGTGGGCGAGGAGCTCGGCGGTCGCGAAGGTGAAGCGAGGGCTATAGCCCTTGCCGAGGCGGGGGCACCACTCGGCGCGCGCGTCCTGTGTGCATAGTGCACGCAGGCTCTCGGTCGTGTGTTGCAGCAGCGCGACGCGAAGATCGGCGGCGCTGAGCACGCCGCGATTCACGAGGTGCTCGCCGAGGGGGACGCGCATCTCCTTGCACGCCGTGAACATCGACTCCATCGCCCCGGGGGCGAGCGCTGCCCGTGCCCCCAAGAGCTCTGTCAGTCGACGGGCGAGCCCGCGAGCGGCAGCCCAACAGATGCGCCCCCGCTCGACGAAGATCGTTCCGCGCTGACCATCGACTCTGTGGACGAGGATCTCACCGACGGCCGAAGCGCCGAGCTCGTCGATCAGGGCGCACGCCTCGAGCGTGTTCCTGAGCGCGACGTCTCGGCCGGCGGAAAGCGCGATCAAGCCTGCGGGCCCACCCGCTCAGCCACACGACGGATCCACGCGCGCAGCAGGGCAACGTTGGCCCCACCTGGCGCGAGCCCCACGACCACGAGGTCGCGCCGGCTCGGCACGCGCGCGTAGGCGTGCACCCAGCGCGAGGACACGACGAACGACTCGTCGCACTCCTCCTCTTCGTCCTCGAGAGAGGCGCCCGCGTGCGGTGCAGAACAGAGCTGCGCCGCCGAGAACGCTGCAACCTCGACGTCGTCCCGAGGGACGTCTCCTCGCACGTGGATCCCCAAGAGGAGCCCCGAGCGCGTGTCCATGCAGGCCAGCGCAACGGCGTCGGGTCGCGACGCCAGCGCTTCCTTCATCGCAAGCTCTATCCCCACCGCCGTCTGCCTTTCAGCTCGCGACGCGGTGAGCGTTCTTGTTCACGACGGTGCGGACGATGGCCATGTTCGTCGCCGCGCGGTCGGCCGCCAAGTAGATGAACATGGTCGGCGAGAGCACCTTGATGAAGTGGATCTGATCGCCGAGCGTGAGGATCATGTCCTCGAGCGTGGTCTTCAGGTTGAGCGCCTTCATGATCTTGAGCTTCTGCTTCACGAGCTCGCTGTTGTAGGCGCTGGCGACGGCGAGATCGAAGTCGTTGCGGGTGGATTTCACCGCGAGCGTCATGCCGGAGTCGAGGTCGACGAGCGACGCGGCGATGAAGCCGGGGATGTCGTTGGCAAAGGTCTCGAACACTTCGGTGGTTTCGTTGGGCATCTTCATCTCCTGGGGTGGTTCAACCGAACCAACCCTTCTTGGGTTTCTTCATTTCCTCGATCAGATCGCTCACCCGCTGGTGAACCTCTTTGACCTTCTCGTCCGTGGCGGCGAAGGCCTCCGTCATGTCGCTCTCCAGCGCCTTGAGCGACGCCTCGAGCTTCGCGGTGCGCTCCTTCCACGCGGCCTCGACCTGGCCGAGACGCGGGGAGATTCCACGGACATCTTGCGCGGCGGCGTCGACGCGGCCGCTCACTTCGGAGGTGCTCGCAACGACGCCTTTGACGAGCTCGGAGAGCTGCTCGACGCGCGCCCGCACGTCGACGGCGCGCACCTCGGCGGACACGCCTTCGACGGCCTTGCGGATCGTGGTCGCGGCGGTGGTCAGCTGCTCGCGATCGGTCTTCGCGCGTGACTCGATGACGCGGAGGATCTCCGCCTTGAGCTCGTCGCGCAGGCGATCGAAGCTCATCGTCACGAGGGAGAGGTCGTTCTTCGTGGCGGCGGCGCCGACGGCGCTCGCCAGTCCTTCGAGGAGAGGTCCGATGCCTCGCAGCGCAGCGTCGATCTCGTCTCTACGCGCCCGCTCGCTCTCTGCGGTCGCGGCGCTCTCGGCCCTCGCGCGCTCGCGTTCGGTGCGCTCACGCTCGGCGATCTCGCGCTGCGTCGCCTCTTGTTGCTCGGCGCCCTCTTCGACCCGCGCGCGGAGCTCCGCCGTCTTCGCCTCCACCGAGATGACGCGACGCTCGACGCGCGCGAGCGTGTCTTGGAGGCGCGCCGTGACCCGCGCCTCGAGCTCGTCGGCTTGCTCCCGCGCGGTGTCGCGGAGGACCTGACGAAGGGCCGCGAGGAGCGGGTGTCCGCCGTCGGTCGTCCCGTTCGTCCCCTCGGGGACGCGCTTGCTCAGGCCCGGTCGCATCGTGTCCTTCGAAACGGTATTCGTCACCTCTCCCTCCGCTTGGATGGCGTCGAAGACGGCGTTCATCGCCGCTTCGAGGGTGTCGACCACGCCGTTGCCGTGCGCCGCCGAGGCGACCACGTGCTGAAGAGCGCCGGCGTCGAGGCCGCCGAGCACCTCTTGTGCCGGCAACGCGTCGCTGAGGTCGGTCTTGTTGAGCTGCAGAACCACCGGCACGTTGCGACGTTCGCCGCGCGCCAAGACCTCGCGGACGACGTCGAGCGAAGCGCGGTTTCTCTCTTGGGCCGAGGGGTGAGCGTCGACGACGAAGACGACGCCATCGACGTCGCGAAGAACGTCGCGGTACCGCTCTTCGGACGAAGGGCCGTGCTGGGCGACGACGTGTACGCGGACGTCGCAGTCGCGGAACCGGTCGGCGTCGGTCGGGCGCCACGCCAGCGCGAGGAGATCGCCTTCCCCCAGGCTCTCGACCTTGCCGATGCGCGCGTCCTCGGTCGTGCCGCGGAGGCGCGCGACGTTGGTCGCTTTACCGACCAGCTCGGCGCCGACGTACGCGATCTTCGCTTCGATACGGCGCTCGCGCAGGTTGAGGTATGCCATCCGCGTCTTCACCTCGACCCGCGGAGATGCGCGGGTTCGAGACCGCTATCGCAACGCTCGTACCAGCGCGGGGTGTCCCAATTCTCCGCAGCAGCAGGGGTGTTGTCTGAGATCCAGACGCCCGTCTGTTCGAAATCTGGACAATCTGGGATTCGTCCAACCGTTGAGACGGCCACACGAAGCGTCCACCAACAGCTGAGCGCACGTCGCAATGCGAGCAGGCGGCGAGCGCGCGTGGTCGGCCGGGACGCGTGGCACGACGGCTGCAAACGTCGTCGTCGTGGCGGCGAAACGAACACCTCGACGTATCGTCCTCGTCGACGACGAAGAGGCTCTCGCCTGGTCGCTCGCGAGCCGCCTCTTGAAGGTGCGCCCGGAGGCGAAGATCGAGACGGCCTACGACGGAGAGTCCGCCCTCCTTCGTGTGCAAGAGGGCCCGCTCGACCTTCTCATCGCCGACATCCGCATGCCGGGGATGAGCGGCATCGATCTCGTGCTCGCGGCGCGGCGCCTGTATCCCGATCTCCCCGTCATCCTCATGACGGCGTTTCGTTCGGCGGACATCACGCGCCTCGAGGGAGGGCCGTTCACCGGCTTCCTCGAGAAGCCGTTCGAGTTCGACCGCCTCCTCGAGCTCGTGGACCAGGCGTTCGCCCCCGAGGTCGTCGGGTTCTCCGGCGCCATCTCGGTGCAGACACTCCCCGACATCGTGCAGCTCTACGTGCTCTCGAACGCGACGGGGCTCCTCACCGTTCGTCACAACCGCGTGGACGGGCAGCTCTACTTCGCGCAGGGGGCGATCCTCCACGCGGCGACCCCGACCACGAAGGGTGACGACGCGTTCTACGAGATCATGAGCTGGAGCGGCGGCGAGTTCTCCATGCGCATGGGGGCGATCGCACCCGAGCGCTCGGTGACGTCGAACTGGCAAGAGCTCCTCATGGAGAGCGTCCGCCGCATGGACGAGCTCAAACGCACGAGCCCGCCGCGATCGGCAGCGACCGGTTGGACGCAGACTCCGCCCGCGCTCGACGACCTCGCGTTCGAAGAAGCATTTCTCGATTTCAAGACGGGGACGGTCAACACCGTGCCCGTGGTTGAAGAACCAGAACAACCAGAACCATCAGAACAGTCAGTGCCGCAAGAACCGGCAAAGGAGATCCGTATGAACATCAAGGACAGTCTCGCCAAGCTCAACCAGATCGACGGCTTCGTGGGCGCTGCGCTCGTGGACTCGGAGAGCGGCATGCTTCTCGGTCAGGAGGGCGGCGGCAACCTCAACTTGGAGGTCGCCGCGGCGGGCAACACCGAGGTCGTCCGCGCCAAGCGGAAGACGATGAGCAACCTCGCGCTGAAAGACGGCATCGAGGACATCCTCATCACGCTCGGGAAGGCGTACCATATGATTCGTCCGCTCCGCTCCCGCAGCTCGCTCTTCTTCTACGTCGCCCTCGACCGCACCCGCGCGAACCTCGCGATGGCGCGTATCGCGCTCGCCGACGTCGAGAAGGACCTCCAGGTCTGATTCCTGGAGCGGGGCCGGCGAAACACGAAACGGTAAGGCCCCGATGATCGCCAAGGCATCTCTGTTCGCACTCGCGAAGGCCCTCGAAGGGATCCCGGTGCTGGGTACGCTCAGCGGCACCCCCGCGGCACGCGCCGGGATCCGTTACGGTGACGTCCTCTTGTCGGTCAACGGCATGAGGACGCGCACGGTCCTCGACTACGTCGAGGCGAAGGCCCTTCGTAGCGACGGAATGGCCATCACCGTGTTTCGCACCGGCACGGAGCGCATCGAGGAGCTGACCTACGACGAGCCTGCCGCCGAGGTCGATCCCACGGCGATCCTCGCCGAGCTCGTCACGCTGCGCATCGCCCCCGGCGCCTTTGGCGGCGAAGGGGAGGGCGGCGGCGGCACCCCTCTGGATTGAGCGTGTGATCGCGGCCAACGCGGACGCGCTCCTTCGCCGCCTCGCGAGCCCGTGGTAAGGAGCCCGCTCGTGTCGACGAAGGCTCATACGCGCGTCTGTAGCTTCGAGCTCGATCCACGCGGGTTCGTGCGCGCCACGATCCGCCCTGGCGCGGAGATGGTGCTCGAGGACGCTCGCGACGCATTGCGCGCGACGGCCGAGCTTGCCGGCGGGGTGCGGCGGCCCGTTCTGGTGGACGCGCGCGAAGTGAAGTCGCAGTCGCGTGACGCGCGCGCGTACTTCGCCAGCGAAGAGGCGGCTCGCGTGTGCGTTGCGGTCGCGATCCTCATCGGTTCGCCGGTCAGCCGCGTCCTGGGGGACTTCTTCCTGCGCCACACGACGCAGCTCGTCCCGACGCGTCTTTTCACGCAGGACGAGGCGGCAGTCGACTGGCTCCTCACTCAGTTGGCGCCATGAGTCACGACGGGTACGACCCGCGTCTCGACCGCATCGTCTCGGCGCTCGTCGCGTACGCCAAGCACGACTTCTCGCACCGCGTGAAGGTGAGCGACGCCCTCGACGTGATCGACGCGGTCGCCGGCGGCCTCAACATGATGGCCGAGGAGCTCGACGGCGCGGTGGCCTCGCGGCGTGAGCTCGTCGCCGCCTACGAGGCGCTGCAGGAGGCGCAGGTCAAGCTGGTCCACGCGGCCAAGCTCGCCTCGATCGGGCAGCTGGCGAGCGGCGTCGCTCACGAGGTGAACAACCCGGCGGGCTGGGCGTCGTTGGCGCTCGTCTTGGCGAAGAAGCGCAGCGAGGAGATCCGCCGCGAGGTCGCCGCGAGCGGAAGCCCCGGGCTCCCCGAGCGACTCAAGGCGAAGCTCGACGAGCTCGACGAGGTCCTCGCCAGCGCCACGGAGGGGGTCGAGCGCATTCGCGCGGTGGCCTCGGATCTCCGCACCTTCTCGCGCGTCGACGGCGACGCAACCGAGCACGTGTTCCTCGACGACGTGATCCGCGCCACGTCGAATCTCTTGAGCCCCGCGATTCGCACCGAGACGGAGCTCGTGCTCGAGCTCGGGGACGTGCCTCCGGTGCGTGGAAGCCGAGGCCGACTCGGCCAGGTCGTGGCCAACCTCGTCGTGAACGCGACGCGCGCGGTTCGCTCTGCGAAGGGAGCAGGGAAAATCGTCGTCCGCACGTCGTCGGCGGGCTCACAGGTGACCTTGAACGTCGAGGACAACGGCGGCGGCGTGCCCGAGGATCTGCGCGAGCGGATCTTCGACCCGTTCTTCACCACCGATCCGGCGGGGACCGGGTTGGGGCTCTCGTTGGTGCTCGAGATCGTCACGCAGCACGGCGGCCAGGTGCGCGTCACCTCGTCGAGCTTGGGGGGTGCACGCTTCGAAGTGACGCTTCCGTGTGCGGCGCCGCTGCCTTAGGGCCTCGCTTCAAAGGTCGGGGAGCCCGACCCACATGCCACCGTCGGGGAGATCGCGCGCGAGCCACTCGCCGACGCGAGTCGCTGGGGTGACGTCCATGAGCGCGTCGGCGAGCGATAGAACATGGCGGCGGACGCGATCGACCTCCAAGTACGCGCGGCTCCCCACGCCGATCTCGAGCCCCTCACCACGGCGCGACACGACCAGCGCGAGATGTGTGCTCGCCACCGTGACGCCGCGGCCGTCGCCGACACGAAGCCCGGGGAAGACCGGCCGATCCTCGTCGTAGCTCCACGAGACGAGCCAGTGATGCATCGCTGCCGCGCGGGCCGGAGGCGAATCGACCGCACCGAGGGGGGCGAGCGCCGCGCGCTCCAAGAGCTTGAGTCGGGTGGCCGCCCGGTCGACGAGATCGACGACACGATCCTCTTCGGCGACGCGGAGCCGTAGCGGCAAGCAGTTCGCCAGCATACCTACGGTGTCGGCCGAAGCTCCGTCGCGCGCCGAGAGGATCACCCCGAAGACGACGTCGCGTGCGCCTGTCTCCCGCGCGAGCACGATCGCGTAGAGCGCAGCCCACGCCGCCGCCGGGCTCACCGCGCGCGCGCGACACCAGGCGGTCAGCGCGCGCGCGAAGGCGACGGAGAGCGGCGTCGTCCCCATGTCGCCGCCTGCGTAAGACGACGCCGGCGCGGCGGAGCCGTCGAGCAATCGGGCCAGGTCGCGGTCGAGCCCGCGACGACCTGCGAGGCGCGCCTGCGCCACGCGTCGTCGCACACCAACGAGGCGATGGAAGCCCTGCCACACGGCGTCGCCTCCCTGAACTCTGCCGTCGCCGTCTGCGGGATCGTGCGATGCGTAGCCGGCGAGGGTCTCGGTGACGAGCTCCGCGGCGCGCGCTCCCTCCGGACCACGTGTCCGTGCGACGAAGGCGCCGAAGGCGGGCGAGCTCTTCGCGGGGGCCGTGCCGGTCGCGTAGCGCGCGAGCACGCGGCGCAAGACGATGCGCGACGACTCGCCGTCGAGGAGCGCGTGGTGGTAGGTGAGCACGACGTCGTTCCGCTCCGAAGGCCCGCGAAGGAGGCACACGCGAAAGAGCGGGGCGCGCCCCAGATCGAAGACCGTGGACATCGCGGTCCACTCTTCGGCGAGCACGCGCCGCCGGTAGGCGCGTGCATCGGCGGCCCGCGCGTCGACGACGGCGAGGGCGAAGGGCGCTTCGTCGACGACCACCTGCAACGGCTCCTCGTACGCCCGCCACACGAAGGCTCGGCGAAGGGCAGGCTCGACGGCGATCTCTTCGCGCCACGCCGCCTCGAAGCGCGCGGGGTCGATGGCGCCGTCGACGCGGTAGGCGATCTGATCGCCCCACACGCACGTCTTCGCATTGGCGACCGATTCGGCGATCATGAAGCGCTGAAAGTCGGTCAGCGGGAGGGCCGTTTCGGGCGCGTAGCCCGAGCGCACGAGGCGCGTGCGGTCCGCCGACGGAAGCACGAAGGGGGGCGGCGGCTCGGGCCGCGCCATGGTGGAGAGCGCGTCGGCGAGTCGCCGCGCCGTCAGCGGGTGCGGCACGTCGCGGAGGGGGATCTCGAACCCCTCGCGCGCGAGCCTCACGAGCAGGCGAAGACGCGCGAACGAGTCGCCGCCGACGGCCTCGAAGTACGCGTCCTCGGAGACGATGTCTCCGCCGACGGCCTCTTGCATCCAGCGGGCGACGCGACGCACGAGCGAATCGTCGGGGGGCGTCACCTCCGTGGTCGTGGCTTGGCCGATCGCGCGTGCGAGCGCCGGGCGATCGATCTTCCCGTGCGAGGTTCTCGGGAGGCGCGCCAGGACGGAGATCCGCTGCGGGACGCTCGAGGAGGGAAGAGCTCTTGCGAGCGCAGCGCGCACCGCTGCATCGTCGAGGCCTTGGCCGGCGATCGCCGCGACGAGGCACGGGGGAGGTCCGTCGAGCAGGACGGCACCCGCCTCCTCGACCCCTTCGAGCGCGAGGAGATGCCGCTCTATCTCACCGAGCTCGATCCGTACGCCGCCGAGCTTCACTTGACCGTCGCTCCGCCCGACGAACCAGAGAACGCCGTTCTCGTCCCGGCGCACGAGGTCTCCGGTGCGAAAATGTCGCGCACCGGTCGCAGCGTCGCGCGTGAAGCGCGCTTCATCGAGCTCGGGGCGCCGCCAATATCCTCGCGCCAACATCGCGCCGCCCACGAGCAGCTCGCCTTCGGCCGGAGCTCGGGGGTCGTTCGCGCCGGCGAGGGCGAGCGAGGCGCCGGGGAGCGCGCGTCCGAGGGGAACCTCGCACGTCGCGCGATCGATCTCGGCGAAGGTGGCGTCGCCCCCGACCTCGGTCGATCCGTAGACGTTCACGAGGCGCGCGCGCGGCGTGGCGGCGAAGAAGCGCCGCGCGAGACCTCCGGGGAGCGCCTCGCCGCTCGAGACCACGAGACGGAGATCCTTCGCCCGCGCGCCGAGATCCGGTGCGGCGTCGAGGAGGAGGGCGAGGAGGGAAGGGACGAGGACGAGGCGTGTCACGCCGTGGGTGGCGAGCGCGTCGACCACGTCCGCGAGGTCGAAGGGATGCGGCGGGACGTAAATCGGCACGCCGGCGAGCAGCGGTCCGAAGAGCTCGGCATTGGCGTCGACGAACGTCGGCGGCGTACGGAGGCACGCGACGTCGTGCTCGGCGAAGGGGAGGACCTCACCGAGCGCCCGCACGCGCGCGAGCGTCGTCTCGTGATCGAGAATGACCCCCTTGGGGTGACCGGTGGAGCCCGACGTGTAGAGGAGGTGCGCCGGCGCATCGCCAGGATCCCGCGGCGCTTCGTCGTGCACGCCCGCGGCCGGTCCGATGCGCGCGAGCGAGGCGACGGCGTTCGGTCCGTCCGCTTCCACGACGAAGTGGAGCGCGGCGTCGTCGACGACGAGGTCGCGCCGCGCTCTCGGCCACGCCGGATCCAAAGGAACCACCGTCGCGCCGCGCCAGAAGACCGCCAGTGTCGCGATCACCGCGTCGATCGATCGCGGCACCGAGAGGCCCACGCGTCCCCCCGGAGAGACGCCTCGCCCCTCGAGACCGGCGGCCACGGCGCGAACGCTGGCCTCGAGCTCGCCGAAGGTGATCCGCTCCCGGCGATCGA
This sequence comes from uncultured Polyangiaceae bacterium, assembly GCA_964531795.1. GTDB lineage: Bacteria > Myxococcota_A > Polyangia > Polyangiales > Polyangiaceae > CAZHHD01. Next base: position 73,524 of record CAZHHD010000008.1, on the reverse strand, counting down.
AGAGGGCGACTCGCGCGGGAGTGGCCTTCGCGCGTGCGGCAAAAGCGGTGGCGAGCGAGGGGGAGCGAGGCATGGCGAAGCGAGCGCGGAGCAAGGATCGTACGCCGGTTCGAAGGGGCGCTCGCGGTCTCTTTCGGTGAGGCAAACGTCACGTTCGCCCGGAGCGGCCGCGCCATCGGTGTCGGGGGCGCGTGAACGAACGCACACGGTTGCGCGCTCTCGCCGGGGAAAGTCGAGGACGTCGGACAGGGGCGGCAGCGGTACGCGCTATGCTAAAGGCGCTGCGAGCGCTCCGAGAGCGCACCCTCCATGAACCACGCCTCGCGCCTCGCTGCCCCCGTCTCCCTGCGTCCTCGGGACGAGATCAACTGGGGGGCTACGATCTCTTTCGTCGTCTTTCACTTCGTGGCGCTCGCCGGGGCGCTCGCGGTGGGAGGCTTCGCCCGTGGGCTCGTCCTCGCGGCCATCTTCTACGCCGTCCGTCTCTTCGGAGTGACTGCCGGCTTTCATCGCTACTTCGGCCACCGCGCCTTCGCCACGAGTCGCATCGGCCAGTTTCTGCTCGCGCTCCTCGCGACGACCAGCACCCAGCAGGGGGTGCTCTGGTGGGCGTCGCATCACCGAGCGCACCACGCCACCTCGGACACGCCGCGCGACCTTCACTCGCGCGCGCAGCGCGGCTTTCTCTGGTCGCACGTCGGGTGGATCCTCGCGAAGACGTACGACGACACGAACTGGTCGAAGGTCCGCGACTTCGCGGTGTACCCGGAGCTCGTGTGGCTGAATCGGCTGCACCTCCTTCCTTCGATCGCGCTGGCCGTCGCGCTCCTCGCCATCGGCGGGCCGCACGCCGTGGTGTGGGGGTATTTCGTCTCCACGTGCCTCCTCTGGCACGGCGTCTTCAGCCTCAACTCGTTCGCGCACACCTCGGGCACACGCCGCTACGCTACCAGCGACGAGAGTCGCAACAACCTTTGGGTCGCGCTCGTCACCTTCGGCGAGGGCTGGCACAATAACCACCACCACTACCCGCGCTCGGCGCGGCAGGGCTTCTTCTGGTGGGAGATCGACGTCACCTATTACGTGCTCGTCGTCCTCGAGAAGCTCGGCCTCGTGTGGGATCTCAAGCGGCCGCCGGTCCGCGTGCTCGAGCGGGGACGAGCGTCGCGCGTGGGATTGGACGCGGCGCGGAGTTTGCTCTAACGCGCCGACGTGCGCGCACGCGTTCCGTCCTTCTTCTGGTTGCTCGCCTCGGGCCTCGCGCTCGCCTCGGCCTCCGTGGGGTGCAGCGCCGACGGCGATCTCCCCTCGTACGGGCCGGATTTGCCCGACTCGGGCGCGGCCGTTGGGTCGGGCGGCGAAGCGGCCGCCGGGGATGACGCGGCTTCACCCGCGCCGAAAGGGCCCACCGACAGCGGCTCGGACGCCCCCGTGACGACGGTCGACGTGGATCAAATTCCCTGGGCGACTGGGGCCGACGTCGGCTTCGGCGTGGCCAAGAAGGACACCGGGAACACGCACGGCAACGCGATCTTCATCGCCTACGCCGGATACAACATCTCCCTCGATTCGGCGAAGGCGTGGGCGACGGCGCTCTACCGAGCGGATCTCGAGGCGCGCGGTGTCCGCTACCTCTTCGCGGTCCAAGGGCCCAGCAACCCGACGTACACGCAGAAAGAGATCGGCAACTCCAAGATCATCTCGGCCATGTTGCCGCTCGTCACGTCGTCGACGAAGTTCGTCCTCGTCGCCGGTCACTCGAGCGGGAGCTTCGTGGCGCACGAGCTCTTGGGCCAGCTCCAAGGTGGCCTCGATCCGCAAGGGGTCACCGCCGGTCGCGTCGTCTACTTCAACCTCGAAGGGGGCTCGGACGGCCTCAACGCGGCTGTCGTAGGGCGCCTTCATCGCGCGTACTTCGTCGCGTCGCACGATCCCACGACCAACACCTACTCGGCGAACGCGAGCACGATGCAATCGCTCGGCGCGACCTACGCGTCGGCCGGCGGGTACTACGAGAACGACGCCACCGGCTCGGGGTGCAACGCGGGAGCGACGTGGTGTCTGCACGTCACGCTCGTCACGACCAAGCCGCACAACCCGGCCGACGCCGATCCGGTCCACGACTACAGCGACTTCGTCGGGCGCCCCGTGTGCCGCTCGTTCCTCGACGCGAAGGCCTCCTCCGCGGGCTTGTAGGCGATCGCGTCGCCTCTCAGAACGAGACGCCGATCTGGCCGGCGAGCCCGTACGAGACCCACGTCGAGGCGTCGGCCCCGCTGTACGAGATGCCGGGGACGACGACCATGCTGCCGAGCGCACCGACGAAGAACACGCCCGAGGTCCACATCACCGAGAGGCCCGGCTCGACGTAGACGTTGGTCACGGTCGTCGTGTCGCTGAGCGACGAGCTCCCCGATCCTCCGCCGCCCGACGATGAGCTCGCCGCAGTGATGACGTCGACGCTGGCGCGCGCGCGCCCTCCCGTCGCGGTGGTCGTGCTCGCGCCGGCGAGGCTGGGATCGGTGTGGAAGATCGTCATCGCGCCCGCGCCGACTTGGGGCCGAACGACGAAGTGCGTGCCGCCGAACGCGTCCAAGCGAAAGCCGTAGCCGAGCTCGAGCCCGTAGAGGAGCGAACGGTCCGAGATGTCGACGTCCGTTCCCCCGAGGTAGCCCGCGAGCTTGCCACCGATGTACACGTTCGAGAGCACGAGTCCGAAGCGGCCGCTCAAGCCGGCGCCGAACGGCGTCGTCCCTCCGCGGATCGGTGGCGAGAGGTAGCCCGCGAGCGCCGCGACCTCGAAGTGCGACGTGCTCGCAGCGGCCGCCGCCTCGGCAGACGCGGTCGTCTCGGGTGTCTCGGTCGCTACGCCGGGCGCGGGCGGGAGCGTCGTGGGGGGAGCCTCTTCGCCGTGCGGGATGTCGACCTCACCGACGGCAACACGCGGCGCGACGAGCACCGCGAGGGGGACGAGGCTCCCCGCCGCGAGTCGTGTTGCACGCCAAAGCTCGCTCATCGTCGATACCGTGGGGTCCCGCCGAAGAAATCGAGCACGTCGTGTGATCGATTTCTCTCGGCACGAGGTACGTACGGAGCGTGGCTCGTCTTTCCGCTTTGCGCGAGGACCTTCCGATCGGCCACGATGGGCCGGCCCGGAGCGCGTCCTTTGCGCTGCTTTTTGCGCTGACGCTCCTCCTCGTGTCGGGGTGCACGCACGTTGCGCCGTACGAGCGGGGCAAGTTGGCGCAGCCGACGATGACGACGTCCGATCTCGCTGGTCCGGGGGAAGAGCACACGCGCGCCATTCAGGAAGGTGCGACGGGTGGGAGCTTCGCCTTGGGCGGCGGGTGCGGATGCAACTGACCGCACGCCACGCACTCGCGCTCCTCGCTCTGCTTGCGTGCACCTTCGGTTCGGCTCGCGCGCGCGCCGACGCACCGAACGCCGCGCCTCCGGACGCGCCGTCGCCCGCGTCCCACGACGTCGACGTGCACGCGTCCACCGAGGTCGCGGCCTACGCCGATTCGGATCACGTCTTCGTCGTCTCTCCGACGGTGGCGGCATCCGCGGCCGATCCCGTCGCCGGTTGGTCGTTCGGCGGCCGCTACCTCGTCGACGTCGTCTCTGCGGCATCCGTCGACATCGTGTCGACGGCGTCACGACGTTGGGAAGAGGTGCGTCACGTCGGATCGGTCGACACCGCCTACAAGCCGCACGAGCTCGGCGTGTCGGCGAGCGGCAACGTGTCCATCGAGCCCGATTACCAGTCGTTCACCGGCGGCGGCACCCTCTCGCAGGATCTCCTCGACAAGAACCTCACGCTGCTTCTCGGGTACAGCCACGGGCACGACATCGCCGGCCGCACCGGGACGTCGTTCTCGGTCTTCTCACGGAAGCTCAACATCGACAGCTTCAAAGGTGGCGCGACGATCCTCGTCAATCCGGCGACCGTGCTCTCCTTCGTCGGCGACTTCGTCCACGAGTCGGGCGACTCGTCGAAGCCGTATCGCTACGTGCCGCTCTTCGCGCCGGGGACCGACGTGCCGCTCGGCGCCTCGCCGGATCTCGTCACCCAACGATTGACCTCGCGCGCGCTCGAGCAGCTTCCGACCCAGCGCGACAGGTTCGCCACCACCGCGCGTCTCGCCCACCGCTTCCTCACGTCGACCGTGCGCTTGGACGAACGACTCTACGTCGACTCGTGGGGGCTCAAAGCTTCGACCTTGGATGCACGCTACATCTTCGATCTCGGGCGCCGCGTGGCGATTGGACCGCACGTGCGCTTCCACGCGCAGACGCCGGTCACCTTCTGGCAGCGCGCGTACACCATCGGCTCGGGAGGGGATCTGCCCGCCCTTCGCACCGGCGACCGCGAGCTCGGTCCGCTCCTGAACCTCACCGGCGGCGGCAGCTTCCGCTGGGGAATAGGATCCTCGGCGAACCCGAACGCGTGGACGATCGGCTTCGACCTCGGCGTCACGACGACGCGTTACCTCGACGACATCTATCTCACCCAGCGCCTCTCGACCCTCGGCGCGCTCGGATTGGAGGCGGACCTATGAGACGTCTCGCTTCGCTCGCTTGGCTCGCGATCGCGACGAGCGGTTCGGCGCTCTTCTCCCTTGGCGCGTGCGATCCGGTGCAGAGCGACGCGGTCGCTTCGCTGGGAGACGAAGCTCCGGGGGTGAAGAAGGGGCCGACGCACCGACCCGGTCAGCCGTGCATCGTCTGCCACGACGGGGCGATCGGAGATCCTCCGGCTTTCAGCGTCGCCGGCACGGTGTTCGTCGCCGAAGGGGATCGCACCGCCGCGAACCGCGCCACCGTCGCGCTCACCGATTCGACGGGCAAGACGTACTCCACCACCACCAACACCGCGGGGAACTTCTACGTCGCGCCGAGCGAGTTCACGCCGAACTACCCCATGAAGGTGGCGGTGACCTACGGAGGCGTGACGGTGAAGATGACCTCGCTCATCGGTCGCGACGGATCGTGCGGCGGGTGCCACACCGATCCCGCGGGCCCTGCTTCGCCGGGGCACGTCTACATTCCCCCGGACGGAGGAGCGCCGTGAGCTTCACATCGAACGCTCCGCGTCGCGAGAGGGTGGGGGAAGAGACTCCCCGCTTCTTCGCGTGTCTCTTCGTCGTCGTGTTGCTGGCGCTCGCCGCGTGCTCGACCCCTTCGTCCGACGCGCGCATCCACGAGACCACGCCCGATCCCGCGTCGTTCCCCGCCGTGTCGGATCTCCTCGACCACCGCTGCGGAACGCTCGATTGCCACGGCAACGCCTTCCGCAACTTCCGCATCTACGGTCACGAGGGGCTTCGCCTCGCGCCGACGGACCGCCCGCTCGCCAACGGCTCCACGACGCAGGCGGAGTACGACGCCACGTACACCTCGCTCGTCACCCTCGAGCCCGAGATCATGACCGACGTCGTCACCTCCGGGGGCGCGAGCCCCGATCGCCTCACCTTGGTGCGCAAGGCGCGAGGCGCCGAGCACCACAAGGGCGGAGCGCAGTTCCAGGAGGGAGACGATCAGGACGTGTGCCTCACCGCGTGGCTCGGCGGTCACGCCGACGAAGCGACGTGCAAGAAGGCGCTCGCCGAGGCGTTCTGAAGAGGCGGCGCTGCGTGCGTCGCTACTTGCAGCTCGTGGCGGTGCTGCGGGTGAAGGGCGGCGCGCTCCCCCAGTCGTTCGTCAACCAGTGGCGGCACAAACGCTGGTTGTCCCACGGCCCGGGGTACGACTTGGGGATGTTGTCGAGCGTGCAGCCCCACTGACCGGCGAAGCCGGTGAAGGCGGCGCGAAGGTGACCGGGCTCGCCAACGTTCACGAAGTGGAGCCCGCCAGCGATGGAAGCCTTGCCGCTCTTGTCCCAGCCGGCGTAGTACGCGCCGTCCTGGGGGACGAGCTTCGACGAGTTGCCGTTGTGCACGTCGCGCACCATGGTCGCCTCGGTGCAACCGAGGCCTTGGATCTTCGTCGCCCCCGGATAGGCGTACGACGCGTGGCTCCCCGCCGCCGGATAGATGACCGGATGGTGCTTCTTCCCCGCGTAGTCCCAGAAGCGCACGCCGCCGATGGAGCTCGTGTTCGTCGGATCGCAGACGTCGTAGTGCGGGGCTTCGCCGGAAGGATCCTTTGCCGGGAGCGCGCTCGTGCCGACCAAGTGGGTGAGGAGCGCGGTGTCGGCGGTCGCGTGGCGCTCGGTGTCGAGGGCGACGACGTCGCCCGACGTGAGATCGACGAAGACCGCGCCCCCTTCCCAGTCCCCCTCGTGGTCGTCGAGCGAGAAGGAGTTGTACGCGTAGTAGATCATGTAGCCGAGGACGGCGTACGAGCCGCCGCCCGCGCTCGTGGGGTGGACCACGCCGAAGAGATCGACGCCGTCCTTCAGCGCGCGCGAAGCCTCCATCGTCCCGACGAGCGCGTCGGCCGGGTAGCTGCCGCCGGGCTTGTTGAGGCAGAGCCAGAAATTCGGGCCGTCGCCCAACACCGGAGAGCTCGCGAGGTGCGTCCCGTTCTTCGCCCCGGGGAGGCTCGCGAGGGTCGGCGCCTTGTCGATCGTGAGGAGGGTCGACGAGTCGTTGTCGACACGCCAGAGGAGCGTGGAGTTCGACGTGTAGTGCGCGGCGTTGTCCGGCCAGTTGGGCTCGGTGCTCCCCGCCGTGTGCCCGCCGTCGCCGAGGTTGTAGGCGAACACCGGCGCGTAGGCGCGCATCATCGCGTCCTCGAGGCCGTCGTCGAGGCCGTCGGCGTCGACGTCGCACGTCGCGCTCGATCCGCTTCGCGCCGTCGCGAGGCACGTCGTGGGGCTCCCGCCGCCGTCGATGCAGCTCGCGATGGATGCGACGACGGCGTCGCCGGTGCACGGATCGTCGGCTTGCGATCCCGCGTCGCCCGAAGGCGTCACGTGATCGCTCGTGGCGGCGTCGGGGAGCGTGCTCGAAGGGACGCCGTCGTCGCCGCTGCTCCCCCCGCAGCGCGTGGCGGCGAGGAGGATCAGCGCAGCCGCGAGGAGACCTCCACGAGGGGCCGGGCGCATCTCTACAAGCTTACACCGCGGCCCCTCGCTCTTCCCGTGCGAATCGCCACTTCGTGAGGTCGGTGGTTACCGCGTGTAGGCAAGTCGCCACGCGCCGTACTTCCACCTTCGCCAGCAGAGGAGCGCGCCGAGGCACGTCTCCCCCAGAAAGCCGCACCAACCGCCGAACGCCCCCCATCCGAGCTGCTTCCCCAGCACGTAGGCCGCGACGGGGAGGCAGGTCCAGACGGTGGTCACGCCGATGATCGCCGCGGCGCGCACGTCCTTCGCGCCACGCAGGGCGCCGCGAAGGACGATGTTCACGGCGTCCATCACTTGGAACGCCGCCGCCACGAGGAGCAGTCGCCGCGCCGTCTCGACCACCTCTGGATCGTGCGCGAACGCACTCGCCACGAAGCGGCCGAGGAGCGCGAAGCCCACTCCGCAGAGCGCCATGAAGACACACGCTGTCTTCATGGCCGCGAGGGTGACCTCGTCCGCGGCGTCGAGCCGACGCTGGCCGAGCGCGCGCCCGACGAGCACCGACCCGGCCTCGGAGATGGCCACGCCGGGGAGGAACGAGACGCGGATCGTCTGGAGCGCCACTTGATGCGCGGCGATCTCGACGCTGCCGAGGCTCCCGAGCACCGCGGTGAAGGCGGTGAACGCGAGCGTCTCGCTGCCGAACTGGAGCGCCGTGGGGAGACCGAGATCGGTCACCGCGCGGAGCGCCTGGCCGAGCCCGAGCGTGCGCTTGCCACGCGAGCGACGCACGTCACGCGCGAGGAGCGCGCCGAGCGCGAGGACCTCCACCACTTCGGTGCTCGCGGTCGCGTAGCCCGCGCCGCGCACGCCGAGCGCCGGAAATCCCCAGTGCCCGTAGATGAGGCCCCACGCCAGCGCCGCGTTGAGCACGTTCCCCGAGATGCCGACGATCATGGGGCTTCGGCTGTCGCCCATCCCTTGCCGATGCTGGATGAGCGCCGAGAGGACACACGTCGCCGGTGCGCCGAGGGTGATGGCAGCGAAGAAGTCGCGCGCGGGGGCCACGAGCTCGGGCGCCACCCCGAGCGCGCGAAGCGCCCACGTCGCGTCACGTCCGACGAGCAGGATGCCGATCCCCACGAGGAGACCGAGCAGCGCGCCCGCCTTCGCGTACGCGAGCCCTTCGCGCGGCCGACGCTGCCCCACGGCGAATGCCGTGCGCACCTTCACGCCGCGCATCAGTCCGAAGACGATGGCGTAGCCGAGGTACATCAGCATCGTGCCGAGCCCCACGCCGCCGAGCGCCGCCGCGCCGAGCCCGCCCACGAGCTTCGTGTCGACGAGCCCCATGAAGGTCTCGCCGAACATCGCGGTCGCGATGGGCCACGCGAGGGTCAAAAGCTCGCGAAGCGGCGAAGCGTCGGGGCGCTCGAGCCACACGCCCGCGGCGCTTCGCAACGCGAGGGTAGCCTCGCGCGCGTCCCGCGCCCGCACGCGCTCACGCCTTCGTCTTCGCCTTGTTCTTCTATAGGAAAGCATCGGTCATCTCCGCTCGAGGTCCCCGGTCTGCCGCTCTCGGCTGCCGGGTCTTCGGGGAGACGCCGGCGATCAGCCTGCGAACAGCGGTTGCATCCGCTCGTCGGCCTTACCGACGACAGCGGTCCAACAGTTCGTGGCGATCGCGTTCATGACAGGCACTATGATCCGAGGCGCAGGCGTCGTCAAATCCGACGCGCGAGATTTTGCGAGCGCGCGTTCTCGTCGCGCGATCGGCGTCGGCAAGAGCTCAGGATCCGCGAGCTACTCGACGTGGAGCTCGACCCGTCGGTTCTCGGCGCGGCCCGCTTCGGTGTCGTTTCCAGCGAGCGGGCGCTCTTGGCCGAAGCCTTGTGCCGCGAGGCGCTTCTTCTCCACGCCGGCCTTCGTGAGCGCGGCCACGACCGCGGCGGCGCGCGCTTGGCTCAGCGCCTTGTTCCCCGCCGGGGTTCCGACGTCGTCGGTGTGACCTTCGACCCGCAGCTTCTGAATGTCCGGGTGATCCTTCATCACCGCGGCGACGGCGAGGACGACGGGCTGGCTCTCGGGGAGGAGCGCCGCGCTCCCGGTCTTGAACTTGAACTGCTCGGTGATCTTCACCTGTCCGGCGTCGACGCGCGCCATCGGACATCCGTTCGTCTTGGGATCGCTCGACTTCGGGCCGGGCTCTTTGGGGCACGCGTCTTCGGGATCCACGACGCCGTCGCCGTCGGTGTCGGCGGGGCAGCCGTTGGTCTTCGGATCGCTCGTCTTCACACCGGCGACGTCGATGCACGCGTCTTGGTCGTCGGGGACGCCGTCGTCGTCCTTGTCGAGCGGGCACCCGTTGGTCTTGGGATCGTCGGTGCGAACACCGGCGACGTCGGGGCAGGCGTCGCTCGCGTCGTCGACCTGATCGCCGTCCTTGTCCGGCGGGCAGCCGTTGGTCTTGGGATCGTGCGTGGCCACGCCGCGCACGTCGACGCACGCGTCGTCCCCGTCGTTCACGCCGTCGGCGTCTTGGTCTTTGGGGAGCGGGCAGCCGCGTGTCTTCGGGTCGTCGGTCTCGGGGCCGGGCGCGTCGGGGCACGCGTCGCGCACGTCGGCGACGCCGTCGCCGTCCTTGTCGGGAGGGGGAGGCGGAGCTTCGACCCCCGGCGCCCATTCGATCGACGCGAGGGCGCGGAGCTTCCCCGTCCCCGCGGCGTGCGAGAGCCCGGGGCCCGCGCCGAGGCCGAAGCGAAAATCATGAAACGTGTAGTGTGCACCGAGCACGGCGGCGCTCGGCGTGCTGCGCGTGTCGAAGAACGCCTCCTTCGACGTGAGGTTCGTCCCGCCCCACAGCTCGGGCCCCACGACGAGGCGCTTGCCCAAGAGGCGCGCGCCGGCGGCGAAGGCGAAGTCCATTTCGTTCCCGCGCGGGTGGCTGGCGAAGGCGTCGTCGTTGGCGCGGTAAAGAAGGCCGAGCGAAGCGGCGTACACGAAGAGGCCGATGTCGCCCGCGGCCGCGAGGTGACCGCCGAGGCGGGCCGCGCCGTCACCCACGTATTGATTCGCGCTGCCGGTGGGGAGCCAGAGCTGCGTGCCGAGCGCGAGGGTGAAGGCATCGCCGTACGCGCCCACGAGCCGCACGTCGCCGCCGAGACGAAGATCGCCGACCGCCGCCGACGAAGGCGCGACGAACGCCGCGCCGTCCAGGGTGGTGCTCGTGCCGCTCTGGGCGAGCGCGATGGGGAGGCTCGCGGCGAAGCGCACGCGATCGAAGAGGACGAGGCTCGCGCCGGCGTGAAGGTAGAGCGAGCTCGAGACGACCGCGGTGTTCTGCGACCCGTCGAGGTTCAGGAGCTCGTAGGGCACGTGCGCGTAGTCGAGCGTGAGCCCCGCCGCGGGGCGCATCTTGCCGCGGAGATCGAGCGAGTCGTTCTGGAACCACTCGCTGCCACGCTCCGCCGGCTCGTAGCGATTGAGCGCGCCCGGCGTCGTGACGCGCGTCTGTGCCGCGGAGGCGCGAGCAAAGAACGCGGCGCCGAGCGCGACGAGGATCGCGACACGCGAAGGAGAGGCGTACGTCCGTCGAGGCTCTCGCCCCCTCGCGAAACTCGAAGCATGGGCGAGGGGAGACGCGCGAGTCGGACGACGAGGCATCGAGGCTCAGTTCGGGTTGAAGTTGTAGGTGGGGACCGAAGGCTGCGACATCGAGGCCGTGCGCGCCGCGAGGCCGACGAGCGAGAAGACCACGTCGAGGATCCCGACGATGATCGCCGCCGTCGCCTTCCCTTCACCGGTCATCCCCGGGGTCATGGCGATCATCTTCTTGGCGTCGAGCCCCTTCTTGATGGCGAGTGGGCCGAGGATGATGCCGCAGCACAAGAGCCCGACCAGCGCGTACTTGAGCGCTTCGCCTGCGAGCGGACAGTCGACCGGGCCGCCGCCGTAGCCGTAGCCGATCGGAGGAGGCGCGCCGGGCGGAGCGTAGGGGTTCGGAGGGAGGCCGCCAGGAGGGCCGCCGTAGCCGCCGGGAGGAGGCGCGCCGTAGCCGCCGGGTGGAGGGCCGTAAGGGCCGCCGCCGCCCGGAGGCGGATATCCGCCGAAGCCGCCGGGGCCGCCCGCGAGATCGAGTTGCGTCGTGTTCTCGGTCGCGCCCATCTACGCCTCCACGCGGCTCCCGCCGCCCCCCAGTCTCGTGCGTTCTCGTGCCTTACGGCCCGACGGCGCGTCCCCTCGCGGCGCGTCGACTTCGGGCAGACTACGCCGAGACGCGCGCCTTGAGGAAGCCGCGTCGCGCGCCGGCGCCGCTGTCACGCGTGGCTCGGCCTCGTGCTAAATAGAAGGGGCCATGAAGACGCCCGCTCGCTCCTCGGTCCTCGCTCGGTCCCTCGTCTCTGTGACCCTCGCGGCGCTGGCCGTCGGCGCCGCGACCACGATCCTCGCGTGCAGCAAGACGTCGTCGGCCGACACCGGCGCGGCCCCCACGCCGGGTCCCCACGCTGTCCTCGTGAACGAGAAGGGCTTCACGCCCAGCTCCATCAGCCTGAAGAAAGGGGAGAGCGGCGATCTCGTCTTCACCCGCACGACCGACTCGACGTGCGCGACCGAGGTCGTGTTCCCCGAGCTCAACGTGAAGAAGGATCTTCCGCTGAACAAGCCGGTCACCGTGACGATCCCCACCGACACGCCGCGCACGCTCACGTTTCAGTGCGGCATGGCGATGTTCAAGAGCAGCGTCGTCATCCACTGACGGCGGCGACGCTGGCTTCCAAGATGGCGAGGAGCTCCTCGAGCTCGCTCTCTTTCATGTTGAGCGGCGGAGTCACGTACACAGTGTCGCCGAGCGGACGCAGGTAGGCGCCGCGCGCGAGCGCTTGGTCGTAGACCTCCCAGCCGCGCTCGCCCAAGTAGCCGCGTGAAGCTCCGCGCGGCGTGAGGTCGGCCGCGCCGATCATGCCGAGGCTCCGCACCCGCGCCACGCCGGGGATCTTCGCGATGCGCGCGAAGGCCTCGGTCACGATGCGCCCGCGGCGCTCGGCGCCGTGAACGACGGCCTCGTCGCGGTAGATCGCGAGGACCTCGCGGGCGACCGCCGCGCCGAGGGGGTTCCCGCAGAACGTGTGGCCGTAGAGGAGCGCGTGCTCACGCCCGCCGCGAAAGGCGTCGGCGAGCCGTGCGTTCGCCAGCGTGGCGCCCATGGGGAGGATCGCCGAGAAGGCCTTCCCCACGCACATGAGATCGGGGCTGACCCCGGCGTGATCGAGAGCCCACATCTTCCCGGTGCGCCCGTAGCCGGAGAAGACCTCGTCGACGACGAACAGCACGTCGTGCTCGTCGCACGCGCGGCGAAGCTCGACGAGAAGACGCGGATCGTAGAGGCGCATCCCCGCGGTGGCCTGAACCACCGGCTCGACGACCACCGCGGCGAGCGTGCTCGCCTCGCGGGCGATGAGATCCGTGAGGGCGCGAAAGGCGCGGACGTGCCCTTCGCCGTCGGGCTCGCCGTCGGCGGGGAGATCGGCGTGGACGCAGTCGAGCATCAAGCCGGCGAAGGGGCGGCGGAAAATCTCCACGCCGCCGAGGCTCGCCGCACCCAAGGTGTCGCCGTGGAAGGCGCCGTCGAGGGCGAGGAAGCGCTTCTTCTCCGGCTTCCCCCAGCGGCGGAAGGCTTGGAGCGCGATGCGGAGCGCGACCTCGATCGCCGTCGAGCCGTTGTCCGTGTAAAATACACGTGAAAGACCGGGGGGCGCGACGGCGAGGAGCTCCTCGGCGAGCAGCACACCCGGCTCGTGGGTGATGCCGGCGAAGGCGCAGTGGGCGAGCTCGCGCGCTTGCTCTGCGAGGCGAGCGACGAGGCGCGGGTGACGATGCCCGAGCGCGGCGACGTACCAGGACGAGTTTCCGTCGAGGAAGCGGCGGCCGTCGGCGTCGACGAGCCACGGCCCTTCGGCTTCGCGGACGACGAGCGGCGCGCGCCTCTCGACGTCGTCGACGGCGGCGTAGGGGTGGAACACGTGCGCACGGTCGCGGGCGAGGATTTCATCGCGCGAGATCACGGGGGGCCTCCTTCATCTCCTTCGTGGGCTCGGTTGGGCCGCTCGGCTTCGCAGCGTCGCTCGGATCTTGCGGCGCGACGGCGTTGGCGACCAGGGGCTTCTTCACCGAGCGCGGGACGTCGCTCGGCCGACCTTCGGGGAGCACGACGGTGACGGTCGTTCCTTCGCCGGGGCGGCTGTCGATGAGGAGGTGCCCGCCGTGGGCCTCCACGATGCGGTCGACGATCGCGAGACCGAGCCCGGTGCCGCTCGGCCGCGTCGTGAAGAACGGATCGCGTGCGCGCTGACGCACGAGCGTGTCCATGCCTTCGCCGTTGTCCTTGAACTCGACGGCGACGTAGCTCATGTCGTCGATCTTCTTCGGGCCCGCAGAGACGGAAAGGTTTCCTTCGCCGCCCATGGCTTGCACCGCGTTGTCGACCAGGTTGTCGAACACCTGGCGGAGGAGGCTCGGGTCGGCCCACACGCGCTCCTCGCCGAGCTCGATCTTGCGCGTGATCTCCACCTTGGTCTTCTCCGCGATCATGAGCGCGCGGCTGAGCAGCTCTTCGAGATCGACCGGGCCGCGCTGAACGTTCACCGGGCGCGCGAAGCGAAGGAGATCGGAGACGAGACGATTCAGGCGGCTCGCCTCTTCGTCCAAGATGCCGAGCAGCGTCCCTTGGTCCTCTTTGGAGAGCGTGCCGCGTCGCAGACCGGCTACCGCGTTGCCGATGACGGCCAGAGGGTTTCGCACCTCGTGGGCCACGACGGCGGCGAGCTCTCCCACGACGGCGAGCTGCTCTTTGCGAAAGAGCTCTTCCTGCGTGAGGCGGAGGTCCTCGTACGACTGCACGAGCTCGCGGCTCTTGCCGTCGAGCTCGGCGCTCCGCGACTCGAGATCGGTCGCGACGGCGAGGTAGCTCGCGGCCAAGTAGCCACCGTACGCCGGCATGAAGATGATGAACCCGAGCTGCGCGAGCGGCGCGTCGGTGAAGAGCCCCGCCGCGACGGCCAAGTCGTGAAGCGTGAGGAGAAGCAGCACGACCGCGCCGATGCAGAGCGACCCGGCGCCGGGCTTCTTCGCGAGCCAGGCTCGCGCCCAGTCGAACGCGGCGAGGATCGCCGCCACCGTTCCCGTGGCCAAGAGGAGCGCTTGGCGCGTCCCTTCCGGACGAATCATCCCGAGCCCGACGGCTGTCGAGCGGTGCAGCTCGTGGCTCAGAAGGACGAGGCACGAGAGCAGCGTGCTGAGCGCGTAGACGAGGGGCACGTACTGGCGATGGTGCCTCCTGCGGCTGCTCACCGCCGCGAGGTGAACGAAGATCCCGTAGGCGTAGCAGGCGAGCACGCTCGCCACGCGATCGAAGAGCGCCGCGCTCGGTCCGCCGAGGAACGCGACGCGCGTCGCCGCGAAGAGCGAGAGCACGGCGCAAAGCACGCCGAAGATCCCGTGCTCGACGTCGCGCGGTCTACGCCAGCGGACGAACGCCGCCTCTGCGGCGGCGAAGCCGTAGAGCGCCACCGAGGCGGCCGTGAGATCGCGGATCCAGTCCATCGCTCCCCGCCCCCTGAGGTGGCGCCCCGAGGCGCGCGGTTACTTCGTAGGTCCGGGGGCCGGCTTCGGCGGGGTCGGCGCCTTGCCGGTGGGGGCCGGGCTCGGCGGCTTCTTGCTCGCACCGGCGTCTCCGCCACCCGTCGCGCCCATGTCGTGCATCGGCATCGGATCGGGCTGCGCCTCGTGGTTGATGGTGATCTGCCGCGTGGTGGCGTTCCACGGGCCGGCGATCGGCGCTTTGTCCGCGCCGAGGAGCGTGAGCTTCACCGTGTAGGTGCCGTCCTGGAGGTTGTCGAGGTAGTACGGCGTGCCGATCTTCGACACGTCGGCGGTGAGCTCCTTGTCGATGCCCGGGCCGGTGACGGCGATGCTCACGTGGTCCTTGCCGTCGGCGAGCGTGTCGTTGACGACCTGGAAGTCGACGAGGACGTGGTTCGCCTGGTCGCCTTTGTATTCACCCTTGGGGCGGCTGTAGACGAGCATCGGCTTCTTGAGGTCGACGGTGGGCGTCCCCTTCTTGCCGACGTAGAACTCGACCACCGAGAGCGCGTCCTTCGTCTTCACCGACTCGTGGTTCGCGCGGCTGGGGAAGGCGACGAGCACGTGCTGGCCCTCGGCGAGCGCCTCGCCCGCGGCGAGATCCCCGAGCTTCACCGGCTGCTTGGGATCGTAGACCGGCTTGTACGGCTTGTTGTCCAAGATGAGGTGGACGTGCGAGCTGCCCGTCGCCGTTTGCCAGTTCTTGACGTCGAGCTTCACGGCGAAGTCGTTCACCTTGTCGGCCGGGATGACTTGCGCCTTGGTCGGCGAAGCGAACTTCGCCGTCGGGAGCGGCGCCGCGGGATCGGGGCTCGCTGCGCCCGCGGTCAGCGTGACGGGCGGCGCGGGGGGCGGCGTCGGAGCGCCGGCGTCGACCGGGGTGACCGGCGCGTTGCTGGCGACGGCCGGGGGCGGCGGAGGAGGGGGAGGAGGCGGAGGAAGGTTGTCGTTCCCACCGCCGCACGCGACGAGGGCCGCGCCGCCGACGAGGGCACCGATGGCGAGAGAAGAGAGGAGTGCAGTGGAACGACGCTTCATGGATTCGGCTCCTTGGAGGCCGCACCATCGTCCCGACGGCCTCGGATCGCAACGAGAAAAGTGTGTCTCCACGCGCCCTGCGCTTCGGCTTCGACTTGACGCTGGCGGGGGGAGACGTCTTCCTATGCGCATGCCGCATCGCGAGCGCTACCTCTTCGTGTGTACGAACCGAAGGCCCGAGGACGACCCGCGCGGATCTTGCGCAGCGCGGGGCGCCGAGGCCGTGGTGAAGGAGCTCAAGGCGGCGCTCGTGCGCCTCGGTGCAGCGCAGCGCGTGCGCGCGTGCGCGAGCGGGTGCCTCGACATGTGCCCGACGGGCGTGTCGATCGTCGTCGAGCCGGATCACGTGGCCTACGGCGCCGTCACCTTGGCCGACGTCGAAGAGATCGCGCTCGCCGCGTCCGAAGGGCGCGTCGTGCGCCGGCTCGTCGTCTATCCGAGCGGGGAGGGGGCGCCGTGATCGGCTTCCGCTTCCACGAGACGATGCGCGGGAGCTACTACCTCCTCGCCGCCCCGACCGAGGAGCGCGCGATCGAGTTCAGCATCGCCGTCGAGTCGAGCGGCCTTCGCGCCTTCGCCAAGACGCGCGAGGCGCGCATCCGCGGCGAGGTGACGGTGGAAGGGTTCGCCGAGGCCACGCTGCTCGACGGCACGCTCGGCTTCCACCTCGAGGAAAATCGCCTCCGCTACGAGTTCACCTTCCGCAACCACGAAGGCGGGGTCATGCGGGTCCGCGGTCAGAAAGACCTGTGGTGGCTCTCGCCGTTCCTCTCGGTGTCGACGCTCCCCATCACGCTCTACGACGCCGAAGAGCGCGAGATCGGGCGCGGTGTCGTTCGGTTCGATCTCCGCGCCGACACCACGAAGCTCCTGAAGTCGTTCCGCCTGCGCCTCGCGACCTGACGGCGCGTGTGCCAACCTCTCGAGAGCCATGGACCGATTGATCCCCGAACGCACGTGCCTCCTCGTCGTCGACGTCCAAGAGCGACTCGCCGCGGCGATGCCCGAGGCGGCGCTGGCGAAGGTCGTGACCAACACGTGCATCTTGCTCGAGGCGGCGGAGCTCCTCGGCGTGCGCGTCCTCGCGAGCGAGCAGTACCCCAAGGGGCTCGGTCCCACCGTGCCGGCGATCGCCGAGCGGCTCGCCAAGGCGCACGTCACCCCCGTCGACAAGCTGACCTTCGACGCGGCGAGTGAGCCGCGGCTCGCGCGCGCGCTCGCCGAGGCGGCGCCTCGCGCCGTGGTCGTCGTGGGGATGGAGGCGCACGTCTGCGTGTTCCAGACGGCGCGCGAGCTCGTGCGCCGCGGCTACGCGACGTACGTCGTCGAGGACGCGGTTTCGTCGCGGACCGAAGAGAACAAGAAGGCGGGGCTCCGTCTCGCCGGTCGCGCGGGGGCGGTGCGCACGGTCACCGAGGCGGTCGTCTTCGACTGGCTCGAGCGGGCCGGGAGCGACGCGTTCAAGACCATCTCGCGCCTCGTGAAGTAGAAGCCCCCACGTTTTGTCGGGAATAGACACGACGTCCTGCGGATTGACGACCTGTCCCCCAACTGACAGGATGGCAAGATGCTCGACAGTTCGTCTTCTCCCGGGTCCGGACCGGCTTCGCAGGGCCCCGCGGGGGCCGATCCCGCGGCCGACGGCATCACCGTGCTCGTGGTCGACGACGAGCGCTCGAACGTCGAGTCGCTGGAGAAGATCTTCGCCCGCGAAGGGATGCGCGTCCTCTCCGCCAACGACGCCAAGCACGCGCTCGAGCAGGTGCGCTCGCACCGCGTGCACGTGGTGCTCACCGACTTGATGATGCCGGGCACGACCGGTCTCGATCTGCTGCGCGCCCTCAAGCAGGTCGCCCCCGAGGTCGAGGTGGTCTTGATGACCGCCTACGGATCGGTGGAGGCCGCCGTCAGCGCGATGCGCGAGGGCGCGTACGACTTCGTCGAGAAGCCGCTCAAGCGCATGACGATCGTGAAGAGCGTGCGCAAGGCCGCCGAGCGCCAGAAGCTGCTCGCCGAGAACCGTTCGCTGAAGAACGAGATCAAGCTCCTCACGCGGCGTGAGATCGTCGGCAGCTCGCCGGCGTGGCGACGAGTCATCGACGTGGCGACGCAAGCCGCACCGAGCCTCGCCACCGTGCTCGTGCTCGGAGAGAGCGGCACCGGGAAGGAGCTCCTCGCGCGCTACATCCACGAGAGGAGCGCGCGCACGAAGGGGCCCTTCGTCGCCGTGAACTGCGCGGCGATCCCCGAGACGATCTTGGAGAGCGAGCTCTTCGGTCACGAGCGCGGCGCCTTCACCGGCGCGACGGGGAAGAAGGACGGGCGCTTCGCCAAGGCCACAGGCGGCACGCTTTTTCTCGACGAGATCGGCGAGCTCTCGCCGGCGGTGCAAGTGAAGCTCCTCCGCGTGCTCCAAGAAGGGGAGTACGAGCCGCTCGGAGGCAACACGGTGAAGGCCGACGTGCGCATCGTCGCCGCCACGAACCGCGATCTCCTCGCCGAGGTGCAGGCCGGGCGCTTCCGCGAGGACCTCTACTACCGCCTCAACGTGATCGCCGTCACCGCGCCGCCGCTCCGCGCGCGCCGCGAAGACATCCCGCTCCTCGTCGATCACTTCCTCGGTCTCTACTGCGCGAAGAACGGTCGCCCGCGCCTCACGGTGGCGCGCGCGGCGATGGACAAGCTCCTCGACTACACCTGGCCGGGGAACGTGCGCGAGCTCGAGAACGTGGTCGAGCGCGCCGTCGTGCTCTCGCGCAACGACGCGTTGACCGAGCAAGATCTTCCCGACGCGGTGGCGCACGCCGCGCCGCCCGAGCCGACCGCGCTCTCGTTCCCCATCGGCACCACGCTCGACGAGATCGAGCTCCGCCTCATTCGCGAGACCTTGCGTCACACGAAGGGGGACAAGTCGCTCGCGGCGCAGCTCCTCGGCATCTCGACGCGCACCATCTACCGGAAGCTCGACGGCATCGACGAGGTGCCCGGTCCTTCGTCCGGTTCCCAGGGCTGAAAGGCGTATCGCCCCTGGCGGGGAGCCCGTTCGGAGGCGTTGTCACTTTGTCGCGCTCTCGGGCGGCGGGCTCGGCGCGCCGCCATCGTGGCGAGGGGGCCGAGCGTCCTATGTCGAATTCCTCTGAAATTTCAACGCTTGCACACCTGGCATGGCGCTCGCTATGCACCGTCTTCGGGTAGAAGTAGATGGCGTTCGATCAACTCCTCCGCCGGCACTTTTGGGCCGCCATTTTGGTGCTCATCGCCATCGCCGCGCTCTTCGTGGCGACGGGGGTGACGCAGCTCGCCGGGGCAGGGCTCGGCGCCGACGACAAGCAGCTCGCGCTCGCGCCGCTCATCTCGCGTGCGCCGCCGCAGCTCAACGTCTCGAGCGGCCACGAGGCGAGCGCCGAGTCGATCCTCTCGCGCAACCCGTTCGACTCGGTCACCGGCCCGCTCAACCGCGCGCCGGTCGAGGACACGCCGCAGGCCGAGGCCGACCTGAGCGATCCCATGGCCGCGCCGCCGTGCGACGGCGTGAAGGTGCTCATCATCGCCGCCTCCGCCGATCCCGAGTGGTCGTTCGCTGCGCTCTCGGCGCCGGGCGATGCCAAGAGCGTGCTCCGCCGTCGCGGCGGGGAGTTCGGCGGCAAGCAGGTGAAGTTCGTCGGCTGGGATCGCATCTGGATGACCAGCGGCTCGATGCTCTGCCAAGCCGAGCTCTTCAAGCCGGGTGAGGACGCGACGCCGGCGACGACCCCCGCGCCCGTTCCCACGGCGAAGCCGGCGGGCCCGGGCGCGCCTTCGATCGATCCTTCGATCGCCAAGGGGATCGTCAAGGTGAGCGCCACCGAGTTCAACATCGACCGCGGCGTGGTCGACAAGATCCTCGAGAACCAAGCGGAGCTCATGAAGCAGGCCCGCATCGTCCCCGAGCAAGAGAACGGCAAGGTCGTCGGCATTCGCCTCTTCGGCGTGCGCAACGACACGCTGCTCGGCGTGCTCGGGATGGAGAACGGCGATCGCCTCCAGCAGATCAACGGCTTCGACATGGCGAGCCCGGAGAAGGCGCTCGAGGCGTACGCGCGCCTCCGCACCGCCGACCACCTGACGGTTCAAGTGAACCGCCGGGGGCAGAACATGAACCTCGACTACAGCATCAAGTGACGCGCGGAGTAGAGCGCCGGCGAAGCTCGCCGGACGGAGTTTGAGTGATGGAAGACCAAGGCATCTACAAGAAGACGCTCCTCACCGTGGCCGCGATGCTCGCGGCGTGGGCGGTCCTCGTCGGGTCGCTCACCCTCGTCACGCTGCTCGTCGTCCGCGCGGCTCCGGCCCCCGACACCGAGGGGGCCAAGGTCGAAGCTCCGGGCGCGCCCGGCGTGCACCCCGAGCCCAAAGTCGAGTCCAAGAGCGGCACCAAAAACCACCTCATGAAGTCGGCCACGCAGATTTGAACGTCGGCGCGCGATCGCGCCCGCCGACGAAAGACACGATGAAACGACGAACGTCCACCCTCCTTCCTCTCGCCTCCGTGGTCGCCGCGGCGGCGCTGCTCGCGACGTCGGCGACGGCGCAGCAGAGCGGCAGCTTGCCGACGATGCGCCGTGTTCCTCCGCCGCAAGCGGGCACGGGGCAGATTCCGAAGTTGAGCGCTACCATGCTCCCCGGCGGCGGCGCTGCGCCAGCGGCGACACCTGCGGCCGGCGGCGGCGCGAGCCCTGCTCCGGCGAGCGCGGGCGCACCGGGCTCCGTACCCGGCGGCGGTCAGGGCGCCAGGCCCGGCGCGGCGGCGGCATCCGGAACGACGGCGACGGGGAAGGCGCAAGCCGACACCGACAAGCTCCCGCAGTTCGAGCAAGGGGTGGAGTTCGAGCCGCGGAGCCCCAACTACAAGGTCGCGTTCTCGCTCGAGGACGCCGACTTGAACGAGCTCGTGCGGGTCATCGGTCAGCTGACCGGCAAGCGCTTCATCTTCGGCGGCAAGCTCCGGCAGTTCAAAGCGAGCGTCTACTCGCCGCAGAAGGTGACGGTCGCCGAGGCCTACCAAGCCTTCCTCTCGATCCTCGAGAGCAACGGCCTCACCGTCGTTCCTCACGGTCGCTTCCTCAAGATCGTGGAGACCGGCGGCGTCGCCTCGCAGGTGACGCCGACCTACGGCGCGACGCAGGGCTCGCCCGACGAAGACCGCTTCGTCACCCGTCTTCATCGCCTCCACAACGTGAGCGCCGAAGAGGTCGCCACGGTCCTCGGCAAGTTCAAGTCGAAGGACGGCGACATCAGCGCCTACGCGCCGGGGAACCTCCTCATCATCACCGACACCGGATCGAACATCCGTCGCATGATGACCATCGTCGAAGAGATCGACGTGGGCGGCGCGGGCGATCAGATCTGGATCGAGCCGATCCACTACGCGCAGGCCTCCGAGATCGCGTCGCGCGTGAACGAGCTCTTCGACATCAAGGCCGGCTCCTCGGGCGCGGCGCCGGCCCAAGGGAGGAAGAGCGGCGAGGCCGGCGGCCCGGCGGGCGCGGCGTCCTCCGGCGGCGGCGACCTCCACATCTCCAAGATCCTCCCCGACGACCGCACCAACTCGCTCGTGATCGTCGCGACCGAGAAGGCGTACCTGCGCGTCCTCGAGCTCATCAAGAAGATCGACGTGCCGCAGTCGGCGGAGGGGGAGATCCACGTCCTCCCGCTCCAGCACGCGGACGCGGTCGAGCTCACGAAGACGTTGAGCGAGATCATCTCCGGCGCTGGCGCGCAGGGGGCGCCTCCGGGCGGCGCTCCCGGCGGCAAGCCGGGCGCCGCTTCGGCCAGCGGCAACGCGGGCGGCATCTTCGAAGGTGGCGTGAAGGTCTCGGCCGACAAGGCCACGAACTCGATCGTCGTCACGTCGTCGCTCCGCGACTACGCCTCGCTCCGCGCGGTGGTCGATCGCCTCGATTTGCCGCGTCGTCAGGTGTTCATCGAGGCGGTCATCATGGACCTCTCGATCCGCCGGAGCGATCAGCTCGGCATGAACTTCCACGCCGGCGACACCTTCAGCTCGTCGAACGGCGACGGCCTCGTGTACGGCGGCTTGAACCCGCTGAAGACGATCCTCCTCCCCGATCCCAACAGCCTCCAAGGCATGGCGCTCGGTGTGCGCGGTCCGGGCATCCCCGGATCGGAGAACCTCCTCGGCACCGGCCTCACCATCCCCGCGTTCGGCGTGCTCATCAACGCCCTCGCGAGCTCGGGCGACGCCGACGTGCTCTCCACGCCGCACATCTTGGCGACCGACAACATCGCCGCCGAGATCAACGTCGGCGAGAACATCCCGCTCCAGACGAACGTCGGCGGCTTCCCCGGTCTCCCCACCGGCGGGGCCGGTGGCGCGGCGGCGGCCGGTGCGCTCGGCGCGCTCGGCAGCTTGGGCGGTCTCGGCTCCTTCGGCGGCGCCGGCGCACGCCAAGACGTCGGTACCAAGATCAAGATCACGCCGCACTTGAACGAATCGAACGAAGTCCGCCTCGAGCTGAACGAAGAGATCAGCGAAGCGAAGGACCCGCAGGGCACCCTCGGCGTCGTCCCCATCACCAAGAGGACGGCACAAACGCAGCTCGTCGTCGGCGATCAGCAGACGGTGGTCATCGGCGGCCTGATGCGCAACCGCATCGTGCACTCGCAGGACAAGATCCCGGTGCTCGGTGACATTCCGGTGCTCGGCGCGCTCTTCCGATCGTCGTCGAACTCGCTCCAGAAGACGAACCTGATTCTCATCCTCACGCCGTACGTCATTCGCGAGCAGGCCGACCTCCGCACCATCTTCGAGCGCAAGATGCAGGAGCGTCAGGAGTTCCTCGACCGCTACTTCGTCTTCAGCGAAGAGCAGGACTACCAGCCGCCCAAGGACTACTCGCGCACCAATGGGCTCGTCGAAACGATTCGTCAGAGCTACCGCGGCGTCGACGAGCGCAAGAAGCTCGACGACCTCACGCGGCCGAAGGAGCTCCAGACCCACGAGCCGGGCGAGCCCATCGAAATGCCGGCGACGCCGCGCACCGGAGCCGCAGGCGCGGGCGAAGTGAACCCGGCGCCGGCCGCGGGTGAGAGGCCCAACACGCCGACACTCCCCAACATCACGCCGCAGCAGCGCTCGATCCGCAAGGTGGAGCAGTAATGCCGGCCGAACAACGCTTCTTGGGAGAGCTCCTCGCGCGACGCGGCGCCGTGCCGCCGGAGCGCCTCGAGGCGTTGTTCGCCGTCCAGCGCGAGAAGGGGACGGATCTCGTCGACCTCCTCGTGAACGCGCAGATCACCGACGAAGGAACGGTGGCCCGCGTGCTCGCCGAAGAGGCCGAGCTCCCGTTCGTGCCGCAGATCGACGTCGACCGCATCCAGAGCGCGCTCGCCACGCGCGTCCCCATTCCTTTCGCCAAGGCGCACAAGGTCCTCGTCTTCGCCGAGGACGATCAGAACGTCTTCGTCCTCTGCGCCGATCCCTTCGACACCGCAGCCTTCGACGACCTTCGCGTGCTCTTCGGCAAGCCGGTCGAGGCGAGCGTGGCCTCGGGCGAGGCCATCACCGACGCCATCAACCGCGTCTACGAGCGCGACGCCGGTGGCGGCGAGCTCGAGAACGAAGAGGGCGCCGTCGACGAGAACGACGCCGCAGGCGACATCCTCGACTCCGACGACGAGGCCCCGGTCATCCGCTGGGTCAACTCGCTCTTTCTCCAAGCGATGAAGGAGCGCGCCAGCGATATCCACATCGAGCCCGAGGAGAAGGAGGTCATCGTCCGCTACCGCATCGACGGCGACCTCTACATCAAGCGTCGCGCGCCGCGCACGTTCATGAACAGCATCGTCTCGCGCATCAAGATCGAGAGCGCGCTGAACATCGCCGAGAAGCGCCTCCCGCAAGACGGCCGTATCACCAAGAAGATCGCCGGCAAGAGCTTCGACATCCGCGTCTCGACCATCCCCACGAGCCGGCACTACGAGCGCATCGTCATGCGTCTCTTGAACAAGTCGAGCGTGCTCCTCGATCTGCCGGACCTCGGATTTTCTCCGCGCGACTACGCGCTCATGGATTCGCTCATCCGGCGCCCCGACGGCATCATCCTCGTCACCGGCCCCACCGGCTCGGGCAAGACGACCACGCTCTACGCGTGCATCAACCGCATCAACCGCCCCGACTTGAACATCCTCACCGCCGAGGATCCGGTCGAGTACGAGATCGGCGGGATCCACCAAGTGCACGTGCAGCCCAAGATCGGGCTCACCTTCGCCAGCGCGCTCCGCGCCTTTCTCCGCCAAGACCCGGACGTCGTCATGGTCGGCGAAATCCGCGACAAGGAGACGGTCGACATCGCGATCAACGCGTCGCTCACCGGTCACTTGGTGCTCTCGACGATCCACACCAACGACGCCCCCGGCGCCGTCACGCGTATGGTCGACATGGGGGTCGAGCCGTTCCTCATTCGCTCGTCGGTCATCGGCATCTTGGCTCAGCGCCTCGTGCGCGTGCTCTGCCCCCACTGCAAAGAAGCGGTGCGCCCCGAGCCGTTCGAGCTCGAGGAGCTCGGTCTCACCCCCGAGCGCATCAAGGCGCGCATTCGCCGCCGCGTGAACAGCGAGTCGCGTTACTACCCGCGCACCGTGACCGAGCCCGACGTGCTCGAGCTCTCGGGCCGCGAGAACGCCACCTTCTACAAGCCGAAGGGCTGCGACCGCTGCGCCAACACCGGCTTCTCCGGCCGCCGCGGTATCTACGAGCTGATGCTGATGGACGACGCGGTCGGTCCGCTCGTCTTGAGGAACGCCGACGCGCGCACCTTGAAGAAGCACGCGATGGAGCAGGGGATGGACACCTTGCGTGACGACGGCGCGCGCAAGGTCCTCTCGGGATTGACCAGCGTCGAGGAGGTCCTCGCCGCCACGCAGGAAGACGTCGAAGTCGAGGCGCCGCCGACCAGCGTGTCTTCGCTGCGGACGCCGGTGGGGGCGTGATCCATGGCCGTCTTCGAGTACCGAGGCCTCGTCTCCGCCACCGGGAAGCAGGTCCACGGCGTCCGTGACGCCGACAACGCGAAAGTCCTCCGCGCGGTCCTGAAGCGCGAGGGGATCCTCCTCACGAGCGCGACCGAGGACACCAAGGCGACGGCCGGCGGCAAGCGCGGGCTGAACCTCGCCGGTTTCTTCAACCGCGTGAACGTCACCGACGTGGCGATGATGACGCGCCAGCTCGCCACCCTCGTGAGCGCCGGCATTCCGCTCGTCGAAGCGGTGAGCGCGCTCACCGAGCAGGTGGAGAAGCTCGAGCTCAAACGCGTCCTCACGCAGGTGCGTGACCGCTTGAACGAAGGTATCTCGCTGGCCAAGGCCCTCGAGCCGCACCCCAAGGTGTTCCCCTCGCTCTACGTGAACATGGTGGCCGCAGGCGAAGCCTCGGGCACGCTCGAGGTCGTCCTCGAGCGCCTCGCCGACTTCATGGAGGGGCAGGCGCGCCTCCGCGGCAAGGTGAGCGCCGCGCTCGCCTATCCCATCTTGATGGTGGTCATCGGCAGCGTGCTCATCAGCGTGATGATGGTCGCCGTCGTCCCCAAGGTGACGAGCATCTTCGCCAGCTTGGATCGCGCGCTCCCTTGGTACACGTCGCTCCTCATCTTCGTCTCCAAGGTGCTCTCGTCGAATCAGATGGCGGGGTTCGTCCTCACGCTCATCACGATGATCTGCACGCGCAAGGCGCTGGCCGCGCCGAAAGAAGCGGTGACGCGAGAGAACGCCGGACAAAAGCGGCCGACCAACGGGTGGATGCTGGCAGCGCTCCTCACGTCCATGGCGCTCTTCGGCGTCGCGTTCGTGGTGGAGTCGACCTTGGCCTACGCCGAGGGGGGCGTCATCGGCCTCATCGCCGGCTTCGCGATCGCCCGCCTCCTCATTTACGTGGCCACCCCCACCGGGCGTGTGTGGAAGGACGGGCTCATGCTCCGCCTCCCCATCTTCGGTGCGCTCTTCCGCATGCTGGCGGTGGCGCGCTTCGCCCGCACGCTCTCCACGCTGTTGAAGAGCGGTGTGCCGCTCCTCCGCGCGATGGACATCGTCAAGAACGTCCTCGAGAACGGCCGCCTCGAGCAGGTCATCTCCGAGGCGACCGGATCGATTCGCGAGGGCGAGTCGATCGCCGCGCCGCTCAAGCGGAGCGGGGAGTTCCCGCCCATCGTCACCCACATGATCGCGGTCGGCGAGAAGAGCGGGCAGCTCGAGACGATGCTGGAGAACGTCGCGCGCGCCTACGACACGCAGGTCGAAACGCGCGTGCAAGCGATGACTGCGCTCCTCGAGCCGTTGGTCATCGTCTTCATGGGCGGTGGAGTAGGCTTCATTGCCTTCTCCATCATGATGCCGCTGATCCAAATGAACGATTTCGTGCAGTGAGAGAGACCCCGTGGCCCGCAAGAACCCTTCACGCGTCTTCTTCCCGTGGGAGAAAAAGCGAGGCCTCCTCGGTCTCGCCTCTCGCGCGCGGACGCGTCTCGTCCTCGGGATCGCGCTCGGCCTCGGGTTCCTCCTCTTCCTCCACCGCCGCGAGGAGCACGCCGCCGCCGTCCGCGCGACGCGCGCCGCCATCACCAACGCCGCGCACGCCGTCGAGGCGTACCGCGCCGACCACTCCGGCAAGTGCCCGGGCGAGCTCGCCGAGCTCGTGCGCGGCGGCTACGCCCACGATCCGCCCGTCGACGCGTGGGGGCGACCGCTCCGCCTCGCGTGTCCGGGGCGCCGCGATCCGCGCGGCTTCGACATCTCGAGCGACGGGCCCGACGGCGTGTACGGAGGGCTCGATCGTGTGGAGTAGCGAGCGCGACGCACGCCCTGCGCTCGTCGCGCGGGGAAGAGACAAAGAAGAGGCGGCAGATTGTTTCGCATTCACGGGTTGCACATCGAGAGGAAGATCATGAACGAGCTCGTCATCGGCGCGGCCGCGCCCGAGAAGATTCGCCAAACGCTTCGTCGCGCGGCAGCGCGCGGCGTGACCCTCATCGAGATCCTGATCGTGCTCGCGATCGTCGGTCTCATCGCCGGCGGCGTCGCGGTGTACGCCATCCCCAAGTTCCAGCAGGCGCAGAAGGACTCCACCAAGACCTCCGCCTTGGCGCTCCACCAGGTGACCGAGGCGTGGCGCCTCCAGCACACGAGCGAGTGCCCCACGGCGGAGCGGCTCAAGGCGGAGAAGGAGATCTCGGCGTCGAGCAAGATCACCGACGCGTGGGAGACGCCGTTCAAGATCGAGTGCACCGAGGACGGCGAGGTCGTCGTCTCCAGCGCCGGCCCCGACAAGAAGGAAGGGACCGCCGACGACATCCGCGTGCCGGAGGCGCCGAAGCCGCAGTGACGTACGCGCCGGTCGCGCACTTCGCGCGCCGGCGAACCCCCGAGATCGTGATGGAGAGCCGAAGTCATGTCGAAGCCCCGCGTAGCCAAGAGGTCCCTCGCGCCGAAGGTGCGCGCGGGCCTTCGTGCGCGCGCGGGGGGCATGACGCTGGTCGAGGTCCTCATCGTCATGGCCATCGTCGTGGTCGTGCTCGGCGGGGTCTTCCTCGGCACCGGGCAGCTCGCGAGCGCGCGCTTGCGTCGTGGGACCACGCTCATCACCGGCGCCGTGCGCACGGCGTACACGCGCGCCACCGTGACCTCGCGCTCCACGCGGCTCGTGTTCGACTTCGAGCGGAACGTGATGTGGCTCGAGGAGGCGGACCAGCCCATGGTGGTCCGAGCGAATGACACGAGCGGCGCCGGCGGCGCCGATCCGGCGACGCAAGCCGAGCAAGCGGCGGTGGCCGAAGGGGAGCGCCTCGTGAAGGGGCCGGAGGCGCCGCGGCCGCACTTTCGCCCGGT
Source organism: uncultured Polyangiaceae bacterium (assembly GCA_964531795.1). Taxonomy (GTDB): domain Bacteria; phylum Myxococcota_A; class Polyangia; order Polyangiales; family Polyangiaceae; genus CAZHHD01. The sequence continues at coordinate 45,959 of CAZHHD010000008.1, read as the reverse complement.
CTCCTCCTCCGAGCTCGCCACCGTCGACAACCCGGCGAAGAACGGGGACAAGTACGAGCGCCCGCTCCCGCGCGGCATCGTCTTTCGCGGCATCCAGACGGCGCACGACGCCGAGATGCGCACCTCGGGGCGCGCTTACCTCTACTTCTGGCCGGGCGGGCAGACCGAGCTCGCGACGGTGCAGATCAAGATCGACGGCTCGACCGACGACGCGCAGACGGTGTCGCTCGTCACCGCCCCGCTCACGGGAAAGGTCGCGGCGAAGGAAGGGGCGGTGACCATCGAGGTCCCGACCGACGACAAGACGGCGTCCGAGCGCGAGGACAACGGCGCATGGTGACGCGAAGTCTTCGCCTTCGCCAAGACACGTGCACTCTGCACGCTCCTCGGCGCGCCGCCCAAGCGGGCTTCTCGCTGCTCGAGGTCATGGTGGCCATCGCCATCCTCGGCCTCTCGCTCTCGGTCATCCTCTCGGCCCAGGGGGGCCTCGCGGCTTCGAACCGCGCCGGCGCCAACATGGGCAACGCCGCCAACTACGGGCGCTGCAAGATGACCGAGCTCGAGGAGCACCTCCTCAAGTTCGGCTACCCGGAGGTCGACGACCTTCAAGACGGCCAAGCGTGCTGCGACGACGACTCCGGTCAATTCACCTGCGACACGCGCGTCGAGCGCGTCGTCTTGCCGAACCCGGCGTCGCAGAACTCCGCCGGTGACGGCGGCTCGTTGAACCTCGGCGGCGCGGGCGGTGTCGCGAGCGCTGCGGCCTCGGCCGGCCTGCCTCCGGGCATGGTGAACCCCGCGGGCGGCGCCGACATCAACCTCGACGGCGGTCTCCAGGCCATCGGCTCGCAGCTCACGAGTCAGTTCGGCGGCGCGGGCGGCATGCTCAACATGGTGCTCGGCATGGTCTACCCGGCCATCAAGCCGATGCTCGAAGCGTCGATCCGCAAGGCCACCGTCACCGTGCACTGGAGCGAGGGGCCGCGGGCACGCGAGCTCGTCCTCGTGCAGTACCTCACGAACCCGCAGCGCGGCGGCTTCATCGCCGGCGTGCCTCAGCTCCCCGGTGCGGCCGGGAGCGCGGCCCCCGCCACCGGTGGCCCTTCGCAAGGCTCCACCTTGGGTGGCGGCGCGAGCGGTAGCAGCGGCGGCTCGTCTTCACCGTTCGGCGGCGGAGGCAAGCCGTGAGCGCGGAGCTCGCCCTTCTCCGTCTGCGCCGGCGCGCGCGCCGCGGTCTCGCCGCGCGTGGCATGACGCTCCTCGAGATCCTCGTCTCCTTGGCCATCTTGGCGATGATCAGCATCCTCATCTACGGCGCCTTCGACTCGATGAGCCGCGGCAAGAGGGGAGAAGCGCTCCGCGCCGAGCGGTCCCGCGAAGGGCGCGACGCCGTCCTCCGCATCGCCCGCGAGATGTCGGCGGCGTACCTCTCGCTCCACCAGCCGATGACCCCCGCGCTCCTCACGCGCAACACGGCGTTCGTCGGCCAGAGCTCGACCCCCTTCGACCGCGTCGACTTCACCGCCTTCGCTCACCGCCGCACCGAGTCGGGGACCCACGAGTCGGACCAGAGCGAGGTCGGCTACTTCGTCGTCCGCGACCCCGACAAGGCGGACAAATACGATCTCGTGCGCCGCGAGCAGACGCCGATCGACATCGATCCCAAGCGCGGCGGCGTGGTGAACGTCGTGGCCGAGGACGTCGAGTCGTTCGACGTGCGCTACCTCGATCCGATGACGAGCCAATGGCTCGACACCTGGGACTCGACGCAAGGGGCCACGGGGCAGGGGGGGCGATTGCCGCTCGAGGTGGAGATCAAGCTCAGCTTGAACAACGTCCCCTCCGGCGTCGACCACGTCTTCGGTACGAAGATCATGATCCCGATGCAGCAACCTCTCTCCTTCGGGATCCCCCGATGAGCGAAGCGTCGCGCATCCCCCGCAAAGGCGCGGCCGCGCCGTCGTCCGCCGACGTGGGGCGGGCGCGCGTGGCGGCGTTGCGCATCGCGCGAGCCAAGCGTCGCGCGCGGGAGCGAGGCATCGCCCTCATCATGGTGCTCGGGGCCATCGCCGTGCTCACCGTCATGCTGGCCGAGTTCCAAGACGAGACCAGCACCGAGCTCGCCGCTTCCGTGGCCGAGCGCGACGGCGTGCAGGCCGAGTACATCGCCAGGAGCGCGGTGAACCTCTCGCGCTTGCTCATCGCCAGCGAGCCCACGATCCGCACGGCGATTTCCCCACTCTTCATGATGATGAAGAAGAAGCCGCCGCAGCTCCCGGTGTGGGAGTTCTCCGATCGCATCCTCGGCGTCTTCAACGACAAGGACGCGCAGAGCTCGTTCGCCTCCGGGCTCGGGCTCGACATGGCCGACGGCAAGAACCTCGGCCTCGAGGGGGGGAACTTCGAGCTCAAGATCGTGGACGAGGACGCCAAGATCAACGTGAACCTCGGCGCGTCGAACGACATCGCTCACATTCGCCTGGCCAAAGAGCTCATGGGGATGATGATCGGCCCGCAGTACAACCCGCTCTTCGAGCAGAAGGACTCGACCGGGAACTTCACCGATCGCATGACGGTGTGCGGCGCCATCATCGACTGGGCCGATCCCGACGAGATGGGCTTCTCCTGCGACACGTCGCAGAACGCGCCGACGAGCGCCGGGGTGGAGGACGCGTTCTACCAGCTGCTCCCCATTCCCTATCGAAGGCGGAACGCCCCCTACGACTCGCTCGACGAGCTCCACATGGTGCGCGGCGTGACCGACGATTTCTGGGCGACGTTCGTCGATCCCGATCCGACGAAGCCGGAGAAGCGCGTCATCACGGTGTGGGGGCAGGGGGCGGTGAACGTGAACACCGCCAACGCGCAGACGCTCCTCGGCGTGGTGTGCTCCGGCGCCCCCGCGGCGGAGATTTGCAGCGATCCGATCCAGGCGCAGACCTTCCTCACCGGCGTCACCATGGCCCGCGGCATCACGATGGGGGCGCCGCTCTTCGGCAGCACGCAGGACTTCATCCAGATGATGAAGGGCCAGGGGCAGATGGGGCCCATGCTGGCGAGCCTGGGGATGAAGCCGGTGAAGTTCCTCTCCGAGAGCGAGTTCGGAAAGTCGATCACCACCGAGAGCAAGATGTTCTCGATCTACGCCGTCGGTGTGAAGCCCGGGTACAAGCGCGACACCCGCCTCAGCATCCACGCCGTGGTCGACTTCCGCACCGCCCCCGCGCTCTCCGGCGGTCCGCTCCCCGGCACGCCGACCCCCGCGGGGAGCAGCACGCCGACCGGCCAATCGCCGGCGAGCCAAGTTCAGGCCAACGCCAACTCCGCCGCCTCGCTCGCCCAGGCCATGCAACCGAGCACGGGCGGCGCCGTGGTCTACTACCGCATCGAATAGAGGACAGAGACATGCCGACGTGGCTCGGGATCGACATCGGAAGTGCGAGCGTGAAGGTGGCGGCCGTGCACACGGCCTACCGCAAGATGACGCTCGCTGGCCTCGGCGTTGCCGACATCGCCGCTTCGGGCGGCGTGGTGCCGGCGGTGCAAGCGGCCGTGGCCGGAGCTTTGGGGAAGCCGGGCGCGGGCGACGGCGCCGCGGTCGCGCTCGCCGGCTCGCAGGCGACGATGCGCGTCTTGATGCTGCCGCAGAGCGCACAGAAGCAGCTCGTCGAGGTGCTCCCCTTCGAGCTCGAGGCGCAGGTCCCCTTCGACATGACCGACGCGGTCTTCGATCATCGCTTGCTCAAGAACGCGCCCGGCGTCGAGCCCGGGATGCTCGCGGTGCTGACGGGCGTGGCGCGCGTGGCCGACGTGCAGAAGCTCATCACCAGCGTGAAGGACGCGCTCGGCACCGAGCCGGAGCGCGTCGGCATCGGCCCTCTGCCGCTCACGAACCTCATCGCCCACACACCGGCGCTGCAAGAGGCGTCGGCGGGCGATCGCTCGGTGGCCATTGTCGATCTCGGTGTCAACACGAGCGACGTGCTGATCCTCCGCGGTGGCGAGCCCGTCTTCTGTCGAACCATCTCGCGTGGCACCGAAGGGCTCCCTCAAGCGGCGCCCAAGCTCGCGCGCGAGATCCGCGTCACCTTGGCTTCGTACCGTGCCGCCGGCGGCGTGAACCCGGCGCACGTCTTCTTGTGCGGTGGCGGCGCGTTCGTCTCGGGGGCCGAGTCGTTCCTTCGCGGCGAGCTCGAGACCACCGTGTCGGCTCTCCCCGCGCCGAGCATCGAGGCCGAGCCGCTTGCCCTCGAGCGCATCCACGAGCTCCCTCGCTACGCGCGCGCCGTGGGGCTCGCGCTCGGCCTCGCGGGGCGCCCGGCGGGGCTCGATCTCCGCAAAGGCCCGCTCGCCTTCGAGCGTGGCTTCGGCTGGATCCAAGAGAAGATCCCGATGGTCGCCGGTCTCTCCGCCGTCATCGCCGTGAGCTTCCTCTTCTCGGCGTGCTCGCAGCTCTACGCCTCGGGCAAGGAGCGTACGGCGCTCGAAGGGGCGCTCGGCATCGTCACCAAAGAGGTCCTCGGCGAGGAGACGACCGACCCCGACCACGCCAACGAGCTCCTCGCGCTCCAGACCGGCGCCGAGGAAGATCCCATGCCCCACGCCGACGCCTTCGACGTCATGGTGAAGCTCTCCGACGACATTCCTCCGTCGATGGTCCACGACATCGAAGAGCTCGACGTCGCCAAGGGGCACGTCGCGGTGCACGGCATCGTCGGATCGATCCCCGACGCGCAGGGCATCGCCACGAACCTCCGCAACGAGAAGTGCTTCTCCGACGTGAAGGTCACGAGGACGACGCAAATGGTCGGGAGCGATCGCCAGAAGTACGTGCTCGAGTTCGACATCAAGTGCCCCGAGGACGTCAAAGGAGGCGGGCCCAAGAAGCCCGGCGCCGCCGCCTCGGCCTCGGCCTCGGCCAGCGCGGGAGGCAAGTGATGGCGCCGCGATTCATCGAGAAGCTCGGGCTGAACTCGCGTGAGCAGCGCCTCGTGTCGATCCTCGGCGTAGTGGTGCTCGTGATGCTGGTGCTCGGGGTGCCGCTCGGCATCCAGACCGCCATCTGGTCGCGCCGCGCCGACAACGAGAAGACACGCGCCGCGCTCGACGCGGTGCAGGGGGCGCGCCTCCAGATCCGCGAGCGCCGCGCGAAGAAGGACGCGGTGGCGCAGAGGTACGCGCGTCGTGCGCCGGCCCTCGCCGGGTTCCTCGAGCAGTCGGCCCGCGCGCAGAAGCTCGAGGTGACCGACTCGGTCGACCGCCCCGACGTCCCGCAAGGGAAGCGCACCACCGAGCGGAGCACCGTCATCCACTTGAAGAAGGCGGGGATGTACGCCATCGCCAAGTTCCTCGAGTCGCTCGAGCAGAGCGGCGACGCCGTCAGCGTGAGCCGCCTGAACATTCGCAAGCGCAGCGGCGAGCCCGACTCCTACGACGTCGAGGTCGGCGTCTCGGCGTTCGACCGCAAAGAGCTCCCGCCGCCCACCGCGCCTGCTGCTTCGGGCTCGGCCGCCGGCAAGACCGACGGGAAAGCGGGGAAGGAATGAACGAAAAGCTCCGCGAGCGGATCAAGAAGTGGGCGCCGCGCGTCGGCTACCCGCTCTTCTTCCTTCTCTGTGTCCTCGTCTTCTCCACCTGGATCTTCCCCTACGACAAGCTGAAGGAGCGCATCGTCGCCACCTTCAACGCCCAGCAAAAAGCAGGGACGGCGCAGCAGGAGCTCCAGATCGACGAGCTCGGCTCGTCGTTCGTCACCGGGGTGAAGGCCAAGGGGGTTCGTCTCGTGAGCCTCGCCCCCGAGCCGGGCAAGCCGCCCATCGTGCTGGCCATCGACGTGGCGAAGGCGCGCATCTCGCTCCTGCCGCTGCTCATCGGGCATCGGAACGTGTCGTTTCACCTCGAGGCCTTCGGCGGAGAGATCGACGGCTCGTTCGAAGAGCACGGCAAGGATCGCTACGTGAGCGTGGAGCTCGCTTCGGTGGATCTCTCGCAGGTCGAGCCCCTGGCCGCGACCCTCGGCATCCCGGTGGAAGGAAAGCTCTCGGGGACCATCGACCTCACGATGCCCGAAGGTCGCGCGTCGAAGGGGAGCGGCAACGTCGCGCTCGAGGCGGCCGACGTCGCGCTCGGTGACGGCAAGGCCAAGCTGAAAGGCGCGCTCGCGTTGCCGCGCCTCAACGTAGGGAACCTGAGCTTCGCCGCCGAGGCCAAAGAGGGGATCTTGAAGATCACCAAGTTCGGCGCCAGCGGCAAGGACGTCGATCTCAGCGGCGAAGGGCGCATTCAAATGCGCGAGCTTGCGACCGACAGCGTGTGCGACGTGAACGTGAAGTTCAAAGTGAACGACGCCTACCGCACGAAGAACGACGTGACGAAGAGCCTCTTCGGCGCGCCCGGCTCCAACGCGCCCGCGCTCTTCGATCTCGCCGATCCGAAGGTGAAGCAAGCCAAGCGACCCGACGGCTCGTACGCGTTCCACATGCGCGGGCTCCTCGGTCGCCCCGACTTCGAGCCGCAGCCCGGCGGCTCCGCCGGTGCCCCCGGCGCGGGTGGGCTCTTCGGTCGAGGCACGCCGTGACGAAGGCGCCGCCGCGCCTCGTCGGGGTCATTCATCTCCCGCCGCTGCCGGGGAGCCCGCGCGCCTCGGCGAGCGTGGCCGAGATCGCCGCCGCCGCCGCCGACGACGCGCGCGTGCTCGAGGGGGCCGGCTTCGATCTCGTCATGATCGAGAACTTCGGCGACGCGCCCTTCGTTCGTTCGGCGGTGAGCCCGGTCACCGTCGCGGCGATGACGGCGTGCGCCGGCGAGGTGCGCCGCGCGGTCACGAGCCTCGCGCTCGGCATCAACGTGCTCAGGAACGACGCCGAAGCGGCGCTCGGCATCGCCGTGGCGGTCTCTGCGTCGTGTGTGCGCGTCAACGTGCACACGGGCGCGCGCGTGACCGATCAAGGCATCGTGCAAGGGGAGGCGGCCGACACGCTACGCACCCGTCGTGCGCTCTCGGCCGATCACGTCGCCATCTGGGCCGACGTCGACGTGAAGCACTCCGCGCCGCTGGCCGCGCGTCCGATCGAGGAAGAGACCGAAGACCTCGTCCTCCGCGGGCTCGCCGACGCCGTGCTCGTCACCGGTCACGGAACCGGCGCCGCGATCGACGCGGGTGACCTCGCGCGCGTCGCCAAGGCGGCTCGCGGAGCGCCCGTCTACGTCGCCAGCGGCGCACGTGAAGCCGATCTGGGGGCGCTCGCCGAGCACGCGACCGGGGTCATCGTCGGGAGCGCGCTTCGCGCCGACGGACGCGCGGGTGGGCGGGTCGATCGGGATGCCGCGGAGCGATTTGCGCGCGCGTTTCGCGCAGTGTTTCCTTCGAAATAGGGCCTCATCACCCGGAAAAGAAGAAGGATTCCAGCCTCGATGGGGGCGAGGCGATTTCTTGTGCACGGCCTTGCACACATCTACCCACGGCCGTATACACCGCGCGCCATGAACGCATATCGAACCACCCTCATCGTTCTCCCCTTGGCCCTTCTTGCTGCTTTCGGTTGCTCCGCCAGCCCCGACTCGGGCGACGACACGACCGACGACTCCGCCGAGCTCTCCAACGCGTGGCAAGACCTCACCGGCGCGTACGAGAACCACGGCGCGGGCGCGGTCCGCGAGATCGTGTTCGAGCCCGTCGCCGACGTGCACGGCCACCGCTTCTTCGCCAACGTCGACAACGGCATCCGCTGCATCAAGGCGCCGTGCCCCTCGATCGATCGCGTCGAAGGTTGGTTCACCGCCGGTCCGAAGACGCTGACGTTGCATCAGTACATGACGCAGCCCGCGGGCGGCGGCAGCGACATCTCGGGTCGCTACTCCTACACCCTCGTGAACGGCGCGCTCAGCCTGACCCGCGCTGGCCAGACCCAGACCTTCAACGACGTCGGCTCGTTCTGCGACGACGTGAGCGACTGCAGCGACCAGGCCTTCATTCACGTGATGTGCGTGGGCACTCCGACCTGCAATCAGAACCGCTGCGGCTTCCACTGCGGCGTGGCGATCGACGCGGGGCCCGATGCGAGCGACGCAGGCGACGCGAGCGCCGACGCCAAGCCCGACGCGAAGGACGCCGGGGTCCGCTGCGGCAACGTGACGTGTGGCGCCGGTCTCGTGTGCTGCAACCCGCTCGACGGGATCTGCACGCTCCCGGGCGAGTTCTGCACCCAGTGAGAAGAGCGATCTAAAACGAGCCGCTGACGCCGCCGCCCGTGCCGGAAAACCAGGGTGAGAGCCGGGGCGAGACCCACGGGCGGACGCGCGGCGCGCTCCCGGTGGCGGGGCCGCTCGGCGGATCCTTGTCGTTCATCATCAGGACGAGGCCGACGACGCCCACGCCCGCGCCCACGCCTCCGACCACGAAGGACACCGTCGAGATCGTGCCCATCGTGGAGGCGCGGCTCTTGTCGTCCTGGAAGCTCTGCGCGTCGTAGACGCTGGGAGGGCACGCGTCGTTCGGACACCTGTCCTTCAACGTCGAGGTTTGATGCAGCGCCATGAGGCCGGTGACCGTCCCGACCACGAGGCCCGCCGCACCGACGCCCAACCCCGAGTACATGAGGATGCGGGGCAACGGGCTCCGCACGTGCTCGTGCGGCAAGAGGTGGCCGCCGTCGTCGTGCCTCTCGGCGAGAGCCACGAGATCGAGCGCGACCGTCGTTTCGTCGTGCTCGCCGACCTCCACGTCCTTCTTCGAGACGAGGTCGTCGCGCTTCGCTTCGATGTGGTGGTGGCCAGGGTCGAGACGGTACGGCACGCCCAGCGCGACCGCGGGGAAGGGGGCGCCGTCGAGCGTCACCTCCGGTGCGGGGTTGGCCGGGCTCACGCGAACGACGAGCGTGGGGATGCGCCCCTCGAGGTCGTCGCTCAGCTTGCGTGCCTTCTCGCGCGCGGCGGCGAACGGCGCCGGTTCATCGGCGCGGGGTGGGAGGCGAGCGACGGCGAGCGCCGCGTCTCGCGCTTCGACGAGCTTCCCCATCGCCGCTTCTGTCTCCGCCACCTCGTAGCCGGTCGTGGGGACGTGCATGATCGCGTCGGCCGCGCGGAACGACTCGAGCGCCGCCGCGAAGTCACGCTTGTCACGCTGATCGCGACCGCGCGCCATGAGCCCGCGCGCGGTCTCCCGATCCGCGGCGTTCGGCTCGGCGCCGAGAGCCGTGGACGTCAGAGAGACGAGAACCGCGGTCAGCCCGAATCGTGCGAGCGCCTTAGAACCCATCGTCGACGGCGCCCTTCTTGGTCGTGCCGCCGCTCGAAGGGCCGGAGGTCCTTTGCTTGGTCGTGGTCGCCGCCGCCGGCTTGGTTGCAGGATGCACGATCGCGGGCGGCACGACGGCGCTCGCGCTCGCCGACGCCGTCGCGCTCGGTGCGACGTCGGGTGCGGCTGGCGTCGTCCCGCCGATCACGCCCGTCACGGGCGGCAGGGGCACGACGGGGCTCGCGGTCGTCGGCCCCGGCGTGACGTCGCTTGCGGGGGGAGCAGGGGCCGCCGCGCCGGAGGTTGAGCCATTCCTGACGAACGCGGTCACCACGGTGAAGACGACGAGGAGGCCGAGGGCCGCCGCGACCCCCGCCACCGCCGCCCACATGCGCTTCGTCGCCGTGTCGGCCGCGGTCGGTCCGGTCTTGGCGTAGACCACCGCCGCCGAGCCGAGCGTCGCCGACGTGAGGTGGCGCGGATCCGAGTTCCCCGGAGAGAGCTCGGGCAGAGGGCGCGCGAGCGGACGCGGGACGGTGGCGGTCGAGACCTCCGGCCCTTCGCCGACGAGGCCGCCGATCTTCACCCGATCCTTGGCCGCCTCGAGCGCCATCGACACCGCTTTGCGTCGTGCGTCGGCGCGCTCGGCGAGCTGCTCCTCGACGTAGCGCGCGACGTCGGCGGTCGTGGTGAGCGCGCCGCACGTGACCATCAGCTGCTCGAGGCGACGCTGCACGTCGCTGGCCGTCTGCGGTCGCGCTGCCGGATCGTGCGCCAAGAGCTGCGTGACCAAGGCGTGGACCGGATCGGGCACGTGCGCGGGGAGGGGCGGCGCCGGCTTCCCGCGCGTGAGCTCGTAGAGCGTGGCGACGTCGTTGGGGCCGGCGAACGGCGCCGCGCCGCTCAAGAGGAAGTAGAGCACCGCCCCGAGGGCCCAGACGTCGGTGCGTCGATCGAGGTCCTGCCCCATCGCTTGCTCGGGGGCCATGTAGCCGATCTTCCCTTTGAGCGAGGGGCCGCTGCTGGCGATGGTCTGCGTGAGCCGGTCGACCGCCTTGGCGATGCCGAAGTCGATGAGCTTGGCGTTCCCTTGCGAGCTCACCAAGATGTTCTGCGGCGACACGTCACGGTGAACGACCGAGAGCGAGCGGCCGCTCGCGTCTTTGAGCTCGTGCGCCGCGTGGAGACCGCTCGACGCGTCGGCGAGCACGCGCAGCACCACGCCGAGAGGGATGCGTCGCCCGCGCTTCTCCGCCGCGCGATGCAGCTTGGAGAGCGAGTCGCCGTCGATCCACTCCATGACCAAGTAGAGGAGGTCTTCTTGCTCTCCGAGATCGAGGATGTGCGCGACGTTCGCGTGATCGATCCCCGAGGCGATGCGCGCCTCGTCGAGGAACATGCGACGGAAGTGCGGATCCTCGGCGCGGTCGGGGAGGATCGTCTTCACCGCGACGAGCTTCTCGAACCCGTGCTTGCCGACGAGGCGCGCGAGCCAAACCGAGGCCATCCCCCCGTGTGCGATAGGGCACAGGAGCTCGTATCGATCGAGCCGAAAACCGGGCTCGAGCCGGGCCCTCCCGGGTGCGCTCACCCTTCAAGCATCGCCCCAAACGTCGAGGGCGGCAAGCGCGTGGCGTGTCGGGAAAGAGGCGCGACGTGCGCCAGGTCGCGCGGCCTCAGCCTTGGCGCTTCTTCAGGATCCCCTGCACCCGCTCGGGGGAGAGGCTTCGTGCGCGGTCGCGTAGCTTGTCGAGGAGCGGCTCGCGCGCGCCGCTCGTGGGGGCGGAGAACGCGGCGGGCGGGGCGTGCCGCGGGGGGGAGAACGAGGGGGCGCGCGCAGGTGGCGCCGAGCGCGGAGCGACGAGCGGCGCCGAGGGGGTCTCGAGCTCGGGGAGGGCCGGCGGCGGCACCGAGGCCGGACGCGGCGGCGAAGGCGCGGGGATCTCCGGCCCGAGCGAGGTGATGGCGGGGACGACGCTGAAGGGGAGGGGCGTGGCGACGGGGATGGGGATCTCGGGCGCGGCGCCCTGGGCCTCGGGGAGGACCGATTCGGAGAGCGACTCTTCGAGCGCGGCGCGGGCGCGCGCTTCGCGAAGAGCGGCGGCGCGATCGATGAGCGCCTTCGAGCGTGCGTCGAGCCGCGTGAAGCGCAGCGTCAGCCCGGGGAGCTCGCCGAGCGCGCGCGCCTTGTGGCCGACGACGCGCCCTTCGCCGCGGAGGAGCACCGTGCCGTTCGACAAGGCGACCTCGAAGCGAAGGATGACCCCTTGCGGACGCGACTGCGCCCCCACGAGGACCACGCTCGTGCGCGTGATCATCTCGAGCTCGTTCGAGAGGTACTCGTCCTCGTTCGCGTACGGACGCGAGACGCGGATGGCGACTGGTTGCCGGGGATCGTCCGCCACGAGGACAGAATACGCTACGCTCGGCGCCCCATGCACCGGATCCTCGTCGTCGGCTCGGGGGCACGCGAGCACGCGCTCGCCGCAGCCCTTCGGGGAGAGGGGGCAGAGGTGCTCGTGGCGCCCGGGAACGCGGGGATCGCCGCCTCGGCGCGGCTCTGCGACGTGCGCGCCGACGACGTTCCCGGGCTCGTGGAGCTGGCGGTCCGCGAGCGGGTCGATCTCGTCGTCGTGGGGCCCGAGGTCCCTCTGACACGCGGCCTCGTCGATGCGCTCGCCGCCCGCGGGATCACCGCCTTCGGCCCCACCGAGCGCGCCGCGCGACTCGAGGGATCGAAGTCCTTCATGAAGCGCTTCCTGAAGCGCCACGGGATCCCCACCGCCGCCTTCGAGATCTTCGACGACGCCGATCGCGCCGAGCGCTACGTCCGCGACGCGGCGCGCCCACTCGTCGTGAAGGCCGACGGGCTCGCCGCCGGTAAAGGGGTCGTCGTCGCGCAGTCGACCGAGGAGGCCCTCGACGCCGTTCGTCACATCATGCGCGAACGCGCGTTCGGCGAGGCCGGCCGCGAGATCGTCGTCGAGGAGCTCCTCCCCGGCGACGAAGCGAGCTTCCACGTCGTGTGCGACGGCGAGCGCGCCGTCCCCCTCGCCGCCGCGCAAGATCACAAGCGCATCTTCGACGGCGATCGCGGCCCCAACACCGGCGGCATGGGGGCCTACGCGCCCGCGCCGATCGTGACGCCGGAGGTGCACGAGCGCGTGATGCGCGAGGTCGTCGCCCCCACGCTCCGCGGCATGGCCGAAGAGGGGGCGCCGTTCCGCGGCGTCTTGTTCGTCGGGCTCATGATCGAGCGCGGCGTGCCGCGCGTCCTCGAGTACAACGTCCGCTTCGGCGATCCCGAGACCTCGGTGCTCGTGCCGACGTACGGCGGGAGCTGGCTCGCGCTCCTGGACGGCGCCGCGCGCGGTAAGATCCCCGACGAGGCGCTCACCGCGCGCCCCGGGTGCGCCGCGCTCTCGGTGGTCCTCGCCGCCGCGGGCTACCCGGGGACGCCGCGGGTCGGCGACGTCATCACCGGGCTCGAGGCGATGCCCGAGGGGGTCACGGTGCTCCACGCGGGTACGCGCCGTCGCGAGGACGGCGCGATCGTCACCGCCGGTGGGCGTGTGCTCAACGTCGTCGGCCGCGCGCCGACGCTCGAGGCCGCGCGGGATCTCGCCTACGCCGGGGTTTCGCAGATCCGCTTCGAGGGGGTGCAGGTCCGAACGGACATCGGCGCGCGCGCGCTTTCCCGCGGGCAAAAACCAGGGTAAAGCGGGCCACATGGCCGAGATCGCTCCGCTCACTCCGCTCCGCTACGACCTCTCCAAGGCGAAGGCGGGCGCGTCCTCCGTGGTCGCGCCGCCGTACGACGTCATCGGTCCCGAGGAGCGCGCCGCGCTCGCCGCGCTCGATCCCCACAACGTCGTGGAGCTGATCCTCCCCGAAGGTGAGGGGGACGCGAAGTACGCCCACGCCGCCGAGCTCCTCGCCCGCTGGCGCGAAGCGAAGGTCCTCGTCCGCGACGAGGTCCCCGGCTTCTACCGCTACGATCAGACGTTCCGCGCGCCGGGGGATCCGACCAAGTCGTTCACGCGCACGGGCTTCCTCGGCCTCGTGAAGCTCGTCCCCTTCGCCGACCGGGTGATCTTGCCGCACGAGCGCACGCTCTCGGGGCCGAAGGAAGACCGCCTCAAGCTCTTTCGCGCGACGCGCACCAACTTGAGCCCCGGCTTCATGCTCTACCGCGACCCCGCGGGCGAGCTCAAAGCGCCGCTCGAGAAGGCCGAGCAACTCTTCGCCTTCGACACCGCCGACGGCATTCACCATGCGCTCTCCAAGATCTCGGACCCCGGCGCCATCGCCGCCATCGTGAAGAAGCTCGCGGCCTCGTCCTTGCTCATCGCCGACGGACACCACCGCTACGAGACGGCGCTCCGCTACGCCGGTGAAGTGGGGGCGAGCGATCCGCGCTCGGCGTCGAAGTTCTTCATGACCTTCTTGGTCAACGAAGACGATCCGAACCTCGTCGTCTTCCCGACGCACCGGCACCTGCACGACCTCGCGTCGTTCTCCTTCGACACACTCGTGACGAAGGCCAAGGAGCTCTTCGACGTGCGCGCGCTGCCGACGGGGGCCGACGCCGCGTCGGTGCTCGCGCCGCTGGCGGCATCGGGGAAGAGCACGCCGTCGTTCGTCGCTTGCGGTCCCAAGGGCGAGGCGATCCTCCTCGCGCTTCGCAGCGGGCTCGACCTCGCTTCGCATCCGACGCTCGGGCCGCTCGTGCCGGCGCTCCGCCGCACCGACGTCGCCGTCCTCCACAGCGGGATCCTCGAGCACATGCTCGGCCTCACGCGTGAGGCGCAAGCCGCGAAGACGAACCTCTACTACCCGCAAGACGCGGCGCGCGCGCTCGCCGAGCTCCGCGGCGGCAAGGGGCAGGCGCTCTTCCTCATGAACGCCACGCCGGTCGCCCAGGTCCGCGAGGTCGCCGAAGCGGGCGAAGTGATGCCGCAAAAGTCGACCTTCTTCTTCCCCAAGGTGCTCACCGGCCTCGCGATCCACACGCTCGAGGCCGAGCGACGCGTCGCCGACTGACGGGCGGGCTTCGCGCTCCCCCCCGCACGGGCTGCGCGCCCCGTTCACCAGCCGCGCTGGGCGGAGTCGCGCCCGTGCGCGGCGTCACGAGACGGCTGGCGCGCCGAAGGTGCGTGCTTATCTTCTCGAGAAAGTCGTGATGCCCACGTAATTCGCCCTTTTCGCGTACGCGCGCCACGGTGTACGAAAAGAGGAGCGAGTTTCTTCGGCGTCGGTACCCGCCGGCACCCCACGCTTTCGAGGTAAATAATGTCGGAAAAGAAGGCCCCCCCGCCGCCGCCGCGCCCCCCTACGGACGAAGAAGCCGTCCAGTTCGGCGACGAGCTCCCCGTTCTCCCCATCCGCAACGCCGTCCTTTTCCCCGGCGCCGTCGCTCCGTTCGACGTCGGCCGCGAAAAATCGGTCGCGCTGGTCGAGGACGTGGACAACCTCCCGAGCCCGGTCATCGCCATCTTCGCGCAGCGGGATCCGTCGACCGACGATCCCGGGCAGGACGATCTGCACACGGTGGGATGTGCGGCTCGCGTGCTCAAGGCGCTGAAGCACTCCTCGGGGAACTACTCGCTCATTCTGCAAGGGCTCACGCGCATCCGTCTCGACGACGTGACGCAGACCGGCCCGTACCTGAAGGCCAAGGTGAAGCGTCTCGACGAAGCGGGGCTCGAGGACGACGAAGCCGAGGCGCTCTCGATGAGCCTGCGCGACATCGCCAAGCAGGTCATCCAGCTGATGCCCGAGCTCCCGCGCGAAGCGGGCTCGCTCATCGATTCGATTCAAGCGCCGGGCGCGCTCGCCGACCTCGTGGCGGCGAACTTGGACGCGCCGGTGGAAGAGAAGGCCCAGCTCCTCGAGACGGTCGACATCAAGGACCGCATTCGTAAGGTGCTCCGCCTCCTCACGCGCCAGCTCGAGATCCTCAAGATGCGCGAGCGCATCAACTCCCAGATCAAAGAGGAGATGGGGAAGAACCAGCGCGAGTACGTGCTTCGCCAGCAGCTCAAGGCCATCAAGGAGGAGCTCGGCGAGGACGACGGCGATCAGGGCGATCTCGACGGTCTCGAAGACCGCATCGCCAAGGCGAACCTGCCGAGCGAAGCCGAGCAGGTCGCCAAGAAGCAGATCAAGCGCCTCCGCAACATGCAGGTGGGCTCGGCGGAGTACACCGTCGTCCGCACCTACCTCGATTGGATCTTGGATCTGCCGTGGCACGTGCAGACGCCGGACAACCTCGAGATCGCGGCGGTGCGTAAGGTCCTCGACGAAGACCACTACGGCCTCGAGAAGGTGAAGAAGCGCATCCTCGAGTACCTCGCCGTTCGGAAGCTCAAGAAGGACAAGAAGGGTCCGATCCTTTGCCTCCTCGGGCCGCCGGGCGTCGGTAAGACGTCGCTCGGTCGCAGCATCGCGCGCGCCCTCGGCCGCAAGTTCCACCGCATCTCGCTCGGCGGCGTGCACGACGAAGCGGCGATCCGTGGCCACCGCCGCACCTACGTCGGCGCGCTCCCCGGGCAGATCATCCAAGGCATGAAGAAGGCGGGGACCATCAACCCGATCTTCATGATGGACGAGGTCGACAAGATCGGACACGACTTCCGCGGCGATCCCGCGGCGGCGCTCCTCGAGGTCTTGGACCCCGAGCAGAACAACACCTTCGCCGATCACTACCTGGAGATCCCGTACGACCTATCCAACGTGATGTTCGTCGCGACGGCGAACGTGGCGGATCCGATCCCCGCGCCGCTCCGCGACCGCATGGAGATCCTCGAGATCCCCGGCTACACGCGCCGCGAGAAGCTCGCCATCGCGCGCCAGCACTTGATCCCCAAGCAGATCGAAGAGCACGGCATCAC
The DNA here is from genome assembly GCA_964531795.1 of uncultured Polyangiaceae bacterium. Classification (GTDB taxonomy): domain Bacteria; phylum Myxococcota_A; class Polyangia; order Polyangiales; family Polyangiaceae; genus CAZHHD01. The sequence continues at coordinate 29,831 of CAZHHD010000008.1, read as the reverse complement.
GCCGGAGCAGCTCCAGATCACCGATCCCGCGGTCGAGATCATCATCGACTCGTACACGCGCGAGGCCGGCGTTCGTACCCTCGAGCGCCAGGTCGCGAGCGTCATCCGCGGTGTCGCCGTGAAGATCGCCGAGGGGGATCTCACCCCGCGGAAGATCGAGAACGAAGATCAGATCCGCGAGTTCCTCGGCCCGCAGCGCTACACGAGCGAGGTCGCGGAGCGCACCGAAGAAGCAGGCGTCGCCACCGGCCTGGCCTGGACCAGCGTCGGCGGAGAGATCCTCTTCATCGAAGCCACCCGCATGTACGGCGCCGGCAAGCTCCAGCTCACGGGGCAGCTCGGTGACGTCATGAAGGAGAGCGCGCAGGCCGCTCTCTCCTACGTTCGCTCCAACGCCGAGCGCTTCGGCATCTCCAAGGACTTCTTGGAGAAGAGCGACATCCACATCCACATCCCCGCGGGCGCGATGCCCAAGGACGGCCCCTCGGCCGGCGTCACCATGTTCACCGCGCTCGTCTCGCTCCTCACCGGAGTGCGCGTGCGCCACGACGTGGCGATGACCGGTGAAATCTCCCTCCGCGGGCGGGTGCTCCCCATCGGCGGTCTCAAGGAGAAGGTGCTCGCCGCGCACCGCGCCGGCATCAAGCGCATCATCGTCCCCGAGCGAAACAAGGCGGACCTCGACGAGGTTCCGCAGGAGGTCAAAGAGAGCCTCGACTTCGTCTTCGTGAAGAAGATGGAAGAGGTGCTCGAGGCCGCGCTCGAGGAGAAGCTCACGCCCAAGGAGCCGCAGAAGGAGAGCGCCGGCCCCGCGCCGGCCAACTGACGGACGCGAAGGTGGCCCTCGGGTGAAACGACCCGAGGGCCCGCCGGTGAAGCGCGCGTGAGAGCGACCCTCTCCGCGCGCTTCGCGCTTTAAGCGGCCTTTGCGGGTGGGCCCTCGCGCTAAGATCGCCCCCCATGGCTTCGAAGGATCGCGTGCGCGTCGGGCTCCTCGGTTGCGGCACCGTCGGAGGCGGCGTGCTCCGGCTCCTCTCGGAGAACGCGCGCTACCTTCATGACCGCGTGGGCGCGCCCATCGAGGTCGTGCGCGCCCTCGTGCGCGACCCCGAGAAGGAGCGAGCGAAAGAGGTCGACCGCGCCATCCTCACGACCGATCCCGAGCGCGTCCTCGCCGATCCGGACATCGACGTCATCGTCGAGGTGATGGGCGGTGTCGATCCCGCGCTCGGCTTCGTGGAGCGGGCGCTCTCGAGGAAGCAGAGCGTCGTCACCGCGAACAAGATGCTGCTCGCGGTGCACGGCCCGGCGCTCGTGAAGCGAGCCATCGACGCTGGCGTCGACCTCGCCTTCGAGGCGGCGGTCGGCGGCGGGATCCCCATCATCCGCACGCTCCGCGAATCGCTCGCCTCGGACGAGGTGACGGCCATCCACGGCATCGTGAACGGCACGTGCAACTACATGCTCACCCGCATGCAGAAGAACGGCCTCTCCTTCGACCAAGCGCTCCGCGAGGCGCAGGAGAAGGGCTACGCCGAGGCCGAGCCGAGCCTCGACGTCGACGGCCACGACGCCGCGCACAAGCTCGTCGTCCTCGCCATGCTCGCCTTCGGGGCGGCCGTCCCGAGCGATCGCGTGCACACCGAAGGGATCCGCGGCATCGAGCCGGTGGACCACGAGTTTGCTGGTCGCTTCGGCTTCGTCATCAAGCACCTCGCCGTGGGGCGCGACCGCGGCGACTCGATCGAGCTCCGCGTCCATCCGACGCTCGTCCCCAAGGACGCCATCTTGGCCAACGTCAACGGCGTGCTCAACGCCATCGCCATCGAGGGGCGCGCCCTCGGTCCGGTGCTCCTCTCGGGGCGCGGCGCGGGGGATCTTCCGACCGCGGTGAGCGTGGTGGCGGATCTCGTGGAGGTCGCGCACGCGCGGTTGAACGGCGCCGCGGGGCTCATGACGCGTGGTATTCACCTCGACGCGCGCGACGTCGCCCCCATCGGCGACACGTCGTGCCCGTTCTACTTGCGTTTCGCCGTGTTCGATCGGCCGGGCGTCCTCGCAGCCATCACCGGCGCGCTGGGGGAGGCCTCGGTCTCGATCGAACAGATGGTGCAGCTCGGTCGCGGCGACGCCAGCGGCGCGCCGGTCCAGGTGGTGATGATGACCCACGTGGCCAACGAGCGAGACGTGGAGCGCGCGCTCACGTCGATCGCCGGCGCGAGCTTCGTCGCCAGCCCGCCGCGGAAGATCCGCGTGCTCGCGTCGTGAGGCTCGGGATCAGACTACAAATCGACCTGCTCGACGCTCGGTACGTCGCCGCCGAGGAATCGGCCGGCGATCTCGCCGAACGACTTCGGCAGATCGGTGACGAGGAGCTCGACGCGCCCGGGCGCGGCGCGGCCGGGGGGATCGGCGCTCTTCTTCGCCAGCCCGCGCGTCTCGAGGAACGACTTCACGTCGCTCGCCGTCGCGTGCGCGCTGTCGACGATCTTCACCTCGGGGCCGAGGAGCGCGCGCGCTTCTTCTTCGAGGATCTCACGGAGGAGCGGGTAGTGCGTGCAGCCGAGCACGATGACGTCGACCTTGGCGCGCGCCAGCGGCTCGAGGTAGCGGCGCGCCGCGAGGCGCGGGACCTCGCCCTCTGTCCACCCCTCCTCGGCGAGCGGGACGAGGAGCGGCGCTGCTTGCCCGGTGACCTCGGCGCGGGTCGAGAGCGCCGTCACCGCGCGCGCATAGGCGCCGGAGGCGATGGTGCCCGACGTGGCGAGAACGCCGATCCGCCCCGTGCGCGACGCCGCGACGGCCGCGCGCGCCCCCGGCTCGATGACGCCGAGCACCGGGAGATCGAGATCGACGCGCAGGCGCTCGGGAGCCACCGCGCTCACCGTGTTGCAGGCGATGACGATGGCTTTCACGCCGCGCGCCGTGAGGTGCCGCGCGCACGCCGAGGCGTACTTCACGACCGTCGCCGCCCCCTTCGTGCCGTAGGGGACGCGGGCGGTGTCGCCGAGGTAGATGATGTCCTCGTGCGGAAGCGCGTCGCGGAGCGCGTGCACGACGGTGAGGCCGCCGAGCCCCGAGTCGAAGACGCCGAGCGGTGCGCCGCTCCCCGGCGCTCTGCCCGACGCGCTCACGCGGTCCCCGACACGAGCTGCGCCAGGACGGCGGAGCGGACGGCGACCCCTGCGGCCACCTGCTCCAAGATCACGCTCTCGGGACCGTCGGCGACGCGCGAGTCGATCTCCACGCCGCGGTTCATCGGCCCTGGATGCAGGACGATGGCGTCCTTCTTGGCGAGCGCGAGGCGGGTGGGGGAGAGGCCGAAGGCGCGCGCGTAGTCGCGGCCGGTCGAGATCATCGCACCGGCGAGACGCTCGGTCTGGATCCGCAGCATCATGACGACGTCGGCCCCGGTGACGGCGTCTTCCAAGCGCGGGGCCACGACCACCGTCGGCCCGAGCGCGCTCGCCTCGCGCGGCAAGAGCGTGCGGGGCCCTGCGAGACGAACCTCGGCGCCGAGCTTCCCCAAGAGCAGCGCGTTCGAGCGTGCGACGCGCGAGTGGAGGATGTCTCCGCAAATCGCCACCACGAGCCCCGCGAGCCCGCCCTTCTTCTTCTTGATCGTAAAGGCGTCGAGCAAGGCCTGGGTCGGGTGCTCGTGCGCGCCGTCGCCGGCGTTCACCAGGCTCGCCGTGAGGCGCGGCGCGAGAAAATGCGGCGCGCCCGACGCGGGATGACGAAGGACGATGACGTCGACCCCCATCGCTTCCAAGTTCTTCGCCGTGTCGAGGAGGGTCTCGCCCTTGGTCACGCTCGAAGCGGCCGACGCCACGTTCACCACGTCGGCGCCGAGCCGCTTGGCGGCGATCTCGAACGAGCAGCGCGTTCGCGTCGAGGCCTCGAAGAAGGCGTTGACCACCGTGCGCCCGCGCAGCACGTCGCGGTGTGCGTCGGGTTTTGCCGCGAAGAAGCGCTCCGCGTCGTCGAGGATCGAGGTGATCGCTCCCGCGTCGAGCGGCTCGATGCCGAGGAGGTGGCGCGGCGCGGGACGCATCAGTTCAGAAACCGCTTGTCCTTCGGCGGGCGACGCTTGCGAAGCTCGTCCTCGAGCCCGCCTTGCACCACGCGGAGCGGCGGTCCTTCGCTCTTCTTCGTGGCGCTCGACCGCGGCGTGAGCGGCGTCTCGCCTCCGCGGCTCACGCTCGTCGCGCGGCGGCGAAGGAGCGCGAGCTTCACGCGCAAGTAGAGCGAGCGGGCGACCGAAGGGGTCCCGCCGAGCAAGAGCCCGGTGATGACGCCGCCGAACGGCGCCGCGACCCCCTCCGGCATGCTCGCTGGGTAGATGAGCCCGAGCGCGCAGAAGCCGATCGTCACCCAGAAGAGCTGCTTCCCCGTGACCGGGAGGAAGAAGAAGAGGTTCACGCGGAGCTGCGCGTGGATGCGCGACCACGCCACGCTGATGGCGGCGATCGCCGCCGACGCGCCGTACATGAGCCGCGGATGGAAGCCGGCCGGCGCGCTCGGGGGCGCGACCATGTCGACGGCGATCGAGAGGAGGAAGCCGACGACGAGGCTCGTGAAGAAGAAGCGGAGGAAGCGCGCGGCGCCCCAACGCTGCTCGAGATCGGGCGAGAGGAAGTAGAGCCCGAGGAGAACGAAGACGAGGTGGCCGAGCGACTCGGGGCTCGTCAGGAGGCCGGCGGTGAAGAGCCGCCACACCTGCCCGTGCGTCACCGCGTCGGTCGAGCACGCGAGCGCGAGGAAGACGCGCTCACCCCCCGGGACGTAGTTGACCAGGACGGCGGTGGCGATGCCGAGGCCGCCGATCGCCAAGAGCAGCCCTTTGAGAGCGCGCCCGGGGCGCGGGAAGGCCATGGTGACCGGGTCCATCGGGGGCGACACCTCGCAGTGTCGAAGAACGATAGCACACGCGCCTCGGATGGCGGCGCGCCTCGCGGTCGGCTCGCGCGAAGTGCGGAAAGGCCTATTTTGCGACCGGATCGCAGGTGGCGACGACCTCGGTCCCCGGGCGCGCGGTGGCGCGGCAGGTGGTCGTGCCGACCGGCGCGCCGGCGAAGAGGAGGCGCACGGTCGTCGTGAACGGGGTCTCGGCGGTGAATCCGCCGAAGAGGAGCGGCGCCGGGCACTCGACCGAGCTCGTGGCGCCGGCGTCGTCGCTCGTCACCCCTTGCACGGTCGTGAAGTTGGTCCCGCAGGCCAGCGTGCCGGCGTCACCGGCGGCGGCGAAGGTGTCGGTCGGGACGCGCACCGAGCCGGGCCCCGTCGCCGGGGTCGGGGTGAGCGGCGCGCAGAGCGCGGAGACCTCGACGTCGGCCTGCTCGGTCGCGTCGCAGGTGGTCGTCCAGGTCGAAGGGAGCGCGGCGAGACGGTTGGCGTCGCCGGCGCCGGCTTCGATCGCCGGGGCCGAGGCGGTGTAGGTCGGCTTGTCGTAGGCGAAGATGTGAAGCTTGTAGTGGAAGCTCCCGTTCGAAGACGGCGGGAGGTTCTGGAACGACCCGTCGGCGAAGCAGTCGTAGGTCGCGCCGGCGAGCATCGCGCCGTCGTCGTTTTGGACCACCGCGGCGAACTTGAAGACCTGCGCCGGACCGGTGCCGCAGCCCTTGCCCGCGACGAGGTTCTCGGATCGAACCAAGATCCCGGTGGGGGGGGTGATCCCTGCCGCGGTGTTCGTGTTCGAGCACGCCGCCACCGCGCCGAGGACGGCGGCGAGAGCCGCTCCGAGGATCGGAAGGGCGGAGACGCGGGCGCTTTTTTGGCCGAAAGACACGAGGACGGCCCTTTTCTACTCCAAGTGGCCCCCCTCCGCGCGAAAGAAACGCCTCAGAAGCCGCAGCTATGCGCGATGAAGCTCGAACAATCTGGGTAGGTCGTCGACGCCTCGCCGCCGGTCGTGACTTGGCAGGAGCCGCTCCAGCACACGCGCCCTTCGCTCGTCTGCCCGGTGATGTCGAAGTCGTAGGCGGTGTGCGGCGCGAGGCTCAGGAAGAGCACCGGCTGCTCGCACACGGCGGTCGCTTCCTCGTTCGTCTGACGGTTCCTCACCGTCCAGGTGTCGAGCGGCCCGCCGCACGAGTAGCCCAGGTTGACGACCTCACCGAACTCGACGCGCGCCGGTCCGTGCGGGTGTGCGTCCTCCTCCACGATGCAGCCCGGGGCGCCGAGCAGCGTGGCGAGGACGACCGCGCCTCCGAGGACGCGGCCGAAGAGGGACGAAGCAAGTTGGGGCATGGTGGTACCTCGTTCGAAGCTAAGGTGGGGCGCGTCCGGCGTCATGTCACGGCCAACCCCTTTGACTCTCTGGGATAGGGGGGGCATGGTGCGGCGCACGCTCAAGGAGCTTGCATGGAATCTGCCATCGCCACGGTGTCCGGGGGCTCAGCCCCCCTCAGCGCGAACCTTCACGCTTCGCTCGTCTCAGCGCTTCAGCAAGGAGGCGGGGGAGGCGGCGCCAGCGACGCGCCGAAGCTGGATCCGATCCAGCTCGTGCTCCACGCGTCGATCCCGGTGAAGGCGGTGCTGGTGCTCCTCGCGCTCTTCTCGGTGGCGTGCTGGTTCGTCATCGGCGCCAAGGCGCTCCACCTCTCGCGCGCCAAAGGCGAATCGGAGCGCTTCATCAAGGCCTTCGACGCCGCCGCTTCGTTCGACGCGCTCGCCCAGGGGCTCGGCGCGTTCCGCGGGTCGCCCTTCGCGCGCATCTTCGCCGTCGGTTACGACGAGATGACGCGGCTCGGCGGCGGGGCGCGGCAGAAGCTCGGCGACGCGCAGTCGACCCAGGTCGAGAGCGTCACGAGGCGCGCGGCCGCCCGCGAGGTCACGCACCTCGAGTCGTGGATGGGTCTCCTCGGGACCATCGGCTCGACGGCGCCGTTCATCGGCCTCTTCGGCACGGTGTACGGGATCATGGACGCGTTCCTGAGCATCGGGAATCAGCAGAACGCGAACCTCCCGGTCGTCGCTCCGAAGATCGCCGAAGCGCTCATCGCCACGGCCATCGGCCTCGTCGCCGCCATCCCCAGCGTCATGGCCTACAACTACTTCGCGCGGCGAGTGCAGGTGCTCGCCGACACGATGGACGGCTTCGCCGCCGACGTCGCCGCCCGCGCAAAGCTCGGTGGGGGCTGAGCGATGGGGATGAGCGCGGGAGGAGGCGGCCGCGGGAGGCGTCTCTCGGGGATGAACGAGATCAACGTGACGCCGCTCATCGACGTCATGCTGGTGCTCCTCGTCATCTTCATGGTGACGGCCCCGCTCCTCACCACCGGCGTGAGCGTCGAGCTCCCCAAGGCGAAGAGCGCGCCGATGCCCGCGGACGACACCAAGATGCTCGTCATCATCACCGCCGACGAGCACGTCTACCTCGGCAAGGACGAGATCACAGGTCAGGTCGAGGACAAGATCTCCACCAACGCGCGCTTGAAGGAAGAGAAGGAGCTCTACGTCCAAGCGGACGAGAACGTGAAGTACGGCGCCGTGCTCCGTGTCATGGCGGCGGCCCGCAACGCCGGCGTCGAGAAGCTGGGAATGATCACCGACCCTCTCGTGGTTAAATAGTCGCGGAGCGCACGATGGCGGCCCGGCTGGCGTGGAAGACCAAGTACGAGGGGGACGAGATCGCCCTCGGTCTCGCGCTCGCCGTCGCGCTGCATGCCATCCCCATCACCGCGATGGTGGTGAAGACGATCTTCCCCTCGCACGACGAGCCGGAGACCGCGCTCGTCGCCAGGCCGGTGGTGGCGGCGACGCTGCTCAAGCTCGGCAAGCCGCTCGACCCCAACAAGCTCCCCGACCGGCTCATCCCCCGCGCGCGCACCGCGCCGAAGAAGGACATCGTCGCTTCCCAAGAGCAGCCGAACAAAGAGCACCCCGACGCAGGTCCCCCGCCGCCGCTCGCGCAAGAGTCGGACATCACGCGGCTCATCGACAAGTCGAGCCCTTTCGCCGAAGACGCGGGGAAAGATCGGCCGGAAGAGGGGAACGTGAACGGCGTCGAGGCCGGCCTGGAGACGGATCCCAGCAAGGTCAAAGCCGGCGACATGTACGCGGCGATCTTGGGGAAGTTCATCCACGATCACTGGCAGTACCCGACGGTCATCTCGCAGGGCGAGGCCAACAAGCTGTGCGTGGTCTTCCAGATCAACATCAACCCCCACATGGTGATCTGGCATCTTCGGCAAGAGCCGGTGAAGCCCAGCGGCAACGAGCTCTTCGACGATTCGGCGCGGACGGCGCTGCAGAAGCTCTTGGACGACAAATCCCCGCTCCCCGAGCCTCCGCCGGATGTGGCGGAAAGCTTCCGCGGGCGCACGGTTAACGTTGCGCTCGCGGGGGACCTTCATGGAGACTCGTCGCGATGCAGATGAAGGCGTTTCGGAAAGCCCCCTTGGTCGCGGTGCTCGGTCTCAGCGCCGCCGGCCTGGCCGCGTCGTTCCCCGCCGTCGCGCAGCCGGCCGCTCCCGCGTCGAGCGCGCTCCCTACGGTCGCAGCCCCGACCGGCGGCGAGGTCACGCAGATCGTCGTCTCCGGCGGCAACCGCGCGCTCTTCAAGATCGCGGTCGCCCCTCCCATCGGTGACGGCGGCGTCGCCGCGAGCGTCGTCGAGACGGCTTCGCGCGACTACCAGCTCTCCAGCATCTTCCAGGTCTTGGACCCCAAGAGCTTCACCGCCAACTTGGCGGCCGAAGGCATGACCATCGACCCCGGCTCCTGGCGCAACGTCGGCGCCGAGGGGGTGGTGAAGGGGAGCTCGTCGATGCGAGGCGCGAACGTGCACCTCGAGCTCCAGCTCTTCGTCGTCTCGCGCGGATCAGCGGCGGTGCTCAAGAAGGAGTACGACGTCGCGCCCGGCGCGGGCGTCCGCTCGGCGGTGCACCAGTTCGACAACGAGGTCGTGAAGTGGTTCACGGGGACGGCGGCGAGCTTCGGCACGCGCATGGTCTTCAGCGCCACTACCGGCCGCGGTCAGAAGGGGATCTTCCAGATCGAGAGCGACGGCCAGGGGCTGACGCGTCTCCCCGCGGTGTCGAACGTCGCGCTCGCGCCGGCCATCGGCAACGGCGGCGTCTACTACGCCGGCGGCATGCCCGACGGCACCTACTCGCTGTTCCGCGTCGGCAACCCCGGCGTGGTGCTGAAGCAAGCGGGGCTCGTCTTCGGCGTGGCGTTCGGCGCCGGGAAGATGGCGCTCGTCGTCTCGCAGAACGGCCAGAGCGACATCTACGTGGGCTCGCCCGACGGCTCGGGCCTCAGCAAGGCGACGAGCGGCGGCCTCAACACCCACCCCGCGTTCGGCCCCGGCGGTCAGCTCGCTTACGTGTCGAACCAGGGCGGAAACCCGCAAATCTACGTCGCCGGCAAGCGCGTCAGCTTTCGTGGCACCTACAACATGGCGCCGGCCTGGTGCAACGATCCCGAAGGGACGAAGCTCCTCTTCATGGGCCGCGACGGCGCGACGTGGGACATCTTCAGCGTCGATCCCGCGGGGAGCGCCGCGAGCATGAAGCGCCTCACGCAGGACCAAGGCTCGAACACCTACCCCGCGTGCTCCCCCGACGGGCGCTCGGTGGCGTTCTTCTCCACACGCGGGGGGCTCTACATGAGCAACACGCAGGGGATGAACCAGCAGAAGATCGCCGGCGTCTCCGGCGAGAGCCTCCGCTGGGAGAATTAGGCCTCGGGCGGCGCGCCGCCCACGCCCTCACTCCTTCGGCGCGGCGAGCATGTTCTCGATCGTGCGCGTGGTCATCTCGCCCGAGAGGACCTCTTCGTTCTCGAGCAGGCGCTTGTGGAGCGCGATGTTCGTACGAATGCCGGTGACGATGAACTCGTCGAGCGCGCGGCGCATGCGGGCGATGGCCTCGCCGCGGTTCGAGGCGTGGACGATGAGCTTGGCGATGAGCGAGTCGTAGTTCGGCGGCACGCGCCACCCGCCGTACACGCCCGAGTCGACGCGCACGCCGGTGCCGCCGGGGGCGAAGTATTCGGTGATGAGGCCCGGCCACGGCGCGAAGGTCACCGCGTCCTCGGCGTTGATGCGGCACTCGATCGAGTGACCGCGGAAGCTCCACGGGCGCGTGTCGGGGAGCTCCATCTTCTCCCCGGCGGCGGCGCGGATCTGCAGTGACACGAGATCGAGGCCGGTGACCATTTCGGTCACGGGGTGCTCGACCTGCACGCGCGTGTTCATCTCGAGGAAGTAGAGGTTCTTCTCCTCGTCCATGATGAACTCGAGCGTGCCCAGCGAGTGGTAGCCGGTCTCGCGCACCGCCTTGCGAATGACCTCGCCGATCTCTTGGCGCTTCTCGGCGCTCATCGCCGGGCTCGGCGCTTCTTCGATGACCTTTTGGTGGCGGCGCTGGAGCGAGCACTCGCGCTCGCCGAGCGTCCACACGCCGCCGTGCTTGTCGGCGAAGACTTGGAACTCGATGTGCTTGGGCTTCTCGACGAATTTCTCGAGATAGATGTCGGGGTTCTTGAAGCCGCTCTCGGCCTCGCGCGTGGCGCTGGAGAAGGCCGCCTCGACCTCGCCCTCGTTCCGCACGATGCGCATGCCGCGGCCGCCGCCGCCGCCCGACGCCTTCAAGATGACGGGGAAGCCGATGCGCTTGGCCTCGGCGATGGCGTGCGCGCCGTCGCGGAGCACCTCGGTGCCGGGGAGGAGCGGGAGGCCGAAGCGCTTCGCGTTGGCGCGCGCGCTCACTTTGTCGCCCCACGCGCGCATGGCCTCGGGCGTCGGACCGATGAAGGTCACGCCGCACTTGCCGCAGAGGCGCGCGAACTCGGCGTTCTCCGAGAGGAAGCCGTAGCCCGGGTGGATGGCCTCGGCGGCGGTGATCTCCGCCGCGCTGATGATGGCGGGGATGTTGAGGTAGCTCTGTGCCGCCGCGGCGGGGCCGATGCACACCGCTTGATCGGCGAAGCGCACGTGGAGCGCGCGGGCGTCGGCTTCGGAGTAGACGGCGACGGTGGCGATGCCGAGCTCGCGGCAGGCGCGCATGATGCGGAGAGCGATCTCTCCTCGATTGGCGATCAGGATCTTCTTGAACATCGCGGGGGATAAAGCGGCGGCGCGTGACGCGCGGCGCTCAGGCCTTCTTGATGCGGAAGAGCTTCTGCCCGAACTCCACCGCTTTGCCGTTCTGCGAGAAGATCTCGGTGATCGTGCCCGAGATCTCGGACTCGATCTCGTTCATCAGCTTCATGGCCTCGACGATGCAGAGCGTCTGGCCGGGTCGCACGACCGAGCCGACCTCGACGAACGACGGCGCGTCCGGGCTCGGCGAGCGGTAGAAAGTCCCCACGAAGGGGCTCGTCACGTCGACGTGATCGCTCGGCGGCTCGACCGCCGCGCTCGCGCCCGCGGCGGGTGCCGGCTGCGGGGCGGAGCCGTGCGCCATCGACGCGTGGGCGGCGGGGCCGGCGAAGACCATCGGCGCGGCGGAGCGCGTGCCACGCACGATGCGGATCCGCACCTGCTCGTCTTCGTGCTCGAACTCGAGGATCTCCTTCTCGTTCAACACGTCGAGAAGGTTGCGCAGCTTGTCGATATCCACGTTCACGGCGCCTCCGCCCAGAGTCTCTCTCCGAGAGACCGAGTGGGCGCGTACCTTAGCGCCGCTGTCCCACCCAAGGGAAGGGGATAGGCGCTTCGTGGAGGATCGGGGCGGGCCTACGGGAGGGCGATGCGCCCGAGATCGCCGTCGATCGTGATCCAGTAGACGGCGGCCCCGTCGCGAGCGACGCGGAAGGGGCGCTTGAGGCCCTCCACCATCGACTCCACGGGCCTTCCGGGCATGGTCACGCGCCGTACGGCCCCTTCGCCGTTGTCGCGATCGAGCGACCAGTAGATCCCGGTGGCGTCGACGACGACCGACGTGGCGCACGCCTGTCCGTCGGCGATGACCTCGGCGGCGCCCACCGTTCCGTCGCCTCCGATCTTGGCGCGCTTCACCGTGCCCGGCGAAGCGGCGCAGTCGTAGCTGCCGCTCACCGCGCCGCCGTGCTCGGTAAAGTAGAGATACCCGTCGTAGACGGCGAGCGAGTCTCCGTGGAGGACGTTGGCGAGGGCGGTGACCTTGGCGATGCCCCCCGCCTTCCACACGGCGTAGAGCGCGGTGTCCTTGTAGTCCGAGTAGTAGACGTAGTGCGCGTCGACGGCGATCGATTGCACTTGTCCGAGGGAGCCTACGAGCGGCGTGAACTGCCCCTTGTCGCTCAGCCCGCTGACCGCCGTCTCGTAGTTGTCGATGAAGAACACGCCGCCGTTGTCGGCGACGATGCCGCGCGGGCTCCCGTAAGGCGTGCGCGGCGTCGCTTGCTTCGTGGCCAAGACGTAGCGATAGAGCCCGCCTCCGCCGCTCGCTTCGGCGCCGCCCCAGTTCGACCACTCGAGCACGCCGTCCCGAAGGACGATGGACCACGCGCCGCCCTGCGCGGCGATCGTCGTCGCGGTGCTCGTCGGCGTCGCGTCTTTGCCGACGCTGAAGACGCCGCCGGAGCCGTTGTAGCGCGTGTAGTAAATCGAGTTGGCGTCGAAGGCGACCCACTCGATCGTGCTCTCTTGGCGGACGAGCGTCGGCCCGCAGACTTGATCGAGGCACGCGCCGCCGAGGCAGTCGTGGCCGCACCGCCCGCAGTTCTTGGCGTCGGTGCGGAGATCGATCGAAGGATCGCAGACCGGCGCCGCGTCGCCCCCCGCGCCACCGTCCCCGAGTACGGCGCCGTCGCTCGCGCCGCCGTCCGAGCCGCCGCTCGTGCCGAAGCGATCGCCCGAGCACCCCACGCCCGCTGTCGCGAGGAAGAGTGCCGCCGAAGCGAAGAGCGCTCGCCTGCGCATTCCCCTCGATCTTACGTCAGCGGGGGCCCTTCGAGGAGGTCCGGCGACCGAAATCGCCCCGCCTTGGGCGGCGCCTGGCCGGGGTGTGGGACGGTTCGTTACCGCTTCAAGCGCGCGACGAGGCCGTCCAAGGCGAGCAGATAGCTCTCCCCGCCGAAGCCCGCGACCCGCCCGAGGCACGCCGGGGCGACGCGTGAGCGCCGACGAAACGCCTCGCGGGCGTCGGGGTTCGAGAGGTGCACCTCGACGCAGGGGAGGCCGACGGCCTTCAGCGCGTCGTAGATGGCGATCGACGTGTGGGTGTAGGCGCCGGGGTTCAAGAGCAGCCCCTCGAACTTCCCGCGGGCTTCACCGATGAAGCTGACGATGTCCCCTTCGTGGTTCGTCTGGCGCGCGGTGACCGTGCAGCCGAGCTCCTTGCCGCGCTTCTTCAGGCGGGCGTGGATGTCGGCGAGCGTCTCGTGGCCGTAGATCTGGGGCTCCCGCGTCCCGAGGAGCTGCAGATTCGGCCCCGAGATGCAGAGGACGCGGATCACGCGAGCTCGGCGATCAGCTTCGGCGCGGCCGCGCGCATCAAGTAGCGCCCCTTGCCGAAGTTGCCGTCGGGCTTGATCGCCAGGGCGAGGAAGTAGCTGTCACCGAGCATGCGGATGACCGTGATCATGCGGTCGGTCCCCACCGAGACTTCGTTGGCCACGCCGGCTTCGAGCATCTCGGCGGCGCGCTTCACCTGGCCGAGGACCACGCTGAACTCGACGCCGACCGTGCTGATGTCGAACCCGGCGCCGTCCTTGGCGTAGCTCTCGAGGGCGATGCCGTTCGAGTCCATGATGAGGCCCGCGAGGCCCCCTTCGGTCTGATCGACGATGGTGCGGAGGGCATCTTTGAACATGTCTTCCGAGCCTAAAGGGCGGGGGAGAGCGAGGTCAAGTCGCGTGCCCGTCTTGACCAAGCTTCTTCCGGGGCTCTATGTTCGCGCGCTCCCAATGCGCGCAAAGGCCGGGGATCCGCCCCGCACGATGGCCCAGAAGATCTTCGCCGGTCGCACCGCCGACCCGACGCTTTCGGGGCCGATGATCGAGGTGAAGGTCGACCAAGTCGTCCTCGCTCGCGACCCCGCGCGCGCGGTGGCCGAAGGCCAGGCGCGCGGGCTCAAGAAGACGGGCGTCGAAGTGGCGGTCGCCTACGACACCGCCTGCGTCACTGGAGCCACGCGGAACGGCGCGTTCGACGCCGGCGCCATCTCCGGCCACGGGCTCCTCCTCGGGCGCCGTGGCGCCGGGTTCCCCGGTCCGGTCCACCTCGAGCGCTTCGCCAGCCCGGCGCGCCTCGCGGTGACCGACGATCCGCGGCTCGCGGCCGTGGGGGGCGTGGGGATGCTGTCGCTCGTCGTTCCGCCGGCCCAGCTCGGTGAAGCGCTGGCGCGCGGGAGCGTGTGGCTAAGGCCGCCGCGCACGGTGCAGGTGCTCTTGAGCGGGCGCATGCGCCCCTTCGTGTGCGCGCGCGATCTCGCGCTCGAGCTCGAGCGTCGCAAAGTCGGCGACGTCGTGCGTCGCGTCGAAGCCGAGCACACCGCGCCCGTGGTGCTCGAGTTCTCCGGCCCGAGCGCGCGCCTGCTCTCGGTGAGCGAGCGCGCTGTCCTCGCCGGCGCCGCCACGCGCCTCGGCGCCGCCGCCGCGCTCTTCGTGAGCGACGAGCGCACCGAAGTGTTCTTGCGCGATCAGCGCCGCTCGAAGGCGCACCGCGCGCTCGTCCCCGACGCCGGCGCCCCCTCGGACGAGGTCGTCACCGTCGACGTGTCGGCGGTCGATCCGCTCCTCCTCGACGAGACCGGGCAAGTCCGTGCGGTGCGGGATCTCGCCAAGCGCGCCGTGAGCCAAGTGGTCCTCGGGGGAGACAGCGGGGTCACGCTGCGCGATCTCTTCGCCGCCGCCGCGCTCCTCAAATCGAAGCGCGTCCCCGCAGGGCTCGATTTCTTGCTGGCTGTTCCTTCGCGCCAGATGCTCGAGGTCTTGGCCGCCGAAGGCGCGCTCTCGGATCTCATCGCCACCGGCGCGCGCTTGGTCGAGCCCGACGCACGGCTCACCGAGCTCACGCTCTATCCGCCGCCGCGCGAAGGGCTGAGCGTGCGCACCGCCGATCCCGAGCCGTACCTGCCGGGCGAGCCGCAGCCCGTCGTCGCCTCCGCCGAGACCTTGGCCTACGCGGTGGCCACCGGTGAAATCGGCGATCCGCGCGCCTTCAAGCGCCCCGTGCGCGTCGCGCTCCCCCGCGCGCTCCCGACCGACGACGTGCTCCTCGTTCGCGAGCGTCAAGCCAAGGACATGGCTCCGCGCAAAGAGAAGGCCGGGACGGCGGCGCCCGCCGACCCCCCGCCGTGGCGCGCCGCCGAGGCGCTCGCTCTCGTCGAGGCGGCGCCGTGTCTCCTCACCCGCGCGCCGCTCACCACGCCGACCGCGCTCGTGTGCACCACGCTCGGCGAAGCGCTCCGCGTGGCCCAGCGCGCCGAGGAGCTCGCGACCCACGTGCGCGCGGTCATCGCTCCGTTCTTGCCGAGCGGCGTGGTGGCGCTCCTGAGCGGCGCGGGCATCGTCGCGCTCCAGCTCGACCCGGCGGCGCTCAAGCACGTGAAGGGGGCGAAGAGCTTCCAGCTCCCCGCGCCGGCGGCGCTTGCGGCACCGGCGCAGATCGCCTTCGGCAGCACGAAGGTCGCGCTCACTTGGCTCGCGCGCGATCGCGAGCGCGATTGGGTCACAGAGCAGCGCCCCCGCGCGCGCGCCTGACGATCGGGGAGAACATGCGGCTCCCCCACGCTGGGCGCGCGGGACTCGCGCGCGTGCGAAGCACGCGTCGCCGGAGGCGAGGCGGGGGAGGATCGCGAAGGGAGCGACAGCGACCGAGCGAGGGGGAGCGCAAGCTCCCCACCAGGGTGACCGGTGACCTAGTTCCCGAGTCAGAAGGCTCGGCGCCGAAGGGCGACGAACCTCGGACTCAGGACACTAGCACGACGTGACGTACGGGCTCTTGTCGCCTCCGCGCGCGGCGCGCTTCGCGTCACCGAAGGCGACGTAGGCGATGCGCCCGTCGAGCTTCGCCACGCGCGCACGGGCGGGGCGCGAAGAGGCGACGGCCTCGTGTGGGCCCAGCATCACGACGATTCGCGCAAATCCTTCGCCGCCGAGATCGACGCCCACGAGATGCCCGGCCGCGTCAAGGAGAAGATCGACCGCGGCGTCGTCTTCGCGCGCGGCACCGGGCGAAACCTCCTCCACGACGACGTGGAGCACGTCTCGCGAAGGTTCGTACGCGAGACGTGAGGCGCGCTCTTCCCGAATCATTCGACAATGGTACGATTGACCAACACCTCGCACCAAGGGAGCCGCGGAAGAGCCGTGTCGAAAGGACGCCTGACGCGACAAGAGCTGGGCTGGTTGCTGACGCAGGAAGCTGCGGGAGCGGCCGAGCGCCTGCGTGTAGGGGTGCAGGTCCTGAAGACCGCCGCCCCGCCGCCCATGCTGCCGGTGGAGGGAGATCCCGCCGCACCTCAGCTCGACGCGACGCTCGACGCGCTCGACGACGCGATGAAGATGCTTTCGTCGCTGCACAACAAGCCGTCGGCCGTGCGTGGTCGCCGCGGGAGGATCGATCTCGCGTCGCTCATCTGGGAGGTCGCTCCCGACGCGCGCGTGTCGATCGAGCCGGGGAGCGGCACGGAGGTGTTCGGCGACGAGGCCGAGCTTCGCCGCATGCTCAACGTCCTCGTGGGTCACGGCACCGGCGCGGGCTCGCACGTGAACATTCGCCGCGAAGGGGACGAGGTCCGCGTCGCCGTGGTGCTCGGCCCCGACAGCTCGGCCACCGCCGAGACCGAGCGCGCGTGGGTGTCGCGCATGGCGATCCGCTACGGCGGTCGCTGCGAGCTCGAGGCCGGCGCCGAGGTCTTGAGCCTCCCCGCGTACGACGCCGCCGAGCGGAGCGAGAGCGCCGCCCTGCGCAAGGAGCTCGACGAAGCGCGGAAGCAAGGCGAGGCCTACGCGCGCGAGCTCGCCGCTGCCTTCTCACAAGAAGAAGGGACCTCGCGCACGCCGTCGACGATCCCACCGGCGATCCTCACTCCGCCCATCGAGCGCTTTGGCACCGTCGCCAAGCTCGCCGGCGGGATCGCCGCCGAGCTTCGGCAAATCCTCTCGCCCGCGGCGCGCCAGGTGCCGCCGGCGCGCGCCGGGGACTCCTCGCCCGTCTCGGTGGCCGAGGCTGCCACCGAGAGAGAGCGCGAGAAGTGGGACACGGTCCGGCGCTCGCTCGGCCGCGCACAAGAGTTCGTCGGTGCGTTGGCCAGCGTGGGGGAGGTCGATCCCTCGGAGATGCCCACCGACATCGATCTCGTCGAGGCCACGCGCCACGCGGTGGCCACGCTCAGCGGCCGCGCCGAGCGCTCGGGGGTGTCGGTGAAGATCGGGGGCGATCGCGACGTCACCGTGCGCGCCGCTCCGCGTGCGACCGCGGTGCTCCTGCGCGAGCTCATCGCGCAAGCCATCGCCGCCTCACCGCCCGCGTCGGAGGTCCACGTCGGGCTCACGATGGGCCCCGCCGCTCGCGTCACCATCGACGACGCCGGTCCGTCGCTCCCCACGGCGGCGCGTCGCGGGTTCGCCGGCCTCGACATCGAGCCTGGCACCTATGGTCGCTCGACGAGCGTTCCTTTGTTCATCGCCGGGGAAATCGCCGCCTGGCAGGGGATCGCCTTCGAGCTGGCCGATCCGCCGACCGGGGGGCTTCGCGTGCAGCTCACGTTCCCGAGGTGACAGAAGCCCCCGCGAACGCGCTAGCATCCGAATGAGCATGCGCATTCTCATCATCGAAGACTCGGCGTCGATCAGCCGAATGATCCAAGCGCTGATCGCCGCGCGCGGCCACGACGTGGAGTGCTCGACCTCCGGCGCTCGCGGCCTCGAGATGGCGCTCGCCCAAGTCCCCGACACGGTGCTCCTCGACTTGAACCTCGGGGGCTCGATGGACGGCTACGAAGTGTGTCGGCGCCTGCGCGCCGAGCCGGCGACGCAAACCGTGCCCATCTTGATCATCAGTGCGCTCGACGACGACGACTCGAAGCGTCGCGCGCTCGAGGCCGGCGCGACGGCGTATTACACGAAGCCGTTCAGCCCGATGGCGCTCTTGAAAGAGATCGAAGGCGCACGCGCGCCGCGCACCGAGGGGTAAAGCGCTCAGAGCAGCGCGAGATGGCTCTTGGCGCGCGCGGTGGCCGCCTCGAGGATCCCCTTCGCTTCGGCCTCCGGGATCTTGAGCTTGTGCACCATCGCCGTGAGCATCGCCGCTTCCTCCGGCCCCTGATGGCCGTCCACGAAAGAGAGCAATACGGCGTGCTGGAGCACGAGACGCCGATCGTCGGCCGAGAGATCTTGAAGCTGGATGTCGTCGAGCGTCCGCTTCTCTTTGGCGTAATCGCGGAGCTGGGCCTTCTCCGCTTCGCTCGCGTCGAACGCGTCGAGGAGAGCGTCGAGGGTCTGCTTCTCCTTCTCGGCGAAGACACCGTCGGCCCACGCCATGGGGACCAGCGCCTTCACGATCGCCATGTCTTGCTCGTGCATCGTCAAAAGCTCCTCCCGCCGTCGTCTTCGCGGCCAGGCGAGCTTAGCGCGTCACTTGAGGCTCGCGCGCGCCTTTCGTACGTTCGCGTCGCCGGTGAAATCGGCTTCTTTTACCCGGAGCCGGCGCTGCTTCACCCCCGGGCCGGCGACGAGCACGTCGACGTCGCCCTTGCACGGCAGCTGCTCGATCACCGCCTCCGGCCCCATCCCCGCGAGGAGCCACACCTCGGCGCCGCGCGGCGTGGAGACGACGTGCACGGTGCCCGGCGCGCCCTGACCGCCCACGTCGGTCCCCGGCTCGGCCGGCGGCCACGCGGCTTCCGATTCGCCGCGCTTCGCCTTCCACGGATCGAGCTGCACCGCCGCCTCGAAGCGGGGCTTGCCGTCGGGGCCCGGATCCCACGCCGCCTTGGCGGGGATGACCGTGCGCTTCGGCGCGTAGCCCTCGGCGGTGGCGACGAACTCGAGCCGCGTCCCCACCGGCATGTGCTCCACGTCGACCGGCGCTTGGCCCACGCGGAGCAGCACCTCGGCTTGCGAAGGGACGTCGGCGACGGTCAAGGTGGCCTTGCACGCCTTCGCCGACTGCGCGGCGGCGGCGGCAGCGCGCGCGCGATCGGCCTCGGCGGCGGCGCGCTCGGCCTCGACGCGCTCCGGCGTGCGACCGGTGAGGAAGCCCGGCTTCAGGAGCCACAAGATCGCCGCGCCGGCGCCGAGGAGCACGACGAGGGCGACGATGAGCACGCGATCGAGCTGACCGCGCTTCTTCCCGGCCGGCGGTCGTCGGTGCTTCGTCGGGGCGGTGGGGAGCGCGCGGTCGTCGGCGTACGAAGGGGCCGGCTTGCGCACGGCGGGGGCGCTCGCAGGCGCTTGCGCGCGACTCGAGGGCGGCGGCGCAGGCGTGGGATCGCGACGCGGCGGCGGACGCACGCTCCCGCTCATCGCCAAGAGCGCGTCGATGCCCGCGTCGTCGGCGGGCGGCGGCGGCGTCGGCTCGAGACCGACCATCGCCTTGAGCTCGCGTGAAACCGCGAGATCGGCCTTCGCGTCCGACACCTCGAAGGAGGAGATGAGGCTGTCGACCTCGTCGCGCGCGCGCAGGCGATCCTCTTTGGGGATGTCGCGTGTGGGGAGCTCGTCGGGCGAAGCAGGGATGGCGCCGGCGAGGACCTCGGCGGGGATGTCGCGCTTCGCCGTCGTCGGGATCTCCTCGGCGTCGAAGCGCGGCGGCCTGGGCAAGCCGGGCGACGAGATCGGCTCGGCCGGAGGCGCTTCTCGCTCGGGGACCGACGGCGCGTCGGCCGGCGTGCCCGCCACCGCCGGATCGCTCCCCAGCTCTTTTTGTCCGATGGACCCGTACGAGGGCTGCGACGCGCGCGGGCCGCGCTCCGAAGCGGGGATCGAAGCGTTCCGTCCGACGCCGAGGGTGACGCGCTTCACTTCGCGGGCGAGGCGCGCGAGCGCGCGACGACCGGCCGCGCGGTTCACCGGAATGAGCGCCGCCTCGAGCTCGCCGACGAGGCCGGGAATGCCCGGGCCCACCGCGCGCTTGGCGGCGGCGGAGAGGGCAGGGGTCTGCGTCCCGCTGGCGTCGAGGAGCTGTTGGAGGATCTTGCGCACCGAGCCTTCGGCGTCGCCGCTCGCCCCCTCGCGTCGCACGCGGACGAGCGCCACCGAGCCTTCGTCGCCGATGTACACCTGACGCGGATCGATCTCGCCCGGTGCGCTCCCGGCCCCCTCGGCGATCTCGAGCGTCAGGTACCCGGCGAGCTCGGGCGCGAGCGGGACGCGCTTTGCCACCACCATGGCGAAGACCTCTTCGAGCGTGATCGATTGCTCGAGCGCGGAGCTCACGAGGCGCCTCCGACGTTCGCCGCCAAGGGGGGCCTCACGCGCACGCCGCGGGCAGCGAGGTACGCCTTCGCCTCGTCGATCGTGTGCGTCCCTTCGTGGAAGATGGACGCGGCGAGGGCGGCGTCGGCCTTCCCTTCCACGAGCCCCTGGCGGAGGTGTTCGAGCGTGCCCACGCCACCGGAGGCGATGACCGGCACCGGCACCGCGTCGGCCACGCGGCGGGTGAGCTCGGTGTCGTAGCCCTCGCGCGTGCCGTCGCGATCCATGCTCGTGAGCAAGATTTCGCCGGCGCCGAAGCGGGCCATTTGCTCGGCCCATTCGATGGCGTCGAGCCCCGTGGCCGTGCGGCCCCCGTGGATGAACACTTCCCATCCGCCGCCGTGGCTCGCGTCGCGCTTCTTCGCGTCGATGGCCACGACGATCGCCTGGCTCCCCCACGCGTCGCTCGCGCGCTGCACGAGCTCGGGGGTTTGGACGGCGCTCGTGTTGATGCTGACCTTGTCGGCCCCCGCGTGAAGGAGCGCGCGCACGTCGTCGGTCGTGCGTACGCCGCCGCCCACGGTCAGCGGCGTGCACGTCACGTCGGCCGTCTTGGCGACGACCTCGAGGATCGCTCCGCGTCGCTCGCTCGACGCGGTGATGTCGAGGAACGTGATCTCGTCGGCGCCCTGCTCGTCGTAACGGCGCGCGCACTCCACGGGATCGCCGGCGTCACGAAGGCCCACGAACTTCACCCCTTTGACGACGCGACCGTCGCGCACGTCGAGGCAAGGGATGACGCGCTTGGCGAGCATGCGCTGCCTACGCGTCGCGTCCGCCCGTTGCGCGCGTCTCGTACGTCTCGAGGAGCTTCTCCACCGAGGCCAAGTTGTTCTCGATGGCCTCTTGCACGATCTGCGTCATCGCCGTGCTCGAGCCCTTGAGCGCCTCGTAGTAGCGCTGGCGCTCCGTCGAGTGGACGATGGCCGGGGGATAGCCGCTGCGAAGGAGGAGCAGGTTCAGAAAGAGCCGCGCGACCTTCCCGCTGTCGTGGGTGAAGGGGAACACACGCAGCATGTCGTAGTGCGCGCGCGCCGCGAGCCTTAGCGGGCTCCGCGACTTCTTCGTCTCGGGATCGTTCACCCAGTCGACGATCTGCCGCATCTTGTGGGCGATCTTGTCGGGGGCGGCGTACTCGTGGAAGTAGAGCCGGTGCTGCGGCACGTCCTTCCGGTAACGCACGGTCTTCACGTCCCCTTCCTCGGGGTGGAGGATCGTGTAGATGCGCTTGACCGTGTCCAAGCTGACCGGCTGCTTCTTCTTGGCGAGAAGCCCCGCCTGCTCGCGGATGTAATTGAGCGCTTCGCGGTGGCGGCGGATCTCTTCGCACACCGGCTGAAGCGTCGAGTCGGTCACCACGGCGCCGCTCGGGTCGACGGCAGTCCGCAGCTCCTGGAAGGTGTAGACGACCCCCTCGATCGCGCTGTCGTGGTAAATCCACGACATGTCGAGGTTTTCTCGGTAGGTGTCCTGAAAGCCGGTATCGGCCTTCTGCAACCGCGCCTCGAGCGAGGCGGTGCGCTCCTCGATCGACACCGGCTTCGGCGGCTCGGGCGGCGGGAGGGGCTTCTTTTTGGCGGTGGTCTTGGAGGGCATGTCGCCAATCCGCAAATGAGCGTAAGTGCTCCGGAAAACGCGGAGACGCCCCCCGCGCTGGGCGCTCAGGGTAGTCGCGATACGCCTGGGCCGTCAACCGTCGCGAGGCCCTTTCTCGCCGATGTCCGCGCCGCGCGTCCGAGGCTATAGGGAGGCGCATGCTCCTCGAGCTCAGCGTCCGTAACCTCGTCCTCATCGATCAGGTCACCCTCGAGCTCACGGCGGGCTTCAACGTGCTCACCGGCGAGACGGGGGCCGGCAAGTCGATGCTGGTCGACGCGCTCGGCCTGGTGCTCGGCGGACGCGCGCGCCCCGACGTCGTGCGAAGCGGTGCGCGTGAGGCCGAGGTCGAGGCGCTCTTCGAAGTGCAGGCGGGCTCGCGGGTCGCCGCGAAGCTCGAGGCGGCGGGCGTGCCCTGCGACAAGGAGCTCGTCATCCGTCGCGTGGTGCAGAGCGAAGGGCGAAGCCGCGCGTTCGTGAACGGACGCATCTGCACCGTGGCGCAGCTCGCCGAGCTCGCCCCCGAGCTGTGCGACATCTCCTCGCAGCACGAGAGCGTGGCGCTCACCGATCCGATGACGCACCTCGAGTACCTCGACGCGTTCGGCAAGCTCGACCAGACGCGCGAGGCGCTCGGCCAAGAGGTCGACGCGCTCACCGCCCTCACGCGCGCGATCGAAGAGCTCCGCGCCGCCGACCGCGGGCGCGCCGAGCGCGAAGACTTTCTCGCCTTTCAACTGCGCGAGCTCGAAGAGGTCGATCCCAAGGTCGGCGAGGAGACCGAGCTCGAGAACGAGCGCGGTCGTCTTCGTCACGCCGAGCGCCTCGGCCAGGCGACGCGCCACGCCGCCGATCGTCTGTACGAAGGCGAGGGGGCCATCTGCGACGAGCTCGGTCGCCTCGCCGCCGAGCTCGAAGGGGCCGCGGCGGTCGACGCTTCACTGTCGCCGATGGCGCACGTGGTGGAGAGCGCGCGGGCCGAGCTCGCCGACGCCGCGCGCGAGCTCTCGCGCTACGCCGAGGGGGTGGAAGGGAACCCGGCGCGCCTCGCCGAGGTGGAGGACCGGCTCTTTCGCCTGCAGAAGCTCCTGCGAAAGCACGGGCCGACGACCGCCGAGCTCTTCGCGCACAAGACAGCCCTCGCGACCGAGCTCGAAGGGCTCGCCAAATCCGGCGATCGCGCCGCCGAGCTCGAACGCGAGCGCGACGCGGTCTTCGCCCGCGTGACCGTGGCGGCGCGGAAGCTCTCGCAAGAGCGTCGCGACGCCGCCGCGCGCCTCGCCGACGCGGTGGGGAAGGAGCTCGCGCAGCTCGGTATGGGTCGCGCGCGGGTCGTGGTCGACGTGGCGCCCTCGGCTTCGGCGGTGGGCGCGCTCGAGCTCGACGGCGCGCGGCTCACGCGCGCGGGGCTCGATCGCGTGGAGTTTCTCATCGCCCCGAACCGCGGCGAAGATCCGCGCCCGCTGCGTCGTATCGCCAGCGGCGGCGAGCTCTCGCGCGCCCTCCTCGCGCTCAAGCGCGTCCTCGCCGAGAAGGGGCCCGCCGGCCTCTACGTCTTCGACGAGGTCGACGCGGGCGTGGGCGGCGCGGTGGCCGAGGTCATCGGCCGATCGATCGCCGACGTCGCGCGGCATCGCCAGGTCTTGTGCATCACGCACCTCGCGCAGATCGCCGCGCTCGCCGACACGCACTTCGTCGTCGACAAGCAAGAGGACGGGCGGCGCACCACGACCAGCGTGCAGCGGCTCTCCGCCAGCGAGCGCGTCGAAGAGGTGGCGCGCATGATCGGCGGCGTGAAGGTGGGCGAAGCCGCGCGTCGCACCGCGCGCGAGATGCTCAAGAAGTAGTCGCGCCGCGCCGTAGGGCGGGCCGTTCGCCGCGAGGCGCGCGAGCTACATCGCGAAGACGGTGGCGACGTTCTCCGAGTGCGCGAGCGGACGCGGGCGCTTCGTGAGGATGTCGCAGCCGTTCTTGGTCACCACGATGGTGTGCTCGAACTGCGCCGAGAGCGAGCCGTCGGCGGTGCGCACGGTCCACTTGTCCTTGGCGTCGACCTCGACCTCGTAACGCCCCAGGTTCACCATCGGCTCGATGGTGAAGACCATGCCGGCCTTGAGCCGCTCGAGCGTGCCGCGCTTGCCGAAGTGCTTCACCTGCGGCGGCTCGTGGAACTTGCGGCCGATGCCGTGACCCACGAAGTCGCGCACGACGCTGCACCCTTCGGCCTCGACGAACTCTTGGATGGCCGCGCCGATGTCTCCGAGCCGAGCGCCCTCACGCACCTCGGCGATGCCGAGATCGAGCGCGCGCCGCGCCGTCTCGGTGACGTGCCGCGCCTCGGCGCTCGGGGTGCCGATGTAGAACGTGGCCGACGTGTCGCCGTGGAAGCCGTTGAAGAGCGTGGTGACGTCGATGTTCACGATGTCGCCGTTCTTCAAGACCTGCGGCCCGGGGATGCCGTGGCACACGATCTCGTTGACCGAGGTGCACACGCTCTTGGGGAAGCCGTGGTAGTTGAGCGGCGAGGGGTACGCCTTCCGACGGATCGTGTCGTCGTGCACGAACCGATTGATGTCGTCGGTGGTGATCCCGGCGCGGAGCATCTCTCCCGCGAGGACGAGCGTCTCCGCCGCCATCTGCGACGAAACGCGGATGGCCTCGATCTCCTTCGGGCTCTTGATCTCGGCCACGGGACGACTCCTCTCCCTTACTTCAGCTCCGAGAGAACATTGGCGTCTCGTACGGCGCGCGCAATCTCTTTGTCGTCG
Source organism: uncultured Polyangiaceae bacterium (assembly GCA_964531795.1). GTDB lineage: Bacteria > Myxococcota_A > Polyangia > Polyangiales > Polyangiaceae > CAZHHD01. The sequence continues at coordinate 5,112 of CAZHHD010000008.1, read as the reverse complement.
GCGGCCATGTGAAAGTGGATGTCGGTGTCGCCGTCCGGCCGGACGAACTCGCGCACGAAGACGATGAAGACCTTCCCGCTCAGCCGCGCTTGGAAGCCCCGCACGATGCCGAACGCCGGGCTCTCCTTGTCCACGCGCACGTTGAACTCGCTCGGCGGCGGGTGCTCACCGGTGATCTTCTCGAGGGTTCGGAGCCCGAGGTCGTAGCGGACGCTGGCGCCGTCGTCGCGCGCCGTCACGGTGTCCACGCGCACGCGGAGCACGGCGTCGCTCGCCTGCGAGCGCTCTTTGATTTGCGGATCGAGGCGCGCGGCGTTGTCGAGATCGAGCCCGACGGCGCGTTGCTCGATGGCGTCGTCGAAGAGCTGCGTGGCCGAGCCGGAGTAGCTCGAGAGCGGGCGGCGTGCCCCTTCGCCGCTGGTGCTCGAACCGCCGCACCCGCCGAGGAGGACGAGAGCGAGCAGGGCGGGGCCCAAGGCCGAGACCGACGGGCGAACGCCCGAGCCGACGCGGGGAATCATGGACCGGCTTCTACATCATTTGAGGCCGATTGCCGTCCAAACTGAGGGGAGCCCCTGTCCGCGGGGCGCACCCCGCCCCCGGGAGGTCCCACGCCGGATCCCGGGTTTGGTACCCATGTCGCACAAGTGCTACCTTGCCCGGAGACCCATGAACCGACTGCGCAACGTCGTCCGCCCGCTCGCCGCCCTCCTCGTCCTTGGAGGCGTCTCTCTCTCCCTGACCGCCTCGGTCGACGGGCTCGCCGCCAGGCCTGCCGCGAGGGCGCCCGACAGCCCCGCGCCCGCCGTCTCCTCGCTCGCGCCGAAGCTCGACGCGCTCAAGTGGGGCATGACCCATCAAGAGGTCATCAAGGTCTACAACCAGGTGAACGGCGTCTTCGACAAAGAGTACAACCCGATGCTCGCGAAGATGCAGCCGGGCACGCGCATGCAGGCCGTCGAGGCCGAGCGCGAGTCGAGGAAGCTCGCCTTCGCCAACAGCTTCATCGAGTTCAAGGACACCCCGCTCGGCTACGACACGACCGGCTTGAACGGCGAATACTCGTACAAGAACCACGAGTACCTCCTCGTGCTGCGCCGCGATTGGGGGCGTCGCTTCTTCTTCTTCATCGGCTCCGCGCCGGGCGAGCGCTTGTGGAAGGTCTACGACGAAGCGAAGCCGGTCGACGGCAGCCCCTTCGGGAAGACCTACGCCGAGACCGTCGCCAAGATGAACGCCGAGCTGGCGGTCAACGGACGCGCCCGCGGCGCCGACGCGGCCAAGGGCTTCCCGCTCCCCTTCACCGAGTGGGCCGATTCGTCGTCGCACCTCCGCGTGATCGATCGATCGGGCGAGGGGCTCGTCGGTGTGGCGATCGAGGACAAGGCGACGCTCTCCTCGCTGCCGCAGCTGCGTTCGAACAAGCTCGACGACCCGATGGCGATGGATCCGTCCATCACCGCCATCACGAGCGGCGGCAACAGTGATCCGAACGCCAAGCCGGCTGCGCACGCCGCGGCCGACGCCGGCGCCGGCCGCCACCACTGACGAGCCGTCGCTGAGCGACCGTCGAACGCGCGACGGTCGCCGACCGCACGCGAGCTACGCGATTCACACCACGCGCGCGGGCGGTTCAGATCTCTTCGGCGCCGGCAGGCACGCGCCAGCCGGTCGTGACGCGTACCTTCGCCTTCGGCGCGACGGTGCGCACCGCGGGCTCGATCATGCGATCGCGCGTCAGGTTCGCCCCCGGGCAGCCGGCGCACGTCCCCGAGAGGTGGATGTGCACGTCGTCCGTTCCGACCTCGACGAGGTAGAGAATCCCGCCGTCTGCGCGCACCAAAGGCGCCAGCACCTCGCGGCAGACCTTGGCGACGCTGTCGCGCAGACCGTCCGAAACCTCTTGGCTCGCCGAGCTTTCCACGAACCTCGACACTAGCAGAGTTCGCCCGAGTCGGGCGACATGGCCACTCGACTGACCAGCTCGGCCCTGGGATCTGGGCCATCGTGCCCGCCCCGCGCGCCCGCGTTCCGTGTATAGTCAGGGGAGGCCGACGCGACCGCTCTCCCCGCGGAGAAGACGGTCCTCGGAGGTGCTCGTGGCCAGGTACCGCCTTCGATTCCTCCTCCAAGAATTCGATCTGCCGCGCGGCTCTACGCTCATCGGGCGGAGCGCCGAGTGCCACGTGACCATCGAGGATCCGCTCGTCTCGCGTCAGCACGCGCGCATCGTCATCGACGGGGACGACGCCGTCTTCGAGGACCTGGGGAGCCGCAACGGCGTGAAGGTGAACGGTCAGGCGGTGCGCCAGCCGACGCGCTTGAACGACGGTGATCGCCTGCGCATCGGGACGCAGGAGCTCGTGTTCTGTCGCGTGGGCGCGGGCACGGGCGTCGCGCCGCCGGCCAAGACGACCGGCTTTTTGCGCTACTGCGCCCGCTGCCGATTGCCCTATCCGCAGGAGCTCGCTGCGTGCCCGGCCTGTGGCGCCACCGAGCAGACCGACGAAGAGACCTTGAGCGGGCAGTTCGGCTCCTCCAACGCCAAGCAGTCGTGGAGCGTGCAGCTCCTCGTCGAGGTGACCGACAAGGCGCTGTCTTTGGGCCGCTCGGCGGACGCGGTCCGGATGCTCCAGCGCGCCAAGGCGCAATTCGAAGAGCGCATCGCCCAGGGCCTCCCCATCGATCCCCTCCAACTCGGCTTCCTCGCCGTCGCCGCCTGCCGCGTCAGCGCCGCGACCAACGACGTCACGTGGGCCTGCTGGGCGACGCATCTTTACGGCCAGGTCGGGCAGGTCCCGCCGATCAGCGTCTCCGACGCGCTCGCGCAGGTCGCCCAAACCCACGGGGGAGATCTCCGCCCGAAGGTCGCCGAGCTCGTGCACCACCTGCGGGCGACGCCCCAGCCCCCGACGGCCGCCGAAGCCATGGCACGCCTCGAAGCGCTTCACAGCGCGCTCGAGTCGTCCCTGGAAGACGGAAAGCTCCGCGCCGACGCGACCAATCCCGCCCCCTCCTGAAAGGGGCGAGAAACGCCGGCGGTCGACCGCGGAAGTTGCGCCGCAGAGGGGCGCAAAGGTAAGACTTTTGTGTGCGCTTTCGCTTGCGTTACCAGCAGCACGACCTCGAGCTCACCGAAGGTGAGTTCGCCGTCGGGCGCAACGCGAGCTGCCAGCTCTCGCTCGACGACCCGCTCGTCTCGCGGCGGCACGCCCTTCTGGTGGTGCGCGGCGACGAAGTGACGGTGGAAGATCTCCAAAGTCGCAACGGCGTGCTCGTCAACGGCCAGCGCATCCAAGGGGTCGTGCGGCTGAGCGACGGAGATCGCATCCTCATCGGCGCGCAAGAGATGACCTTGATGGTCACGGCTCACGCTGCTCCTCCGGCCGCGCTTCGGGCGACGCGCGCGGCGAACCTGACGCTCCCCAAGGTTCCGGTGGCCGCGCCCGCCGAGCCGCAGCAGGGCCAAGGCTCGCAGCCTGCGCCCGGTACGGCTCCGCCGTCACGCAGGCCGCCCCCTTCGGGCTCGCCGCTCTTCGAGTCGTCGAGCTCGGACATCGAGCCGAGCATGGTGCGTCGGGCCGACGCCTTTCTCTTGCTGGGCGGTGTGGCGGAGAAGGCGTTGGCGATGGGGCGTGCCGTCGAAGCCGAGCGGATCCTCGCGTCACCGCTCGCCGACGTCATCGAGGCGAGCCGCGCCGGCAAACGCGTCACCCCTTCGCTGGTCGATCAAGCCGCGCGCTTCTCGGCGAAGCTCGCCACCGCCACCGGCAAGGGGGCGTGGGCCGACTACGTCATCGAGCTCTACGCCGCGCAAAAGCGACCGTGCCCCGCACCGGTCATCGACGAGCTCTACAACGCGCTCCGCCGCGTGACGGCGATCGATCTGCCGCGCCTGCGCGAATACATCGAAGAGCTCAGGTCGCGCCTGTCGACGCTCACCCCCGCCGAGCGCTTTCTCTTTCAGCGACTCGAAGGCCTCGAGCGGATCGCCGCGCTGCGCTGATCGCCACCTTCGCTCGACTCCGCGCTCTCCCGCGGAGGAGCGGACGCGCGGTTCCCTTTCGGCGGCGCGGGCGCGGGACGCGTGTGAGCTTGCCACGCGAGGTTCGATCGCGCGGCGAGGGCGATGGCCTCTTTGAGCTCGGGATCGGCCACGCCCGCGAGGAGCGAGACGAGCTCGGGGGGAAGCGGAGCAGGCGGCGGCACCTTGCGCGCGGCGCGGGTCTCGGCTTGGAGAGGGGGCGGATCGATGGCCCCGACGCGGAAGCGGAGCTCGCGCGCATTCACCCCGGCGCGCTCGAGGCGCGGCAGGATCGAGTCGGCCAAGAGCGAGAGCTCGTTCGCCCAGACGCTCGTGGCGACGCGCACGACGAGCACGCCCCCCTCGAGGCTCACCGGGCGTGTGCGCTCGGCGACGCGCGGGCCGACGGCGTAGACCCAAATGCGCGCCGGGAAGGGCGCGCGGCGCTGGGCGAAGCGATCCTCGCCTGCGCGAAGGAGCAGCGACTCCATGCGCTCGGGTTTTGCGAGATGCGGCCTCCGCCGCGCGCGACGCGCCACGAGAGGAGCGTAGCAAAGGCGAGGAGCGTTTTCCGGGGGCTCGTGCTAAATGCCTCGGCGACATGTGGGAAATCAGCCATGAGACCGTGGTCGCCGCCGCCCACCAGCTTCGTTTCGCCCCCGGCGAAGGCGAGCGCCTCCACGGTCACAACTGGCGCATCAAAGCGACAGTGCGCGCCGAGCGTCTCGACGACAGCGGCTTTGTGATGGACTTCAACGTCCTCGGTCCGATGCTCCGCGCCGTCGTCGAGCCGTACGAGCACGCGTTCTTGAACGAGCTCGCCCCCTTCGACGATCTGAACCCCACGGCGGAGAACATCGCGCGCGTCGTCGCCGACAACCTCGGCGCCAAGATCGACGACGGCCGCGTCCGCGTCGTGAAGCTCGAGGTTTGGGAGAACGACGCCTGCCTCGCGACCTACTTCCGCGCCTAGTGTCCTGAGTCCCAGGTTCGTCGCCTTCGGCGCCGAGCCCTCTGACTCAGGAACTAGGCAACTCTGGTGGGGAGCATGCGCTCCCCCTCGCTCGGTCGCTGTCGCTCCCTTCGCG
>CAZHHD010000007.1:0-256774 GCA_964531795.1 uncultured Polyangiaceae bacterium | reverse complement strand
CCGAGCGAGGGGGAGCGCAAGCTCCCCACCAGAGTGGCCTAGTTCCTGAGTCCGAAGGCTCGGCGCCTAAGGCGACGAACTTCGGACTCGGGACACTAGACCTCGATCTTCTTCAGCTTCATCTGCACGTCGCTCGCCCAGTGGTTGGCGAAGCCGCGCACGCAGGTGGAGAGGTAACGATCGTAGTCGTCGAAGACTTGGTCGCCCCACTTCGCGCGAATGGTCTTCTCGTGGGCGCGCATGCGACGGAGCCACTCGCCGGTGGTCTTGCCGTAGTCCCTGCGGCGGGTGTGGAGCTCGAGGATCTCCCAGCTCGGATTGACCGCCATGATGAGATCTTCGAGGCGCGGGTTCAGGCCGCCGGGGAAGATGACGTCGGCGGTGAACTTCAAGTCGGCGATGTCTTGCTTCGTGCGGGGCACGCGGTTGCGCAAGATGGCCTGGAAGCCGAACGTCGCGCCCGGCTTCACCCACTCGGCGAGCTTGTTGAAGTACGAGCGGTAGATGTCGACCGCCATTCCCTTGGCCGCCTGCGCCGGCGAGCAGAGGTGATCGATCATCTCGATCGAGATGAGCGAGTCGTACTTCATGGTCGGCTTGAAATCCTTGTAGTCGACGACCCAGATCTTCACGCCCGGGAGCTTGCGCGACTCGATCTCTTCGGCCTGCGCGGTGGAGAGCGTGATGCCGTGCGCGTCCTTGGCGCCGCGGCGCACGACGTACTCGAGGTTCGCGCCCCAGCCGCAGCCGATGTCGAGGACCGACTTGTCCTTCGTGACCTCGGCGAAGTCGTAGAGGATGCGCGACTTGTTCTCTTGCGCCTTCTCCAGCGAGTCGCCCTCGTTCTCGAAGACGGCGGAGGTGTAGTGCATCCGCTCGTCCAGCCAGAGGCGGAAGAACTCGTTGGAGACGTCGTAGGAGACTTCGATCTCTTTCTGCGTGGAAGTCACAACTTACCTCTCGAAATGCGGCGGTCAGGGGAGGCGCGCCTCTCAAGAAAACCGCGGGAAATGCGGCTCCCTTGCCAGGGGCGCGGGTGATTTAGCACGCGGCGGCGGCTTGCGTCTTCCTCGTCGATGGGGCGGCGGAATCGGCCGATCCTGGGCGATCGACCCGCGGCGCGCCGGGGGCCGGGCGGGGGCTCCCGTAGTAGCGCGTGAGCTCGTCGCCGATCTGCCCGCGGAGCGCCATGCCGAGCATTTTGAAGTCGCCGCGCAAGGACCACAGCGGGTGCTTGAAGGTCGCGGGGCGGTTCCCCTCGACGACGTAGTGCGCGAACCACGCCGGCCCGTAGCCGACGACCGGCGTCGCCAGGAGCCACAGTGGGTTCAAGGTGAGGACGGCGGCGCCCACGGTGCCGACGGCGAGCGACGTCCCCACGTAGTGAAGCGCGCGGCACGTCGGGTTGCGATGCTCGCCCAGGTAAAAGGGCCAGAACTCTTCGAAGGACTCGAATCGCTCGTCGGTCGTCGTGTCGGCCATGTGTCGCTCTCCGCGGTTCCCCCGCGTCGCCGCGGGACGCCCGGTCTTAGCATCGGATGAGGCCGCGCGCTCCTACCCGCGGGGGGCCCGTGGTGGTAGACCGCGAACGATGTCGACCGCCCCGCACGAAGCTGCGCACGGCGCTACGCGCCGCACGCTTTACCCGTCGATCGAGCCCTTCCGCACCGGGCGGCTCAAGGTCTCGCCCGTCCACGAGATCTACTTCGAAGAGTCGGGCAACCCGAAGGGGAAGCCGGTGGTCTTCGTGCACGGCGGACCGGGCGGCGGCACCGATCCGAAGCAGCGCTGCTTCTTCGACCCGGCGCGCTACCGCATCGTGCTCTTCGACCAACGCGGCTGCGGCAAGAGCACCCCCCACGCGAGCCTCGAGGACAACACCACCTGGCACCTCGTGAGCGACATGGAGGCGCTGCGCGAGCACCTCGGCATCGCCACGTGGCAAGTGTTCGGCGGCTCGTGGGGGAGCACCCTCGCCTTGGCCTATGCCGAGAAGCACCCCGAGCGCGTGAGCGAGCTCGTCCTCCGCGGGATCTTCCTCCTGCGAAAGCAGGAGATTGACTGGTTCTACCAAGCGGGCGCGAGCGCGCTCTTCCCCGACGCATGGGAGCATTACCTCGCGCCGATCCCGGTGGACGAGCGGCGTGATCTCGTCGCCGCGTACCACCGCCGCCTCACGAGCGAGGACGCGCGCGTGCGCCAAGACGCCGCGCGCGCGTGGAGCGTGTGGGAGGGGAGCACGAGCACCCTCTTCGCGAACCCGGACCTCGTGGCGCGGATGGGGGGCGACGCGTACTCGCTCGCCTTCGCCCGCATCGAGTGCCACTACTTCATGAACCGCGGCTTCTTCGAGAAGGAGACGCAGCTCTTGGACGACGTCCCCAAGATCCGGAAGATCCCCGGCGTGATCGTGCAGGGTCGCTACGACGTCGTGTGCCCCATGGAGAGCGCGTGGGCGCTGCATCGCGCCTGGCCGGAGGCGGACCTCCGCGTGGTCCCCGACTCGGGCCATTCGGCGTTCGAGCCGGGCATCGTGCACGAGCTCGTGAGCGCGACCGACCGCTTCGCGCGCTGAGGCTCGCGGGCGGTCGCGTACGAGACGTCAGTTCTCGGCGGTGGCGGGCGTGGCGTCGCGCGGCGGATCGCTCGACGGCGCGCGACCTTGGACGCCGATGAGGTTGGCGATCGCCTCTTCGACGCGGCCGGGGCCAAAGGGCTTCTCCAAGAGCACGCTGGACGACTGGCTCAAGAAATCGCGCGCGCGCGTGGTGCACACGCCGCCGGTCATGAAGATCATCCGGCGCTCTTGGCCGCGGCCGGCGCGCGTCAGCTCGGCGTAGAGATCCATCCCCGACACGCCCGCCATCATCAAGTCGCACAAGATGACGTCGTAGGTGTGGGCCTTGGTCAGGTCGAGCGCCTCGCGCCCGCTCGTCGCCACCGCCACGGTGTGATCTTCGAGCAGCATGGCGAGCGCCTGCGCGAGCCGCGGCTCGTCGTCGACGATGAGGACGCGCACGCCGCTCTTGGTGCGCTCGGTCGATTCGCGTGCTGCGGGGACCGTCGCGGTGTCGGCGAGGAGCGAGACCTTGAACGTCGTCCCCACCCCGAGCTTGCTCTCGACGGTGATTTGCCCGCCGAAGCTGGTCACGATCCCGTGCGAGATCGACAGACCGAGCCCCGTGCCTTCGCCCACCGGCTTGGTGGTGAAGAAGGGGTCGAAGACCCGCTCGAGGTGGGTCGGTGCGATGCCCACGCCGTTGTCCTTCACCTCCACGACCACGTGCTCACCCACGTCGTGCATGTGGATCTCGACCCGGCCGCGCTCGGGTGTTTCGTCGGGGAGGGCGTCGGCGGCGTTGACGAGCAGGTTGACGAAGACCTGTCCGAGGCGAAGCTCGCTCCCGCGCACCCTCCGCGTGGACTCGTTCCGCATCACGATGCGCCCGCGGTGGCGGAGCGCGCTCTCCGACATCCTCACCGCGTTCTCGAGCACGTGCGCGAGATCCACTGCGCCGACCGCGCCGTCTTCTTCGCGGCTGAACGCGCCGAGCGACCGCACGATCGACCGAACACGCTCGGCGCCGTCGCGCGCGTCTTCGGCGGCGGAACGGATCTCGGCGAGCGACGCGGGGCTCCCAGCGTCCTCGTGCTTCGCGCCGCGCTCGATGCGCTCGAGGCTGAGCATCGTGTACGCGAGGGGGTTGTTGATCTCGTGCGCAACGCCGGCGGCGAGTCGCCCGAGCGAGGCCAGGCGGTCGGCCAAGATGAGCTGGCGCTCGACCTTCTTGCGCTCGGTGATGTCACGCGAGAAGCCGAGCACGCGCCCGTCGGCGAGCTTCACCGCGCACACCTCGGCGAGGAGGATGCTGCCGTCGCGCCGACGAAGCGTCTGCTCGGCGGCGACGCGTGTCCCCGGAGGCTTGCCCGCCAAGCGACGCGCGACTGGCTCCTCGGGGCTGTCGAGCATCTCCGAGATGCGACGTCCGATGAGCTCTTCGCGTTTGCGGAGCATGTGCTCGGCGGCGGCGGTGTTCGCTTCCAGCACGACGCCCGTGGGATCGGTGAGGAAGATGGCGTCGTCGGCTTGCTCGACGACCGCGCGGTAGCGCTCTTCGCTCCTTCGCAGCGCCTCTTCGGCGTCGCGTTGGCGATCGGCAGCGTCGAGGGCGTCGAGCTTGAAGCCGATGTCGTCGGCCAGGCCGCGGAGGAGCTCGATCTGATCGTCGTCGAAGCGGTTTGCCTCGCGGGCGTAGATGACGAGCGTGCCGACGATGCGCCCGTCGCGCCGACGGAAGGGGAACGAGCCGCACGCGAGGTAGCCGCGGCGGAGCGCCGGCTCGCGCCAGGGGGCGAACATGTCCTCGGTCGCGGTGTCGTTGACCACCACCGGCACGCCGCTCCGAAGCGAGCGACCGATGGGTCCCTGACCGAGCGTCGAGCGTGCGGTCGCCACCGCCGGCTCGTCGAGGTAGCCGTCTTCCGCGCCGGCGCGCGCCACCGGATCGAGCGTGGTCCCGTCGCTCGCGATGATGCCGACCCAGGCAAAGCGAAAATCCCCGTGCTCGACGGCGATGCGGCACGCGAGGGAGAAGGCCTCTTCCTGGCGCTCGACGCGGAGGAGCTCGCGGCTCACCGCGCGCGTCACCGCCTGAACCCGGTGCAAGTGATGCACGCGTGCCTCGGCGACTTTACGTGCCGGGGCGCTCCACGCCACGCCGCGGAGGAGCAGCGGTCGCCCCGAAGCGTCGCGCGTGAGCTGACCGCGCCCGTCGATCCAACGCACCGATCCGTCGGGCCAAATGACCCGATGCGACATCACGTATTCGTCCTCGCCGGCCATGGTGCGGGCGATGACCGCTTGGAAGTACTTCTGGTCTTCGGGATGCACGAGGGCGAGGTACGCCTCGAACGTTCCGGCGAACGCGCCGCGCGGCAAGCCGAAGAGGGCTTCGATCCCTTCGGACCACGAGACCTCGCCCGTCACGACGTTCCACGACCATTCGGCGGTACCCAACGCCAAAGGCACGAGCTTGCGGTCGACGGAGGGGGTGGTGGGCTCGGACATGAAGCACCTTTGATTGGGAACGCCGTTGGCCGAGGACGCTTGCCCCGGCGGGTCGCTCGATGCCTGCACCCCCCAGCGCGGACCGAGCGAGGAACGTTTCGTCGCGTCTCTAGAGCCCCATTTGCTTCGCGATGATGATCTTCATGATCTCGTTCGTGCCGGCGTAGATGCGCTGCACACGAGCGTCCATGAAGGCGCGCGCCACGGGGTATTCGAGCATGTAGCCGTAGCCTCCGAAGAACTGGAGGCAGGTATCGACGACCTCCTGCGCCATCTCGGTTTGCCACAACTTGGCCATCGAGCACTCTTTGACCAGGTACTTTCCCGAAACATGCTCTCGCGTGAGCTTGTCGAGGAAGGCGCGCCCCACCTCGATCTTCGTCGCGCACTCCACCAGCTTGAACTGGGTGTTCTGGAACTTGGCGATGGGGCGGCCGAAAGCTTTGCGCTCGAGCGTGTAGGCCACCGTGTCTTTGAGCACCTGCTCCGCGGCAGCTTGCGCCATGAGGGCTACGACCAGGCGCTCCTGTTGGAGCTTCTTCATGAGCATGAAGAAGCCCGCCCCCTCCTCGCCGAGGAGGTTTTCCTTGGGAACGCGGCAGTCTTCGAAGGCGAGCTCGGCGGTGTCCTGCGACGCCATGCCCATCTTCTTGAGCTTCTTCGCCTTGATGAACCCCGGGGTGCTCGCCTCCACCAAAAAGAGGCTGATCGCGCGGTGCGGATCGTCGCCGGCGTCGTCGGTCTTGGCGGCGACGATGCACAGGTCGCACAAGATGCCGTTGGAGATGAAGGTCTTGGCGCCGTTCAAGACGTAGTGGTCGCCGTCCTTCTTCGCGCGCGTGGCGATCGCAGCGAGATCGGAGCCGGTGCCGGGCTCGGTCATGGCGATGGCGGTGATGACCTCGCCGGAAGCGCACTTGGGGAGCCAGCGCTTCTTCTGCGCCTCGGAGCCGAACTCGTGGATGTACGGCACCACGATGTCCGAGTGCAGCGTCAGCGCGAGACCCGACTCGTAGATACGGCACAGCTCTTCAATCTCGACCGTGGCGTGGAGGAACGTTCCGCCGGGCCCGCCGTGCTCTTCCTCCATCCACGTGCACAAGAAGCCGGCTTGCCCGGCCTTCGCCCAGACCTCGCGGTCGACGATGCCGTTCTCGTTCCAACGCTCCTGGTTCGGCTTGACCTCGCGGTCGAGGAACTTGCGAAACGAATCGCGAAACAACTCGTGCTCTTCGGAGAGGAGATCTCGGTCCACGGCCGAAGCGTACACGGCCGCGCCGTCGGTCACCAAGGTGTCACGCAGCGACGAGCGCGCACGATCTGCGCAGGCGCGGCCTCGAGTCCGCACGCTCGCGCTTCGCAGAACCGTGAAGGCGGCCTTAGACTCTGTCGGTGGACGGCGAGGACGACACAACCGTTCCCTTGGAGGTGCCGGAAGGCCCGTCGTCGCGCGAGCACGTGCTCCCCTCGGGCGAGCGGGTCGAGGTGCGCTCGATTCGGCCGAGCGACAAGGAACCGCTCCGCGACGAGTTCAAGCGCCTCTCCCCCGAGTCACGCTACCGCCGCTTCTTCACCGACAAGGCCGAGCTGAAAGACGAGACGCTCCGTTACCTCACCGAGGTCGACGGCGAGGACCACGTCGCGCTCGTGGCGATCGTCCCTTCGCTCGACTTGAAGTCGGAGCGCGGCGTCGGGGTGGCGCGCTTCATTCGTCTCGAAGGTGCGCCCGACGTCGCCGAAGCGGCGATCACCGTCGTCGACGACATGCAGCGCAAAGGGATCGGGCGCGTGCTCCTCGAGGAGCTGACACGCACGGCGCTCGCGCACGGGGTGCGGAAGTTCCGCGGAGAGATCCTCGCCGAGAACGTGCCGATGCGACGCATCCTCGAGGAGGCGGGGGCCGAGGTGCGCGACGGTGCCGAGGGGACGCTCGTCTTCGACGTCCCGCTCGAGAGCGTGGAGCCGTCCTTCGGGGAGGGGGCGAGCGCGCTCTTGCCGGCGGTCCTGCTCGATCTTTTTCGCGCCTTCGCCTCGTCGGCGCGCGCTTACCTGCGGAGCGGCCGCCTCCCGCGGCCCCACTTGCACTAAGCTCGGGGGGACATGGCGGAGCTCGACTTCGACTTCGTGGTGGTGGGCTCCGGCTTCGGCGGGAGCGTGTCGGCGCTTCGTCTCAGCGAGAAGGGCTACAAGGTCGCCGTCCTCGAGATGGGCAAGCGCTGGAAGGCGAAAGACTTTGCCCGCACGAACTGGGAGCTTCGCCGCTTCCTCTGGGCGCCGCGTTTGGGGTGCTACGGCATCTTGCAGATGCACATCTTGAAGGACGTCTTCTTCCTTCACGGCGCCGGCGTCGGCGGCGGAAGCCTCGTCTACGCGAACACGCTCCTCCAACCGCCCGAGGCGGCCTTCAAGGACGAGCGGTGGGTGGGGCTCGACTGGCAAAAGGCCCTCGCCCCGCACTACGAGATGGCCCGCGCGATGCTCGGCGCCGTGCGGAGCCCGTTCATCGTCGAGACCGATCGCGTCTTGAAAGAGGTGGCGGACGACCTTGGCCGCGGCGACACGTTCCATCACCACACGGTGGGGGTCTACTTCGGCGAGCCGGGGAAGGAAGAGCCCGATCCGTTCTTCGAGGGCGAGGGGCCGGACCGCACCGGGTGCATCCGCTGCGGCGCGTGCATGGTGGGCTGCCGTCACGAGGCGAAGAACACCCTCGACAAGAATTATTTGTATCTTGCAGAGAAGCGGGGGACGGTCATTTTCCCCGAGACGCGCGTGCTCGACATTCGCCCGCTCCCCGGCGGCGGCTACGAGATCGCCACCGAGAAGTCGACCGGCTTCTTCCACCCGAGGCGCACCTTCACGACGCGCGGCGTGGTGGTCTCGGCCGGCTCCTTCGGCACCGTCGAGCTCCTCATGCGCTGCAAAGAGCGCGGCTCGCTCCCCAAGATCAGCTCCGAGCTCGGCAACTTCGTGCGTACGAACAGCGAGGCGCTCCTCGCGGTGCGATCGCGGAAGGACGACGTCGACTACTCGAAGGGGATCGCCATCACCAGCGGCGCGCTGGTCGACGACACCACGCACATCGAGATCGTGCGCTACCCCGCGGGGAGCGACGCGATGGCGGTCCTCACCACGGTGCTCACCGACGACGGTCCGGGGATGCCGCGCTGGCTCAGGTGGATGGGGAACGTGGTGCGCCACCCGCTCCAGTTCGTTCGCAGCATCGTCCCCTTCGGGTGGGCGAAGCGCTCGGCCATCCTCCTCGTGATGCAGCCGGTCTCGAGCTACCTCCGCTACGTGCTGAAGCGAAAGTGGTACTGGCCCTTCTCGAAGAAGGTCGACACCGAGCTCGCGCCGGGACAGGCCAAGCCGCCGGTGTACCTCCCCATCGCCAATCAAATCGCGCGACGCATGGCGGAGAAGATGGACGGCGTGCCGCAGAGCGGGCTCATCGAGGTCACGATGAACAAGGCCTCGACGGCGCACATCCTCGGCGGGTGCCCCATCGGCGCGACGCCGGAGGACGGCGTGGTCGACACGAAGAGCCGGCTCTACGGCTACGACGACTTCTACGTCGTCGACGGATCGATCATCCCGGCGAACCTCGGCGTGAACCCGAGCCTCACCATCACCGCGATGGCCGAGCACGCCATGAGCCACGTGCCGGAGAAGCCGGGGGCCGACCTGCCGCCGCGTGTCCGCGTGCGCGCGCTCCCCTCGGCGCGGGAGGACTGAGGGGGGGCGATCGCGCCTTTACGGCGCGGTCGGGAGCGGCGCGGGCATCGGCGGGGGCGCGGGCTGCACGACGCCCGGGGTGCGCGGCGCGGGCACGTCGCTCGTGAAGATCTTCGCGCCGCACTTGTTCGACGGGACGGCGGTGAAGCGCGTCTGGGCGATGTCGCGCGAGTCGAAGAGGAACGTGCCGCTCACCGCGGTCTGCGAGGCGCCCGGCGTTTGGCCGAGGGCGCGCTCGAGCGAGGAAGCGTCGGCGGCGATCTGCGGGATCGTCGCCGTGGGATCGGGGAGCATCACCTGCGAGCAGTTCTTCGGCGCGGTCTTCCATTGCGCCTCGGCGCGGAAGCCGTCGCGGACGAACGTGGCGCTTCCGCTGAGCTTCCCCTTGAAGCTCCCGAAGACGATGAGCCCGTCTTGCACTTGGATCGCCCCCGAAGGATCGCCCATGAGGCGCGCTTGGAAGCGCACGTCGACCGGCGCCGCGGCCCCCGCGAGCTTGAGCCCGTAGATGGCGAACGCCGTCTGCGCTTCGACCTTGGCCGGGGAGGGGCGCGCGTAGCGGAGCGTTCCTTCGATCTGCATCGAGTCCTCGAGCGCGACCCCCATGAGCGACTTGGGGAGGCCGACCTTCTCGATCGTGGAGCGGGGCATGCTGAGATCGAAGAGCATCCCCTGCGTGGTCGTGTCGGTGTAGCTGACGGTCGGCGCATCGGCGCTCGGCGGTCCGAGGGCGACCTTGGCGTTGTCGCCGCCCGGCGTGTGGGTGAGCGCGCCGCTCCACGGCCCCAGGGTGCCGAGCGGCGTGCCCACGGTGATGCGACCCGACGTGATGCTGAAGTCGTCGCCGAGCGCGTGGTCTTCGGTGCGGGTGATCGAGCCGCGCACGTCGTCGAGCTCGAGCTTGCTCGTGTCGCCGGCGAAGCGCGACCACGTGAGGTGCCCCTTGTCGATGTCGATGCGCTCGATGCCCGCGGCCTTCCCGGTGCCGCCTTCGGAGAGCGGGTGCGCCGAGAGCCACCGGTTGTAGCCGTCGCGCACCGCCGGGTAGGTGCCGTCCACGGTGATGTCGACGTCGTAGGCGCGAAGGACCTCGGGGTTTCCGTCGCGCACGTTGAAGACGACCTCTTTGGCGCGGGTGTAGACGCCGGGCATGTCGGGCGTCGACGCGCTCACGCCGAGGAGGCGGATGCGATGCAACGAGACGTCGACCTCGTCGATGGTGAGCGAGATGCCGCGCCGCTCGGCCGCCGTGAGGTAGCTCCTTCGCACGAGCGAGGGGAGGCCCACGAAGAAGCCCACCGCCGCCAGGAGCAAAAGGACGAAGACCATGAAGAGACCGCTGCTGCGCCGCTTGGTCTGCGGTCCGTTCACCGTGCCGCCGCCCGCGGGGAGCTCGAAGGGGACGACCGGCGCGACCGGCGGCAAGTTGAAGTCGTGCACCTGTGGCGGGGCGAGGCTCGCGGGGGTGTGCGCCGGCGTGCGCATCGTCCCCGGGGGCGGCGTGCCTTCGCCCGGGCGGCTCTGCGGCGCCTGAGGCACCGCGACGCCGGTCATCGTCTGCGCGTTCGCCGGATAGGCGCGCACGCTCGCCGCGCCCGGATCGGCTTGCACCGTGGCGGCCCACGGCGAAGGGGCGTTGCTCCTCGGACCCGGGGGGGTGAGCGGGGGGAGCGTCGGCGAGCGCCCGCGCTGCGGCGGCAAATCTTCCGGCTGCACGACGACGATGCTCGCGGTGTTCACGCGCGGCGCCGAATCGCGCCCCATCGACCGCTCTTCGCGCTCGTCCTGCTTCCACGAGCGCGTCGCCTCGGCCGCGGCCTTCGCGCGGGCTTGCCCTCGGCTTTGGGCGCCGACGCCGAGCTCGTTCAAGACGGCGCGCGCCTGCTCGCTGGCGCTGGGGATGGGGAGGTGCGACTCGATCTCGGCGATGCGCGCGGCGCGCTTGGTGAGCGACTCGTGCGCCACGCTCTCGATCCACTCACCGACCTTGGAAGGGGTCGCGAGCGGCATGTACATCTCGAGCTCGATGGCCATCTCGCGCGCGGTGGTGAAGCGCTTCTTCGGATCCTTCGAGAGGGCCTTCATGACCACCTCGTCGATCTTCGGCGGGAGATCGCCCACCACTTTGCTCGGCGGCCGCACGTCGGCGTTCTGCACGCGCTGCAAGATCGCCGACTGGTAGTCGGCGTCGAAGAGGCGCTGGCCGGTGAGCATCTCCCACAGGACGATGGCGGCGGCGTAGATGTCGGTGCGGCGATCGACGTCGGCCTCGCTCGAGAGCTGCTCCGGCGCCATGTACGCGAGCTTGCCCTTGAGATCCCCCTCGCGCGTCGAGTGGGCGCGGTCGGCGGCCTTGGCGATGCCGAAGTCGAGCACGCGCGGAACGCCGTCGGTGCCGACCAAGATGTTCTGCGGAGAGACGTCGCGGTGGACGATGCCGAGCTTGTGTCCGCGCTCGTCGCTCGCTTCGTGCGCGGCGTGCAGGCCGTGGAGCACGCCGACCATGATGGCGCCGGCGATCTTGAGGGGCATGCGATCGCCGCGCGGGCGGAGGAACCGCGCGATACGCGAGAGCGTCTCGCCGACGATGTACTCCATGACGAGGAAGACCTCGCCGTCGGTGGCGATGACGTCGAGCGGCTGCACGACGTTGGGGTGATTCACGCGCGCGGCGAGGCGGGCCTCGTCGACGAACATCGAGACGAAGTCGGGGTCCTTGGCGAACTGCGCGTGGAGGCGCTTGATCGCCACCATCTTGGAAAATCCGGCCGAACCGGCGAGGCGGCCGATGTGCACCGTCGCCATCCCCCCGGACGCGATTTCGCCGTGAAGCGTGTAGCGACCGAGGTTCCACGCGAGCGCGTCTTCGAGGGACCCGCCGGACATTCCCCACCTTAACTACACGAATTGGCGGGGACCGGCCCATAGTCCGGGGAAATCCGGCGGAATTTCCCCCGGGACTTAGGCCAAGAGCTCCTTGATGGGGGCGCCGTCGTCGGTCACGCCGATGGGGCGACCGATGGGGCTCGTCACGACCTTGCCGGGGTTCAGCCCGAGCGGGGTCACGAGCGTCGCGAAGAGATTCGGCACCGAAACCGCCTTGTCGGCCACCTTCTCTCCCGCGGCGTCGGTCGCGCCGTACACCTGCCCGCCGCGAATCCCGCCTCCCGCGAGCACCGCGCTCCACGCCTGCGGGTGATGATCGCGCCCGTCCTGGGCGTTGATCTTGGGGGTCCGCCCGAACTCGCCCATGCAGACGATCAGCGTGGAGTCGAGGAGGTGACGCGCCTCGAGCTCCTTCATGAGCGTGCTCATCGCCGGATCGAGCGCGCCCATGAGCTTCTTCGTGCGCTCGAAGTTGTCTTGGTGCGTGTCCCAGCCGTCGAGCACCACCTCGACGACCTTCACCCCCGCTTCGACGAGGCGGCGCGCCATGAGGCAGCCCTTGCCGAAGGGGGAGTCGCCGTAGGCCTTCTGCACCGCCTCGGGCTCTTGGCTCACGTCGAAGGCGGAGAGGCGCTTCGCGTGCATCATGCGGATCGCTTGATCGGTGATGGCGTCGCGCCCGGTGACCTGCGCGTCGCCGGTGCGCTTGGCGAAGTCGGTCTCCATCGCGTCGAGCGCCGCCTCGCGCCGGTGGAAGCGCGCGTCGTCGACGTTCCTGAAGAGGGCGACGTTCTCCGGCACGCGCGCCGGGTTCTGCACGATGAAGGGGCCGTACTGGAGCCCGAGAAAGCCGGCGCCGAGGCTCGGCCCGGCGATGCTGACGAAGTTCGGGAGGTCGGAGCTCTTGTCCCCCTTCTCTTCCGTCACCCATCCGCCGAACGAGGGATGATGCACCGTGGGGTTCGGCGAGTAGCCGGTGTGAAGCAGGTAGCGCGCGCGATCGTGGTTCCCTTCCACGCTCGTCATGCTGCGCACCACGGCGAGGTGGTGCGCTTGCTCGGCGAGCATGGGCAGGTGCTCGGAGAGCTCGACCCCCTTCGCACGTGTCTTGATGGCCTTGAAGCGCGCGGTGGGGCCGGTCTTGGGATCGAACGTGTCGATGTGGCTCGGTCCGCCGTTGAGCCAGAGCACGACGCACGCCTTGGCGCGCGGGGCTTTGACCGCAGTGGTCGCGCCTTCGGCGGCCAAGGCGAGCGCCGGATCGACGAGGCGCGAAGCGAGGAGCGCTCCGAAAGTGGAGGCCGCGCCTCCGAGGAGCGCGCGACGCGTGAGGACGGGCGAGGACGAGGGGCGAAGAAGAGTTCGTCGTTGCATCGCTTGTCTCCCGTCAGTGGTTGAAGAGGAACTCGCTCGAGTTGAGGAGTGTCCAGAAGAGGTCTTCGTAGGCTTGTCGCTTCGCGGCGAAGGGGCCCGGCGCGGGGGCCGGCGCCCGCGCGTCACGCGCTTCCATGCGCGCCTCGATGCGACGGAGCACGCCGGCGCCGCGCCCTTGCTTGCCGCCTTGCTTCTTGTCGCCTTGGGCGTCGGGCTTCTTCGGATCGACGGCGCCGGGCTTTTCTGCGCCGTTCGCCGCTGGTGCGGGCGGAGGAGGCGTGACCACCACGTCGCGCGGCGCGTCGAGGAAGGCGATCCAGCGCGCCGTCTCTTCGTCGGTGGGCGGGCGCGAGAGGCTTCGCAAATAAAGCGCGCGGATCTTGGCGTCCTCGCCCCCCTGCATCGCGAGGGTCTCGGTGAGGGCGAGCCCCGGCACCGTCCCGGCGGCGCGGTTCACCAGCGGGCCGTTCATCAAGAAGAGCGCCTGGGTGATCGTGCCGTCGAACTCGTCGTGGTGATCGCTCTCTTCGTCGACGTCGAAGAGGAAGGCGAACTGGCGCCGCATCCCGAAGCGGACGCGCTCGATGTTCTCGCCCGCCGACTTCTCGAGGAGCGTGTCGAACTTGGTCGCTTGCACGAGCGAGTCGAGGAGCTCGTCGGGCCCGAGCCGCTCCACTTGGAAGTGGGCCCAGAGCTTTTCGTCCGTCGAGCCCTCTTGGCCGGCCGCGGCGGCACGCTGGTAAGCCTCGGTGTTGGCGATGATGCGAAGGAGCCCCTTCACGTCGTAGCCGCTCTCGACGAGCTCTTTCGCCAATCGATCCAAGATCTCCGGCGCGACCGGCGGGTTCGACTCGCGGAAGTCGTCGATGGGCTCGGCGAAGCCGCGACCGAGGAGCTGCGCCCACATGCGGTTCACGATCTCTTTCGCGAACCACGGGTTGTCCTTCTTGATCATCCACGCGGCGAGCGCCTCGCGGCGGTTCTCTTCTTTCGTGAAGTCGGTGCCGTCGAGGGCGCGCGGCGCGGCGTTCTCCGCCTCGGGCATGTCCATGCGCTTGGGGAGCTTCACCGCGTGGGGGACGTCCTTCACCTCGACCCGGCGCACCCCTTTGACCTTCCCCTTGTCGACCTGCTGCGCGCGCGTGCGGAGGAAGCACGCCTCGAAGCTCTGGAACTGGGTGGTCTTCCACTTCTCGGTCTTGTGGTCGTGGCACTGGGCGCACTGGATCTGCACGCCGAGGAACACGCGCGACGTCGTCCCCGCGAGGTCGGGGAGCGCGTCGGCGTAGCGGAGGTACCAATTCACCGCGCCGTTCACCGGCGGATCTCCTGGAGCCGGAGCGGGCCCGGCGGAGGGCGCGCTCGTCCCTTCTCCGCTCTTCGCCGCGCTCGCGCCGGGCGTCATCGACGCCGGCATGGTGAGCTCGTCGAGCGGGTTGCCGCCCGGGCTGTTCACCCCCTTCGCCGTGACGAGGGCGTAGACCATCTTGTCGTAGGGGACGTTCTTCGCGAGCTCGTCGTGGAGCCACGCGCGGAAGGCGATACGATCCACCACGCCGGGGCGCGCGTCACGTCCGAGGAGGACGCGATCCCAGTAGTTGGTGAAGTGATCGGCGTAGCGCGGGCTCGCGAGCAGCTCGTCGATCACGCGCGCGCGCTTGTCGGTCGAAGTGTCGGCGAGAAAGGCGACGACCTTCTCCGGCGGCGGCACGGTCCCCGCGAGATCGAGGAACACGCGACGAAGAAATCCCGCGTCGTCGACGGTGGGGGCCGGCGTGACCTTCTCTTTGTCCCACGCCGCGCGGAGCATCGCGTCGACTTCGGTCGAACGAAGCGCCACGCGTGGCGGCGGCGGCGCGGGCCTCGCCAGGACCGGCGCGGCCTTCGGCGGCGGCGCTTCGTGCGAGCCGCACGCGGTGAGCAAGGGGCCGAAGCCGGCGGCGAAGAAGAGCGAAGTGGCGAGCGCGAGGTGGGCCTTTCGCATGCGAGAAAGGTACACAAGAAGCGGCGGGTTCGTTCCCCTCTCGGGCGTAAAGTTATCTTGAGCGCGCGCGGCGCTACTCGGCCGCGGCGCGCGCACGCACGAGGTGCCAGAGCGCCGCGCTGACCGACGTGGAGAGCTCGGCGAGGGGCTCTTCACCCAGGGCCGACCACACGAGCCAATCCCGCGCGACCACGTCGAATCGGGCGAGATGGCGGAGCGCCGCGAGCGAGCTCCCGTCGCTCAAGCGGAGCGCGGGCGCGAGGGGCTTCGTCCCTTCGTCGAGGGGTTTTCCGTAGCGACGGAAGATCCCGCGGACGAGCTCGGGCGGGACGAGGTGCGCTTCGCGGAGCGCGCCGCCGCGCTCGAGGGCGATGCGGAGATCGCTCCCCTCGAGGGTGAGGGTCGTGCGCTCGGCGGCGCCGTCGTCGGCGAAGTGCTCGTGGAGGAGGATCATGTGCGTGGGGCCGGAGTGGCGTCGAGGCCCACGGTAGCAGGCAAAACGCGGCCTTTCGCGCGGAGAACTCGCCTGCGAGCCAGCTCAGCGCTAACCTCGAGAGGTCCATGTGTCGCCTCCTCGGGATCGTCGCCTCCGAGCCGACCGAGTTCCGCGTCGTTCTGCACGACACCCCGAGCAGCCTCGCCACGCTCTCGCGTGAGCACCCCGACGGCTGGGGGATCGCCGTCCGTGACGAGCGAGGCTGGAGCGTGGAGAAGGGGGTCCTCTCGGCGCACGCCGACGAGCGCTTCAAGTCGCACGCGCTCGGGAGCCGCGGCTTCGTCCTCGTCTCGCACATTCGCAAGAAGACCGTAGGCGAGACCTCGCTCACCAACACGCACCCCTTCCACGAAGGGCGATGGGTGTTCGCGCACAACGGGACCATCGAAGATCGCGCGTGGCTAAGGACCACGGTGTCGACCGCTCGCCTCGCGCGCATCCAAGGGGACACCGACAGCGAGCTCTTCTTCGCCGCGCTCCTCACGCGGCTCGACGCTGCGGGGATCGAAGCCGGCGGCGATCCTGCCGACGGTGTCGTCGCCGATTTCGCGCGCGAGGTGCGGGCGCGCCCCGGGCTCGGGTCGGTGAACTTTCTCCTCTCCGACGGCGCGGTGACCTACGCGCATCGCTTCGGTCGCTCGCTCTTCGTGCTCGAGCGCGGCCCCCACGACACGCGCGAGGTACGGCGCGAGAGCGTCGACGGCACGGTGGTGGAGATGCCGTGGTCGCGCCGCCGCCACGCGGTGTTCCTCGCCTCGGAGCGGATGACGAAAGAGCCGTGGCGCGAGATCGACGACGGCACGCTGCTTCGCGTCGACCGCGAGCCGCGCCCTTCGTGGCGCCAGATCGCCTGAACGGAAAGGCTTAGGCACTCGTGCAGGTTCGTCCCCCGGCGGGGATCGCGAAGCGCGTCACGAGTGCACAGAGCTTATGAGATGCGCCCTAGAACCGCCCGGTGAGGAGCGGCACGGAGAGGCCGGTCTGGGCCGGCGCCGGCGTGGTGACGTCGCGCCAGATGGGGACGCGCTTGTCGGGCGCGCCGGCGCGGAGCCACGCGGCCTTCGCCGTGTCGTTGAACTGATCGACGCCGGTGCTCGCGTTGCCGGTGATGAGCACGATGCCGGCGATGACGCCCACCGCGCCGATGCCGAAGAGCGACCAGCCGACGATCTTCGCCGGGCCGGTCTCGACGTAGTGGTTGGGCGCGGCGTCGATGGCGGCGACGACGAGCAGCGTGAGGCCGCCGATGATCGCGAACGGCGTGCCGATGCCGGCGAGGATGATCCCGCCGACGAGCCCACCCTTGGAGGCAGGGTTCACCGAGATGATGACGCGATCGCCCGGCTTCGTGGCCATCAAGCGGAAGTTCGCCGAGGTGCGGATGCTGCCGCCGGCGATGCGGTAGTTGCCGTCGAGCGGGAGCTCGCGGTCGCACGGCGCGTTGCACTGACCGACCCAGGTGGTGCCGCTCTGACGCTCGAGACGCACCTCGGAATCGGCGTCGAGGTGGACGTAGGCGTTCCCTTGCGGTCCCGTGGGCGCCGGAGGAGCGGCCGCGGCGGGCGGAGGCGTGGTGCCTGCCGGCGCCGGCGTGGGCGTTGCGTTCTGCGGAACACCGCCGCGCTCGACGCGCTGGATGACGTCCCAACGAATCGTGGCGATCTGCCCGGTGGAGAGCAGCACCGTCGCGTGATCGCCGGGGACCATTTCGCTCAGCGTGCCGCGGATGACCCCGCCGTCCTTCAAGACGACGGCGTCGGGACCGGTCTGCGAGGCGCCGTATTGCTGCTGCGCGTGCGCGGTGGGGACGAGCGCCGTGAGGTGTGCGACCGCCGTCAGCGCGGCGACGGCGGAGAGCCGAGCGTGCTTTCCGAGCGCGCGCCCGCGTGCTCCGCGCGTCAAAGCCAAGAGACCCCGCCTCGAATCAAGTGAGCCAAGCATGGCCCACGAGCATACTCAGGCAGGCTTGGGGCTCAAGTCGACGAGCAAGCGCGTGCGGCCGATGATGAATTCGTCGCCGTGGGAGAGCTCGGCCTCGCCGAGGAGGCGGACGAAGACGCCGGTGCGCGTGTCGAGATCCGAGAGGACGACGACCTGCGCCTGCTCTTCGAGGACGCAGTGTTGCTCGCTCATGAGCGGATCGTTCGGGCAGACGATGTCGCCGATGGCGCCGCCGATCTGCACCATGCCGCCGCGCGAGACGGCGCACGCGCCGAGCGCGCCGCCTTCGAAGATTTGCACGACGCGGAAGGTCGAGGGCCACTTGGGCGAAGAGTAGAAGTAGGTCGGATCGGGATCGGGCTCGTCGTCGGGGGCGGGGTTTTTGGCCACGCGGAAGAGCTGATCGCCGGCGATGAACTCGTCGCCCGTTTGGAGCTCGACACGACCGCGGATGCGGAGGAACGCGCCGTTGCCCCCTTCGAGGTCGTCGAGGATGAGGCGCCCCTCGCGGAAGAAGACCGCCGCTTCGCGCGGGTGGCAGTACGGATCGCCGAGGAGCTTGACCGTCCCCTGGCTGCCGATGATCGCGTGCTCCTCGGTGAGCGGATAAAACTCCGGCCCGCCGACGAGGCTGCGCTGCACGTGGAGACGCGCCAGCACCTTCTTGGTGAGCGCCTGCGAGGGAGCGGCGGCCTTGGGGGCGGATTCGACCGCCTTGGCGGAGACGATCCCCGCGTCGACCGCCTTCGAGACGGTGGGGACGGAGACGGCCGGCGTGGCTGTCGAAGGCGGAGCGTCGTCGGCCTTCTTGCGCGCCACCTTCTTCACGTCGACGGCCGGAGGCTCGGTGAGGAGATCCATCCCGCCACGGGCGCGCCCGGCGATGATCTCGTCGAACTTCCCGTCGCGCAGCATGAGCAGCATTTCCATCTGCTGCCCCTTCATCAGGGTGCGCACGTGCATGGCCACGTCGGGACGCTGGACCTCGGTCGCGTAGGTCCGCTTGTGGCTCTTGATCACGCGTCCGCCGTCGGCGAAGAGGTGCGTGATGATGTGCGGCTTGTCGAGGCCCGAGTCCTCGGTCTGCACGTGGTAAGTGTTGTCCTTGTACTTTACATTGTTGTTGAAGCCGACCTGCGCGCGCCGAAAGCTCGGCGGGGTCATCTCCCGCTCGAACTTGGTGATCTGCTCCTTGTCGAAGCGGCGGAGGGCGTCGTCGAGCGCGGCGTGATCCCCTTGGATCCCTTCCATGCGCTCGAAGGCTTGGCGGGCGATGGGCGCGGCCGGGTTCAGGCGCAACGCCTCGGCGAGGAGCTGCTGCCCCTCGACGTCGTTCGGTCCCGAGGCGGCGAAGGCGCAGAGCAGATCCAGGGCCTCGTCGGTCCGGTTCCTCTCCACCAGCCACTTGGCGATCTTGGATGCCGTCGCCCGCGGTGCCACCACGTCCATGCTTGCTCGGTCTCGGTTAGCTCGGTCGTATTCGCTCGTGGCCGACGTCGCGTCCAAAAGCGGCGCACCAAGGAGCGCGCCAGGGTCCTACTTTCGCATTTTCTGGCTCGTTTGGGGTGATTTCAGCGGAGCCGTGCGACCACGCGGCGACGTGTTTCCCCCCACGGGGAATTTCCCCCACTTCGTGCCTCTGCGCGTCGTGCGACCGCCTGCTCAGGGGGGCATCACCTGGATGGTGCCGCTCTTCACGACCTCGTAGGCCGAGGCGGGGATCGCCTTCAACTGGCTCAAGTCGTCGTCGTTCCACTTCGGGTTGCTCTCGCCCGAGACGTACCAATCGGATCCGTTGTCGGCGACGAACATGCCGTACTTCTTCATCGCGTTCACCACGGCGAGCGAAGCGCCGGTGAACTTCGACGTGTCGAAGCTCGCCTTCATGCGGACGCGCAGGCCCATGGGCGGTGCGTCGGCGGAGGTGTCGCTGCTCGCGGCGTGCGTCGCCGGGTGGATGTACGCGTTCTGGGTCTTTTGCACGGTGAAGCGGAGCGCGTGCTTGATCTCGCCGCTCATCGCCTCGTCGTAGCGGACGAGGCCGGGGAAGATCGGGAGCCCCGCGGCGTCCGCCGAGGTGAAGCCGTCGCTACGGAGCTTGTTCGACTTGAGATCGAAGACCGCGCCCGAGCCCGCCGTCCACGCGCCCGAGCCGCGCGTGGCGTCGAAGAGCTCGTAGAGGACGCAGTTGTCCTTGTCGATCGCCAGGACGTGCTTGTCGCCGTCGCCGTTGGGCGGACCGCCCTCGATGGGGGCGTCGAGGGGGATGGGGTAGGGGCCGGGATCGCTCTCGTCCTTGTAGTCGAAGGTGACGTCGAGCTTCGGCTCGGTCCCGGGCACCACGATGTAGGGGATGCCGTAGCTCGGATCGGAGCCGAAGTCGGGGTGCACCTTCTTCGTCGAGCCGTTCATGTGGGCCATGTACGCGTCGGACATCGGGTCGACCGCGACCCCCGAGATGTCCTGGTTCCACGGATTGTCGGCGGGGAACACGGTACAGCCAGGTGCGCCGCCGACGCTTCCGCCGCCGCCGCCCACACCGCCGCCACCACCACCTCCACCGCCGGCCCCGGCGTCTCCGCCGGTGCTCTGACTCCCATCCCCACCACAAGCGACGAGCGCAATCGCGCCCAAGCTCACGAGAACGACATGCCGCATGTTGGACCTCGTGCTGAGCACGTTATCATGGAGCGGACATGTTGACCTTCAGCGCCGATCCGCAGCAGGCCGAGCAGCAAATGCACGCCATCATCTTTTACCTGACGACGTTCGGGTACATCGACGGCGACTTCGACGCGAAGGAAAAGGCCTTCGTCCGCGACTACATCGAGAAGCTGGTTCGCGGCCGCGCCGAAGGGGCGATGAAGGGGGAGGACCCGAAGGTCGTCGCCGAGGTGGTGAAGAAGTTCACCGGCCACTTCCACGAGGTCTTCGAGGGGATCGATCAGCGGATCAAAGATCTCTTCCTCGAGCCCACGGCCAAAGACGAAGACCCGACCAACTTCGTCCATCAGAAGCTCAAGCTCCGCTGCTTCGAGATCTTCAAGAGCTTCGGCCGGAACGATCAAGAGCAGCTCATGGCCACGCTCGACGAGCTCATCATGGCCGACGGCGAAGCGCACCCCGCCGAGCTGAAGTTCCGCGCCGAGCTCGCCGAGCTCTTGGGCGCCGACCTCGACGTCGAGCTCACCGAGGAAGAGCCCGACGCGCTCCCCGCGCTCCACATCAAGGTCGAAGCGCCGAAGCGCCTCCCCTCGACGGGCGTCGTGCACCCGTTCTTCGCGCCGAGCGAGTTTCACTACTCGCGCGACCCGGCGAAGATCGCGCAGCAGATCGACGGCGACGTGGCCCTCATCGAGCGGGTGACGGCGATGCTCGAGACGCAGCGCGCGCGCGGCGCGGGGAAGCTCACCGGCAAGCAGAAGGTGCAGGAGCTCGCCGGGGAGAAGCCGTTCTTGGACGGGCACATCTACGTGATGCCCACCGATCCGACGAAGAGCTACGAGCTCACCGTGCTCGGTGACTTGCACGGTTGCTACAGCGTGCTCAAGGCGACGCTCCTCCAGTCGAAGTTCTTCGAGCGCGTCGACGCCTTCCGCAAAGATCCGAAGAGCGTCCCCGAGCCGCGCCTCGTGCTCTTGGGCGACTACATCGATCGCGGGCTCTTCAGCTTGAACGGTGTCTTCCGCACGGTGATGCAGCTCTTCGTGACCGCGCCCGATCACGTGTTCTTCCTGCGCGGCAACCACGAGTACTTCGTGGAGCACCAGGGGAACATCTACGGCGGCGTGAAGCCGGCGGAGTCCATCAACACCCTGAAGCCGCACGTGCCGATCGACGTGTTCCGCCGCTATTCGCAGCTCTTCGAGCTGCTCCCCAACGTGCTCTTCTTCGACGACATGATGTTCGTGCACGGCGGCATCCCGCGCGATCGTCTGCTCAAGGAGCGCTACAAGGACCTCTCGAGCCTGAACGACGCCGACCTCCGCTTTCAGATGATGTGGAGCGATCCGAGCGCGGCCGACGTCATCCCCGCCGAGCTGCAAGACAAGTCGGCGCGCTTCGCCTTCGGCAAGCTCCAGCTCCGCGCGTTCTTGCAGCGCGTCGGGTGCCGCACCCTCGTGCGCGGCCACGAGAAGGTGAACGAAGGCTTCCAGATGACGTACGACGACGACGCAGCGCGCCTCATCACGCTGTTCTCGTCGGGTGGTGCGGACAACGAGGACCTCCCCGCCGATTCGAGCTACCGCACCGTGACGCCGATGGCGATGACGGTGAAGCGCGATCCGAGTGGCACGTCGATCACGCCGTGGGCGCCCGACTACAAGACGTACAACGACCCGGCGAGGAACGCGTTCTTCCGCGTGCCGCCGGAGATCGAGCATCGGGCGTAAAATTCGCGCCGCGGTTCGTCGCCAGGGCGACGAACCGTGACGCGAATTTTACCTCCACCCTAGTGGGGGACGTGGCCGTCCCCCCTCGAGACGGTTGCCGTTGAGATGAACTACGTCAGGCGGGCCTTCCTATTCGACGGGAGCGGCGTAGGATCACGCCGAGTGATGAAGCTCGCTCTAGCTGCTCCCGACGCGCCAAGGCGGCCCAAGGCCTAAGCTTCGATGAAGCCACTCGCTGCGCGAACGATGCCGCTCGCTGGGCTCGCATCGCTCCTTCTGCTGGCTGTCTCCTCGACGCAGTGCAGGAGCGGTGGAGATTCCGGCAATGACGGGGGCGATCTGGTCGCGTGCACGCCGCGCGTCCCGCTCGGCAATCAGCCGTTCTACTCGCCGAGCGCGCTCCCCTCTGGTCCATGCACTTCGGAAGACAAGGATTGCGTGCTCGGCGTCCAAGAGCCGTGTCCGTGCGTTGGCGCGAAGGGGCCCGTGAATGGCTATCTATGCGCGTGTCGCACGGGGACCTGGAGCTGCGCTGTCCGTGATCAGGGCGGTGGGTTCTGCGACTGCCGCGCAGACGCCGCTGGCGACGCCGCGCTCCTCGACGCCGGCGCGGACGCGGGGGGCTAAATCGTCACGCTCTCGTCGAGCGGGCCCGGCAGGTGCAGCGGTCGGTTGCCCTCGGTGTCGGCGACGTGCCGCCACGTGGCCGTCTTCGGGGCCATGGAGTACTCGCGCGCCCACTCCTGCCAGTTGTCGGCGAGCTCGACGATGGCGTCGAGCAGCACCTGGAAGTCCTCCTCCGTGGTCGCCGGAGAGAACGAGACGCGCAGCCAGCCGGGCTTCTGCGCCTCGTCCCCCTGGTCGAGCGCGCAGCGGATCTCGAAGCTGCGCGCCGCGCCGATGCCGAGGAGCTCGTGGCCGTAGGTGCCCGCGCACATGCAGCCGCCGCGGGTCTGGATCCCCCACCGATCCGACAGCAGGCGCGCCGCGAGGTTGTGGTGCAGCCGCCCCTCGTCGAACACGAGCGAGAGGATGCCGAGCCGCGGCGCCTCGAGATCTCCAAGGATGTTGATCTTCGGATGCGCGCGCAGCCGTTCGATCGCGCGCTTGACGAAGTCCGCCT
The DNA here is from genome assembly GCA_964531795.1 of uncultured Polyangiaceae bacterium. Classification (GTDB taxonomy): domain Bacteria; phylum Myxococcota_A; class Polyangia; order Polyangiales; family Polyangiaceae; genus CAZHHD01. Next base: position 233,773 of record CAZHHD010000007.1, on the reverse strand, counting down.
CGACGCGCTCGATGCGATCGGTGCCCACGCGCTCCTTCAGCTCGAACGCAAGGCCCGCGCGAATGGCGCCGACGACGTCGGGGGTGCCGCCCTCTTCGCGGTGCGTGAGGTCGCCGGTGTAGCGCCAGTCCCACGGCGACGTGTACACGACGGTGCCCCCGCCCGGCTCGACCGGCACGTGGCTGCGGAACAAGCGCCGGTTGGCGACGAGCAGACCCGGCGCCTGCGGGCCGCCGAGGAACTTGTGCATCGAGATGAACACCGCGTCTTTGCGCAGCGCGGGGTCGTTCCCGGGGTGCATGTCGATGTCCACGTAGGGCGCGGCCGCGGCGTAGTCGAAGCACGCGAAGCCGCCGTGCACGTGCATGGCGCGGGCGAGCGCGTCGACGTCGTTCTTGATCCCGGTGACGTTCGACGCCGCGCAGAACGAGCCGATCTTGAGCGGCCGCCGCGCGTAGCGCGGATCGGCGAGGAGGGACGCGAGCTCCGTCGCCGACACGCGGCCGTCCTTGTCGAATCCGACCATGACGACGTCCACGATGCTCTCGCGCCACGGGAGATCGTTGCTGTGGTGCTCCATCTTGGAGATGAAGACCACCGGCCGCTCCAGGTCGCTGATCTGGCTCTTCACCTTGACGGTGCGCTCGATGGGCTCGGGCACGAGCAGACCGATGGCGCGCACGAGCTTGTTGATCGCACCGGTGGCGCCGGAGCCGCAGAAGATCACCACGTCGTCGTCGTCGGCGTTCAGGTGGCGCGCGGCGGTCCGGTGGGCCTGGTTGTAGAGCTCGGTCATGTAGCCGCCCGTGGCCGACGCGTCGGTGTGCGTGTTGGCCATCCAGGGGAGCACGCGCTCGCGCACGAGGTCCTCGATCGCGGCGAACGGCAGGCCGGAGGCGGTGTAGTCGAAGTAACGCTTCGGCAAGAGGCCGTGCGGCGTCCGGATGAAGGCGTTCTTGCCGATGACGCCCTGGCGAAGCCAGTGCAGGACGGGATCCGTACGGAGGTCGTTCACGCCGTCACAAAAGCACGCCGGAGGCGAAGCCGCCATGAGTGACGTGCCTGCCGCGCGTCCCGCTCGGCGATCAGCCGTTCTACTCGCCGGCCGCGCTCCCCTCGGGTCCCTGCACGCCGGAAGACGAGGATTGCGTGTTGATTCTTGCGAAACCGCGGGCGCGGCCCCAGCGTATCTCCCGACATGACACGCTTTCGATTGCTCTCCATCCTCCCCCTCCTGCTCCTCCTCGGCGGCTGCAAGTCGACGGGGACCGACGAGAGCGCGAAGGCCGACACGACAGCCAGCGCCAAGACCGCCCCGGCGCCGGCCGCGACCGCCGGTCGCGTCGGCACCGATCCCGGGCACGTCGGCGCGGGGACGAAGCTCTCGCCGCGCGCGGGGGACGAGCTCGCCATCTTTGCCGGTGGGTGCTTCTGGGGGGTCGAAGACGTCTTCCGTCACGTGCCCGGCGTCGTCGCCACCGCCGTCGGCTACACCGGCGGCACCACGAAGAACCCGACGTACGAAGACGTGTGCACCCACACGACCGGCCACGCCGAGAGCGTGCTGGTGGAGTTCGACCCGACGAAGATCACCTACGAGCAGCTCGTGGTCGTCTTCTTCAAGAACCACGACCCCACGACCATGAATCGCCAAGGCCCCGACGTGGGGAGCAACTACCGAAGCGCCGTCTTCACCTTCGACGACGCGCAGGCCGCCACCGTCCGCAAGGTGATCGCCGCCGAGGAGAAAGAGCGAGGCGAGAAGATCGTCACCGTCGTCGCCCCCGCCGGCGAGTTCTGGAAGGCGGAGGACTACCACCAGCAGTACGACGAGCGGACGGGCACGCACTCGTGTCCGCTGCCACGCGGGCTGCCGAAGCGGACGTAAGGCGCGCGTCGTCCGTCGGTCTCAGCATGGCGCACGCGAAACGCATTCGGGCGGCGAAGGCCGTCGACATCGTCGAGGCCGCCTACCGGCTCGATGGCCCAGAGGCCACGTGGCTTACGGCGATCGTGGAGCATGCGAGCTCCGACCTCGACACGGGAAACGGGATCTACGCCTTCACCGGCGACGAATCGGTCCCCAATCTCGCCACCAGCCCCACGTTCGTAGAGCGCTCTCTCTCCCCGGAGATCGGTGCGCGCCTCGCGGAGCTGAACGCGAGCGCCCCGAACGCGATCCTCGATCTCTTGCGCACTCGGCTCGTGACCTGTGGAGGGCTCGAGCAGGTGCTCGGCTCCGAGTCGCCGGTCGTCGCGCAGTTCCGCGGGGTCATGGCGAGCGCCGGTATCGCCGACGGCTTCTGTATGTTCGCGCAGGACGCGGAGGGTGGAAGCCTGACCCTCGCGTCGCTCGCCCGCGCTCCCGTCGCGCCGTCACCGCGCGTCCGTGGGATCTGGCGGCGCGTCGGGCTCCATGTCGTCGCCGGGCTGAGACTCCGTCGCAAGCTGGCGGCCCGGGCGACCCAACGCGCCGCGCTGCTCGCCCCTTCCGGCGCGCTCGAAGACGCAAACGCCGACGTCGCGAACGACCGCGTGGCTCGACGCATTCTCGCCGAAGCCGTGCGAGCGATGGACCAAGCGCGGCGCGCGACCGTTCGCAGCTCGCCCGAGCGCGCGCTCGAGCTTTGGCGCGGGCTCGTCGCAGGTCAATGGTCGCTCGTCGATCACTGGGAGCAGGGGAGTCGCCGGTACATCGCCGCGTATCCGAACCGGCCGGGCATGCGCGATCCGCGCGCGCTCTCGCCGACGGAGCGAGGTGTCCTCCGAACCCTCGCGCTCGGCGCGACGACCAAGGAAACGAGCTACGCGCTCGGCCTCTCGGAGAAGACCGTCACCGGGTGCGTCACGCAGATCCTACGCAAGCTCCGCGTCCAATCGCGCGTCGAGCTCGCGAGCCTCCTCGCGGCGTCGCGCTCGACGCTGTTCGACGTGCCGCTCGGAGACGAGCGCATCGACGTGCTCGCGGTCGACGTCGTGTCCTCGGACGCCGCCACCCTCGCGAAGCTCACGACCGTCGAGCTCGAGATCGCGAAGCTCATCGCGCGCGGCTTCAGCAACGCTCGCATCGCGGCGTCGCGCGGCGTCTCGGTGTCGACCGTCGGCAAGCAAGTTCAGCGGATCTTCACGAGGCTCGGCGCGGACAACCGCAGTCAGGTCGCGAGGATCATCGCCCGTGGGACCGTGCGCGAATCCCAATAGACCAGGACTTCATGCCATTGAGCCCGCCCGCGCCGCGGCTCTAATGGCGGGATGAAGCACACGACGGCGCGGCATGGTCGAGAGATGGCGCCCTCTCTCTCGCTCCCTTCTCGGACTCTCGGTGTCGGCGGGATCCTCCTCGGTGTCTCTCGCGCCTTCCTCGCGTGCGGCGGAAGCTCGACGGACGCGCCCGGCACCGACCCCGACAGCGGGATCTCCGATGCCGGTCAATCGGTGGACGCGGCAGCCCCTTCCGACGCGAACACGAGCCACGAGGCGTCGACCCAGGACGACACGGGCGTCGATGTCGACGCTGGAGTCCCCGACGCCGAAGCAGGGGTCTTCGACGCGGGGAGCGTGAACGCGAGCCTCGCGAGTGACTTCTCGGCGACGTCGAACCCGAACGGCGCGTGGAGCTACGGCTACTCGCTCGGCGCTCCCGGCAGCGACGCCGCTACATGGATCGTCTATCCGACCACGCAATCGCAGTCCGACGTCGACTGCTGGTACGACGCAAACAACGTCGCGCTCGGCGCGCCGGCCGCTTGCTACAACGGCTCACAGTCCACGACGTCGACGGGCGTCGCCCCCTCCGAGGCGGCCTTGCATCCAGGACAGAACGGCGAATATTCGATCGCCCGATGGACCGCGCCGGCGGCTGGAGCGTACGTCGTGCACGTCCAATTCAAGGCGGGAGATCAGGGGGAGACGGACGGCATGCTCGTGCACAACGGCGCCGTCCTTTGGTCGGTGGCTGCCACGTCCACCAACCCGACCGACGATCGCACGGTGACGATGGCGGCCGGCGACACGCTCGACGTCGCCGTGGGGAGCGACGGCAGCTTCCTCTACGACACGACCCCCACGATCTTCATGATCCACTCCGCGCCTTGAGCTGGCGTCGCCGTGGACGCGAAGTAAGCGCGCGCGGCGCCGTCTTCGATCAGGTGCCGTCGCGGAGCGGGCGCCCCTGGGCGTCGGTGACCTTGCCGGTGAGCATCATCACGCCGTCGATGATCGGCCAGATGATGCCGGCGCCGCACGTGAGCCACACGACGGCGATTTGCGCGACCGCGAGCCCCATGTGGCCGGTGTAGAAGCGCCCCGCGCCGAAGCCGCCCAAGAAGAGCTGGAGGAGCCCGGCGACGAGCTTGGTCTTGTCGGAGAAGGGCATCCCCGTCATCGGGTCGACGCCGTAGGGGGCGCCGGGGGCAGCCATCGGCATGCCGGGCATTCCCCCGGGGGGCGGGCCGTAGCCGTACCCCGCCTGCTGCGGAGGGGGCGCGCCGTAGTAGCCCGGATCACCGGGAGGAGGACCGCCGGGCGGGCCGCCGTAGCCGCCGCCGGGCGGGCTGCCGTAACCGCCGCCGCCTCCGCCGGGAGGAGGAGGGGGATAGCCGCCACCGGGCGGAGGGTTGTAGCCACCTTGCATCGCTTCTCTCCATCGCTCGCGCGGTGTCTCTCCGCGGCGTCCGTCGTCGTACGCGGTCGCGGGTGATTTCCCCCTCGCGCGTGAACCCCGAAGCGTACTTCTCCCATGCGGGCGAAGGTCGCTTGAACTTCAGGATCGCCAACCCCTCCCGACAATTCCAGCGAATTCGCCCGCGGGATCAGACGAGCTCGGCCACCTTCCGCTCGTAGTCCTCGCGGCGCATCGCCCCCGATTTGACGTCTTCGTGGAGCTTCATGAGCACGGCGCGGCTCTCTTCGCGCTTCTTGCTCACGCGCGCTTCGCTCGAGGCGTAGGCCCCTTCGCCTTCCTTCTTTGCCGCGCGGAAGGCGGTGCCGAGCTCCTCGCCGCTCAGCTTTTGCCCGCTGGCAAAGTAGCGATCGGCGACCTTGCCGATGCCCCACGTGGTGGCGAACGCGCTCGTCGCCCCCACGAGCGAGCCCCAGCCGGGGACGAGCTTGGCCACGTTGGAGAGCGCGATGCGGAGCCCCGCGCCGCCGACGATTCCGCCGAGCAGCGAGCGTGTCGCCTCTTTGTCGAGCGCGTGGCCAAAGTAGAGCCCCACGTCGCGCACGAGCTTGGTTTGCAGCGCGACCACCGCGACGTCGGTGATGACCGCGAGCCCCGGCACCGGGAACGCGCCGAGCACCGCGCTCATGATCGCGTACTTGAGCGTGTCCTCGCCGATCTCCGCGGCGCGCTTCTCCGCGTCGTCGATCCGCTTCACGCGGCTCGGCAGCACGGTGTCCTTCGCTTCTTCGAGCAGCTTCTGAAGCGCGCCGGTGTCGTCGGGCGCGGCGCTCGCGCGATCGAAGAACGCCGCTTCGATGCGATCGAGGATCTCTTGCTCTTCTTTGGCCGTCTCGCCGTCGACCGCCGAGATGGCGCGCGCGCTCGCCAGCACCTCGCGGCGCCCCTCCGGGCTCTCGATCTCGCGGAGCGCCGCTTCGACGTCGACCGGCTCGTCGAGGAGCTTCTCCACAGTCACGCCGGGGGGGAGCCCCGCGCCGTCGAGGAACGCTTCGAGGGCGCGTCGCTCTTCGAAGAGTAGCTTGCCGTCGGCCTTCACGACGGCGACGAGGAGCCTCAAGGCGGCGACCGCTTCGCGCTCTTGCATCATGCAGCGAGGGAACAAAAGACCTTCGCGCCCGTCAAGCCTCGGCGTCGTGCGGCGCTACCAGAGCTTCACGGTGGGGCTCACGCCGAGGAGCAGCGCGTCGTGATCGCCGGCGAGGAATCCGTGCACCGCTACGAGCGAGAGCTGGAGCGCGTCGCTCGGCTGCCACGCGACGCCGAGGCTCGCGTGCACCTCGTCGTCGTCGTCGGAGAAGTAGTGAATGCCGCCGAGCTCGCCGAGGATCGAGAAGACGCGCGCGTGGTCGAGCTCGTAGACGAGATCGAGCCCCCCTTCCAGGGCGATGGGGCGCTTCCGCGAAACTTCGCGCCCAGGGTCGACGAAGCCGCCGAGGTTGACGACGACGTGCGTGCGATCTTTCGTCACCCCGAAGAGCGTGACCCCTTCGTAGCCTGCGCCGCGCGCGCCGCGGGCGAGGGCGATCTTGGGCCCGAGCTGCGCCCCAAGACCGTAGCCGTCGTGGTGCGCGTCGCGGCGATCGACGATCGCGAGCTTCGCTGCCGGCCAGAGGTTGTCGCGGTACAGGTGATCGGCGTGGAATGGCCCTTGGTCGCGCCCTTCGACGCCGAGTTGCGTGTCGAGATCGAGCTCGACGTGCGGCGTGAGCCCGAGGTTCAGCTCGAGATCGGGGACGACGATGCGCGAGGGGCCGTCGGTGGTGGCGAAGCCGGTCTGGGTGTCGAGCTCGAGCTGGCCGGGATCGACCATGTCGAGATCGGTCGGCTCGAAGCGAACGGTTTGGGCGCGCGCTTCGGGTGCAAAGAAGAACAGGCCACAAAAGACCGCGCCCAGCGGGCCGCCGACGAAGGCGACGCGCTGGGCGAGGTGGTTCACGATCACGACGCGCGTGGCGCCGTAGGGCGAAGCGCGCTACTTACGCTCCGCCGGCGAGACGACGATCTCGACGCGGCGGTTGTTGGCGCGACCCTCGGGCGTGCCGTTGTCGGCGACCGGGCGATCGGGGCCGTAACCCACGGCCTTGATGACCTCCGACGGGATGCCGTGGCTCACGATGTACGAGCGCACGGAGTCGGCGCGCTTCTGCGAAAGATCCATGTTGTACGCGCGCTGACCTTGCGAGTCGGTGTGCCCTTCGACCGTGATGTTGCGGTCCGGGTTCGCCTTGAGCGCGGTGACGACGTTCTCGAGCGCCGCCTGCGCCGCCGGGAGCAGCTCGTACTTGCCCGACGCGAAGAGCACCTGTCCCGAGAGGGTGATGACCATACCGCGCGACTCTTGCTTGACCTGCGCCATCTTGGCGAGGTTGTCGAGCGCCTCGCGCGCGCGCTTCTCCGCTTCTTCGCGGGCTTTGCGCTCTTGCTCGAGCTGCTCTTGCGTCTTGTTGAGCGCCTGGCGCGCCTTGGCGAGCTCGGCGGCGGTCTTCTTCCCCATCGCGATCTGCGTCGCTTGGAGATCCTTCTGCGCCTGATCGCGATCGGCCTCGGCTTGCATCATGCCGGCTTGCGCGTCGGCGAGCTGCGCCTTGCGGAGCGCGATGTACGCGCGGTCGCGCGTCTCGGGGGCGGTCGCGTCGTCCTCGAACGCCTTCTCGGCCTGATCGAGCGACTCCTTGGCGACGTGCACCTGCGCCGGGTTCACCTGGTTGGCCTGGCCCGAGGCGGCGGCCTGGTAGGCGCTGCGCGCTTCGACGAGCTCCTTCGGCGGCGGGGTCGAGCCGCAGCCGGTGAGGGCGGCGAGCCCGAAGGCGAGGCCGAGGGCGGTGGTGAGGCGGGAGAGGAAACGAAGATCGAACATGGTCGTGGTGCTCATTGCGCCGCCGCTTCCTTCTTGAGGGCCGCGAGGTCGTCGCGGGCCTTCTGTGCTTCTGCCTTGGCCGAGGCCTCACGGGCGAGGGCCACCGCGAGCTCCGCGTCGGCGTCGGCGCGCATCAAGATGTAGTCTGCACGCTTGTTGTCTTCTTCGGCCATGAGCTTCTTGGCCTGCTCGAGCTGCTCTTCGGCGAGCTTGAGGTGAAGAGCGGCCTGCGGCTCTTTGTTGCCGCCGACCTCCTCCGCTGCGCGCACGGCAGCGGTGGTGTTGGCCATTTTTTCCGTCGGCGCGGGGTACGACCCGCCGCACGCCGCCGTGCCGAACGACACGAGGAGCACCGAGGCGATGAGCCCCGAAGCGCGGAAAGAGAGGGAAGAGCGAGTGCTTGGCTGGGTCGAGTACCGCGTCATGAGCGAGCTTTATATCACCCTCCCGGCGGTCCCCGACGAGCGATTTGGTGCGTGCGCTCGCCCCCGGCATGTGGCGAAATCCCTGGCGCGTGTCCCCCCCTCCGCCCCCTTCGTCCTCGGCCCCCCACGGCGCGCTCTCGCCGGTGGACGAGCTCGGCCTGCTCCTCCGGCCCGCCGGGGGCGGCGTGTACCTCGTCTCCACCGGGCGCGAGGAGCAGCTCGCGCTTCAGCGCCGCATCTACGGGGCGAAGGACGAAGCGGAGGTCCTCGTCCGGTTTCGTGAAGGGCTCGCGCGCATCGCCACCGCGCGCGCCGTCGTCCTCGGTGTCCCTTCGGACGTGGGGGCCGGCTTTTTGCGCGGGGCCAACATGGGGCCGCAGGCGCTCCGCACCGCGATGCTGAAGGACGATCCGAACCTCGGCGCCACGTGGGCGAAGGCCGGCATCGTCGACGTGGGGGACGTGTTCGTGGTGCCGCAGCTCCTCCACGACGAGATGCTGTCCGACGCGCAGATCGCCCGATCACGCGCCGCGCTCTATCCGAACGTGAGCGACGAGGTGCGCGCGTCGTTGCCCGTGTCGCCTTTGTCGATCGCCGAGCGCGCGCTGGATCTCATGTTCGCGTTGAACCCGCGCCTCCTCCCGGTGGTCCTCGGCGGCGACCACTCGAACGCGTGGCCGGTGAGCTCGGCGCTCGCGCGGGCCCACGCCAGCGAGCCGTGGGGGATCGTGCAGATCGACGCGCACACCGACTTGCTCGAGGAGCGACTCGGCGTTCGCTACTGCTTCGCGACCTGGAGCTTTCACGCGGCCAAGCTCCTCGCGCGCCCCGATCGCATGGTCCAGGTCGGCATTCGCGCCACGCGCCATCCGCGCGCGCACTGGGAGAACACGGTCGGCGTACGCCAAGTGTGGGCCGACGAGGTGCGCACCGATCCGGCGAAGGCCATCGACACGATCGTTCGTCACCTCCACGACGCTGGCGTCTCGCGCGTCTACTTCTCGAACGACATCGACGGCACCGACATCGCCTTCGCCGACGCCACCGGGACACCGGAGGCCGACGGGCTTCATCCCGATTTCGTAGCCGGCCTCATCGATCGCCTCGGCGCCGAGTTCGGGCTCCTCGCCGGCGACGTGATGGAGGTCGCGCCGCCGATCCCCCGCTTGCCGGGCGGCACCGAGCGGACGCTCGGCGTGGCCGCGCGCTACCTCGCGCGGACGTTCGCGGCGCTGCGCTGAGCGCCCCGTGCGGTCGGTTGCATCGCGCGCGCCGGATCAGGCGGCGGCCGGCTCGTCGTCGGTCGAGAGCTCCCCCGCGGCTTCGAGGCGATCGACTTTGCGCAGCGTGGGGAACGCGAGCGCCCACGTCGCCACGACGACCAGTGTGAGCAGGCCGCCCACCGCCGCCGCGTTCACCGCGCCGAGCCACGCGGCGGTGATGCCCGATTCGAACTCGCCGAGCTCGTTCGAGGCGCTGACGAACACGCCGTTCACCGCGCTCACGCGGCCCCGCATCTCGGGGGGCGTCGCGATCTGCACGAGCGTCGAGCGGATGACCACGCTCACCATGTCGGACGCGCCCATCACCACGAGCGCCACGAGCGAGAGGACGAAATTCTGCGATAGGGCGAACACGACGGTCGCCGCACCGAAGATGGCGACGCACACGAGCATCAGCGCTCCGGCGCGCCGGCGGAGCGGCCGCATCCCGAGGATGACGGCCATCGTCAGCGCGCCGGCGGCAGGCGCGCTCCGCAAGAGCCCCAAGCCCCGGGGACCGGTGTGCAAGACGTCGCGCGCGAAGATCGGGAGGAGCGCCACCGCGCCGCCGAGGAGCACGGCGAACAAGTCGAGCGAGATGGTGCCGAGGATGACCTTCTTCTTCCAGACGAACTTCACGCCGGCGAGCAACGTCGCGAGGGACGCCTCGGCGCGCTCCATGCGCCCGGTGTGCACCTTCAGCGACAGGAGGAAGAAGAACGCGAGGAGCGTGCACGCGCTGGTCGCCCCGAAGACCGTGGCCGCGCCGCCGGGGAGCGCGTAGACGAGGCCGCCGAGCCCGGGGCCCACGATCGAAGCGACCTCCCACGTCGTGGAGCTCCACGCCACGGCGCGCGAGAAGTCGCTCGTCGGCACGAGGTGGGTCAGGAGCGCCGGCGCCGCCGATCCGGCGAACGCGCGGGACGCGCCGAAGAGGACCAGCGCGGCGTAGATCGCGGTGACGGGAGCGTGGAGCCGCGCGCCGAGGGTCAGGGAGACGGACGAAGCGAGGATCCCCACGTAACAGACGAGGAGCACGTTCCGGCGATCGAACCTGTCGGCCACGAGCCCGGTGATCGGCGACAGGCCGGCGAGCGGGAGGAACTGCGCGAGGCCGACGAAGCCGAGCGCGAGCGGCGCCTTGGTGAGGTCGTAGACGTGCCACGCCACCGCCACGCTCTGCATCTGAATGCCGATGGTGAGCAGGAAGCGCGCGAGCTGAAAGCTCACGAAGCCCCGGTTGGTGAGGAGGCTCCCCGAGGTCAAGGAAGGTCCGTCACGGGAGGTCGAACACCAAGGCCTCGCTCGCCGCGGCGGCGCGCAGGGTGAGCGCGACGGCCGTCTCGCCGTCTTCGGGCGAGATCCCGGCGCCGTCGCCGGCGACGAGCTTCGCCTCGCCCTTGGTGCCGCCCTTCACGTCCACCTCGACCTCGCCCTTGGCGACCTGCACCCAGAGATGACGTCCCTTCGCCGGCGTGAGGCTCACCACGTCCCCCGCGCCGAGGATCGTCGCGTAGAGCGCGACGTCTTGGTAGACGGTGACCGACCCTTCGCGGCCGTCGCGCGAGGCGACGAGGCGGAGCCGCCCCTTGCGCTCGCTCTCGGCGAAGTGCTTCTGCTCGTACTCGGGGAGCAGCCCGCGCTCCAGCGGCGGAAACCAGATCTGGAAGAAGTGGACCGGCTCGGTCTTGGACGCGTTGAACTCGCTGTGCACGACGCCTTGGCCGGCGGTCATCCGCTGCACGTCCCCGGGGCGAATGATCGACCCGGTGCCCATGCTGTCCTTGTGCTCGAGCGCGCCTTCGAGGACGTAGCTCACGATCTCCATGTCGCGGTGGGGGTGCGAGCCGAAGCCCTTGCCCGGCGCCACGCGATCCTCGTTGAGCACGCGGAGCGCACGGAAGGCCATGTGCTTCGGATCGTAGTAGTCGGCGAAGGAGAAGCTGTGGTGCGAGTCGAGCCAGCCGTGGTCGGCGTGGCCGCGCTCTTGGGAACGTCGAACTTCGATCATCGAACGCCTCTCCTTCCTGCTTCCGGGGCGGCGCCGAGTCTCGCACGCCGCCCCTCGATCACGCTACGCATCTGCCTTCGCCCCGTGCGGAGGCGCGAGGCGCCCCTCGACGGGGCGCACGGTCTTACGCCTGGCGAATCGCCTCGACGTCGAGCTCGATGTCCACCTTCTCGCCGACCAAGAGGCCGCCCGCTTCCAGGGCTTGGTTCCACTTGGCGCCGAAGTCCATGCGGTTGATCTGCGTCTTGGCGGTGAAGGAGACGCGCTCGCCGCCCCACGGGTCCTTGCCTCGGCCGAGCACCTCGGTGTCGAGGGTGACCTCCTTGGTGACGCCGCGCAGGGTGAGGTTCCCCTTCACCACGAGGCGATCGTCGCCGCGCTTGTCGACGCCGGTGCTCGTGAAGGTCATCTTCGGGTGCGTGGCGGCGTCGAGGAAGTCGGCCGACTTCAGGTGGGCGTCGCGCTTCTCTTCCTTGGTGTCGATGCTGGCGACGTCGATGTCCGCGGTGACGCCCTTCCACGCCCCGCTGGCGTCGTCGAGCTCGAGCGCGCCCTCGAACTTGGCGAACGAGCCGCGCACCTTGGCGATCATCATGTGACGCACGCTGAAGTGAACGGCGGAGTGCGAGGGGTCGATCTTCCACTGGCTCATGACGAAGCTCCTCCCGGTTGATTCCGGAGTGCGAGAGCGTCCGTCGCTCTCGGTGCGCGCGACCTCTCGGTCCGCCGCACACCCCTCAACGTTCTTCTCCCGACCCCCTGTCACAAGGCGGTGACGGGGAAACGGACTGTTCCTCAGGTGGAACGATGGTTGTCGACCGTTCCCAAGGGAAAATCGGCCGGGCGCCGAGCTGGGCGAGCGCGCGACGCTACTTCTTGGCGACGATGGCCGCGGCTTGCGCGTAGTCGCCGTCGTCGACGGCCCCCTCGATCACGCAGCGCACCTTGCCGCTGGGATCGACGAGCACGTGCTCGGGGAGCTCGGGCGAGTCTTTGATCTTGAGCCCGCCGAGGAACGCGTCGCGGATGGGGCCGCTCTTCGCCCACAAGGCCGCGTGCACACCGCTGTCGGGCTGCGCGGCGAGGAACTGATCGAGCTGGCGCTCGTCGTCATCGATCGAGACGAACACGAGCTGCATCGGCGTGCCGGCGGCGGCGACCTTCTTCTCCCAGCCGCGGAGGCGAGGGATCTCCTCTTTGCACGGGCCGCACCACGAGGCGCAGAGGTTGATCCACGTCCAGCCTTTGCCGGTGGCGATCTTTCCGTCGAGCGGCATCGCCCCCGGCGCTTCGGCGTGGGCCAAGGTCACCTTGGGGAACGGGCGACCGGGCTTGTCGAGCTGCCCTTCGCAGAGGACGCGCTTCGCCGCGACGGTCGGGGCCTCGTGCGCCGAAGCGGCGCTCGGCGTGGGGGCGGCGGTGGGCATCGAGCCGGTCGCGACCACCGCTTCGCTCCGGCCCTGCGCCGGCGTGTCCTTCTTCGCTTCGTCGCACGCGGCGAGGGCGAGCGGCGCGAGGGCGAGGGCGAGAGGCGCGAACGCGAACCCAAGGCTCGCGGCGCGCGGCGAGGCGGCGAGGAGGCGCGCGCGCGGCGGGGGCGAGAAGCGGCTCGGCGCAGCGCTCATAGGCGGCAATCCACCCAGGACACGAACGCGCTTCGGTTGATCGCCTCGGCGTTGCACGTCTTCCCTTTTCGCGAGACGGGCCAGTCGCAGTAGTCCTTCCCCAGCTGGGCGAACTCGCTCCCGAGCCACAAGAGGCCGACCTGTTTGTCGAGGTCGGGATCGTCTTTGAACTGGTCCTTCAAGTCGAAGAGGACCGAGTTCGCGCGCTTGTGCGAGAGCGCGCGGTTCACGTCCGCGGTGCCGGTGCGCGAGGCGCGGGCGACGACGAAGAAGTAGCGGGCCCCTTTGCGATCGAGCCAGCGCTCTTGAAGGAGCGTCTTCCCCTCTTGGTCGAGCACGTCCGAGTTGTCGTCGAACATGATGACCGCGCCGCGATCTTTGAGCGGGGTGAACAGCGCGTTGAAGTCTTCGTCGCTGATGGAGGCGAAGGTCTTCACGTCCGCCGGTTGGCAGCCGCGCCGCGACTCGCCACCGACGAGCCCGCACGCGTTCAGCACCCTTTGGAGGACTTGCTTGAACGCCGGCGTGCAGTAGGGGGCCTCGGTGTTGTCGGCGACCGCGACCTTGCTCTCTTCCGCTGCTGCTGCCGGCTTGGCGAGGCGCTCGGCGGCGTGGCTCACGGTGCTCCGCACGATGAGGGTCATCACGACGAGGAGCAGCACGCCCACGCCGGCGCCTACCGCGGCGGGGCCCCCGGGGGGCGCGCCACCCTTCGGCGGCAGGTGCGGATCGCCGTGCGGATCCGAAGGATCGACGGCGTCGATGGCGCGGAAATTCCCCCCGCGCGGGTTCCCGCGGAGGTTCGGGTTGCCGCCGTCGTTCACTTGAGCACCTCCGGCGCGAGCTGCGCGAGCGTGTACTTGAGGCCGAGGTCGGTGTCTTCGTCGCAGATGCGGCGGTCGCCGAGGAACATCTGCGGGGTGGAGACGGGGATGTGGTTGTCGCTTGCATAGTGCAAGTGACGATTCAGCCGAATGACGACCGGCGCGGTGGGGCTCTTCTCGTCGGCGCAGGCGGCGATCTCGCTCCCCCACTTGCTGGCGATCTTCGCCTTCAGCGCGGCCGGGGTCTTCCCCGCCTCGCGGAGATCCTCCTGATTGTCGTAGGCCCACTCGAGGATGGCGCGCGCCTGTTTGTCGTCGCACAAGACGGCGCGGGCGAGGGCGCACGCCCCGGGGTGGAGCGAGCGATCGAGCATCCAGTTGCAGTCGCTGTCCAGGGGGAACATCGCCATCGTCACGTCGAGGCGCTCGAAGATCCCTTCGTCGACGAGGCGCTCGTGGAACGCCTTGCACGTCGGGCAGAGCGGGTCTTCGAAGAGCGTGACCGGCTGCACCGGGCGGAGCGTCGGCACCTTGAGGAGCGCCTTGTGCGACTCGGTGGTGACCGGGAGCTTGCCGCAGCTCGTGAGGAACGGGCGGTAGTCGGGGAGGGAAGCGGTGTAGACGAGCGGCGGGAGGAGCGCGGCGGCCCCGAGCGCGCCGAGCCACAAGGCCAAGAGGAGCGGGCTCCCTGGCGAGCTCTCGATCTGCGTCGCGCCGTGGGGATCGACCGGCGCCGCCGTCCACTTCCGATACTGCAGGAGCGCCATCACCGCCGCGGTCGCGAGCACCGTCGACGAGAAGTAGATGCCGACGCACACCTTGCAGAAGGTGTGGAGGCGCGTGGCGGAGATGAAGAACATCACCAGCGACGCGCAGAACGGGGTGAGCCCCACGGCGCCGAGGAACAGCCACGCGTAGCGCTTGGCGCGCGCACCGCCGACGAGGAGGTAGAGCGCGAAGCCGACGAAGAAGCTGAAAGCGCCCAGGGCGAAGAGCGAGATGGGGACGCCGCCCCAATACGTCTCGCGAAAGATCGCCGAGTAGGGGCTGAAGAGCGCCGTCTTGCACGGATTGGCGGCGTCGCTGTCGGCGCTCGCGCCGGGGATGAAGCTGCAGTGGATCGCGTGAATCTGTCGGTCCAGGTGCTCGGCGTAGTCGAACGTCGAGTACGACGCGAAGACGAGCCCGAGGAGCGACGCGAGAAGCGCGATGAGGGCGATGTGCTTGGGCTTCATGGATTCGCCTCCGTGTCTGCGGATCCGGGCGGTCCGCGCGAGCGAGACCATGCACTGAACCCGGGTCCAGCGTCAAACTCGGCCGCGGAGGAACGCTCCGCGCCGGCGTCCTCTTCCCGTTTGCGGCTTGAAGCGCCACGCCGCGCGGGGCTAGCGTGGCCTCCTCATGCGCATCGCCATCGCCGCCGATCACGCTGGATTTCCCCTCAAGGACGAGCTCGCCAAAGCGCTCCGGGAAGCGGGGCACGAGCTCCTCGATCTCGGCACGAACGACGCGGTGAAGGCCGTCGATTATCCCGACTTCGCGCTCTCCGCCGGCGAGGCGCTCCGCGAAGGGAAGGCGGAGCGCGCCGTCGTGGTGTGCGGCAGCGGCGTGGGGGTCACGGTCGCCGCCAACAAGATCCCGGGCGTGCGCGCGGGCCTCTGCCACGACACCTACTCGGCCCATCAAGGGGTCGAGCACGACGACATGAACATGCTTTGCCTCGGCGCGCGCATCATCGGCGGTGCGCTGGCGAAGGAGATCGTCACCTCGTTCCTCGGCGCCAAGTTCACCGGCGAAGAGCGCCACGTGCGCCGCTTGAACAAGGTGAAGGCGATCGAAGCCCGCTTCTTGAAGGGGTAGGCGCGAGTCGTCGCCGGCGAGGTCCCGAGTCGAAGGTTCGTCGGCACGCCGACGAACTTCTGACTCGTGAGCTAGCGAGGCGGCTCGTCGTCGAGGAACGGCCCGCGCGGCGGTTCGTCGAAGACGATGAAGCGAAAGAGCTGATCGGCCCACACCTCGCCGCCGCGATCGGTCGGGTGGATGTGATCTTTCTGCAGCGCGAGCTTGAGGTGCATCGACTCGAAGTAGCGGCAAGGGGCGACGTTCTCGCGGAGCACGTCGTCCATGGCCGATTCGCGCTTCGCCCCCGCGGGGAGGTGCGGTGGTCCGACCCACACGCAATCGCGCCCGGTCGAGACCTTCTTCACGAGCGACTTGATGTTGCCGATGAGCCCCTCGGGGTGCGGCACCGTGAGGTTGTTGGTCCCCAGGTTCAAGATGACGAGGTCGGGGTTCGCCGATTTTACGAGCCCGCGCACGCGCGGCTCGGCGTCGTAGCTCTGGAGGCCCGCGGCGGTGAGCGAGTTGCTCACGAAGGTGATGTGGTGCGCTTCGAAGCGACGCCGAAGCGCTTTGGTGAGCCCACCGCCGAAGCCGACCTCGGAGTCGCCGAGGTGGAGCACCACTTTGTAGCGTGACCTCAGCGCCGCCTCGGCGTCGGGGCCGCTGGCGTCGAAGAGGCGCGTGAGCGCGTCTTCTCCCGCGTCGCTCGGGCCGCGCGCTTCCGCGGCTTCGTCGCCGCCGTCGAACGCGGCGTTCGCGTCGGGCGAGGCGCCGCCGTCGGCCCTGGGCGCCGCATCGCTCGCTTCATCCTGCGAGGTGTCGTGCGAGCACGCCGCGGGGAGGAGCCCCGCGAGCACGACGCTCGTCGCCGCCAGTCGTGCGATGCGTCGCTTTGGACACGAGGTCAGCGTCGTTGCCACCTGCGGTCATCGTACACCGGGCGAAGACGCATGGCCGCCTCGAGATGCGCCGGCATCGGGACGTCGGGTACGCGGACGCCGAGCCACAGGTCGCTCGTTCCGAAGAGGAAGGCGATCTCGTCCGACGGACGCGTGAAGGACACCGGCGCGAGCTTGGCGAGGCACGAGGTGTCGATCGCCGCCTTCGGATCCTTGAAGAAGCCTGCGACCATCTCCATGCCGCAGGTGTCGAAGGGATTCGGAGGCCCGGTGACCGGCCCGGTGTGCGCGAGCGGGGATTGCGCCACCGTCGCGTGGTTGGCCCCGGGGATCGTGACGAAGGTCTGATTCGCTGCCGTGTAGTGCGGCTTGACCTGCGACGCGACCTCGATGGGTGTCTGCGAGTCGAGCGTGCCGTTGAGGATGAGCACCGGCGTCGCGTCGGTCGGATACTTTTGCGTGAGGTCGTCGGGCGTGTAGCGCGGCCACGCGTCGTAGACGTCGGCGAGCGCGTCGATCCCCGCAGGGAAGATCGTGTCGGCGAAGCGCTCGTCGAGCGTGGCCTTGCTCGGCGCGGGGGTCTCCCACATCTCGGAGAACATGATGTTCCACCCGAGAAGATCCGAGCCGAGGCTCGCGGTGGGGGGCGGCGCAGAGAGACGGCTGACGATCTGCCCGATGGCGGCGACGTCGGCGGCGGAGCAGCGGCCGATGCGCGCCCACACCGCCAGCGCGTACGGCATCAGCGTCCAGTTGCGAATCAGGTTCGTGGCGAGCGCGCGCGCGCGCGGGTTCGGAAGGGCCGCGGCGCAATGGCCGTGATCCACGTCGGCTTTGATCTGCTCTATGCGCGCCCACGGATCGGCACCGAGCGCCGCGGTGCACGCCGCGTCGCTCTTGCAGAGCTCGGCGAGCTTGACCGCCACCGTGTCGGCTTGCGGATCGAACTGGGAGAGGAACTGCTTGTCGGGAGCGACGACCGAGTCGAGCACGACGCCCGCGGCCTGGCCTTTCGACACCTGCAAGTAGCGCTGCGCCCAGTACGTTCCGTAGGAGACGCCGTAGACGAGCGCTTGCTCGCCAGGATGGCGCGTCTGGTCGATGGCGTAGGCGAGATCCTTGGCGGCGTTGGTGATGTTGAAGTGACGGAGACCGTCGCCCCACTTCGCTTTGAGCGCGGCGATGCAGTCCGTGTAGTCGAGCGGTGCGCTCGGCGAAGCGTCGACGAGCCCCGCGTCGACCGTTGCGTCGTTCGAAGCGTCGAGGCCGGCGTTCCCTGCATCCGTCGTCCCCCCATCGGGCGGGGGCAAGCTCTCTTGCGGACAGCCGAGGCGATCGGAGTAACCGACGCCGCGGTGTTCGATGGTGAAGACCTCGACGTCGTCGAGGCGGTTGGCCATCTCGCGTCCGATGGGGACCACGTCCGCCGCCGTCCCGCCCGGGCCTCCTTGAAGGACCCAGATCTGCGCGCGCGGATGGGCGACGGAGGCGATCTTGTCGATGAAGAGGTGAATCTTGGTCCCGCCGGGATCGTTCCAGTCGAGCGGCACGTCGAGCGTGGCGCACGCCCCGGAGAACGCTCCGGGGCACGATTGGAAGTGAACACCGCCCGCGTCCACCGGGGTGGGCGCGGCGTCGATCACCGTCACGTCGGTGCCGGCGTCGACGGGGAGGGCGGCGACGGTGTCGTCGTCGACGCAGGCGAAGAGGAGCGGGGCGCAAGCGAGCGCCCCCGCTCCGGCGAAGCGCAAGAGAGAGACCTTCATGGGGCGGCTCACTGCACCGTCAGGGTGAACGTGCGGCTGAAGGCGGCGTGAGTCGGTGCCGCGAGATCCGTCGACTTCTGGGGCGCGATCGAGTCGCCGGTGAAGTAGATGAAGCGCGCCGTGCGGTTCCCCTTGAAGGCCGCGAGGACATCGTCGGGGAGCTTGGGGAGCGTGATCGGCGACACCTTCTTGGGGTTGCCGATCGTCCACGGGACCTCGTTCCCTTGCAGGATCTGGATCTGCGCCGTCGTTGCCTCCGAAGGGAGCCCG
The DNA here is from genome assembly GCA_964531795.1 of uncultured Polyangiaceae bacterium. Classification (GTDB taxonomy): domain Bacteria; phylum Myxococcota_A; class Polyangia; order Polyangiales; family Polyangiaceae; genus CAZHHD01. Next base: position 215,308 of record CAZHHD010000007.1, on the reverse strand, counting down.
TCGAAGGCGATCGGATCGGTGTACGCGACCTTGGTCACCGTCACCGGCATCGGAAGCGGGAAGCCGTCGAGCGTCATCCCGTCCGTCGGCGCGCCTGCCTTCTGGACGAGGCTGGCCGAGCCGTCGCCGGGGTTGATGATGAGGCCGCGCGTGACGACGCGAGCGTCGGCCGGAGGTGCGACGTACTCGAAAGAGATGTCGAACGCGCTCTTGTCGGCGGAGAGCACGGCCTTCGGCCACACGCCGTAGAACGCGTTGCCGTCGAGATCGGCGGTGTAGAAGAAGGAACGCGTCGTTCCCCCGAGCGGGCCGCTGTCGCCCCCCGGGACGGTGATCGTGGCCGAGCCCTTGGTGGTGCTCTCCGCCGCGATCTGACTCATGTCGAGGTCGAGCGTCGTGTCGGCGGACTGCGCGGGGCGATCGATCTTGAAGAACTTCACCGTCGTCGCGCTGGTACCGCGATCGGGCTGAGTCGCGTCGGGCTTGTACTCGAAGCCGACGATCGAATACGGGCGGCCGGTGGGGACCGTGATCGAGTAGTTCGCGCCAGGGGCGTCGATGCCCGCGCCGAGGCCCGGCGGGTAGAGCGCGACGACGTCGGCGGGATCGGCCTTGTTCGAGATGTTTCCCATCAGCTTGGCGACCGGCGACGGCTTCGCGCCCAGCTTCCGTTGCAGGAGGAAGACGGCGTCGGTGGCCGGCTTCCCCATCGGGTTGGGGAGGAGGCCAGCGAGCGACATGGAGACCGCGGGCGAAGCCTGGAGCTGGGTGAAGGCGGTGTGATCCTTCTCCCAAACGGTGAGCACGCCGTCGCCCTTGGTGAAGTCGCCGTACACCGTGACGTGCCCTTGCGCGTCGGTCTGCGCGACGACGCGAGCTCCGCCGCCCGGCGGATCCCAGGCGACCGTGGCGTTGACGATCGGCGGGTACGTGTCGGTCCGCATCCCTGGCGGCGCTTCGGCGACCCAGACCTCGAACGCGGTTCCGCTCACCGCGCCGTCCGTGCCGCCGTCCCCGTTGGCCGGCGGACTCGACGACGACGAGCTTCCGCAACCGACCAACGCCACCAAGAGCCCTGCACGAACGACAAACGTCGACCTCATGATCACGCAGCATCTCCCCTCTGCGTCGCAAGACCCGACCGAGCGCCCGGTCATCGACGCGCCGATCGAATTAACCGATACGGCTGAGGTGCTCAAGCCAGAACCGCCCCGCTCTCCGAGGTCGGCGTGCGTCGCCGCGGGGGCCGACCGGCTCAGGGATGGAGGACGCAGCCGCCGATGACTTCGCCGCTCCACTTCGCGCGCATCGCAGCGCGAAAGTCGTCGAGCGGGAACGTGTGCGAGACGTGGGGCACGAGCCGTCCCGCTTCGGCCCACGCGAGGATCTGCCCAAGGCGCGGCGGGCGGAGCGACGGATCGTTCACCGTCGAGATCACGGTCGGGCAGCCGAGCACGTCGAGCCCCTTCATCATGATGAGGTTCGTCGGGAGCGCGTTGGCGTTCGGCGCGCCGCGCTTCCCCTTTCCTTCGGCCACGAAAGGGGTCGAAGCCCAGCCGACGACGAGGAAGCGCGCGCCGAAGCGCACGCAGCGGAGGCTCTCGAGCGAGATGTCGCCCCCCACGCCGTCGTAGACGACGTCGACCCCGCGGCCGTTCGTCAGCTCCTTCACGTCGTTGCGGAAGGAGCGGAGGCCGCCGTCTTCGCCTTTCGTGCTGACGACGTGATCGGCCCCTTCGCGCTTTACGACGGCGAGCTTCGCCTCGGAGCGACCGGTGGCAATGACGGTCGCGCCGACGAGCTTGGCGACGTGCACGGCGGCGAGCCCGGTCGCCCCCGACGCGCCGTGGATGAGCACCGTCTCGCCGGCCGCGAGGCGCCCGCGCGTGATGAGGCAGTGGTACGCGGTCTCGTAGCTGCCGAGGAGGCTCGAGGCTTGATCGAGCGTGAGCCTTCCGGGCACTCGGTGGACCGCCTCCGCCGGCGCGACGGCGTAGGTCGCGAAGCCTCCGTACGCTTGATAGCCGCCGAGCGATCGCGGACCGGCGAGGAAGCCATCGACGAGGATCGGATCGCCGATCGCCACGCGGTCGCCGACGGCTTCACCCTTCCACGCGACCACGCCGGCGTACTCGAGGCCGGGACAGTAAGGAGGCTTGGGGAGGTGTTGGTACTGACCGCTCGTCATCAAGAGATCGACCCAACCGACCGCCGCGCTCTTCACCGCGACGAGCACGTCGTTCGGCGCGAGCTTCGTCACGTCGGGGGGCGCCATCGGCTCGACGCGCATGTGGTGCTCGATCGCGTCGAGCGGATTCTCGCCGAGCTCGTGCACGACGACGCGGCGGCCGGGGAGGAGGTCCACGAGGTGAGTCTCTCCCGTTTGTAAGCAAGCTTACAAACGCGTCATCGCCGTCCGCCGCGGCGCGCCATGCGCCCCGGTCGAAGCCCCGCGGCGCGAGCTCCGCGACCGTGCACAATTGTGCCCTTGGCGCAATCGTTCCGCGAATGGCGCGATGCGGCACGAAACTTGTTATGTCGGCCGTGGAATGCGTTGCAGTCGTCGAAATCTCGGGGCGATCGCCCTCCCGCTGGCGCTCGGGGGCACACTTTTAGTGCCTAAGTGTGCCGTGGCGGCGCCCGAGGCCGGCGACCCGCTGGCGCTCCATTGGACCGCGCCGGCGGGCTGCCCGGGCGCCGCGGCGGTTCACGACAAAGTCCTCGCGCTGACCGGATCGGAGCTTCGTCCGGCCGAAGCGCGCGCGACGACGACACGAGACGGCGACGGGTACCGCGTGCACGTAGTCGTCGGCAGCGGCGCGCGCGACGTCGTGGCCGGCACGTGCGACCTCGCGGCCGATGCGGCGGCAACCGTCATCGCCTTGAGCCTGGTCCCCGAGCTCGCGACGCGGTCCGACGCCGCTCACGCCGCGAATGCGTCGACTGATTCGTCCGCGCCGCCCCCCGCGCCGCGCGCCTCCGTTGCGCCGCCGCCGGAGTCGGCGCACGAAGCCCCGCCCGCCGATCGCCTCGCCGACGCCGATCACGCGACGATCCCCGCGCGCCCGCGCCGCGCGCTCTTCGCCGCCGGGGTCTTCGGCGCGGTCGATCGCGGCACGCTCCCCGACGTTGGTCTCGGCGCCGGCTTCGAGATCGCGTTCACCCCCGGCCGATTCCGCTTCGAGGCCGAGGTCGCTCCCTGGCTCGCGAGCTCGGCCTCCACGCCTCCCGATGCCAACGGCGTGACCGAAGGGGGGACGTTCCATCTCACGACCGCCGCCGTGCGCGCTTGTTATGCCGTGGTTGACGCGCGGATCGCGCTCGCCCCCTGCGTGGGCCTCGGGCTCGACCACGTGAGCGCCGAAGGGAGCGGTGTCGCGCGCACGCGCGAAGGGTCGTCGACCCTCGTCGCGCCGGGCATCGGCGTGGGGGCCGCGCTTCGTCTCACGCGGCGCTTCGCGCTCCGCGCGCTCGTCGAGGGCGAGGTCCCCATCGGCCGCGAGCAGTTCGTCATCGTCGGGGGGAACGCGGTGCATCGCCCTGCCGCCGTCGCCCTCCGCGGCGCAATCGGTCCGGAGGTGACGTTTTGACCACGGGCGCCTGGCCCTCCGGCCAATTCCCCCTCGTGGGCGCGTCCATCCTCGGCGACGCCTCTCCTTCGCTCGCCCCCGTTCTCTCGCGAGAAACGACGGCGCGCGCGGAGCTCGACTTCGACGAGGTGTACGAGGCGGAAGTGGCGTTCGTGTGGCGTTGCGTGCGTCGAGCGGGGGTCCTTCCGTCGAGCGTGGAGGACGCCGTGCAGGACGTCTTCCTCGTTCTCCATCGTCACCTCGGCGACTACGACGGGCGCGCGTCGCTGAAGAGTTGGATCTACGGCATCGCTCAGCGCGTAGCGGCGGACCATCGCCGTCGCTATCGCCGCAAGGAGTCGAAGCTCACGTCCATGGACGCCGACGAGAGCGGCGAAGAGCGCTTCACCTCGTCGTTCCCGCCCCCCTCGGCCGGCGCGGAGCAAGCGGAGGCGGTGCGCCTCCTCGATCGCCTGCTCGGTGAGCTCGACCCCGACAAGCGCGAGGTGCTGGTCCTCGCCGAGCTCGAAGAGATGACGGTCCCTGAAATCGCCGTGTGCCTCGGCGCCAACGTGAACACGGTCTACTCGCGTCTTCGCGCGGCGAAGCGCGAGCTCGACGAAGCGCACGCGCGTCACCTCGCGCGGTCGGGGGAGGTGACGCCGTGAGCGACGTCACCAAGCGCACGGGCGATCTCTTCGCTGCCGCGCGAAAGCACGACGGGCCGAGCGCCACGCAACGCGAGCGCATGCGACGCGCCGTCGGAAGGCGCGTGGCCGCGGTCGCCGTGGGCGCGGCCGTCACCACCGTCGGAGCCGAGACCGCGGCGCGCGTCGGCGCGGGCGCGACCGGCGCATGCGGCGGCAGTGTGGCGGGGGGCGCGGTGGCGGGCGGCACGTCCACGCTCGGCGCGGGCGCCGGTCTCGCAGGGAGCGGCGCGGCGACGACCGGCGTCGTCGGATCGACGGCGCTCGGACTCTTCGGCAAGATCGCCGCTCCGCTCGTCCTCCTTGGCGCGCTCGGCGGTGGGGGCGCGATGAGCGTGCATGCGCTCCGCTCCGGCGCCGCCTCCGAGACCACGACGGAGACGACGACGACGACGATCACGACCGCGCGCGCCAGCGAGCCGCCGGTGCTTCGCTCCTCGTTGCCGCCGGCCGATGCGCCGGCGAGCGAGGCGACGAGCGCCACGACCGCTCAGCCCGCGCCCGCGGAACCCCTCGCGTCCGCCGCACTTCCCGTCGCGAGCCCTACGGCGCGCGCCCCCCTCGCGGTGCGCCCCGCGGTCGCCGCGCGATCGACCAACGCGCCCTCCTCCTCGCTCGCCGACGAGCTCGAGCTCCTCAAGAGCGCGCAAGACGATCTTCGCCGCGGCGATGCGTCCTCCGCGCTCGTCACGCTCGAGGCGTCGCAGCACCGCTTCCCGCACGCCGTGCTCGGCGAGGAGCGCGCCGGGCTTCGCATCGTGGCGCTCTGCGCCGCGGGGCGGAGCGAGGAAGCCGCGCCTCTCGCGCGCGAGTTCACCGCGTCGCACGCCTCGTCGCCGCTCGCGCGTCGTATCGAAGCCGCGTGCTCGAAGACCGAATGAGAAAATCTTCGTCGTCCGTCACGGACGCCGCGAGGGTCGGCCAAAGGATAAGTGAGGGCGCACGACGCCCCCTTTTCCCAGAGCCGCGAGGCCGCTCGGTCCTCGCTCCTTCGCCCCAGGAGACTGTCGTCATGAACCGCACGATCCAGAACCTCGCCAAGTCCACCGTCCTCGCGATGCTCCTCCTCGGGGGCGCGCACGTCACGGCTGCGTGCAGTGGCGGCGATGTAGCGATCGGCGACGCCGACGACGCGCTCAAGCAAAAGGACGCGGGGCCCGACGCGAAGGACGGAGGTCCCGCGACGTGCGCCGCGCAAGGCGGCACCTGCGAAGCGATCACGCCCGCCAACAACGCCCTGTGCGGCAGCTGGGGCGACCCGGCGTCGTGCGGCGGCGGCGTGGGCGTGGGCTGCTGCCTCCACGTGTGCCCCGACCTCGTCGCGCCGAGCCCTGGCTTCTGCCCCGGCGGCAAGGTCACAGAGAAGAAGGACGCGAGCGGTTGCTCGTACTACGACTGCGAAGCCGCCGACGCCGGGCCGACGAACACGTGCACCGGCGCCGGTGGCACCTGCGAGGCGCTCACGCCGGCCAACAACGCCTCCTGCCCGCGATGGGGCGACGCGAGCAAGTTCTCCTGCGGTGGTGGCGTGGGGGTCGGTTGCTGCCTCCAAGCGTGCCCCGATCTCGTCCCGCCCGCGCCTGGCTTCTGCAGCGGCGGCAACGTCGTGGTGAAGAAGGACGCGAGCGACTGCAGCTACTACACGTGCGACATGAGCGACGGCGGCGTGGTCAACGACTGCACGAACCACGGCGGTCACTGCACCGGGCTCAGCCCGAGCGCGTGCAGCAACTTCGGAAGCTACTCGTGCGGCGGCGGCGTCGGGGTCGGCTGCTGCCTCGACTGACCGATCTTCACGAGAGGCGCGCGGCGAGGGCCACGAGCCCGGTCAGCGCCGCGCCGATGGCCAGCACGAGCCACCACGTCGAGATGAAATAGGGGAAGCCCATGAGCAGGAGCCCGCCCACGAGGTGCGGGAGCCTGCTCTGCTTCTTTCCGTAGATGAAGATGCCGAGGCCGATCGTCGACACGAAGAGCGAGGCAAGAAGCGCGTTCGCGTCGAGGTCCATGCAGAGAGCGTAGCAGGCGCGCGGTGCGCTCTATTCCTCGTGCTCTGCAGCAGCAGCAGCTACGGCGGATAGCCCAAGGTCTCGTAGCTTCCGGTGCACGTGACGTCGGTCGCCTTCACCGGGTAGGTGACGTCGCGCATCTGGACCGCGTCGGCGGAAGCGACACCGAGCATCAGGATCTCTCCCGCCGACGGCCCTGAAGGCCTCGCCGCGGGCCCGGCCATTTGCGTGCCGCCGCTGAGACCCGAGCGCAGGCAGCTCGAGTCGTCGTACGAGCGCACCTCGACGACGTGACTGAGGAGGCGGACGATGACGACGTTCGCCCCCTCCTTGAAGTAGCGAAACTCGTACTGCGCTCCGGGGGGGTGCCCGCACGACGCGACGAAGCCGATCTCGCCGCTCAGGTCGTAGAGACAGCCTTGGAGGTGCGGATCCTTCGCCGGCACGCGCTTGCCGACGGCGATCACGAGGTTCTTGTTCACCTTCATCGCCTCGGCGTAGCCAGGGTTTTGCGCGAGGAAGGTGTCGTAGTCCTCTTGGCTGGCGAAGAACTGGCGCGGCCGCGGGTTGAACGGCGCGAGGGTGCCGCCCTTCGTGAGCCCTGCGAGCGCGTCGTCGTGGGCGCGGTTGTTGTACGCCTCGAACTCCGTCCGCGCGGTCGCGAGGCTCGGTCCGCAGCCGGCGACGAGCGTCACGAAGAGAGCTGCCCCTAGCGCGTGTTTCATCGCTTGGCGCTACGCGAGCGCCTTTTCGATGGCCGCGAGGATCTCGGGCGCCGTCGGCTCGACCTTCGGCTCGAAGCGGCCGATCACGCGCCCCTCTTTGTCGACGAGGAACTTGTTGAAGTTCCATTTGATCTCGCCGCCGAACTTCGGGTCCGAGGTGAGGAGCTCGAAGAGCGGATGCATCCCCGCGCCTTTGACCTTCACCTTGGAGAACATGTCGAAGTCGACGCCGTAGTTCGACGTGCAGAAGGTCTGGATCTCGGCGTCGGTGCCCGGCTCCTGCGCGCCGAACTCGTTCGCGGGGAAGCCGAGCACGCGGAGCCCCTTCGGGCCGAGCTTCTTCTGGAGGTCTTCGAGGCCGGCGTACTGCGGCGTCAGCCCGCACTGGGAGGCGACGTTGACGACGAGGAGCACGTGCCCCTTGTAGTCGGCGAGGCTCTTCTCCTTGCCGTCGATCGTCTTCATCGTGAATTCGTGAACGTTGCGAGTGCTCATGGGACGCAGCCTCCTGGATGGGGGGTGTACGAGTTCTTGGCGGGACGGTTCGTGGTGCTCGCTCAATCCGCGTGCGGCCACGGGACGGCGAGGACGAGCTTCACGTCGGCCCGCACGCGGAGGCCGCCGAACGCCGCCTTGAAGGGACGGATCCCGGCGTCGGGTTGGTGCAGGGTGAGCTCGCCGACCTGGCGCCCCGCTTCGAGCCGCGTGACGAAGGCGACGGGAACTTCGCGACCATGGAGCGCGAGCTTCCCCTCGACGCGAAACCCGTCGCCGACCGCCTCGGTCGCGCGCGCGGTGAGTCGCACGTCGGGGTAGCGCTCCACGTCGAGCACCTCGCGAAGGCTCTCTTGGATGCGCTCCTTGTCCGACGCCGAGAGCGACGAGGGATGCTCTCGGCCGTCGCGCATCGCCGCCACCACTTCGATCGACGATGCGCGCGCCGTCGCCTCCACGGTCCGCTTCACGGGATCCACGTCGACCGACAGATCGGTGACGCGCAATTTGAGATCGTGCCCCGCAGCGGCGAAGAGCCCTTCTTTGAACGTCAGGATGCTGCAGTCGGCATCGCGCGCGTCGTAGTGCGGCACGTGATCACCCCGCGCTCACCAGCCGCACTTCTGTCCCTTGTTCTGCTCGGCGAGGTACTTCCTGAGCGGGGCGAAGTACTCGAGCATCGCCGACGCGTCCGCCTGCTTCTCGCCGCTCACCGCCGCGAGCGCCTCGGGCCACGGACGGCTCGCGCCGAGAGCGAGCATGGCCTTGAGCTTCTCGCCCGCGGCCTTGTTCCCGTAGATGGAGCACTTGTCGAGCGGGCCTTCGTAGCCCGCCGCCTTGCACAGCGCGCGGTGGAACTGGAATTGGTAGATGCGCGCGAGGAAGTAACGGATGTACGGCACGCTCGCCGGCACGTGGTACTTCGCGCCCGGATCGAAATCGCCCGCTTCGCGCGGCACCGGCGCCGAGACTCCTTGGTACTTCTCGCGGAGCGCCCACCAGGCGGCGTTGTACTTGTCCTTCGGCGTCTTGCCGGCGAGGACGTCCCAGCGCCACTTGTCGATCAAGAGGCCGAACGGCAAGAAGGCGACCTTGTCCAAGGCCATCTTCATCTGCTGGTTGATCTCGGCGCGCGGGTTGTCCGGCGCCTGCGCGAGGAGACCGAGCCCCTTCAAGTAGCCAGGGGTCACGCTGAGCGCGAGCGTGTCGCCGATCCCCTCGTGGAAGCCGTCGTTGGCCCCTTGCTGAAAGAGGATCGGCAGCTTGAAGTACTGCTGGAAGTAGAAGTCGTGGCCGAGCTCGTGGTGGATCGTGATGAGATCCTCTTCCGTCGGCTCGACGCACATCTTCACGCGAAGATCGTCGCTCCAGGTCACGTCCCACGCGCTCGCGTGGCACACGACCTCGCGATCCTTCGGCTTCGTGAAGAGCGAGCGCTCCCAAAACGTCTTCGGCAGCGGATCGAACCCGAGCGAGGTGAAGAAGCCCTCGCCGAGCTTCACCATCTTCTGTGCGTCGTAGTTCTTCGCCTTGAGCTGCGCGCCGACGTCGAGCGACGGCTCGCCTTTGTACGGCGCGACGAGGTCGTAGATGTTGTTCCACTCCTGCGACCACATGTTGCCGAGGAGGTGCGCGGGGATGGGGCCGTGCTCCGGCACCTTGTCCTTGCCGTACTTGTCGCGAAGCTTGCCGCGCGTGTAGCAGTGGAGCTCGTCGTAGAGCGGCTTCACCTGCTGCCAGAGTCGCTCGATGTCCGCCTCAAAGGCCTCGGGCGGCATGTCGTAGCCGGAGCGCCAGAGCGCGCCCATGTCGGAGAATCCGATCTCCTTGGCGCCGGCGTTTCCCAGCTCCACGTAGCGCGCGTACTTGTCCTTGAGCGCGCCGCCGGTCGCGTGCCAGCCGCGCCACGCGTCGAGGAGCTCGTCGTAGTTGCGGCTCTTGGCGAGGACGCCCGAGAGATCGCCGAGGGTGAGGCACGCCTCGCCGGTCTTGTCGGATTTCCCCGCCTTCTTCGCCGCTTCTTTGGCCTTGGCCAGGAGCGGTCCGGTCGTCGGGCAGTACTTCCCCTTGCCGTAGGCCGAGGTCATGCCGACCTCGATCTGCGCGAGCTCGTCGCGCTTCTGCGCGTCGCTCGGCGCCGGGGTCGTCTGCGCGAGCTTCAAGAGGAGGAACTTCCTCTGGAGGTCCTGGGGCATCCCCTTGAGGCCGTCGAAGCGGCGCGCCGCTTGGATCGCGCGGGTGATGTACTCGGCCGTCGCCGCTTCGCCTTGCGCCGAGAGCGCCTCGGTGTCGTCGGTGATGAAATTGTTGTTCACCCACGCGGCTTGGTCGCGCGCGACCCAGAGCTTGCGCAGATCGACCTCGACCTGCGTCATGAAGCGCGTCGCCTCTTCCACCGTGGGAGGCGGGAGCGAAGCGGCCGTCCCCGCGCTCGATCCCGGCGCCGCGCCGACGGGCGTCGGGGTGCTCGTCGTCGGACAATTCGCCGTGGGCGCCTCGCCTCCGCACGCGAAGGTATGGCCGAGCACGCCCAAGGCGGCGAAGGCGGTGAAGAGACGAAGGCGACGAACACCGAGCGGATGCGAGTTCACGTGGGGCTCCTCCGGGGTCCGCGCGGGCAGGGCGGCGCTTCGATCCCCGGAGCGCGTCTTAGAACGAGTCGCCCCCCCGCGTCGAGCCAGGTCTGGCGGGAACGCGCGACGGAAGAGCCCGAGGACGATGAGGTACACTCGCCCGCGTGAACGCCGGCCGCGGGCATTGGCTCGATCGCTTGTACCTCGCGACCTCGCGCGGGCCGCGCCTCTTTCGCGGAGGTTGGGGGGACATCGCGCTGCTCGAGTCGATCGAGGTGCTGGCGCGTGGGCCTCTTCCGACCCACGCGATCGACGTCGCGTGGCGTGAGCCGCGGGTGCATCGCGGCCTTCGCCTCCGTCATGGGACGTTCGAGAGCCCGGCGGCTTCGCTCCTCCCCGAGGAGTCCAAGACGGCCGTGGTCCTGGAGGTCGCGCCGGACGGGGACGAAGCGCGCGACATGACGTGCGTCGCCTTTGCAGCGACCAGCGAGGAGGGCTTCGACAAGCGGCTCGGCCTCGCGCGGCTCCTCGCCCGTCGCGGCGTGACCACCGTGATCCTCGAGAACCCCTTCTACGGAGCTCGACGCCCGCGCGGGCAGATCGGCTCCAAGCTGCGCTTCGCCAGCGATCAATGCAGCATGGTCGCCGCTGCCATCCTCGAAGGGCGCGCGCTCGCGAACCACCTCCGGGAGCGGGGCGGCGAGGGGAGTGGTGCCCTCGCCGTGGCCGGCGTGTCGATGGGCGGGCTCGTGGCCGCCGACGTCGTGGCCCTCTCGCCGTTTCCACTCGCGGTCGTGGCGTGCCTCGCCCCTTCGTCGGGCGTCGCCGTCTATTTGGACGGGCCTCTCGGCCAACGCGTCGACTGGGAGCGCCTCGCCCAGGAGGCCGGCGGACACGAAGCCGCGCGCGCGCGCTTCGCTCGCCTCGTGCTCCGCCCCGGCGACGTCACCACGCACCCGCCGCCGCGATGCCCCGAGCTCGCGATCTTGGTCGCGGGGACGCACGACCTCATCGTCCCCCCCTCGGCGTGCCGCGCCATTCACGATCACTGGTCGGGCTCCGAGCTCCGCACGTGGAGCGGGGGCCACGTGAGCGGGTGGTTGTTCGGTCAGAAGGCGATGGCCGGCGCCGTGCTGGACGCGCTCGAGCGGTTCACCCGGCGTGAAGGCAAAGGTGCGCTCCGAAAGAGCGGCTCGGGCCTCGCCGTCGCATGATAAAAAAAGAGGAGTGTCGCTCCTTCCTACCGTGAACGCTCGCTCGGACCGTCGCGCGCTCGCGCTCCTCTCGCTCGGCGCTCTCTCGGCGCTGCTCCTCGCCGGACAGGCGTGCAAAGACGCCTCCACCGACGTGCCCGTCGCGCACGACGAGGACGCGGGCGGAGGTGACGGCGGAGGCGTGACGGGAGACGCCGGCCCGCAAGACAGCGGGTGCCCGCCGCCGAAGAAGCTCTCCCCGAGTGATCTCGGAAAAGGCTTCACCGCGCCGCAAGCCGTCACGCTCATTCGCGACATCGACGGCGACACCGCGCACTTCAAGTTTCCCGACGGCACCGACACCGACGTGCGCTTCTTGTGGGTGAACACCGAAGAGTCGAAGACCGACGCGACCACCGCCTTCGGCATCAAGACCGGCGACGTCGTGAAGGGCTACCTCGAGGTGGCCAAGGACATCATCGTCGTCCCCCAAGAGAACCCGAAGAAGCCGGGGACGCCCAACCTCGACCCTTACGGACGCACGCTGGGGCTCGTCTTCGCCGACGGCGATCTCTTCCAGACGCGCCTCGTCCGCGAAGGGTGGAGTGCATACTACACGCTTTACGGGTGCGCCCCCGAGCCGGTGCACTCGGCGCTCGTGGACGCGGAGGCCGAGGCCAACGCCAACCACCGCGGCATTTGGGAGCCAAATCACCCCACCGATTACCGTCGCGTGTTCGACGATTGGATCGGGGCGAACACGTGCCGGCCGAATCCGTACGAGTCGGCGTACTGCCCCTGAGAGCGCAGAACGTGCGCGCGGCGCTGGCGCAAGCGACGATGCGGTCGCGCGTGGCGCCTGGTGGAGGCCGGAGGTAGAGTCGCCCCATGAGCACCACGACCGAGGGGGAGATTACGTCGAAGGCCAAGGGCTCCGACGTGAAGGCGGGGGGCCCGAAGACGGGCGAGGGGACGTCGAGCGAGCGCGCGACGAACGGCAACGGCGAGAAGAAGGTGGAGCCCTCGGCTCCTCTCGATCTCGCCGAGCGCCTTCGATCGATGAAGACGGCGCACCGTCACGGCAAGGTCGCGACCTACGACCAGCGCGTGGGTCGCCTCGACAGGCTCGAGAAGACCATGCTCGGCCACAAGGACGACATCGTCCGCGCCATCCGCGAGGACTTCGGTACGCGCAGCAAGTACGAGTCGCTGCTCGGCGAGGTGTTCATCGTCCGCACGAACATCGACTACGCACGCGATCACCTCCGCGAGTGGATGGACGTCGATCCCCGCCAAGTGAAGTGGACCTTCTTCCCCGGCCGGGCCGAGGTCATCCCGCAGCCGCTCGGCGTCGTGGGCATCATCTCGCCGTGGAACTACCCGGTGCAGCTCGCGCTCGGTCCGCTCGTGTGCGCGCTCGCCGCCGGCAACCGGGCGATGCTCAAGCCGAGCGAGCTCGCCCCCAAGACCGCCGAGCTCCTCGCCAAGATGATGCGCGAGGCCTTCGACGAGCTCGAGGTGACGGTCGTCACCGGCGGCGCCGACGTGGGCGAGGCGTTCACCAAGCTCCCCTTCGATCACCTCGTCTTCACCGGCTCGACGCGCGTCGGCAAGCTGGTGATGCGCGCGGCAGCGGAGAACCTCACGCCGGTCACGCTCGAGCTCGGCGGAAAGTCGCCGGCCATCGTCGGCGCTGATTTTCCCGTCGACGAAGCGGCGTCGCGCATCCTCGCCGGCAAGGCCTTCAACGCCGGACAGACGTGCATCGCCCCCGACTACGTGCTCTTGCCGGAGGCGATGCTCCAGCCGTTCGTCGAGGCGAGCCGCTCGGCGATCGCCAAGATGTTCCCGCGCCTCGCCGACAACGAAGACTACACGTCGATCGTGAACGAAGCGCACTACCGCCGCCTCCAAGGGCTCCTCGCCGACGCGAAGGAGAAGGGGGCGCGCATCGTCGAGCTGAACCCGGCCAAAGAGGAATTCGCCGAGAAGGGACGCAAGATCGCCCCCACGCTGATCCTCGGCGCCACCGACGAGATGCTCGTGATGCAGGAGGAGATCTTCGGCCCGCTCCTCCCGGTGAAGACCATCGGCTCGCTCGACCACGCCATCGACTACGTGAACGAGCACCCGCGGCCGCTCGCCCTCTACTACTTCGGCTACGACCAGCTCGGCATCGACCGCGTGCTCGAGGAGACGATCTCGGGCGGCGTGTCGATCAACGAGACGCTGCTCCACTGCGCGCAGGACGACCTCCCCTTCGGCGGCGTCGGGGCGAGCGGCATGGGGCACTACCACGCGCGCGAGGGCTTCGAGGCCTTCACCAAGAAGAAGCCGATCTTCTACCAAGGGCGGCTCAACTCGACGTCGTTCCTTCGCCCGCCGTACGGCAAGGCTGTCGACCTCTTGCTCAAGGTGCTGCTAGGCGGCTAAGACCCGCCTCGAGTTGCCTCTTCGCTTCGCCCCAAGCTCGCTCGCCGCGACGGCCCTCGCCGTCGTCGCTCTGTCCCCTGCGCGTGTTCGCGCCGAGACGGGATCGACCTCGGCGTTGAGCTGGGTGCGGCTCCCCAAAGCGGAGTCGTGCATCACCGCCGCCGAGCTCGGCACGCGCGTCGAAGCGCACCTGCACCGCCCGGTGTTCGTCTCCCCGAGCGCCGCCGACATTTCGATCGAAGGGCGCATCGAGAAGAGCCCGAGCGGGACGTTCCACGCCGTCGTCGGCGGCACGCGTCGCGACGGCACGTCGCTCGGCACGCGGGATCTCGTGTCCGAGGGCTCCGACTGCCGTGCGCTCGACGACTCGCTCGTCCTCGTCGTCGCGCTGATGATCGATCCCGACGCCGACGGCAGCGCGCCCCCCGCGGCTCCTCCCAAAGTGGTGATCGAGCGTGAAATCGTCCACGAGCGCGTGGTGGTCCACGAGCGCGAGATCCACGACGTGAAGAGCGAGCCCGCCCGCCCGTGGCTCGTGGAAGCCTACGCACTCGGCGGCGCAGCGTTCGGACGCGTGCCGGGGGTCGCCCCGACCCTCGGCCTCGCTGCGCGGATCGGGCCGCCGTCGTTTCTCCCGGTCGAGCTGCGCGTCGCGACTCTTCCCAGCGCGAGCCTCGACGCGGGGGCGGGCGCGTCGGTCGCGTTCTGGGAGCTCGAAGGGGGGCTCGGGGTGTGCCCCTCGATCCCGATCGCCGGGCGGGTGCTCGAGCTCGGCGGTTGCGCCGAGGCACGGCTCGGCAACGTACGCGCGACCGGCTCGGGCTTCTCCCAAAGCTTCGCCGCCGATCGTCTCGTCTTCGACGCGGGGCTCGAGGGGCGCTTCGTCGTTCGCCCGGCGCGCGCGCTCTTTCTCTTCGCCGGGGTCACCGGGCTCGTGCCCTTGGTGCGCCAGCGCTACACGGTGACCTTGGCGAACGGTACGATGGCCGCGCTCTACGAGCGGCCGGCGATTTCCGCCGAAACGACGCTCGGCGTCGGCGTTCACTTCGCCCCATAAATTCGCGCAGGTCTCGCCATCTCTACTCCTGTGCTCCTCGCCAGCGTCCCCACGCCGAAGCCGTCGTTCGCCGACGTCTACGGAGAGCACGCGGCCTTCATGTGGCGCTCGCTGCGCCGGCTCGGCGTTCGCCCGAGCGACATCGAGGACACCTGCCAAGAGGCATTCCTCGTCGTCCACAAGAAGCTCGACGACTTCAAGGGCGGCTCGATGCGCGCGTGGCTCTTCGCCATCGCCGTGCGTGTCGCGTCCGACCACCGAAAGCGCGCTCACGTGCGCCGCGAGATCCCCGGCGCCGAGGCCCCCGAGCCCGCCGCCCCCGAGGGCCAGACGGCGGCGATCGATCGCGAGCGCGCGCGCGCGCTTCTCGAGTCCATCCTGCTTACGCTCGACGACGACAAGCGCCACGTCTTCATCGCTTACGAGCTCGAAGAAATGTCGATGAACGAAATCGCCGCCGCGCTCGGATGCCCGGTGCAGACCGCGTACTCGCGCCTCCACGCCGCGCGCGAGCACGTCACGACGGCCATCGATCGCTGGCAGCGCCGCCAAGGCGAAAGCGCGCGCGAGAGGGGGAAGGCATGAGCGCCGATCAACGCGTCGCGCGTCTTCGATCGCCCGAGTCGGGCGCGAGCGACACCGTGCGCGAGGTCCTCGAGGCCGCGCGCGAGGTCGATCCTTCACGCGACGAGCTCGCTCGGATGACGGCGCGTCTCGCCGCGGCGCTCCCGCCGGGGACTTTGCCCGCGCCGCCGCCGACCTCGTTGCCCGTGCCTGGCGTGGTGGCCGGCGCGGCCAAGGTGGGCGCGAGCGCCGCGTGGGCGAAAGGGCTCGCCGGCGTCGCGATCGCGCTCGCGCTGGGGGGCGGCACGTGGATCGCGACACGTCCGCACGCCGCGGGGACCGCGCCGGTGGCATCGACGGAGGCCTCGGTCGCACCGCCCGAGGTGCCGGTCGTTTCGTCGGCCGTGGCGCCGCCGACCGCGTCGTCGTCGGCCGAGGCGGCAGACCACGCGCCCGCTGCCGGCGCGAGCGCGCCTTCGACCGCGAGCGCTCCACGGCCGCACGTCGCGCCGAGCGCTTCCACGCCGCTCGAGCCGGCGGAGCCGGAGGCGGAGATCCTCGCTCGCGCGCACACCGAGATCCTCCACGGCTCGCCGGAGCGCGCGCTCGATCTCGTGACGCTCGACGCGCGGCTTCATCCGCGGGGCGCGCTCGCACAGGAGCGTGAGCTCATCGCCGTGGAGGCGTTGATGCGTCTCGGCCGAACGAGCGAAGCGCGCACGCGGGCGGCAGCGTTTCGCCAGGCGTACCCCGGCTCGAGCCACCTCGAAAGGCTCGACGCCATCGTCGGCGGCCCGTAGCGCCGCGCGGGACTCCGACGGAACGCCGCAAAATTGCTGCGTTCGGCGCACGCGCGAAGAAAGTTTGATAAACGACCGGCGTGGCATCCATCCACCGGGCGTGCACCGTGAGAACCCTCGTCTGGCTCGTCGTCGCGTTCGCGGGGGCGGTTGCGTCCGCGGCGTGCACCGTCGACGCGAGCGTGGGGGCCTTCGCCGACGGCTCGGCGGGCGAGGCGGGGGTCGACGCCGCGAGCAGCGACGGATCGAACGATGCGTCGTCCGAGGGATCTTCCAGCGGCGACGGCGGATCGGGGGACGACGGCTCGAGCGCCACAGAAGCTGGCCCTGGGTGCGGAGCGACCTTCGCGCAGAAGGGGAGCTACGTCGGCGTCGAGTTCGTGCAGCAGGTCCTCCCCGATGGACAAGGGGGCTCGATCGTCCCCGGCACCTACACGCTCAGCCACTACCGCTCGTACCTCGGTGGGCCGAGCGGCACGATCCAGATCCGTTCGACCTTGCTCGTCGCCGGCTCCACGCCGGCGGGGACCTTCACATTCCTCGACGAAGCGACCGGCACCTCGGGGAGCTTCACGAGCTATCCGCCGCGCGGTCGTTACGCGACCTACACGGCGAACGCGTCGACCCACGCGATGTTCCTCGACCCCTCGTGCCCGTCGACGTCCCACGAGGCGGACCGCTTCAGCGCGACGTCGACCGAGCTCACCTTGGACCTGCCGTCGCAAGGGCTCGAGCTCGTCTACGACCTCGTCCCCTGAACATCGCTCGCTGACCGTCCGCTCTGTGGAGCGCCCGCCCCGCGCCGACGCGTTTGGCGCGGGAGCGCGTGACGCGTCGCCCGTCCGTTTCTCTCCCCGGCCCTCCGTCGAGGGCGCGGGAGTCGTTCATCCATCGACCCTTTCGACCAGGAGCTTGTCCATGATTCGCACCACGACCCTTTCCCTCGCGTGTCTCTTCTTCTTCAGCGCCGCGGGGATCGCCTGCAGCTCGTCGAGCTCAGGCTCGAATCAAGACGGAGGTGGCGGAGGCGGCAGCAGCGCCGGGGACGACGGGGGGGGAGGCGGAGGGGGCGGCAGCGGAGGAGGAGGGGGCGGCGGTGGCGGCAACGCGCTCACGTGCGATGCCATCTCGTGGTGCACGAACATCGACCCGGCGACGTCCGCTCCGAAGAACCCGCCCGCTCTCGGCGGAGGCGCCCTCAAAGACGGCTTCTATCGGCGCGAAGAAGGGGGAGGCGGCGCGAGCGCGCTCTATTTCCAGGGGACGCAGGTGCTCGACATCCTCGCCAGCGTCGACAACCTCCTCGGCACCTACACGGTCAACGGGAGCGACATCACCTTCACGTACGACACGAAATGCATCGCCGGGAAGACGAACCAGGCGGTCCAGGAGTCGCAGACCTTCACCTTCGCCGTGCAGGGGGACGACCTCTTCCTGAAGGACAAGCAGTCCGGCGCGCTCGCCCGCTACCACTCCATCGCTTCGCCGGAGGATGTGTGCACCGAGGACGCCTCCTTCGCGTGCAGCGGCTCGTGCTCCTGCTCTCTCTCGACCGGCGGGGGACACGGCCTGAAAGCCTGCGACTGAGCAGGTCCGCGCCCTGTCGTCGCGCGTAGAGCTACGAACGCCCTCCATGTAAGTGTCGTAGCTCGAGCGCGCGGTTCGACGACCGCACCGCCGGCGACGCGTTGGTTCACGACGACGTCTTCGTCGTGACGAGAGGATGACGAAGCACCCGCGCGCTTCGTCACCTTCTCGTCAGCGGGTCGTTCGTGCTGGAGGTGCTTGTGGCAACCAAGTCACACTTGATCCCTGGCTGGTCGGAGCCACACTTTGATGAGAGCTTGGGTCTTCATCTTTCTTGATCCGGCGAAGGGCCACGGAGTCCAACCATGTCGGAAGAACCTATCGATGCGAGTGTGACGGCGACGGCGGCGCGCGATCCGCGAGAGAGCCTCTTGATTCTCTCCGACGTGCACCTCGGCAGTGATTTGCACGCGCAGGCACAGCACGAAGGACGCGGTCGACGATCGCGTCGCATCGACGAAGATCTCGTCAAGCTCATTGGGCACTACCGCGCGGAGAAGCCAACGGGCGATCGCTGGCGTCTCGTGATCGCGGGCGACTTCATCGACTTCATCGGCATGGCGATCCCCACCGGCCCCGAGAACCTCGAGGGGGAGGAGCTCGACACCGAGCCGAGCGAGGAAGAGGTCGAGCACGGCCTCGGCAACGCCTCCGATCACGCGCGCGTGAAGCTCCGCAAAGTGGCGCAGCGCCACCCCGAGATCTTCGACGCCCTCGCCGCGTTTCTCCTCGACGGCCACGCGATCACCATCGTGCACGGCAACCACGACGTGGAGTTCCACTGGGACGCGGTGAAGGTCGAGTTCCGTCGGCTGCTCTCCGTCGCCGCCAAGCGACTCTCGCCCGCGCACGACGGCAAGGGGCTCACCGAGCTCGTCGAGTTCAATCCGTGGTTCTTCTACGTCGACGGGGTCGCGTACATCGAGCACGGCCACCAGTACGATCCGTTCTGCGCCACCGACACGCTCATGGCGCCGCTCTCGCCGGCCGACCCTCGCCGCATCGCGCGCGGGTTCTCCGACGTCCTTCTTCGCTACGTCGTGCGGCCCACGCGCGGCCTCCGCGAGTGGGGGCACGAGAACACCGGTATCCCCGATTACATTCGCTTCGGGTTGAAGCTCGGGCTCGGCGGCGCGTTCCGCCTCTTCATCCGCTTCGTGCGCGGCGTGCTCGAGCTCTTCCGCCTCCGACGCTCGTACTTCAACGAGACGGCGAACGCGCTCAAGGCCGAGCACGAGCGCCGCGTGCAGCTCCTCGCCGAGGCGACGCGCATCGGGATGGATCGCCTGCGGGCACTCGCAGCGCTGCAAACGCCGCCCATCACCCGATCCATTCGCGGCATCCTCGCCAGCGTGCTCCTCGACCGCATCGCCCTGGGGATGGTCGCGCTCCTCTCGCTCGCCGTCGTCGGCTTCCTGGGCATGCGTCACGGCTTCGTCTGGTGGGGTGCGCTGTGCATCGTCGTCGCCTGGGCGGCGCTCCATCGTCACCTCACGCGATCGCGTCACGTCGATCCGGCGGAGGAGCTCATCGACCGCGCGTCGAAGCTCGCGCACCTCTTCCCCGCGGCGTTCGTCGTCATGGGGCATACGCACACGCCGGTGCGCCTCCCGGTCAACGAGGGCCGCGCGACGTACATCAACCTCGGCTCGTGGGCGGAAGAAGAAGAAGAGCCGGGCGAGGCGCACGCGTACGCCGCCGCCCGCACGCACCTCGTCATTCACCCGAACGAAGCGGGCCCGGTGGCCGAGTTTCTCCGGTGGGATTCGACGACGAGCGGCCCGCTCACCTTCACGAGCGAGACGCCGCCCCCCGCGGTGCGCTTCGTCGACGCGAAGAAAGACGCCTGACGGCGCGCGGGCGCGGGCGGGCGCTCAGTAGCCGATCGTCCCCACCGAGTAGGTCACGTACTCGCCCACCGTCGCCACCACGAGGAACGGCTCGGCGCCGAGCGACGTGTCTTTGGCGAGCACCTCCACGGTGGCGTAGAGCTTCTCTCCGTTGACGCCGCTCGGACGATCGAGCGTGAACTTCAAGCTCGGCTTCTGCCCCATCATTTCTTGGTAGCCGTAGAGATCGATCTGGATCGGCTTCGTCGCTCCGCCGCTCGCGAGATCGATCTCCAGCGTCCCCTTCGTCCCTGCCGGCACTTTGAGCCCGTGCACGTGCGCGGTCGACGTCTTGTAGGTGAAGCTCACGGCGTCGGGGAGCACGGGGACCGCCTGAAAGAAAGGCCCCGGCTCGTTCGGCGCTGCCGGCACGCAGGGGTTCTTCCCCGCCTTGGCGGCGACGTTCGAGTACACGCGCGCGAGGTAGTGCTTGCTCGTGGGCTCGAGCGCCGGGAAATTCATGAAGCACAAGTCGGCGACCTCGGTCCCGGCGGTGAAGAGCGTCCACGGAGCCGACTCGTCGTCGACGCCGCGGAACGCCGGAGCCGACTTGGGGAAGGGATCGGTCACCGCCTCGAGGATCTCGTGCGTGGCGCTCCACGCCGCCGTGTCGAGCGTGGAGCCCATGCCGCTCCCCGAGCAGCGCGCATCGACCGCGTAAGCGACCTGGATGCTCGTGCCTGCGTCGCCGCCGGAGCTGATCGCGGTCTCGCCGTGGTAGCCCTCGAACTGCGTGCAGCCCGTCGCCCCCTTGTCGGTGACCTTCGTTCCCGTCGGATAGATGAAGAGGTAGATGCTCGAGGTGTCGGGCGCGGGCCAGCCCGGGTGCGCGCCGGCGAGGTGCGACGCGAGGTAGGCCTGGATGTCGACGTCGTCGATCGTGGCGGGCGCAGCCTCGGCGATCTTCACCGGCGTCACCGTCGCGGCGCCGACGCCGTACTCCGAGACCATTTCGCTCCACTCGCTCGAGGCGGCGAAGGCCTGGAGGTGGGCGAGGAGCGCGTCGGCGTCGGTGTCGTTGGAGAAGACGATGGGGACGATCTTCGCGTCTTCAGGACCGGCCCACCCACGGACATCGTCTCCGGCAAGCGATAGGCGAACGCCGGGTACACCGTGCTCGGTGCGCCCGGGTCGTTCGCCGTGCCTTGGCTCGCCGCGCCGTCGTCTCCCGCGTCGGCGTCGTCACCTGTCGACGTTGTGGCGCCGTTGCTACTCGAGCTGCTGCACGCTGCCGAGAGGCTTACGCCAGCGACGAGGGCGAGGAGGAGTGTGAGACGAGGAGCCGAGGCAGACCGCGCGAGTCGAGAACGAAGCATGGCCCGCGCTCAAGCAACCGACGTGCCGCCAAAGACCCCGCCTCCGTGATCGAGAAATCCCGCCGGTCGATCGACGCGACACGCGCTCGACGCGGATCGTCGAACGAGCTCGTGCGAATCGTGACGCCGTCGGCCCGCGCGGGCGCGAACGTGAACACGAGCAGGTTCACCGGCGGCGGCGCATCTCCTAAGCTCCCTCACGTCACGAAGCCTGTCGACAATCGTCTACACGCCCGCGCGCGCCTTCGCGTCAGGGCGGGAGCGCCACGCGCATGCCCATGATCGCCGAACAAGAGACACTCCGCATCGAGACCCGCGGCCGCGACTTCGTCGACGTCACGTCGGCGGTCGCGCGCGTCGTTCAGACCTCGGGCGCGCGTATCGGCACCTGCACGGTCTTCGTGCGCCACACGAGCGCCTCTCTGGTCATTCAGGAGAACGCCGATCCGGCCGTGCTTCGCGATCTCGAGCGATGGATGTCGCGGCTCGCCCCCGAAGGGGCGCGCTACGAGCACAACGCCGAAGGACCCGACGACATGCCGGCGCACCTCCGCGCGGCCATCACGCGATCGAGCGAGACGATCCCCGTGCGGGACGGCCGGCTCGCGCTCGGCACGTGGCAAGCGCTCTATCTGTGGGAGCACCGCGCAGGGCCGCACACGCGGGAGCTCGTCGTCACCGTGCTCGGCGCGTGATGTCACGCGGCTCGCGGCGGAGCGCACTCCGCCGGCGAGCCTCGCGCGCTTGGAGCGTCACGCGTGGTGACGCGCCTCGGGCTTCTCCTTCGGCTCGCCTCCCACGTTGAGCTGTGTCGCCTCCGTCCCCTTGATCTCGATGCGCCGCGGCTGCAAGGTCGGCCGCTTGGGGAGGCGCACGGTGAGAATGCCGTCGCGCAGCTCGGCGCCGACCTTCTCGAGCTCGATGGTGTCGGGGAGCGTGAAGGAGCGCGAGAAGGATCCGTAGCTCCGCTCGATGCGGCGGAACCCTTCGCGCTTCTCGTCGTTCGAGAGCTTGCGTTCGCCCTTCAGGGTGAGGACGTTGCCGTGAACGCTGACGTCGACCTCTTCGGCGCGGACGCCGGGGATCTCCGCCTTCAAGAGGAGCGCGTCCTTCTCTTCGACCACGTCGACCGCGGGGGTGAAGGCCTCGTTGGTGCGCGGATCGGCCGCGTCCCAGAAATCGCGCATGCGGAACAAATCACCGAACGGATCCCACCTCGTGAGCATGACGTACCTCCACATTGCGCGGAGCGTGGCGCTCGACGAGCGAGCGACGATCCGACGCGGGCTTCGAAGGGGCGACGAACGAAGGGCCCCCGCGACCATCGCGGGAGCAGCGCCTCGGCGTGCACTCCTTGACGAGCGGGGCGGCGTGTTTCGCGCCGCCACTCCCGACAGCCGTGAAGATAAGACGCGCGATCGCCCCCGCAACGGGGGGGCCGCACTTTTCGTGCCCCGCCCGCAGCGTGGCGTCTCGCGGCGGTAGTCCGCGCCTACGGGTGCTTCTTGCCGCCGTCCGCGGCCATGCCGCCGTCGTCGGGGATCCCGCCGCCGCCTCCGCACGGATCGGTACACGTCGTCCCCGCCGGGCAGCTCGCCGTCTTCCCGCCGTTGCAGGTGATGGTGCAGGCCTCGGTGCCGCCGCACACGACAGTGCAGCCGCTGCTGCCTGCGCACGCCGCGGTGCAACCGCCCTTGGGACAGGTGATGTTGCACGAGCTGTTGCCGGTGCACGAGACCGTGGAGCCGGTGTCGACGGTCACGTGGCAGTTGCTGCCACCGCCGCAGGTCACGGTGCTGTTGGTGCCGGTCGAGACCGTGCAGTCGCTCGTTCCGTTGCACGTCGTCGTGCAGTTCGAGCCGCACGTCCCGTTGCACGTCGATTGCCCGTCGCACGTCGTGGTGCAGCCGGTGCCGCACGAGGAGTCGCACGTGTTCTTGGATTGGCAGTCGAAGGTCGCGTTGTTCGGAGGGGCCACGCCGCCGTCCGTGCCGCCGTCACCCGCGACGCCGCCGAAGTTGCAGGTGCCTCCTGCCTTGCAGGTGCACGTTCCGCCGGTGCAGGTGCAGTCCCCCGTGCACGTCGCCGCAGAGTCGGGGACGGAGGCGCTGCTGCCGCCGCACCCGGAAGGGAGCGCGACGAAGACCGCCATCGCCGTAAGTGACCCAAGGATCCAAGTCGAGCGCATGTTCGCCATGTGGCACCTCACGCATGCAGTCTGCCGCACGCGCGCCGTGGCGGGCTAGGGGGTGTTTTGGGGTGCACCGCGCACCTCGTCGAACGCGTGGTCACGCGCGCTGCCAGGGCGTCACGCGTACGCAGCGCGCCTGATCGTTTGGCAAAGCGCGTCGTTCACGGAAGCAACGCCGCGCGCGTCCCGTTCTTCAGCGCGAAGGACGTCGCGAGGAGCGAGCTCTCGCCGAGCTCGTGCCGCGGCGTTTGCAGCAGCGCGGCTGGTCGCCGTGCTTGCCAGGACTCGCGCGCTTCGCGCGGAAAGGGAAGCTCATGCTTCGTGCTCGACGTCTCTCGTTTGCTCTCGCGGTCGCCTTCGCAGCCCCTGCTTCGTGTGTCACGACCCGCGCGAGCGCCGCGCCGCCGGCCGCAACGCATGAAGGCCCGGCAGAAGGGCTCGCGATGGACGCGCGTCTCGTGCTCCCGATCGCAGGGAGCGCGGGCCCGCTCTTCGTCGCCGGCGGGCCGCCACCTTTGGCGATCGGGTACCGCGGCCGCGGCTTCGGTGTGTTCGTCGGGCCGTACTTCGATCGGCAGAAGATGGATCTGCCGTTCGCGGCGATCGGTCCGGATGGCAGCACGATGACCCCGGTGGTCGTCTCCTCCACCGTCTCGCGTTACGGCGTCTCGGTGATCGGAGATGGTGCGCTCGCACAGAGCTCGGACCGCATGACCGATCTCCATGCCTTCGGCAGCGCGAGCCTCGCGGGCAACACGCTCTCGACCGAAGCCGTGGGCGCGGGCTCGGCGCTCGGAAGCATCGGTACGTTCGGCGGCGAAGGGGTGTCGGGCCACGCCTCCTTCGGCTTTGCGGGAGGGCTCGGCGTGCGCCACTGGCTCACGCCGCACCTCGGCTTCGGCGCCGAGATCGGGGAGTCCTACGCCAACAACCCCGTGGGGATCGGCGCGACCTTCACCACCGCCAGCGACGGCACGAGCGTCGTCTCGGGGAAGCGCTCCTTGCGCGCGAGCTCGTTCGCCACGTTCGGCACCATCGACATCTCGCTCGTCTTGTAAGGCGACGCGAGGCGAGAGCGCGCTCAGGTCACGAAGCGGGGACGCCGGCGGCCGCGCGATCGAGGTAGGTGTCGACGGCGGCGAAGATCTCGCGGTTCCCGTCCTGCTTGTAGCTGGCGAGCTTGGCCTCGCACGAGGGGACGGCGTCGAGGAAGCGCTTCACCACGCCGGGATCGTCGAGGCGTTCGGCACCCTGACCGAAGCCTTCGCGCTCGAGGTAGCGGGCGTTGAGCACCTGTTCGAACTGCCGAGCGAGCGGGACCGCGAGCATCGGCTTCCGCAGGTAGACGGCCTCGCCCATCAGGGTGAAGCCGCCGCCGGCGATGACCGCGCGGCACGAGGCAAGATCCGAGATGAAACCCTCTTCGCTGAAGGGGCGATAGTGGAGGTTCTCGTCGATCTCGTCGTGCTCGATGCCGCGCCGCATGCCGTAGACGCGGCACTCGACGCCGGTGGCCTTGAGCACGTCGGCGAGCCCCTCGTTCCCCTCGGCCGTCTGGTAGACGAGCACGTGGTCACCGCGCGAAGGCGTGGCCGAGACGATCTCGGGGCGCAGAATCGGCGGAAAAAGGCGGGTGTTCTCCTTCCGCACCGGGGGGCGGAAGAAGGTCGTGATGAAGTACTCGTCGCAAAACGGGAGCTTCGACTTCACGAACGCGCGCGTGAGCTGGAACTCGGTCTTGTGCCCTTCGAGGATCCCCTCGTCGTGCAAGCACCGGTTGATGATCTGCATGTTGTCGATGCTCAAGATCGGCAAGCGATGCGTCTTCGCGTAGAGGTACGTCCACGACTCGAAGTCGCTGATGACCACCTCGGGCTTCAAGGCGCTGATGAGCTCGAAGTACGCGGCGATGTTCTTGGGGACGCCGGCCGCGCCGGTCAGCACGTTGGAGAAGAGCGTCTTCCCCAGGCGTACGCGGTTCTCCTCGTAGATCATGTGGAGGCCGTGGATGCGGTTCACCCCCACCGATTCGCCCGAGCCCCGGGCCTCGTCGGTCGTCACCCCGAAGCGCTTGGCGAGAAAATCGGTCGCGCGCCCCGAGGCCATGATCTCGACGTCGTGCTTCTCCTTGACGAGGTGCTCGAGGATGACGCGAGAACGCATCGCGTGCCCCATGCCCTCGCCGACGACGCCGTAGAGGATGCGCATGTCAGGCGCGTCGCTGGAGGGTCCAGGTGCCGGTGTTCTCCATCGTGAAGACGAGCGTGCGCTGATCGCTCTTGCGACGGAGCATCATGCGCGCCGGCGGCTCCTCGGTGCGTGCCCAGCTCACGAGGGCGTAGGTCTCCGGATCGTCTTCGAGCTCGAGCGCGGCGGCGGTTTGGCGGAAGCGCTCCACGTTGGCGAGCGAGGTGGAATCGAGCTTGTCGTCGTTGGGCCACTCAATCATGGTGACCGTGATTCATACCGCGATTTTCGCCCCCGATGCGCGCCGACTTTCGACCCACCACGCCGCGACCGCCGGTTCTCCGCGTCTTCAGCGAGACGATCCCCCTCGCGTCGCTCGCCGGTGAAGGCGACGCCGCGCCCGCCGCGCGCGCCTTTCCCCTGCTTCGCCGCTTCGGGGTGCGGATCCTCGCCGCGGTGCGGCCGTGGGAGCTCGCGCACGTCCGCCCGTTCCTCGACCGAGCGGCCGCGGCCGGCGTCTCCGCCGGGCTCTGGCCGATGCTGGCCGACGGGGAGGGGCGCTGGGCGAGCTTGGAGAACGGCGCGCGCTACCTCGATTTTGCGCGCCGCGTGCTCGACGCCGCGGGAGACGCGCCGCTCGCCGAGATGACCGTGGATCTCGAGCCTCCGTTCGAGCGCGTCGCTCGCTGGGTGGCGCTCCGGCCGCGCGTGGAGGACGTCGCGCTCCCCATGGCGCGGGCGCTCGGCGCGCTGCCGCGTCCTTTCGCGCGCGCTTCGGCGGCACGCGAGGCGGCCGTGCTCCCGTACGCGCATCTCGTGCGCGAGCTTTCGGACCGCGACGTGGCATCGACGGCGGTCCTCGTCCCCTTCGTCCTCTTCGACCGCAAAGGGTGGCCCGCGTTCGAAGCGGCGATGGGGACGCCGGTCGACGGCCTCGCGTGGGACTCCATCAGCGTGATGCTCTACACCTCGCTCTTCGAGGGCTGGTCACCTCGCGTCGGCGGACGCCGCGTGCTCGATCGACGGCGCTCGCTCGCGCTCTTCGCTGCCGGCGCGCGCGCGGCTCGTGTCCGCTTCGGCGAGCGCGCAGGCGTATCGGTCGGCGCCGTAGGAGTCGGTGCCCTGGGGAACGAGCCGGTCTATCGCGATCCGAGCGAGCTCGGGGACGACGCGCGTGCTGCGCGCGCCGCAGGGGTCTTCGACGTCTCGCTCCTCGACCTGGGGGGCGTGCTCGCGCGCGGTCCTGCCGAAGCGTGGTTCGAGGCGCTCACCGGGTAATGGGCGCCAGGGCGACGCCGAACCGACCGAGCGCGTTCACCCCGCCGCGGTGACGTTCGCCAAGGCTCGCGTCGTGCGCTTCACGTAGGCCTCGCGCACGATGGCCACGTCGGCGAGGAACGCCGGCATCTCGTCGAGCGTGAGCGCTTGCGGCCCGTCGCACATCGCTTGCGCAGGCGAAGGGTGAAAATCGACGAGCACCATGTTCGCGCCGGCGACGACCCCTTGTGCGGTCGCGTGATGAATGTCGGTGAGGCCGTCGGAGGTCACCATCCGGCTCCCCGCCGAGTGCGAAGGGTCGACGCACACCGGGAGGCGCGTGAGGCGCTTCACCACCGGCACGTGCGCGAAGTCGATCATGTTGCGATGGGGCGCGCCGAGGTGCGTCTTCACTCCGCGGAGGCAGAAGACGATGTCGCGGTTCCCCTCGCTCGCGATGTACTCGCATGCGTTGAGCGCCTCTTCGATCGAGATGCCCATGCCCCGCTTGTAGAGGACGGGGAATTCGCGCTGCTGCCCCACGGTCTTCAAGAGCTCGAAGTTCTGCGCGTTGCGCGTCCCAATCTGCAGCATCACCCCGGTGGCGCCGCCGACCTTCTCCAGCGCGGCGCGGATCTCGTCGAGGTGCGACTCGTGCGTGATCTCCATCGCCGTCACTTGGATGCCGTGCTTGGCCGCCAACTCGAAGACGTAAGGCAGGCACGAGGCGCCGTGACCCTGAAAATCGTAGGGGCTCGTGCGCGGCTTGTAGGCGCCCATCCGCGCCGTCGTGAGCCCGGCGCGGGCGACGGCGGCGTAGGTCTTGTCGACGTTCTCGCGGTTGTCGACGGCGCAGAGGCCGGGGAAGACGTGGAACGCGTCTTGGGAGAAGCGCACCCCGCGGTACTCGAATCCCACCGCCTCGATCTGCCCCTGGTGCCGACCGAGCAGGCGATACCGCTCCGAGACGCGCACGACGCGCACCACCGCCGGGTGACTGGCGAAGGCGTCGGTGGGGACGAGCTTCGTCTCGCCGAGGAGATGCACCTCCACGAGGACGTGGCTCTCGCCCTTGTGCACGTGCACGCGCGCTTCGATGTTGGGGTAGCGCGAAGCTTGCGCGAGGGTCGCCTGGACCTCGGGGCCGTCCGGGGCCACGTCGGGCTTGAGGATGATGATCATGCGCCGCGCGATTCGTACACTTTGACGGCGGGGAGCTCGACTGCAGTGAGAAAGCCTCCCTTGCCGCAGCCGGTGTCGATCACGAGCACGGCCTCGCCGGCCCACATGTCGAGCGGATCTTCGGGGGTGAACGACGACAGCTCGGGCGGGAGGCAGTCGGTCGACGTGTGACCGCAGACCACGCGCTTGCCGCGGTAGTTCTGGAAGAAGTCCATCGTGCGGACCCACAGGAGGAGCTGCTTCTGCTCCGTCACCGAGGGGTGGAGCCAGGCGTCGCCCTGCTTCACCAGGCCGGCGTGGACGTAGATGGCGTGCTCGTCCTCGTAGAAGTAGCCGAGGTTGTTCATCCACGTGAGGACGTCCTCGGGGAAGAAGGAGGCTGCGAGCATCGCCGCGTACTCTTCCTTGTTCGGAACGTCGCCGTCGAAGTGGAGCGCGCCGGTGTACGAGCGCAGGGTGGCGAGGCATCCGTTCGGCGGCGGGAGGATGAACTCCGGCCAACCGCCCGTGGCCACGCGGAGCCAGCCGTCCTCGTGGTTCCCGCGGAGGAGCACGAGCTTGGCCTTCGTCGACCGCGGGAGGTCCTTGCGCAGAAAGTCGATCACCTGGCGCGACTGCGGCCCGCGATCCACGTAGTCGCCGACGAAGACGAGCGTGTCTTTGGCGTCGAGCTCGGGGAGCTTCTTCAGCATGCGCCGAAGGGCTTCGAGGTCGCCGTGGATGTCGCCAATCGCGAAGGTGCGTCCCGCCATCAGTTGAACCAGTCCTTGGGTGGCGGAATGTATATCCCGCCCGGGCCGGTCTTTCTCCCTTCCTTTTCTTTCGGGTGCCCCTTGCCGTGCGACGAGGAGGTGCTGCTCGCGCCGCCGCTGCCGGCACGCGCAGGATCGCTCGGCTCTTCGGTCGTGCTCGGCGCTGCGGTGTTGTTGGTCGCTTCTGCGCTCGCCGTCGTCGTCGTCGGCTGGGCGGCGGCGGCGCTCCTCTTCTCCGGCCCCGGAGGCGGCGGAAGCACGACGCCGGGATCGACATGGGACGTCGCGCTCGCCGAGGCCGCGGGAGCGGCGTCCGACGGCGATCCGCGAAACGCGAGCCAGCTACCGACGCCGAGGAGGCCGATCAGCAGCGCGCCTCCGCCGACCGCGAAGAGGAGCGTGCGCGAGACGCCGTGCGGCGCCGAGCTCCCACGCGCGGTCTCTGCGAGGACCACGCCGGGGGCCGCAGGGGAGCCTTCGATGGCCATCGCGGTGGGGGCGGAGACCGCGATGCCGTTGGCAGCGACACTCGTGGGGAGTACGGCCATCGGCGAGGGGCGCGACGGCGCGGCGAGGGGCACCGGCGGCGAAGGCTGGGTCAAGAGCACACCCACGCGATCTTGGAGATCTTGCGCGGTGGGGACGCGAAGATCCGGCGTCTTCGCCAGGAGATCGTTCACGAGCGCGCCCACGCGCGGATCGACCTGCGTGAGCACCTCCGTCGGCAGCGGCGGGATCTCGTGCAGCACGTGTTGGCGCAGCACCGTGACCGTCCCGCCGCGGTAGGGGCGCTGGCCGGCGAGCATCTCGTAGAGCATCACGCCGATGGCGTAGAGATCGGCGCGCCCGTCGACGGCTTGTCCGACGGCTTGCTCGGGCGCCATGTAGTCGGGCGTTCCGAAGACGGCGCCGACGCGGGTCAGAGGCTGCGCGCTCGAAGGTCCGGTGGTGCCGGAGCTCGTACCGACGCTGTC
This sequence comes from uncultured Polyangiaceae bacterium, assembly GCA_964531795.1. GTDB lineage: Bacteria > Myxococcota_A > Polyangia > Polyangiales > Polyangiaceae > CAZHHD01. The sequence goes on along the minus strand of CAZHHD010000007.1, from coordinate 185,848 downwards.
GATGTCGATCTTGGCGATGCCGAAGTCGAGCACCTTCACGAGCTCCTCTTCGCCCGGGCGCGCCACCAGCATCACGTTCTCGGGCTTCAGATCGCGGTGGACGACTCCTTTGGCGTGCGCCGCGCCCAGCGCACCGGCGATCTGCGAGACGATGCGGAGCGCGCGATCGGGCGTCACGCGCCCCTCGGCGTTGAGCAGCGAACGCAGGCTCTGCCCGTCGATGTACTCGAGCACGAGGAAGAACGAGCCGTCGGCGAGCTTGCCGAAGTCGGTCGCCGCCGCGACGTTCGGATGCGAGATGTTCCCCGCGGCCACCGCCTCGCGCTCGAAGCGCGCGACGATCTCGTCGGTCGAAGACATCGAGCGATGGAGCACCTTGACCGCCACCTGCTTGCGCATGTGCACGTGCTCGGCGCGGTACACCGCCCCCATGCCCCCCTCGCCGAGGAGCTCCTCCACCCGGTAGCGCTCGGCGATGATCGTCCCCGGCGGTAAGCCCGGGGCCGTATCTTCCTCGCGCGTGGCGGGGGCCATCGTGCCGGGGGGCGCCGCGTCCATCGTCTCGAAGTCTATCACTCTGGTCGGCGTCGGGGGTCCTGGCTACGCTCGTGGTGCATGAAGGTGGCCGATGTCGCGGCTCTGCTCGAAGCGTGGGCTCCGCTCGCGCACGCCGAGCCGTGGGACAACGTAGGGTTGCTCGTCGGCGATCCGGCGGACGTCGTCGGCAAGATCGCGCTCGTCGTCGACGTGACCGAGGCCGCCCTCGACGAGATCCTCGCCGCGCAGTGCGAGATGATCGTCGCCTACCACCCGCCGATCTTCGCACCGCTCAAGCGAATCGCCCCCGGGACGCCGCTCGCGCGCGCGCTCCGCGCGGGGCTTTCGATCTACAGCCCCCACACCGCCCTCGACGTGGCCGCCGAGGGGACGAACGACGTCCTCGCCGACGTGATCGGGATGGGCGCGCGCACGGCGATTCGTCCTCTGGCGCCAAAAGATGCAGACTACAAGCTCGTGACCTTCGTCCCCGAGGAGGCCGTCGCCCAGGTGAGCGAAGCCATCTTCCGCGCCGGTGCGGGGAGGATCGGTCGCTACACGTCGTGCAGCTTTCGCACGAAAGGGACCGGGACCTTCTTCGGCGAAGAAGGGACGCGCCCCGTGGTCGGCGCGGCCCAGCGCTTCGAAGAGGTGTCCGAGCTTCGCCTCGAGACGGTGGTCCCCGTGGCGCGCGCCGCCGAGGTCGTACGAGCCCTGAGAGAGAGTCACCCTTACGAGGAGCCGGCGTTCGATCTCGTGCGCCTCGCCGCGGCGGCGCCGCGCGGCCCCTTGGGGCTCGGGCGGGTCGGCGACTTGGCGAAGCCGACGTCGCGCGCCGACCTCCTCGCGACCATCCGTCGCGGGTTGGGGGTCGAGCACCTGCTCGTCGCCGGACCCACCGAAGGCGGGGTGACACGCGTGGCCGTCGCTGCTGGGGCGTGCGGTGATCTCGTGCACGAAGCGAAGCGGGCCGGCGCCGAGCTCTACCTCACGGGAGAGATGCGTCACCACGAGGCGCGCGAGGTGCTCGATCGCGGAGGCCTCACCGTCGTCGCGGCGTTGCATTCGAACTCGGAGCGCGTCGCTTTGCGACGGCTCGGCGCGCGGCTGCAAGAGGCGCTGCCCGGGCTCGACGTCGTCTTCCCGGCGTCCGACGTCGATCCCTTTCGCGTCGTTTGATTCGACCGCCGGCGCGGGGCGGGCGGCGGAGATCGCGTGCGCGTCGCTCGATCGCGGCCCTCAGGCGCGCGCGACCGATGCGAGCACGCGAGTGATCCCCTCGTCGAAGACGCGCTCCTCGGTGAGAAGGCTCACGACGAGGTGCGCTTCGTCTTCGAAATCGAAGAACGCGCCGGGGTGCACGACGACTCCGTCTTCTTCGACGAGACCCACGACCCACGCCTCTTCGCTCTTCGTTCGTGGGATGCGCAAGGTCGCGTACCAGCCCCCTTCGACGTCGAGGATCGACGCCGGCGAGGGGACGCGAGGATGCACTTGGCCCCGGAGCGACTCGAGGTTTCGCGCCGTGCGCGCGCGGATGGCCGAAGCCGTCGCTTCACGCGAAGCGAGCAGCGCGGGGAGCGCGTGCTGCACCGGCGTCGACACCGAGAGGAAGCTGTCGGCGACGATCTCGAGGCGTTCGAGGACCGCCTTCACCTCGGCCTCGGGCCCGCCGACGCACGTCCACGCGGCCTTCATCTGCGGGAGCGCCGCCGCCTTCGAGAGACCCGAGAGCGCGAACGTGAGGACGTTCGTCTCCTCGAGGACGGTCTTCACGCGCGCTTCGTCTTCGCCGAAACCGTAATCGGCGAAGACCTCGTCGGAGACGATGGGGAGGCCGAGCGCGGCGAGGGCGCGGAGCTCGTGGCGCTTCAAGAAGGAGCCGGTGGGGTTGTTGGGGCTGACGCTCAAGACGAGGCGGGTCTTGTCGCTCCGTGCGCGGTGGACGGAGTCGACGTCCACGTGCCACGCGCCGTCGTAGGCGAGGCGGTAGGGGACGAGACGCACCCCTTCGAGCGTGGCGAGGTGCTCGAAGAGCGGATAGCTCGGGGCCGGCACGAGCGCCTCGTCGCCCGGGTCGCACAGCACCTTGAAGAGGAAGGCGTAGGCCTCGCTCGTGCTCGCGGTGAGGAACACGCGCTCGGGATCTCGTCCGATGGATCGTGCCGCTGCCTCGCGCGCCGAGCGGAGACCGAAGGGGAGCGGCTCGTAGGTGAGTGCGCGCGCGTCGCCGAGCGCGTCGAGGATCGCGCGTTCGGGGTAGGGGAGGTTCGCGTGCGTGGGGTTCGACTCGGTCAGATCGAGGAGCGTGCGGCCCTGGCTCCGCGCCCGCGCGATCGCCTTCGTCAGCGCGTTCTCCGCGAGATCGAAGTGCGAGCGCGAGCTCAGTCGAAGAGCGTGTGCGCGCGGCGACCGAGCGGCTTCCGTGTCGCGTTCCGAGGGTGGCATCGAAGGGTGGATCGGATGCTACTCTCGCCGCCCGACATGCCCCAAGCCTGGCTGATCAAGAGCGAGCCCTCGGTCTACTCCTACGCCCGCCTGGAGAAGGAGAAGCGCGCCGTCTGGGACGGTGTTCGCAACTTCGAGGCGCGCAACAACCTTCGCAAGATGGCGAAGGGCGACCTCTGCCTCTTCTACCACTCGAACGAGGATCGCGCGGTCGTCGGCGTGGCGCGCGTCGTCGCCCCTGCCTACCAAGATCCGACCACCAAGGACGACTGGAGCGTCGTCGACGTCGCGCCGCTCGTCCCCTTCGCGCGCCCCGTCACCCTCGACGAGCTCAAGTCGACCAAGGGCCTCTCGGACATGGTCGTCGTCCGCCGCTCGCGCCTCTCCGTCTCCCCCGTCACCGACGCCGAGCTCCGCCTCGTCCTCGCCGCCGGCAAAACCAAGCTCCCCGCATCGTCCTCCGGCGCGCCGTCAAAGCCCTCAAAGTCCGCGGCTCCCCCCAAAAGCCGCGCCACAAAAAAATAGCGCCGCCCCCGCGAAGCGCCGTCCCCAAGCTGCGGCATTGATGCACCGCCCATTCCTTGGCGAATGCAGACGCGCCGTCTCCACTGCTAGGCGGTGCCAGTAAATCGCGCGCGAGCGCCCGCGAGCGCGCGCCGCCGATAGGCGAGCGGGGGGAGGCTCGCAGCATCGCTGCGAGGGGGGACGGCCACGTCCCCCACTAGGGTGAACGTGGCGTAAGAATCGCAGAACGGTTCGTCGCCTGCGACGAACCGTGGCGATTCTTACGCCACGTCCTCGTCCTCGTCGACGTGGATGCCGCCGCGTACGAAGTCGAGGAACTGGTGCCGCCGCGCACGGTCCATCGGCGCGAACTCGACCCCCACGCCCGAGAGGCCCGGCGTGTTCTGGCGATGGCGTACGACGGCGTCGAGGAGGAACACCTCGTCCGATTCGGGATGCGGCACGTGCACGACGACCTGCGTGCGCGGCGCCAGCTCGACCTCGGTCGCGATGAACATGCCGCCGTTCGAGACGTCGCCCGTATAGAGCTCGTAGAGGTCGCGCATCGTCTCGACCTGCACGCGGAGCACCGCGGTGTGGCGCTTCGAGCGGCGGCGAATCGGCTCTTTCGGCGGCGCGGCCGAGACGAGCGGCGCTTGGTCCTCCGAAGGCGGACAGCTCACCGAGACTTGGCGCACGAACTCTTCCCACTCTTCGCGCGCTTCGCGATCGAGGCCGTAGAGCTCGACGCCCACCCCCGGCGTACGACCCATGCCGTTGTCGGGGACGACGACGTGCACCGCCATCCCGTGCGTCGTGAACGCGACGTGACCCGGCGGAATCAAAAGGCGCAGCTCGACCAACGCGCGCAGCGGCGGCGGCGTGTCGGTGCGCACGAAGACACCGCGGAAGCTCACGTCCTCGGTGAAGAGCGACCAGACTTTGCGTCCGTGTCTCAGCTGCGCGGGGAAGCGCACCCGGAATCGCACGTCGCGACGACTCGATCCAGCCACGCTCGTCACCTCCCGCCCATCTTCGACGGTAGCTGCTCGGAGGAACGCAGCGCAAGCTGCCGCGTGGTATGCATCTCTGCATGAAGATCACGCGGGATGGAGTCCGCACGTGGGCTCTGGTGGTCGCTCTCCTCTCTTCTCCCTGGCTCGTGGGGTGCGGTGCGCTCGGCGGGGGGCTCAAGCTCACCCCGGTAAAGTCCGCGCAGAGTCGACCGAGCAACGTCGCGGTCTACTTCAAGGTCGAGACGTCTTCCGGTGAGGGGGTGGGTGGTCTGACGGCTGACCAGTTCCGTATCTACGAAGACGACGCGCTCGTCTCGGAGAAGGAGAGCAAGCAGACGATCTTGAATCCCGAGGTCGCCATCTCGCACTACACGCTCTTGCTCGTCGACATGAGCGGCAGCGTGTCGGGCGATCCCGAAGCGGTGAACTCGCTCGTCGACGCCGCCACCACGTTCACCGACCGCGTGGAGAAATCGCAACGCGTCGGCGTCTACGCCTTCGACGGCAGCGAGAACCTTCATCCCATCGCCCCCTTCACCAGCGCCGGCGGCGCGAAGGGGGGCATCCAGCAGCTCAAGGGCTTCAAGCCGCAAGACCCGAGCACCAACTTGAACGGCGCCGTCGTGAAGGGCATCGCCGAGCTCGACCGCGCGATGCAGACCGCCGAGCACCCGATGAAGTTCGGCACGCTCGTCGTCTTCAGCGACGGCACCGACCGCGCGAACCGTGTCCCCAAAGAGGACATGCGCAAAGCGGTCAAGGAGAGCAAGTACGAGATCTTCGCCATCGGTCTCGGCACCGAGATGGACGAGTCGCAGCTCAAAGACGTCGGCAAGGACGGGACCGCCAAGGCCGCGGACAAGGCGGCGGTGGTGAAGGCCTTCGACGAGATCGCGCAGAAGATCGAGAACTCCTCGAAGAGCTACTACCTCCTCTCGTACTGCTCGCCTTCGCGCGCCGGCCAGCACGAGGTGAAGATCGAAGCGGTCTACAAGACGCCCGACGGAAAGTCGGAGAAGACCGGCTCGATGAAGAGCGACTTCGACGCCACCGGCTTCACGCATGGGTGCGATCCGAACACGCCGCCGCGCTTCGACGTCACCAAGGGCGACGCGCTCCTCACGAAGAAGAGCGACGACGACAAGGACGACAAGAAGGAAAAGCCCAAGGCCCAGGGCGCAGCGCCGTCGAAGCCCAAGGGCGACTCGGCCCCGAAGCTCCCGCCGCCTCCGCCTCCGCCGCCCGCGCAGACCGACTTCAACCCGTAAGCTCCGAGGCCACGCATGACCGAGAGGAAGAGGAGAGGGCCGGCGCTCGGCGCGCGGCTCCTCTCGCTGGGCGTTACGCTCTTCGTGGGACCTTGGCTCGTGGCGTGCGGAGGCGCGACCCCGGCGCCGGCGAGCCCGAGGGCGGCAGAACCCGCGCCCGTCGACGTGGGGGCGCCGACCACCGCGACACCGAGCGCGAAGGCGGGTGACCCTTTCGTCCTCGGCGCGCCGCTCGAAGACGATCCGCCGGTCGCCAAAGAGCTCAAGGCGCCGGATCTCGCGGCGTGGACGAGCGCGGCCGACGTCCCCGGCGTGCCCGCGGCCCCGGCGTCGTGCGTCGCGTTCGTGCAACGTAAGGCGAGCAAGAAAGCGCCGGCTTGCGAAGAGAAGGGGGCGGCGATGCTTGCCCTCGCCGACGCGCTCGACCAAGTCGACGTCGCCGGTCGCGATTCCGCGCTCGTCGCGCTCGAAGGGTGCGGCGGGCTTCCGAAGGGGGCCGTGCGCGCGCTCCGCGCCGACCTCGCGCCCCCGGAGTGCGGGGACAAGATCGTCGATCCGTGGATCGCGTCGTCGGCCAAGGCGACCCCGAACCCGATCCTCCACGCGCTCGTCGGGCAGTCGCTCGGTGCTCGTCTCGCCCGCACCGTGGGCACGGCCCCCTCGATGAAGGGGGCGGCCGACAAGAAGCACGTGCTCGCCTACGTCGCCGGCCCCTTGCGCGCGTGGATCGAAGGGCAAGCGCGCGCCGTCGAGAGCCTCTCGCGCGCCGCCTCGGGCCTCGCCACCTACGGTCGCGGCGTCGCCGCGGTGGAGGCGGGCCTCGCCGACATGCGCTTCGTCGAGCGCGCGCGCGAGGTGCCGCTCCCCAAAGAGTTCGAGGCCGATCCCGAGCTCAAGACCGTCTACTACGCCACGCTCGATCAGGCGCTCGACCCGCGCAAAGACCGCGGGCGAGACGCGGCGCTCGTCGGACTCCGTGAGCTCGCCTCGCTGGGAATCGTGCAAGATGCACGCGTCGCGCGCGCCCGCGCGCTCCTGGGAAGGCTCTACGCCGGGCGACGCATCGACGCGCTCGACGCGCTCCTCCTCCCCGCGCTCCCTGCCCCCTCCAAGGTCACCGTCGAAGAGCGCCTCGCGGCGAAGCTCCCGACCTTTTACGCGCCGCTCGTGCTCGGTGACGCGACGCTGCGCGAGCCCAACGTGCTCCGCGCTTCGCTCGGACAAGGGGTGCCGCCGACTCTCCGCGAGACGCCCAACTCCGACGCGCGTCCCACGGCAGCGACCGAGCTCGTCTACGCCGGTGGGCGCGCGCTCCTCGGCAAGACGTACTTCCGCGCGGTCGACTTCGACGTCGCCGCACGCGCTGCGAACCCCTCCCGCACGGTCAACAAGGACGGCGCTCCTTCCGCGGCCGACATGGATGCGGCGACCCTCCTCGTCGCGCTCGGAGTCGCGTTCCACGAAGGACCGCGCGACGCGGTGGCCCTCATGCAAGCCCCTTCGCCCGCGGCGCTCGGGCTGAGGAACGTCGCCGCCCTCGATGCTGTCCGCGGCGCCTACCAAGGCGCGGCAGCCTTCGACGCCGCTCTCCTCTTGTCCATCGCCCCGCCCGAAGGGGCGAACAAGGGGTACTTCGCCGACGTCGCGCGTCGCTTCCACGCCGCCGCCGCGCTCCTTCAAGGGGCCGATCGTGGCGCGGCGGAGGAGCGCGCTCGCGCCGCCGACGAGATCGCCAAGGCCGCCCCTTAGCGTCCTGAGTCCGAGGGTGACGAGCTTCGGACTCGGGACACACTCGCCAGCGCGACCGTCGAGGCGTCGCGTCGCAGCGGGTACGTTTGCGTCGCAGGGTCTCTCGTGGTTCACTTCGGCGCGCCCCGCGGGAGCGTTGGATCTCGGCGGCGCAACCTGCCCCACGATGCCGGACGCACGCCGCGCCCCTGATCCCGCCGCGCCGAGCGTGCTCGGTCGCTATCACGTCCTGGGGGAGCTCGGGCGCGATCGGATCTACATCACGCACCTCGCGCGCCTCGAGGGGCCGAGCGGGTTTCAGCGCTGGGCCATGGTGCGCCGCGTCCGCCCGGAGGTGGCGGAGGTGCCGGGATTCCACGAAGCGTTCTACGACGCCGCGCGCGCGAGCGGGCGCATCGATCACCCCAACGTCGTCGTCACCCACGACGTCGGCGAAGAGGACGGCCACTTGTGGACGGCCCTCGAGTACGTGCAGGGCGAGCTCGTGCAAGAGATCCTCGACCGCACGCAACGCGCGCGAAGCACCGTGGCGTGGAGCATCGCGTGCAAGATCATCAGCGACGCGGCGCTCGGCGTGGACGGGATCCACTCCTCGCGCGACGCCTCCGGCCAGCGCATGGGGCTCATTCACGGCCACATCTCGCCGAAGAGCCTCATCGTCGCCTACGCGGGGAAGACCAAGGTGCTCGACCCCTGCGCGCCGGTGATCCCGACCGACGTCGAGGCGTCGATCACGGTGAGCGACGAGCAATCGGAGGTCCTGCCGTACCTCGCGCCCGAGCAAGTGTGGGGCGAGCCGGTGGACGCGCGCGCCGACGTCTTCTCGCTCGGCGTCATCCTGTGGGAGCTCTGCGCCGGCCGGCCGCTCTTCCGCGGCAAGACCGAGGACGAGACACGCGCGCTCCTCGAGGCGGTGTCGGTCCCCGAGCTTCGCAACCGAGTGAAAGGGCTCCCCGGCGCCATCGACTCGCTGTTGCGACGCGCCATCTCGCGCGATCCGAAGAAGCGCTTCGACACCGCGCGCGACTTTGCCCGCACGCTGCAAGAGGTCATGGTCTCGCAGGGCGTGTCCCTCGACGAAGAGGAGGTCGGCCGCTACATGGGGCGCGTCTTCGCCGAGCGGCTCGAGGAGCGTGAGAAGCTCCTTCGCCAGGCCGCCGACGTCACCGAGGTCTTCCGGCGCGGTGATCTCAAGTTCAAGCCCAAGCCCTCGGCGCGGCCTCCTGCGCCCACCTCGGCCCCCGAGCTTCCTCCCATCACGCGCCGTCAGCCGACGGTGCCGCCGCCGGCCGCGTTTCGTCCGCCAACACCGGGGCGCGCGCAGAAGCCGGTGCCGCTCCCTTCGCGCCCGCCGCCGCCCGATCCGGCCGCTTCGGGGCTCGCGCCGCCGCGAAGACCTTCGCGCGCGCCGCCGCCACAAGCTCCGCCGCAAGCGCCCGACACCGTGCGCGACATGGGCGACATGAGCTCGGCGGTGTCGTCGTCGTCGGACGAGCAGCCGACGATGGTGATGAGCGAGCAGGCGCTCCTCCGTGAGGGGCCCGTCGTCTCGAGCGACAGCGACGACGAAGGGGTGGCGACCACCATCAAGCCGCTCGACTCGCCCGAGTACGAGGACGCGGAGATCGCGCGTCCTTTGCCGATGCGGCACGCGCCTTCGGTCGAGATCGCCCCCGAGGTGTTGGCGATGCCGCCGATGCCACCGCCGATGTTCGTGCCGATGCCGCCGTCGTTCCTGCCGCCGCTGCCGCAGCTCCCGCCGGGGATGCCGCCGCAGTCGCTCGCGGCCACGGTGCTCGTGACGCCGCGCGGTCGCGCGATCCGCACCGTGGAGATCATCGCCGTCGTCGCCGGTCTCGGCGCGCTCACGATGGTCGTGCTCCACTGGCTCGGCCCCTTCTTGCACCCGCCGGGCACCGACGACGGCAAACCGACGCCGACCGCGAGCGTCGTTGCACCGCCGGCCTCGACACTCGCGCCGAGCGCCCCGAGCGCCGTGCGACCGACGGCGTCGTCGACCGCGGTCGCCCCGGTGCCGAGCGCGAGCGCGGTGACGCCGCCCGTTGCGACTCCGCCGACGACCGCGAGCACGGCGAAGCCCGCTCCGCCCGCGCCGGTCGCGACGCCTCCCGCAGCCGCGGCGACGACCGCGGCACCCGCGGCCACGCATCATCGCCGCGCGCCCGACACGGAGGACAAGCCGTCGACGCCTTCGCCGACGATCCCTTCGGGAGCCGGCACGGGGCTCCTCACCGTCATCTGCATCCCGGCGTGCGACCAAGTCCTCGACGGATCGACGTCGCTCGGCGGCTCCCCTGTCTACAAGGTGCAAGTGCGCGCCGGGGCGCACAAGCTGACGCTCCGCACCTCCGACCCGCCGATGGAGAAGTCCGTCGACACCACGGTGAAGGCCGACGACATCACCTTGGTGAAGGTGAACATGTCGCAATGAGCGCGCGCGCGCCGCCCCTTCGGTGGGAGGCGGCGCGCGGCACGCGGTAGGTCCGCGCGTCGAAGATCGCTCGCGCGGGCGCGACGTCAGGCGTGCGGCGTGGCCTGCGCGTTGTCGTGCGGCTCGCGCGTGAAGCGCGCGGCGAGCGTGTCGATCGACTGCGCCGTCTTCGTGAGGGCGCGCGCCGATTCTTCCAGCGCGACCTTCGCCGCGCGCAGGCCGACCAGCGTCCAAGCGGTGACGAGGTCGAACACCGTATCGACGAGGGAGGTCGACTCGGCATCGTGGGGGGGCGTCTCGGTCGTCACGGGCGTCGTCGTTTCGAGGCTCTCGCTCATGGCTCTCTCCTTCGGCCGGGGCGGAGGATCCGCCGCGTTCGACCTATGAAATAACCATGTGACGCACTGCGTCAAGACGCGGGAGGCTCTTTTTTTCAGGAGCCGCGGGTGAGGCGCGTGACGAGCGCCTCGTGCCCGGGGAAGCGTGCACGGAGCTCGTCGCGCGACGGCATGGCGAAGTCGGCAAAGTCGAACCCGGGGGCGACCGAGCAGCCACACAGCGTGTACGCGCCGCGCGGCACCGCCGCTTGCCACGTGCCGGCGGGGACGACGACGTGCGGGCGCGCGCCTCCTACGAGATCGTTGGCGAGCGTCGCGGTGGTCGCGCGTCCGTCGTCGTCGAGCAGCGTGAGCTCGAGCGGCTCGCCTTCGTAGAAGTGCCACACCTCGTCCGACGTCACGCGATGCAACGCCGAGAACGTCCCTTCGTGCAGCAGGAAGTAGATCACCGTGAGCGCCGAGCGTGGTCCTCGCGCGAGCCCGTCGAGCACGAGCGGCGAGCGATACGTCTCGCGGTAGTACCCGCCCTCGGGATGCGGCACGAGATCGAGGGCACGAATCAGCTCGGCAGCGCGCGGGTGCATGCGGGCATCGTAGGTGAACCCCGAAGCTCACGCTCGGATTGGGACCGGTCCTGGTCGTCGATGGTGCGACAGCCCACGCCTCCCGAAGGTCGGGCTAGACTCGCCGCGTGCGGGCCCGCGTCGACCTCTTCGTCGTGCTCACGATCTTCCTCGACCTCATCGGGTTCGGGATCGTTCTGCCCTTGTTGCCGCTCTACGTGGCGAACATGGGGGGCACGGCCGAGACCGTAGGCGTCCTCTTCGCGTGCTTCTCCTTTACACAGCTCCTGGCGACGCCGTGGCTCGGGCGGCTCTCCGACAAGTTCGGTCGTCGTCCCGTCATCCTCATCAGCCTCGCGGGGAACGCGCTCGCGATGGTGGTCTTCGCCTTGGCGACCCGCGCTTCGCTCTTACCGCTGCTCTTCCTCTCGCGCATCGTCGCCGGCGCGACGTCGGGGAACATCGCTGCGTGCCAAGCGGCCATCTCCGACGCGTACACCGGGGACGAGCGCGCGCAGGGCATGGGGCGCGTCGGCGCGGCGATCGGCTTGGGCATGGTGTGTGGCCCGGTGGCCGGCGGCATGCTCGCGCACTACGGCGCGTGGGCTCCTCCAGCGGGAGCGGCGACGCTGGCACTCCTCGACCTCGTCGCGGCGTTCTTCTTCATGCCCGAGACGCGTCACCTGCGTGACGACTCCACGCAGCGTCCGCACGGGCCGCCCGTCCGGCTGTGGACCGCGGTGCGCGATCCCGAGGTGTCGGGGATCTTGATCGTCTTCTTTCTCCTCTTCCTCGCGCTCAGCGCCATGCAAGTCAGCTTGCCGCTCGTGGCCCAAGAGTGGGCGGGCTGGGGCCCCGTGGAGGTGGGGCGCATGTTCGGTGCGTTCGGGTTGATGTCGCTCCTCGTGCAAGGGATCTTCCTTCGTCCGCTCCTTCGAAGGGTGCGCGCGGCGCGGCTGGCCGTCGTCGGACCGTGCCTCATCGCCGGGGGGATGCTGACGCTGCTCACGTTCGGCGGTGCCCGCGGCCTCGTCCTCGGCGTCGTCCCGCTGGGGATCGGTTTCGGGATCACCTCGCCCGTCCTTTCGACGGCCGCCGCGGAGCACGCGCCGCCCGAGTCGCAGGGGGCGATCCTCGGTCTCACACAATCGGCGAGCGGCCTCGCGCGCACCATCGGGCCGCTCCTCGCCGGGACGCTCCAAGCGCGCTTGGCACACGGCGCCCCCTTCGTGAGCGCAGCCATTTGCGCGGCAGGGTGCGCTCTCGTCAGCGCGGCGCTCGAGCGTCGGTCGACCGCGCGCGCTGCGACGTAGTCAGGGGCCCGAGGCGACGGGTGCTTCCCCGCAGCAGCGGAAGCCGACCTGCTTGCCTTGGTACGATTCGGGGTGGAAGAGCGTTGCCGGTCGGCAGCCGTTGCGGCCGGGGAGCCACCAACCGCCGTGGAGCGCGGAGCGGTGCGGCGCGGCTTGCCCCTCGCGCACGGTCCACTCGTCTACGTTCCCCGTCATGTCGTGCACGCCGAAGGGGCTCACACACGCCGGGAACGCGTCGCGCTTGGCGCGCAGATCGAAGAGCCCCTCGTTCGGTTTGCCGAGGTGCGTCTGATCGATGTTGCACGCCGTGCTGTCGCGTTGAAAGCCGTAGGGGTAGGGGCGGATCGCGTCCCCCTCGCACGCGAGCTCCCACTCGCGCTCTTGGCAGAGGCGCGCGCCTCGCGCGGCGCAGAGCTCGGCGGCCCGCGTCCACGACACGTTCACCATCGGCAGATCGTCGCCTGGCGCAGCGTACTCTTCGCGATCGATGCAGAAGCGCATCGGCACCCGCGGCGCGACGCACTCGGGCGGATCTTTGAACTCGGCGCAACGCAGCCCGGCGTAGCGACCGACCGTGTCGACGGCGCGGAGGCAGGTGTGACGAACCTCGGGGCAGTACGATCCTTCGACGAGCAGCATCCCTTTGGGGCACGTGATCTGCGGCGCCCCTCCGGCGGGCAGCACGGCGTCTCCGCGGGGAGGCGTGACCTCGGCGACCGCGGCATCGACCGACGAGCCCGCGCCCTTTTGGACGTCGGGATCGGCGAGCGCCATTGCCACCTCCTCGTGCAGCGGCGCCTCCTCGCGCCCACTGGTCGCGACCTCGGCGGGGCGCGACGCGGTGCAGGCGGCCCCCACCACCGTCATTCCCGAAAGCAGAAGCACCCAGCCGAGCGACCGGGCGAAAGGCGTCGGCCGAGCGGGCCGCGCCTGCTGATTTCTCCACGAACCGAACGTACCGGGGGTTCGTTCCCGGTTTGGGAGGACCACCAGACTGCACCTCCAAGCTTCAGTGTGGATCCGCCACGGCCGCGCGCCAGGGGAGGTATCCTCGGAGGTCGATGGAGCTTTACGCCGGTGCGCGTGTGGCCGCCCGCTACCTCGTTGAGCAGAAGGTAGGAGAGGGGGCCTTCGGCGCCGTTTGGTCGGCGAAGCACATCTCGTTGGGCATTCGCGTGGCGCTCAAGACGCTCCTTCCAGCGGCGGCGGCCGCGGAGGAGACGGTCGCCCGCTTCCGTCGCGAGGCGCGCCTCTTGGCGAAGATCCAGAGCGACTACGTCGTGCGCGTCCTCGATTTCGTCCACGACGAGACCTTCGGCTTGGTCCTCGTGCTCGACTTCATCGAAGGAGAGCTCCTTTACGACGTTCTTCGCGGGCGTCGCATGTCGGTGGAGGAGTCGATCGACATCGGCGTCGACGTGCTCACCGGCCTCGCCGATCTCCACGCGGCGCACGTCATCCATCGCGATCTGAAGCCGGGGAACATTCTCCTTCGCCGACTCCCCGACGGGGGCCAGCGCGCCGTCATCTTCGATTTCAGTTTGAGCCGCGAAGACGCGACCCGCGGCGAGAGCTCGGTGACCGATCTCACCAAGTCGAACATGGTGATGGGGACGCTCCCGTACATGGCGCCCGAGCAAGCGCTCAACGCGCGCGAGGTGACCGAGCGATCCGACGTCTACGCTGTCGGCGCCGTCCTCTACCGCATGGTGAGCGGCAAGCAGCTCTTCGGTGAGGCCGGCGACGCGCTCTTGCGAACCAAGCTGACGACCGAGCCGCCGCGCCTCGACTCGGGGCGAACCGACGCGACCGCCGTGGCGTTCGAAGAGATCGTGGCGCGCGCCATCCGGCGCCGCCCCGCGCAGCGCTTCGCCAGCGCGCGTGAGATGCTGGTGCGCCTCGTCGAGCTTCAGCGTGCCAGCGACGCGGCTGTCAGCGGCGACGAAGAGATGGTGACCGAGCTCATGGACGCGAGCGGTGCCCGCCTGTCGCGCCCCGCCTCGCCGGCCGTGCGCGCACCGGCGACGGCCTCGGCGCAGAACGACGACTGGTCCGACGACCAGCAGACGATTCGCCTGGAGGTCTTGCGAAGGCGTGCCCTCCCGGGGGGCAGGCGCCGGGCGCTCACCGCGCTCCTCCTCGTGGCCGGAGGGATGATCCTCGTCGCCGGTGGCGCGGTCGCGGGGAGCGTGTGGACGGCGCAGCGGCTCGCGGACGCGCGCGCGCAGGCCGGCGCGCCGGTCGTCGATGCTGCGGTGGCGCTCGCGTCGGAACAAACGAGCGCGAACGACGCGTCCTCGGCCGGCGACGTCGCGGAGACAGCGGTGGCGCCGCTCGACGACGGAGGGACGGTCGACCTCGATCTCGACGCCGGGACGATCGCGGATCGTGACGCAGGTCGCGCACACGATCTCGCGGCGCGTCCGGTGGCGCCGCCGACGACCGTCGCGGCTTCGCCCCGGCTGACGCCTCGGGCGGTGGCGGTCGTTGCGCCTCCGACGTCGACGACCGAACCCTCGGTGACGCAGCCGGTGGCCATCTCCGACGCCCCCTTCGCCAACGTGATTCCGGTGCAGCGTCCGAGCGCAACGACGCGGCCGCAGCCGGCGCGCGCGCTCGGTGACGCGGCTACGCCGGATCCCGGCGCGCCGCCGTAAGCCGTTGGCCTCGCGCCGAGCCCGCCACCAGGAGGAGCGGGCGATCGCGCTCCCATCGAGCTCGCTCCTCAGGCTCCGCCAAGCGGAAGGCCGGCTCCAGATCCACCACCGCGCGATCCACCGCCGCCAGCACGCCGGCGAGGACGCGGTGGGTCGACGCGAGGCTCGCCTCGGCCTCGCCGAGCGGAAGGAGCGCCGCCGCGAGTCCGGCGAGCCGCTCCACGTCCTCGGCAGCGAATCCACTTCGGCGCGCGACGCCGACGAGGTAGCCCACGAGCGCCGCGGTCACGTGGATGTCCTCGATCGTGCGAAACGGCTTCAAATAGCGGTCATAGCCGTCGCCAGGGAGCACCTCGCCGGCCTCCACGCGCACCCCTTCGAGCGTCACCTCGGCGTGCACCACCTCGGGGGCGAAGGGGGTGGCCGCCTTGGGCCGCCTCCCGATGCCCGCGCGCGCCGCCGGCACGGTGACGACCGCCAGTCGATTTCTCCCCGCGTCGACGCCGCGGCTCGCCACGACGACGAGCGTCTCGGCCTCCATCGCCAAGGTCGCGTAGGTCTTCACTCCGTCGAGGAGCAGCACGCCGTCGGCTTCGTGGAGGCGCGTCTCGATCTGACGCGGGTGCGCGCCGCCGCGCTCGGTCGCGCAGAAGCACGCGCGCTGGGCGGAGGAGCCAAGCAGTCTCGCGAGGGCCGCTTGGTAGCCTCCGGCGAACGCGAAGCCGAGTCGATCGGCCAGGAGACCCGCGCGGAGCGCTCGCTCCACCGTCGTCTCGCCCTCGGTCCCTCGCGCGGCGCGCTGGCGATCGAGCGCATCGAGGAAGGCGCGCGTGTCCTCGGTCTGGGGCGGCGCGAGCGGAGAGGTGACCAGCTCGTCGAAGAGGCGCATTGGGCGATCTTAGCTCGCGCGGCGTCGGGGCTTCTTCGAACGGTGAATACATGCGAAGATCGCTCAATCTTCGAGGTTCCACTATGTCGCTGCCCGATCCCGAACGACGTCGCCACATCCTCGACGTCGCGGCGCGACTCCTCCTCCACTACGGACCGCAGAAGACGACCATCGCCGAGATCGCCCGCGAGGCGCAGATCGGCGTCGGCAGCGTGTACCTCGAGTTCGATTCGAAAGAGGCGATCCTCGAGGAGCTCTCGACCCGCCGTCACTTGCGCGTCCTCGTGGGCATGCAGCGCGCCGCCTCGGACGAGCGTCACGGGTTCGCCGCGCGGCTCCTCGCGGTCTTCGACGCACGCGTCGAAGGATTTCTCGGCTGCTGCGAGGAGGGGGTCCACGCGCGCGACCTTTTCCATTGCGCGAACGCAGCGGTGAAGGCGGCGCACCAACGGTTCCGCGACGAGGAGCGCGCGCTCGTCGCCCAACTCCTTCGCGAGGGGGCCCGGGCAGGGGAGCTCGACGCCGAGCGCCCCGACGAGGCCGCGGGGCTCCTCCTCCGCGCGTACGCCAGCTTCTCCCCGCCGTGGATCTTCAGCGAGCCGCGTGATGTCGTCTTGCGCGAGCTCGCCGGCCTTCATCAGCTGGTGCTCCGGGGGCTGCTTCGTCGCGACGTCCGCCGCGCCAAACGCGCGCGACGGTAGGCGCACGGTCGGCGTCACCGGGCCTCGCGCAGAGGGCGGTGGCGGGCCAGGGGGCTCGGCGGTCGTCGGCGGTCGGTCGGCGGCCGTCGGTCGGCGGTCGGAGTCTCGGATCGGCCCGACGTCGATCACGGCGAGTGTGCCGCGGGAGCTCCTCGTCAAGGTGTTGACTGAGGATTGAACAAACTTAGGTTGCGTTCATCGCTCGGACCGCCCCGCCCCGTCCCGCTGCCCACCGGCCGTGAGACCCCTCTCCCCCCGCGCGACCCAAGGAAGGCTCATGAACGCACTCCGTGGCGGAATCACCCCGCCGTCTTCTCCGTTTCCTCTCCTCCCTCTTCGCACGGGCGTCATTTTTCCCGGCACGCGCATCACGCTCCCTGTCGGTCGCTCCCGCTCGGTCGCGCTGCTCGACGCCGTGAAGGTGGGCGACGTCATCGGCGTGGTCTCGCAGCGTGATGCGTCGGTCGTCGACCCCACCGACGCCGATCTCCACCCGTTCGGGACGTTCACGCGGGTGCATCAGATCGTTCGTCTTGGGAACGGCGAGCAGCGGCTCGTGCTCGAAGGGGTCGGGCGCTTTCGTCTGACGTCGATCACTGCCCACGACCCGTATTGGAAGGCCGAGGGGGAGCGCGCGGTCGAACCGGTGCGCGACCTCGGCGAAGCGCGCGATCTCGCGCGTCGCCTTCGCGAGCAGGTCGAGGAGCTCTCTTCGCGAACCGGCGGCGCCTTGGGTCAAGCGGCGGCGTCGGACGAAGAGCCGGGCGTCGTCGCCGACCAGGTCGCGTCGGCGCTGGGGCTGGGGACCGACGCCGAGAACGAGGTCCTCGCGACCCTCGACGTCATCGACCGCCTGCGGCGCGTGAGCGAGCTGCTCGACCGCGCCCGCACCGCCCACGACGTGAAGCGCAAGATCGACGGGGACGTGCGTCGCGAGCTCGGCAAGTCGCAGCGCGAGGTCCTCCTCCGCGAGCAGCTCCGCGCCATCCAGCGCGAGCTCGGTGAAGGCGGCAACGGAGCCGACGAGGCGGAGAAGCTCCGCACCCGGCTCGACGAAGCCGAGCTCCCCGAGGAGGCGCGCGCCGTCGCCGATCGCGAGCTCGCGCGGCTCGAAGGCATGTCGGCGCAGAGCGCCGAGTACCACGTGATTCGCAACTACCTCGATTGGATCGCCGCGCTCCCCTGGTCGAAGCGCGCGCCGGCCAAAGAGGACATCGGCGCCGTCGAGGCGCGTCTCGAGGCCGACCACGCCGGGCTCGCCGACGTGAAGCGCCGGATCCTCGAGCACATGGCGGTGCTGAAGCTGTCGGGGAATCCGCGCGGGACGATTCTCTGCTTCGTCGGGCCCCCCGGCGTCGGCAAGACGTCACTCGGCCAGTCGATCGCCGACGCCACCGGCCGCCCCTTCGCGCGCGTCTCGCTCGGCGGCGTGCGCGACGAGGCCGAGATCCGCGGTCACCGGCGCACCTACGTGGGCGCGCTCCCTGGGCGCATCCTCCACGCGCTGAAGAAGGTGAAGGTGAAGAACCCCGTCCTCCTCCTCGACGAGATCGACAAGCTCGGCACGGGCTGGGGTGGCTCGCCGGAAGCCGCGCTCCTGGAAGTGCTCGATCCCGAGCAGAACAAGACCTTCACCGATCACTACCTCGAGATCCCCTTCGACCTCTCGGAGGTGGTCTTCATCGCCACCGCCAACACGCTCGAGACGCTGTCTCCGCCGCTCCGTGATCGTCTGGAGATCATCGAGCTCAGCGGGTACACGCTCGAAGAGAAGGTCGCCATCGCCAAGAGCCACCTCCTGCCGAAGCAGCTCAAGGAGCACGGCATCCCCGAGGGGGCCTTCGCGGTGAGCGACGACGCGCTCCGCGCCGTGGTGCGCGACTACACGCGGGAAGCGGGCGTGCGGCAGCTCAATCGTCAGCTCACCAAGCTATGCCGCGCGCTCACGCTCGACATCGCGCGCGCGCCCGATCAAAAGCCGGTCACGCGCGTCCTCGAGGAGAACGATCTCGGGACCTACCTGGGGAAGGTGCGCTTCTTCAGCGAGGTGGCCGAGCGCACGAGCGTGGCTGGCGTGGCCACCGGGCTCGCGTGGACTCCGGTCGGCGGCGATATCCTCTTCATCGAGACCTCGCGCATGCCGGGCAAAGGCAGGCTCGAGATCACAGGCCAGCTCGGCGACGTCATGAAAGAGTCGGCGCGCGCCGCGCTCACCTACGTGCGGAGCAACGCCGAGGCGCTCGGCGTCGAGCCGCAGTTTCTCGAGACGGTCGATCTGCACGTGCACGTCCCCGCCGGCGCCGTGCCGAAGGACGGGCCGTCGGCGGGCGTCACGATCTTCACCGCGCTCGCCTCGCTCCTCACCGGGCGTCGCGTGCGCCCGGACACGGCGATGACCGGCGAGGTCACGCTCCGCGGCCGCGTCCTCCCGGTGGGAGGCATCAAGGCCAAGGTCCTCGCGGCTCACGCCGCCGGCATCACGCGCGTCATCCTCCCGCAGAAGAACGCGCGCGACCTCGACGAAGTTCCGCGCGAGGTGCGCGACGCGCTCGAGATCGTCCTCGTCGAGGACATGACCCAAGGGCTCGCCGCGGCGCTCGAGCCGCACGCCGACGTCGCTTCACCGCACGGGAGCGGCGGGGCGCGCGGCGAGGGCGAAGGAGTCCGCGCGTAGACGCGGCGCGAGGGCTGTCCGTCGGACCGCCAAAAGAAACGACGCGAGGTACGTCGATCGCATCGACGTGCCTCGCGCCGTTTTGTGTCGGTGCTCGTCGCGAGCACCGCGCCTTCGTCACTTGGTCTTCGAGTAGACCTGGACGGCGACCGGGCCCGCGCCCTTGCTCGACCAGACGTCGAGCTTGTAGGCGACCGGGATCGGCACCATCGGGCACGTCGGGCTCGGCGCTGCGCCGATCGTCGCGTCGCTCTTCTTGCTCGAGCTCTCGCCGGCGCTCACCGTGTAGAAGGGGGGCGCGAGGAGCTTGAGGTTCAGGTTCTGCACCCCGCCGACCGGCGCCGAGGCGCCGACGATCGTGTAGCACTTGCCCGCGGTCATCGTGACGGTGGTCTGGGTGTGGCCGCCCTCGGCGAGGTTCGCCGTGATCGGCGCCCCTTCGGGCTGCATGCCGGGCGCGTACTTCGCCGCGAGCGGCGAGAGGAGCGCGACCACGACCGCGTCGGTGGGAGCGCCGCCCGCCGGAGGAGGCGCGCCGGTCGTTGCAGGCGCGGGACCGCCCGGGGCTGCGCCGCCGGGAGCCGCTCCACCGGGAGCGCCGCCCGGAGGGGGCTGCGATCCGGCGACGTTCTGTTGCGGGGCACCGCCCATCGTCCCCGCGGGAGCGGGGCCGGTCTGCGGCCCGCCGGGCTGCGGTTGACCGGAGGTCGTGTTGCCGTACGCGCTCGCGGGCGGCGGTTCGTTCTTGCTCCCCCCGCACGCGAGCGGGACGAGCGCGAGGGCGCCGAGCGTCACGAGAAGACCACGATGCAAGGGGAGTGTTCGTTCCATGGGCCACGTCCTACCACGAACCCAAAGAGGCGTCCTCGGTCGAGCGCCGACGCGGACGAGCCCGACCGCAGGGCCAAGGGCGGCTATGCTCCCGTCATGCCGAAGGGAGCGACGCGTCTACGCTTCCGCCACGTCCTCGCCGCGCTCGCGCTTCCGTTGGCCCTAGCGGCCGGGTGCGCACCCGGTGCGCGCGAAGAGCGCGCGAACGTCCCACCGCACCGCGCGCCCCGCCCAAGTCCGTGCAAGATGCACGGAGCACCCGACACGGCGATGTGCCCCCACGCTCCCGCGGCCGAGACCACGCTCCCTGGCGACGCCGGCGGCCCGACGCTCGCGTTCCCTGAAGAATACGCCCGCGCCATCGACACGGTCGTCACCTCGTCCATCGACGCGGGCAAGCTCCCCGGCTGCGTCGTGGCCGTCGGGCGTCACGACGGCGTCGCCTTCCTCAAAGCCTACGGCTCGCGCGCGCTCCTCCCCGAGCGGGTGCCGATGACACCGGACACGGTCTTCGACCTCGCGTCGCTCACGAAGCCTCTGGCGACGGCGACCAGCGTGATGCTGCTCGCCGAGCGAGGGACGATCGATCTCGACGCCCCGGCGGCGCGCTACTTCCCCGAGCTCGCGCGGAACGGGAAGGGGACCATCACCGTGCGGCAGCTCCTCACGCACACGAGCGGGCTCCCCGCCGACACCCCGGTGAGCGACTTCGCGCACGGCCGCGACGAAGCACTCCGTCGCATCGAAGAGGTGGCGCTCCGCGCGCCGCCGGGAGAGCGCTTCCTCTACTCCGACGTCGGCTACCTCGCGCTCGAAGAGATCGTGCGCCGCGTGACGCAGACCGACTACGCGGCCTTCACGCGCGCGTCGATCTTCGAGCCCCTCGGCATGCACGAGACGGGGTTTCTCCCCGATCCGGCGCTTCGCGCGCGCGCGGCCCCCACCGAGCAAAGGGACGGCGCGTGGATCGTGGGCGACGTGCACGATCCGCGAGCGGCCCTCTTGGGCGGCGTCGCCGGACACGCGGGGGTCTTCTCCACCGCCGCCGATCTCTCGCGCTACGCCCGGATGATCCTCGGTCGCGGCGAGGTCGACGGGCACCGCCTCCTCACGCCCCACGCGGTGGATCGCATGCTCGCTCGCCACGACGTGCCGCGCGGCCTCCGCGCGCTCGGCTGGGACGTGGCGAGCCCGCTCTCCTCGAACCGAGGCGCGCTCCTCTCGCCGCGTGCCATCGGGCACGGCGGCTACACCGGCACCGCGATGTGGATCGATCCCGACCAAGACATCTTCGTGGTGTTTTTGAGCAACCGCGTGCACCCCGACGGCAAAGGAGCGGTGAACCCGCTCGTCGCGCAGATTGACGATCTCGCTGTGCGCGCGATGACGAATCCGCTCCCCGACGCGACGCCGGCGTGTGGCGCCCCCGCCGATCACGTGCTCGCCGGGGTCGACGTCCTCGCCCAGGAAGACTTTCGCCCGCTCCGCGGCGCACGCGTCGGGCTCCTCACCCACGGCGCCGCGCGTACGTCGAGCGGCAAGACCACCGCCGATCTCCTCGCTCACGCACCCGGGGTCACCCTCGTGCGTCTCTTCGCTCCTGAGCACGGGCTCACCGCCGATCGCGAAGGGAAGCTCGAGGGAGGGATCGATCCCGAGACCTCGGTGCCCGTCGTGAGCCTCTTCGGCGACAGCTTCGCGCCGCCCCCCGAGAGCCTCGCCGACATCGACACGCTGGTGGTCGACCTCGTCGACGTGGGGACGCGCTTCTACACCTACGCTTCGACGTTGCACCGCGCGATGATCGCCGCCGCCGAGCACGAGCTCCGCGTGGTCGTGCTCGACCGGCCCGATCCCATCGACGGTGTCGATGTCGAAGGGCCGCCGCTCGCCTCCGGGGTGAAGAGCTTCGTGCATCACCTCTCGGTGCCGGTGCGCCACGGGCTCACCCTCGGGGAGCTTGCGCTCTACATGGATGCAACCGAGCACCTCGGCACGCGGCTCACGATCGTGCCGGTGCGGGGGTGGCGGCGGAGCGACATGCTCGACGCGACCGGTCTCGCCTGGGCGAACCCCTCGCCAAACCTCCGCAGCGTGACCGAGGCGCTCCTCTATCCGGGCGTCGGGTTGCTCGAAGGGACGAACCTCTCCGTCGGGCGCGGCACCGACACCCCCTTCGAGGTCGTCGGCGCGCCGTGGATGGACGCCGACGCTGCCGCTCGCGCGCTCGCGCAAGAGCACCTCGGCGGGGTCGCTTTCGCGGCGACGACCTTCACGCCGCACGCCAGCCTCTACACCGACAAGCCGTGCCGCGGGCTCCGGCTCACAGTCACCGATCGCTCGGCGTTCGATCCGCTGCGGACCGGCTTCGCCATCGCACGAACGCTCGCGCGGCTCTCGCCGGAGTGGCACGCCGACGATCTCGAACGGGTCGTGGGAAACCCCGACGTCGTCGCCGCGGTGCGCGCTCAGAAGTCGCTCGACGAAATCGAGGCGCTCACGCGCGACGACGTGAGCGCCTTTCTCGAGCGGCGGAAGAAGGTGCTCCTCTACCCGACCGCGTGTGTTCCGCCGCCGCCGCCCGTCGCCCCCGGCACCGAGGCCGCGTCGGCGAAGTAGCGCTCGCGCGAACGGGCGCGCGAACGCTACGAGCGCGCGGGGCGCCGCTTCTCAGCGCTCGAGGAGCTTGAGGAGCGTCTCTTTGTTGGTGAGGCCGACGTGCTGGCCCTTCACCTCGCCGCCCTTGAAGACGACGACGGTGGGGACGCCACGGATGCCGTACTTCTTCGCGACCGCGGGGGCCTCGTCGATGTCGACGGCGACGACCTTGTATTTTCCGGCGCCCTCTTCGGCGATCTTGTCGACGATCGGCGCGAGCGCCTTGCACGGGCCGCACCAGGTGGCACCGAAGTCGACGAGCACGGGGCCGTCGGCCTTGAGGACCTCTTGATCGAAGTTGGCGTCGTCGACGGTGTGAACGTTCTTGCTGGCCATCTGAAATCTCCTATCGGGTCAATTGAGGATGCTGCGAAAGATGCGTCGTGAGGGGCGCCGTCGTGAAGCACGACGACGTCGTCGCGAGGACGTCAGAGACCACTCACGGCGCGCTCGGGAGCTTGGGTGACGGGGCGGAGGCGCATGCGACGCGACAGCTCGGCGATGTACGCTTCCATCGTCTCGGGGCGGAAGTAGTAGTAGGCGAGCTGCCCGCGCTTGCGACGCCCGAGGAGCCCGGCGTCGGTGAGCTCTTTCAGGTGATGCGAGACCGTCGCTTGCGTCAGCGGGAAGATCTGCACGAGGGCCGAACAGCAGAACGCCCCCTGGGCGGTGCGCTCCAAAATCTCGCACCGCTGGGGGTCGGCGAGGGCCTTGGAGATACGCGCGAAGGCGGCGGCTTGAAGACGGCGCATGACGCAGATGTATAGATATGCGTCGATGCGACTCGCGTCAAGGCGCGACGCGAATATGCCTTGAAATTACTGAAGATATTGGCGACTTCGCCGCGGGGACGGGGGCCAGCTCAGGCGGCGGCGAGGAGCCCAAACGCGGCCACACCGCGGCTCCTCAGCTCACGACGAAACGCGTCCATCTTCGCCGGGGTGCCGACGAGACGCGCGACGAGATCGGCCGACCACTCGTCGAGCATGCGCGAGCCGCAGGCCGCGAAGTCGGCGTCTTCCTCGCGCACCACGCTGCGCCACGCGCGCGCCGTCGAGGCGAACGTGTCGCTGAGGACGACGTCCCCTTCGCGCGTCGACGCGAGACCGCCGTCGACGAGCCCGCGCACCGCGCTCTCGGGGAGCGTCGCGGCGGGCGCGTGACCTTCGGCGAGCAGCGCGGCGAGCGCCGTGGCGTCGAGCGCGAGCCCGGCGCCGCTGGCCACTTCGGCGAGCGTCGCCACGAGGACCACGAACGGATCCTGCGCCGGCGCCGCGACGCCCTCGTCGGGCGCGGCGATCTCGGCGATCGCGGCAACCTCGGCAGGCGCGTCGCTCGGGGCCACGTCCATCGCCGTCTCGCTCGGCAGCCCTTCGAGGGCGCTCTCCGAGGGCGCGGCGCTCTCGCTCATCCGCACGTGCGACGCTTCCGGCGGAGGCGCCAGCGCCTCGGCGATCGGCGCGAGATCCTCGGCGGCGTGGGACGCAGGGACCACCATCGACTCGAGCGCGCTCCCGACGAGCGCGTCGTCGGCCGCGAGGGCGCCGATGTTCAACCCGTCGAGCGTCTGACCGACGTCGGCGACCGGAGCGGCGGCCTCGGGCATCGCTTCGGCGACAGGCTCGAGAGCTTCGGGCATCGCTGGGGCGACCGGGGAGGGGGCCTCGGGCATCACTTCGACCACGGGCGCGGGGCTTTCAGGCTCCGGCTCGACGACGGCGGCCGCCTCCACGCTCGGCATCGCTTCGGAGACCGGCTCCATCGCCGTCATCGGATCGACCGGCGTCCAGTCGCTGTTCGCCGCTTCTTCCTCTTCTTCTTCCTGGATCGCGACGGGGGCCTCGACCAGGCTCTCGGCGACCGCGGGCCGCGCCTCTTCACGCTCGGTCAGCCACGCCTCGAGCGTCGTCTCCCCCGGCGTCTCTTGGGGGACGTCGCGCGCGGCGCGAAGGGCGATCGCCTGCGTCACCTCGGGCGCGCTCGTCACGAGCGGCGGCGGGGCGACCTTCGTCGTGCGTCCCACCGTGAGGGGGCGCGTCTCCTCGAGCACCAGCTCGGCCTCGGGCGGCGCGCACGGGCTCCGGACCACCCAAACCGCGCCGGCGTGGAGATCGAGGTTGTCGTTGGGGAACTCGGAGGCGAAATACCGCGGCGCCATCGTTCAGCATCTAGCGAGGAAGCACCGGAAACTGCAAAAAAGCGGCGGTAGACTGAAAGGATGACGGGGAAAACCAGCGCTGGCGACACGCGCTTTGCCGTAGATCCCGCGGGCGGCGTCGCGGCCGAGCCGATCTTGGCCGAGCTCGAGCGGCTCCCGGTCGTCCCGTCGCGGCGTGTGCTCTCGGCGGTCCTCCGCGTCGTCGCCCATCACGAGGCCTCGATCACGCCTGGCGGCGCGCCCGCACCTGCGGATCCGTACCGCTCCGCCGAGCCCCGCGCGAGTGTCGTGGAGAAGCGCTTCGCCAGCGACGCGCAACGTGCCGCGGCGCTGGGGCTGGGGCTCGTGCGCGTCGGCGCCACGTCGGAGCACCTCTTCGGACGCGAGTTCCACCAAGAGGTCTGGGCCCACCGCGACGGCGCCGCCCACGCGCACCTTCGCGACGATCCCGATCACGCGCCGGGGCGCTACTTCATTGCCACGTACTTCACCGACGGCGGCGTCGTCCTCACGTGGTCGAAGTCCGCTCCGAACACGGCGTCGGCTCCGCCGAGGCTCATCTCGCGGAGTGGCACCGAGGATCTCGCCGCCGACCTCGCGTCGCACCTCGACGTCGTGCGCGCCGAGATCGCGAAAGGCCGAAGATTCGTGCGTGTCGAGGACGCCCAGACCGCGGCGCGGTTGGCTCGGCACTACTACCGGCAGATCGTCGCGCTCTCGTCGGCGCAGGCGATGCTCGCGCCGGTGTACCTGGCCGCCGTCGTAGGAGTCGCTGTCGCTGCGGCGCTACTGTTCGTTCTCGGGAGGTGAGGAGGGCGCCTCGTCGCGCTCTTTCGCGACCACGATCGCGCCCGCGCTCGTGCGCTCGAGCATCGGGCCGTAGAGGCCGATGTCGTCTCTTCGCCAATATGCGCCGCTCGCTCGTCGTGTCGCGCGATCGGTCATCCAGTACTGCGAGAGGACCGCGCGCACGTAGCGCGGCGGGTGTCCTTCGAAGGGGTCTCTGCGGAAGAGCGCGAGGACCCCCTCGTCGCCGCGGAGGAGGCAGGCGGCGGCGCGCGTCACCCACGGGTTGTCGCGCGACGAGCCGAGCGACGCGAACCACAAGTTCCACTCGAAGCGCGGCTGGTAGGGCGCGTAGATGCCCGGCGCTTCTCGGAGATCCTGCGGCTTGAAGCGGAACGGGTAGGGGACGAACGTGACGCCGTCGCGCGAGCCTTGGAACTCGATCTCGTAGCGCTCGGGGGTCATGACCGCGAAGAGGCCGTAGCGACCGGCGACGCGAAAGGGCTCGAGCACGTGCGCGGGGGCACGAAGCCAAGAGAGCTCGGGCGGCGCGTACTCGAAGGCGACGCCGGCGATCGTCGCGTAGAAGATCCACGCGAGCCACCCGGCGACGACGTAGTCGCGGAGCTTCGCCCGCTCGGGGAGGAGAGCGCGGCGGAGGCGCAGCGCGACGGGGTCGCGCGCCAAGGGCCCCGTGTCTTCTGTGGGCTGCACGTCGCTTCCGCGCCGACTTCGCCCACGCTCGAGCACGCGGGCGATGCGCGGCGAGAGCGAGGCGAACGCCTCGTCGTCGACCAAGAGAACGCCGAGCGACAAGACGAGGTAGTTCAAGAAGGCGTAGTTGGCCGTCAGGACGATGCCGACTTGCAGCAGCGTGACGATCACGAAGCACGCGTGACGGAAGCGACGCGGGAAGAAGACGAGCCACACGAGCACGAGCTCGACGAAGAGCGTGAACGCCACGGTGGCCGCGTGGAACCCGTGCGGCAGCTGCTCTGCGTGCCAACCGATCCACGTCGGGAGCGGGCCGTTCTCGTAGTAGTGGTCCATCGCGGTGAAGTCGCGCCACGTCGGATCGCCGCTCCCGAGCTTCACGAGCCCGGACTCGAAGTAGATCCGAAACCACTCCCATCGGAGGAGAAAGAGCGCGGCGCCGAGCGGCGG
This sequence comes from uncultured Polyangiaceae bacterium, assembly GCA_964531795.1. Lineage (GTDB taxonomy): Bacteria > Myxococcota_A > Polyangia > Polyangiales > Polyangiaceae > CAZHHD01. The sequence continues at coordinate 159,142 of CAZHHD010000007.1, read as the reverse complement.
TGCGTGAGCGGCGAGGCCCGGACGTAGCCCGCCCGGCGCGAAGACCACGCCGATGGCGGTGGCCTCGAGGATCATCGTGTCCGACTGGTACTCGCTGAACACGTCCGCCGCCGACGCGAAGGAGAGGAAGAGCACGCCCGAAGCGGCGAGCATCGCCCGCGGCGCGACGTCGAGGAGAAGCAGCAGCGAGGACGCGAGGCCGAGGACGACGAGCGCGGACAGAGCCGCGTCGTCGGAGCGGATCCACAGGAGCGAAGGGACGGCCCAAAAGTGCCCGAGCCCCGGCGCGCCCCGGCCGAAGGTGCGAAAGAGATCGCTCGCCGGCGAGATCCCGCTCGGCCCGATGAGGCCGCGGATCTGGAAGGCGAGCGAGACGAAGATCGAGACGTACCAAACGCCGAGCGCGCGGAGGACGATCCAGCGCGCGACGAAGTAGGTCGAGCCCGCCCCCCGGCTCACGTCAGTCGTGCGACGCCGGCGTCTCCGGGCGACGCGTCACCATCATGTGCGCGTGGTGCGCGTAGTCGGGGTAACCGTAGCGGAAGGGGAGATCCTTCTGCGGGTTCGACTTGAAGAGCTTCTTCAGGTCCTCGGCGTTCTTGTTGTCCACGAAGCCGAAGGCCTCGGGCCACTCCATGATGCCGTAGGTGTCCTGCACGAAGCCCGCCTTCTGCGCGTACTTCGGGGGGACGCCGGTGGAGTCCGAGATCATCCACGCCATGTGGTCCAGGAGATAGCCCCGGATCATGGTGAAATCGTCAGACCAGAGGCAGTGGCTCGCCGCCTTGGTCATGGCCGAGACCTTCCCCTTGGCCTCGAGGTACTTGAGGAGCGAGGGGTTCGCCTTCAAGTGCGTGTCGTCGAGGTTGTAGGCGATGTGGCGGAGGATCTTCACCGGCCCGTTCGCGTCGCCCTTCTTGCGGAAGCGGAGCTCCACGTCGCGGAAGATCTCCGGCATCTTCGCGTCCTTCTTCTTCGACGCTTCGTCGGCCGCGGCGACGTCGGCGGTCTCGACGTATTTCACCGCGCCGTCGGGCGCGAGCTTGAAGTAGCGGAGCGACACCGGCTCGTAGCCGTGGATGACGAGCGCGACCGCCATGAAGACGATGCTCCCGGGGAGCGTGCTCTTCGACTCGAGATCGAGGTTCACCGTGCGGCTGTGGGCCTTATCGAAGAGCTTACCGAGGTAGAGGCGGTTCTTGCCGAGCTCGGTCTTGAGCTGCTTCGGCGTGAGCGAATCGATGCGCCGCGCGTCGCCGGCCGCTTCGAGGCTGATGGTCGTGATCTCGGTGAGGTCGGGATACGTCGCCAGCGCGCTCATCAAGTCGCCGCCGCCGAACGGGTAGACGACCGTGGTCGGCAGATCCTTCGGCCGCAGCTTGGCGATGTACGGCTCGGCGACGTCGACCCAGCCCGTTTTGTACTGCTGGATCATGGGGAGGAGCTCTTTGCAGTGCTCGTCGACCATGGCGGCGTCGATCTTGGCCGGCACCGCTTCGTCGCCGCCGCATGCCGCGACGCGGAAGATCTCCTTGGCCTGGGGGGTGAAGTCGGCCCCCCCGGGGGGCGGCTCGGGGGCGGCCGCGGGGGCAGCGTCTTTCGGGCCTGCGTCCGCGACGGCCGGCGCGGCGTCCCGTGCTTCGACCGGGAGAGCGAGGGCCGGTTTCGACGAGGGGGCGGGCTCCGCCGAGCCTCCGCCGGCCCCTTTGCTCGCGCACCCGGGGAGCGCCATGACGAGCCCGAGGAGCCCCCACGCCCAAAGCGACCGGGCCCCCCGAGGACGCGTGATGACCTTCTTTGCCATGGGGCGCAGGGTAAGGGACCATTGCGTCCGAGCGGAAGTGCGGCGAAAAGGTTAGAGAGAGAATTTCTCTCGGGCGCCACGGGCGCGCGCCGTCGGTGAGGGGCAGAGATGGATTCGCGAGAAGGTCGGAACTGGTGGATCGTCATCTCGCCCGCGGGCGAAGAGCTGCTCTTCGACAGCATCGAAGAGCTGCGCGAGGCGGTGGCGAGCGGGCGCATCGGTCAGCCGCGATCCGACTCGGTTCTCAAGGTCGCGGCGAAGCCCTCCGAGAGCGGCAAGGCCGCCGTCGAGCTCCCGGGCGTGCTCATCACCTCGGAGCCGGTGACCGCCGATCCGGCCGACGTCGAGGAGGTTCCTCCTTCGTCGATCGAGCCCGCGCCGATCTCGCTCTCGGATCTCGAGGTCGCGGCCCAAGAGGTGAAGCTCCCCGCGCTCCCCGCCGAGGTGCGCGTCAGCAAGCCCCCGCCGCTGAAGCCTTCCCAGATGCCGGCGAAGCCCACGCATCCGCCTTCGGGGAAGATCCCGTCGATGCCGCCGCCGGTCCCGCCGCCGAACCTGAAGAGCACCGCGCCGAGCAAGCCGGCGTCGGTGCCGCCGCCGCGGCAGAAGATCGAGGAGCTCGACGCCATTCCTGATCCGACACCGCCCCCCACGAGCGCGACGCGCTCGTCGATGCCGCCGGCCGTGCGCACCGCCGCGTGGGAGCACGACGACGGCAGCGTGCCGCGTCTCCGCTCTTCGGATCGGCCGCCGCCGGTGGGTGCGAAGAAGGGCTCGACCTCGACGCCGCCGCCCGCGGTGAAGCCGAAGCCGGTCTCGAGCGTGAGCACGCCGCCGGTGCGCCCCTCGTCGCGCCCCGCTGCGCGCGCGTCCGTTCCGCCGGCCGAGGGGAAGGCGCCGCCGTGGTTCATTCCCGTGCTCGCCGTGGCCGCGGGGGTCGCGGGCTTCATCGCCCTCGCGCCGCGCGACACGGCGAAAGAAGAGCCGCCGATCACGGTGACCGAGCTCGCGCCGCCGCCCGCGCCGCCGCCGCCGCCGAGCGCCTCCGCGTCGGCCGCGCCCGCCGCAACGGCCGCGCCGGTCGACAGCGCGCCGGTCTTCGTCACCGCGGTCGACGCCGGGGCCGCGCCCGTGGCCTCTGCGGCCGCGCCCACGCCCGCCGTCTCCGCCGCGGCGCCCACCGGCGCGCCGGTCGCTTCGACGCGTCCGAGCGGCGGCCATCACGACACCGCGGCTTCCGCGCCCGCCGGCGGTGGTCCCGAGACGCAAGCGGGCGGCGGCGGTGACAACGTCCCCTTGGCGACGCTCCTGAGCCAGGGCGCACAGGCGGAGAAGAGCGGCGACCACGAGAAGGCACGCGCCCTCTACCGCGACGCGCTCGCCAAGAGCCCGCGCAACGTCGAGGCCCTCAGCGCTCTCGCCGGCATCTCGCGCGCGCAAGGGGATCGCGGCGCGGCGCAGGCCTACTACGAGCAAGCGCTCGCGGCGAACCCGCGCTTCATGCCGGCGATGCTCGGTCTCGCCGACGTGCAGTGGGAGACGGGCGATCGCTCGGCGGCGAAGACACGCTACCAGCAGATCGTCGACACCTTCCCTCCGCAAATGGTCCCGCCGCGCGTCGGCGAGCGGCTCGGGCACTGACCCGCGCGGAGGAGCGCGGACCTCTCGGCTCCGGCAATTTCTGGCAGCGCGAGGGAGCGTAGGCGATGACGATCCCCGATCCCTACGCCCCGCCGAGCGCGGAGGAGCGCGTGGCGCTCCCGGAGGGGCCGGATCTCTACCTCGAGACGCTCCCGCCCCCGCTCCTCAAGGCCGCCGTCGGCGTGCTCGGCTTGATGGGGGCGATGATGCTCCTCTTCGCCCTTCGCTTGTGGCTCGCGCTCCGCGCGACGCCGATGGCCACGGTGCTCGAGCTCGTGCACCTCGTGTCGGGTGTCCTCTCGTGGGTGGTCGCGTGGGGGATCTACGGCGGGCGCGCGTGGCTCGTGTGGGTCGGGCTCCTCTTGAGCCCCATCGTCGGCGTCGCTTCGCTGTTCGCCTTGCTCACCGGATCGATCGGAGGGCTCCTCACGGGCGGGCTCGCGCTGGCGAACCTCGTCCTCTTGCTGCTCAACGTGAGTCACGTGCAGCGCATCGGCCGCGCCCGCGCCGCGATGCGCGTCCCTTGAGCGCCGTCGCGTCAGGGGGGCGTTTGGCGTGTCTTCCCGCCGTTTCGAAATGTTTCGCGGCGCTTCCCCTCGGCCCCGCGGCCGCATGATGGCATCATCGTGACGATGACGGACGCGGCAGAGCCGGCCATCTCGGTGGTGTACGTCGAGGACGACGAGCGGCTCGGACGCGCGACGGCGCAGTACCTCGAGTCGCACGGGGTCAAAGTGACCATCCTCGCCGACGGCTCCAGTGCCGTGGCGGAGATCACGCGTCTCCGCCCCGACGTGGTCCTCCTCGACCTGATGCTCCCGGGATCCGACGGCTTCGAGGTGTGCCGCGCGCTCCGGAAGCAGGTGGAGGTGCCGATCGTCATGGTGACCGCGCGCACCGACGAAGCCGACCGCGTGCACGGCCTCGAAGGCGGCGCCGACGACTACGTGAACAAGCCTTTCTCCCCGCGCGAGCTCTTGGCCCGCGTGCGCGCGCACGCCCGGCGCGCCAAGGGGAAGACCGTGCCGCGCGCCGAGCGCATCGTCGTCGGGCCTCTCGTCGTCGACCCCACGAACATGACGGCGACGCTCCACGGTCGCCCGCTCACGCTCACCACGCTCGAGCTCGCGCTGCTCCGCGCGCTGGCCGAGCGTGCCGGGCGCGTGGTGGGTCGCGAAGAGCTGCTCTCGCTCCTCCACGGATCGGCCGAAGAGGCGTTCGACCGCTCGATCGACGTTCACGTCTCGCGCCTCCGGCAGAAGATCGAAGAGGATCCGCGCGCGCCACGTCTCCTCAAGACGGTGCGCGGCGCGGGCTATCTCCTCGCCGCTGGCGAGCCGTGAGCCCCTCCGCGCCGCCGGACGCGAAGGGGGCGAAGCCCAAAGCGCCCGACGCGAAGGGACCGGCCCAGGGCGCGGCGAAAGCGGAGGGGGCGCCCGCGAAGAAGCGGAAGCGCCGCCCGCTCGTCTTTCGTCTCTACCTCGCCAGCTTCATTCAGCTCGTGCTCCTCGCCGGCGCGGTTCTCGGCGTCGGCTTCATCGTGCGCCACGCGATGCCGCCACCGGAGTACGAAGCGCACGGTTGGGGGCCGCCGCCCGAAGGGCCCGGAGAGCATCCCGACGAGGCGCATCCGCCGCACCCCGAAGGACCCCGCGACCATCACCACGGACACCCGCAGCCGGGGCCGTGGGCGCCGCTCGCCACCTTCTTCGTCAGCGGCATTCTCATCGTCGCCGTCGGCGGCTACTTGAACTCGCGCTGGCTCACGCGTCCGCTCGCGCGGCTGGCCGACACCGCGCGCGCGCTCGGCGAGGGGGATCTCCGCGCGCGCACCGGCATCGTGCGCAACGACGAGATCGGCGAGGTGGCCGAGAGCTTCGACGAGATGGCGGCTCGCGTGCAGAAGCTCGTCCTCGCCGAGAAGGAGCTGCTCGCCAACGTCTCCCACGAGCTCCGCACGCCGCTCGCGCGCATCGGCGTGCACCTCGAGCTCGCGAGCGAAGGAGACGCCGAGACGACGCGCGCCTCGCTCGGTGAGATCGCCGTCGATCTGGCCGAGCTCGTGAAGATCATCGACGACATTCTGACGACGACGCGCTTCGAGCTCTCCGAGGGGCGCGCCCCCGAAGCGCGGCTTCCTCTTCATCGCGTGCCGATGACGCCCGACGAGATCGCGCGTCGTGCCGAAGATCGCTTCCGCGCGCACCACCCCGCGCGTCCGCTCGACGTCCAGGCCCCCCCCGGCCTCCCCGAGATCTCGGTCGACGCCGTGCTCTTTCGTCGCGTGCTCGACAACCTCCTCGAGAACGCGCATCGCTACACGCCCGATCCGAAGCGCGTCGTGCACCTCCGCGCCTTCCACGACGAGCGGGCGAAGGAGATCGTCTTCACCGTCGAGGACGAAGGGATCGGCGTCGGCGCCGAAGATCTCCCGCGGCTCTTCACGCCGTTTTACCGGACCGATCGCAGTCGATCGCGCACCTCGGGGGGCGTGGGGCTCGGGCTCACCTTGTCTCGGCGCATCGTCGAGGCGCACGGCGGCACCATCGCCTTCGGCAGTCGCATCGGCGCGGGAACGACGGTGCGCGTGCGTATTCCCATCGAGCCGCGCCCCGAAACAATTCGAAACCCCGGCGCGTGATGCTTTGCCCGCGCCGCGGGCACGGATGGAAGAGCGTTCGAGAGCGGTTGCATCAGGGCACCGCCTTCGTCGCGCTCTCTCGGCCTGGCCGAGCCCCCTTCACGCGCGCACGAAAGCTCCGCGCGCCACCACGGAGTGATCCCCCATGAACGAGACTCGGTTTCTTTCCCGTCACCAAGGCGCCATCGCCGGCTACGTCGCCAGCGGCCTTCTCCTCCTCTTGTCCGCTTGCAGCGACGCCTCCGGCACCGGCACGCAGTCTTCGGCGCTCTCCTCTTCGAGCGACGCCGACGGTGGCATCACGTCGGCGGAAGCCACCGCGTGCCTCACGACGTACGCCGAGTGCGTGCGCAACGGCGGTGACGTCGCCACGTGCCGCGACGGCTTGAAGGCGTGCCTTCCTCCGCCTCCCGGCCGCCCCCACGATCAAGACGGCGACGGCGGATGCGATCACGGCGGCGGCGGTCGTCCCGGCGACGGTGACGGCGATCACGACGGCGCTCCGCCTCCGCCTCCTCCGCCCGGCGACGGCGGGGCGCCGCCTCCGGGTGGCCCCGGACCGCGCGGCCACGTGTGCCTCGACGGACTCGACACGTGCGCGGAGGGGACGGATCCCTTGGCGACGTGCGTGAGCGCGGCGCAAATCTGCTTCGAAGCGAGTCGCCCCGACGGCCATCGCGGCGACGGCGACGGCCCGCGCTAGCGCGAGCCGAGCGTCACAAGGCAGCGAAGGCGAGCGTCGAATCCTCGAGAGGATCTGCGTCGCGAGCCGAGCGTCACAAGGCAGCGAAGGCGAGCGTCGAACGCGAGCCGAGCGTCACAAGGATAGATACGTCTGGTCCTTGAGACCGCGCTCGTACTCGGCGAGGAGGCGCATCCCTTCGGTCGGCTTCAAGCGATCCTGCTTGATGGCCGCATCCACCTGGGCCTTGAGCCGCGCGGCCAAGTCGCGCGGCTCGTACTGGGTCATGGAGAGGACGTCGGCGATGCTGTTGCCGGTGATCGTCTCCTCCAGGTAGTAGCCGCACTCTTCGTCCTCATCGAGGAACACGTGGACCTCGTTCACGCGACCGAAGAGGTTGTGAATGTCGCCCATGATGTCTTGGTAGGCGCCGGTCAAGAACACGCCGAGGTAGTACGGCCCCTGCGTGATGGCGTGGAGCGGGAGGGTGTCGCGCGCGTCTTCGTTTCGGTCGATGAAGCGCGCCACCTTGCCGTCCGAGTCGCAGGTGATGTCGACGAGCGTCCCCTCGAGCGTGGGGCGCTCGTTGAGGCGGTGGATCGGCACCACCGGGAAGAGCGCGCCGAACGCCCAGTGATCGAGGAGCGACTGGAAGACCGAGAAATTGCAGATCGCCTGGTGGTTGAACTCGCCGTTCAAGCCCTGGAGCTCCTCGGGCACCTCGTCGCGCTCGAGCTTGGCCACGGCGCTGCGAATGCGCGCCGCGCCCTGCCAGAAGATCGTCTCGACCTGCGCCTTCACGTCGAGCTCGAGGAGACCGAGCTCGAACATCTTCTGCGCCTGCTCCTTCACCTGGAGGAGGTCGTGCCACGACTCGGTGAGGCTCCGCTCCGAGAGGTGCTGGATCACGTCTTCGATCGACTCGATGAGCTTGTGCTGCGGCGGATCGGCGCTCGGGTCCGATTGCGCCGAGCGCTCGACCGCGCCGAACGCCTCCATGACGAGCACGCAGTGGTGCGCCACGATCGCGCGCCCCGATTCGCTCACGATGTGCGGGTGCGGCACGCGCTCTTCGTCGCACACGTCGGCGATGTTCCAGACGATGTCGCGCGCGTACTCTTCCACCGTGTAGTTCATCGACGAGTGGAAGGTGGAGCGCGAGCCGTCGTAGTCGACGGCCAGCCCGCCGCCGACGTCGAGGTACTCGATGGGGTGCCCGGCGCGACGGAGCTTCGCGTAGTAACGCGCCGCTTCGCGCACCGCGCGCTTGATGATCAAGATGTCGGGGATCTGCGATCCGATGTGGAAGTGGAGGAGCTTGAAGGCTTGGCTCATCCCCGCGTCTTTGAGGATGCGACCGGCTTCCAAGATCTCCGCCGTCGAGAGCCCGAACTTCGCGCGCTCGCCCGCCGACTCGGCCCACTTGCCCGCGCCGCGCGAGACGAGACGCACGCGCACGCCGATCTCCGGCTCGACGCCCATCTCCTTGGCGATGCGCACGATGGCGCGCACCTCGGAGAGCTTCTCGGCGATGAGGATGACCTTCTTGCCGAGCTTCTTCCCGAGCAGCGCGGCACGAATGAAGGCCTCGTCCTTGTAGCCGTTGCAGATGATGAGCGACTCGTTGTCGGTGTGGAGCGCGAGGCCGGCGAACATCTCCGGCTTCGACCCGACCTCGATGCCGTAGTGGAACGGGCGACCGGCTTCGACGATCTCCTCCACCACTTCGCGGAGCTGGTTCACCTTGATGGGGAACACGCCGCGGTAGGCGCCGCGGTACTTGTTCTCGGCGATGGCGCGGGCAAAGGCCTCGTTCAAGACACGCACGCGATGGTGCAGCATGTCTTGGAAGCGAATGATGAGCGGCGCCTTGAGCCCCTCTTCGCGGATCGCGGCTTCGACGACGTCGAGCACGGCGACTTGGCGGCTCTTGCCGGCGAGCGGCGAGACCGTGAGCTTGCCGTCCTCGGACACGCCGAAGTAGCCACCACCCCATCGATCGATGAGATAGAGCTCGCGCGCGTCCTCGGTCGTCCAAGGCTCTGCGCTTGCGACGGCGCTCGGCGGGGTCGGAGTGAGGCCGGTAGGGCCTGGAGGTGTTACCTGGAGCGGGGCCGTCATCAGTTGCTCGAAGTAAAGCAAGGAGATCCCCTTGGCGCTAGGCTTTCCATCGATGAGCACACCCACGTCGTCGTCGCCTTCCTCGTCCGCTTCGCCGGGGGCCGACGTCGAGACGTCGCCGCCGGCTCACTTCGCCGGCCCGTCGGGGCGCCTCGTGCGCACCGAGGTCCCGGGACCACGTAGCCGAAAGCTGGCCGCACGCGGCGGCTTCGACCTCCAAGCGGGCTACCGCTCGCTCGTCCTCGACGACGCTACGAGCGAAGGCGTCGTGATGGTCGACGCCGACGGCAACGCGTTTCTCGACCTTTTTGCCCACTTTGCGCTGGGCGCGCTCGGCTACAACCACCCCGCGCTCCGCGCCGTGACCGGAAGCGAAGCGTTCGCGCGCGCCTCCGCCAACCCCACCTCGACCCCTTTCGTCACCACCACGGCGTGGTTCGACTTCCTGGAGGGGCTGTCCCGCTTTGCCCCGGCCGGTGCCTCGCGCGTGTATTGCGTCGACGCCGGAGGCGAGGGGGTCGAGTCGGCGCTGAAGGCGGCGTTCATCGTTCACGGCGAGCGGCGTCGCACCGCCGCGGGGCTCCCGGCGAACCCGCTCGAGCTTCCGCCGGACGAGCTCGCGGCGATCCTCGACAATCACGGGACCGACGCCGTCGTCGTCGCCTTCTCCGGCGCGTTTCACGGGCGCGGGCTCGGACCGCTCTCGGCGACCCACTCGAAGCCGATCCACAAAGCCGATCTGCCGGCGTTCCGCTGGCCGATGGCCACCTTCCCGGCGAATCGCTTCCCCCTCGCGGCGCACGCCGAGGAGAACGCCCGCGCCGAGGCCGAGGCGCTGCGTGAGCTCGAGCGAATCTTGGACGCGCACGAAGGGCACGTCGCGGCGATCGTGGTCGAGCCGGTCCAGTCGGAGGGGGGCGATCGCCACGCGAGCTCCACCTTCTTCCGCGGGGTGCAGGATTTGGCGCGCCGCTCCGACGCCGCGCTCGTCCTCGACGAGGTGCAGACCGGAGTCGGTATCAGCGGCACGATGTGGTGCCACGAGCAGCTCGAGCTCTCCTCACCGCCCGACTTCATGACCTTCGGGAAGAAGATGCAGATGGGGGGCTTCTTCTGCACCGACGCGTACGCCGTCACGCAGTTCGGTCGCATGTACCAGACGAAGAACGGCGACCGCGCCAAGGCGATGCTGGCGCTCGCGACCCTCGAGACCATCGCGAAGGAGAACCTCCTCGCCAACGTGCGCGAGGTCGGCGCCTATTTTCTCACGCGCCTCGAGGAGCTCGCCACGCGGCACCCGAAGCTCGTGAGCGAGCCGCGCGGCCGCGGGTTCTTGCTCGCCTTCGACCTTCCGACGCCCGCCTCGCGCGACGATTTCTTGAAGCGCGCCCTCGCGCGCGGCGTGTTCGCTTCCTACACCGGGTCGCGATCGGTGCGCTTGCGACCGCACCTCGTGACCACGCGCGTGCACGTGGACGACGCGTGCGACGTGTTCGACGCGGTGCTCGGGGAGATGGGCGGGTAGGGGAGTGCGCTGGCCCGTCCTCGCGGTGCTCGCGCTCGCTGCGTGCCGGCAGGCGAGCCCCGAGTCGTCGGCGCGCACGACCGACGCGGCGGTGGACGACGCACGCGGGGCCGTTGCCGCGCCGCTCGACGCATCTTCGGAGGCCTCTTCGGATACGGCGGTGGAGCCTGACGCCGCGTCCCCTCGATCCTTCGGCTTCCTGTGCTTTCCGCCCGAGCCCGACGGCTTCGACCCCTGCCCCAAGGGGGCCATGACGCCGGAGGGCTACGAGGCGTGCCTCAAGCGCCCCACGAAGCGCGCGCGCCCTCGCTTTCGCGTCGCGTCGCATCCCTGGGCGACGTTCTCGCCGAAGCGGTGGCGTTGCCAAGCCGCGCCGCTCGGCGCGCCGACGCACGTGACCGTCGACACGCTCGCGGGCCTCGACGAGACCATCCCCACCACGTGTGCTTCGCGCACCCTCGACATGCAGGGACCCAACACCTACGGGGCGATCTTCTTTCGCTGCTCGACGCGCGACCGCACGGCAGACGAGATCGTGACGGACGAGTAGGGCAGGGGGGCGTCGGCGAGTCCACGTGCGCCAACGACGAGGTCGCACCATGCACGTCATGCTAGAATTTCGTCATGGCGGTCGAGTCGAACCGGGCGCGTCGTGCCCACTGGGTCGCGACCGTCGAGCGCATTCCCCACGTCGACGATGACACCGAGTTCTGGCTCCGCATTCCGGACGACCAGCGCGCACGCGTCACGTGGGAGCTCAGCGCTGAGCTCTTCGCGCTTGCGAATCGAAACGGTGGAGCGTTCGACGAAGAGACCGGCGAGCGCTTCGAGAACGGAGACAGCAGTGAACGAAGACTTCCTCGAGCTGCTTTCCGCGTTACTCGCCGCTGAGGCGCGCTTCCTCGTCGTGGGGGCCTACGCGGTCGGTATTCACGGCCGCCCGCGCGCCACGAAGGATCTCGACGTGTGGATCGATGCGACCCCCGCGAACGCCGAGCGCGTGATGAACGCTCTCCGCGCCTTCGGCGCGCCGCTTGCCGATCTGACGGCGGCCGACCTCGCGACGCCAGGAACGGGCTTCAAGATGGGGACTCCGCCGCGGCGCGTGGACATTCTCACCCAGATCGACGGTGTGACGTTCGATGCGGCGTGGCCGAACCGGCGTGAGGGCGTGTTCTCCGATGCCGTCATATGTCCTGTCATCGGCTTCGACGAGCTCTTGGCGAACAAGCGGGCCGCTGCGCGGCCCCAAGATCTCGCCGACGTCGCCGCGCTCGAGAAGATCCGAGCGGCGCGAAGGTAGCGCGCCGCGCCACCACCCGCGCGCCTCCGCCTCACCCCTTCGGCGCGAGCCACCGGCGAAGCACGTCGTAGACCTCGCGTCGGTTCAAGAGATCGAGGTGCCCCGCGCCGTAATCCACGAAGCGCTCGGGGAACGCCAGCGTGAGCTCCGGCTTCTCGTGCTCGCCGAGCGCGCTCGCGACCGGCACGAGCCCGTCGCCGCGGAGGCTCGGCCCAGGCGCTTCGCTCAAGCTCCCGGCGAGCGCGGAGCACGCGACGCCTCTGGGGAGCTCGAGGGCCCGTCGAGGATCAGCGCCCACGGCGAAGTGATCGCGCCCCTCCCAGTGCTCGTCGAGCACGTTGCCGAAGCGCAGATCGGTGACGCCGGCGCTCCGCAGGCGCCCGAGGCGCGCGAAGGGGGCGCTGTAGCGGCTCACGCCGAGGAGCGCGTGGAGCCAGCTCCCGCCGCGCTCGAGCGGCGCGCCGTGGTGGGGCGTACCGATCGTGACAAGCTTCGTGATCCGGGATCGCCAGCCGTGGCCGAGCTCTTCCCCAACGTGGCACGCGCTCCGCGCCACGAGACCGCCCATGCTGTGACCGAGGAGCACGAGCTCGTCGATACGCTCGGGCCAGTCGCGCGTGAGCTCTTCGAGCAGCGCGGCGAAGGCGCGCCCGTTGGTGGAGACGTGAAGCCCGCTGTTGTAGCGGAGGTAGAGCGGCGTGAAGCCGAGGTCTTCGGCCAGCGCTTCGCCGTGGTCGTGCCCTTCGCGGCGCCACTGGCGATCGTTCATGCACGAGCCGTGGACGAGGACGAGGATCTTCCCCGTGGCCCCCGGCGGTGCGCCCCCCGCGGCGCCGAGATCGAGCGGCACCCCCGCGTGGCAAAGACGCATCTCGATCGCCAGCGGGTTCCCGCTCGCCGCGAGGTGGTCGCCGAGCACGCCGTTCAGGGCGGCGACGATCGCGTCGCGCTCGGGGCCAGGCGCGCTCGCGCCGAGCAGTGGCGTGAGCTCGCCGAGCGCCGCGTCGAGCCCCGAGCCGACCATCTTGGTGACGCCGCGCAGGCCGCCGTAGACCACCTCCGTCACCAGGCGCGCCGGTTTGGCGAGCGGGCTCCCGAGGATCGCCGGGCCGCTGGCGATGGTGGCGTGGAGCTCTTGGACGAGCGCCATCACCCCTTCGGTCGCGTCGACGACGAGTCGGCTCGCGCCGCGGAGATCGTCGCCGTGCGGTCGTTCGTGCTTGGGTCGTTCGTCGGACATCGGAACGTACCAGCGTAGCGCGATGTCGACCTCGCTGCGGTCGAGCCTCCGTGGACATGGCTTTCGGCGTCACGTAGCGTCGCCGCATGTCTGCCTTCAGCCCGGCAATTCGCGAGTTTTTGGCTGTTCCCGACGCTGCGCGCCGTCTCGGCCCGTACCTGTGCAAAGACGTGCTCGACAAGGCCGGCACGGCGCCGGTCTTTCGCGCCGTCGAAGAGCACGCGGGGCTCTCGCTCCGCGACGTCGCGGTGAAGGTCTTCGACATCGGGCCTGCGAAGGCAGGCGCGGGGGGCGAGAGCTGGCAGGCGCGCGTCCTCGACGAGGCGCGCGCCCTCTGCCGCGTGCAGCACCCGAACGTCATTCGCTTCCACACGCTCTCGACCGATCCCAAGCGCGGCTTGATGGGCATCGTCATGGAGTTCGCCGACGGCGTGAGCGTCGCCGGCCGCCTCGCCGAGGTGCCGCGCGGAGACGCGCGCCGCGTCGCGCTCGCCGTCGAGATCGGCATCCACGTCGCCTCGGCGCTCGCCGCCGCGCACGACGCCGGCATCGTTCACTGCAACGTGAAGCCCTCGAACATCATGTTCACCGGCGGCACGCACAAGCTCATCAACTTCGGCCTCGCCGCCTCGCTCGGCCCCGCCGCCGGCAAGAAGGACGCACCGCGCGCGCTCCATGGGCTCGACGATCTCACCTTCGAGGCCGTCGGACGAAAGGCCTCCACCCTGGAAAAGGCGGGGGCGGACGAAGCGCGCACCATCGCCGGCACGCTCGGCTACGTCGATCCCGTGTGCTTGAAGACCACCGCGCCTCCCACCGCCTCGAGCGATCTCTACGCGCTCGGCGCCACGCTCTACGAGTGCCTCGCCGGCGACGTCCCCGTGCTCGCCACCGCCAAGAAGCGCGGCGACGCCAAGCTCGACGCCAAGATCCTCCTCGGCGACGCGCCTCCCGCGCCGCTCGCCGAGGTAGCTCCCGCCACGCCCCCCGCGCTCGCCAAGCTCGTCGACGCGCTCGTCGCCCCCGCGCGTGACGCGCGCCCACGATCGGCCGACGCGGTCTTTCGCACCCTGGAGCGCGTGCGAAGCACCTTGGCCGGGCACGATCGCGAGCTACCTCCGGAAGATCGCGGCCCGTTCCCCGGCCTCGAGCGCTACGAAGCGGCGGATCGCGACGTCTTCTTCGGTCGCTCGGCGGAGACCGCCGGCGTGATCGAGCTCCTTCGCACGCGCGGCCTCGTCGCCGTCGTCGGTCTCTCGGGGACGGGCAAGAGCAGCCTCGCACGCGCCGGTGTGCTCCCCAGCGTCGAAGAAGGCGCGCTCGGCGGTTGGCCGCCGAAGTACGCCAGCGTCATCGTCACCCCCGGCTCGGACTTGACCGGCGCGCTCGACAAGGCGCTCGCCAAAGTGCTCGGCGCACCGCTCGCCCAGTCGCCCGAGGCGGCGATCGACCAGCTCGCGGCCCACGTCGACACCACCGGCCAAGGGCTCCTCCTCTTGATCGATCAGTTCGAAGAGCTCGTCCTCCTTCGCGACGAAAAGCGCGAGCCCACCCGTGGGCTCGAGCTCTTGTCGCGCATCGCCGACGCGCCGGTGGGGCTCCGCGCGCTCGTCACCGTCCGGCGCGACCTGCTCGACGAGGTGCTGGCGGTCGACTCGCATTTCGCCCGAGCGCTCTCGCGCGGCATTCAGCTCCTCGGCCCGCTCGCCGGTCCGGCGTGGGAAGAGGTGCTCGATCAGTCGCTCGAGGCCTACGGCTACCGCATCGAAGACGCCGATCTCCGTCGCGAGATCCTCCAAGACCTCCGCGCGCGTGACGCGGCGATGCCGCTCGCGCAGTTCGGGCTCACGCGCCTCTGGGCCGCGCGCGGAGAGAAGAAGAAGGTCATCCCGCGTGACGCCTTCGACGCCAAAGGCGGCATGCGCGGCGCGCTCGAGCACCACGCCGACGAGGTGGTGCGCGGCCTCGCCATCCCGCGCGAGAAGCTGCGCGAGCTCCTCCTCACGATGACGACATCGGAAGGGACCCGCGCCCACGCGCCGCGCGACGTCCTGACGAAGCGCTTCGGCGAGCCGGGGAAGGCGGCCATCCTCGCCCTGTCCGAGGCGCACCTCCTCACCGAGGACGACGCCGGCGTGACGTTCCTTCACGACTCGATTTTGCGCGAGTGGTCGCTCGTCCGCGGGTGGCTCGACGACGCGCGCGACGATCGAAGGCTCGCCGAGCACATCGAGCGCGACGCCGCCCGTTGGTCGGAGGCGAAGGACGCCGTCGAGCCGTGGCGCAAAGGGCGCCTCGAATCGGCGCTCGAGCTCTGGAGGCGGCAGCCTTCCTTGAGCTCCGCGGCGCGCGAGTTTCTCACCCACAGCGCGCGCGAAGAACGAAAGATGCGCCTCATCGTCGGCGGCCTCGTGACGCTCGTGCTCGCCATCATCGTGGGCGGCTCGATCGCGTACGCGCAAGACAGCCGCGCCCACGCCGAGGCGCTGGCGGCGGCGCTCGCGCAGGTGAAGACGCTGAAACAGCAGGCGGAGGAGGCGGCGGGCGAAGCGGCCGCGAGCGCCGAGCTCCTTCACGACCTTCAGCAGAAAATGGCGAAGGACGAGGCCTCGTACGGCGCGCAGGTGCAAGCGACCATCAAGAAGGTGGAGAGCGCCACGAGCCTCGACGGCGCCAAGACGGCGACACAAGACCTGAAGGGGCGGTCGAGCCCCGCGCAGAACCAGGTGGTGCCGCTCCCGCGCGACCTCGTGGGGACGAACGGACCGAAGCTCGACACCTCGGGCCCTTCCCCCTCGGCCGGCGGCGGCGCCTTCGACGAGGCCTCGATCGAGCGCGTCGTGAACAGCCGCAAGGCGGGGGTGAAGCGCACGTGCCTCGAGCGAAGCACGAGCACCGCCTCGACCACGAAGATCACGACGACCCTCACCATCGCCCCTTCAGGCCAAGTGCAGAACGTGACCTCGAGCGGCGACGATCCCGTCGTCGCGAAATGCATCGAGCATCAGTTGAGCAGCTGGTCCTTCCCCGCGCCGGGCGAGGTGAAGCAGGTGCAGATCCCGTTCGTGTTCGTGCGGCAGTAGGGGGGCGCCCTACCGCGCCGTCCCCATGTCCACGAACGCGTGGTCCACCATCACCACGAAGGGGCGCTCGTCGAACGTCAGGCCGCCCGCGCCGTCGTGCTCGATGATCTCGAGCTTCCCCATCCCGTAGCCCATCGGCCCGCGGGAGTAGTAGTGCGCCTGCAGCTTGTACGGCCCCGATCGCATGCCGCGCGGCTTGCGGATGGTGAAGCACTCCGGGCCGTAGCCCGTCGTCACGTCGGCGTAGAGCTCGCCACCGCTCGGGAGCTCCTTGTGCGCGTAGTACGCGTGGCCGCCCTGCGCATCCATGATGTGGAAGTCGACGTCGTTGGCGTCCGTCTCCCAGTTCAAGACGAAGCGAATGGACGGGCCGCTCTCGAGCGAGGCGTGTGCCTCGGCGAGGTGCCGCATCACTTCGCCGCGCTTCGACGGGTCCTTCTTGATCCACGCGGCGCCGATGAGGCCGAGGTCTTCGCGCAGGATGCGATCGACCCCCTCGAAGCGCCCCTCCGGGTAGTGACGGAGCGCGCCGTTCAGGACCGCGTCGAAGGCGCGCGGCAGGTCGCCCTTGCGGAGCCGCGCGTAGCCGAGCAAGCGGTGGCTCGCCGGGTGATCGGGGCGCTGCGCGACCGCCTTCTCGAAGGTGTCGATGGCGAGGTCGAGCCCTTCGCCCTCCTTCACGTGCTCGAGCCGCTCGCCGGCGAAGCGCCGCAAATCCGCGCGCGCCGAGAACAGGTCGATGAGCGATCCGTAGGCGCGGGCCGCTTCGACGCGCGCGCCGTCGGCTTCGTACGAAGCGCCGAGCGCCACGAGACCGAGCACGTCGCCCGGCGCTTCCTTGTGCCACGCGAGCGCGGTGTCGAGCGCCGCCTTCGCGCCGTCTTTGCCTTGGAGCGTGGTCATCACCGTGCGGAACTTCCCCTCCCACGGGGCCACGGTGTTCTTGTTCCAGCCGTTCGGCGAGTCGCCGTCGTCGTCGCCGCCGGTGGTGACCGCTTCGCCTGGGGAGAAGTTGATCGGATACGAGACCGTGACCTCTCCCGAGTCGGGTTGCGGGAAGCTCAAACCGCTCATCCCGCGGAGCACGCAGGCGACGACGCTCTGATCCGGCAAGTCGGATCCGCCGTCGGTCGCCGGCCCCACCGAGCCGTCTTTGGCGATCGTGAAGCGGGCCGTCACGCGCCCTTGCAGGTTCGGGTTGTTCCGAAGGCCGGCTTCGTAGCAGAGACGGAAGCGACCAAAATTCTGGCGCACGATGCGCTGCACGACCTCTGGCGGGAGCCGGCCGCTCACCGTCACCGCGCCCTGGCGAAGCTGCGGCGCCGTCGTCTGGTGCGATCCGCCGAGGCGGCCGTGACCGTTGCCGAAGCCTTGGCCCGATCCGGTGCCGGCGCCGTGTCCGATCGTGCCGATGTTGCCGAGGCCGATCCCTTCGCCGGCCCCACCGCCGCCGCTCCCGACGCCGAGCTCGCCCTCGTCGTTCATGCCGCGCGGTCCTGCGGCGCGGGGCGCGGGGCGCGGCGCGGCCATGTCGGCGACGGCCGCGGGTGCGGCCACCGGCTCGGCGGGAGGAGGCGCGGGGGTCGTGGGTTCGTCGACGCGCGCTGCGCCGTTCGCTGCGCCCGGCGCGGCCGCGGCCTGCTCCTCGCTCGGCGGGCGCGCGCTCGCGGGGTTCCCCATCGAGCCCTCTTCCCCCTTCGCCCGCGTGCCGGTGCCTCCTTGTTTGTCGTCGCTCTCGCTCTTCGCTTTGGCGAGCGCCTTTTGCGGCTCTTCGTCGAAGGGCCACGAGCGACGCTCGACGGTCAGGTGCCCCGTCTGCATGCTCAAGACGTCCTTCAACGCTTTGCGATCGATCTTGAAGCGCGCGTAGTCCTGCTCGGTCTCGAGCACGAGCAGCGCGGTGAAGGGCGAGAGCACGCGGTGCTCCACCGAGAGATCGATGATCTCCTTCTTGCGCTCGGGCTTCGGCTCCTTCGCCTGCGCATCCACCAAGCTGGCGATCTTCGCCTCGTAGAAGGCGCGCTCGAGGAGCGGCTCTTCGGCGGCGCGAAGCTCCGGCGCGGGGACCGGCTTCCCTCCGAGCGTCACTTGGAACGGTGCGCCCGGCGCGACGTCGGCGTACACGCTCACCTCGTCCCCCGCCTGCACGCCGTCGAGGTGCGCGGGCCAGAACCACGTCGCACCCGGCACGTCGACCGCGGTCTTGCTGAGCGTGGCCCCTTCGAGCCTGCGCACGGCGTTCCCCACGCCGAGCGCGCCGTCGATGACGACGCCGTCGTGCGCGAAGTTGCCGGAGACGACGCGGTGCAAGAGCCCGGTGTCTTGGATCCCGCCGACCGCCACGGCATCGACGCGCTCGACGCCGTTCTCCTTGAGGCGCGAGAGGGCCGCTTGGAACGCGTCGCCCTCCGAGCTCCCCGCCGTGGTCACGCCGTCCCCCACCACGACGACGCGCGTGATGCCCGCCTTCTTCGCCTCGGTCCCCGCCCAGTCGAGCGCGCGCTCGAGGTTCGAAGCGCCGAGGGGGAGGCGCCCTTCGAGCGCGTCCATCTCCTTCGAGCTCCACTCTTTGGCCGCGCCGGTGAAGACCGGCACGACGACCTGATCGAACGCAGCGACGCGGAACGGCGCTTCGCCGTGACGCTCGGCGAGGCGCCGCACGACGCCGCCCACGAGCTCGACCTCGTCCACGTAGCCGAGGGCGCGCGACGCGCTCGTGTCGACGAGGACGACGGCGCCGCTCACCGGATCGCTCGCGCGATCCGCCTCGGCCTTCACCTTGGCGAGCACCATGTTGCGCGCGCGGAGGCCCCCGCCGGCGTGAGCGGCCTTGCCCTCGAGCACGAAGTCACCGTTGGGGACGAACGCGCGCTCGACGAAGGTCTGCGCGGGGGCGCCCGCTCCTCCGTCGCTCACCGCGACGTCGAGCAGCCCGAGCTTGGGGAGCCCTTGGAGGGGAAGCGTGTAGGGTGCACGGTCTTGGAGCTCCTGCGAGTAGGAGATGAGGATCTCCTTCGTGCCGCTGGGCGGGATGGGGAAGACGCGCGCCGAGAATTCGTTCCCCCCGGCTTGCTCGAGGAGCGCGGGATCTTGGCGGCGGTGGAGGAAGTCCTCGTAGGCCACGCGCGCCGCCTGCTTCTCGACGACCTCGCCCTCTTGCCAGCGGTTGCCGATCTTCATCGCGAAGCGGCTCACGCTGGCGCCGCGAGGGAGCGTGATGCGGAACGTCCCTTCGATCTGCCGCGGGGCAGGGTTCTCGAAGGTGAGGTGGAGCTCGGTGAAGGCGAGGGGATCTTGCACCTCGGCCCGGGCCACCATGCTCGCGAGCGTGAGCCCGGTGCCGTCGGACGCCGTCAGACCGAGCGGAGCGCCACGCGGCGCGCGCGGCCCGTCCTCCGGACGGACGTCGGTGAGGATCGCCCCTTCGTCGTGGTGCGGTTGCTCGACGAGGGGCGTGAGCGGGCGCGAAGGGGGCGCGGAGCTTCCGCGCGTCGAGTACCACACGCCCCCCAAGAGGAAGGCGACCGACGCAGAAACCATGATCTTCGACGCCGTATCCATGCGCTCGCCCCCCGCTCCCTCTGTGGATCCGTTCACGCAGACACCGCGCAGGCGTCCGAGTTTCCGAAATCGAGCACGAGCATAAGGGGTCGAGGCGAGCGTGTCGCTCCTGACGATCGTGGGGGCGAGGGGCAGCGCATTCGCCGCCAGCGAGAGATCCTTCCTCGGGACGAGCCGTAGCTACTTCTCGTCGTGTGCCTCGCGCGTGACGCGCCTCACGGCGCGTAGATCGCGCGGTACGAGTAGTACGCCGCAGTGAAATGGAGCTCGAAGGCATGGTGGCCCGTCGCGGGATCGAGCTCGATGACGTCCGGCGCGCCGTCTTGGTGCGCGCCGAGACCGAGGAAGAGCGAGCTGCCGAGCCGCTCTACGGAGCCCATCGCCATCGTGTACGTGTCGAGCGGCACGCTCTCGAACGACTCGATCTCGTGATCGGTCTGGTCGAGCCCGTAGGTCACGATGCGGGTCGCCTGCGTCGCGTTGCCGTTGTCGAAGACCTGGAGCCGGCCGTCGGGGAGAAAGCGCGCGAAGTGTTGGTGCGACGTCTTCTGCTCGGCGGTCGTGCCGAAGGAGTCGTCGGGCCCGCCGAGGCGCCACGCGATGCTGCCGTCCTGGTGACGCACTTTGAGGATGGCGTCGAGGTGACGGAAGGAGAGGACGAGCTCGCCGTCCGAAGGATCGATCTCGATCGAGTTCATGTGCGCGTAGTCCGCGTACGCCGTGGTGCTCGTGAAGTCGTTGCCGTCGGTGCTGAGCGCGTAGAGCTCGGGGTGGCTCGTGCTGTCCCACTCGAAGACGACCCGACCGGCCTTCACCTCTTGAACGACGGCGGCGCGAACGAGCGCGCCGGTCGCGGGGTGGGGGAGGCTGTCGGGCACGTTCTCTACGGTCTCGTTCACGAGCGCCATCGCGACGTAGTGGTCGTCGTCGATCAGCACGAAATCGTGCTGATCGCACGGCAGCGTGAGGTGCGTGAGCGTGGCCGAGAGCTGGTGCGCGGTGAGGGGCTGAAACTTCTCGTCGAGCACGAACGCAGTGCCGCCGGCGATGTACGTGTAGCGCACCGCGCCGGTCGCGAGCGTCTGCTTCTTGAAGTCGGAGGCCGCGGCGCCGATGCGGTTGTAGTACTCGAGCGCGCCGTTCGTCCCCACGACCATCAAGTAGGGCTGGAGCGGCAAGGTCCACGACGTCGGCGACAAGAACACGTGCCCGTTGTCGGGGTTGTCGACCATGACCGAGTACGCCGGCAGATCGGCGGGGGCGAAGTGCACCGTGTACGTCCCCGCGTCGCCCGCGCCGGCGAAGGCCACCGACATCTGCGCGGTCGGCGCGATCGAAGGGCTCGGGAGCACGTAGCTCGTTCCGTTCGCCACCACGTGTCCGTCGACGGTCGCGTCGCGCCCGCACACGGTCACGCTCACCGGCGCGAGCGTGGTGAAGGACGTGAGCTCGTAGTCGTGCACGTCGGGCGAGAACGCCGGGCGAAGGTCCCCCGACGACACGCTGAGCGCGAAGGCTGCGCCGTTCGTCGGCACGCACCCCGCGGGAGTAGCGTCGGTCGTGGTGCCGCCGTCGTCGCCTCCTAGGCCGGCGTCGGGCGCGGTGAGCGCGGTGCAGCCGGCGCCGACGCACGTCGAGCCCGCGCCGCCGTCGTCGTCGGTCGTGCCTCCGTCGCCGGCGCTGACAGCCGTGGACGACGTGTCGTCGCAGGCGAAGAGCACGAGCGGAAGAAACACGGCGAACGCTACGAGCGACGGGCCAAGACGGGTCATGCGCTGGTCTCCTAGGGAAGAGAGGTCACCGGCTATGTGCGGGTGGCGCGGCGCGACGGATCACGCTGCCCGACGAGCGGGGCTCACGAGGCGACGAACCGGGTGACCGTCGACGTGAAGCGGGCGCGATGTCGCGCTCTCGGCGGCCCTGCGCTCAGAACTGCGTCGTCATCATCGTGCGCATCTTGGTGGCGCGAATCGCGCGGCGCCGCGCGTGGTGCAGCGTCGACTCTTCTTCGCGCGAGAGCTCTTCCTTCTCGTCGAGCAAGCGCGACAAGATCTCGGCGATCGACGCCACCGTGATCTCGTCGTCGATCACCTCGGCGACGACCTGACGAGTGACGAGGGTGGCGTGCGCGCGAACGTGCGGATGATTCATGGGACAAGCTCCTCGAAGAGAGCGGGCGCTGTGCGCGGCCCGAGGGATCACCGAACGAGCCCCGTGCAACACGCCGAAACGCGCGCGCCGTGCGGACGACGCGCGCCAACCCGAGAGCGCTGGGCCCCTTGGCCCCGTGCCGCCCTTCGAGCCGCGGCGTCGCGGCTCGGCGCCGCACCTTTTGCGCGAGCCTCCCGAGGGGAGCGACGCGACCGCGCGCCGCCCTATTTGCTCAGCAATTCCCGAGCGATCGTAGGTGGGGGCACTGTCCCGACGTGGACCGCCGTCGGTTGGCCCGAACCTGGCGATGTGTCGATTCGTTTCGAAACTGATCGTTTTCCCCCGCTGTGGCCACGTCATGAGGGCGATGCACGTGGTCCGAGAGAGCGCCGCCGTCCCCTCCTCTTCACCGAGTGATCTCGCTCGGCTCGCCGCTTCGGGGGACACGGCGGCGACGGCGCGCCTCCTTCGCGAGCTCGCGCCCGAGATGCTTCGCGTCGTGCGCGGGGTGATGGGCCCCTACTCGGCGGACGTGGACGACGCGCTCCAACAATCGCTCGTCGCGTTGATCCACGCGCTCCCCGCGTTCCGCGGCGAGTGCGCCCCCGCCGGCTACGCGTGCCGCATCGCGTTCCGCACCGCGCTCGGCCTTCGAAGGAGCGCGCGCGGCGCCGACGCTCGACGCGACGACGGCGCCGACATGGAGCGCCTCGCCGACCCCGCCTCGCCGGGAACTCTGAGCGACGCGCGTCGACGCACCGAGCTCGTGCGAAGCCTGCTCGACGAGCTCCCCACGGAGCAGGGCGAGGCGCTCGCGATGCGGACCATGCTCGGCTGGTCGCTCGAAGAGATCGCCACCTCGAGCGGCGCGCCGGTGAACACGGTGCGGAGTCGCTTGCGTCTGGCGAAGGAAGCGCTGCGAAAGAAGATCGAGTCGAACCCGTCGCTCGCCGAGGAGCTGGGGGTGGACGCATGAAGGTCATCGAGTTTCATCCGGATGATCTGCTCGACCGCGAGCTCCGCGGTGCGCTCTCGGACGACGAGGGCCGGCGTCTCGACGAGCACCTCGCGCGCTGCAGCGCGTGCCGCCTCGAGCGCCAGCTCCGCGCCGACTTCGACGGCGAGCTCGTCGCCGAGGGTCCGCCGCCGAGCCTGCAGACGTTCATCTCCGGCGCGATCCGCGCCGCCCGCGCCTCGGAGTCGCCGATCCCCGCGTCCAAGGCGCAAGGGGACGACGTCGTGGTCCCCGAAGCGCCGCGTGTCCCCAAGCTCGCCTCGGTGCCGCCGGGCGTGCGCGCGTGGCGACGCCGCGGAGTCTTCTTGCTCGCCGCGACGCTCCTCTTCGCGACCGGCATCGCCGCCGCCGAGACCGGGCTCGCGGCGCGCTCGTGGAGTTTTGCGCGGAGCGAGATCGTGAGCGTCCTCTCGCCCGAGTCGACCACCGCCCCCGCCGAGGCCGCGCGCGCGCAAAAGACCGCGGCGCCCCCGAGCGCTCCCCTCGCCGACAGGCCGCTGCCCGCCGATTTGCCCCCGGTCCCGCCGGCAGAAGAAGCGGATCCGATGCCGGCCGTCGCGAACCCCGTCGTTCCCGTGCTCGCCACCACCGCTGCATCGCACGCGATCGTCGCCAAGGCGGCCGCACCGCTCGGCGTCCCCGCCGCGTCCTTCGCCCCCGAAGCACGCGCTCCCCGCGTCGACACCGCGTCGGATCTCTTCGAGCGCGCCAACGCCGCCCGCGCGCGTGGAAGCTTGTTTGAGTCGGCGGCGCTCTACCACGACCTCGAAGAGCGCTTCCCCAGGAGCGCCGAGGCGCGCCTCTCCATCGCGGTCATGGCCCGCATGCAGCTCGATCGCGGAGAGAACGCCGCGGCGCTCGACGGCTTCGGCGCCTACCTCACGACCGGCGACAGCCCGCTCCGTCAGGAGGCGATGGAGGGGCGCGCGCTCGCGCTCCAGCGTCTCGGCCGCCGCGCCGAGGAGAACGACGCGTGGCGCGAGCTGCTCCGGGCCTATCCGATGTCGGCCTCGGCGACGCTCGCGCGAAGGCGACTCGGTCAGGATAACCTCGAGCGGTGATTCTTCTCCCCTCGCGACGAGGCGAGAGCACGCTCGGGATCCTCGTCGCCGCCCTCGTCGTCACCTCGCTCGCGGCGACTCGCTCTGCGAGCGCCGACGCGGGGACTGACGCGACCGTCCAGGAGTCGCGGGTCGTGACCTTCGAAGCGACCGGGGCGGTGGATCCGGAGCTCGAGACCACGGTGCGTGAGCTCCTCGGACGCAACGGCCTCGTGCTCGTCCACGGCGCGAGCGCGGGCAAGGTCGTCGCGCGCGTGCACGTCGACACGAACGATCGCGGCGCCACCGTCGTCGTCGACGATCCCAGCGGCGCGACGCCGACGGCGCGGCGCGACGTCCCCGCCGCCGACTCGCCTGCGCTCTTCCGCGAGACCTTGGCCCACGTGATCTTGAGCGCGGTCGATCCCTTCGCCACGGCCGCCGAGCCCAAGCCGGCGACTCCGCCGGCCGAGCCGCCCCCCACCGCCCCACCGCCGCCTCCCACGTCGCCGGCGCCCGTCGCCAGCGCGCCCCCCGCGCCTCGCGCACCCGCGCCCGCCGCCTCGGCCGAGTCGGGGGCCTCGCGTGCGCCGCCGGCTTCGAGCGTGCCGGCGACTTCGGGGCGCTCGCGCCTCTCCTTCTCGCTCGGCGCGGGGGTCGGAGCGCGTCTCCTCGCCGACGAGCAGGCGGGGGCGTTCTTTCAAGGGGGCGGCGCGCTCACGCTGGAGAGCGCCCTTCGCCCGTCGGTCGCGATAGATGTAGGATACACGTTGCCGGTGCGAGCCACCGAAGGGGCGGTCGACGGACGCGTGAGCCTCGTTCCGCTCCGCGCCCACGCCCGCGTCGAGCCGCTCCGCTATCGCTGGCTCTCGCTCGAGACGAGCGTGAACGCCGGCCTCGACGTCGTCTCGCTGTCGCCCACCTCGAACGATCCGTCGGTCCGCCTCGGCGAAGCAGAGTCGCGCGCGCAGCCGATCGTCGGCGCGTCCATCGCGCCGCGCGCTCACGCCGGGCCCAACGTCGACGTCGTCTTCAGCCTCGGCCTCGACGTCGATCTCGCGCCGCGGCGCTGGGTGCTCGAGGACGGGAGCGCCCACCGC
The DNA here is from genome assembly GCA_964531795.1 of uncultured Polyangiaceae bacterium. Lineage (GTDB taxonomy): Bacteria > Myxococcota_A > Polyangia > Polyangiales > Polyangiaceae > CAZHHD01. The sequence goes on along the minus strand of CAZHHD010000007.1, from coordinate 134,235 downwards.
GAGCTCTTCGAGACCGCGCGATTTCGCCCGTATTTTGCCGTCGGTCTCGATTGGATCGCCGCCGGCGCGGCCCACGTGACCGAGGCGGGAGAGACGCCATGAGGCCCGCCACGTGGCCGCTCGCCGGCGCGTTCGCCGCGCTCCTCTTCGCGGCGGCGGCCTGTGCCCCCGAGGACATCGTCGCTGCCTCGACCATCGTCCCCGTCGACGCGAGCGACGAGGCGCACCCCGGCTGCATGCGGAACGAAGACTGCGCCGACGACCAGTTTTGCTCGAAGAGCGCCTGCCAGGACGCGAGCGGCCGCTGCGAGAAGCGCCCCACGCTGTGCGACGCCGCGCCGAGCGCCGCCTGCGGGTGCGACGGAATCAGCTACTTCAACGATTGTCTGAGGCGCGCGAGCGGCGTGGCGTCGTCGACCCCCGGCGAGTGCGACGCGAACGCGGTGCACTGCGGCGGTCTCGACGACGGCGCGTGTCCCGCCGAGGCTTACTGCGCGAAGCTCCTCCCCCCCGGTCCGCACTGTCCGGGCGACCCGCGCGGGACGTGTTGGGTGCTCCCCTCGGCGTGCGGCGCCGAGCCCCCGGGCGGCGATCTGTGGAGCTCCTGCCAAGGCGGAGGCCCCGACGTGTGCGTGCCGACCTGCCAGGCGATCCGCAGCGAGCAGCCCCACGTCCGCGCGTTTCGCTGTCCGTAGCTCTCGACGTCGCGCCTCTCTGGCCCCGCGTGCACGGAGCGCGCGGAGGCCTACCTTGCGTCGCCCGCGAGGTGCACGACGAAATTGTCGGTGTCGACGTTCGAGGTCACCTGGACGGCGAAGGTCAATGCGATGCTGCCGTCGGCGAGTCGATGCGGGTGCGGCTGCGTGAGGCTCCCCGCGGCGTCGGCCGACACCTGCTCCTCGGCACCGAGCGTGGCGTCTTCGGCGATCGAGCGACGGTAGACGCGGAAGCCCGGAGCGCCGTCGGACGAGATGTAATAGAGGTCTACGCCGCCGTCGGCGCGACGGAAGGGGGAGACGTCGTGCACGTTGGCCTTCGTCGTGAGCGGCACGGCGGTCGTCCACGTGGTGCCGTCTTTGGAGACGCGCACGTAGGCCACCATGTTCGTCATCTCGCCGTTTTGATACGTGTAAGCGAGGGCGCCCGAGGCGAAGCTCGCCACGCGTCCTTGCACGCCGACGCCGACCTGGACCGGCGCGCCGAAGGTCGATCCGTCGCCGCGCGCGACGTGGTTCGTCGCTTGGTAGTGGTCGTACGCGAGGAGCACGTCCTTCCCCGATTCGACCGCGCAGGGCCACGCGAGGAATCCGGTGAAGGGATCTTGGAGCGTCAGATCCGCCGGCGGGCCGAAGCCGCGCCCGGAGAAGCGGCTCGAGGCGATGCGCACCTTCTTCGTCGCGGCGTCGCCGTGCATGAAGTAGAGGCGCGCTTCATCGTCGTGCACCAGCGCGTGCGGCCCGGAGAGGAGCGGCTCGGACGTGAACGCGAGGGGCACACTCGGGCGGAACGCGCCGTCGTCGCCGAGCCAGGTGGCGCGGAGCTCGGCGACGAACGACGTGTCCGAGAGGATGCGATCGAAGACCACGACCCAACGCCCGGTCGCCGGTACTTCGAAGAGCGTGGCGTCGTAGTCGAGCTCCTTCCCGACGCTGACGGGGACGCGCTCGACCGCGCCGAACGGGATCGGTGCGATCGGCGGCGCCGTGAACGACCCTTCGGGAATCGCGAGGGGGAGCAGATCGCCGTCGGACGCGTCGGCGCTCCCCGCTTCGACCGGCGCGCCTCCGTCTCCAGCGTTCCCCGCGCTGCTCGTGGCGCTCCCCCCGCACGCGCCGCCGCCCCAGGCGAGGGCAAGGAGGGCGACGAGACACGACGAAGGACGTGCGAAGGAGCAAAGACGTGCGGACGGCATCGCGTGGGCCGAACGCAACGCGCGTGCCTCGCGCGATGCGCGTGTATTTGGCGGGATCGCTCGCGTCGACCTGGGGCGTCGTGTGCCACGCTGCGTGCCACGGGTGCGCCGACGACGTGGGGCACGCGACGCGCACGAGAGGTGCTAGGACGGAGCGATGTCCGCCCCGATCCTCGGCCTCCGCCTCGAGCCGGTGGTGTCGGCGTCGGGCCGGGAATTTCTCGAGACGTACGGCGCCCTCGCCGGGGAGTTCGGCCCGCGCGGCGAGCTCGAGCGGCGCGAGGTCGTCGAGCACTGGCTCGAAGGGCGTCTCTCCGCGGAAGCGCCGCTCCGTCATGTCTACCGGCTCCTCGCGCTCCGCGACGGGGGCGGCGCGCTCGTGGGCGTGCGTGACGTGCACCTCGTCACCGATCCGGCGGCGCGCATCGTCGTCGCTTACCTCGCCCACGCGCTCGTCCTGCCGCCCTTTCGCCGTCGCGGGGCAGGGGCGATGCTGCGCGCGGCGCCGATCGCCCTCGCGCGCCGCGCCGCGCACGACGCCGGTCTCGGCGACGACGCCCGCCTGCTCCTCGCCGCCGAGATGGAGCCCCCGAAGGACGACGACCCCGCGAGCCTCACGCGTCTCGTGGCGTACGGACGCGACGGGTTCGCAGCCATCGCCGAGATGCCGTATTTTCAGCCGGATTTCTCCGACCCGCGCGCGCGGAGCGGAGCGCCGCGCCCTCTTCGTCTCCTCCCGGTGGTGAAGGAGATCCCGCCGCCGGTGAAGCAGAGCGCGCACGGCACGGAGCAAGGCGCGCGCGACGAAACGCCGGCGCGCCTCGACGCGGCGCTCGCTCGGGCCTTCGTCGTGCACCTCTACGGCGTCTTCGCCACGCACGTCGCCAAGGGGGAGCTCGCCCCCTTGCTCGCACGCTCGCTCGCGGCCCTCGAAGGGCGCGACACGCTCGCTCTCGTGCCGCTCCCCACGTCGACGGAGCCGCGCGCGGCCTTCGATCCACTCCGCTTCGCCCCCTGAGCGCTTCCTCACGATCGACGGGGCGCACCGTCTGCGCGGGCGTTCCTTGGAGCCAGGGCGCGCGCGGAGGTGCACAATGGCGCCGAGAGGTGCCCTCCGTGAGTCCTTACGTTCCCCCGCCCATCGCCGGTGAGCCCGAGCGGGCCGATGTCGTCACCAAGGTCCCCGGACCGCGGTCCGAGGCCCTGCGCGCGCGCCATGCGCGCCACCAAGAAGCGCGCACCGTGCACGTCTACCAAGACGCGCAGAAGAGCCTCGGGAACTACCTCGTCGACGTCGACGGGAACGTGCTCCTCGACGTGTACGGGCACATCGCTTCGGTACCTGTAGGGTACAACCATCCGGATCTGCTCGCCGCGTGGAAGGGCGGGCGCTTCGACTGGACGGCCGGCTATCGCGCCGCGCTCGGCATCGCGCCGCCGGCGGAGTGGGTCGAGCTCGTGGATCGCGCGCTCATGGGCGTTGCGCCGCGCGGGCTCACGCGCCTCGTCACGGTGACCACGGGGAGCGAAGCGGTGGAGAACGCGCTCAAGGCGGCCTTCATCTTGCGCGCGCGCCGTCGTCGCGGAGGCGCCGCGCCGACCCCCGAGGAGCTCTACGCCTCGATGCAGAACGCCGACGCGAAGGCGAACGCCATGAGCGTCCTCTCGTTCGAGGGGGGCTTTCACGGCCGGAGCCTCGGCGCGCTCTCGAGTACGCGCAGCAAGCCCATCCACAAGCTCGACATCCCCGCCTTCCCCTGGGGCGTCCTCCCGTTCCCCGCGCTCAAGTTCCCCCTCGCGGCGCACGCGCAGGAGAACAAAGAGGCCGAAGAGCGCGCGCTCCGCGCCGTCGAGGAGGCGCTCACCAAGGGGCCCGACGTCGCGGCGATCCTCGTCGAGCCGATCCAAGGCGAGGGGGGCGATCGTCACGCGAGCCCCTCCTTCTTTCGCGGGCTCCGCCGACTCACGCGGGCGCGCGAGGTCGCGTTCATCGTCGACGAGGTGCAGACCGGCGTCGGCGCGACCGGGACCTTCTGGGCCCACGACGCGTGGGGGCTCGACGACCCGCCGGACATCGTCACCTTCTCCAAGAAGATGCAGCTCGGCGGCTTTTATTGCACCGAAGAGATGCTGCCGAAGGAGACCTACCGCATCTTCAACACGTACCTGGGCGACCCGCTCCGCGCGGCCCAGCTCGAGGTCATCCTCGAGATCATTCACCGCGACCAGCTCATCGCCGGCGTGCGCCACGTCGGGGGCGAGCTCGCGGCGGGGCTGGAGAGCCTCGCCGCGCGTCACGCCGATCTTCTCTCCGGCGCGCGCGCCAAAGGCACCTTCGCCGCCGTCGACGTGCGCGACGCAGCGACGCAGGCGCGCCTCCTCGACGCGGCCAAGCAGCGCGGGCTCGAGGTGGGCGGCTCCGGCGAGCGAACCATCCGCTTCCGTCCTGCGCTCGTGCTCGGCCCGCGTCACGTGAAGGAGATGTTCTCGCTCCTCGAAGACGCGTGCGCCGACGTCGAGCGCGCGTCATGACTCGGCCGATCCGCACCTTCTATTCGGAGAAGTTCTACGCCGACATCGGCGATCACATCATGCCGATGAAGAAGTTCGGGCTCGTGCGCCAAGCGCTCGAGACCGAGGGGCTCCCCGTGCGGATCGTCTCCCCCGAGCCGGTCACCGAGGAGGACCTCCTGCGCGTGCACACCGCCGAGTACGTGCGCGCGGTCGCCAGCGGGGAGCCGCGGGCCCTCGCCGAGTCGCAGAAATTCCCCTGGTCGCGCGCGCTGGCCGAGTCGGTGCTCTGGACCAACGGCGCGTGCGTCGCCGCGCTCGAGGCCGCGCTGGAAGACGGCGTCGCCGCCGCCCTTGCCAGCGGCTTTCATCACGCCCACGCCGATCACGGCGAAGGGTTCTGCACCTTCAACGGCCTCGTGGTGGCGATGGAGCGCGCGCGCGCGAAGAAGCTCATCGAGCGTGCGCTCGTGGTCGACCTCGATCTCCATTACGGCAACGGCACGGTGTCGCTCCTGGCCACGCGGCCGAGCTTCTCGAACCTCTCGGTGTACGGGAACTTCTACAAAGACAACCGCGCCATCGCCGACGTGACCGAAGAGCGCGCGCCCGACTCCGACACGTGCTGGTCGGTGCCGGTCCCCAGCGGCGCCGACGGCCCGCACTACCTGGCGCTCCTCGAAGAGGCGCTCCCTTCGGCCATCGCCCGCGCGCGCCCCGACGTGATCCTCTACCAAGCGGGGGCCGATCCGTTTCGCGGCGATCCGTACTCGCCGCTGGTGCTCGAAGCGGAAGACTTGGCGATGCGCGACGAGATGGTCTTCGCCGCCGCGAGCGCCGCTGGTGTCCCCGTGGCGTGGGTCCTCGCCGGCGGCTACACGCGCGACGTGAACCGCATCGTCGAGGTGCACGTGAACACGTTCCGCGCGGCCGTGGCCGTGTACGAGCACGACGCCGCCGCCGCCACCTGAAGCGACGAGCGGCGCCGCGTGGCGCTTGCAAGAATTGGTAAGTGTGCCGCCAGGAGAGCGCCCGCTAAGATGAAGGGATGCTTCGCCGGGTCGCGTCGTACCGCCTTCTCTTGGCTCTCGGTCTCGCGAGCGTGTCGCTCGCTGCCTTCGCCGTCGCGTGCTCGAGCAGCGGCGGCGACGACCTGCCGACCATCGACGACGAGGCGGGCGCTTCCGATCGCTACGTCCCCCCGGTCGGCGACGGAGGCACGCTGGACGCCGCCGAGGCCGGCGTCGTCACCGCCAAGCAGGCGTGCGAAGCATACTTGCAGGCTGCATGTACCCGCTACGCCGAGTGCGGAAAGCCGCTCGATTGTGAGCACTATCTCGCGCTGTGCCCCGATTACATTTTTGCCCCCGGCTCTTCGCGTGGGGTGAGCGACGTGCTCGCGTGCGCCGTCGTCCGGCGTAACCAAGACTGCGCCGAGCTCCTCGCCGGCATCGACCCGCCGTGCGCCACACCAGGGACGCGCAAGAAGGGGGAGCCGTGCGATTTTTCCGGTCAGTGCGAGAGCTTCTCGTGCAGCAGCTTCGGCTCGTGCGGTACGTGCGCCGGCACCACGCCCCCCGACAGCGGCTGCCCCAAACCGGGCGACGCGTGCGGCCACAACATGGTGTGCCCGAGCGACGCCGTGGGCTGCGTACCGAAGACCGTGCCTCCTCACCTCGCTGCCGGCGACGTGTGCCCCGAGGCCGACGGTGGAGGCCGCGCGTGCCCGCTCGACGCTCCGTGTCTCGCCGCCGGTCCGCTCGCCGACGCCGGTGTCTGCACGCCGCGTCCTTCGTCGGGTGCGTGCGCGTTCGACACGCGCGCGACGCGCGCCACCGAGTGCAGCGCGGGGAACGTGTGCGCGCGCGCCGACGCCGCCGCGCCGGAAGGGACCTGTGTCCCCGGTGCGCCCGTGGGTGACGCCTGCGGTGCTTCGATCGGGGTGACCTGCGCGTCGGGTCTCTACTGCTCGGATGCGAACAGCGGCGTGTGCAAGGCCGAGCTCAAGTCGGGCGACACCTGCCAGAGCGCGATCCAGTGCGGCGCCGGTACCTACTGCCAGCTCACCGGGCCCGCCGTGGGGACGTGCGTCGCGGGCCCGACCCTCGGCCAGCCGTGCGACACGAAGGTGACCGACGCCGGCTTCGCCTCCACACCGATCTGCGTGAACAGCGTGTGCGCCTCCGTCCCTCAGCCCGAGGGGGGCACGAAGGCCGTCTGCGTGAACAAGCCCGCGTGGGAGCAAGCCGCCTGCGCGCCACCGCTCACGCCGTGTTACCCGGGGCTCGTCTGCGGGACGGACGGCACGTGCGCTCTCCCCGCCTGCCCCATCCCCGACGCCGGCAAAGACTGACGCGCCGCGAGCGCCTTCGCCTCAGGTCGCGGGCTTCTTGGGTACGGGCTTCTTCCCCTTCTTGCGGAGGGAGAGCGAGACGCTCTCCGGCGCGCGGAAGCCGTCCCACGTGAAGCCCTGCGCGCGGTTCGCGTAGACGTACGCCGGGCGCTTCTCGAGCTCGCGACCGATGGCTTCGATCTCGCGATCGAGCCAGTCGGGATCGCTCGCGAGGCGCTCGCGCGTCTTCGTCATGTACGCGTGCGTGGCGGCGACGCCCGCGTAGTAGCGGCTGAACATCCGGTAGCGAAAGAGCCTCCGCAGACGGCGCAAGTTCTTGGCGCCGGTCGGCAGCGGCAGGAGGCGCACGTACTGCTTCGTCTTGGCGCGCTCCTCGAGGCGATCGAGGACGTGCTGGAGGCTCCCCTCGAGTGTTGCGCGATCGCAGTGGCAGGCGAAGTCGTCGTAGAGGAGGCGCATGACCGCGCGCGCCTCGTCGATGGGGAGGAGAGCCCGCTTCTCGCGGCCGACGCGGCGAAGCAGCACCATGAAGGGGAGGGGCTCTTGCCCCGTGGTGCGCACGAGCTCGGGGCTCCGGAAATCCGGCTGCACGTAGGGGAAGTGGCGCGGATCGATCGCGTCGAACCCGCCGCGGCCGTAGAAGAGGATTCTCTGCCAACTGATGCGGTCTTCGGGGGAGAAGAATTCCATCTCCGCGGCGAAGTCCATCCGCATGCCGAAATACTTCCCCGGCGCCTCGGGCTCGGGGAGGACGATCTTCCCGAGGGCGTGAAGGTCCATCAAGAACTGCGTCGCGATCTCCATCGGCGCGATGCGGAGCCAGTAGGTGAGCACCGTGCCCCGCGCCTCGGGTACCATGAAGATGTGCGACAGATAGATGACGCACAGATCGGGCGCGTAGCTGGGGTTGACCAGCACCGAGCCGTCGCGCACCCCGCGGATGTTCCCTTCGCGGTCCTTGGCGACCAGGAGGAAGTAGCGAATGTACGTGCCGCTCGGCGTCGCCTCGTACGAGTCGTCGAGGAGAAATTGACGAATCGCCTCCTCGCGCTCCATCTCGCCCTGCGCGCCGAAGGCGTCCCAGAGGAGCTTGTAACCGGTGGCGAAGTCGGGGTGATCGGGGTGGTCGATGGACCAGAGCTCGTAGCGTCGCGTCTCGCGCTCGATCATCTCCACCACGTCGTGGTGAAAGAGGTCGCTCAAGCACAACCTGACGCGCTTTGCCTGCTGGGCCACTCGGGATCCTCGTGGCGCACGTTCGCGCGCCTCGCGGCATCTTCGCTGGCCTTCGCCTCCCGGGCAACGACCGCGTGACGAAGAGCGATCGAACTTGGGACGCGAGCGCTTCGCTCTGGTCTCTGAAGGCCGAGGCGCGTCGGCGCGCCGCCGGCGTCGAACCTCCGAGGCCTCGCCCGCTCGCGGGAGATCTCACGTGCGACGTGGCGATCGTGGGCGGGGGGCTCACCGGCGTCTTCACCGCGTATCGCTTGATCGAGCGCTTCCCCGACAAGCGCGTCGTGATCCTCGAAGCGCGAACGCTCGGGAGCGGCGCGAGCGGTAGGAACGGCGGCCTCCTCTTGAACGGAGCGGGCGGCGGGGGCGACGACCTCGACGAGACGGTCCGCGTCGACCGCGTCACGCGCGAGGCTCAGGACGATCTCGAGGCTCTCGTCCTTCGCGAGAAGCTCGTCGTGCCGCTGCGTCGTCATGGGCTCCTCGAGGTCATCACCGATCCTCGTCGGGCCGAGGCGACCGCGAAAGAGATCGAGCGCCTCCGCGCCGCCGGCCTGCCCCATCGCTTCCTCACGGGGGACGAGCTCCGCGCGCGCGTTCGCCTCGAGGGGGCGGAGGCGGCCGTGCTCGATCCCGGGGGCGGGACACTCGACGCGCTCGCCCTGGTGGAGGCGATGCGTCCGGTGCTCGAGGCGCGCGGGGTCGAGATCCACGAAGGCACCGAGGTGCTCCGGATCCACGAGGGCACGACGATTCGCCTCGCTACACCCGGTGGCGAGGTGCGCGCGAGCACGCTCGTCCTCGCGACCAACGCGTACACGCCGCGCCTCGGCTATTTCACGCGCGAGATCGTGCCGCTTCATTCGCACGTCGTCGCCACCGAGGCCCGCTCCGCCGAGGCGTGGGCCGAAGCCGGGTGGCACGACGCGCTCGGGTTCAGCGACGACCGTGACCGCCTCGCCTTCGGCGGCATGACCCCTGAGGGCGAGCTCGTCTTCGGCGGTGGAAGCAACGCCGCCTACGGCTACACGTTCGGTGGAGCGACGGCGTATCGAGGGGACGCGCGGCGTCCGTTCGAAGCGGTGGAGAAGGTGCTCGCCGCCTACCTGCCCGAAGCGCGCGCGAAGATCGCGCAACGTTGGACCGGCCCCTTGGCCCTCACCTGGCGTCGCGTGTGCGCGATGGGGCGACGCGACAACGTGCTCCATGCCCTCGGCTACAGCGGGCACGGCCTCACACTGGCGACCCTCTCGGGGCGCGTGCTCACCGATCTCTACGCCGGCGAAGGCGCGCGGTGGGAGGGGCTCCCGTTCCTCGCGCCACCGAGCGCCGTTCCTCGCGAGCCCCTCCGCTGGATCGGTTACCAGCTCTACACGCGCCTCACCGGCCGCTCGCCGCGCCCCAAGAAGTGACGCCGCGCGCGCCAGCGGATCGAGGCTAAGCTCGGCGCATGGCGAAGATGCGCCTCGCTCTCGCGGTCTCTTCGTTCGTGGCGCTCGCCGCGTGCCGCACCGCGCCCACGACCGAGCACGGCCCGGCGGCGAGCGCGAGCATCGGACCCGACCTCGCCGCGCTCGACGCGGCCACGACCCACCAAGCGCCCGCGCCTCCGGCTCCCGGCGACGCCGGGGGACCGAGCGATCCCGACGCGGCGATCGCGCCTCCCTCCGACTCTTCGTCCATCCTGAAAGCGGGAGAGCTCCGCTCCAAGGCGGCCTACGCGTTCCAGGATCGCGACGGCGTCGGCTGCCTCGAGAAGCTCGACGCCGCCGATCGCATGGACCCCGATCCCATGCGCGTCTCCACGAACCCTCGCGGGTTTCTCACGATGCGTGCATCCTGCACGATGCTCGCCGGCAAATGCGAGCTCGGGAAATCGCTCCAGCGCCAGGCCTACACCGCGATGCTCAAGGATATGGGCCCGACGCACATCGACGACGCGGTCGAGAGCTCCGTCGGCACGTACTGCGGCGACGGGGCCGTGACGCCGCGCGACAAGCTCCTCGTCGCCAAGAGCGATCTCGCGCGCGCCAACCTCAAAGAGGATCCCGAGTGGTGCGCCAAGGCCCACGACCGCCTCATGAAGGCCATCGCCTCCTTCGGCGCGCCGACGAACAAGCGCGACGAAGACTTGGTCGCCTCCGCCAAGGGGACGCGCCCCCTCGGGGTCATGTGCGTGGGGGCCGCGGGGCGCTGCCCACAAGCCTTCACCCTTTACGAGACCACGGTGAAGGCCGACGGTCAGCCGGTGTCACGGCCGGCCTTCGAGGCGCTCGCCCCTGCCTGCAAGGGGAAGTAGGGGTCGCGGGCTCCTCTCTGCAAACGGCCCCGCGCCCGCGGAGGGAAGCTTTCGGCAGCGGCGCCGTATGACCCCCCCATGAAACGCGTCCTCGCCGTCTCTCTCTTCGGTCTCCTCGCGACTGCCGCGTGCGGTGGAGGGGGCGTGCCTGCCGCCGGCCCCACACGCGAGTCGGGTCAGAGCTCGCTGATGGACAACACCGTGGCCGGCAAGAACCGCTGCAGCCCGAAGAACCACGAGCGCCCCTTCATCATCGAGTGGGACGCGACCGACATGTCGAGCTTCGAGTCGCTGGCGGCGAACGACGTCGTCTTCGTGAAGTACGAAGGATGCGATCTGCAAGTGATCGGCACCTGCAAGGACGACTCGGTGAAGGGCGCGCTCGGTGCCTACAAGCCGGTGGACTGGACGAGCGGCTCGCTCGAGACCATCGACATCGCCAACGAAGGCGAGCTCTACGCCAAGCTCCCGCTCGGCTCGGCCTCCCTCGGCGGTCGGGTCGAAGCGGGCGAGAAGTTCCACATGGAGTACTACGTGAGCGGAACGCGCAACGCGACCCGCGCCGCGGTCTACAAGAAGGAGCTCGCGAAGAACCCCGGCTGCCAAGGGGTCACGCACTTCGTCTACGGCTACAACCTGGGCGCGTTCGCTCTCGGGAGCGCGACCAAGGTGAAGGGGACCGTGGGCGGGAGCGCCTTCGGCTTCGGCGCCGGCGGCTCCAAGACGTCGTCCTCGAGCGCGGAGAAGAAGGGGGGCCAGCTCTCTTCTTGCAGCTCGGACTCGGCGAAGGAGATCGACACCTGCAAGGCGCCGATTCGGCTCACGCTCCGCGAGATCAGCGACGGCGACAACCCCGACGTGGCCGCCGCCAGCGCCCCCGAGACCCCCGAGGCGATGAACCTCGCGGGGAAGGTCGACGCCAAGGTGAAGCAGAACGAGAAGGCGCAAGCTCACTGGGACGCGGCGCAGGAGCGCTTCAACTCCCACGACGGCGCCGGCTGCCTCCGCGAGCTCGACGCCCGCGACCAGTCCGATCACAACGCCACGAACCTCACCACCAACCCCAAGTCGGCTTACGGCTTCATGCGCGCGCAGTGCCTCATGATCTCGGGCAAGTGCGACGCGGGCAAAGGCCAGTACCGAAAGTGGATGGAGGCGCGTGGGGAGATGTTCGGCGGCTCGGATCGCATCGATCAGGTCGTCGACGCCTACGCCGGCAAGTACTGCCAAGGCGGGAGCATGTCGCCGCGCGACCAGCTGCTCCACGCCGCGAGCGAGCTCCAGTCGGGCGCGTACATGAGCAAGAAGGATCCGGCGGCGTGCCTCGCGGCCTACGCCACCTTGAAGAAGCTCACCCCGGTCGTGAAGCCGCGCGACGACGAGGATACGCAGGTGAAAGACGCCATGAACGGCGCCTTCGCCAGCGGCCCCAACTGCCTCGCCAAGGCCGGCGACTGCGCGAACGCGAAGAAGGTCTTCAAGGAGATCGCGCTCATGAAGGCGGCCGGGCAAACGGACGCGATGATCCAGACCCAGTTCGAAGCTATCGTTCCCAAGTGCAAAGGGAAGTAACGAACCACGCGGCCAAGGGGCTCTTCATCGACAACGCCGAGCGTCCCGCCCTCGGGGGGGAGACGTTCGACACCCCCAACCCGGCGACCGGCGCGAAGCTCGCGTCGCTCGCTCGGGGAAAGAAGGAAGACGTGGGAGCCGCGGTGGCCTCGAGCCTCCGCGGCTTTGCCGTTTGGTCGAAGGTCGATCCCAACGATCGCGCGAAGATCCTGTGGAAGGCCGGGGAGCTCGTGCTCGCACGCATCGACGAGCTCGCCGAGCTCGAGACGCGCGACACCGGAAAGCCGATCGGCAACGCGCGCGCGATCGACGTGCCGCGGACGGCCGACACCTTCTTCTACTACTCGGGCTGGGCGACGAAGCTCCACGGCGAGACCATTCCCGTGCGCGGGCCGTTCTTGAACTACACGCTGCGGCAGCCGCTCGGCGTGGTCGGCGCCATCGTGCCGTGGAACTTCCCGCTGCTCCTCGCGGCGCGAAAGATCGCGCCGGCCCTGTGCGTGGGCAACGCCGTGGTCTTGAAGCCGCCGGAAGAGGCGAGCCTCGCGTGCCTGCTCCTCGCCGAGATCCTGGCTGAGGCTGGGCTCCCGCCGGGGGCGCTCAACGTGGTGACCGGCTTCGGCGAAGAGGCGGGCGCGGCGCTCGTCGCCCATCCCCAGGTCGCCAAGATCTCCTTCACCGGCGGCACCGAGACGGGGCGCATCATCCTGCGCGACGCGGCGGCGACGCTGAAGAAGGTGACCCTCGAGCTCGGCGGCAAGAGCCCCAACATCCTGTTCGCCGACGCCGACGTGAACGCCGCCGCCAAGGCCGCCGTATCGGCTGCATTCTACAACCAAGGAGAGCTCTGCACCGCGGGGACGCGCCTCCTCGTGGAGAGGAGCGTGCACGATCAAGTGCTCGAGGCGGTGACCCGCGGCGCGCGCGCGCTCGTCCCCGGCGATCCGATGGACCCGAAGACACAAATGGGCCCGCTCGTCTCCGCCGAGCACAAGGCGAAGGTGGTGGAGCACATCGCCGACGCCGAGGCCGCGGGGGCGCGTCGCACCGTGGGCGGCGCGCGTGACGGTGCAGGCTTCTACGTGGAGCCGACCGTCTTCGCCGACGTGAAGGAGACCTCGCGGCTCGCGCGCGAAGAGGTCTTCGGCCCGGTGCTCGCCGTGCTCCCCTTCGACGGGGTGGAGGAAGCCGCGCGCCTCGCCGACGCCACCGAGTACGGCCTCGCCGCCGGCGTGTGGACGCGCGACGTGGGCAAAGCGCACGCGCTCGCCGCGCGCATCACCGCCGGCACGGTGTGGATCAACACGTACAACCGCTTCGACGCGGCGAGCCCTTACGGCGGCACGAAGCAATCGGGCTTCGGTCGCGAGAACGGACGCGCGGTGCTCGACGAGCTCACACAGCTGAAGTCGGTTTGGGTCTCGCTCGACGGGTGACTCGACGAAGTGCCTTGAAAATAGGCCGATCGGCGCGCGTGGACGCGCCTTCGTCCAGGTAAAAATTCCAACACCGTCGACGAAGTTCGACACGCGAAACGCGCGCGCGACGCGTGCGTCCACGACGCTCTACGCTAGATTGCCGTAATGGCTCGCCTCACGACGCTCGCTTCGATCTCCGCCCTCGCGCTCTTCGCTTCGCCCGCGCTCCTCGCCTCTGCGTGCTCCTCCGGGGACGACACGCAGGCGGCCGCGGGTGACGGCGGCACGACGCAAGGCGAGGACGGCGGCGCGCTCCCCGTGCAAGACGGCGGCGGACAGCAGCAGGGTGACGGCGCCGCGTGCTCGAACCCGGTGGCGCAGGATCCGCTCGCCGCCAAGCGCCTCGCGTGCAGCTTCGCCAAGGGGGCGCGGGTGCTCGACACGCTCGGGCTGAACGACGCGCAGCGCGCGGCCATCCCCCTGAAGCACATCATCGTGGTGACCGAGGAGAACCGCTCCTTCGACCACTACTTCGGGCAGCTCCCCGCGGCCGGCTACAAAGACGTGAACGGCTGGCCGGCCGGCTTCACCAACAAGGACCTGACGAACAAAGTGGTCGGGCTCTCGCACGCCACCTCGACGTGCCTCGCCGGCGATCCTCCGCACCAAGGCGCGGGGATGATGGCCCAGTGGGACAACGGCAAGATGGACGGCTTCGTGAAGAACGCCGCGGTCAAGGGGAGCGACGGTCACTACGTCATGGGCTACTACGACCAGACGGACCTGCCGTTCTACTACTGGGTCGCACAGACCTTCGCGATGAGCGACACGTACCACGCGTCGGCGCTCGCCGGGACGTGGGCCAACCGCGACTACCTCTACGCCGCCACCTCCGACGGCGTCACCGACACGGGCTCGACGCAGATCAACGTCCCCACCATCTACGACGCGCTCGACAAAGCGAAGGTCTCGTGGGGCGTCTACTCCGACGGCGGTCCGCGCCAGGACTCGATCGGCTGGACGAAGACGCACGTCGGCTTCGAAAACTTCCAAGCGTTCCTCGACGCCGCGAAGAACGGCACGCTCCCCGCGGTCTCGTTCGTCGATCCCGGCACGGGCCAAGACGAGCACCCCCCGGCGAACGTGCACGACGGCGAGACGTGGGAGCACAAGATCTACGACGCCGTCACCTCCAGCCCGAGCTGGAAGGACACCGCGCTCATCCTCACCTACGACGAAGCGGGGGGCTTGCCCGATCACGTGGCGCCCCCTTCGGCGTGCCTCGCGAGCCCCGATCAAACGGCCTTCGACCACTACGGGATCCGCGTCCCGATGATGCTCGTCTCGCCGTACGCGCGACCGCACTACGTCTCGCACGTGCTCCACGACCACACGTCGGTGCTCCGGCTCATCGAGGCGGTCTTCGACCTCCCGGCGCTCACCGGGCGCGACGCCAACGCCGACGCGCTCCTCGACATGTTCGATTTCGTCTGTCCGGCTCAGGTGGCCCCGCCGGCCGCCCCCGCGGCGGGCACGGGCGCCTGCAAGTAGCCGCTTCGGGCAAAGGATGTGTTGCGCTTTACCCCCCTTCGGCGGGATTCTACGGGAGCATGAGTAGTCCCGACGCACGCGCCCTGGCAGCCGCCAAGGTGGGAATGACCCTGAACGGGAAGTGGCACTTGAGCCACCTCCTCGACATGGGGGGGATGGCCGCGGTGTACGCCGCAACGCACCGCAACGGCCGCAAGGTCGCGGTGAAGATGCTCTCGCCGCAATTCGCAGCGCACAAAGAGATCCGCGAGCGCTTCCTTCGCGAAGGCTACGCGGCGAATCGCGTGTCGCATCCCGGCGTCGTGTCGATCCTCGACGACGACATCGCCGAGGACGGCTCGGTCTTTCTCGTCATGGAGCTCCTCGAAGGGGAGTCGCTCGACGGCTGGATCCAGCGCATGGGGGGGACGCTCCCCTCGGCCGACGTGCTCGCCGTCGCCGACCAGCTCCTCGACATTCTCATCGTCGCGCACCGCGCGGGGATCATCCACCGCGACATCAAGCCGGGGAACGTCTTCATCACCGGCGAGGGGCAGGTGAAGCTCCTCGACTTCGGGCTCGCCCGCGTGCGCGACATGGGGGTGAGCGGCATCCCCACCGCCGCCGGCATCGTGCTCGGCACCCCTTCGTACCTCGCGCCCGAGCAGGCCCAGGGGAAGTCGGCGCTCGTCGACTCGCGAAGCGACCTCTTCTCGGTCGGCGCGCTCATGTTCCGCGCGCTCTCCGGGCGCCACGTCCACTTGGGCAACAGCTCGACCGAGCGCCTCATGGCGGCGATGCGCGATCCGGCGCCGCTCCTCCGCACGGTCGCGCAGCACGTTCCGCGCTGCGTGGCCGACGTCGTCGACCGCGCGCTCGCGTTCGACAAGGAGCGCCGCTGGCAAGAGGCGCTCGCGATGCAAATCGCCGTGCGCAAGGCGTACGTGGAGCTCCGCACGCTGGCCGAAGGCCACGTGGAAGGCGAGGGGACGGCGGTGCCTCCTTCGCTCCCGTCCGAGGCGAGCCTCGTCGTCGAGGTCACCTTCGGCGACGCTTCGTCCCGCGGGACGGATCTCGCGCCCAAGGCCGACCCGGAAGCGCCCGAGGCGAGCGTGGAGCAAGAGAAGTCGGTCTCGGTCGTCTTCGATTTGCCGCCGCGCACGGTCAAAGAAAAGGGCTGATCGCGGAACCTTCGCCGCGCGATTTGCTCACGAGGTTCTCATGCGACGGCCCGTGCTCGTCGTGCACCACGTGCGGAGCGGCATCGCCGCGCTGAACGTGGTGAGCGCGGCGCTCGACGCCGACGCGCGCACCCGAGGGGCGGACGTCGTCTTCGCGCGGAGCGCCGAGGAGACCGCGCGCGCCGTGGCCGACGTGTGCGCGCGCGGCGAGCGCGCCGTCGTCGCGTGGTCCTTCTATTCGACCGATTTTCCCGGGGCCGCCGCCGATCTCGACGTGGTGCGGCGCTCCGTGCCGGCGTCCGCGAGCGACGTGCTCCACCTGGCCGGCGGCGTGCACGCAACCGCCGAGCCGCGGGCGACGCTCCTCGCCGGCTTCGATCTCGTCGTCGTCGGCGAGGGCGAGGCCACGATGGTCGAGGTGTTCGACGCTTTCGCGCGTGGCGACGATCCGCGCCGCCTCCCCGGCACCGCGCACCTCGCCTCGGGGGAGCTCGTCACCCACGGCCCCGGGCCGCGTCACCCGCTCGACGCTTACCCAGCGTTCAACGTTCGCTACGGCAAGTGGAACGCGATCGAGATCACGCGAGGCTGCGTCTACGCGTGCTCGTTCTGTCAGACGCCGTACATGTTCAAGGCGCGCTTTCGCCACCGGAGCCCGGGCGACGTGTGCGCGCACCTCCGCGCGCTCGTGGCGCAGGGGGGGAACGGCTTCGTCCGCTTCGTGAGCCCTACGTCGCTCTCCTACGGATCGGAGGACACGTCGGTGAACCTCGCCGCGGTCGAGGCGCTCCTCGCCGGTGTACGCGAGACCTTGGGGCCCGAAGGGAAGATCTACTTCGGCACCTTCCCCTCCGAGATCCGCCCCGAGCACGTGAGTCGCGAGGCGCTCGCGCTCCTCACGCGCTACGTCGACAATCGATCGCTCGTCATCGGTGGCCAATCGGGATCGGAGCGCGTGCTCCAAGCGACGCGCCGCGGTCACGGGGTCTCCGACATCGTCCGCGCCGTGCAAATCTCGGTCGAGGCGGGGTTTCGCCCTGACGTGGACTTCTTGCTCGGCGTGCCCGGGGAGACACACGAGGACCGCGCGGCGTCGATCGATCTCGCCCGGAAGATCGTCGGCATGGGCGCGCGCATCCACAGCCACGCGTTCTTGCCGCTCCCCGGCACGCCGCTCCGCGACGGGCTCCCCGAGGCGATCGAGCCGGAGGTGGAGCGAGCCATGATGCGGCTCGAGTCGAGCGGCGCGATGTACGGCCAGTGGCGTAAGCACGTCATCGCCGCGCGCGACCTCGTGCGCATGCGACGCGAACGCGCTTCGTAAAGAGGACGAGGGCCGCCCCGCCCGCGATCCTTCAGCGCGCGCGCCGCAGGCGGACGAGCGCCTCGCGCGGGCGCGTCCCCTTCTCCGCGATCTCTCCCGCGCACTCGGGGGATCCTTCTCGGAGGTCCCGGCACGTCGAAGGGCGTCGCTCGTAGACCGTGCACACGAAGCGCGGCACCCCCTGCGCGTCGTCGATCGCGAGCGCCGCGCAGTGGCCGTCGGTCATGCGCATGTACGCGCGGTTCCCCTCGAAGCGCACGAGGCGCTCGGCGTCGTCGCCGAGGCGCGCGTGGTCGTCCCCGCTCACCCGCACGTAGGTCGGGAGGAGCGAGAAGCAGCACGTGCCGCAGCCGAGGCAGTCGAGCGCCTCGCCGCTCACGCGATCACGTCGCGCTGCCGACGAGGCCTACGGGGCACGAGACGCCGGTGCCGCCGAGCCCGCAGTAGCCGCCCGGGTTCTTCGCCAAGTACTGCTGGTGGTACTCCTCGGCGAAGTAGAACGGCGGCGCGGCCGCGACCTCGGTCGTGATGCGGCCGTACCCGGCGCGCGCGAGCTCCTTGCCGTAGGCCTCCACCGAGGCTCGGGCCGCTTCCGCCTGCGCCGCGCCGTAGGTGTAGATCGCCGATCGGTACTGCGTTCCGGTGTCGTTCCCCTGGCGCATCCCCTGGGTCGGATCGTGGTTCTCCCAGAACACGCGCAGGAGCTTCTCGTAGCTCACCTTCGCGGGGTCGAAGACGACGCGCACGACCTCGGTGTGACCCGTCTGCCCGCTGCACACCTCGCGGTAGGTCGGGTTGGGGGTCTCGCCACCGGCGTAGCCGACCGCGGTGGAGACGACCCCTTCCGTCTGCCAGAACTTCCGCTCGGCGCCCCAGAAGCAGCCCATGCCGAAGACGGCCTCCTCGAGACCCGCGCCGGGCGGCCCGTCGAGCGGTGCGCCGTTCACGAAGTGCTTGCGGGGGACCGCCATTTTCTCGGTGCGCCCCGGGAGCGCCTGGCCCTTTCCCGGCATTTCGAGCTTACCCATCCATCCGAGCATTGGGCCGCTCCTTGGGGTTCGTCAAGCCATCGCCCCTGCTCCTTGCGGTCGGGGCCGGCGGCGAGGGAGCCTCGCGGCGAGCGGCCGGGTGGGTCACGGCACGTCCGCGTCGGGGCACGGTACGTCGGAGAAGGGGCGTAACACCTCGGTAGCGGCTGGGAAAATCGGCAGAGCTTCAGTAAGGTGCGATCCCCGATGGGCAGCATCCCCCCCGACGGCGCCCAGGACCCGGTCGTCTCCCCGGGCGAGGTGGTCTCGGGGAAGTTCCGCGTCGAGCGCATCATCGGGATCGGCGGCATGGGCGTCGTCGTCGAAGCGACGCACCTGCAGCTCGACGAGCGCGTGGCGCTCAAGTTCCTTCAGCGCAGCGCGATGGCCATGCCCGAGGTCGTCTCGCGCTTCGCCCAGGAAGCGCGCGCCGCGGTCCGACTGAAGAGCGCGCACGTCGCTCGCGTGATCGACGTCGGCACCCGCGAAGACGGCGTTCCGTACATCGTCATGGAGCACCTGCAGGGGAGCGATCTCGGTCGCGTCCTCGCCGAGCGCGGCGCGCTGCCGGTGGCCGAGGCCGTCGAGTACGTGGTCCAAGCGTGCGAAGCGGTGAGCGAGGCTCACGCGCGCGGCATCATTCATCGCGATCTCAAGCCCGAGAACCTCTTCCTCGTGCAACACGAGGACGGGTGGCAGGCGGTGAAGGTGCTCGACTTCGGCATCTCGAAGGCCGCGCTCACCGGCTCCGCGGCGGATCCGATCCTCGCCTCGCACCGCACGACGACGCTCCTCGGCTCGCCCTATTACATGTCGCCCGAGCAACTCCGGGCGACGCACGAGGTCGACGCGCGCGCCGACGTCTGGTCGCTCGGCGCCACGCTCTTCGAGCTCCTCGCCGCCACCACGGCGTTCGACGACAGCAAGCAGTTCACCGAGCTCGTCGCCGAGATCCTCGAGCAACCCCACCGAAGGCTCCTCGACTACCGCAAAGACGTGAGCCCGGAGCTCCAGGAGGTCGTCGACCGGTGCCTCGCGAAAGATCGCGGCGCGCGCTACCAGAGCGCCGCCGAGCTCGCCATGGCGCTGCTGCCGTTCGCGCCTCGCCGCGCCCGCGTTCCGGTGGAGCGTGCGCTTTCTCTGGCGCGGGCCGCGGGGACGTTGGGCGACAAGGGGGCCGCGCTCCCCCCTTCGCAGTATCCGCCGGGGGAGCGTCTCTCCGGCGCGTACACCGCGCTCCCTTCGAGCGGGCGCGTCAGCGCTGCCTCCTCGCGCGGGCCGGGTGCGGTCTCCCGGGGGCCGGTGGCCGACACCCCGCAAGCGCGGGCGTTGACCGAGCCCGCACCGCCCGGCGCGCTCCCGTCGTCACCGGCGAGCGAGCCACCGAAGAAGCGCGGTGCGCTGTACCTCCTCTTCGCCGCAGGTCTCGTCGTCGTGGTCCTCCTGTTGCTCGGGCTCGTGCGCCGCGAGAAGGACAAGCCGGTGGATGCGGCCGTGCCTTCGGCGTCTTCGGTCGCGGTCGTCGTCCCTTCGTCCGCGCCCAGCGCGAGCGCGTCCGCGGTCGCCTCCGCCGAGCCCGCTCCGAGCGAGGCGCCTTCGGCGGCGGCGGACAATCACGCGCCCCCTCGTGGCGGAGCGATCCCCCCGCGCGGTGGGCACCGCAATGGCCCAGCTCCGAAAGGGAGCACCTCCTCGGGCACGGCTCCCGCATCGACGCTCGACATTCGCCTGGAGCGCTGACCCTCAAGTCACGCTCTCGTTCCCCTCTCCACTTCCCCTTCGGCGCACAAGAACTCAAAGAGGCTCATGAAGAAGGCTTGGCGACTCGTGCTCGCAGCGTCCGCGCTGCTCCTCTTCACCGGCATCGCGCGGGACGCGCGCTCGGCGGACTCGGCCGACGAAGCCGACCTGCAGTTCCAGCTCGGCGCCGAAAAGTACGAGGCCGCCGACTACAAGGGTGCGCTCGAGCACTTTCTCGCGTCGAACCGCCTCGTGCCGAACCGCAACGTGCTCTTCAACATCGCCCGCACGTTCGAGCAGTTGAAGCAGAACTCCGACGCTTACCGTTATTACGTCCAAGCGCTCGACGGAGAGACCAACCCCGGCGCGCGTCAACGCGTCGAGCAAGCCATCAAGCGCATCTCGCCGCAGGTGGCCATCATCCGCGTGGAGACCGATCCGCCGGGGGCGACGGTGTACATCGACCGCAAGGATCTCGGTCCGCGCGGGAGCACGCCGCGCCCGCTGAGCCTCCCGCCGGGCTCGCACAAAGTGATCGTGGAGCTCCCCGGCTACGAGCCGGCCGAGTCTCCGCCCGTGGACATGAAGATCGGGAGCGAGATCCCGGTGAGCCTGAAGCTCACTCAGATCGTCGGGACGGTGCACGTCGAGGGCTCGCCCTCGGGTGCGTCGGTTCGCATCGACCGCGACGAGTCGCCCATCGTGGGCCACATCCCTTGCGACATCGCCGTGCCGCCGGGGCGCCACACGCTCATCGTCAGCCGCGACGGCTTTCAGTCGTCGGACGTGCCCGCCGAGGTCGTCGCCAAGCAGACGACGACCGTGCGCGCGCGGCTGACCGCGCAGACCGGCAACGTAGTGGTCAACGCCGACGTGCGCGACGCCCTCATCACCGTCGACGATCAGCCGAGCGGCTTCACCCCCGCGGTGCTCAACATCCCCGTCGGCGTGCACAAGGTGAAGATCGCCCAGAGCGGCTTCCGCCCCGTCGAGCAGACCATCGACGTGAAGCCGAACCAGCAGACGAAGGTCGACCTCCAGCTCGCCTCGCTCGAAGAGGTCACCGCGGCCTCGCGTGTCAGCGAGTCGGTGGAGGACGCGCCCGCCTCGGTCACCATCATCAACGGGCAAGAGCTCCGCGCCATGGGCTATCCGACGATCGCCGAGGCGGTGCGCGGGATTCGTGGGCTCTACCTCTCCGACGACCGGAGCTACACCACCGTCGGCTTCCGCGGGTTCTCCCGCCCGGGTGACTACGGCAACCGCATCCTCGTCCTCGTCGACGGTCACCCGACGAACGACAATTACATTTGGTCGAGCTACGTCGGCTTCGACGGTCGCGTCGACATCGACGACGTCGACCGCATCGAGGTCGTGCGAGGCCCGGGCTCGGTGCTCTACGGAACGGGCGCCTTCTTCGGCGTCATCAACTTGATCACGCGTGACAAGAACGCGCCGACCCACGGCGAGCTCGCTGCCTCGGCCGTCGACTACGGCGTGGGCCGCGTGCGCGCGACGGCGCAGTGGCGCGCGACGCCGTACGCCGGCGTGTGGAACTCGGTCGCGATGGCCCACGGCACCGGGCGCGACATGTACTTCCCCGAGTATGTCTCGGCGGACCCGGCGAACCCCGAGCTCGACGCCAACGGCCGCCCCGCCGACGGCAACGCCCGCGGTGTCGACGGCTTCAACGCCGCCACGGTGAACGGACGCGCTTGGTACAAGGCGCTCACCTTGCAGTGGTTTTTGACCACCCGCAAGAAGCAGCTCCCCACCGGCGAATACGGATCGACCTTCAACGATCCGCGCACGAACTTCACCGACACGCGCGGCTTCGTCGAGGGGCGCTTCGAGCCCCAGGTGACGAAACAGGTGCAGCTCCTCTCGCGCGCGCACTTCAACATCTACAACTTCGACGACCTCATCGCCTTCCCGGTCAACTCGGGCGCGCCCGGCGACACGAACGACGGGCCCCAGCTCGACACCTACCGAGGCAAGTGGGGCGGCGTCGAGCAGCGCGTCGTCTACACGCCCACCGACATCGTCCGCATCACCGCCGGCGGCGAGGTCATCCAGCACTTTCAGACCCTGCAGAAGGGGCGCACCGACTCCTCGAGCTTCATCCAAGACAACGGGGGGAACCTCGTCCCCAGTCGCGACGACCCCTTCACCGTGGGCGCCGCGTACGGTCTCGCCGACGTCACGCCGATGAAGCGGTTCAAGATCTCCGCCGGCGCGCGTCTCGACTACTACTCGAACCTCGACAAGTTCGAGCTCTTGCCGGCGTTCAACCCGCGCCTCGCGTTCATCATCAAGCCGTACGACAAGGGGAACCTGAAGATCCTCGGCGGTAAGGCCTTCCGCGCGCCGAGCGTCTACGAGCTCCACTACAGCTCCCCCTCGCAGGTGCTCTCGCAAGATCTCCAGCCCGAGCAGATTTACTCCGGCGAAGTGGAGTTCACGCACCGCTTCTCTTCGACGGTGACGGCGACGGTCGCCGGTTACGCGAACTACGTGAAAGACCTCATCGAGCTCCAAGACGTGGCGACCTCGCCCGGCGGTCCGCTCGATCACCAGCAGTACCGAAACTCCGACGCTCCGGTGCTCGTGCTCGGCTCGGAGTACGAAGTGCGTCGCGAGTGGCGCCAGGGGTGGATGGTCGCGGCCTCGTACTCCTTGCAGAAGGCGCGCTACTTGAACGACTCGACGCTCGGCAACGTACCGAACTCGCCGATGCACCTCGCGTCGTTCAAGGGGGCTGTGCCGATCATCGGCAAGACCCTCATGGCGATGAGCCGCGTCTCCCTCGAGGGGCCGCGCCCCGACGGCAACTACCGCGCCGTCGATCCGCCGCAGCGCTACACCGACACAGGCGTGATTTGGGATCTCGTCCTCTCCGGCGAGGTCGAGAACATGCATCTGCGCTACGCCATCGGCGCGTACAACGTCGCCGACTGGCGCTACGACACCGTGCCGAGCGGCGAGTTCAGGCAGCGCACGATCGTGCAGAACGGCCGCACGTTCCTCGCCTCGGGCTCGGTCACGTTCTGAACTCGCTCAGCGCGGCCAGCGGCGACACCGCTCCGCTCTGATCTACTTCGCGACGGGTGCGTCGGTCGACGGCGTCACCGCGCTCCCACTCGTGGCGGGGGCGACCTCCGTCCCCGGCTCGACGGCGCCGCCGCCGTCGGGCGTCACGGGCGCGGAGATTTCGCCCATCACCGGCTCGGGGTTCTGGGGCGGCCGGTTCGGCGCCGCGCCCATGCACGCGGTGAGCGAGAGCGGGAGCGCCACCGCGACGGCGATCTTCGCTCCGCGCGCCATCCGCGCAAAGCGCGACAGCTCGCTCGCCGGCACGATGCCGAGCTCGCGCTGGAAGACGATCTCGCCGGCGGCGTCGTAGAGGTAGCGCACGCAGAGCCCCTCGGTCTTGGGGGCCGCGAGGAGCGAGCGGGCCTCGCGCGCGGTCATCTTCGAGAGGTCGTGAACCACCTTCTTGCAGTCGCCGCAGAAGCGCCCCTTCTCGCGGAGCGCGGCGACGGGTGACATCGAAGCGAAATCGGCCTGGCACGGAGAAGCGATGGGGAGCTCGTCGCGTTTCATGTCCGAAGAACGCGGGCCGAGGGCCGACCTTACAGTCCGAAGGCAGGGAAAATCAGCCGTTGGCGCGCGGCCATAAGCTTGGCACTCTGCCGCCCCGATGAGCGCCCCGCCGCCCGACCAAGGCACACCGCCGCGCGAGCCGTGGGGGCTCTACGCGCTCTTGGCGCTGCCGTTCGTCTTCACCTTGTGGGTGCCGTTCTACAACCGGCTCGAGCCGCGCGCCTTCGGCATCCCCTTCTTCTACTGGTACCAGTTCGCCTGGATCGGCATCGGCGCGGCCATCAACGGCGTCGTGTACCTCGTCCTCGTACGTCGGGGGCGAAAGCCGTGAGTCTCAAGGTCGACCCCGCCGCGACCGCGGTCTTCGCCGTCCTCTTCTTGCTCGTCACCGTCATCGGCTTCTTCGCCGCGCGCTGGCGGCGAGGGGACCTCGACCAGCTCCACGAGTGGGGCCTCGGCGGGCGGCGCTTCGGCACGCTCGTCACCTGGTTCCTCCTCGGGGGGGACCTGTACACGGCGTACACGTTCGTCGCCGTCCCCGCGCTGGTCTTCGGCGCCGGCGCGCTCGGCTTCTTCGCCGTGCCGTACACGATCATCACCTATCCGTTCGTCTTCGTGGTGATGCCGCGCCTCTGGTCGGTCTCGCACCGCCACGGCTACGTGACGGCCGCCGACTTCGTGCGCGGTCGCTTCGGGAGCGGCACGCTCGCCCTCGCCGTCGCCGTGACCGGCATCCTGGCGACGCTCCCGTACATCGCGCTCCAGCTCGTGGGCATGCAGGTGGTCCTCGCGGCGATGGGCTTCGAGGGGCAAGGGCTCTGGGCCGACTTGCCGCTGGTCGTGGCCTTCTTGATCCTTGCAGCCTACACGTACTCGAGCGGCCTCCGCGCGCCGGCGATGATCGCGGTCGTGAAGGACCTCATCATCTACGTCACCGTCATCGCGGCGATCGTGATCATCCCGCTCAAGCTCGGCGGTTACGCCAAGATCTTCGCCGCCGTCCCCGAGAAGAAGCTCCTCTTCGCGCCGCCCGCCGGGGGGAACTTGGGCATGTACTCGGCCTACCCGACCTTGGCCTTCGGCTCGGCGCTCGCGCTCTTCTTCTACCCCCACTCGGTCACCGGGGTCCTGAGCTCGTCGAGCCGCGACGTCATCCGTCGCAACACGGCGATGCTGCCGGCGTACTCGTTCCTCCTCGCGCTCATCGCTGCGCTCGGGTACATGGCGCTCGCTGCCGGTGTCGCCGACAAGCCGGAGTACGCGCCCTACTTCGCCCGCTACGGCGCGAACTTCGCCGTCCCCGCGCTCTTCCTCGACGCGTTCCCGGGGTGGTTCGCCGGCTTCGCCTTTGCCGCGGTGGCCATCGGCGCGCTCGTACCGGCGGCGATCATGTCCATCGCCGCATCGAACCTCTTCACGCGCAACGTCTACCGCGAGTACCTCCGCCCCGCGTGCACCGCGAAGCAAGAGGCCCAGGTGGCGAAGCTCGTCTCGCTCGTGGTGAAGTTCGGCGCGCTCGTGTTCATCGTCTTTTTGCCGCAAAAGTTCGCCATTCAGCTCCAGCTCCTCGGAGGTGTGTGGATCCTGCAAACGTTGCCGGCGATCGTCCTCGGCCTCTACACCGGGCGACCTCACAGGCACGCGCTCCTCGCCGGTTGGGCGGCGGGGATGGCGACGGGGACATGGATGGCGTGGACCCTCGGCTTCAAGTCGACGACCTACGCGCTTCATGCCTTCGGCGCGACGGTGCCGGGCTACGCCGGGCTTTGGGCGGTGATGGTGAACCTCGTCGTGGTGGTGGTGGGCACGTGGGTCCTCCCGCGCGCCGGCGTGCCGCGAGGCGAGGACGCGACGCGCCCCATGGATTACTTCAGCGACGCGGCGTGAAGGGAGCGCGCCGAACCGCGCTCCGCTCGACTATCTCCGCACGTAGCGCGCGCCGATCATCCCTACGACCATCGTCACCACGAAGACCCCCGCGCCGAGGCCGCCCCCGCTGACCGAGACGACCGCGGGGCCCGGGCAAAATCCGCTGAGGCCCCACCCGACGCCGAAGAGCGCCGCGCCGACCACCAGCTGCCAGGTGATGGCCGTCTGAAATGGCGCGTGGAAGTGCGAGTCGAACACGGGGGCGCCGCGCTTCCGGATGACACGCAGGAGAATCGCGTGCACGCCGATGGCGCCCAGCATCACGAACGCGAGGCTCGGATCCCACGCGCCGCTCAGATCGAGGAAGCCTACGACCTTGCTCGGCTGCGTCATCCCCGAGAGCTCGAGCCCCTCGCCGAAGAGGAAACCAGCGAGGGCCGCCGCCAACGCCGCGAGCCGCGGATGCGCGCGCTGCCCCGGGCTCGCGAGCGTGACCGCCGTCACGGCGCCCCCGTGAGCAGGCGCGACGCGAACACCGTCAGAAATCCCGTCGCCATGAAGACCATCGTGGCGACGAACGAGCGCGCCGAGAAGCGGCTGATGCCGCACACGCCGTGGCCGCTCGTGCACCCGTTGGAGATGCGGGTCCCGAAGCCCACGAGGAGGCCCGCAGCGGCGAGCCCCGCGTACCCGCGCGCGGGCTCCTCGAAAGCGTGCGGCGCAGCCAAGGCACCGGCGAGCCCGGCGACGAGGAGGCCGAGCAAAAACCACACGCGGAAGCGCTTCACCCCCGGCTCGTCGCGGAACACGTCGGCGACGATGCTCGTGATGCCGGCGATGCGACCGTGGGTGAAGTAGAGGAGAGAGGCGCTCAAGCCGATGAGCGCGCCGCCGGCGAGCGCCGGCAAAGGGGTGAAATGACTCATTGGGGGGCGCGCGTGGGCGCCGCTCCATTCTAGGCGACCTTGAGCGTCCCGCGCGAGACGCAGCGAAGGGGGGCGTCGCTCCCTTCCGGCGCGGATGCACGAGGGAGGTGCGCCGCTTTGGTGCGAGCGCCACGGGACCGCCTGATTTCCTGGAAATTCTCGCGGTACGGAGGTTGCTCTTCCTGTCCTCGAGGGAGCAAGGGGCTCCCCAGGAGGACATCTTTCATGACCGACATTCCAAAGTGGGGCCGTGTCGTAGCGGCGCCGCACGAGTTTCTCATCGTCATCCGTAACGGCCGCGTGCGCGCGAGCGGGCAGGGGGCGAGCATCTTCAAGTGGCCGAGCGACAGCGTCGCCGTCTTGCCGACGTCGATCGCCAAGCTCACCTTCTCGGCCGACCAGGTCACGCGCGAGAAGACCGGCGTGGCTGTCACCGGGCTCGCCGTGTACCGCATCGTCGACCCGCTCCTCGCGTACAAGATGGTCGACTGGGAGCGCTCCTCGCTCGGCGAGATCCTGCGCGACATGTTCATCGGCGCCACCAGGCGCATCGTCGCCGGTTTGACGCTCGAAGAGTGTCTGACGCATCGCAAGGAGCGGGTCGCCGCCGCGCTGATGCAAGAGATCGCGCCCGTGCTCGCCGGGGAAGGGACGGCGCACGACGCCACCGCCCAGGGCTGGGGCGTGGTCCTCGACACCATCGAGATCCAGGACGTGAAGGTGCTCTCGAACGAGGTCTTCTCGCGCCTCCAGGCGCCGTACCGCGAGCAGCTCGCGCTCTCCGCGCTCCGCGCGCAAAACGAGGTGGCCGAGGAGAAGGCGCGCCTCGAGGCCGAGCAGCGCCTCGCCGCCGAGCGTTCGCGCCGCGCCCTGATGAGCGAAGAAGAGACGCGCCTCGGCGCCGAGCGCGCGCGTGAAGTCGCGGCGCGCGAGCACCAGCAGAAGATCCTCGACCGCGCACAAGAGGCCGAGCTCGCCCGGCTCCACGCCAAGGCCGAGGCCGAGCGCTCACGTGTCTCGCTCGAGCTCGCGTCGAAGAAGGAGGCGGGCGCGCTCGAAGCGGCCCTCATCCGCGAGAAGCGCGAGGCCCACGCCGACCTCACCCCCGCGCGCCTCGAAGAGGTGCTCCTCACCGAGACGATGCCCACCGTGGCCCAGGCCTTCCGCGACTCGTTCGGGACCATCCACGTGACCAGCACCGACGGCGGCCCGCTCCTCGGGTTCCTCTCTTCGGGGCTCGAGCAGGTGCTCGACGTGGCGCGGCGGCGCGGCGGCGGAGGCCCCAAGGCGTGAAGCCGGTTTCGGCGGTTCGTACCGGGCGCGAAGGCGCGCTACGATGGGGGGGATGGCCGAAGACGCGAAGCCCGAGCAGGACGTCGTGCTCCTCCGGGGCCCGACCGAGGACGGCAAGGGGATGCGCGTGCTCCGCGCCAAGGCCGACACGCTGAGCCTCGGCGAGGTGCGTCCGCTCGAGGAGGGGAAGCCGCTCCACGAGGGGGAGATCGTGAAGCTCCGCGCCCACAAGGACGCGCCGCAAGTCTGCGACGTCGAGGTGGTGCACAAGGTGACGGGCCCCGCCGTCACGAGGCGCACCGGTCCCCCGCAGGTCGCCAGCGAGGCCTACCGCCAGCACTGGGACGAGGTCTTCAAGAAGGTCGAGGACGACGGAGACGAGCGCGCGAACTGATGCGGCTCCACGTCGTCGACGGCACCTTCGAGCTGTACCGCGCCCACTTCTCGCCGCGCCCCGGCCACGAGGACGCGAGCGGCGTGGACGTGAAGGCCACGGTGGGGGTCCTCCACTCGCTCCTCGCGCTGCTCGACGATCCGGAGGAGCGCGCCACGCACCTCGCCGTCGCCTTCGACAACCCCATCGTCTGCTTTCGCAACGAGCTCTTCGACGGCTACAAGACCGACGCCGGTGTCCCCCCCGAGCTCCGGGCGCAGTTCGATCTCGTCGAAGAGGCGACGCGCGCACTCGGCGTCGTGGTCTGGTCGATGAACCGCTACGAGGCCGACGACGCCCTGGCCACGGCGGCGAAGCGCTTTGCCTCGGAGGTCGAGCAGGTCCGCATTCTCACGCCGGACAAAGACCTCGGTCAGTGTGTGCAGGGTACACGCGTCGTGCAGGTGGACCGCATTCGCCACCGCGAGATCGACGAAGCGGCGGTCCTCGCCGCGCGCGGCGTGCCGCCGGCGCTCATCCCCGACTGGCTGGGGCTCATGGGCGACGACGCCGACGGCATTCCCGGCATTCCCGGGTTCGGCGCCAAGACGGCAGCGGCGGTGCTCGCGCGCTTCGGATCGCTCGAGGCGATCCCCGCCGACCCCGCGGCGTGGGCGGGGATCCGGAGCGCGCCGCGCCTCGCCGAAGCTCTCGCGCGCGAGCGCACCGAGGCGGCGCTCTACAAGCGACTCGCGACCCTCGTCACCGACGTACCGCTCGAAGAGTCGCTCGACGATCTCGCGTGGCGTGGTGCGCGCCGGAGCGAGCTCGAGAAGATGGCGGCGCGTCTCGCGGCGCCGCGCCTCCTCGAGCGCGTGAAGCGCTTCGGGTAGCGCGCGCTACACCGGCTCGGCCTCGACCACGTGCACCGAGAGGGACGTCGTGTGCACGCGCACGAGGCGAAAGCCGCTCGCGCGGAAGAGGGCGGCGTATTCGTCGGCGCTCCTCTGGCGGCCGCCGTCGCACACGACGAGCATCTGCGCGTCGATGAGCGGCCCCGGCGGCATCGTGGTGTGACGATCCACGAGCACCTCGACGACGAGGACGCGGCCCCCCGGGGCGATGCTTCGCCGCACGTTCTTCAAGATCTTGGTCGCGCGGGCGTCGTCCCAGTCGTGGAGCACGTCGCGCAAGAGGTACGCGTCGGCGGGCGGCGCCGGGTCGGCGAAGAAATCTCCGGCGACGCGCTCCACGCGCTCTTCGACCCCGCGCGCGGCGAGGTAGTCGGTGGCGAGCTCGAGCACGTGCGGTGCGTCGAAGAGAACGCCACCGAGCTTCGGATTTCGGACGAGGATCTCGGCGAGCAACGTGCCGCGCCCGCCGGCCAAGTCGCACACCCGTGCGTGGCGTTCGAAGGGATAGGCTGCGGCGACCGCCGGAGCGTCCATTTCGGTGAGGCAGGTCATGGTGCCGGCGAAGGCGCGCGCGTCGTCGGGGTGTGCGGCGAGCCACTCCCACATGGAGACGCCGTGCACACGGGCGAACGCCGGCTCGCCGGTCATGACGGTGCGCTCGATGTCGGCCCACGCCTC
Organism: uncultured Polyangiaceae bacterium; assembly: GCA_964531795.1. Lineage (GTDB taxonomy): Bacteria > Myxococcota_A > Polyangia > Polyangiales > Polyangiaceae > CAZHHD01. The sequence continues at coordinate 104,478 of CAZHHD010000007.1, read as the reverse complement.
GAGGCTCGCGGGGGAGCCGAAGTACTCGGCGGCGTCGCGGAGCGAAGGGACGGCGTCGGAGCGGAGGGCGCTCGAGAGTCGGTTGTTGCGAAAGCGCCCCTCGGCGTCGAGCGTGAAGATCCCCGCCGAGGCGAGGGCACGGAGCGCGCGATGGAGCGCGTCTTCGTGCGCGCCGGTGGCGTGGGCGAGCTCCGCCGCGGTCTTGCCTTCGTCGCCCAGGAGATCGGCGATGCGCAGCTTGGCCGCGACGTGAAGGAGCGACGTGCGCCAAAACCCGGTAATTTGCAGCATGAGCGCGATCTCTCGCGGGGCGACCGCCTCGGCGCCGCGCGTGAGCACCGTGCTCAAGACGAGGGCCCCCATCGCAGCGAAGCGCGGCGGGGCCGGGGGGAGCTTCGTCCTTTGCATGGGCGAGAGCATAATCGGCCCCGTGGCCCGCGAGACACGGAGAGTCGTCGCCTGTGCGCTCTTGGCGCTGGCAACGCTCCTCCTCTTCGGCGAAGGGGCGGCGTGGGCGCATACCGTGGGCCTCTCGCGGTGCGACCTCACCGTCGCTCCGAGCGGCGCGGTCGAGGGGGTGATCGTCTTCTCTCGACGCGACGCGGCGGCGATCGCGCACCTCGCGAAGCGCGACGCCGAGGGCCCTCCCGACGCTTCGAACGTCGAAGCGTCGTTTCGCAGCTTCGTCGCGCGCGGGCTCGTGGTTCGCGCCGACGGTCTTGCTTGCCCGGGAGGTCTCGTCGGAGGGAGCGACGTCGAGGAGGACGGCTTCGCCCTCGCCGTGAGCTTCGCCTGCCCGAAGGGGGCGCGCCGCGTGCGCGCGGACCTTCTCTACCTCGTGGAGCTCCCGCCGGGACACCGTACGACCGCGCGCCTCGCCACGAGCGGAGCGAGCACCGAGTCGTGGCTCGACGTCGACGCGCGCGCGATCGAGCTCGATCTTCCGCGACCCGAGGACGCCGGCGATGCGGGACCGGGTGAGGAGACGTCGCGGGAGACGGTCGCCAGCAGCGCTCGGTTCCGCGGGATGTCGTCGGTGCGCCTCGGGCTCCTGCACATCCTCACCGGATGGGACCACCTCCTCTTTCTCGCGGCGCTCGTGCTCGGCGTGCGTCGCCTCCGCCCGCTCGTCCTCGCCGTGTCGTCGTTCACCGTGGCGCACTCGATCACCCTGGCCTTGGCAGCGCTCTCCGTGTTCGCCCCGAGCCCGCGCTTCGTCGAGCCGCTCATCGCCGCTTCGATCGCCGTCGTGGCCTTCGACACCGCGCGCCGCACCTCCTCCCGCCCGAGCGAAGCGATGCGCCCTCGCGACCGCGCGGCGGTCACCTTCCTCTTCGGGCTCGTCCACGGCTTCGGCTTCGCCAGCGCCCTCCGCGGCCTCTCCCTCGCGACGCCCGACCTGCTCCCGACGCTCCTCGGCTTCAACGTCGGCGTGGAGATCGGGCAGCTCGGCGTGGTTTCGCTCGTGTTCGCGCTGGTCGCGTGGCTGCGGCGAGGGGGGGACGTGGAACCGTGGACCCGGCGCGCCTCGTGGGCTCTCGGCGCGGCCGGCCTCGGCCTCTTCCTTTTCCGGCTCGCGGGCGGCTGAACGGCGGTGCCCGGGGGCGCGCGGAGCCCTTGGACGTGCTACGAGCTGACCGTGGCCGACGTGCTCCCCGTCCTCCTCGTGGGCTTTCTGCTCGGAATGCGTCACGCGACCGATCCCGATCACGTCGTCGCCGTCACCACGATCGTGAGCCAGCGTCCGGCCGCGCGGGCCGCGCTCTCGGTGGGCGCGCTGTGGGGGCTCGGGCACACGCTCACCATCTTCGTGGTGGGCGGAGCGATCATCCTCTTCGGCATCGTCATCCCCCCGCACGTGGGTCTGGGGATGGAGCTCGCGGTGGCGCTCGTGCTCATCGCCCTCGGTCTGGCGAACCTCGCCGGCCTGCGTCGCATTCCGCACACGCACGCTCTCGCGGAGGAGGCGCCGGTCGCCTCGCGGCTCGGTCGTCTGCGTCCGCTGGCGGTGGGGCTCGTGCACGGTCTGGCAGGCTCGGCGGCGATCGCGCTCTTCGTCTTGGCGACGATTCGCGATCCGCGATGGGCGCTCCTCTACCTGCTGCTCTTCGGCGCGGGGACGGTCGCCGGCATGGTGCTCATCACCTCGGCGCTCGCCGTCCCCTTTGCGCTCGCGGCACGAAAAAATCGCGCCCTTGGCGCGGTGCTTCTCCGTCTCACCGGAGTGGTCAGCGTGGCCTTCGGCGTCTTCCTCGTGTACCGCATCGGCTTCGTCGACGGCCTCTTCGGCGCGCACCCGATCTGGCAGCCCGAATAGCGGCGTCTCGGTCCCTCTCGCAAGGTGCGCCCCCCGGCGTTACCCTGGCGTTGCGGGGAGGGATGTCCGATGGCGCAGACCGAACAGGCGTCGTCCAGCGGCGCGAGAGGGCGCACGCCTGCAGAGGCGGGGCGCATCGAGCGCCAGTTGGCGGCGGCGCAGGAGATCAGCCACCTCGGCAGCTGGGAGTGGGACCTCGCGTCGAACGCCGTCACCTGGTCCGACGAGCTCTACCGCATCTACGGTCTCGAGCCCCGCTCGTGCGAAATAACGTTCCAGTCGTTCTTGAGCCGGCTCCACCCCGACGATCGTGATCGTGTGCGAGGAGAGGTCGAGACCGCGCTCGCTCGCGGAGGGCGCTTCAACTACGACGAGCGCATCGTTCGTCCCGACGGCACGATCCGCAACGTGCGTACCGTGGGGGAGGTGCTGCGTGACGACACGGGGAAGGCCCTCGGCTTGCTCGGCACCTGCCGCGACGTGACCGACGAGCTGCGACGCGACGAGACCATCCGGCTCTACGCCGACATGGTTCAGAACGTTCAAATCGCGCTCACGGTCTGGGAGGTCGGAAACCCCGACGACCCCAGCACGTTTCGTCTCGTGGCCTTCAACCCCGCGGCGGAGCGCGCCGCGCGCATGCACCTCGCGTCGCGTGTCGGCCGATCTTTCCCCGAGATCCTCCCCTACGCCCAAGGGGGCGAGCTCCAGCGCCTCCTCACCGGCGTGGCGCGCGACGGCCGCGTTCGCGAAGCCGAGGTGCTCCGCTCGCGCGACACGCGCGACCCGACGCGCGCGCTCCACATGAAGGGCTTCCCCCTTCCCGGCAAGCGCGTAGGGGTCGCGGTCGAGGACATCACAGGGATCACTCGCGCGCGCCGCTTCCGCGAAGGGGAGCAGCGCGTGCTCGAGATGATCGCGCAGGGGAAGCCGCTCGCCGAGACGCTCACCGAGCTCATCTTGGCCATCGAAGAGCACTCGCCCTCGACCCATGGATCCATTCTGCTGCTCGACGAAGACGGCGTGCACATCCGGAGCTGCGCGGCGCCCCACCTCCCGGAGGGCTACTCGCGGGCGATCGACGGCGCGCCCATCGGCCCCACGGCGGGATCGTGCGGCACCGCCGCGTACACGGGGAAGGCGATTTTTGCGCGCGACATCGCCACCGATCCCTTTTGGGTCGACTACCGCGATCTCGCGGCGGCACACGGGCTCCGCGCCTGCTGGTCCACGCCCATCTTCGCCAACGACGGACACGTGCTCGGCACGTTCGCGATGTACTACTTCGAGCCGCGCGTCCCGAGCCCCGAGGATCGCGCCCTCATCGCGCGCGCGTCGCAAATCGCCGGCATCGCCATCGAGCGACGGCAGCTCGAGGACCAGCTCCGCGCGCTCTCGGCGTACGTGGAGGACGTGCGCGAAGAAGAGCGCACCGGGATAGCTCGTGAGATCCACGACGTCCTCGGGCAAGCGCTCACCGCGCTGAAGATGGACCTCGCGTGGACCGAGCGGCGCATCGGCCCCCGATCGACGGCGTCGGAGTCGACCCTCCGCGAAAAGCTCAAGGCGATGGCGGCCTCCACGGACGAGATCTTGCGCGTCGTTCGGCGCATCTCCGCCGAGCTGCGGCCCGGCGTGCTCGACGACCTCGGGCTCACGGCGGCTATCGAGTGGCAGGCTGGCGAGTTCGAGCGGCGCACGGGGAGCACGTGCACCGTCGTCTCGCACCTGGAGGACAAGCCGCTGGAGGAGGCGGTCGCCACCGCGCTCTTCCGCATCCTTCAGGAGGCGCTCACCAACGTCGCGCGCCACGCCGGCGCGGGGCGCGTGGACGTGCTCCTCGAGGAGGTCGACGGGATGATCCGCCTCGAGATCGTCGACGACGGCGTCGGGATCCCCACGCGCCTAGCGGCGAATCCCACGTCGCTCGGCCTGCTCGGCATGCGCGAGCGCGCGCGTCGGTTGGGCGGCGACGTCGTCGTTACGCGGATCGCTCCGCGTGGCACGCGTGTCCTCGTGACGATGCCCGCTCCCCGCGTCGCTCTCGCGGTGGGTACGTGATCAAAGTCCTCATTGCGGACGACCACGCCCTCGTACGGCGTGGTCTCCGCGAGACGCTCGCCGACGCGGGCGACATCCACGTGGCAGGGGAGGCAGCGACCGCCCAAGAGGTGCGCGATCGCGTGCGTGCCGAGAGCTGGGACGTCGTCATCCTCGACATCCACATGCCGGGCGGCAACGGCATCGAGCTGCTCGGGGAGATTCGACGCGAGCGACCGAGGGTCCCCGTCCTCATCCTCACCGTCGCCTCGGAAGAGCAATACGCGGTGCGGGCGATTCGCGCCGGCGCCGCGGGCTTTCTCACGAAGGAGACGGCGCCCGAGCGACTCGTGGAGGCGGTGCGGCGCGCCGCTGGCGGGGGGCGCTACGTGAGCGACGCCGTCGCCGACAAGCTCGCCACCTTCGTCTCGAGCGCAGGCGCGGGGCGCGCGCCACACGAGCTCCTCTCCAATCGCGAGTTCGAGATCATGCGGCTCATCGCCTCGGGGAAGACCGTGTCCGAGATCGGCAAAGAGCTCGCGCTCAGCGTGAAGACGGTGAGCACGCACCGGGCTCGGCTCCTCAAGAAGATGGGCCTCCGCACGAACGCCGAGCTCATGCGCTATGCCGTGCGCTACGGCCTCGTCGAGTAGGCGACGGCGTGTAGGACGAAATCGGACAGGGAAACGGGAGAGCGGCCTAGGCGAGAACAGGACCCCAGCCGATGCCACGGATCACGGGGCTGCGGCACGCTGAGGGCATGTCTTCCTTCACCGCGGGATACGAGGCGCTGGCGCGACGTCTCGAGGAGGCCGAGCGCCGCGAGGCACGGCTCGAAGAGGAGCTCGCCCACGCGCGTCGGGTCGATTCGCTCGGCTACATGACGGTGAACGTCGTCCACGACGTGAACAACCTCCTCACGCCGATCCTCTGCTTGAGCGGCATCCTCGCGCGTGACCTCGGCGTCGAGACGCCGGCCGGCCAGACCGCCGCCGAGGTCGAGGCTCTCGCCGAGCGGACGGCGACGCTCCTTCGTCAGCTCCTCGGCTTCGTGCGCCGCGGTCCCGATCGCGCGGCGAACGTGGCGGTGGGAGCGCTCCTCCGCGGCATGCAGCCGCTCCTCGAAATCCTCGTCGGGCGCAGCGTGGAGCTCCGCTTGGCCGTCGAGGAGGGGACCTCCGAGGTCCGCGTGTCGGCGGGGAGATTCGAACAGGCCATCTTGAACCTCGTGGCGAACGCACGCGATGCCATGCCGAGCGGAGGCGTGTTGACGCTGCGCACCGCAGAGGTCGAGCGCGCGATCGACGGCGTGAAGCGCCGCTGCGTGGCCATCGTCGTCGCCGACACCGGCGTGGGGATGAGCGACGAGGCGCGGGTGCGCGCCTTCGAGGAGACCTTCACCACGAAAGAGCGTGGCACGGGCATCGGCCTCTTCAGCGTGCAGCGGTTCGTACAAGATGCGGGCGGCACCGTCGACCTCGTCAGTCGCGAAGGCGAGGGGACGTCGATCACCCTCTTCTTCCCCCGCGTGGAGGGGGCGGGCATCACCTGCTTCACGCGCAGCGGCGCTTCACCGTGTGCCGCGAGGGGCGAGACCATCCTCGTGGTGGACGACGACGAGGGGGTGCGGCGCGGCGCGCGCGCGGTGCTCGAAGCGGCAGGGCACGTCGTCTTCGACGCGCCGCTCCACGAAGCGACGACGCGGGCGCGCTCGATTCGCGGCCCTTTGCACCTGCTCCTCGCCGATCTGTCCCCGGGCAAGGTGGACGTCGGCGCGCTGGTCGAAGGGGTGCGCGTGGTCCACCCGCAGGTGGCGATCTTGCGCATGTCGGGTGGCGTGAACGAGGTGCCGAGCACCTTGGCGTTCCCCGTGCTCCGCAAGGCGTTCTCCGGCGAGGAGCTCGTGCGCCGCACGCGCGAGGTCCTCGACGGTCAGCGCTGCGCGCCGTAGCTCGGGAGGCTCAGACCTGACCGAGCATGGTCTGGGCGTCACTCACGGTGAACTGGCCCTTGTCCTCGACGTTGATGGTCTTCACCACGCCGTCGACGACGAGCATGGAGAAGCGACGGCAACGAAGCCCCATGCCGCCCGCGCTGAGATCGACCTCGAGCCCGAGCTTCTTCGTGAGCTCCGCCGCCCCGTCGCCGAGCATGCGCACCTTGCCGTCGACCTTCTGATCGCGACCCCAGGCCGCCATCACGTAGGCGTCGTTGACGCTCAGACAGACGATCTCGTCGACCCCCTTCTTCTTGAGCGCGGGCGCCGCCTCGATGTAGCCGGGGAGGTGCTTGCCCGAGCACGTGGGGGTGAAGGCGCCGGGAAGCCCGAAGAAGACCACCGTCTTCCCCTTCGTGAGGTCCTTCACCTCGACCGGCTCGGGGGCCGTCGGGCAATGCGACGTGTCGTCGTACCCTCGGGATTCGCGGAGGGTGGCATCGGGAATGTGTTCGCCGGGCTTGATCATGCGCGAGACCATAACTCCTCGCCCTGCGAGTGCCAACGGAGCGAGCGCGCTGCGCGTTCGTCGTCCCCTCCACGGTTCAGTCACTCGGCGGCGGGCGGCTCCCCGGCGTGAAAGGCGTCGAGCGTGCGCGCCGAGTAGACGAGCGCGGCGCCGGCGTTGACCATCACCGCGACGCCGAGAGCGTCGGTGATCTCGTCGGCGGTCGCGCCTTGTCGACGGGCGAGCTCGACGTGGGTGGCGATGCATCCGTCGCAGCGCACCGTCACCGCGACGGCGAGCGCGACGAGCTCGCGCGTCTTCGGATCGAGCGCACCTTGCGTGGCGCGCGAAGCGACGAGCGTCTTGTAGCCTTTGACGAGGTCGGGGGCCGTCTTGGCGATCTCGGCGATCGTCGCGCCGAGCTGCTTGCGGTAGGCGTTCCAGTCCAACATGCTCATGGCGTTGTCCTCTCGGGGTGACGTGGAGGCGCGGATGGTACCGAGGAAGCGCGTCGAGATTCTCTACTTTGCGTCCTGCCCCGGCTGGCGCGAGGCCGAAGCGCGCGTGCGCGAGGTGCTCGACGAGGCGGGGCTCGAGGGCAGCGTGGATCTGAAGCTCGTGCCGATCGAAGGGGCCGAGCACGCGCGCGCCGAGCGCTTCCTCGGCTCGCCCACGGTGCGGGTGGACGGGCGCGACATCGAGGAGGCCGCGCGCGAACGCGACACCTTCGCCATGCAGTGCCGCGTGTACGAGCACGAGGGGAGGCTCGAAGGCGCGCCGCCCAAAGTGTGGATCCGCGCAGCGCTCGATGCGTCGCTCTCCGTGGAGCCCGCGTGAGACGCCCTGGGGCGCTCGCGCTGGCGGCGCTCGCCGTCTCCGGTGCGACGGGGTGCGGCGTCCTCTCGCCGCGTGTGCCCCACGATTGCCACCTGGGGGACGACGCGTCGCCCGCTTCGTCGGCCCGCCCCGCGGCGCCGGTCGATCTCTCCTCCTTGAAGCTCTATCGCAACACCTACGCGGTCGAGCGCGTGGGGCCGTACGCGCAGCACTTCACCCTGTGGTTTCACGACATCGAGCCGGCGTACGAGCAGGTCCGCGCGCGCGTCGACCCTGCGACCGGGCGCGTGCACATCGAGGTCGACCACGGGATGTGGGGCGGCATCGGCGATCCGCCCGCGCGCCCGCGCGAGGCGCCACCCGAGCTCCGCGAGCTCGAGCGCGCCCTCGCGCGCGAGGCGGAGGCGCGTTGTCCCGACGCACGCGGCTGGGTCGTCGCCTACGACGGTGCGTACCGCGAGATCGATCTCGTGGAGATGATCGCCGTCACGCCGAAGGAGAAGGGGAACACGCGCGTGGGGTGGAACGCGCGCGCGACCCTCGCCGCCGACGACGCGCTCACGCGCCTCCTGCCCATCGTGCCGGAAGCCATGAGCGGCTACGGGCTCCTCGAGACCCACGAGCCGATCGCGTGGCTCGACGTGGCGCCGGTGCGTAGCTCCGAGGGCTCGGCGCTCCTCGTCGATCGTCTGATGCGGAACAAGGGGCAGGTCGCCGGCACGGCCGACGCCGATCTCGTCGAGCAGGCGCTCTCGGCGGCCAAGCGACTGCGGGACGGGGCCCCTTCGCCCTCGCTGGCGTCGATCGTGGAGCGCCAGGGCGTGACGCTCCTTCCGGAGGATCTCCACCAGAGGCTCCGAGTGAAGGTGACGTTCTACGCGCGAGCGCGCGCGCCTGGGGCGCCCTACGCCGATCTTCCTCTCGCCGTGCCGCTCGAGACGAACGCGCTCGTGCACGGCGCGACGGAGGGGGAGAGCTCGGGGGTCGTCGGCGGGATCCACGTGAAGGTCCGCGCGAAGCTGACGCCGCGTGCGCCGCGTGCGGCGGACGCCACCGGCACGACGACGGCGCCCTTCGAAGCGGACCTCGCCGTGCACATCGAGGACGATCGCGGCCACGTCTTCGAACGTGTGTATCCTGCACGCGGCACGATGATCACCGAAGGCGCCGTCGCCGCGGCCCCTTCGGGCTTGGTCCTCCCGGGGACCTCGGGCCCCTCGAAGGAGATGGACGACCTCCACGGCGCGTTCCCCAGCCCCGCCCCCTACGCCGGGCTCGACTTTTACCTCGATGCGAGCGTGCTCGACGATCCGCGGGAGCCTTGAACCGTGCCGGTCGCCTTCCCCTCCCACCAAGGGCTCATCCTCCCGCTCTGGCGCCGCTTCCCCCGCGCCCTCGACGGCGTGACGCTCTCCGTGGGTGCCGCGATGCCCGACGTCATCGAGACGCTCCTGTGGCCTGTGCGCGGTGAGCTCGGGCAAGGGCTCGGGCATTCGCTCCTCGGCCTCGTCCCCTGTGTGGTGCTCGGCTTCGGTCTCGCGGCGCTCGTTCGGCGCTTCGTCCCTGGCCGTCACCTCGCGCGGCTCACGAGCGCGCCGGGCGTGCGCGCGAGCTTCGGCGTGGAAACGACATCGCTCGCCGTGGGAGCGCTGTCGCACGACGTCTTCGATCTCGTGACCCACAAGAACTTCGTCTTGCTCTGGCCGTGGTGCACCAAGGCCGAGATCTTCCCCGCCTTCTGGGGGCACACGTGGGCGAGGATCCCGCTCCTCGTGTACAAAGAACCGTACCCGCTCGCGCCGCACACGCTCGTGTGGGCGGTGCTGAGCATTCTCGGCGCGGTGCTCTTCTTCCGCTGCTTGAAGCCGCGCGGAGGGAGCGCGGGAGGCGAGGGCGCACGGCGTGCGTAGAAACCCTGCTTTCCTCGGCGATCCGCGGGGTTTTCGGGGAAAGGGTGCTACCGTCCAAGCATGAACGATTCACGCGGTACCGGTTCGAGCGGAGGTCCGCGCGAAGCGGAGGCGTGTGGGGTGTGCGGAGGCGACGGGCGCCTCGAGAACTCCTTCGGCCAAGTGGGCAGGTGCCCGAGCTGCGGCGGCAACGGCCGTCGGCGCGAGGACACGGGCTTTCGCGACGTCACCAAGACGAAAGCGTCGCACCACACCGGCACGAACCGCGCGCCGGTCGTCGAGAAGCAGACGTGGCCGTCGACGGCCGCGGGTGGTGAGCTCGCCGGACAGATCCGCGACGCCACGAACCTCAGCGCCGAGACCAAAGCCCGCCTCACGCGCGAGATCATCGAGCACGAGGCGTCCCACGGGCAGTGCACGCAGACCTTCCTGAAGAAGGTGCGAAAGCAGTTCCGCCCGCAGGTCGCCGGCAAGTAGAGGCGCTCCACGCTCCCGACGACGTAGCGCGCGCGGGTGTCGCGACGTGGGGCCGGTGAGTGCTAACTTGCGCCCCACGCCCGCGGCGCATCCATGATCAGCACGAGTCAGCTCGCCAAGGCGTACGGAGGCCGCACCCTCTTCGAGGGGGTCACGCTCAAGCTGAACCCCGGCTCGCGCTACGGGCTCGTCGGCGCGAACGGCGCGGGGAAGACCACCTTCCTCAAGATCCTCGCCGGGGACGAGCCCGCGACCGACGGCTCGGTGAGCTTCCCCCCGCGCGCGCGGGTCGGTGTGCTTCGGCAAGATCGCTTCCTCGACGAAGGGGCCATCATCCTCGACCTCGCCATGATGGGCGACGGACCGGTGTGGCGAGCGCTCCAAGAGCGGGCGCGCATCATCGACCACGGCGACGGGGACGCCGGGCGGCTCGTCGATCTCGAAGACGTGCTCGTCCACGGCGACGGCTACACGCTCGAAGCACGCGCCACCGCGATCCTCGAGGGGCTCGGGATCCCCCACGCCTCGCACCGTATGCCGCTCTCCACCCTGTCCGGCGGCTTTCAGCTCCGCGTGCTCCTCGCCCAAGTGCTGGTCGGTGGTCCCGACGCGGTCTTGCTCGACGAGCCGACGAACCACCTCGACATCCTGTCGATCCGCTGGCTCGAGCGCTTCCTCGGTACGTACCGCGGCGTCGCGCTCGTCATCTCCCACGACCAGCGCTTCCTCGACAACGTGGCGACGCACGTGCTCGACGTCGACTACGAGACCATCACGCCGTACACGGGAAATTACGCCGCGTTCGTCGTTCAGAAGCAGGAGGTCCGCGCCCGCAAAGAGGCGGAGATCGCCCGCGCCGAGCAGACCATCGCCGACAAACGCGCCTTCGTGGAGCGCTTCGGCGCCAAGGCGAGCAAGGCGCGCCAAGCGCAGAGCCGCTTGAAGCAGATCGAGAAGATCGAGGTCGAGGAGCTCGCCTCGAGCTCACGCCGCGCGCCGCTCTTTCGCTTCACCCAAGAGCGCCCGAGCGGGCGCGACGTGCTCGAGGTCGCCTCGGTCACGAAGAGCTACGGACCGAAGCGCGTCTTGACCGACGTGTCGCTCACGATTCGGCGTGGCGAGAAGGTCGCGGTCATCGGACCGAACGGTCTCGGAAAGTCGACGCTGCTCAAGATCGTCATGGGCCGCCTCGACGCCGACGCCGGCACGGTCCGCTTCGGCCACGAGGCGCGCGCCGGGTACTTCGCCCAAGACCACCACGAGCTTCTTCGCAACGAAGCGATGACGGCGCTCGACTACCTCTGGGACGCGATCCCCACCGCGGGGACCGCCGAGGTGCGCGGCCAGCTCGGTCGCATGCTGTTTTCCGGGGACGACGTGACGAAGGCGATCGGAAAGCTGTCGGGAGGCGAAGCGGCCCGCCTCATCTTCGCCAAGATCATCGCCGAAAAGCCGAACGTCCTCGTGCTCGACGAGCCGACGAACCACCTCGACCTCGAGTCGATCGCCGCGCTCGTGGAAGGGCTCCGCGCCTTCGAAGGGACGGTGCTCTTCGTCTCGCACGACCGATTCTTCGTCTCCGAGCTGGCGACGCGCATCCTCGAGGTCACCCCCGAGGGCCCACGCGACTTCGCCGGCACCTACGCCGAGTACCTCGCGCGCTGCGGGGACGATCACCTCGACGCCGACGCCGTCGTCTTGAAGGCGAAGGCGACGAAGGGCGAGGCCTCGGCCCCGGGGAATCCTGCGGGAGCGAAGCCTCTGCCCGTGGGCAACGAAGTGAAGGGACTCTCTTGGGAAGAGCAGAAGAAGCGACGCAATCGGCAGCGCACGCTCCCCGCGCGCCGCGACAAGCTCCTCGCTGCCATCGAAGTGGCCGAGGCCCGTCGCGCGGCGATCGCGGCTCGCTACGCCGAGCCGGGATTCTTCGAGCGCACGCTGGCTTCGGACCGTCTCGACCTGGAGCGCGAGGACGCGCGCCTCGCGTCCGAGATCGAGGCGGCGATGAAAGAGTGGGAAGAGGTCGAGACCGAGCTCGCCGCGAGCGGGGTCGAAGGCGAGGGGACGTGAGCCTGAAATGAGCGCCAAGAAGAAGACGCGATGTGCTTGGGCCGCGGGCGATCCCTTGATGAGCGCCTACCACGACGAAGAGTGGGGGGTGCCCGAGCACGATCCGCGCGCGCTCTGGGAGAAGCTCACGCTCGACGGCTTTCAAGCGGGGCTCGCGTGGATCACGGTGCTGCGAAAGCGCGAGGCGTTTCGCGAGGCGTTCGTCGGCTTCGACCCGGTGAAGGTGGCGCGCTTCGGTGAGCGCGACGTCAAGCGCCTCCTCGGCGACGCCGGGATCATCCGTTCGCGGGCGAAGATCGAAGCGGCCATCGGCGGCGCGCGCATCTACTGCGACATGGCCGATCGCGGTGAAGACTTCGCGACGTTCTGCTGGTCGTTCACGGGCGGCAAGGTCTTGAAAGGCAATGGGCGCGACGTCCCCGCGAGCACCGAGCTCTCGGCGGCGGTGTCGAAGGAGCTGAAACGCCGCGGCTTCAAGTTCGTGGGGCCGACGATCGTCCACGCCTGGATGCAAGCGGTGGGGATCGTGAACGACCACGCGCGCAGCTGTTTTCGTCGCTGAAGGCGCCGATGCCGCTTGCGAAGGGGAAGCCGCGACCGCGCTACTTTCGTGCGAGGAGCTCGGCGGTCACAGCCTCGACCTCGAAGACGCTCCCCGCTCGGCGCACCTGAAGGTGCTTCTTCGTGCCCGGCGGCCCGGCGAGCGCTCTAGCGATCTCGTGGTGGAAGCGCGCGCACATGTTCTCTCCGTCCACGGAAAGGAGCACGTCGCCGACTTGCAGTCTTTCTCGCGTGCTCGGCTCGTTGGTGTCGGTGACCTGCCGGATCTCGGGGCAACCGTCGCTGCCGAAGCGAAGCGCGACCCCGACGCGCGAAGACGACGAAGAAGCATCGGCGGCCCGCCCCGAGGGCTCGAGGAAGAGCCGGGCGTGCGGGTAGTCGAAGATGAGTCGAAAGCGAAGGAGCACGTCGTTGGCAATGGCGCCGTGCGCACCCTGCGTCGCCGCGAGATCGCCGAACATCTGCCTCCACGTGCCTGTGGGGCGCTCGACGAACGTCGCCGCTCCGACCTCCACCGTCGAAAAGCCGTGGAGGCCGAGCTCGCTGGCCACCTGGGGGGCGTCGAAGACGACGTCGTCGGCGCGAAGGACGGCCTCCGGCGTCTGCCCGCCGAGCATGTCGGCGTCCCCGAAGGCGCCGTTGGCGGTCGCCCACGCGGGATGCGCCCCGCGTTGGTAGTCGATCTTGTTGCGATCGATCATGCTCGAGGTCGCACCGGTGTCGACGAGCAGGCCGTAGCCTCCGGCGAAGGCGCCCTGCTCACGCAGCGTCACGTGCACGAACGGATAGAGCGCGTGATTCGCGCCCTGCGGCAAGAAGAGGAGCGGGACCCACTTCTCGTCACCAGGCTCCAGGTCGAACCGTCGTGGATCGCCGAGCCCGAGCCGTCCGTGCGCCGGATCGACGCAGACGACGAAGCGACTCAGAAAGCCCGCGCCGATCTGGCCGACGCTGAAGTCACCTCGTACGCTTCGGGAGAAGCGCAGCCTGTCGCTTGCGTCGTCGAGCAAGATCCAGTTGGCCCCCTCGGGTAGCGCGATCTCGCGGTCGCCGATACGGATCGCGCGCGGCAAGGATTCTGCCGTCGAGAAGCCCAGACGCTCGGCCACCGAGCGGGGCATCATCAAGCCGGGCGTGTTGCCGCCGCTGTCGACGTGAAAGCGAAGCTCCTCGTTCACCTTGCTGCCGGGGATCGTGAGCTTGACGAACTCGCGGCTCCCCGCGATCTCCATGGGGACGCTCGACGGGCCGGTGCAGAGCTCGGTCCAGGCGTCGGCTGCGCGCATGGCGGTACGCGGCGCGGCTTTCGGTGAGGGCGCGCAGGGGGTCGGTGCCGAAGCGGGTGGAGAGGCGCACGCCGCCGCGAACGCGAGCAAGAGGGGAGCGAAGCGCGCCACGCGGGCGTACCTCACCGTCCTCGATGTGACGCGGACCGCGCCGCGGACGAAGCGCCCACCGCCCATCACGCGAGCTCCACGCATCGGCGCGAGAGCGTCGACTCGAACCCGCTGATGGGAAAGCGCGGAGGCGCGCCGCTCCCCGCCGCCCCCCACGCGAGGCCGAGAGCGAAGAGGAGCACGCGGTAGTGTGCGCCGTCGTCGGGGTGAGCGAGCCCTGCGGAGGGGGACTTGTGACGCCAGTCGAGGAGGGCGTCGACGTCGCGTCGCTCGAGCGCCTCCTTGGCCCAGGTGTCGAAGTCCGAAGACCACGCCGGCGTGCTCGAAGGCCCTTCGAGGTTCGCCGACGCGAGGTTGTGCGTCATCCCGCCGCTTGCGAGAAAGAGCACCCCCCGATCGCGCAGCGGCGCGAGGCGCACGCCCAGATCGAAGAGCTCGCGCTCCTTCACGTACGGGTACGCGATCTCGAGCACCGGCACGTCGGCTTCGGGGAAGAGCCCGCGGAGCGGCATCCACGTCGTGTGATCGAGCCCGCGGCGCAGCCCTGCGTGAACCTCGCCGGACGAAGGGAGCAGCGGCTTCACCGCAGCCACCAAGGCTTCGTTCGTCGGCGTCGGATAGGTGAGGCCTTGGGGCAAGCGCGCCGCGATCCACTTCGGCAAGCTGTAGACGGCCAGCCCCGGTCCCACCGCGCCGAGATCCACGCGGCGAAGGCCGTAGTGTGGCGTCATGGAGACGATGCCGGTCGGCTTCGGGAGTCGCGCGCCCCACGCGCGAAGCTCGGCCACGCGCTCCTTGGCGGTCAGCAAGAACGGGGAACCGTGGCTCACGTAGAGCACGGGAGGTCGTGCGCTCGCTTCGACGGCGAGCGCGCGTCGCGTGGTGGCGCACGCTGCGGCGAGCGCCGCGCCTTGCAAGAGCGTACGCCGTGACAGCTTCATGGGCTCGCCTTCGGGTGACACGAGAAGCAGGAGAAGCCACGTCCCGTCTTGGGGTCGAAGAGCGGGACGCCGAGGAGATCGGCCATCTTCGGCGTCACTTCGTCGCGCATGAAGACCGCCGTGCGGGCGACCCGCGGATCGCGCGAGCGCTCGTCGGGGAGGTGCGCGGGATCGAGCGGTGGCAGCCCGTGGGGCATGCGGTAGGCGACGTCCTCGGCGTCTTGGCCGTGGCACGTCGTGCACGCGAGATCGGGCGAGGCCGTGTGTCGGAACGTTTGAAACAGGCGCCCCATGTTGGGGAGCACGGTGAACGTCATCACGTCGTGGCGCTCTTCCCAGGTGAGGTCGCGCCAGGCGTCGTCGTTGGCGCTCACGCTACTGGCGGCGGCGGGGGCCTTGGCCGGAGGCGCGGCGCCGCCCGACGCGCACGCGCCGACGAAGACGAGGAAGAGGATCGGCGCGCCGCGCATCGCGGGGAGGGTACACACTCGCGAGCACGACGTCGCGGGGCGCTCCGTGGGCGTCTCAGCCGGCGTCGCCGCGGCCGGCACGAAGCGCCGCGTTCTCCTTTTCCAGCGCCTCGAGCCTCTCGAAGAGGGGGCGGGTCATCTCGTCGATCTCCTCCTCGGTGAAGCGCGGCGTGATGTGCTGCGGGCAGTTCCAATCGAGCCCCTCCACGTGGAGGACGAAGACCCGCTCCGCCCGGAGGTCGCCGGCGACGCGCTCGAAGAGCGCAGGGTCGCCCGCGCGCGTCACGATCTTCGCGCGCGCCAGCACCTTCAGGCGCGCGCGATTCGG
This sequence comes from uncultured Polyangiaceae bacterium, assembly GCA_964531795.1. GTDB lineage: Bacteria > Myxococcota_A > Polyangia > Polyangiales > Polyangiaceae > CAZHHD01. The sequence goes on along the minus strand of CAZHHD010000007.1, from coordinate 88,686 downwards.
GTAGTCGACGAAGATGAGCGCGACGCGATCGTCGCCTCCGACGTTGCCCACCGAGATGTACTGCCGGTTCCCCCGGAAGTCGGGGAAGGCGAGGGTGCGGGGATCGAGCACGCGCACGAACCCCTTTCGGCCGCCGCGGTGCTGGAGGTACGGCCACCCCGACTCACCCACGCTCGCCATGTAGAAGCTGTCGCGCTCTGCGAGAAAGGCCGCTTCGTCCTCACCGAGCGCGTCCGCCGAAGCTTCTCCGCGCTCCAAGGGGGCGTAGGCGCTTCGACTCCCCATCCGTGCTTGGACTGCCTTCACCGCCGGGGTGAAGGCGATCTTGGAGAAGCCTCGCATCGTGATGCTCCTTGCCGGTCAGCGCGGCTGGTGGTGAACGACGGGGAAGTCGATGTCGGTCCCCGCCACTTCGTTCAGGTAGTTGGTGAAGGTGGTGAGAGCGACGTTGGCGATCGCCTCGACGATGTCGGCGTCGGAGAGGCCGGCGCGGCGGGCCGCCGTCACGACGCCGTCCCCCACGCGTCCGCGACGATCGACGATGGCGCGGGTGAGCGTCAGGAGCGCCGAGATCCGCGCGTCGTCCGCCGCCCCGCGGCGTGCGGCGTCGACGGCCCCGTCGTCGAGGCCCGCTCGGTGACCGAGCGCGCTGTGCGCCGAGAGGCAGTAGTCGCAGGCGTTCGCCTCGGACACGGCGAGGGCGATGGACTCGCGGGTCTTCGCGTCGAAGCTCCCTTTGCCGGTCGCTCCGAAGAGGGCGACGAGCGACTCGAGCGCCGCCGGCGCCTGCGCTGCGACGCGAAAGAGGTTGGGGACCATGCCCATCCCCTTCTGCACGCCCTCGAGCAGGGGCTTCACGGTCGGGGCGGCGAGCTCGGGGGCGATGGCGGGAATGCGGCTCATGGTGGGTCTCCTCGTTTTGGGGGCGACGGTTGTCGTCGCGACACGAGAGAACATGACGCCGCGAGCGCCTGTAGAGAATGGTCGTCAGTGACAATCTATTCTTGCGTAGAATGCAAAGGTCATGGACCGACTGGATGCTCTCCGGGCTTTCACCGTCGCCGTCGATCGCGGGAGTCTCTCGGCGGCGGCGCGCGCGCTCGGGCGCTCACCCGCGTCGGTCACGCGCGCCCTCGCGTCGATCGAAGAGCGCCTCGGCGCCGTGCTCTTGCGCCGAACGACCCGCTCGCTTCGCCTCACCGAGGCGGGCGAGCGGTACCTGGTCGTGGCGCGTCGCGTGCTCGCGGACCTCGACGAAGCGGAGAAGACCGCGGGCGAGGCCGCCGAGCCGCAAGGCGTCCTCACGGTGACGGCGCCGCTCGCCTTCGGTGCCATGCACGTACGACCGATCGTCGACGCCTACCTCGCCCAGCATCGTCACGCTCGTGCGCGCCTCGTCTTGCTCGACCGCGTCGTCAGCGTGGTCGAGGAGGGGGTCGACGTCGCAGTGCGGATCGCGCACTTGGCGGACTCGGCGCTCTTCGCGACGCCGCTGGGGAGCGTGCGCCGCGTCGTCGTGGCGAGCCCGAGGTACTTGGAAGAGCACGGGCGGCCGAAGTCGCCGGCGGATCTCGCGGACCATCGATGCATCGCCTGCACCGCCATCACCGGCAGCGACACGTGGACCTTCGGCTCACGTCGTGGCGGCGGTCGCCTCAAGCAGGTGCGCGTGATCCCCACGCTCAGCGTGAACGTCGTCGCGCCGGCCATCGCCGCCGCGGTGGAGGGGGCCGGCGTCACTTGCGCGCTCTCGTACCAGGTGGCCGAGCACGTGACCGCTGGACGGCTCGTCACGGTCCTCGCGAGCTTCGAGCCGCCGCCTTTGCCCGTTCACCTCGTGTGCCCCAAAGCGAGCGTGCGCACGGCGAAGGTGCGCGCCTTCCTGGAGATGGCCGCGCCCCGGCTTCGTGGCGTTCTCTTCGACGCGCCCGCTTCGAAGGTACGGCCGGAAGCTCGGGAGCGAGAGAGAAGGTCGTGAGTCGTGGCCCGCGCGATCGCCGCGAGACGCGGCTCGCTCAGGGCGTCGCCGGGAGCGGGAATCGACGCTCGAGATCGTCGACGGTCGCCGCGGTGTCGTGGACGACTCGATCGCTGATCATGGCCGTGGTGCCGTAGTAGCCGAAGGCGCGGAGGGACGAGACATTGTCGGCGGCGCTGCCCCGTCGGGTGAGGTCGCGCGCCGAGTGAAACGCGTCGGCCGTCGCGGTGACATCGAGCCCGAAGGTCCTTCGCATGCCTTCGGCCACGTAGGTGGTGACGTGGCAGTTGGCGCAGGCGATCTTGTCGGGGCCGTACTTCTCCGGGTTCTCGATGCGTCCGAGGGCGGCGAGCGCGGCCCCGCGCTCCTCGTCCGTGGCGGCCTTCGCCTTGTCGCTCGAGAGGAGGAGCCCGATGTCCTCCGGCACCGTCGGCGAGGGGTTGAGATCGTAGCCCCACCCGTCGTTCGTCACGCGGTTGACCCGCTGCTCGCCGGTGCCGACACCGGTGACGTTCAAGACCACGAAGCGCCCGCCGACGAGACCGAACCCGCCGAAGAACCACTCCTCGCCGGGGGCGGGCGAGCGCAGCAGGAAGGTCATGCGCGTGAGGTTCGACTCGCCTGCGTACTTCAGGAGGAGATCGCGCAGCCCCTTGCCGTAGGCTCCGTCGAGGCCTTGCGCCGCGAGTCCGGCGTGGACGTCGAGCGGCGCGTCGTGCACCTCCGGTGCGAGGGTGCGGAGCCGACGAAGCTCGGCGACGACGGCGGCGAGATCCGCGTCGTCGAGGTGATAGAAGAGGTGCAGCGCCGAGTCGCGTGCCGTACCGTCGTCGTCGATCGGTTGCATCACGAGCCGTATTTGCGCCTCGCATCCCGAGGACTTGGGGAAGCAGCCGTCGAAGCGCGCGGCGACGACCCGCATGCGTGCGAAGTCGAGGGCGTCGGCCGGAGGGCTCGGGCGAAACGGTGGAACCTTGTCGAACAGCGAGCGTGGGAGGAGCGCTCCTCGCTCGCCGGCGTCTTCGGGCCCGAGCGCGCCCGCTGCCAAGGGCCCACGCGGCAAGGGGAACAGCACCGAGACGTCGTTCAGTCCCAGCGGCCCGAGCGGCGCTCCCGCGTCGGGAGCCTTTGGCCCGCTCGCGTTGCTCGAGCTCGAGCAGGCCGCGAGGAGCAGAACGACACAGGGCCCGAGACGCATCGTTCGGTCATAGATCGCCGGGACGCATCCAGGGAAGGGCCGTTCGCCCTGCTCCAAGGGCTCCCTCCGCCCGCGTCCACCGCTCACGCGGCTCGGCGGCGAAGCGACGCCGCAAAAGCATGCAACGAACGAAGGTGCGGGCCGTAGACTTGCAGACGATGCAATCTGCCGACCTCGCGCTCCTCGTCACCCTCGACGCCCTGCTTCAAGAGGGGAGCGTGACCGGCGCGGCACGGCGCGTGGGGCTCTCCACGCCCGCCATGAGCCACGCCCTCGCCCGCGTGCGCGAGCGACTGGCCGATCCGATCCTCGTTCGATCGGGGCGACGAATGGTGCTGACGCCGCGCGCCGAGGCCCTCAAGCCGCGGGTGCACTCGGTGGTGGCCGAGGCCCGCCAGACCCTCGAACCGGAAGCGCCGCTCCGGCTGCGCGAGCTCGAGCGCACGTTCGTCGTCCACGCGAGCGACTACGTCCTCACCGTGCTCGGCCCGGCCGTCGATCGCACGCTCGCCGAGGAGGCGCCGCTGGTCTCGGTGCGGTTCGTCCCCAACACGACGGACGACGCTTCGGCGCTTCGCGAGGGCAGGAGCGACCTCGCGGTGGGCATCTACGGCGATCTCCCCCCGGAGATGCGCGGCCGGCAGCTCCTCACGGATCGCTTCGTCGTGGCCGTGCGGAAGGACCACCCGGAGGTGGGCGCGCGTCTGACGCTCGAACAGTACGCGCGGCTCGCGCACATTCAGGTCGCGCCGCGCGGGCTCCCGGGCGGGTACGTGGACGACGTGCTCGCCAAGCGAGGGCTCACGAGGCGCGTCGCGCGCGCCGTTCCCTACTTCGTCACCGCGTTGCAGCTCACGGCGCAGACCGACTATGTGCTCACCGTCTCGGAGCGCATCGCCAGACACTTCGCCGCCTCCTTGCCGATTCGTCTCCTCGAGGCGCCGCTCGTGCTCGAACCCTATGCGCTCAGCCTGGTGTGGCATCCGCGCTTCGACGGAGACGCGGCGCATCGCTTCCTACGCTCGGTCTTCACCCGCGCGGCGGCGCCGCTCTCCGGGCCACCCCACGCGAGCGCCCGCACGCGGCTCGATCCGGAGGCGAAGCGGGCCCGCGCGTCGAAGGCACGAGCCGCCGCTCGCCCGAGGCCGTGACTTGCACGGAACGAAACATAGAATTTCATGAGTGCCATCTAACGAAACGAATGGGGAGCGTCCACTGTGGGCTTCAGCGCGGAACGTCGCGCGCAAGGAGCCCCACCATGAGCCTTCGAGATCCCAACGTCGTTCGAAAGGGGGCGCCTAAACGCGTCGCCCTCGTCGTCGCGAACCCCGCGACCTCCACCACCACCGGGTGGCCCGTCGGCTTCTGGTGGTCGGAGCTCTCGCACCCGTACTTCGCCTTCCAAGAGGCGGGCTACGAGGTGGAGATCTTCAGCCCCGACGGCGGGGCGTGCGTCGCCGACGGGATGAGCGATCCACGCGACGCGAGCGGCTATTCGGCGAGCGACCTCGTCAGCATGGGGTTTCTCGCCACGCCGAAGCTGGCCGCGCTCCTCGAGAGCACGAAGCCGGCGCGCGCCATCGAGGTCGCACGGTTCGACGCCATCGTCGTCGCCGGCGGGCAGGCGCCGATGTTCACCTTCGACAAGGCCGAGGCGCTGACCGCGAAGTTCGTGGAGTTTTACCTCGCAGGGAAGATCGCCGCTGCGCTCTGCCACGGCGTCGCGATCCTGAAGTACGCAAAGCTGCCGAACGGCGAGCCGCTCGCGAAGGGGAAGACCGTCACCGGCTTCGCCAACGTCGAGGAGGACTTCGCCGACAACGCCGTCTGGAGCATGAACCTCTTGCCGCGGGACAAGCACGTCATGCCCTGGCGGATCGAAGACGAGCTCGAGAAGCTGGGCGCGAACTACGTGCAGGCCGGGCTTTGGCGGAGCTTCGCCGTGCGCGACGGCAACCTCGTCACCGGCCAGCAGAACTTCTCCGGTGCGGCCACCGCGGAGAAGATCATCGAAGCACTCGGCCGCTGACGGCGTGGTTCTCAAGGTCTCGTGAGCGACCTCGGTTGGGATCCGCTCGACGTCGGCGGCATCGAACAAGCGCTCCACCTCGGGAACATGACGCTGCGCTGGGTCCGCATGGTGCGCGTGGAGAAGCACTCGCCGCACCTCGTGTGGGCGGCGCTCACGAAGTAACCGCGTCGCGCTCGGCCGCCCCGAACGTGGGAAGATGCGCCCCCGATGCGCGTGGCGAGCTGGGTGAACCGGACCGTGGTGGGGATCGTCGCGGCGACGTTCCTCTCCGACGTCGGGCACGAGATGGTGACCGCGGTGCTGCCGATGTACCTCGGGAGCGTCGGGCTCGGCGCCGCCGCGCTCGGCGTCATGGAGGGGATCGCCGACCTGCTCTTCAGCCTCTCGAAGCTGGCGGGCGGGTTCGTCGGTCATCACGTGGAGAAGAAGCGGCCGTGGGCGGCGCTCGGCTACGCCGCGACCACGCTGGGCACGGCGAGCATGGCCGCGGTGCAGTCGGTGGCCGCACTCATCGGCCTTCGCGCGGCGGCTTGGTTCGGGCGCGGCTTTCGCTCGCCGCTTCGAGACTTCCTTCTGTCCGACGCGGTGGGCCCTTCGCACTTTGGACGTGCGTACGGGGTGGAGCGCACGGCGGACATGCTCGGTGCTGTGGCCGGTCCGATCCTCGCCACGGCGCTGCTCGTGCTTCACGTGGATCTACGCACGGTGATCCTCGTCAGCGTCGTGCCGTCGCTCGGATCGGTCGCCGCCATCCTCTTTGGAACCCGCGATCGAAGCGACGCGCCTGCCACCGGACTGGGCGGGGCACGACGCGCGAAGCTCCCTCGAGCGTTCTGGCTGTTTCTCCTGGGCGTGTTCCTCTTCGGGCTTGGCGACTTCTCGCGGACGTTCCTCATCCTTCTCGCGGGCAAGGCCCTCCACGAAGGGGGCGCTACGGGTGGCGGTCGCGTGGTGTCGGTGGCGGTGCTCCTCTACGCGCTCCACAACGCGGTCAGCGCCGTGGCCGCGCTCCCCGCGGGGCGCGCCGGAGATCGGCGACCGAAGCTCCACGTGCTCCTCTTCGGGTACGCCCTGGGCGTCGTCACCAACGTGCTCCTCGCGGCCTCGTCCGATTCGCTCGCGTGCCTCGTCGTCGCCATCGTCCTCTCGGGCGTCTACATCGCCATCGAAGAGACGATCGAGAAGGCGACCGCGGCGGAGCTCCTCCCGCGCGAGCTGCGAAGCCTGGGCTTCGGCGTGCTCGCCTGCGCGAACGCCGTGGGCGACATGCTGTCGAGCGTCTACGCCGGCGTCATGCTCGACGCGGGGCGACCCGCGCTCGCGTTCGCCGTCCCCGCGGCGTTGGGCCTCGCGGGGATCGCATGGCTGTCGATCGTGCGGGGGCGGATCCGGACAGCGTAGACCTTGGCTACGGCCGCGCGAGCAAGCAGCGGAACCAGGCGCTCGCGCGAACACTCCCGTCGGGCTGACGAAACGCCGTCACCGCCTTGGTGTAGAGCTCGGTGACCGCGGCTTCGCTCGTGTGCTCCATCGCTCGGATGGCGTTGCCGGTGGAGGTGAGGCCGCGCACAGCCGCCTCTTCGTTCGCGTAGATCCACGGGCTGTCGACGTCGAACACGTCGAGCGGCTCGAGCCCGGCGTCGGTCGCGAACTTTCGTAGCGCGGTTTCGTCCGACAGCGCGAACGGGCCCGGCGAGCCAGGAGGCGCCGGCGGCAAGAACGGTTTGAGCGCGGTCACCAGCGTGGCGGCTCCCATGCCCTCAGGGTTGCCGAACGCCATGACCACGACGAACCCGTCGGGCTTCGTGACCCGTCCCGCCTCACGCAGCGCCGCCGCCGGATTGCCCGCGTACTGGAACGAGTTGAATCCGGTGACCACGTCGAACGACGCATCGTCGTACGGCAACGCCTCGAGGTCGCCCTGGCGAAAATCGCCGCCGGGCGTGCGCGAGCGCGCGATCGACAGCATCTGCTCGGCGGCGTCGATGCCGAACACCTCCGCGCCGCGCCGAGCAGCGAGCTCCGACGCCATGCCCGAGCCGCAACCGGCGTCGAGGTACCGCGTTCCTGGCCCGATGCGCGTGCGCTCCAAGACCGCTTCGAAGACCGGGAGCACCGTCGCTTCCTGAAAGTCGGCCCAGTCCTTTGCCCGCACACCCCACAGGCGCCCGTGGGTCTCTGCGGTCCTCGGCTTCGTGGCGTCGCCCATGGCGGCGATGGTACCACCGGGTCGTCAGGGGGTGCTGATGGGACCGCTGGCCGGTCGCTCTTGAGTCTGGCCGCGCGGGCAAACTGGAGGTCGCTCTCCTCGTCTGCGGTCTACCATCTCGTCCTCGCCATGAACGTCACGATCTCCGACGCTACTCGAGCCGACGAGTCGGCCCTGCAGAACATGCTGCAGCTCTACACCCACGATTTCTCCGAGCACTGGGCGGGCACGTCGAAGGGCGACCTGCAGCCCGACGGCCGGTTCGCCGACTACCCTCTGGGCGAGTACTGGACTCAACCGAGCTGGTCGGCGGCGATCGTGCGATGCGACGGACGTCTCGCGGGCTTTGCGCTCGTGAACGACCGCGGACATTCAGGCCAGCCGGTCGACCGCAACATGGCCGAGTTCTTCATCCTCCGGAAGTACCGCGGACGCGGTGTCGGGCGAGCGGCGGCTGAACGCATCTTCGCGAGGCACCCCGGGCAGTGGGAAGTGGCCGTGGCTCGCAAGAACGTTGCGGCCCTGACCTTTTGGCGGAGAACGATTGCGCCCGCGTCGCAGGTGCGTGAGTTGGACGTCAGGAGCCCGGAATGGAACGGACCCATTCTCCGCTTCGAGTGGGGTCCCCTGGGTCGCAGCGTTCACACGTGAGATCGTGAATCGCGAAGCGTCGAGGGGCGGATCCCTCGATTTTGTCGAATCTCCTTCCACGGCGACGCCGGAACGAACTTTGCTGTGGGCGCGCACGATGATGCCTCGCCGACATTCCCTCGCCCTCCTCTTGTTGCTCCCCGTTCCGTGCGCGCTGACGCTCGTGGAGGGCTGCGGCTCGGACGGCACGGCTGCGTCTTCGGACGCGGGTGTTCTGGACGGCTCCACCTCCGACGACGCCGCGAGCGATGCCGCTCCGCAAAGCGACAGCGGAGCCGACGACGCGAGCTCGGGCGGCGACGCCGGACACGACGGGGGCGCTGGCGGCCTGTGGGCTAGGCAGTTCGGGACCGCGGCGAACGACTACGCGGTCTCCGTGGCGGAGGACGCGAACGGAAATCTCTTCGTCGCGGGCAACGTCGGCGCGGCGCTGCCGAGCCAGACCTACGTCGGAGGCGCGGACGCCTTCGTCCGCAAGTACGACAGCACGGGGAAGGAGATCTGGACGCGGCAGTTTGGGTCGACGAAGGACGACTTCGTCAACGGGGTGAAGCTCGATTCGAGCGGAAACGTGATCGTCGCCGGATACACCCGCGACGTGCTCACGGGACAAACGAGCGCCGGGAACAACGACGCCTTCGTGCGCAAGTACGACGGCGCCGGGACCCTCGTGTGGACGAGGCAATTCGGCTCGAGCAGCTTCGACAGCGCGAACGCGCTCGCCGTCGACAGCTCGGGCGACATCTTCGTCGTCGGCGCCGCGAACGCCGCGTTGCCGAGTCAGGCGTCGGCCGGCGGCAACGACGCCTTCGTGCGCAAGTACGACAGCGCGGGGACCGAGCTGTGGACCAAGCAGTTCGGTTCGTCGGGCGAGGACGTCGCGATCGACGTAGCCGTCGACTCGAGCGGAGGCGTGATCGTCACCGGCTACGCCATCGGCGCGCTCCCCACGCAGAGCTACGCGGGCAGCAACGACGTGTTCGTTCGCAAGTACGACAGCGGGGGCAACGAGCTCTGGACGAGCGAGTTCGGGTCGGCGGCGTCCGACATCGTGACCGCCGCCACGGTCGACACGGCGGGGAACGTCCTCATCACCGGCTACACCGCAGGCGCGCTCTCCGGGCAAGCGAGCAGCGGCAAAGAAGATGCGTTCGTGCGCAAGTACGACAGCACCGGCAGCGCGCTCTGGACGAAGCAAGCGGGGACGGCGGACGACGACCACGGCACCGCGATCTTCGCCAACGCGGCGGGGGACGTGTGGGTCGGCGGGACCACCGCGGCGGCGGCATCCGTGCAAGACAGCGCGTTCCTGTGGAAGTTCGACGGTGCGGGCACCGCCGGACCGACCAAGACGATCACGCCTCTCTCCTCGCAGATCCTACCGAGGATCGTCGACGGTACCGGGCACGTGATCCTGGTCGGCTTCGTGAACGGGACCTATCCCGGGCAAAGCGCGCTCGGCCAGAGCGACGCGCTGCTGGTGAAGGGCTCGTTCTAATGTCCAAGAGCATCGCCGTTGCCCTGTTCGCACTCACCTCGCTCGCGATCGCCTGCGGCGGCGGTGGCGGCTACCAGGGCGACCCCAACACCGCGAACGACGCGCAGAACGCCTGCCCGGGCGCCGCCGTCCCCTCGGGCGACCAGTGCGTGTGCCCGGACGGTACGCAATGGGACGGCGCGCAGTGCGCGCAGGCCGCGGGTGACCAGCCCCAGCAGGTGTACGAACAACGCACCTACCAGGGATCGCAGAGCTTCACCTGCTGCGTGAACCATGCAAAGTACACGTGTCCCGATCAGGGCTCCTTCCAAGCGTGCAGCACGCTGAGCCCGCACAGCTGCGCCCCCGCCGGCGGGTGCTGAGGACGAGCCCAGCGGACGACGCTAGCGCGGGGCCGTGCGGCACGCGAGCACTCCTCCCAAAAGCCCCGACGCGTGCCCGCGAGCACCCATCAAGAGTTCCAACGAGCCACGTTCGCGCGACGCCGAGACTTCGGATTCCCGCGCGAGCACCGATCCACATCGCCTTGCGCAGCCAGGTCTTTGAGTCGGAGGGCTGCTGGAGTCCGGAACCGCCTCACGCGCCAGTAGCGTCAAGCTCGTCGCTTGCGGCGGACCATCGATCCGATAGCTCCGGCGAAGACAAGGGCCAGCCAAGGGCCGAAGCCACCACGTCGACCGGAGCTGTTGCAACCTCCGCTCTCGCCGACTTCGGCCGCGCGCGACGCGCACTTGCCCGACGGATCGCACTGTGCCGGAGCGATGCAGTCGGCGTTGCTTGTGCAGCTCGCCTTGCATGCGCTCGCGCCGCACGCATACGCGCCACACGACACGGGGTCCGGTGCTCTGCACAGGCCACGGCCGTCGCATTTCCCGGGCACGGCTTCCTCCCCACTTACGCAGGTCGCATCGCCGCAGTTCGTCGTCGCGTCGGGGAAGGCCATACACGAGTTCCGCTCACTTCCGTCGCACGTCATCGCTGAGCACGGATTCCGCGGCTCGCCCGGGTTGCAGGTCGGACGCTGTCCGTGAGGATTCCCTTTGGCCGGAGTGCATGTCCCCTCGGAGCCTGCGACGTCGCACGCCTCGCACTGGCCGCTGCACACGCTGTTGCAGCAGACGCCGTCGACGCAGTGATTCGATCCGCATTCGTCGGAGGCGCTGCATGGTGCGCCCTCCCCGTGCCGGTTCACACAAGTGCCCGCACTGCACCACCCGTCTGCCGCGCAGTCCGCGCTGGTCTTGCACGCTGTCGTGCACGTTCCACTCACGCATTGGAACGGAGCGCAGTCGACCCCCGAGGGGTTTGCGATACACGCCGGTGCCTGCGCGTCGCCATTGCAGAGCTGTCCCTCTACGGTCGTACCCGCGCACGTCGTCGGGCCGCAAGCCGTGTTGGTGGCCGCAGCCAACCGGCATGCCCCGGCACCATCACAGAGGCCGTCTGCACCACATGTCGTCCCCGAAGCCGGACAATCGTCGTGTGGGTCGATACCCCCCTTGGCGTTACCGCACGTGCCGTCCGCGACCCCGGACTGTTTGAGACTTGCTGCGCAGGCTCTGCAAGCGCCCGTGCACGCCGTGTCACAACAGACTCCGTCGACGCAATGGCCCGTCGCGCACGCGCGGCACCCGCCCGAAGTGCAGTCGACGTTCAAAGTGCATGCGTTGCCCAAAGCAGTCTGCGCCTTGCAGCTCCCATCGGCTGCGCAGTAGTAACCGGAAGCGCATTGCGCATCCGTCGAGCAGGAACTCGGACACGTGGCGCTCAATCCGTCGCACACGTAGCCGACGGTGCACGATGGGTTTGCTCCAGGAAATCCAGCGCTCGCGATGGTGCAGGTCCCGACGTTCCCCGAGGCGTTGCACCGGTCGCAACCGCCTGCGTCGCACGCGGTGTCACAGCAGACTGCGTCGGCGCAGAAGCCGGAGCTGCAGCCGAGACCGGAGGTGCAAGGCTCACCGAGCCCGCCCACCACTTTTGCGACGAAGGCGTCATCAGCGCCTCCCCCGTATGTTCCTTGGAATGGCGCTGAGGTTGGGAAGCTCCCTGTGGTGTAGCCCGCCGCGTACACGCGCCCGACCGCGTCCACGGCTACGCCCCGACCTTGGTCTGTACCGGAACCACCGAGGTAGCTTGCGTAGACGAGCGCCGATCCCCCGGCGTTCAGCTCCGCGAAGAAGGCGTCGAAGTCACCGCCGCCGTAAGTGCCTTGCACTGCCCCCGTCGTGGGGAACGCGCTTGAGCTCGTTGTCCCAACAACGTAGGCGCGTCCTTGTGCATCCACGGCAATGTCGTTGGCAGCGTCGCCGGCCGCGCCGCCGAGGTAGGTCGAGTAGACCAGTGCGGAGCCCGCGGCGTTCAACTTCGCCACGAAGGCGTCGTAGCCGCCCCCTGCGTTGGTCGCTTGCAGAGGGCTAGCGGTCGGGAAAAGGCCGGCGGTGGCTCCCACCACGTATGCGTTTCCGCTCCCGTCGACGGCCACCCCACCCGCAGTGTCGTTGTCACTCCCCCCCAGGTACGTGGAGTAGACGAGCCCGGAGCCGGCCGAGTTCACCTTCGCCGCGAAGGCGTCGTACGTGCCGCCGCCGTATGTGCTTTGGAACGCACTCGCGAGTGGGAAGCTGCCGTTCGTGTACCCCACGATGCACGCGGCCCCGCCGCTATCGACGGTGACCCCCGTAGCGACGTCAAGGCCGCCTCCGCCTAGATAGGTCGAGTAGACGAGCGCAGAACCCGCCGCGTTCACCTTCGCTAAGAAAGCGTCGAGTTGGGCCTGGCCCCCGAAGGTTCCTTGGATTGGGTTCGCCGTTGGGAAACTGCCCTGCGTGTACCCAGCAACGTAGGCGTTTCCGCCGCCGTCGATCGCCACGCCGTTTGCGGCATCGAACGCGCCGCCTCCGAGGTACGTGGAGTAAAGCAGCGTCGCGCCATCGACGCTCAACTTCGCCAAGAAGGCATCGCTGGCGCCGCCGTAGGTCGCTTGAAGGGCGCTCACGGTGGGAAAGTTCGTGGAGCCGGTATACCCGACGACGTACGCGCTCCCGCTCGCGTCGACGGCCAAGCTGAGCCCATCCTCCCAGGCTTTCCCGCCGAGGTACGTTGCGTAAGCGAGCCCAGCGCCCGAGGCGTCGAGCTTGGCCACGAAGGCGTCGCCATTCCCGCCTCCGTACGTGCCTTGTAGCGCGTTCGCTTCCGGAAAGTCCGTCGACTGAGTGGTCCCCACGACGTACGCACTCCCGTTCGCGTCCACCGCCACGCGAGAGACAACATCGTCGCCCGTTCCTCCCAGATAGGTCGAATACGACAGCACCGGATCAATCAGCACGGGCTCCCTCGCGTCGTATCCGTCGATCGCGAAGCGCACTCGGTCTGGCGCGACGAGTTGGTAGTGCGCGGCGAGCAGGTGCCCCGACTGCAAGACGCGAGGTGGCTTCTGAACGAGCCTCCCGGCCTCGGTCGCCATTTCCAACGAGCCGTCCTTCGCAGTCTTGATCGCCTTCGCCCCGCTGATGCGGATCTCGATCTTCGATGCGTCGATCCCCTTGTCGACATCGAGATCGTACTCGGGGCCGCGTTCCCCGCCGTGCCAGACGACGTCGACGCCGTGCACCCAGCCCTTTGCGCGCACTTGCTGGTAGTTCGCGACCTGCGTTCGCCACTTCGATGCGTCGGTCCCCAGGAAGAAGTTGCTCCTCGTTGCGAGTTCGTTCTCGCCGCGCGGCGCGCTTCTCCTCGCCCCCACCAGTCGCATTGTGATCGCCGATGACTTTGACTCACGTCGCGCTTCGTCGCGCGCGAGACGCTGCTCGTCGGGTGTGGCGCTGCGCATCGCGTCTGCGGGCTTCTCGTCGTGAAGAGAGATGGTCATTCCCTCGTCGGTCAGGAAAAGAGTCGCGCCCGCTTGCCTCGCGCGGAAGCGGACGCGGGGATCCCACTGCCCCGCGTTCGCCTCAAAGCGGAGCGGAAGGTTCGTCATCTGGAGTGCGGCCTTGGCGCGCACTGTCGCAGACGCCGACGACGCCACCCTCCCATCTCGTGCGCCCGACGAAGTCGGTTGCGCATGACTCAACCCGCTCGCTGCCACCTTTGCCTCAGGCCCTCCCGAGTGCCCTGCGACAAGCGCTGCCCCGAGTGCTACGGCCAGCGTCAACCAGCAACCTCGGCGCTGCGACGTCGGGTCGCGCTGCGTCGATACGAGACGCTCTAGGCTCATGATTTGGAATTGTCGCGCGTATCAACCGCCGCGTCGACCACGGGACGACTTCGTCACTGCGCTTGAGGCGCCTCCCGATCCGACACGCTACCCCGCACAGTCCGGTTGGCACGCAGCGTCGGGAACGTTGTCGCGCTCCGTTGGCGGAAGAGCTGACGGTGCCCGGTTAGCGCACAACCTGCCGCCAGTGCTCGTACGCAGCATCTAGGATCCGACAGTCGACCATCCTCGTCGAGTCGAAGCGCATGTACGCGCTTTCGAACGGCGCCGGCGGCGAAGCGTTCGCCGACACCGACGAGATCGGCTCGGTCGTCTACGCGACCGACGATCACACGGTCGCGAAGACGAGCGGCACACAGACGCGCATGCCCGTGGGCTTCTTCTACGGCCTCGAGGCGGACGGGAAGGTGCGCGTCTTCATCGACCCGGCGCAAGCGATGATCTTCGCCGTGCTCCAAGGCTTGGCGGACACGCCGGCGACCGCTGACGAGCTCCGCGACAACATCATCGCCGCGGTCGGGGGCTGAGAAGCGCCATGCCCGAGAAGTCGATCGCCGACGTCGACGTCGACGTCGTCGGACTCGCGAGCGTGCAGGGCATGTGGTGCGCGCTCGACGTCAACTGCGCGGCGTACACGTCGGTTGACTACGGCGTGACGTGGAAGCGCGCAGGGCGGCCTGCCTTTCGGCTCCACGGGCGCGAAGCTCGTCTCGAACGGGCGGCAATTCATGGCGGTCGCGAGCTCGGGGTCGATGGCGACCCTCGACGTCGGCGGCGGCGGGATTTGAGGGGGGCGATGAAGAATCCGGCACCCAGTCCACTGAGCGGCGCAGCTCGAGGCCCCAGCGCTCGTGCGCCGCTACTCGGTGCGCACGCGCGGATTTCGTTCGAGCGGAGCAGGAAGGCTGTCTACCAGGCGCGTTCCTTCCGGCAGGAACGCACGGTCGGGAGCGCCTCCGATCCACGTGATGCGATCACCGATGAGATGACAGACGCGCGCATGCGGAAACCACTCAGCGGCGCACGCGAGCTCCGGCCGGCACCACGGGTTCAGGAGGACGGTGCACGCATAGGCGAGCGTCTCGGGGGAGCGGACGTAGTCGAGCAGGACCACGCCCGAAACGTGAGGCCAGGCGGGGAAGCGCCCGAGCTTCTCTCTCGGGAGGTAGACCTGGCCGTCGCCGAAGCCAACGGATGTACCGTAGACCGCCGTCGTCACGCACTCTGGGTTCGTCGCCAAGGACCAAAGACGTTGCGCGCTGAGCGAGACGAGCTGCGGTCCGGTGGGCACCTTGGGCAGCTGACGGGTGGCTTTCTCGAGCGCTGCGACGACTCGGTCGTCGTGCTCGCCGTCGATGACCCGCCCTCCGCCGCGCCCGCCGGGCTGGTCAGGAGCCTTCGCCTGGATCGCAACCGGCGCTCCCCCTGGCGCAGAGAGGCGAAGATCGATGTCGCCCGCGACGTTCTTGGGCTCCCACTCGAGAAAGCCCCATCCCGTGCCGAGAAGGTAGTGCGCGAGCATGGCGGGCGCGAGAGCCTGGCGCAGCTTCAGATGCGCCTTTTCGTTGGCGTGTGGCGGCGCCGTTACATTCGTACTCCCATGGCGCCTTCGCGCCTCTGCGAGCGCGTCGTGACTGAGGCGCTCAAGGTACCCGTGTCGCTCCGCGGTTCGAAGGTAGTGGCCAACTTCTTCCTTCCAGTCCGCTTGCGATTCATCGCCAAGGCGAAACGTCAGGAGCGGGGACGTGGCGTTGTAACTCGCAGCGCCTCCGAGGACCGCGGTGCACATGGCGAGCGCGTGCTCCGTCGTGTCTCGGTGCAAGAGCGCCGCCGCCAGGTAGCGAGGAGGGGACACCTGGGCCGCCTACGACCGAAAGACCGCGTTCGTTGGATTGCTGATGTAGCGTCGAGCGTCAAGCTGGAGCATCCCGCGCACTCGAATGACCCAGCGGTCGTCGTGGGAGTCCCAGACCGACTCCACATCGTCGAGCGGGACGTGAGCCCACCACAGCCCGTCGCTAATCCGCGCTTGCATGACGTTGCGCTGTACGTCGACGTCGACTCGCGCCAGCGGGGTCTCGATACCGGCCTCGTTGAAGCCATTCCGCGGGTTTCGCCAGAGGAGAAACATGCCCCCGCGTGGCGCCACCGGAATCCCGTTGAGAAGGATTACCGTTCGGCGGACCTGGGGCTCGATGAACATGGGCAGCTGCTCCGGCTTGATGAAGATCGTGTCGGCTCCGGCACGGATGGGAAAGGCGTGCGCTGCTCCTCCCCAGCCCTCGTCTGGCTTGTGGCTCTTCACCTCGACGCCAACAATCTGCCCAATGAACGGCCACACGTTGACGGCGAGGATGTGTCCGCCGTCCGTAGCGATGCGCTCGAAGTCAATCACGGGTGCCGGCGAGCAACGCTGCAGAGCCTTCGAGTACTTGTCTTGCGCTGCGCCCATCGCCGCCGCGTCGAGCGGAACGTATGCCTCCGGCGTGCCCCCGACTCCCTCAGCGACACCCACATAAATGGTGCCGCCCAGATGGTTCGCAAAGGCGGCCACGTCCTTAGCGAGGTGGAAGGGCG
The DNA here is from genome assembly GCA_964531795.1 of uncultured Polyangiaceae bacterium. GTDB lineage: Bacteria > Myxococcota_A > Polyangia > Polyangiales > Polyangiaceae > CAZHHD01. The sequence continues at coordinate 72,327 of CAZHHD010000007.1, read as the reverse complement.
TCGCCTCGGAGACCGTGCTCTTGAAGTCCACGGTGGCGCGCTCGTGGGCTTTCCCCAAGGGCGGCGGGGGGCTATCTGCCGCTGCGGGCCGGAACGGCATGCCTCAGTTCTCCCGCTCGACGGGGAGACCGTTGCGGGCCGCGCGGTCTTGCTCGAGACGCGCGAGGGTGGGGTAGATGATGCGAAGCGCGACCTCTTCGGCCTTCCACACAGCCTCCAAGCGCAGAAGGCGTTGCCATGCGCGCGTGAACGCGAAGAGCGCTTCTCCGAGCTCCGCCGCGCTCCCGGGGTCCTGGGCAAATTTCGATTGCGCCAGATCGAAGACGTCGGCGGCAAGCTCGACGCTCGGCAGCTCTTCGGCCATCCCGCGAGCGAGAAGCGGGAAGAGCGGAGAGAAGACCCCCCACACCTCGATGTTCGGCCGTTGCGCGTCGATCTGCGCCTTGAAGCGCGCGACTTGCTGGCGGGCCGTCAGGGTCGCGTCCGGATGCACGCTGGACGGGCTCGGGGCGGAGACTTCGGGAGACTCGGGGGTCGACATCGGAGGTTCCTCATCGGTCCCGCTAGGCGCGCGTTCGGCCGTCGGGGGACCCGTTAGGGGCGGTACTGGATGACTGCGCGCTGCGCATGCGCGCTTTGTAGTCGCAGATCTCGTGCGCACAAGGCGCGGGGGGCTCCGTGCGCACTGCTTTCGATGGAACTTGAATAGAACCCCGCGTTTGCACGTCTATGCAGAATAGTTAAGGATTAACGACATGTTGAGCGACCCGAAGTCCGTCCAGTTCGTCATGCGGCTGTCCCCCTTGGAGAAGAAGATGCTCGAGGACCTCGCGCGCTCAACGGGGCGCGCGGGGGCAGACATCCTGCGAACCGCTCTTCGTGCTGCCTACGAGGCGCGCTTTGGGGACAAGCGGCCGGTAGCGTCGCGCCGCCACTGAAACGAATTCGCCCCCGCGACGCGCCAACGTCCGGGGGCATGGTCCGAACCTGAATAGAGGTCCGAACGTGAGCAGCGTATCGAAGACATCCAGGACGGGCGAAGAACTTCGCACCGTTCTGCGTGCTCTCTGGGCGCGCGCCAGCAGCCACTACGACGAGCATCGACTCGTGGTGAGGTACTACGGCGATGGGATCGCGTCGCTGACTGCGCTCGACGGCTACTTTCATCCGGACCCGGACAAACGCGAGGCGCGTGGTCTGCCCCCGACTCGGAGGATCGGGATCCACCGAGTGCCGTCGCCGCGTCCTCAGGACGAGCCGGATCTGAGGGGGCCACACGTCCTCGAGGACACGTGCACGCTGGCCCACGAGTACGGGCACTTCCTCGTGTGGCTCGAGCATCGAGATTCGCCGAGGTGGCGGGCGACCTTCGAGGCAGCCCAGCGCCGTGACCGCGGGGCACAGCTCGTCGACGAAGATGCTGCGCTGATCCTCGCCGAGGAGGCGGACGCCTGGCGCCGAGGTCGCGCTGTCTTGCGTGAACTCGACTTTCGCGACTGGGACACCTTCGACGAGCACGAGCGTCTTGGCCTCTCCGTTCATCGCGAGCGCCTCGGATTGCCGCCGGTGGAGGACGAACCCAATGCCCCGTGAAGCCACCGGCCAGTCCTTCGCCACGCGAGCGGGTACAGCGTGCGCGTGCGCATCGGCGCCGCGCCCGACGATCGCAAGACGTTTGCCCTTGGCGTTCGTGGCGACGAAGCCGCGGAGCAGCGTGCGGCCATCCTCGCCGAGATGGCGAAGGATCTCCGCCCCTTCCTCGCCCCCGCCGACGTCGCGGAGCTCCTCACGCTCGCCGGCGAGGCGCGCACCGCGAAGGCGCTCGCCGACGTGCGGGAGGCGGTGGCCGCGATCGTCAACGGTGAGACCACGAGTGCGGGCGCAGCGATCGCGCCGACGTTCGCGAAGTTCGCCGAGGAGTGGACGACGAAGGAGCTCCACAAGAAGTTCCCCGACCACGTGCGCGAGAAGGACGAGAGCGAGGACGTGCAGCTCCTCCGCGACTACATCAATCCGCACATGGGACCGACGCGGCTCCCCGACGTCACCCTCGAGCACGCCGAGCGTGTGATGCGCGCGCTTCCCGCGGCGCTCGCCCCTCGCACGCGTCGCCACGTCGCGCAGTGCATGCGGAAGGTGCTCTCGCTTGCCGTCTACCCCGGACGTCACATCGCAGCGAATCCGATCCCGCGCGAGTGGATGCCGAGGATCCCGAAGAGCGCGAACAAGGCGAAGAGCTGCCTCTTCCCCGACGAGGACGCCAAGCTCGTGGGCTGCTCCGCGGTCCCGCTCGAGCGCCGCCTCGCGTACGGGATCCTCACGCGAGAGGGGATGCGCGCTTCGGAGCTCGCGCTCCTTCGGTGGCGCGACGTTGACCTCGAGCGCGGACGCGTACGCCTCGACGAGAACAAGACCGACGACCCGCGCGCGTGGGCGCTCTCGCCCGACGTCGTCCGCGTGCTCGCGTGGTGGAAGAAGCGCCGATGTGGAGAGGAGGGCGAGCTCGTGATCGGCCTCGACTTGAGCCACGGTCCACGATGGCTTCGGGGCAAGACGTGGAACCCCAAGACGCGTCACAAGGACGAGCTCGGCGACCTACGCACCGCCGGCGTTGCACGCACCGAGCTATTCGAGCGGTCGACGTCGCGCCAACCGATCCGCCTCCACGACCTCCGCGCGACCTTCGTGACGGTCTCACTCGCGAACGGGAAGACGGAGCAGTGGGTCACCGACCGCACCGGCCACAAGTCGAGTCAGATGCTCGCGACGTACACGCGGCAAGCGCGCACGTGGGCGGAGCTCGGCCTCGGAGAGCTTCGCCCCCTCGACGAGCTGCTCCCCGAGATGAGCGACCCGATCAGAACGACGGCACCCGCCGGCGCCAAGCCAGTCGAGCCGACACCACCAAAGGCGGCGCGTCGATCGCGCCGGAAGAGGGTTCCAATGGGCAGCGAATGGGCACCGAACAGCTCCGACTGCAGGACTCGAACCTGCGACCCGGCGGTTAACAGCCGCCTGCTCTACCAACTGAGCTAAGTCGGAAAATCGAGCGGCTTTCTTACACGGCTGTGGGGCGCTGCGTCAAGGTGGCGTCGCTTCGGCCCGCGCCGCCGCCGTCCTCCACGTCGCCGGCCGCTCCGCTCGCCGCGGCACGCGCCGCCTCACCCCGCGAGCGCCACGCCGCCCACCGCCAGGTGCACCACCTCGTAGTCGACCGCCGGCGGGGCCCCGCCGCCGTCGAGCAGGGCCCGCACGAGGCGCTCGATGGCGCGCATCGCCTCCTCGCGGCTCGTCGCCGTCACCCGGCACGAGGGGAGGAGCACGCACTCCGCCGCGACGCGCCCGTCGGCCAGCGTGGTGAGCAGGATCGGAAGATTGCGAGGCGCATGCATGGTCACTCCGTGTCGGCACGACCCGTACGCGCCCCTGCCACGTGAACTACGGAGCGCCCCGCGGCATTCCCGCGTCGCCGCTCGACGTCGCCGGTCAGCGTCGCGGTGCGACCGGCGCGGCGCTCGTCCCCGCGTCGCCCCTCGGCACCCCGCGCGCCCCGCCGCCGTCGAGGTCGACCCCCGCGTCGGCGTGGGCGAGAATGTTGTAGAGTGCACCGTTCGTCGGCGTCTCCATCTCGCGCACGTCGAGGTGCGCGTTTGCCTGGTCGACCGCCGCCAGATCGGAGAGACAGCGCGCCTTCGCGTCGCCGCTCATCTGCGCTTCGCAGCCCTGGTGCAGGCGATCGGCCGTCTCCTTCCACAAGAGCACCGCCCCCTTCGCCGCGCGCAGGAGCCCCGCGCCGTAGACGCCACCCGGTCCGCCGGCGCGCGAGAGATCGCGCTGCACGCACGGCGCATGATCGGCCATCATCGGCAAGGGGAGCTTCGCGTCGTCGGCCCCCGCGCCGAGCGCCGCGTAGGTCGGGCACGCGCCGGGGATGTTCTCCGCCACGCTCTTCATGAGGGCGCGCGCGTCGGCCTCGCTGTCGAACGAGCGCGCGAGCCCAGCGAGCCGCATTTGGCGCGCGACCGCGAGGCGCAGCGCCTCCGCCCCCGCGCCGGTCCCTTTGGCGAGCACCGTCAGCCACACCTCGGCGCCGAGATCGGGCTTGCCCGGCTCGCTCGGCTGCACGAGCCACTCGCCGTGGTGATCGCGAAGGAGCACCACCGTCGCCGCCGCGAGCGTCGCTTGGTTGGGCGCGCGCATCGTGAAAGCGCTCTTCGATCCGAAGAGCGTGGCGAGCTCGTTCAAGCAGCTCGGCGCGGCGCCCGCCTCGGCGCTCGCGGTGCACGCAGGGAGCCCTTCGAGCGCGCTCGAGACGCCGCTCGCGTCGTCGCTCACGAGCGCGGTCTTCACGCGCTCGAGGCGCGCGCTTGGCGTACCGCTGCAGCCGTTGCAGCCCGCGGCGAGGGGCGCGAGTAGGGACGCGACGGCGAGGGCCACGAAGGACGCGCGCTTCACGGCGCTACTTTGGCGCACGGCGTGCGAAGGGGGAAGCGTGCTGTGGCGGAATCGCTCCTCGTCACGTGGCACCTGCACGGATGCCACACGAAGGCGACGAGGCTCGTCTGGAACTTTCCGCGAGCCGCCTCCTCCGCGCGATCTTCCCCCGGTGCGTGGCGCGCTCGCGGCGCGTGGCCGCTCTCCGGCACGAGCGATGCTTAGAGGCCGGCGGGGGGGACGTCGAAAGGAGATCCCATGCTTCGTGGTGCCATCATCTTTTTCATCCTCGCGCTGGTCGCGGCGGTGCTCGGCTTCGGGGGGCTCGCGGCGAACGCAGCATGGATCGCCAAGATGCTCTTCTTGGTCTTCCTGGTGCTCGCGGTCGTCTCGTTCTTCTTCGGGCGACGCGCGAGCGTGTAGCGCGCGCCGGCGTCAGCCTCGCCGCGCGACCGCTCTCAGACCGTGGCGAACGCCGCGTCGGGGATGTCGATCGGCGAGCGATCCTCCTCGAGCATTTGCTTGGCGCGGAAGCTCACGTTCGGGAGCACGGTGCGCGCGAAGTAGAGCGCCGCTTGGACCTTGCCGGTGTAGAAGGCGTGGTCGGGGTGGGCCTTGTCCGCGGTCTTGAGCTTCTCGTGGGCGATGGCCGCGCCCTCGAGGAGGAGCCACGCCACCGCCAGCTCGCTCATCATCTCGAGGAAGCGGGTGGCGAAGAGCGGCACCATGTCCATGCGACCGGACTGGAACCACGCGAGGAGCTTCATCGCCGATCCGGCGAGCGACTCCTGCGCCGAGGCGAGGCGCTTCACTTCGGCGCCGAGCACCGGGTGCTCGCCGTTCGCCGCGACGAACTTCGCCACGTCGCCGAGGAACGCTTGCAGGTTCGCGCCCCCGGCTTGGCCGAGCTTGCGCCCCACGAGGTCCATCGACTGGATGTGGTTCGTGCCTTCGTAGATGCTGAAGATCTTCGCGTCGCGGCAGTACTGCTCGACGGGGTAGTCGCGCGTGTAGCCGGCGCCGCCGTAGGTCTGGATGGCCGTCTCGCAGACGCGGAAGGCCTGGTCCGAGCCGTACGCCTTCACGAGCGGCACGAGGAGATCGACCTGCCCCTGGTGGTAGGCGGCCAGCGCTTCGTCCCCGCCGGTGCCCTGAATGGAGCGGACGTGATCGAGGTGCTGCGCGAGCTTGATGGCGAGCGCGCGGATGCCCTCCACGCGCGCCTTCATGTCGAGGAGCATGCGACGCACGTCGGCGTGCTCGATGATGGCCACGCGCGGCGCGGTGGCGTCCTTCCAGTGCGTGATGGAGGAGCCTTGCTTGCGATCTTTCGCGTAGTCGAGGGCGTTCAAGTAGGCGCTCGACGCGACCGCCACGCCTTGCACGCCGACGGCGATGCGCGCGCCGTTCATCATCTTGAACATCTGCGGCATGCCCTGGTTCAAGCGCTCGTCGCCGCCGACCGGCCAGCCGAGGCACTTGCCGTTCTCGCCGAAGTTCAGGATGCAGGTCGCCGAGCCGTTGATGCCCATCTTGTGCTCGATGGCGGCGACGACGACGTCGTTGTTCTCGCCGAGCGAGCCGTCGTCCTTCACGCGCGTGGCGGGGACGATGAAGAGCGTGAGCCCCTTCGTGCCGGCGGGCGCCCCTTCGACGCGCGCGAGGACGAGGTGGACGATGTTCTCGGCGAGATCATGATCGCCGCCGGAGATGAAGATCTTCGTCCCCGAGATGCTGTAGCTGCCGTCGGCGTTCCTCTTCGCCGTGGTGCGCGCGGAGCCGACGTCGCTGCCGGCTTGCGGCTCGGTGAGGCACATCGTGCCGCCCCAGGTGCCGCCGTACATCTTCTGGCAGTAGGTGTGCTTCTGCGCTTCGGTGCCGAAGGACTCGATGACCTCGGACGCGCCGAAGGCGAGGCCGGGGTACATGTTGAACGCGGTGTTCGAGCCGGAGAGGAGCTCCTCGACGAGGACCTGCACCGCGTGGGGCGCGCCCGCGCCGCCGTACTCGGGGTCGACGCCGATCGACTTCCAGCCGCCCTCGTAGAGCTTCTTCCACGCCTCTTGGAAGCCCTCGGGGGTCTTCACGCGACCGCCTTCGACGCGGCACCCTTGCGCGTCGCCGGAGGCGTTGAGCGGGCCCGTCACCTCGCGCGCGAAGCGGTAACACTCCTGCAGCGAGCTCCGCACCTCGTCCTCGCCCCACGCCTCGAACGGCCCCTTGCCGAGCACCTGGCCCAGGTTGAACTGCTCGAAGAGCAGGAAGAAAATCTCGCGGAGGTCGGCCTTGTAGCGGTTGATGCGGGGGATCGGTTTCGACACGTGAGACTCCTGCCAGCGGACGTAAGGGCGGTCGCAAAAAGGCCGGCGTGCGAAGCTGCGCGCCGACTGAGTGAATCGCCATTCAGTTTAGTGCGACCGAGCCCGTTTGGCCAGGGGTCGGATTTGTGTGGCATCATGCGAGAGATCCGGCGATGCCAAGCGAGCCTCCCTCTACGACTCAGGCGCCCGACACCGACCACGTCCTCCGGGCCCTCACCGACGACGGCGCGTTTCGTGTCGTCGTCGTCCGCACCACCGAGACGGTGCGCGGCGTGCTCGCGGCCCAACGCGCGTCGCACGACGTGGCGCCCCTCTTCTCCGATCTCATCACCGCGTCCATCCTCGTGCGCGAGACGATGTCACCCGATCTCCGCGTGCAAGCGATCCTCGAGGCCGGCAAGGCCGGGCGCATGGTCGCCGACGCGCAGCCCGACGGCATGACCCGCGGGCTCCTCCAGCTCCCCGAAGGGGCGCCTGGCTTCCGCCTCGCCGGCTCGCATCTTCAGATCGCGCGGCGGCTCCACAACGGCGCGCTCCACCAAGGGGTCGTCGAGGCTCCGAGCGGCGGCGGCATCTCCGGCGCGCTCATGGAGTACATGCAGTCGTCGGAGCAGGTGCTCTCGATGGTCGCGGTGGGAACGCACTTCGAGGGGGGCGAGGTCAAAGCCGCGGGCGGCTACGTGCTCCAGCTCCTCCCCGAGGTCGGCAAAGGGCCGCTCATGGTCATGACCGAGCGCCTGCGCGACTTCGAGAGCATCGATCATCTCCTCGCGAAGGGGGAGGCCTCGCCGCGCGAGCTCATGGGCGAGCTCCTCTACGGGATGGACTTCACCGAGGTGGGGGAGGGGCGCGTGCGCTTCGGTTGCAACTGCAGCCACGAGCGCGTGCTCGCCACCTTGGCCACGCTGCCGCGCAACGACATCGAAGAGCTCCTCTCCAAGGGCGAGGTGCTCGAGATCGCCTGCGACTACTGCCGCCGCGACTACCGCATCGGCCCCGAAGCGCTGCGCGGCCTCGTCGGCGACGCCAACTAGCCTCCGCTACGGGCGCTTTGGGTGGGTCTTGGGCTGATCGCCCGACGGCCCCGACTTGGCGAGCACGTCGCGCACGCTCCCGAGCCGCTCGAGGCGCGGCGGCGTGTACGGGCGACGCCGCTTCGTCTGCGACGAGGGCTTCGACCCGCTCTCTTCTCGCCTGCTCAATGCGACGCCTCGTGCCCCCTCTCTTCTAGAGATAGAGCAGGCCGGGGCGAATCGCCACCGCGGTCTCGTCCTTACGGCTGAGTTTGTCTCAGAGCTCGGCGCGAACCAGGACGAACTTGTTGCAGAGCGCCTTGTCGGTGACCTCGCGGTACGAGCGCGCGCCCGTCTCGCTCTTCAGGCCGCCCACGCGCGAGTGCTCGGTGACGAAGTACATGACCTTCGTCCCGTGCTCCTTCTGCTGCTTCACCCACGTGGTGAAGGTGCTCCCCGAGGAGACGTACGCCGGCACGTGGTTACCGGTGTAGAAGTTCTCGCCCTTCCAGTTCATCTGGTAGGCGATGAGCGGCTCGTCGGCGCCGGCGCGGTTCGCGTAGTACGCCTCGATGACCTCGTGCTGGCCCCAGTGCGGCGCGGTCTTCACCATGTAGTCGTCGATCCCCCACAGGGCGAAGACGACGGCGAAGCCGGTGAAGGCAGCGACGGCGTGGTGCCGAATCGCGCGCACGGCGAAGAGGAGCAAGAGCACCACCGCCGCGATCCCGAAGACCGTGAGCGTCGTCGAGAAGTCGAGCGTGTCGGGCCAGGGGCGCCGGTAGTTGTAGGTGAAGAGCTGAAGGAGCCGAATCGCCCCCGGCTGATCCGAGTTCTCCGGCTTGCCGGCGAGGTCGCGCGCGACGAGACCGAGCGCCAACGCGCCCGCCACCGCCGCGCCTCCGAACATGAGCGACTCGTGAAGGCTCCGCTTCTCGCGTTCGCGCTCGCGCTCGGCGGTGTCCGCCGGCACCGGGGCTTTCGCCGCTTCGCGGTGGGGGGCCTCGCCGTCTTCGTCAGGCGTCTCCTCACGCGTATCGGCGATCGCTGCCGCGACGGGCGCCGCGTCCGCCCCCATCGTGTGCGGCTCGAGCACCGGATCGGGCGAGGGGAAGTACCGCTTGCCCAGCATGTCGTCGAGCACGACGCCGATGAGCATCGCGATCGGCGGCACCGCGGGGAAGATGTAGTGGTGGAACTTCGTCCCCATGAAGGAGAAGAGGGCGAAGGCGAAGAGGAACCACATCAAGAGGAAGATCGACGCGTCGCCACGACCGCGATCGGCCGCGTCGCTGCGGCGGAGCCAATAGAGCAGGCCCAGCGGCGCGAGCCCCGTCCAGGGGAAGACTGCGTAGCCGAGCTGCCAGATGTAGAAGCGGAAGCTCGTGTCGTCGCCTTCGTTCGTGTCGTGCACGTGCGAAAAGGCGCGGTTGAACATGTCGTGGAAGATGAGCCGGTCGGTGAACGGTGAGCCGTGCCGCACGTACATCGCCACGTACCAGGGGAGCGCGACGGCCAGGATGATGAGCAGGCCGCTCAGCATCTCCAGGCGGAGGAGCTCGGCGAAGCGCTTCTTCGTGCAGACGTAGGCGAAGGCGCAGATCATCGGCAGGGCGAAGCCGGCCGGACCCTTGGCCATCGTCGAGATGGCCGCGAGGAACCACGCCGCCAAGTAATAGAGCCGGCGCACGCGGCGCTCGCCCCAGTTGATGTAGAGGAGCACGCCGAGGAGCACCGCCCAGAGCAGCGCCTGGATGGACGGCTCGAAGCCGCCGAAGAGGCGGAGCAGGATCTGCCCGGCGCCTTCGGGGTTCATCCCCGCGCCGCGGGGGACGCTGGCGGGTACTTGCGGAGTACACGCTTCGTTCCCGGGGAGGCCGCAGTTGCCCATCCCCGAGCCGCTCTTGAACTCGTCCCAGTGGTTGCGGATGCCGTGCGCTCCCGAGCCGTGGAGCACGAGCTCGAAGTTGCGCGAGAGGAGGTAGAGCACCTGCGGCAGCGCGCACACGAGGATGCTGCCGAACACGAGGTGCCAGCCGGAGAAGCGGAGCTTCGCCTTGCCCACGGCGACCTCGTAGAGGCTCGCCTCACGCGTCTCGTCGGTGTGGAGGCCGAGGAGCAAGAGCCCCATCGCGCCCGTCATCGACGACACGAACGGCATGTCGGTCATCGTCTGGTGCGCGAGGAAGAACCAGTCGGGCATGGTCGCGAGGACGATGCCGCCGAGGAGCCCCGCGCGTCGGCCGAAGACCTTCGCCACCCCCTTGTAGAGGAGGTACATGGCGACCACGGTCATCAAGAAGTTCGGCGCGCGCACGACCCACTCAGGGTGCGCCGTCGCGCCGTGCATGCCCATGAGCATCTGGTCCGGCTGGTAGTGCGTGCCGAGCGTCGCCATCGAGAGCGACTGGATCCAGAAGTTCAGAATCGGCTTGGAGAAGAACCAGCCGTCTTGCGCCCACCAGAGCGAGATCCAATCGTCGCGAGCAAGGATCTCTCGTGCCACCTCGCCGTAGTGCGTCTCCCACGGATCCCACAGCGAGTAGCTGCCGAGGCAGGGCAAGTAGAGGAGCGCGCCGGAGAAGACGACCCAGAAGCCGTGGCGCTTGGTGATCGAACGCGCCATGCCGAGCTCGTCGTGCGCCCACGGTCCGAGCTTCACGCCGAATTCGAAGACGGCGACCACGAGCGCGAGGAACGTCGCGGTGACGAGGATCCCCCAGAGCCACTGCGGGCCCCAGCCGCTCTGCCCGCCCATGAGCGCGAGGCCGAAGAGGATCGCGCCGGAGACGACGTGAGCGAGCGGCCACGCGAGGTGCCCGAGGGTCGTGCGTCCTTCGACGCGCTCTTCGGGATCGTCGAAGGTGCCGACGAAGTCCATGAGCCCGAAGGCGGCGACGAGCACGCCGAGACCGCCGAGCGGGACGCCGAAGCGGAGCTGGCCGTTGTGGGCCATGAAGAGAAACGCGAAGATGCTTCCGAGCAGCGCGGTGATGCCGCCGCGCTTCCAGCGGAGGGGGTTGCCGCGCGTGAGCGTCGGCGGGGCGTCGTCTTTGGCGTCGCCCTTCGTAGCATCGGCTTCGGCGGCCTTCGCCGCTTCGCCCGTGCCTTCCGTCTTGGCGTCGTCCTTGGCGTCTTCTGTCGAAGGCGCGCCCTCGACCGACGACCCGTTTTCGGTCGACGTGGCGGCGGCTTCGGCGCTGTTCGCGGGCGCGTCCTCCCCCGCGCCCGAGGTACGTGCGACGTCGTCAGAGGAGGTGGGCTGCGTCTCGTGATCGCTCATGAAGGCAAGCTCGGGGACGGCATTACCAACTTTGAGCCCCGGACACTAGCCCGCTTTCCTGCATTTTGGGGGGTCACCCCCCCGCCACGACGCCCGCGAGGGGAGTTCGCGGTCGCCGGTCGAGGCGCATCTCCCGCCCCGCGAAGGTCGAAGAGAACAAACCGGGCACCTGGCGCGTCCAAGGAGAGATGCGTCCCACCTCGGTCGGGCTCCTCGCGGCGTGTCTCGGGGCTCTCGTGCTCACCGGCTGCGGCGGGCACATCGGGCTCGGTGCCGAGCACCCCGGCAACATCGCGATGGACCCGCGCGTCGAGCGCGACATTCGCGTCGGCTTCGCGGCGTACCGGCCGGTGCTCGAGCGCTGGGGGGCTTGGGAGGCCGACGACTGGTACGGCGTCCGCTGGTGTCCGACCGCCGTGCCCAAGGGCTTCGTCCCGTACCGCACGCGCGGCCATTGGGGAGCGAGCTCGCGATCGATCGGCGCCGCGCCGGTCGGCTCGCCGATGTGGGTGAGCGACGACGCCGACACGTGGGGCGAGATCACGATGCACCACGGCTGGTGGGTGAACATCGCCGAGCGCGACGCCTCGTGGTGTTGGATCCCCGGCGCCGAAGAGACCGCGGGGCGTGTCGTGTGGCGTACGGGCGACGGCTTCGTGGGCTGGGCCCCCGAAGCACCCATCTGGGTCGACGACGGAGGCGAAGGAGCCGTCGCCGGTCTCGCGTGGAGCTTCGTGATGCTCGGCGCGCTCTTCGAGCCCGATCTCGCGCCGCAGTACCTCGAAGGGGACGCGTGCTCGAGCGCGGCCGTCGCGACGTCGCCTTCGCGCGTCGTCCACGATCCGCGCGATCCGGCGGTGGCGCGCGTCGGACCGCCGAGCGAGAAGATCGCCCGCGCGCGCGAGCTGCTCGTCACGCAAGCCGTGGCGCACGTGACCACGACGGGGACAGGCTCGAGCTCGTCCACGAGCAGCGGTAGCAGCGGCACCCAAGGGAGCGTGACGCACGCTTCGCCGGACAAGTCCCCGCTTCCGCGCGGCATGGTGCTCTACACGTCGCTCGACACGTTCCCCATGACCGGCCCCGTCGGTCTCGTCCCCGTCATCGTGCGCCCGCGCACCGACGACGGCCTCGAGGGGGCCCCCGCGAGCGTCGCTTCCCCCGAGCGCACCTCGAGCGCGTCTTCCAGCTCTTCCTGGTCGAGCAGCCCGTCGAGCAGCAGCGGATCCTTCAGCCCCATCTCCTCCTCGCGCTCCAGCAGCTCGTCCTCGTACTCCTCGTCTTCCTCCTCGCACGCGAGCTCGGTGACCCACGCCTCCACGTCTTCATCTTCCTCTTCCCACTCGTCCTCTTCCTCGAGCCACACCTCCTCCCATATCGGCTCGACCCACCGCTAACCTCTCTCGAGCCCCAGCGGAGCGCCCTCCAAGAGGCACAACGCTCCCCAGCGGAACGCCCTCCACGGTCTTGCCTCCCGGTGTTTCGTGCAGAATGCACGACGCGCTTCGCGATCCCCGACGGGGGGAAACACCTTCGCGTCAGCGATGCGTGGGGGAGGCTCGCGAGCGGCAGCGGAGCGCAGCGTAGCGAGCGAGCGAGGGGGGACGCAGTCCCCCGCCAGGGTGGGCTACGGTCCCGGGTCCCTCGGGCCCGGGACCCGTAGCGAAGCCCGTGTCCCCTGGACCGTGCGCGAGAACCGGAGCACTGCGCGGAAGATCTCTTCGACCGCGTTGGGGTCGAGACCGTGCGCCGTCGCCCACTCGCGCCGCGCTTCGATGAGCTTCGCCTCGCGCGCGGGGTCGACGATGCCGTGGCCGATCGACTCTTTGGCGCTCGCCGCGCGCTCGGCCAGATCTGCGCGCCGCGCGAGGAGCGCCACGAGCTCACGATCGAGGGCGTCGATCTGCGCGCGCGTCTCCATGAGCTCGGGGAGGCGCTCGTCGAGGCTCGGGATGGCGAACATGAACGACGCCGCGCGACTGCTCGAAGGCTCGTCTTCTTCGTCGCCGAGCTCGAGGTCGTCGTGGATCTCGCGGAGCGCGTCCAGCAGTGTGCGGCGCGCTTCCTCGGAGAACGGGTTCTCCTGCTGGATGGCGCGAAAGAGGTGGCCGGCGTCGGCGCGGACGAGCTCCACCGTGCGCGCGATGGCTTGGTACGAAGGCGGAGCGAACGGCTCGGCGTTGCCGCCGCCCGCCGCCAAGATCCCCTTGGCCACGAAGAACGCGAGCGCGTGCGTGCGGGCCATCAAGCGATCGTGCTGCTCGGCCGATTGAAGCACCACCTCGCACCCGATGCGGGTGAAGAGCTCGTGGATGCGCGCCGTCGCCCCCGGGTGCTCGGGCGTCGGCGCCACCACCACGCGGAGCGGCCGCTCGGCGCGCGCCAGGCTGACCGGGCCGAAGAGCGGGTGCGTGCCGATCCACGGGACGCGCGTCCCCAGGGCCGCGCGCATCGCCTCGACGGGGCGCACCTTCACGCTGCCGACGTCGAAGACGAGCTGCGAAGGATCCAGATGCGGCGCGATCGTGCCGAGCGTCGTCGTCATCGCCGACACGGGGACGGCGAGCGCGACGTACGACGCCCCCTTGATGAGCGCGCCCATCGATGGAGCGCGGATCGCCTCCGGCACGTTGCCCTGCGGATCCCACGCGCGGACGGGGATCCCCGCGTCGGCGAGCACCGAGGCGAAGGCAGCGCCGAATCTTCCGTAGCCGAGGAGCGCGAGCGTCACGATGCCACCAGGATAATCATTTCAAGGTCGGCTGGGTCTGGCTCCGTCCGTTGAAAACGAAGGCGCGCATGCGCACCGCCGGCGCGACCGTAGCCCCGGCGCCGCTCCACCACGAGGGGACCGCGGCGCGCTGCCGCGTCCTGCCGTCTTCGCGGGAGAGGCCCTCGAGCACGCTGTCGGTGAAGCGCACGTTCCCCACGGCCCGGGAGATTTTGCCGTTTTCCACGAGAAAACAGCCGTCCCGCGTGAGGCCGGTCATCACCGCGCGGCGCGGCTCGAGGAACCCGTTCACGTAGTGGAGGCGGCAGATGTAGAGCCCGCGCGTGATTCCGGCGAGGAGCTCGTCCACGCTCGCGGCGTCGCCCCCCTCGAGCTGGGAGCACGTGGTGCCGACGGAGGCGTCCCCCAAGCCGCTCTTCAAGGCGCTGCCGGTCGAGGGCTTGCCTTCGCGCGCGCCGTAGGTCCGATCGTAGAGGATCTCGCGCGCCACGCCGCGCTCGAGCAAGGTCACGCGCCGTCGAGGCGTCCCTTCACGATCGAACGGCGCGCCGAAGCCGAGCGGGGAGGGGTCCACCGGATCTTCGACGAGGGTGATCCCTTCGCCGGTGATGCGCTCGCCGATCCTGCCGGCGAAGGGGCTCGTTCCTTGGGCGACCTCGGGGGCGCCGAAGGCGATGGTCGAGAGCCACTCGAGGAGCTCGACCACGGCCGGGGGCTCGAGCACGACGTCGTAGGCGCCGGCCTCGACCACCGTCGGATCCTTGCCGAGGCGGCACATGCGGATGGCGCGCTCGGTCTCTGCTTCGAGCGCGAGCGCGCCCACGTCGCGGTGCAGGTGCCCGCCGTAACCCGCCGCTCCGCCGGCGCCCGGGGTCTCGAGCGCCCACACCTTGAACGACGCGTTCGTCGCGTCGTGCAGGCGCGCGCATCCGCGCGTCGTGGCCACGGCGAGCGCGGTCTCGCGCGTCTCCAGGATCCCCGCGGCGACGAGGCCCGCGCCGGCGACGCGCGAGAGGACCGGGCGAAGGAGCTCGGCGCGCGTCTCCGCGGTCGCGCGCGCCGTCCCTTCGCACCAGCGCGGCGGCGTGGGGGCCGCTTCGCCCGCGTCGGCGAACCCGGGGAACGCGTCGGTCTCCGGGACGAGGCGCGCGGCGCGTTCGGCGTCGCGCACCGCAGCGACGAGCCCTTCGCGATCGAGGCGCGAGGTCGTCACCTCGGCCACGCGCTTGCCGACGGCGGCGCGCACCAGCACCTCGGGATCGTCGAGATCCATGTGCTGCCCGAGCTCACCGTGGGCGAAGCGCGCCACGCCGCGGCGGTTCGCTTGTGCGCAAATCTCCGCTTCGGCCACGCCGGCGGTGGCGAGCACATCCTTGCAGAGTGCAAGTAGCTCGGCGGCGCGCGTGCTCACGTGCCCCTCCCGCTGCTCCCCACCGTCACGTGGCGAAAGCGCGCCGGGGCGGTGCCGTGGCCGACCTGCATGACCTGCATCGGGTCGCCCTTGCCGCAGTTCGTGAGCCCCCACAGGCGGAACTCCTCGGGCCCGCACACGGCGTCGCAGCTCCGCCAGAACTCGGGGGTGACGCCGGTGTAAAAGGGATCGCGGAGAAGACGCGTCTTCTTGCCGTGCTTGATCTCCCACGCCGCTTCGCAGGAAAACTGAAAGTTCAGGCGAAGGTCGTCGATGCTCCAGCTCTTGTTGGAGACGAGCAAGAGGCCGTCTTTCGTGTCGGCTACGAGATCGTCGAGCGAGCCCTTCTTCGGCTCGAGCGAGACGTTCACCATGCGAATGAGCGGCGTCCTCTGCCACCCGTCGGCGCGCATCGTCCCCGTCGACGCGCGACCGAGCGCCGCCGCCGTCTCACGGCTCGAGAGGTAGTCGACGAAGCGCCCTTCGCGGACGAGCGGGCGCTTTCCCGCCGGCGTCCCCTCGTCGTCCCAGCCGAAGGTGCCCATGCCGCCCGGTGCGATCGAGTCGGCGACGAGATCCACCTCGCGCGAGCCGTAGTCGAGCCTATCGAGGAGCCCCGGCTGAAGGAAGGATCCGCCGGCGAGCGAGATCTCGCTCCCCAGCGCGCGATCGAGCTCGGTGGGGTGCCCGCACGACTCGTGGATCTGGAGCGCGAGCTGGCTCGATTCGAGGATCACGTCGCGCGTCCCCTCGGGGCACGGCGGCGCGGTGAGGAGCGCGATGGCCTCGTCGCGTACGCGCGGCGCGTTCCCCACGAAGTCGAGCTCGTCGAGCTTCTCGTAGCCCCCTTGGAAGCCGTCGCCGCCGAGCCAGGAGGGATAGCTCCTTCGCTGCGCGCGACCGTCGTCCCCCACCGCCACCGCGCTCATGCCGCACGAGCCGTAGGTGAACCTCTGCGTGACCGATGTCCCCTCGGTGGTGACGAGGTGCTTTTCGATGCGCGTCCATTCCATGCGGGCGTCGGCGGAGCGGATCTTCTCCCCCATGAGCGCGCGTGACGCGGCGTCGAGGAGGGCGAGGCGCTCTTCGATCGGCACCTCGAACGGATCGCGGAGGACCTTCGTCTCGTAGCAGCCGCGTACGGCGTCACGCGGGGGGAAGAGCACGTCGCGGGTCGTCGCCGCGGCGGAGGCGCGGGCCACGGCGAGCGCGCGCCGCGCCGCTTCGAGGAGGCTCGCCTCGTCCATCTCGGCCGTGCACGCGAAGCCCCAGGTGCGCGCGCCGAGCACGCGGATCCCCACGCCGCGCGAGCCGCGCGTGGTGACTTGCTCGGGCCGGCCGTCGCGCACGCGGAGGCGCTCGGCGCGCTCGTCGACGTAGCGCGCCTCGGCGTAGCGCACGTCGGGCTCGCGCTTTAAGAGCGCGAGCGGCGCGCGGAGGAGCGCTTCGCGCGCGTGGTCCTCGCGTTCGCGATGCGGGTCCACGGTGAGCCCTCTCAGGTCCCCTTCTTTTCGCCGCCGTCGCTCGGCTCGGCCTTGGGCTCGAGCTCGCCGAGCTCTTCGGCGAGCTTCAAGGACTCGTCGAGTCCGGCGAGGGCGCGCTTCTTCTGCTCGAGCTGGGTCTTCGACTCGAGGACGACCTCGGCCGGGGCTCGGCTGATGAAGCTCTCGGTGCCGAGCTTCTTCGTGAGGAGCTCGATGTCCTTCGTGAGGCTCTTCTTCTCGCGGGCGATGCGCTCGCGCTCCTTCGAGCCCGAGACGAGCCCCTTCAGCCCCACGTGGATCTGCACGTTGCCGAGCTCGGTGACGATCTCGGTGAAGGCGGTGCCGGCCATGCGCGGCGCCCCCGGGGCTTCGAGCGCGGGAGCGCCGAGGCTCTTCACCAGCGCCTGAATCTTCGGCGTGTGCGCCGCGAGGAGCGCGCGGAGCTCGGCGCTGTCGGTGCGGAGCGAGAGCGGCGCGGGCGAAGCGGGCTTCACCTCGTGCTCGCTGCGAATCGTACGGGCGGCGCTGATGACCGCTTGGAGCGTGGCCATCTGCTTGTCGACCTCGGCGCTCTTCGCGCCGTCCTCGGCCTTGGGGTAGGGGGCGAGCGCGACGGAGACTGGGCGCGACGCGGGGCGCGGCACGCGCTGCCACAGGTCCTCGGTCACGAAGGGCATGAGCGGGTGAATGAGCCGGAGCGCCGCTTCGAGCACGTAGGCGAGCACCTCACGCGTCTCGTCGACGCTCCCCACGCTCTCGCCGCCTTCCACCTCGGACGCGCCGTTCGTCGCCACGTCGATCTTCGCGAGCTCGAGGAACCAGTCGCAGAGGTCGTACCAGAAGAAGCGATAGAGCTCGTTCGACGCGTCGTCGATGCGGTAGCTCGCGAGCCCTTCGTTGGCGATCTGTGCCGCGTTCCCCAGGCGGGAGAGGATCCACTGGTTGTGGAGCGCCTTCGGCGAAGGACGCTTCTCGCTCGGCTTCACGTTCTTCACGTGCTCGAGGGCGAAGCGCGTCGCGTTCCACATCTTGTTGGCGAAGAAGCGGTAGCCCTCGATGCGCTTCGGCGCGAGGGCGATACGGCGGGCGCTTCGGGGATAGGTGGAGAGCGTGAAGCGGAGCGCGTCGGCGCCGAAGGCGGGGAAGCCCTTGCCCATCTGCGCCGTCGAGGGATACGCGCGCTTGAACTTGGCGAAGGCTTCGGCCTCGGGGGCGCCGGGGAGCGTCTTCTTCACCACCTCGGTGAAGTCGGCGCCTTGGATGAGATCGAGCGGATCGATGACGTTCCCCTTCACCTTGCTCATCTTGTCGCCGTTCTCGTCGACGATGATGCTGGTCAGGAGCACCCGCCGAAACGGCACGTCCTTCATGAAGTGGAGCCCGAACATCATCATGCGGGCGACCCAGAAGAAGAGAATGTCGTAGCCGGTGACGAGATCGCTCGCCGGGTAGAACTTCTTCAAGGCGGCGGTGTCGTTCGGCCAGCCCTGCGTGGCGAACGGCCAGAGCGCGCTCGAAAACCACGTGTCGAGCACGTCGGCGTCTTGCGTCCAGCCGGCCTCTTCGGTGCACTCGGCCGGGCGCTCGCGGGCGACTTTGATCTCGCCGTTCGGTCCGTGCCAGGCGGGGATTTGGTGACCCCACCAGAGCTGACGCGAGACGCACCAGTCTTGGATGTTCTCGAGGAAGTGGTCGTAGGTCTTCTCCCACTCTTCGGGGAGGATCACGGTCTTCTTCGAGTGCACCGCCTCGAGCGCCGCTTTGGCCATCCCCTCCATCTTGAGGAACCACTGGGTCGAGATCATCGGCTCGACGACGCCGCCCGAGCGCTGGCACTTGGGGAGCACCATCGCGTGCTGCTTCGTGCCGCGCGCGAGCCCCTTCTCGTCGAGCGCCTGCTTCACGGCGTTGCGCGCTTTCTTGCGATCCAAACCGGCGAATGGGCCGCCGTGCTCGTTCATCGTGCCGTCCAAGTTGAAGATGTTGATCTCTTCGAGCTTGTGACGCTTGCCGGTGGCGAAGTCGTTGAAGTCGTGCGCGGGCGTCACCTTCACGGCGCCGGTGCCGAACTTCATGTCGACCAAGATCTCGTCGGTGATGACCGGCACGGTGCGCGGCAAGAACGGATGCACGAGGCGCTTGCCGTGGAGGTGCGTGTAACGCGGATCGGCCGGGTGCACGGCGACCGCGGTGTCGCCCAGCATCGTCTCGGGGCGCGTGGTCGCCACGATGAGCTCGTCGTGCGAGCCCTCGACCTGGTACGCGAACTGAAAGAGCTCGCCGTTGGGGTTCTCTTCGTTCTCGACCTCGAGATCCGAGAGCGCCGTCCGGCACTCGGGGCACCAGTTGATGAGCCGCGTCGCGCGGTACATCAGCCCCTCTTCGTGGAGCCGCACGAAGGCCTCGCGCACGGCGTGGCTCATGTCCGGATCCATCGTGAACTTGGAGCGCTTCCAATCGGCCGAGTCGCCGAGGAAGCGCTTTTGCCGGCTGATCATGTCGCCGCGCTCGGCCTTCCACTGCCACACGCGCTTCTCGAACGCCTCGCGGCCGAGGTCGTGGCGGGTCTTGCCTTCGCGCTTCAATTCACGCTCGACGACGGTCTGCGTCGCGATGCCGGCGTGATCGATCCCCGGCTGCCACAGCGCGTTCTTCCCGCGCATGCGCTCCCAGCGGATCAAGATGTCCTGCAACGTGTCCTGGAGCGCGTGCCCCATGTGGAGCGACCCCGTCACGTTGGGTGGCGGCATCGGGATGACGTAGACCGGGCGCGCGTCGGTCGCGGCCTCGTTGGCCGCAAAGACGCCGTGCTTCTCCCAGAACGGATACCAGCGCTCCTCGACGGTGCGCGGATCGTACCCTTCGGGCTTCGTCGTGTCGGAGGGGTCGCTCATGGCTACCCCCGAATTACCACATCTTCACGCCATCCAATTTTCGACGCGAAGCCCCTCGAAATCGCGGAAGTCGCGCATGTTCGCCGTCACCGGCACAAGCCCGTTCACGCGCGCAGTGGCCGCAATCGTAGTGACCAGTTCGCGGCGCGCCCGGGCGAACGATCGCGGACGTCGTCGAACCTTCGGGACTAGGGGCTGTCCCTGATTGTCCATTTTGGGACAGCCCACACTCTCCCGAAGGTCGGGCTAGGGCGGGGGACCGAGGAGGACGTTGTCGAAGTGAGCGGTCAGCGGCTCGCCGTGCGTGCCGAGCCCCACGGGCGAAAAGACGAGATAGTCGATCCGTGTCGACGCGTGGTGAAGCGTCGCGATCACCTTCGGGGGTGAACCGGATGGCACCGCCATGGAGACCGTGACGTCTGCGGCCACGTCGCCTCCGGCATTCGGTGCCACGCGCGTACGGATGAAGAAGTCGATCCACGTTCCGAGTGGTGGACGATCAGCGACCGGCAGAATCGCGCGGAACGAGTCGTTCGACGGCACGGGAATCGGGAATGTCTGGGTGCTCGCCGGGCCGGTCCAAGAGCTTTCCACGACTACCTGGAGGTTGAGACCCGGCGAGGCGTCGCGGGGAAGGACGTTAATATCCGTTCCGAAGTAGCCAAACGTGACCCCGCCGACCGTGTGGCCCAAGGGATCATCCTGGTCGGTCGCAGGCACGTCCTCGATCCTGGTGGAGAACCGAAAGTCTCCGCCATTCGGCATGGCCTCCCATTCCGGCCAGATCCCGCTCTGACTCGAAACCGGATCGTACGCGCCCGCGTCCGGGCTCCCGCCGTCGCTTGGGTACGCGTGCACCAATTGAGCTCGCAGTGAGGCAGGCGCCGAGACGGACGCCGTCGTGTCCACTTCGAGGATCGCGTGCGCGCTCTTCACTGGGCCGTACGCACGCGGGATCGATGCATCTACGAGATCGTCGAAGTCGGCGCAGAAGACATAGCTGCCCAGCACTTGCGACGCGCAGAACCCGGGCGGGGTGATGTTGGCACCATCCGGCGACGCCGCGCCGTCGTCAGTTGGCGCGGCGTCGCTTGGGCTGCTCCCCCCGTCGGGCCCCGAACTGCGGAGACCGGCATCCGCCTCGCTGCCGCATCCGGCTGCGAGGCCCGCGAGTGCACACAGCGTGGCACTTACCGCGGCCACAACTCGGGACGGGGGGCAACGCACTGCTAGCTCGTCTTGTGAAGGAACCCAACGGTGCTGTTGCCGCCAGCCCAACACCCGGTGGTGGGCGAGCGACTGACGCCGGACGCAATGGTCGGAGCGCACGCTGTCGAACTATCGTTCTTCCAGTAGCCGGCCGCCGAGATCGAATCCCAGCTGTACACGTTGTCGTCCCAGCTGAGCACGCCGCTGATGATCCAGTAGTCGTTCATCGCGGCGTCGCCGGTGCCCTTGAAGCAGATCTGGTCGCCCGCGTAGTTGGCCGCATGGTAGACGATCAACTCCGAGCACTCGGAGTCTTCGTTAATCACGGCCTCTTGGATGACCCCTTGTCGCAAGAGGTCCGCCTGGTGCAAGCGCTCGTCACGCAGCGCCTTCTGCTTGGATGCCTTGATCGTCCCCAGCTGCGTGACCTCGTAGGTCCCGTCGGGGTGCAACGTGACCGACATGGTCTTGTACTCAGGATCATCGGCGCCCGCGCTGCACCCGCTGAGAGCGCCGGCCGCAGCCACGCCAAGACCAAGAATCGCCAGAAGCCTAATTTTTTTTCATGGATATCCCCTCCCCAGTTGCGTCCCGCAATCTGCGGCGACGGCACAATGGTAAGGGGCGCCATGCTTGTTGGATAGGCAAGCCTGACGAAAGGTCGATTCTAACCTACCGGCCAGGTTCAGCTCGCGCCACCACTTGAACGAATTCTCGAGCGCGCGTTCGCGTCAGTCCTTCGTGAGGCGCGCGATCTCTTCCTTGATGATCGCTTCGGCGAGCTGCGGGACGACCTCCCACACCACGCGCTCCACGACCTCGCGCGAGAGCGCGAGCACCGCGTCCGCTTGCTGCGGCGAGAGGCCGAGCTCGGACAGCTTGCCTTGGAGATGACCGTTCACCTGCGCGCCGACGTGCGCGGCAGCGGCGGGCGGCGCGGCGGCGACCGGCGGAGCGCCGGGCGTCGCGAGCTTGGGGGCGGCCGGCGCGGGCTTCGGCGGGGCAGGGGCCTCGCCGAGCTTGGCGGGCGCTTCGCCTCCGAAGACGAGGGTCGGCTGCCGCATCCCGGCGCTGCGAGCCGGGGCACCCGCGGGCATGCGCGGCTGCGATTGCGGAACCGCCGCGGGGGGCGCGGCCGCGGGCGGGGGCGCTGCCGGGGCCGCTGCCATCGGCGCGGGGGCCGCGGGGGGCGGAGCAGCAGGGGCCGCCGCCATGACGGGGGCGCCGCCGCTCGCGCGGGTCGCCATCGCCTTCTTCACCTTGTCGATCATCTGCTGGGTGTCGAACGGCTTGTCGGCGAAGTCGTCCGCGCCCGCGGCGCTCCCCTTGGCGGCGTCGTAGGGGGCGTAGCGGCTCGCGAGCAGGATCATCGTGGCGTTGGGCGCCTTGCGTCGCACCTCGGCGGCCACGGCGTAGCCGTCGTCCGACCCGAGGACCGTATCGACGAGGACCACGTCGGGGTTTTCACCCGCCTTCGCGAGGGCGGCGTCGCGGCCATCGGCCGTCACGACGTTGAAATCTTCCCCGCTGAAGGTGATTTCGAGAACCTTGCGCATCGTCACGCTGTCGTCGACAGCGAGCAGGGTCTTGGGCACGTGGGCGCTCCTCTGGTCCAAAGATGGCCCCCCCAAAAACCACCGCTGGGTGCGATGCGGAGCGAGCCACGGCTACGATATCTGAAGCCCTCCCGGAATTGAAGTAGAGGAAACGGTATGCCTCCCCCGAAGGGCCGAGAGCCTCGCGCCACACGCCCCTCGCGGGGCACCGCTTCGCCGGGTTCGCCGGGTTCGCCGGGGGGCGGCCCACGCCGTCGCCGTTCCGGTCCCCAGGGGACCCCCGCGCGGCGCGAACCGCCGGCAAACGCGCCGGAAGGGCCGCGCCCGCTGCTCCTCGACGCCGCAGTCCGCGCCCGCTTCGAGCTCTCGTGGGGGAAGGCCCGCGACTACGTCAAAGGGGGGAAAATCAAGGTCGACGGCGCGGTCGTCACCGAGCCGACGGCGCGCGTGGGCCCCTCCGCCGAGATCACGCTCGATCTTCGGGCGCCGCGCCCTCGCGGGCACACCGAGCTCGACGAAGCGCGGGTCGTCTACTTCGACGGACACGTCATCGTCGTCGACAAGCCGGCGGGGATCAGCACGATCCCTTACGACGAGAGCGAGACGGGCACGCTCGACGAGCGGGTCCGCGCCTTCCTCGCGCGTCGCGATCGCGGCGCCTCGCGCGCCGGCGGATCGCGTCCGGCGCTCGGCGTCGTGCACCGCATCGACAAGGAGACCTCGGGGCTCGTGGTCTTCACCCGCACCTGGCTCGCCAAGCAGGCGCTCTCGGCGCAGTTCCGCGAGCACACGGTGCACCGCCGCTACTACGCCATCGTGCACGGCGTGCTCGGCGCGCGCACCTTCCGTTCGCACCTCGTCGAAGATCGCGGCGACGGCCTCCGCGGATCGATCGAAGCGCGCGGCGCCCGCGGGCGCAAAGGGACGCACGGCGAGCCGCAGCTCGCCATCACCCACGTCGAGCCGATCGAGGCGCTCGAAGGAGCGACGCTCGTCGCGTGCCGCCTCGAGACCGGGCGCACGCACCAGATCCGCATCCACTTGAGCGAAGCGGGCCACCCGCTCCTCGGCGAGCGCGTGTACGTGCGCGGCTACCCCGGCGAGCCGATCCCCGCGCCGCGCATGATGCTCCACGCCAAGGAGCTCGGCTTCGTGCACCCGGCGACCGAAGAAGAGGTCGCGTGGGAGGCCGAGGTGCCCGAGGACTTCCGCGAGACCTGGGATCGCCTGAAGAAGTAAGCCGGCGAGCGCTTCGACGAGCGCGCGAGGCGCGTTCAGCCCGGTGCGGGCTCGGCCGGCTCGGGGGCTTCGCTCGGATCGTCGGCGGCGTTCTCGTCGCCGATGGCGCGCTTGAGCGGCGCGTAGAACGCGACCATGAGCACGCCGGTGGCGAGGCAGATGCCGGCCATCATGAGGAAGAAGGACTCCTTGCTCATCTTCTCCCAGTAGGTGCCGAGGAAGCCGCTCATGTAATTGCCGAAGAAGCTCGAGAGGAGCCACATGCCCATCATCAAAGAGACGATGCGCGGGGGAGAGATCTTGGTCACGAGCGAGAGACCGACCGGCGAGAGATAGATCTCTCCGACGGTGGCGATGAAGGTGCAGCCCACCAGCCACCAGAAGCTCGCGAGCGCGCCGGTCGCGTAGACGCGGGCCGCGCCGATCATCACGAAGTACGAGAGGCCGAGCAGCACGCAGCCGATGGCCATCTTGCTGGCGCTCGAGGGCTCGGTCTTCTTCTTCGCTTGGCGGAGCCAGAGCTGGTTGAGGAGCGGCGTCATCATGAAGATGAAGGCCGGGTTCACCGACTGGAACCAGGTCGCCGGCATCTCCCAATTCCAGCCGAGGAAGGCGAAGAGGTGACGGTCGCTGTTGCCGTCGGCCCACAGCTCGAGGGTGTTTCCCTGCTGCTCGTACACCGCCCAGAACGGGATGTTCAGCGCGCAAAGGATGCAGAGTGCAAGCACCTTGCGGCGCTCGTCGGCCTTCTTCGCCGGCGTGACCACCTTGGCGGGGCTCCGGTACGGCGACGCCTGGTCGACCTCGACGGCCACATCCTTCGTCTTCTCCTTCTTCTTCATCACGTTGTCCGGCGCCAAGTACTTCTGGCCCCAGATGTAGATGACCAGGCCGAGCACCATGCCCACACCGGCAGCGTCGAAGCCCCAGTGCCAGCCGTAGACCTCGCCGAGCGTGCCGCACACCAAGGACGAGAGGAACGCGCCGAGGTTGATGCCGACGTAGAAGATGTTGAACGCGCCGTCGCGACGAGGATCCCCCTTGGGGTAGAGGCCGCCGACCTGCGTGGAGATGTTCGGCTTGAAGGCGCCGTTGCCGAGGATGAGGAAGAAGAGCGCCGGGTAGAAGAGCGAGCTGAAGGCCATCAAGAAGTGGCCGATGGCCATCAAGACGCCGCCGACGATGACCGTGCGCCGCTGGCCGAAGAACTGGTCCGCCAGCACGCCGCCGATGACCGGCGTGAGGTACACGAGCGCGGTGTAGAGCCCGTACATCTGCGACGCGAGCGTCTGCGGCGTCTGCGGGCCGAAGATCGACTCGATGATGCGCACCATCGCGTGGTGGCCGACGACGCCCCCTTCGTGCTCGGGCAAGAAGAGGTGCTTCGTCATGTAGAGGACGAGCAGCGCGCGCATCCCGTAGTACGAGAAGCGCTCCCACATCTCGGTCGCGAAGAGGACGTAGAGCCCGACCGGGTGTCCGAAGAGCTGCTTTTGCCCTTCTATCGTCCAGGTGGCTTGCGTCCCCGCCGGCGCGTTCGTCATGCCACGGCTTTAGCAGACGCCTCCCCGAGCGGAAGAGGGAACGTGCGGGGCAAGGGCGCCGGGCCGGGACCGCGATCGGGCCCTCTCAGCGCAGGTAGAACCAGCGCGCGTGCGGCGAGACTTCGAGGTGAAAGTGGTTGTTGTGCGCGCGGTTGAAGTCGGGCGTGAGCTCGACGTTGAAGAGGTGCGCGTCGGCGGTCTCGCAGGCGATCTTCCGGAGCGTGAGCGCCTCGGGGGTCTGGGGCCAGGGACCGGCGTGCGGTCCGCAGGTCTTCGATCCGATCGCGCCGTGGAAGTCCTTCAGGACGCTGAGGGTCGTGCCGTCGGCGCGCTTGAAGAGCCCCATGTCCATGGCCATCGCCGCGCCGTGGCGCTTGCCGAGCCTCCCCGGCGTCCACCCGCGCGAAGGGGGCGGGCGGTACGCCGAGAGATGAATGACCTCGACCACGCCGTAGCGGCCGAGGATCTGCGCGAAGTCGTCGAGCGCGAGGGCCAGCCGACAATCGACGATCTCCATCGCCGAGGTCGCTCGCTGCGAAGCAGGGATCCCCGAGTGGTAGCTCACGCCGTGGAGCGGCCCGGTGAGCCGACCGGGGATGAGCACCCCACGCGCTTCGCCGGCGATCGGCTGCCACGCGAGGTTCCGCGCTTTGACCTCGCGCTCGCACCCGGCGCGATCGAGCGCGCCGTAGCGCATCGCCGGCGTCGACTCGAAGCCCTGCGTGCTCATCGCGCCGTTCTTCGCCGGCTCGTGGGCGTCGTCCGCTCCTTCGACCCCTTCGTCCTCGAGCGCTTCTTCCGGCCCCGTGTGCGAAACGGGGAGAATGCTGGCCGGGACGTGCGCGTACGGGTTCAGCGCCCACGAAAAAATGGACGCCGCCAGGGGGACGCTGCGGAGGCACGCCGCGAGACTGCCGACGGGCATGCGGCCGAATCTACCCCCGAGGGGCCCCTCGGCCAAATTTCGCCTCCCCGTGCTACAATTTCGCGAAATGGCCGAGCTGAGCCACCGCGCGCGCCAAATTCTCTACGCGGCGGTCACCGAGTTCGTCGCGACCGGTGAGCCCGTGGGATCGCGCACCCTCTCGAAGAAGGGGGGCATCGATCTCTCGCCCGCGAGCATCCGTAACGTGCTCTCGGATCTCGAAGAGCTCGGCTACCTCCACCAGCCGCACACGAGCGCCGGTCGCGTCCCCACCGACCGCGCCTTTCGCCTCTTCATCGACGCCCTCATGGAGGTGAAGCAGCTCACCGACGAGGACCACTCGCGCATCCGCGCGCGCTTCGAGGAGCTCGCGCCGGGGCAGAACGTGATGCGCGAGACCGGGCGGCTCTTGTCCGAGCTCACCGGCGCCGCGGCGGTGGTGGTCTCCCCGCGCGCCGACTCCCTCACCTTGCGCCAGCTCCGCTTCTTGCGCACCCGCCCGGGGGAGCTCCTCGCCGTCATGGTGATGTCGAACGGCACGGTGCAAAACCGCTTCGTCGCCGCCGACGCCGACGAGTCCGATCTCACGCGGGTGCACAACCTCCTCGACGACGTCACCGAAGGGCGAAGCCTCGGCGAGCTCCGCGAGTTCTTCGCGCGGAAGCTCGGCACCGAGCGCGTGCAGCACGACGATCTCCGGCGCCGCGCCTTCTCCCTCGGCGGCGCGGCGGTGAGCGGCGCGGCCTCGGGCGAGGCCGACGTGTTCATCGAGGGGCAGGCCAAGCTGTTCGAGCGCCCCGAGTTCTCCGACGCCGAAGGGATGCGCCAGCTCGTCTCAGCCTTCGACGCGCGCGAGCGGCTCATCGAGCTCCTCGACGCGACCTTGGCCGCGCCGGCCCCTGGGGGCGCGACGGTCGTCGTCGGGAAAGAGGCCGGCGACTTGGCCGGCGGGCAGCTCTCGATTGTGCGTGCATCCTACACGGACCACGGTCGCACCTCGGGCACCGTCGCCGTCATCGGCCCGACGCGGATGGACTACCCCACTGTGCTCCCCTTGGTCTCGGCCACGGCCCACGCGATGTCGGCGTTCATCGACCGAAATGGCCCGGGAGAGCCGGCGCGCGAATCGACGCGCGACCTCGCCGAGGAGGAGGCGCGGAAGAAAGAGCGCCGCCCCGCGCGCGACAAGGATCCCGAGTAGCGCCGAGAAGCCGGACGAATCGCCGGACTGGTGTATTCTCCGCGCCGATGCGCACGGCCCCCCCCGACCTGCCCGGCACGCACACCACCGACTCGCCGGTCGATCGCGCGCTCGCGCTCCTCCTCGCCGGAGAGACCGAGTCGGCGCTGCGCTGGAGCGCCGCCGTCGTCGAGCAAGACAGCACGATGACCGCCGCGCTCGTCCTCACGTGCCGGCTCCTCGCCGAAGGGGGGCGCACCGAGGCGGCCATCGAAGGGCTCGAGCTCGCCGTGCTGCGCGCCATCGACGCGGGGAACCTCCCGCTCGCCGTGGCCGCGGTGGCGGATCTGCGTCAGCTCGGTCGCCCGGTGGACAAGTACTTCGACTCCATCGCCGCTTCGTTCTGTTACGGCTCGCCGCGCCTCGCCGAAGGGGCGCCGCCGCCGCCGCCGCTGCCGCACTTCGAAGCGTTTCAGCCGCTCAGCTCGTTCCTCGCCGGGCCGGCGCTCCTCTCCAAAGCGACGAGCATCGTGCACAAGGCGCGCGAGGCCTTCGAGGCGCCGGACCGCTCGACGCTCGACGCGATCGCGCCGCTCCCGCTCTTCAGCGCGCTCGAGATCGACGGGCTTCGCGCGCTCATCGCCGCCTTCGAGATGATCACCGTCCCCGCGGGGCACGAGGTCATCGTCGAAGGAGAGGAAGGGGCCGAGGCGTACATCGTCGCGCGCGGCGAGCTCGAGGTGCGGCGGAAGCCCGATCCGGCCGACGAAGGGCAGTCCACCGGCCCCACGACCCTCGCGCGGCTCACGAACGGCGCGCTCTTCGGCGAGATGGCGCTCCTCTCGCGCGCGCCCCGCGCGGCGAGCGTGGTGGCGTGCCGTCCTTCGATCTTGCTCGTCGCGCGTCGCGACGCGCTCGAGAAGGTCGCCGAAGCGCGCCCCGAGGTCGGCGTCGAGCTCGCGGCGCACTGCCGCCGCCGCATGGTCGCGAATTTGATCCGCACCTCGCGCGTGCTCATCTCGGTGCGCGCCGAAGATCGCCCGGCGCTCGTCGAGCGCTTCGAGACGCGCGTCTTCGAGAAGGGGGACAAGCTCATCACCGAAGGGGAAGAGCCCGACGGTCTTCACCTCATCGCCTCGGGCGAGGTCGCGGTCGTCGGTCACGAAGCGAGCGGAGAGCCGCTCGTCATCTCGACGCTCGGCGTGGGAGAAGTGGTGGGCGAGGTCGCGCTCGTCCTGCGTCGCAAGGCCAGCGCCGACGTGGTCGCGGTGCACCCCACGGTGTCGCTCCACCTGCCGGAAGAAGACTTCATGGCCCTCGTGAAGGACCACCCCGCCATCCTCCACGGGCTCTACCTCTCCGCGGTGCAGCGCGACGAAGAGACCAGCGCGGTCATCGCCACCTCCACCATGAGCGTGGCGGACGACTACGTCCTGGTCTAAAGGCTCGGGCGGCGCGCGCGCACCACGCGCCCCTTTTCCCACGAACGATGCCCCCTCCGTCCTTCAGCGATCCGCTGCCGAACGAACGTGTCCGCGTGCCGGGCGTGTTCAACGAGGCGGAGGCGCGTCAGGCGCGCCGGCTCACCATGGTGGTGGCGCTCATCGCCGGCTTCTTCGGCCTCGAGCTGACGGGGGCGATCTTGTCGCGCTCGAACGTGCTCAAGGCCGACGCGCTCCATCTCTTGATGGACGTCATGGCCCTGGCGATGAGCCTGCTCGCGATGCGCCTGGCGGTGCGAAGGCCCACGCCGCGTTTCACCTTCGGCCTTCGTCGCGCCGAGCCGGTGGCGGCGATCTTCAACGTAGGGCTCGTCCTCGCGGCGACGTCCGAGATCGTGCGCGACGGTATCGCCGAGCTGAAGGTGGGCGCCGCCCCCGAGGCGGGGATCATGCTCGTCGTGAGCATCGGCGCGCTCTTCGTGAACGGCCTCTCGGCGTGGCTCCTCCACGGGGTCATCGGCCACCACGGGCACGATCACGGGCACGGACACGACCATGGGCACGCCCACGGACACGCTCACGCCCCTGCGCACGGCCACGGGCATGATCATGATGCAGGGCATGGCCACGATCACGGGCATGCGCACGCGCACCACGATCACGCGCATCACGCGCACGAAAATCATGCGCTCGAGGCGCGTCACGCGCACGATCCTCACGCGCCTGCCACGCGAGGCACGCACGGCCACGAAGGCTCGCGCCGTCCGCCGCCGCGCGCTGGGGGGCACGAGCTCAACCTGAAGAGCGCGCGCCTTCACCTGCTCGGCGACACGCTCGGCTCGCTCGCCGCCCTCGTGGCCGCGATCGTCATCCACTTCGGTGGCCCGGCGGCCATCGACCCCATCGCCGGCTTCGTCGTGGCGCTCATCCTCGTGGTCGGCGCGCTGAAGCTCCTTCGCGACGCGACGCTGGTGCTGCTCGAGGCGGCGCCGCGTCACTTGCCGGTCGACGCCGTGCGCCAGGTGATGGTGGCCTTCCCCAAGGTGACCGAGGTGCACGACATGCACGTGTGGACGCTCGGCGCCGGGCACGACGCCATCATCGTGCACGTGCGGGTCAAAGAGCCCGATCCGCGCCTCGCCACCGAGCTCGCCAAGGAGCTCCGCGAGACCTTCGGCGTGGAGTACGTCACGGTGCAGGTCGAGCTCGTCGACCAAGCGTGCGCTTCCCCCGCGCAGCTCGAAGCGCCCGCCGAAGGCTGACGCGCTCGATCAGTGCGCGCAGGCCGCGGGGGTGCGATCCACGCGGTGGAAGACGAGCGCGCTCTCTTGGATCTTACGGTTCGTCGTCGGACCCGCGCCGGACGATCCGCTCCCGGTGGGCGCGCTGCTCGCGCTCCCGGTCGGGCTCGGCGTGGGGACCTGCGAGGCGTCGGTCGCGCCGTCGTCGCTCGCGTCCACGCTGCTCGACGCGTCTTCGGCTTCTGCGGCGTCCGTTTGTGCGTCGTCGCCGGCGTCGGGGACGTCGGGGACCTGGAGGTTGGCGTAGAGCTCCATGTTCGACATCGTGTCGTCGCTCGCCACCGTGCCGTTGACCGAGAACGAAGTGACGCCGCTGTCGCCCGAGCCAAGGTGAATCAGGTACGGGTACACGTACGGATCGGGCGCGTTGTGCTCTTTGAGGGCCACCGAGCCGTGGACGGCGACCGTCGTGCCGAGCGCTTCGCCGCCGACGGTGCCGACGACGAACGCGCTCGTGTCGTAGAGGCAGCCGCCCGCCTCGCACCCGCTCGGCGGCGCGAGCGACACCGACTCGGTCTTCCCGCGCCCCTCGCCGCGCACCACGTGACGGCACTCGCACGTGGTGGACTGCGTCCCGTCGGCGGTGAGATCCTCGCACAGCGTCATGGTGACTTTGCCGTGCGGCGAGGTCGCCTCCCACGTGCCGACGATGCGCTGCACGGCGAGCGCGTCCCCCTCCGAGGTCATCGGCGTCGAACCGTCGTCGCCTCCGCCGCAGTGGAGCAGCGCGAGCACCCCCAGGGCGGCGAAGAGGGACGGGAGGCGCGTCTTCACTTGCAGACGTTGTCGACGCAGAGCTGACCGGCGCCGCATTGATCCTTCGTGGTGCACTGCGGGTGGGCCTCGGTCTGGGTGCGGCACACGCCGTCACCGCCGCAGTAGCCGATGCGCGCGTCGATGAGCTTGCAGCCTTGATCGGTCGTGCACGAGTACTTGCAGAAGCCGTCGACGCACTGCTGGTTCGTGCCGCACGCCGAGTGATCGGCTTGCGAGCAGATCGTCTTCGGGCGCGTGTCGGGGACGCACGCCCCTTGGTTGCAGTAGTTGCCGCTCCCGCACTCGGGATCGGTCGTGCACTGCGGGACGCAGGCGCCGGCGGCGCACTTGGGCGTGCCGCCCGAGCACTGCGCGTCGGTCTGGCACTGCGACTGGGGATCTTGCTGGCAGACCCCCTTCACGCAGCTCGCTCCGGTGCCGCACTCGGGCGAGGTGGAGCAGGTCTTCACGCACTGCCCGTCGACGCACGATTGGCCGCTCTGGCACTCGCTGCCGAATTTGCACGTGTTGGTCGGCGCCGTGCAAACCCCGCCGGCGCACACATTGCCGCCGCTGCAATCCGCTTGCGACGTGCACGCGCACGGACCGGAGCTGCACTTCGGCCCGCCGTCGCTCGCGCCCCCGTCGCTCGACGTGGTGCCGACGCATTTGCCGTTCGTGCACGTCTTGCCGTCGCCGCAATCGGCGCTGGTCGTGCAGTCCTTGGGCGTCCCCGGGTTCGAGCCGGGGGCGGTGCAGAGCCCCGACTTGCACACGGTGCCGCGATCGCAGTCGCTGTCCCCGGTGCAGCTCTTTTCGCAGCCGGCGTCGGTGCACACCTGACCCGACGGGCAGCTCAAGGTGCCGGTGCAGGTCGTGGGCTTGCTCGGCGTGACCGCGCTACAGCCGTAGCCGTCGCACGAGTAGCAGCCCGTGTCGTCGCAGTAGTAGCGCGAGTCGCTCGGCCCGCAGCCGCTCCACACGGCGGCGCCGAGCAGTGTGACCGCGAAGACCACCCCTGACAGCCGGCTCATACCCCGCAAGCGGGCGAGTCCGGTCAGTTTCGTCGCCGTCTTCGTCGAACCGTCTCGGTGCACGCGCCCCAGCTTCATCGCTCCACCTTCTCCGGCGCCCCTTGGGGGCTCCGAGGGTTCTCCTATCCATGTGCCGTGCCATCCCCTCGGCGGAGCGGTCGCTCGGGAAAACCAGCTCTTCTCGCGCGGCCGAGGCGGGGGGCGTGCGACGTCCTTGCCGGTCGATGCGTGCACCCAGGTTCACACCGTCTCGGACCGTCCCGCCCGTCGGCCGGTGCCCCCCGACCGGCCGCGCCCCCGGACCGCTCGGTTTTCCTTCCTTGACCCCGCCGCTCCCTTTGGCTACCCGAAGGCCGTGATGAACCTTCGCACCCTCGTTGCCTCGCTTTTGGCCGCCTGCGTCCTGTTCTTCGGTTCGGCCGCCCACGCCGAGATGAAGATCGCCGTCGTGGACGTGCAGCGCGCCGTCATGCAGACCGAGGACGGTCTTCGTGCGCAGGCCACGCTGAAGAAGCTCTTCGACAGCCGTCAGCAGGAGCTGAACAAGAAGCAGGCGGACCTCGCGAAGCAGCGCGAGGACATCGACAAGCAGTCGAAGGTGATGAGCCAGCAGGCGCTCCAGAAGCGCGTGGAAGACTGGCAGAAGGCCATGGTCGAGCTCCAGACCGTCTTCGTCGAGTACAACAAGGAGCTCGAGAAGAAGCAGAAGGAGCTCACCGATCCCATCTTCGAGAAGGTGATGGGGATCGTGAAGCGCCTCGCTACGACCGAGGGCTTCGACCTCGTGCTCGACAAGAACTCGGCCGCCTACATCCGCAGCGATCTCGACCTCACCGATCGCGCCATCCAGATGTACAACGGCGGCGGCGCTGCCCCCGCGGCCCCCGCTCCCAAGAAGTGACGCGTTCGCGGACGTTGCCGCGCCCGTCGTGAGCGAAGCGCGCGCCTCGGTGCACGTCGGCGTTCCCATTCCCGCGACCGACGTCGCCGCGTTCGCCAAGCGCCTCGGAGGCGAGCTCGCCGGCCCTTCGCGCGTCGTGGGACGCGTGGTCCCCCCCGAGCACGCCAGCGCGGGGGATCTCGCCCCGCTCTTTCGCGCGGCCAAGATCGACGACGCGTGCGCCGCAGCGTCGCGCGGCGCGACGATCCTCGTCTCCGCGGATCTCGCGGCTCGCTTCGCTGCCCGCGCGCCCGCCGACACCGCGGGCGTGTGGCGTCATCCGCACGCGGTGTGGGCGATGGCGGAGATCCTCGACGGATCGACCACGCCGGACACGAAGGTGACGCTCGGCGAGGGGACGCGCGTGGGTGAGCACGTCGTCTTCGGCCCGCGCGTCGTCGTCGGCAAGAACGTCGTCATCGGCCACGGCGCGGTCATTGGAAGCC
Source organism: uncultured Polyangiaceae bacterium (assembly GCA_964531795.1). Taxonomy (GTDB): domain Bacteria; phylum Myxococcota_A; class Polyangia; order Polyangiales; family Polyangiaceae; genus CAZHHD01. The sequence goes on along the minus strand of CAZHHD010000007.1, from coordinate 39,184 downwards.
CGGGCTTCGGGTGGACTTCGTCTCCGGATGGCGCGGTGCGCGCGGTGCCGCAGCTCGGCGGCGTGGTGATCGAAGACGACGTGCACATCGGCGCGCTCACCACGATCGACGCCGGCACGCTCGGCCCGACCCGGATTCGTCGCGGAGCCAAGCTCGACGCGCACGTGCACGTCGGTCACAACGGCGACATCGGCGAAGGGTGCATCGTCGCCGCGCAGGTCGGCTTCGCCGGCTCGGTCACGCTCGGTCGCGGCGTGCTCGTCGGCGGACAAGCGGGCTTCGCCGATCACGTGACGGTGGGCGACTTCGCCAAGATCGCCGGCGGGAGCGGCGTCATCGGCGATGTACCTCCCGGGGGCGTCGTGGCAGGATATCCCGCCGTTCCGCGCGCGCGCTGGCTCCGCTCTTGGGCGTGGCTCTTCGCCCGCTCGGGCGAAAGGAGTTCGCGGAAGTGACGCGCACGCCACCTTCGAGCCTCGACATCGAGCAGATCCTGCAGATCCTGCCGCACCGGTGGCCCTTCGTGATGGTCGATCACGTGAGCGAGGTCGTGCCGAACGAGCGCATTCGCGGTCACAAGTCCGTGAGCATGAACGAGCCGTGGTTTCAGGGGCATTTCCCCGGGAGGCCGATCCTCCCCGGCGTGCTCGTGCTCGAGGCGCTCGCGCAGATCGGCGGCATCCTCGCGTACGCCAGCGAGCCCTTCGATCCGGGGAGCTCGCTCCTCTACTTTCTCGGCATCGACAAGGCGAAGTTCCGAAGGCCGGTCGTGCCGGGAGATCGACTCGATCTCGAGGTCTTCGTCATGCACCACCGCACGAACGTGTGGAAGCTCCGCGGCGAGGCCTCGGTCGACGGAACTTTGTGCGCGCAAGGCGAGCTCCTCGCGAGCGTCGTCGATCGCGAGGGATGAACATGGCGGCGCGTAGCACCTCCGTCGTTCGGCTCCCGCCGCGCATCGATCCGCGCGCGGTCGTGCACCCGAGCGCCGTGCTCGGCGAAGGGGTCGAGATCGGCCCCTACGCGATCGTGGGCGAAGGGGTCACGCTCGGCGCGCGCACGAAGCTCCACGCGCACGCCGTCGTCGAAGGGCCGACCACACTGGGCGAGGACAACGTCGTCCACTCCTTCGCCGTCGTCGGCGGCGCGCCGCAAGCCAAGCGCGCGGGCGCGCCGGGCTCGCTCGTGATGGGCGATCGCAACGTGGTGCGCGAGCACGTGACGATTCATCGCGGCACCGAGGAGCGCGCGACGCGTGTAGGGACCGACTCGCTCTTCATGGTCGGCTGCCACGTGGCCCACGACGCCGTCGTCGGATCGCACGTGACCTTGGCGAACCAAGTGCAGCTCGCGGGGCACGCCGTCGTCGCGGATCACGCGATCTTCGGCGGCCTCGCCGGCGTCGCGCAGTTCGTGAAGGTGGGGGAGAGCGCCTTCGTCGCCGCCGGATCGATGTGCGAGCGCGACGTGCCGCCGTTCGTCATCGTGCAGGGGGACCGCGCGCGCGTGCGTGCGTTGAACAAAGTGGGCCTCAGGCGCCGCGGGATCGACGAAGCGAGCATCGCGCGGCTCGAAGCGGCGTTTCGCGCACTCTACAAGAAGGGCGCCGTTCGTGAAGAAGCGTTCGCGAAGGTCGCGAAGCTTGCTGAAGAAGACGCGCACGTCGCGCTGCTCGTCGGGGCGCTCCGCGTGAAGTGAGCCGCGGCTTACGCGGGGCGGGCTTGGGCGAAGAGCTCACTCGCCGGACGCGTCGGGTCCGGCATCAGCCGTGTCGGCGCGCGCGTCGTCCGGCGCGTCGTCAGCGGAATCATCGCTCGCGTCGCTCGGCGGGCACGGCATGACTCGCTGAAAAACGTAGTCCTTCGGTAAGCCGCAACTCGTCGCGTATCGAGGCGTTCCGTCGTGACAGGCGCACAGGATGCGCGTGTCGGTCGCGTCGAGGCAGGTGCTGCTGTTGTTCTGGTAGACGCACTTCCCGATCGCCGTGCACCCCTCGTTCGCGCTGTAGATGCAAGACGGGCGATCGATGAGCCAGTTAGCGTCCCACGGGCAATCGTCCTTCGCGAGGCAAGCACCGGGTGCGAGCCCCGAGTCAAAGGCCGCGGGAGGTGTGCTGCTCGACGTCGTGCACGCGAAGAGCGCAAGGACCAAGGCGGGCACGGTCGGCACCGCGAGAAGGAGGAGGCGTCGCGTCACCATGAGCTGACGTCCCCGTCGAAGTAGGTGCCATTTTGCCAGAGGATCTGAGTCCACGACTTCCAGCCGTAGTCGTACTCGCGCTGCCGCCGCTGATTCCTACGCGAGAGCATCGAGCCTCCAATGGTTCGGCCGTTCGAACATCGAGAGGAACACCTGACGAGTTGGCTCACAAGAGGAATGCGCCCCTTGTGGATGCACATGGCCGCGGAGCTGAACCGTGCGCGATTCTCGGAGGCCTGAGGCGCGTCGTGTGCTTCGTCGTCGCATCGATGGCTCGTTCACGTTGCCGGGGTCGAGCTACCGTCTGCGAATCAGTGACGCGCACGGTCGCCCAGCTCGTCGCATCCTTCGAACCCCGCCGTTGAATGTCGGCCGCGCGGGCCGCACCTAGCGACCGCGTGAACTCCTTCCTTCGCGCGTCCTTCGTGGCCGCGCTCTTCGGCGCGCTCGCCTTGCTCCACGGATGCGGCGCGAGCGATCCTCAAACGAGCTCGAGCTCCGGTGACCCAACAGGCGCGTCGAGCGATGCCGGGCTGTCCGAGAGCGGGGCGGACGGCGACGCCGGATCCTCGTCCCACCCGCCTTCGGACAGCGGCTCGCCCTGCGCGCAGGCACCTGCCTTCGCCTTCGCGACCGAAGACGCCCGCGTGGTCACGAACGGCGACCAAGAGTCTCGATGGCTCAGGAAGACGGTCCCCGGCCTCGGGATGATCGCGATTCATCTCTCTTCGGGGGCATCCGGGAGCTTCGCTGCTCAAACGATCGATCTCGCATGCGCGCCCGGCACCATGTGCCAGAGCGGCGAGATCGACACGAACGCCGGGCTCGGTCGCTCCTACCTCATCGAGCGCGGCACGCTGCGCATCGACACCCTCGCTTCGCCCGACTCGAACGAGATGACCGGCACGCTCACGCACCTACGCTTCCGCGCGGTCCGCGAGGTGCAAGTCGACGGAGGCGCCACAATCGAGACCGTGGACCCGAACGGCGCCTGCATCGACGTCGCCGACATGGCCGTCGACACGCGCGCGCCGATTGGAACGCCGTGCATCGACCACGCGCAGTGCGGGCGCACCAAGGTGTGCGCGATGAGCACCAAGACCTGCGCGCTCTCCGAGTGCTCGAACAGCGCGCCTTGTGCCGACGGCCTCTCGTGCGTGGCGCCGCGCGACCAAGCTTCGACGGCGCGCGCGTGCGTGAGGGCCTGCGACAACTTCGCGCCGTGCCCCGGCGACCAGGCGTGCGAAGCCCACGTGTGCAAGAACGTTCCGCTCGCGGGCGCGGCGCTCGGCGCGGCGTGCTCGCCCCGCCCCGACGACGTCGTAACGCAGTGCCAAGCCGGCCTCGTGTGCGACCGCACGCTGGGCGCGACGAACGTGTGCAAGAAGGCGTGCAACCCGCTCGCCGCCGACCCGGGCTGCGCCGCCTCGGAGCGATGCCTCCCCGCGGGCTTTTGCGGCGCGCCTGTCTCGAGCGCTCTCCACGTCGCAGTGGGTGCAGACTGCACGCTTCCGCCCTCGTCGCAGCCCAACGTGCCCGCGCCGACCGTCGTTCTCTGCGGCGACGACGGAAAGAGCTACCGCGGGGCCTGCTTCACGAGCGCCACCATCCCCTACGGATCTCCGCCGAGCACCACGTGCTGGCCCCTGTGCAGCCCGTTGGGCGGTCCGTCGTGCGCCCCGCCGACGCAGTGCTCCCCCACGCCCGTCAACCTCGAGACCAGCGCGTGCCAGCCGTACTACTGAGCGAGGCTCGGGTGAGCCGCGGACCGCCGCCTACGGCAGCTTCCCCGTCCCGATGATCTCGTCGAAGGCGCGATCGAACTCGTCGTCGGCCCCCACCGCGGCTTGGCGCATCGGTGCGATCGACGCGTAGTGCGAGAGCCTGCGCACGCGGTCTTGCACGTCGCGGTAGTTGGGCTCGCGGCGAGCGACGCGCTGGTAGTAGGCGAGCGCGTCTTTGAACATGCTCTTCGATTCGTAAGCCCCCCCGAGCTCGAACCAGAGCGACGTCTCTTGATCGGACGTGCGCACCTGCGCGTGGAGACCGCGCAAGAAGGCGTCGATGGCCTCGTTCACGTTGCCGCGCTCGAGGTGCATCATCCCGATCATCGACTCGCACACGCAGGTCATGTTGCGGTCGCGCGCGGCGACCTCGAACTCGCGGATGGCGTCGTCGTGGAGCGCCATCTCTTTGTAGGCGAGGCCGAGATCGTAGTGGGCCTGGCCGTCGTCCTGGGAGATCTGCTTCTGGACCCCCTCTTTGAACTTGGCGAAGACCTCTTCGACGTCGATCTGACCGTCGACGAGCGCGTTCCCCTCCGCCGGCATCGGCGCCGACTCGTCGAGGCTCTCGAGCGCGTCGAGCGAAGCGGCGATGTCGAAGCTGCGATCCTCGCCCCCCGAGCCGAGCGGCACCGAGCGCGTCCCCGACGCTTGGGCCCCCGAGCCGCGCTCTTGCGCTTCGAGCTCTTCCATCCGCTCGTGGAGGAGCGGGTGATTCGGCAGGCGCGCGAGCTGATCGTTCAAGACGGCGCGCGCGTCTTCGTAGAGCCCGCGCGAAGCGAAGAACTCCGCTTCTTCGAGCGCCTCTTCGAGCTCGGCGGTGGGGCGGGTGTTGGCGATCTGGCTCTCGATCTCGTCGCGCTGCACGGGGCGGGTGAAGTCGCGAGGATCGTCGGCTGCCTCGAGCGAGGCCTCGAGCACCGGGCCCGCGGGCGGCTGGCTCTGACGTCGAAGCTCGAACGCCGGATCGCTCTCCGCTTCGTCGACGGGGAAGCTCGGGAGCGGGCCGGGGCCTTCGCCGAAAGGATCGTCGATGGCGTCGATGGCGCGACGCGGAACCGGCGGCGGCTCGGAGGGGCCGGTGAGCCCAGCGGGGACCGGAGCCTCGTCGGCGGGGCCGATCTCTTCGAGGTCGTAGGCGGGGAGGGGAGCTTCGTGCTCGGTGGAGTCGAACTCGAGAGGCGCGCCTTGAGCGCCCGGCCGCGCCGGCTCTTCGACCTCGTACCCGAGCTCGCGCAAGGTCTGGATCGCGCGCTCGTTCCGCGGATCGAGCTCGAGCACTTCCTGGAGCGAACGCGTGGCCCCTTCGCCGTCGAGCTCTTCGAGCTGCATCGACGCGAGGAGGAGCAGCTCCTCCACGGCCCCCGCCGTGTCGCCGCTCTCGAGCAAGGTCTCGCGCAGCGCCGCGCGCACGTCCAAGTGGCGCGGATCGATCTCGAGCGCGCTCCTCAGGAGCTCGAGGCACGTGTCGACGTCGCCTCGCGTGCGCGCGGCGATCGCTTCGTCGAGGAGCGCGGCGATCTGCTCGCTGGCGTCGAGCTGCGCGCTCTCCCCTTCGACGAGCTCCACCCCTTCGCCGTCGCCGACGTCCATCGCCGGACCGTCGTCGTCTTGCGTCTGGGCGCTGCGCGGCGGCGGCGCGAACGAAGGGGGGATTTCTTCGAGCGCCGAGATCTCTTCCGGCTCGGGCTCGGAGCGCCGAGGCGGAGGAGGCGGCGGCGCTTGGCGCGCGGGCGGCGGCGGAGGAGCCGCGCGCGCGACCGGCGCCGTGACCGTGGGCGGAAGCTCGGCGGCAGGCGGCGGCGGCGTGGGGATCGCCGCGGGCGGCGGCGCTTCGCTCTTCGCCGCGAGCTGACGCACCCCTTCGTCGTTCGGCGCGACCTGCAGGAGGCGCGCGACGATGTCGCGGAAGAGGTCCATCTTCCCTTGATCGCGCGCGATGCGCGCCATCTCTTTGTGGACCTCGATGGCCTTGTTCGCCTGACCGATGCTCTGGAACGCGCGCGCGAGCAGCGCGAGGGTGTCGATGTCCTTCGGGTTCGCTTGGAAGGAGATCTGCAGCTTGGCCAGCGCCTGCATGCCGTCCTTCGGCTGATTGCGGGCGAGGTAGAGCTCGGCGGCGATGCGCGCTTGCGCCGGATCGGCGCGGTGGTGGAGCAAGCGCTCGATGACCTTGAGCGCGTCGTCGCGCCGCCCGGCCTTCACGAGCTGCGAGGCGGCGAGCGAGAACTCGGTGGCCGCGCCGTCGTTGTCCTTCGCGCGCGAGAGCGCCTCGGCGAGGCGAAGGTGCGGGAGCGGGTTCGACGGATCGAGCGCGACGATCTTTCGGTAGACGTCGATCGCTTCGCCGTCGCGATTCTGCTGCTGGAGGCGCGACGCCACTTCGTCGAGCGCGGCCAGCGCGTCGCTCACGAGCCCGAGCTGCTGATAGAGCTCGGCGAGCTTCGGAGGAATGTGCGCGTAGCGGTCGACGAGCTGCGGGACGTGCTTGTGGATGATCTCGCGGATCTGTTTGTAGACCGCGATGGCCTTCAGCGAGAACCCCTGCGCCGCGTAGAAGCGCCCCACGCGCTCGTACGTGGAAATGGCTTCCGCGTACGCCTCCATCTTGAGCTGGAGGTCGCCGATCTTCAGAAGCGTCCGAGCGTCGTTCGGATCCTCCTGAATGATCTTTTGGTACTCCGCGACCGCCTTGTCGTACTTCTTTTTCTCGACGAACTTCTGGGCGGCCTGGAGCACCTTTTCGCGGTCAATCGCCACGGGTGCGGGGACTCCTTGGGTGAGGCTCGACCTTGGTGCGCTTCGCGAGCGCACGGAGAGAGAGACCGAGGTTGGCGAAGCGTGACGGGGGGTTGGAATGCATCGAGCGATTCGTTCGCACGTGCACGACGCGCGCAGTCGCGCTCTCGTGCTCGTGAGGTCGAAGCGAGCAGCGGGGGGACGCGCTCCTTCGGCTTCCTACGAGAATAGCGCTACCGGAGTGAATGGCATAGTTTGCCCGCGCAACTCGGCGCCGGTTCTTGGACCCCCGCGCCCCCTTTGCGCGAGGCGTGGGGTGGGCGCATGTGCGCAGGCCACGTCGCCGTCACTTCTCACGGACGGGGGGTGCGAAGCCCCGCGACACTCGCTACCTTCTTCCGCGCCCCGATGCCCACCCAGTCCGCTCTCTACAAAGCTCCGTTCTCTCCCGGCGGTGAACACGCCATCGACGCCCAAATCGCCGAGCGGCTCCTGGCCGTCGCGCTGCAAGCGGGGGGGGACTACGCCGATCTCTACTTCGAGTACCGGGCCGCCGGCGGCCTGGTTTACGACGAAGGGATCCTGAAGAGCGCCTCGCGCGGGGTCGGCATGGGCCTCGGCGTGCGCGTCCAAAAGGGCGACGCCACCGGCTACGCCTACGTCGAGCAGTTCGACTGGGACGCCATGAAGCGCGCGGCGGAGACCGCGGCGCAGATCGCCACCGGCGGCGGGTCACACGTCCCGGTGAGCCCGAAGGTCGTCACCCTCCCGCACCGCTACGAGCTCGAGAAGGTGACGCTCGACGTGCCCGGTATCGAGAAGCGAAAGCTCCTCGAGCGCGCCGCCGCCGCGGCCCACGCCTTCGATAAGGACATCATCAAGGTCGAGTGCAGCCTGGCCGAGGAGATCCGCGAGATCCTCGTCGTCACCAGCGACGGCAAGATGGCGCGCGACACCCAGCCGCTCCTTCGCTTCGGCGTGCGCGTCATCGCCGAGCGTGACGGCAAGCGGCACGAGGGATCGTCGGGTGGCGGCGGGCGCACGACGCTCGGCTACTTCGACGGCAAGAGCCCCGAGTGGCACGCGAAGCAAGCGGCCGAGCACGCGATCCGCATGCTCGACGCCCAAGAAGCGCCGGCCGGGCAGATGGAAGTCGTGCTCGCCCCGGGCGACAGCGGCATCCTCCTCCACGAAGCGGTGGGCCACGGCCTCGAGGCGGACTTCAATCGCAAAGGGACGAGCAACTACGCCGGCCAGATCGGCAACCTCGTCGCCAGCGAGCTGTGCACCGTGGTGGACGACGCCACGCTCCTCCAGTCGCGCGGGACCATCAACGTCGACGACGAAGGGAACGAGCCGCGGTCGAGCACGCTCATCGAGAACGGGAAGCTCGTCGGCTACATGCACGACCGCCTGAGCGCGAAGCACTACAAGCTCGCGCCCACCGGCAACGGCCGACGCGAGAGCTTCGCCTGCGCGCCGATGCCCCGCATGACCAACACCATCTTGATGGGCGGAAAGCACACCGCCGAAGAGATCTTGAAGACGGTCAAGCGCGGCGTGTTCGCCAAGAAATTCGGCGGCGGCCAAGTCGATATTTCCAACGGCGACTTCGTCTTCTCGCTCACCGAGAGCTACCTCGTCGAAGACGGAAAGATCACCGCCCCGCTCAAGGGGGTGAACTTGATCGGCAACGGCCCCGACGTCCTCCGCAAGGTCGTCATGTTGGGCAACGACGTCGAGGTCTCCGACGGCATCTGGACGTGCGGCAAAGACGGGCAGAGCGTGCCGGTCGGTGTCGGGTGTCCGACCATCAAGATCAGCTCGATCACCGTCGGCGGCACGAAGATCGGCTGACGCCGGCTTCGGCCCTCACTTCACGTCGACCGACACCGCGCCGCGGAGACGCATCGTGGCGACGAGCGCGTCGCCGCGGAGCCCCGCGCTCTCCGGCACCGCCGACGACACGTGCGCCGACACGCTCGCGTGCGGGTCGGAGGCGGTCTTCGCCAAGTCGGGGAGCATCGCGCCGAGATCGCGCGGGCCCACCGGGACCGGGACGTGCGCTTGCTCGACGGCGCGCTCGAACACTTCGGGGGCGAGGCCCGCCTTGGCGAGGCGCGCCCCTTCGCCGGAGAAGAGCGAGACACCGACGAGGCGCACGCTCGTCGCGTCGTCGTCCCAGGTTGCGCGCATCGCCCCCGCGCGAACAGGCCCGCACACGTCGCCGCCGAGCTCCATGTCGAGCGCCGCGGGCGGGCCCGACGCGCGCTTGATGCGCCCTTCGACCGGGAGGGCCTCGTTCCCCGGGAAGAGGACCTTCGTCCCCTCGAGCGCGGCGCTCGCGCTGGCGAAGACCTCGGAGAAGTGCACGTCCCCCTCCGGCGGCAGCTTGTCGTCGCTCTCGAGCGGCGGCAGCGCGATCACGCGAGGTGGCTCGCCGCACGCGCCGCGAAGCTCGGGGCGCGCGTAGAGGCCAAGGTGCAGGTGCGCGGCGTCGGCGGTCCCCGTCGGCCGCCCTTGCACGATCCCTTCGGGGGCGAGGATCACGCACGCGCCGAGCGGGAGCGCGTGCGGCGCCGAAGCGTTCTTCCACGCCGTCTCCGCGTCGTCGTGAAAGCTCGGGAGCTCGCGATCGATCGACGCGCGGAGGGTCTTCTCCGCCTCCGGGAGGCGCGCGCGGAGCGCCGGCGTGGCGTCGACGGTGACGAGCCCGCCGAGCGCGCGGATCTGGCAACCACGCGTGACCTCGAGGTGCGTGTCTTGGGCGTGAAGCTTGTAGTCTGCACCGAGTCGCAGAGGGACGCGCACCGAGAAGCGCGCCTCGGGATCGCACCCGGCGTAGCAGCTCCCCTTGGCGCAGGCCTTGGCGTGAGCGACGACCGGCGCCTGGACGACGAGGGTGTCGCCTTCGACGTGCGCGCTCACCGCGCCGCGATCGACCGTGTACTCCAGCCTGCCGGCGACACCGATGTCGACGTCGTGCTCTTCGGCGACGCGCTTCGGGACCTTGGCGTCGACCTGACCTTCGAGCGTGCGGAGCGAGAGCGCGACGTCGACGACGACGGTCGAGCGAGGAACGGCGTAGGGCGCGGGGGTCGTCGTCGCCTCGGGCGTCGCCGACGGAGGCGCGAGCGTCACGCGGCACGAGTCGACTTTCGGCTCGGGGGTCGTCGCCCCGCTCCCCGCCGCACCACCGCCGCCGCCGCACGAAGCGCACATGGCGAACACGATCGCCCGCGCTGCGTGGCGCGTTAGGTCCAGTGCCCTTCCACCCAGAGCCACCCGTGACGCGTGTGCTGCCAACGGCCCGTCACCCACACCGCGTGCGTGTGCGGTCGCGTCTGCCAGTGCCCCGGGATCCACACGTACTCGACGCCGTTCCAAAAGTAGTGTCCCCGCACCCAGAGGTACGCCGGGCTCGGGGCGCTCCCTTCGAGCTCCACCGGAGCGTCCGGCGGAGGGAGAGAAGCGTAGACCGGAGGAGGCGGCGGCTCCGAGGCGCAGCCCATCGTCGTCGCGCCGAGCGCGAGGATCAAGAGGACCGCGAACCCACCGACCCGACCGAGCATGTGCACCTCCTCAGAGTCTAAGTCGTGCCGTCGAAATGGCACGTGCTCTCGACGCCGGCCGCGGCTCGACGCCGGCGCGTTCCCGAGGTACGCCGAGAGGGTGAAGCCGGGGTCTCCCCAGAAGTTCGTGCTGGTCATCGGCCCCGAGGCTCCCCCCGCCGCCGCGCGCGACCGTGAGACGCGGGAGTCGAGCGAAGAGGGGGCGGCCACGGTGCTCCAGAAGCTCGGCGCGCGTGTGCAGATCGCCGGCTTTTGGGACGATTTCGCGCGGATTTTGGACAACTCCGCCGGCTCTTGCCGCGCCCTCGTGGTCGAAGCGGGCGAGCGCCTCGACTACGCCGAGCGAGCCCTCCGCGCCGCGCGGAAGGACGAGCGCCTCCGCGACCTCCCGGCGATCATCGCTCTCCCCGAGCGCCAAGTGACTCGCTACGAGCCCTCGGGGGGCTTCGACGACTTCATCCTCTTTCCCTACGTCCCCTCCGAGCTCTACGCGCGCATTCGCCAGCTCGAGTGGCAGGCGAGCGAGTTCTCCACCGAGGAGCGCGTGAAGGTCGGTCGCCTCGTGGTCGATCGCGCGGCGCACGAGGTGTCGCTCGACGGGCGGCGCGTCGTGCTGACCGCCAAGGAGTTCGCGCTGCTCGCGTTCCTCACGGCGAACCGCGGTCGCGTCTTTCGTCGCGAGCAGCTCCTCGCCCGCGTGTGGGGAGCAAGCTACGAGGGGGGCGCGCGCACGGTGGACATCCACGTGCGAAGGCTCCGCGCGAAGCTCGGCGACGCGCTCCCGCTCGAGACGCTGCGCGGCGCCGGCTACAAGTTCCGCGCGCACGACGAGCCGCCGAGCGACGACGGCATGAGCGACGTCGAAGGCGCGGCGCCTGCGAGGCCGCGCCGCACCTCTTCGGCGCCCAGCGTCTCCTGAACCGCAGAAAACAGCGCACCACGTGATCTCGTGAAGCCTCGTCTCGTCGTCAGCGTGGGGTGCCCTTCGGGGATAGGTCCCGAGGTCAGCGTGGCAGCGGCGGCGGCGCTCGCCTCGTCGCGTGCTTCCTCGCGCGTGCTCCTCGTGGGCGATCACGACGTGCTCCTTCGCGCGGCAGCGCTCACGCGCGTCGCCCGGCGTCGCCTCGTGCGGGTCGATCGGCCGGAGGAATCCTGGCGCCTGACGCAAGGTGCGGTGGCCGTGTGGCAGCCGACCCCTTCGCTCCCCGCGTCCGCGGTGCGCGCGGGGAAGCCGTCGATCCTCGGCGGCGCGGCGCAGCTCGCGTGGATCGACGTTGCGTGCGATCTCGTGGCGCGGGGTGGGGGCGACGCGCTCGTCACGGGCCCGGTGAGCAAAGAGGCGATCGCGCGGTCCGGCGCGCCGCGCGCCGCGCAGTTCCTCGGGCACACCGAGCACCTCGCGCGGAGGCTCCGTGCGCGCGAAGTCGTCATGGCCTTTCACGCCGAGGAGCTCTCGACGGCGCTCGTCACGACGCACCTGCCGCTCGCGGCGGTGCCGCGCGCGGTCACGCCGGTGGCGGTTGCGCGCGCGACGTATTGGCTCGCGCGCCTCCTCGCCGACCTGGCGAAGCGCGGAAAGAAGCCGCGGCTCGCGGTCGCGTCGCTCAACCCTCACGCCGGCGAAGGGGGGCTCTTGGGCCACGAAGAGACGCGGAAGATCGAGCCGGGGATCGTGCGGGCCCGCGCGCGTCTCGCCAAGGCGCGTGTCGCGGTCGACGTCGTCGGGCCCGTCCCGGCGGAGAGCGCGTTTCGCCTCGCGGAGAGCGGGCGCTTCGACGGCGTCGTCGCGATGTACCACGACCAAGCGACGATCCCGATGAAGCTCCTCGGCTTCGGCGAAGCGGTGAACGTGTCGCTCGGCTTGCCGATCGTGCGCACGAGCGTCGACCACGGCACGGCGTACGATCTCGCGGGGCGCGGCGAGGCCGATCCGCGCGGCATGCGCGCCGCGCTCGATCTTGCGGCGCGGCTCGCTGTGCGAAGGTGACGCGCGGGATAAGCCGGATTGGCGCGCGAGCAAGGCAGGCGCGCGCGGCGCGCCGGGTCGATCTCAGCTCGGCGGCGCGAAGAGGCGGTACATCGCGTCGATCGACTCCGGGCCGTACGCCACGACCCCCACCGGGACGGCGTAGTCGATCGCCTCGATGATGCGCCCCGCCCACACCGGGCTGAAGCCGCCGCACAGCTCGATGAGCTGGATGCCGTCGTGCACCATCTCGCGCGCGACCTCGATGCCTTGCTTCGGCTCGCGCACGCCGACGACGCGCATGCGGAACTTGGGAGTCCCTTGCTCCTGACGAAAATCGTCGCCTGTCACGATGAACCCGAACGAGGTGAGCGCCATGGCGGCACTCTAGGGGCGGTCCCCCGGCACGACCAGGCGGGAGGCGCCCGACGTCACCGCCCGTGATGACCGCCGAGCACGAGGTAGGCGACCCAGGTGAGGAGGACGATCGACACGATCGCCGCGCCGAGGTTCATCCAACGTGGCGTCTTGGGCGGGGGCGGCGTCTTCATTGCCAACATGAGCTGCGTGGCGGCGAGCACGATGGCGTCCAGCTGCTTTTGCGCGCGCTCCTTCTTCTCGGCGTCGTCCAAGAGGGCGCGGTAGCGGCCGGCAGCGTCGGGGAGGTGCTCCTTTCGGAGCGCGTATTCGAGGAGCGCGCCGTGCGTCTTCGGATCGTCCCACGCTTCGAGCACGCGACCCCACAAGGTCTCGAAGACGATGTCGCCGCTCTCGTTCGTCGTCGCGTAGTCGTTCTTCACGTGGCTCTTGTTCGTCACGTGGCCGTCGCCCTCGCTCCGCGTGTCGCCGTCGCTCTTCCGTTCGCTACCGGCCATCACGAAGCTCCACGCGCGGTCGCCGAGTCGAGCCACAAGGTGACGGGGCCGTCGTTCACGCTGCTCACTTGCATGTCGGCGCGGAAGCGCCCGGTCTCCACGCGGATGCGCGCGCGCGCCTCGTCGACGAAGGCGAGGTAGGCGCGCTCGGCCTCTTCGGGGGGCATGGCTTCGTCGAAGCTCGGTCGCCTCCCGCGCCGCATGTCGGCGAAGAGGGTGAACTGGCTCACGACGAGCAGCGCGCCGCCGACGTCGAGCACGCTCTTGTCGAACTTGCCGGCGTCGTTCTCGAAGATGCGAAGGTTCAAGATCTTGTCGAGGAGGTACGCGCGCGCCGCGGCGTCGTCGCCCTTTCCCACGCCCAGGTACACGAGGAGCCCGCGATCGATGGCGCCGGTCAGCTCCCCGTGAACAAGGACCTTGGCCGAGGCGACCCGCTGGACGACGGCCCGCATCAGCGCGCTCCTCGCGAAGGGCCCTCGCTCGATCGATCGCGCGTGGCCCTCATCGACGCATCTCCCGCTCGAGCCCCTTCACGATCTCGAAGTAGGTCTGGCGATCGTACGGCTCGTTCAAGATATGGAAGTCCTTACGTGAGAGCCCCACGCAGCCGAAGCAATACGTGCAGCCGGAGCAGCCCACGCACCGCGTGAGGTAGGCGCTCTGCGCGCAGCGCTCGGACTCGACGCAGTGGGTGCAGGCGAGGCACCCGGTCGAGCTCTCGCAGTGCGAGCAGTCGGTGCAGTCGGTGCAGCGCGTGCAGTAGTGGCAGCGCGAGAGGCCGTTGCCGTCTTTGCAAAACGTGCAGTCGACGCAGCGGGCGCAGCGCTCGCACGCCAGACACTTCACGTTGCCGTCGCTCTTCTTTTGCGCGGCGACCAGCTCGCGGAAGGCCGCTTCGAACTCACGGAGGTTCACGCGGCGGAGGCTAGCAGAGAGGTGACGTGCGCCATTTTTTTGGCCCGCGGGCTCGTGTGCGTGCATGTAGGTCACACACGCGGCACAGCCGCCGATGCGCGAAGAGCGCGTCGTTCGCGCCCCCCCGGGCGCGTCGAGGAGGAACGTCATGAGGTCTGTCGTCACGTCGGGTGCTCTGGTCGTCGCGCTCTTCGTCTCTCACGCTGCAGGAGCCGCTGTCGCCAAGAGCGACGCGCCCGAGGACACGCACCGCGCCGCCGCGACCGCCGTGCACAAGGGGAAGTCGGCGAAGACGAAGAGGTCGTCGAAGGCGAGCAAGGGGCACGAGAAGGCCGCCGCCGAGAAGGCGAGCCGCGAGAAGAGCGGCGGTGAGAAGACCGTCGCGAAAGACGACGCCGCCAAGGGGACGAAGCTCGAGGAGAAGAGCGCGAGGCCGGCGAGCAAAGAAGAGGCGAAAGACGACGCCGCCGAGGTGAAGGTCGACACCAAGACCATCGCCAAAGCCGACAAGTCGGAAAAGAAGCCGACGAAGGCGCCGAAGGTCTTCTCCAAGGGGAGCGGCGCCGACGACGACTCCGAGCTCGTGGAAGGGGTCGACCCGAAGATCGCCGCGGAAGACACGCAAGAGATCGCCGACGAGCTGGCCGCGCGGCAGCGCGTTCTCGCCGCGGCGAAGGTGATGCAAGAGCACACGAAGAACGCGGTGCTCGTGGCGAAGCTCGCGGAGAAGCCGGCGAAGAAGGACGCGCCGGCGGCCAGCGAGACGAAGGAAGAAGTGCACATCGACACGTCGGTGGCTGCGCTCGAGACGACGCCGGCGAAGGAAGAGGCCAAGGACGAGACGAAGGAGACGGCGAAGGACGCGAAGGCGGTCGCCGCTTCGACCAAGGGTCTCGCGGTGGCGAAGTCGAGCGAGGGGCCGCTCGCCGGCAAGCTCGTGAAGGCTTCGACCCACAGCAAGGCGCACGCTGCGCCGAAGCCGCCGTGCCTCCGCCCCGAGGTGATGATCACGTCGCACTTGAACGAAGAGGATCACTTCGCGCTCACGCGTTGCGACGGATCGCTCGCGCCCGGCGCGGTGGAGCACTTCTCGATCGTCACGCGTCCGGGGAGCGCCGCGCGCCCCGAGATGTCGGCGCTCGAGATGGGGAAGGGCGAAAAGGACGCCGGCGACACGATCGCGCCGGGCATTCGTCGTATGGACGCGAGCCTCGTCGAGCGGCTCCAGGCGGTGGTCGATCACTTCACCAAGTCGGGGAAGGCGCCGCACGTTCAGGTGGTCTCGGGCTATCGACCGAGCAGCGTGGGGAGCCTCCACGCGAGCGGTCGCGCGATGGACTTCCGTCTCGAAGGCGTTCGCAACGAGGAGCTCGTCGCCTTCTGCAAGACGCTCACCGACACCGGCTGCGGCTACTACCCGAACAGCGTCTTCGTGCACATGGATGTGCGCGATCCCGGCGCGGGTCACGTGACCTGGGTCGACGCCTCGGGGCCGGGCGAGAAGCCGCACTATGTCTCGGCGTGGCCCGCACCGCCGGCGGAGATGAACCGCCCGAAGAGCGCCGATGAAGGGCTCGCGAAGCTGGATCCGACGCTGCCGTCCTTGCCGGTCGAAGAGCATCCGGCGACGCCGCTCGCCGCGCCCTCGACCTGGGGCTCCGCCGCGAAGACGAAGGACCTCGGCGCGCACATCGGCGGGATCGACGGCATCGCCGACGACGAGACCCCCTGACGAAACGCGACCTCACCGCGCTCGTCGCGGTGACGAAGAGGGGTGCTTCTCGCCGTGAGGCCGGAGCACCCCTCGTTCTTTGTCAGGGCCTCCTGTAGGTCGGACGACCTAGGGCGCAACAGTGAGAACTGCTTCGTTCACGTCGGCGAACGGCACCACCGCGTGGAGCTCGCGCTGAAGGCAGGCGAGGGCGTCGAGCTGGCCGGAGCCGCCGCCGCTCGCGCGGAGATTGCCGAGATCGTCGACCGCGACGTCGAGCGTGACGTGCTTCGCGCCGGGCGGGACGCAGGTCCGCTTCGCCGCGGCGAGTGGGGTGGCGATCATGCCGGCGAGCACGGTCGCGGGGAAACCGGGGGCGGGGGCCATGTCGTGATCACGACGCCCTCGGCGAGGCGCGCCGATCCAGCGGGCCGTGCCTAGGACGCGGTCGATCTCCTTCTCGATCTCGGCGAGCCGCGGCTCCGTGTCGTTGCTCTCGTCGTGGACGACGTTCTTGTAGGCGTCACCCTGGCGCAGCACGATCGCGGTCGTCGGGTTGTCGGTCGCCATGCGGAGGTAGTGCGTGTGAAGGCCGACAAAATCCCTCGCGCGGAGGTACTCGAGCAATCCTTGGAGCGCCGCGCGATCGATCTTGGCGCTCCGGTAGCCGAGCGCGGCGGTGTACATCTCGCCGTAGAAGTGCACGGTGCCGTCGGCCGTCACGCCTACCGTGTAGACGGGGCAACTGCCGAAGCACATCGTCCGTCGCAGCGTGAGCATCGTGCTCGTGCTGAGCGTGTACGCGCGGTCTTTGGCGATCGGAACGGGGAGACGAGGCTTGCCCGAGAGAGGATCCTCGTCGACGTCGCTGAACGATGCCCAGACGCGCGGCCGTGCGGGCCCCGTGGCGTCGGGGATTGCGGCGCTCGACGTCGCGCTGGCCCCGGCGTCGGAGGTGCTGCTCGCGGCGCTCGCGGTCGTCGAGGTGCTCGCCTCGACGGTGATGGGCGCTGCCCCCTCCGAGGACGGCGCGCGGTGGCAGGCGGTCGCCGCGACCGCGGCGACGGTGAGCGTCGCCGCGGCGAACGTGATGGACGCGCCCGCGCCTCTTTCCCCCCGAAGTCTCATCAACCGATGGCGCAGAAGCCTTCGTAGTCGATGTAGCTCGTGATCGTCGGCTTCGGGCCGCACACGGGGCACGTCTCGTCGCGACGGAGCTTCAAGTCGCGGAATTTCATGCGCAGGCTGTCGTAGGTGAGGAGACGACCGGCGAGCAGATCGCCCTTTCCGAGGAGGAGCTTGATGGCCTCCGTGGCCTGCACGGTGCCCACGATGCCGCACAAGATGCCGAGCACCCCGGCTTCCTGGCAGCTCGGCGCCAGGTGGGGGGGCGGCGGCTCGGGATAAAGGCAGCGGTAGCAAGGCCCCGCGGGCCGATCGAATTTCGCGGCGGCCTTGGGCGGCAAGAACGTCGTGACTTGCCCGTCGAAGCGGAAGATCGAGCCGTGAACGACCGGCTTCCCCATCCACACGCTCGCGTCGTTGACGAGGTAGCGCGTGGGAAAATTGTCGGTGCCGTCGACCACGAGCTCGTAGTCGGCGAAGAGGCGCTCGACGTTCGCGCTCGTGAGACGCTCTTGGTGGCCGACGACCTTCACGTCGGGGTTGATGTCGGCGATGCACTTCGCTGCGCTCTCCACCTTCGGCATGCCCACGCGGCTCGTCGCGTGGAGGATCTGCCGTTGGAGGTTCGAAGCGTCGACCGTGTCGGCGTCGACGATGCCGAGCGTGCCGACGCCCGCCGCTGCGAGGTAGAGCGCCGCGGGCGAGCCGAGACCACCGGCGCCGAGGAGGAGCACCTTGCTCTTCAAGAGCCGCGCTTGGCCTACCTCTCCGACCTCCGGCAGGAGGATGTGACGCGAGTAACGATCGCGCTGCGCCTCGGTGAGCTGGGGTGGCGTTTCGATGGGATATCCGAGGTCCTTCCATCGCACGAACCCAGGGTTGGCGGCCTCCACGTTCGTGTAGCCGAGCTCGGCCAGCGTGGCCGCGGCGAGCACGGAGCGCGTCCCGCCGGCGCAGTAGGCGACGATCTTCGTGCTCCGGTCGGGGACTCGCTGCTCGACCTGCTGCTCGAGAAAGCCTCGCGGGATCGAGATGGCGCCGGGAATGAAGCCTGCGCGGTACTCCTCCTTCTCGCGAACGTCCAGGAGCACCATCTGCTCCTTCTGCTCGATGCGCTTCTTCAGCGCGTCGAGGCTGACGTCTTTGGTCGACTTTCTTACATGGGCGATGAGGTCGGCGTAGGTCGTAGGCATGAACCACTGATTTTTTGGCCGCCGCGCCCTTGCGTCAAGGAGTCTCGTCCTAAAAGATGACGCCGTGCGGTTGCGTACCATCGCCGCCTTCGTTGCTATCGCTGCGTGCGGTGGGGCGTGCGGATCTGTCGAGAGTGCGGTCGGCGCACTCGAGTCGACGTTGCCTTCGGATCGAATCGATCCCGATGCGGGAGGCGCGCGCGCCGTCGAAGACGACTCGCCGACGTACGCGCAAATCGTCGCGAAGGCTTCGCACAACTCGTATCAGCAGAGCGAGACGCTCTTCGACCAACTCCTCTATCACCGGGTGCACGGCCTCGAGCTCGACATCCACAACGGCAAGATGTCCGAGAGCGTGCGGGGCGATTTCTTCGTCTACCACGAGGATCTCCCTACGCAGGACGGCACGTCGTGCCGGCTCCTCAGTGACTGCCTTCGTGTTCTCGGCGCCTATCACCACGCATTTCCCGAGCACGAGGTCGTGACCGTCTTCATCGATCGCAAAGACGATTGGGACGCGATGAGCGCGCACGGCCCCGCCGATCTCGACGGCGTCATCGCTGCGGCGCTCGACCCGAGCGTGATCTTCACCCCCAAGGACCTGCTCGCGGCGTGCCCCTCGGCGAAGACGCTCCGCGAGGCGGTCGGCGCCGGCGCGCCGGGAAGCGCGTGCGCCTGGCCTTCGCTCGCGTCGCTGCGCGGCAAGTTCGTGTTCGGCGTCACCGGAGGAGACGCGTGCACACCGTCTTCGCCTCTCAGTCTCTACGCCGGCACCGACCCGTCGGCGCGCGTCGCGTTCATCGCTCCGGAGATCTCCGACGCGTGCACCGTGGCCGACCACGCGAAGATCCCCGCCGCGGTCATTCTCAACGTCGCCGCGTCGAGCGCCTCGAACGTGAAGGACGTGCGGGCCGCCGGGCTCATGGCGCGCGTGTTCGGCGTGAACGACGCCACCGCCTTCGGCGCCGCGGCGAACGCGGGGGCGAACTTCCTCGCCACCGACAAGATCAACGCCGAGTACGATCCTTGGTCGACGACGGCGAGCCCCACGGGCTGGCCGTTTGCTTGCTCTTCACCGGCGATCTGCGACGCGAAACAGACCGAGGAGGGGGCCATCGTCGGCGCGAGTGTCGCGTCGGGCGACATCCGTGGCACCGCCGACAGCCTCTACTTCGCCGCCTTGAAGGAGGACGCTGCGAGCGACGCGACATGGTCGAGCGCCATCGCCACGGTGAGCTCGCACGTCGAAGAGCTCGCCGAGGGTTGCCTCATGGCGCGCGCCACGAGCGACGCTGATTCCCCGTACTTTGCCGTCTGTCGCCCGGCCGACGCGCACCCCGCGAGGGCGCAGTATCGGTTGACCAAAGGGGGAGACACCGTCGTGGTGGAAGGGGCCGTGCCGGCGGGGCAGAGCCGCGAGAGCGTCTTCTTCGTGCGCTACGTGCTCGTACCTCGGCGCTCTGGTGTCGATGCGAAGGCGCAAGCTTCGCTCGACGGCGTGACGTGGTTCCACGTCGCCGCGACCACGTTCGCTGCGCCGCTGCCGCTGCAGGGGATCGGCGTGAGCGGGCACGGCAGCGTCACGCCGGTGAAGTTCCTCTTCGGGGGGCTGACGCGCGCGGTCTCGGGGAGCGACGCGCCCGTGCTCGCGGGGGATCTCGCGCGCGCGACGCCCATCGGCGGGGCGACGGGCCAGGTGTTCCGCGGGGCTACGGCGCGCTGACGACTCGCAGTCGCGCGCGGGAGGGCGCGGGTGGCCGGGACGGGCGGAGCGGTGTCCGAGACGGTACTTCGCGGGGCGCGCTGGGAGGGGGGAGGCGTGTCTCGGTGGGAGGGCCCGGTGCCTCAGGACGGCAACCCACTGCTTTGTAAGCTTGCTTACAAACGACGCGCGCACGCCGTTCGCGCGAGGGGGGCGCGTAGCGGCCCGCGGCACGACGCATGCTCCCATCGCCCTCCGCGGCCCCACGAGGGCCCGCGCGGAGGTCGCGAAGCATGCACGCCATCTTGTTCTCGATGAAACGGGCGCACCACGCGGCGCTCGCGATGACCCGACCCATGTTGCGGCGCGTGGACCTGACGCCGGCGCGCTTCGACATGCTCTTCGCGCTCTTCGACGAAGGGCTCTCGCGGTGGGGGCGACGTGCCGGCCTTTCACGCGCCATCGGCCAAGCGCGGCTCCGCACGATCCTGGGCGTTTGTCGCATGACGGTCAGTCGCATGATCCGAGCGCTCGAGGCCCTCGGCCTCGTGCGGCGATGGCCCGTTCGGCGCGGTGGGCGTCGCTTGATGGTCCAACTCACCGAGCGAGGCGACGAGAAGGTGCGCCGCGTCGTTCGCGACCTCCTCGACCCGGGACCTGTCGATCTCGCGATCGATTCGCTCGTCGCGCCCGCGTCGTGGTTCGACGATGACGAAGTGCTCGCGCGGAAGGAGCGACTCCACGACTTCGTCCTGACGTTTCTCCGTCAAGCGGGGGACACGGCTCGTCTCCCCTACACCTGGCACCCGGACGATTGAGGACGTCGCGGTCGAAGAGCTCCAAACGTCGAGGCGCGCGCGCGTTTGCTCACACGAGCTCGGTCCGGAGGCGCACCATGATCTCTTGCGCCGAAGGGAGTCGCGCGGCGTCTTTGGCGACGCACGCCTGGACGATCCCGCGAAAGCGCTCGGTGGTCGTCGCATCGCCGACCATGTGCAGCACGTCCTCCAAGATGCGGCCGAAGCCGTACACGTCGTCGCGCGGATCGGCCGCGCGCCCCGCGAGTCGCTCGGGGGAGACGTAGCCGAAGCTGCCTGGGGCGTTCGGCTCCCCCGTGCGACGGGCGATGCCGAAGTCGGTGAGGACCGGGCGCCCCTCGGCGGAGAAGAGGACGTTGGCCGGCTTGACGTCCAGATGAACCCACCCCGCGGCGTGAATGCGCGCGAGCGTCGTCGCCAGTGGTGTGACCCAACGCTCGAGGGGGACGAGCGTCGCGAGGTCGCGCGCGCGAAGTCGATCGCGGAGCGCACCCATCCCCGCCCACTCGAGCGCGAGCCACCCGTGATCGGGATCGACGTCGAATACGCGCACGACTCCCACACCGGCGAGCGCCGCAGCGGTGCGCGCCTCGTGAATCAGCTGCGCGCGATCGCGCTCGGGCTCGTGGTAGACCTTCAGCGCCGCGCGCCGGAGAAGATCCCGATCCTCGGCCTCGTACACCGCTCCTGCGCCGCCCCGCGCGACCTCGCGAAGAAGGACGTAGGGGCCGTCGGGTTCGCTGGTGACGACCGTGGAGCCGACGGGATCGGGCCGACGTTGTTCCACGTCGAGGCCGAGCGCGGCACGCCATCTCCGGTGACGTTCGCGCCCGCCGGGATGATCGAAGGACCGAAGGAGGAGACGCTCGATCAGCGCGATAGCCGTCGGAAGATCGCCCGTCTCGGCGCGGAGATCGGCGGCGACGAGGAGCCCCTCGGGGCTCGCCGCGTGATCCAAGAGGCGCCGCGCCGACGGCGCCTCGCCGCGTTCGATCAGCGCGCGCGCGACGGCCACCGCAAGTCGCTCGGGGAGGGGAGACGTCGCGTCGCGCGCGAGCAGCTCCTCGATCGCGCGCGCCTCGTGAGCCGTGCTGCGAAGACTCTGAAAGCGCGCGAGCGAGTCGTCTTCGTCGAGTGGCCTGGCAGTCAAGCTCGTGAGGAGCGCGACGACGTCGGCGTGTGGCGCGGCCCGCAGAGATCGCGGATCGCTGAGAGGCTCCACATCGCTCGGCGCGCCGTCGGGCCGCCCCTCGGTCGCACCGGGCGCATCCGGTCCCGTGGCTCCGCCGGCCGCGGGCGCCCCGCGTGTGGACGCGCGCCCCCCCTTGCCGACGAGCTTCGACCAGAAGCTCATGACCCGTGGATCTCGAGGGCCACCGGGCCGCCGCGCGTCAGCGACACGCGATCGCCGACGAGCAGCGTCGCGCGAGGAACGAGCACCACGTCTTTCAGGTACGCGCTCGCTTCTTCGCTCACGAGCTCGATCCAACCGTCCGCGCCCACCTCGAGACGAAGGCCCCCCGCCGGGAGGCGCGCCGGCCCGAGCGGCGCGACGTACTTCTGTCCGGCGACGACGATCGATGCCGAGCGCGGCAGCAACTCGCTCGGCGCGACGACGAGGCGCACTTCGTTGCCAAGCGTGAGGGCGAGCTCCCCTTCGACGACGAGCTCGCCATGGACGGCGAGGCCACGGAGCTGCACGCCGTTGCGGCTCCCGAGGTCCGAGATCGCGATCGCTCCGTCGGGCCTCCGCGCGATGCGCACGTGGCGGCGGCTGACCGCGTGCGATGGGACGCGGATCTCCCCCTCGGTGCGCCCGACGACGACCGCGTCACCGAAGACGAGCGTCACAGCCTCTCCGCCGTCCAGAGCGACGCGCGCCAAAGGAGCCGCGACGCGTCGCGCGGCGAGCGAAGCCGCGCGATCCCGCGCCGCTCGATCGCCCGGCTGGAGCTTCGCCAGCGCCTCGGCTCGTGCCAGCGCTTCACGTCTTCGTCCGCTCGCTTCGAGCAAATCGATCTCGGCGTGCGCCGACTTTCGCTCGCGTTCGAGGCGCGACTTGCCGGCCTCCCCCGCGAGGAGCTCTTCGAGCTGCTCGACGTCGCCCGCTTGCGTGAGCGCCCGCGCCTCGCCCTCTTGGTCCTCCGCCAGGTGGTAGGCCTCGGCAGCGCCCGCGGCGTCACCGATCCCTTCGAGCTCCCGCGCCGCCTCGCGGAGCTCACGCCGCCGCGCCGCCGAGAGTCCGCCCGACGCCGTCGCCCCCGCGGCCAGGCTCACGACGAGCGCCGCTCGCTTCTGGGTGGCCTCGGTCACGAGCCCCCGACCTTCGTCGCCGAGGCTCCGCGCGACGGCGAGCGCCTGCGTGTAGTGGGGCATCCGCCGCGCCGGATCGGCCTCGCCGTCGCCTCGTAAGAGCATGACGCGGACCACGTCGGCCGGGCGCCCCGCGCGGTCCCAAAGCTCGGCGGCCGACGCGAGCTCCCCGCGGAGCTCCGCCTTCCGCGCCGCGGCGGCGTGGCGTCCCTCGGAGGAGACCCCGGGAATCCACCGGAAAAGGGAGCGATCGAAGAGCCCCAAGACCCACCGAGCGTAGCATTTTGGCGATTCAGGCCGGCGCGGGGGGCTGTATCTTGAAGGCTCGCCAGGGGCGCCTCCTCGATCCTCGGGGCGGAGTCTTGGATCGCGCCTCGCGAAAGCTTCGAAAGGGAATCATGGCCAGCTCGAATCGTCTTGGTGAGCTCCTCGTCCGCGAAAAGTTGATCAGCTTGGCGCAACTTCGCCAGGCGCAAGAGGAGCAGCAACGTCACCCGGGCCAGAACCTCGGCTACACGCTGGCGAAGCTCGGCTACATCTCGGACACCGAGATCACGAACTTTCTCTCGCAGCAGTATCGCGTCCCCACGATCAACCTCGAGGAGTACGAGATCGACGCCGAGATCCTGAAGCTCGTCGCCCGCGAGCAGTGCGAGAAGCACCGCGTGCTCCCCGTCTCGCGCGCGGGTAGCTCCCTCGTCGTCGCGATGGCCGACCCGACGAACCTGAACGCCATCGACGATCTGAAGTTCCTCACCGGCTTCAACATCGAGCCGGTCATCGCCAGCGAGGCGGCGATCCTCGGCGCGGTCGAGAAGTACTACAACGCCGGCCCCTCCTACGACGAGGTGATGGCCGGGTTCGACGAAAAGGAGATCGAGTTCACGGGTGACGAAGAAGAAGTCAACCTGATGGAGCTCGAGAAGGCGAGCGAGGACGCTCCCGTCGTCAAGCTCTGCAACATGATCCTGCTCAACGCCATCAAGAAGGGCGCGAGCGACATCCACATCGAGCCGTACGAGAAGAAGCTCCGCGTCCGCTACCGCATCGACGGCGTGCTCGTCGAAGAGATGGCCCCGCCGCTCAAGTTGAAGGCGGCCATCGTCAGCCGCATCAAGATCATGAGCTCGCTCGACATCGCCGAGCGCCGCCTCCCGCAAGACGGGCGCATCAAGTTGAAGCTCGGCAAGGGCCGAGAGATGGACTTCCGCGTGAGCGTGCTCCCCACGCTCTGGGGCGAGAAGATCGTCATGCGCCTCCTCGACAAGGGGAACCTCCAGCTCGACATGACGAAGCTCGGCTTCGACCAGAAGCCGCTCGACGACTTCCTCTGGGCGATCCACCAGCCGTGGGGAATGGTGCTCGTCACCGGTCCGACCGGCTCGGGCAAGACGACCACGCTCTACTCGGCGCTCAGCGACTTGAACAAAGTCGACCACAACATCAGCACCGCCGAGGACCCGGTCGAATACAACCTGCACGGCATCAACCAGGTGCAGATGCACGAGGACATCGGCTTGAACTTCGCCGCCGCCCTCCGCTCCTTCCTCCGGCAGGATCCGGACATCATCATGGTCGGCGAGATCCGCGATTTCGAGACCGGCGAAATCGCCGTCAAGGCCGCGCTCACCGGGCACTTGGTGCTCTCGACGCTGCACACGAACGACGCGCCGGCGACCATCTCGCGCATGCTCAACATGGGCATCGAGCCGTTCCTCATCACCGCCAGCGTGAACCTCGTCCTCGCCCAGCGCCTGGCCCGCCGTATCTGTGCCGACTGCAAGCAGCCCCACACGGTGGAGGTCCCGGTCCTTCAAGAGATCGGTTTCACCGCCGATCAAATCGCCAAGGCGAAGCTCATGAAGGGCGCGGGCTGCAAGACCTGCAACAACACCGGCTACAAGGGCCGCGTGGCGCTCTACGAGGTCATGCGCTTCACCGACAACCTGAAGGAGATGGTGCTCCAGGGAGCCCCCACCGCGGAGCTCAAGATGGCGGCGATCAAGGGCGGCATGCGGAGCCTCCGCATGAGCGGCATCGCCAAGGTCCTCGAAGGCATGACGACGACCGAAGAGATCGTCCGCGTCACGATGGCCGACTGAAAGTTCGCTCCCATGTCGCTGCGCACGTGCGCAGCGTCGAATCTGTGGCGCGCTTCACGCGCGCGATCGAGGAAGACCCATGACGCAAGGCACTCCGGGTACCGAGCTCAAAGCCAATCTGCACCAGCTCCTCAAGGCGATGATCGACAAGGGGGCGAGCGACATGCACATCACCACCGGTGCGCCCCCGCTCTTGCGCATCGACGGTGCCATCGTTCCGCTGAAGCTCGCGCCCTTGACCCCGGTGGACACGAAGCAGCTCTGCTACTCGATCCTTACCGAAGAGCAGAAGATCCAGTTCGAGAAGACGAGCGAGCTCGACCTCTCCTTCGGCATCAAGAGCCTCTCGCGCTTCCGCGCCAACGTCTTCATGCAGCGCGGCGCCGTCGCCGGCGTATTCCGTACGATCCCCTTCAAGATCCTCACCTTCGACGAGCTCGGCCTGCCGCCGGTCGTGGCCGATCTCGCGAAGAAGCCGAGCGGGCTCATCTTGGTGACCGGGCCCACGGGCTCCGGTAAGTCGACGACGCTCGCGTCGATGCTCGACAAGATCAACTCGGAAGAGCGCCTCCACATCATCACGATCGAAGATCCGATCGAGTACCTCCACCTCCACAAGCTCAGCGTGGTGAACCAGCGCGAGGTCGGCACGGACACCGAGGGCTTCAAGATCGCCCTCAAGTACGTCCTCCGTCAGGACCCGGACGTCGTGCTCGTCGGCGAAATGCGCGATCTCGAGACGATCGAGGCGGCGCTCACCATCAGCGAGACGGGTCACTTGGTGTTCGCGACGCTCCACACGAACAGCGCGATCTCCACCATCAACCGCATCATCGACGTCTTCCCGCCGCATCAGCAGCAGCAGGTGCGCTCGAAGCTCTCGTTCGTGCTCCAGGCGGTCATCTCGCAGCAGCTCATTCCCCGCATGGGCGCGCCCGGCCGGGCGATGGCGCTGGAGGTGATGATCCCGAACCCCGCCATCCGAAACCTCATTCGCGAGGACAAGGTGCATCAGGTCTACAGCCAGATGCAGGTGGGCCAGGACAAGTTCGGAATGCAGACGTTGAACCAGTCGCTCTACTCGCTCCACGCGCGCAAGCTCATCTCGCTCGAAGAGGCGATGGGCCGCTCGGTGGAGCCTGAGGAGCTCAAGATGATGATCGAAGGGCGCAGCGCCACGCAGATCCTCGGCGGACCTCCGGCTCCCGGGGGAAGGCCGCAGGGCCGCTGATCAGCGTCGAACGGGGGCGGCGCGGAGACCGAACACCGCGCCCGCCGTCGTGACGTCGGGGTTGTTCAGCGTCTGACCGAGGAGCCCCTTCACGAGGTCGTAGCCCCGTCGACGATCGCCGAGCTTGCCGCAGGCGGCGGCGGCGACCACGCGGGCCGGCACCGCGGCGGCGTCGGGAGGCGCGTCGAGCGCAGCGGTCTTGGCGCGCGCGTCCTCGACCCTCCCCGCCGAAGCCACGGCGTAGGCCGAGAGCCAGGTCGCGAGCGGCCCGAGCACGAGCGGGTATTTCGCGAGCAGGGGACCGACCTCGGACTCCTTCTTCCGCGCCACCAGGACGAAGCTCCGCTCGATGAGGACGCGCGGCGTCACCGTGCCGCCCTGCATCGCGACGAGGCTCATGGCGTCGGCGTCGTCGAGCTTGCCTTGGTAGCGCGCGAGGCGCGCCACGCGCTCGGCGCGGAGCGGGTGCTTGTCCGAGGCCTTCCAATCGTCGGCGATCTTCTGCGCCGTCTCGAGCTCGCCGTAGTCGAGGGCGATATCCATCGCCACGAGATCGCTCCACGGCGCGTCGTTCCCCGCGAGCTCGACGAGCTTGTCCTTCGTGAGGCGCGCGCGGCCGTTGATCGCCTCTTCGGCCAGGACGAGCGGCGCCATCACAGGGAGCTTCCGCGCCTCGGGCGAGATGGCGTCGAGCGCACGGCCCAAGCCGTCGGCGTCGCCGCGCTCGTAGGCCGCCGCGCCGCGCACGATGGCCACGTCGGGGGAAGCGGCGTCGAGCTCCTCGGTCGCCTTGAGCGCCTCGTCGAGGCGGTCGCCGAGGAGCGCCACCCGCGCCGCGAGCACGCGCGCCGGAGGATACACGGCAGAGAAGGACACCGCGATGAGCGCTGCGCGTCGCGCGAGGGCTTCGTCGTCGGTCGCGAGCGCGATGCTCCCGAGCCACGTCGCGACGCCCGGGCCGTCGGCCGCGGCGAGCCCCTTCTGGATGGCCGCTTTGGCGTCGTCGTCGGAGTGATTGTCGAGCGCGCGAATCGCGCCGATGGCGTGGGGGACGACGGTGAGAGAGACGGGGAGCTCCGAAGCGCGCGCGATGATCTCGTTCGCTTCGGGGGGAGGCTGCTCGGTGCGCGCCGGGTTCCGCGCCCAGGCGAGGGCCACGAGCGCCGAGCCTTCGATGCGATCGGGGTAGCGTGCGCGAAGAGCCCGCGCGAGATCCCCGGCGTGCTGCGGATCGCCTTCGATGGCGGTGGCGCGCGCGAGCGCGACCTGGGCCACGAACAAATCGGGATCGAGCCGCGCCGCCGCCGCGTAGCGCTCGAGGGCGCGCCCGTCTCCCGCGCGCTCGAGCGTCGCGCCGGCGAGGAGCTGGTACCAAGGATCGTTGGCCGCCGGACCGTCGTACTTCGAGAGGAGGGCAGCGGCGCCGACGGTGTCGCCCTGGAACAAGAACGAGGCGAGCTGGGCGAACGCCGTTTGCTCGTCCTTCAAGCCGACTTCGCGCGCGCGCGTGGTGGCGTCTTCGAAGGCGAGGTCGGCGCCGCCCTTGAGGAGACCGACCAGGGCGCGCTCGCGCAGCCAATCCATCGCCGCGCGCGGCGAGCGTGAGTCGAGATCGAAGACCTGCTTGAAGGTCTCTTCGATCGCCGGGATCGATCCCGGGTTTCCTGCGCGGAGCGCCGCCTCGATCGTCGTCAGGTTGGCGTCGGCGACTTGATGCTGCTCGGCGCGCTTTTGCCGCACCAGCGTGAAGACGCCGATGACCGAGCCGGCAAAGAGGAACGTCATCACGACGAGGAAGATCGATCCGCGGCGGCGCGTGACGATGTGCGGGCGGTCCCACCCGACGACTTGCGGCTGACCGCTCGGCGGCTCGAACACGCCGGCGAGGGCGAGTGCGTCGAGCACCTCACGCGCATGGGGGACCCCCTTGGGGCTCGTCCCTGCGCCGTTGGTCGTGGGCGAGGAGAATGCGCCGCCCGTCATTTGCGTCTCGAGCGGTCCTTTCAGTTGCGAACCACTCAGATCGAACGTGACCGAGTCTTCGTTGAGACCCGGCGGGCGCGGCGAGACCTCGAGCGACGCGGTGGCCACGTCCTTCGGGTAGCGCGGCGGCGGCGTCTGCGCGGATCCGAAGAGGAGCGGCGCGCTCCCCGCTGCGTCCGGCGCCATGGGGCCGGTACCCGGTGAAATCTGCGGCGCGGCGCGAACCTCGGTCGTCGTGCTGTCGGAGAACGACTCCATCGGCGCGCGCCCCTTGGGCGGGCTCGCCGGCGCGGTGCGCTCGACCTCGGCAGCGACAGCGCGGCTCCCCGCCTTCTGCTGCATCGCCTTGAAGACCTTGGCGCGATCGAGCCAGAGCCGCGTCTCGGAGTCGCCCCCACCGAATTGCAGCGCGCGCTCGAGCACCTTCTCGGCGCGCTCCGCGTCGCCTCGACGTAGGAGCACCTCACCGAGCGCCCGGTACACGGCCCCTTCGCGCGGGGCGACCTTGCCCGCGGTGACGAGGAGCCCTTGCGCGTCGGAGAAGCGCTGGACGCTCATGTACATCCGCGCCGCGGCGACGAGCACGCCTACGTGCGCCGCATGACGCCCCTTGGCCGCTTCGGCGACCTCGTCCATGAGCGTGGCCTGCTCCGAGCCGCGGAGAGCCACGCACAGCGCGAGGGTCGCGTCGGCGTCGGGGTTCTGTCGCCACTTGAGGGCGGATTCTTCGATCGGATCGCTCATGCCGGACGGTCGCGGATGGAGGCGTAGCGTACTACACAACCGCGCCAATCTGGCTCAAGGAGAGCGCTCGGAGGCGGTCGATCAGGGCGTGCGTGACAAACGTCGCACCGCGCCCGCCGGGACCCACGCGTCGAGCGCGCCCCACCGTACCTCGGTCCAGGGTGTTCCTTCGGCGGAGAGGACCCGTACGCGCGCCCCCTCGGGGAGCGGATCGGTCCGCGGGAGCGCTATCCCCCGCGCGTCCGAGGGGCGGGCCGTGGGGCTCACGATCACGCCGTCCACGCGCGTGGCGCGCTCGACGGCGGCGGCGCGCGTGATGCCGGCGCACGCGAGCGTGAGCGGCGCGGCCACGGCCACGACGATCGTCGCCGCCACCCGGAGGCGTGGCCTCTTCACGCGCCCGCGGAGAAAGAGCGCGAGCCCGGTCGCGACCGAGGCGATGAGCGCCAAGAGCGCCCACACGTCCTCGGGGAGCAGGTGCACGATCGATTCGCCGAGAGACGAAGACTGTTCGAGATCGACCGATGCGCCGGCGCGAGCACGCCTTCGCGCCACCTCGGCGCGCACGGTCTCGAGGGCGCGCGTCGCGTCCGCTTCGAGCTTTGCGTCACGCGTGAGGCCCCGCGCCTCCTCGAAGCCGTGCGCCGCGCGCCCCAGGTCGCCGGTCTGCTCGCCGCCCAATCGCACGCGCTCGGCGTACGCGAGCCCGCGATCGAAGCTCACGTTGGCGTCGACGACGCCGCGATCGGCCAGCGCCTCGAAGTCGGTGATGGCGTCGGCCGGTCGTCCGGCGGCGAGCGCGTCGCGCCCGCGCGCGAAGAGATCGTCGAGCTCGTCGGCGTGCGCCGCGCGCGGAGCGAGCAGCACGGCGAGCAAGAGCGAGAGCGTCACGCCCAAATGAGCGATGACGCTCTTCGCGCGCTTCCAGCGGGCGCGCGCGTCGTCGCCGGCGAGCGAGGACGCAGAGAAGCGCGCCTCTTCGCCCTCAGTGAGGATCTTCGCGATCTCGTCGGCGGTCTCCTCGGCGACGCCCGCTTCGACGAGGCGCCGCGCGGCCTCGCGCGAGGTCACGCCGCGGATGGCCACACCGGTCTTGACCTTTGCGGCTGTCTCGAGGGCGCGCGCCACCGCCTGCTCGGCGCGCGCCGCGTCCTCCCCGCGGCACGCTTCTTCGGCGGCGTCGATGTGACGCGCGAGCTCGGCGGTCGGCGATTCGCGCCGTGTCCGGGCGAGCGCGCGGAGCCTTCGCGCCGCCGCCGAGCCACCGGCGAAGGCGAGGAACGCGAGCGGCGATGCGGTGAGCGCGAGCCAAAAGTACGGCGTGTCGGCGTAGTGCGGGCGGCTGACGGCGGGGGGGCTTCGCACCGCGCGCGGCTCGGGGAGGCCGGGGAGCGGATCGTTGGCCGCGCCAGCGTCTTCGTCGGCCGCGCCGTTGGCCGAGACGTCGAGCGAACCGAGATCGGCCTCGGCGACGGCGTATGCGCGCGTCGTCGGATCCCAATAGGGGAGACGAATCGATCCGAGATCGACGAGCCCCGCGCTCTTCGCGTGGAGCACGTAGGCGAAGGTCCGCTTCCCCCCCCAGCGATCTTGTCCGACGTTCCCGATCTGCTCGTGGATCTCGGGGGTGAGCCACTCGAGCCCGCGCCGCGCGGGAGGCGTGATGTTCGCCGGCAAATTCCCCACACCGGAGAGATCCAACACCACCGAGACCGCGCCGCCGCGGTCCACGTTGTGCGGCTCGACGTGGGCTTCGAGCTTGAAGGTGCCGACGTCGCCGACCATGTAGCCGGGGGGCCGACCGGCCATCGGCGGCTCGGTGACGTGCACGTCGAGCGCCTCGCTGTCGCGCAGGTTGGTCGCGCCGCCCATCGGCCCGACGACGCCGAGCGACATCGGGCCGATGTGCAGATCCCCCGACTTGATGGGGAAGAGGGCGAAGCGACGGATCACCTTCACCGTCCAGATGCGCCCGCCGGCGCGCGCGTAGCCCACGCTCTTCAGCGTGGCGTTGTCGTCGAGGAGCTGGCGCTTCAAAAAATCCGGGCAGCTCGCCTCGTGCACGTCGTTGAAGTCCGGCTCGCGTACGCCGGTGTCGACGTAGAGGTAGATGGAGAGCGTCACCTGCTCGCCGACGACCGCCGAGGCCTTGTCGACGACCGCGTGCAGGAACGCGCCGCGCGAACGCGCCGTCTCGAGGGCGAGCTTCGGATCGGTCCGCACGTTGGGCAACCCGTCGTCGTCGTCGCTCATCGGGTTGCCGAGCAGAGCCGACCAGGGATCGAGCGGGCTCCCCCCTTGCGGACCGGCGAAAGGATCGGGAAAGCCGGGGAGCCCGGGAAATCCCTGGTTGCCGCGCGGCTGCGGCGCCTGCCCGTGCGGCACGACGTTGACCGTGACCTGCACAGCGCCGCGCTTTCCGTTCACGACCACGGAAGGCGAGAAGACCCCCACGCCCAAAGCCGTCGGCACGACCGACCACGTGACCTCGAGGCCGACGCTGTCTTTGCGGACGCCGTTGACGATGCTCACCGTGCGCGTCGGCATCGTCTGGATCCCTTGCACCTTGAACCGCGGCGGCGCTCCGGCGTCGGGGCTCTGTGGGGCATCGCTCGTGGACGAGGCGCTCAAGTGGAGCGCGAAGGGCTGACCGATCTCCACCGCCGTCGCGTCGACCCACGCCTTCACCACGGGCAGCTCGGCGCGCGCCGGTCGCGCCGTCGTCACGCTCGCGAGGACGACCATGAGAGCGACGAAGAGGGCGACCGCGCTTCTCACTTGTCGGCCATTCCCCGCACGCGGTGCTGCGCCGCGTTCTTCTTCGCCGCTTCTTGCTGCACCGTGGGGGCGCGCTCGAGCTGATCGAGGATGCGGTCGTCTTGGTTCTCCGTGGAAGGCGGGGGCGCACCTGCGTCGGGCTCGTCCTTCGGCGGAGGGGGCGGGGGAGGCGAAGACGCGTCGTTGCCGCCGTCGCCGCCGCCGCTGTCGCTCCCACCGTCGCCGCCGCTGTCGTTGCCGGAGTCGCCTCCGGAGTCGCCGCCACCGTCTTTTCCGCCGTCGCCGCCGTCGTTCGGTGCGTCGCTCGCGGCGTCGTTGGACGCGTCTTGCGACGCGTCGCTCTTGTCGCCCGCGTCTTCTTTGTCTTGGATGCGGCGGAGCGCGATGGATCGATTCCACGCCGCGTCGCGCCCGACCGGATCGCCGCCGTCGAGGACGCCGGGCGCGAGGACGAGCGCCTCGTCGTACGCGCGCACCGCCGCCTTGTAGTCCTTGCGCAGGAAGAGGAGGTTCCCCTCGAGGTAGCGCGCGCGCGCCCTGAGCTCGATGCTCTGGTCCTCGTCGCCGGCGATGGAGCGGACGATCGCCAGCGCACACTCCACCTGGTCGTCGCGCTCGCGCCCCACGGTCTCGGGGAGCCCCGAGTCCTCTTCCTCTTCGCCCAAGCGCCGGCCGAACGACTCGCCCACGGCGAAGAGGGAGAGCCCGAGATCGAAGGTGCCGTCGGGGCGCTTCTTGAGGAGCGGGGGCGTCCCGATCTTCCCCTCTTCGCGGCACTCGCCGGTGCCGAGGTAGTCCTCGAGCATGGAAGCGGCGGCCGCGCCGTCGCC
Source organism: uncultured Polyangiaceae bacterium (assembly GCA_964531795.1). GTDB lineage: Bacteria > Myxococcota_A > Polyangia > Polyangiales > Polyangiaceae > CAZHHD01. The sequence continues at coordinate 6,601 of CAZHHD010000007.1, read as the reverse complement.
GGCGTCGAGGGCCGAGAGCGCCTTCTTCACGTCGGGCGCTTCCCGCTCGAATGGGTGACGCGGATCCCACGAGCACGCTCCGGCGAGGAGCGTGAGGCTCGCGAGCCCGACGAGGACACGGACGCGATCACGCGCGCGCACGACGCACCCCCTTCGGTTCGCGCGGCTCGGGCGCTCCGTCTTTGCGCTTCGGCCTCTCGCCCCGCAACCGCTTCTTCCGCTCGGCCTTCTCGTCGACGAGCGGCGGCGCCGCCCCCTTGGGACGCGAGCGCTTCGGCGCCTCGCGGAGGAGCGCCTCGGCCACGAAGAAGAGGACGGCGATCCCGAGAGGCCAGGCGTAGACCTCGTCGTAGACGGTCTCGACCTTCTCCGAGAGCTCCTCTTTCATCATGCGCGAGAGCTCGCGCGCGACTTGGTCGATGCCGGTCGACCCCTTGTCGCTCCGCACGATCATCCCGTGCGTCTCGGTGGCGATGCCGGCGAGCTGCTTTTCCCCCTCCGCCGAGAGCTCGGTCGTGAGCGGCTGCCCGTCGTCGTCGGTGCGGAACCCGTGGTACGTGCCGTCGGCCTTCACGTCGGGGATGAGCTCGGGGGTGCGCCCGCCGATCTGCACCACGTCGATGCGCGTCCCCTCTTGTGCGCAGGCGCGCGCCACGGTGAGCGGATCGCCTTGGAGATCCTCTCCGTCGGTCACGAGGACGATCACGCGCACGTGGTCCTTCGACTTCGGATCGCGGGAGAAGAGCTCCCGCCCGCGCTCGAGTGCCCGCGCGATGGCGGTGCCGCCGACGGGCATGTCGTTGGGCTCGAGCTGACGGAAGAACTGCGCGATGGCCGCGCCGTCGCTGGTCAAAGGAAAGCTCATCGGCTCGCCGGCGAAGGCCACCGCGCCGAAGCGGGCGCCGGGCAAGCGATCGACGAGCGCCGCGACCTCGGCCTTGGCGCGGGCGATGCGGCTCGGGACGATGTCTCTTGCGTACATGCTCTTCGAGAAATCGAGCACGATCACGACGTCGAGGTTCGTCGCGGGAATGAGCCGCGTCCCCTTGCCGTACTCCGGCCGCGCGAGCGCGAGGAACGAAAGCGCCACGCCGAGCACGAGGAAGACCCCCTTCGCCGCGCGCACTCCGGTCGCGTCGTAGGTCGCGAGCTTGGCTACGAGGAGCGGATCGCCGAAGCGCTTCTCGGCGCGCACGCGCGCCACCGAAGCGAGCACGAGCGCCGTGGCGAAGGCGCCGAGCAAGAGCACGCAGGCGAGGACCACGAAGATGGCCGGCGAGGAGAAGAGGTCGTACGCGAAGCGCATTACGGGAACCTCCTCACGACGAGGAGTCGCACGAGCGCTTCGAGGGCGATGAGCGCCACGCCCGGCGCGAGCAAGAAGGGGAAGAGGTCCTCCATCGTGGCCGCCTGGGCCTCGAAGCGCGTCTTCTCCAGGCTGTCCAAGATCGAGTGCATGCTCTGCTCGAGCGCTTGCTGATCGTTCGCCACGAAGGACTCGCCGCCGGTCTGCGACGCGATCTTCTTCAAGAGCTCGGGGTTCACCGGGAAGTGCGCGCGGACGAAGCGCGGCTGGCCGAAGAGGTCGACGCCGTCTTGGACCTCGACCTCGTCGCCGTTGCCGATCTGGACCGTGTAGACCTTCACCCCTTGGGTCTGCGCGAGGTGCGCGGCGTACTCGGGGGCCACGGCGCCGGCGTTGTTGTCGCCGTCGGTGAGCAAGATGATCGTCTTCGAGCGCGCGGTCGAGCGACGGAGGCGCGCCACACCGGTCCCCACCGCGTCGCCGATGGCGGTGCCGTTGCCGTCGATGAGATCGAGCTCCATCTTTTGCACGAGCGTGGCGAGCAGCGTGTAGTCGAGCGTCGGCGGCGAGAGCACGTACGCCTGGCGACCGAAGACGACGACGCCGATGCGGTCGGTCTTCCGCCGCGAGATGAAGTCGAGGATCACCTCTTTGGCGGTGTCGAGGCGCGTGAGGCGCTTCTTCTGGGCGACGCCGGGGAGCACGCGCCCGTGCGGTTGATCCATGATCGCCCGCATCGACCCGGAGAGGTCGAGCACGAGCACGATGTCGATGCCGAGCTCGTCGGCGTTCTCCCCGCGAAGCACGTCTTGCGGGCGCGCGAGGGCGACGATGGCCAAGACGAGCGCCGCGGCGCGCAGCATTCCCGGAAAATCACGGAGCTTCGTGCGGAAGCCGCGCGGGCCGAGGACGAGGGGCGCGGCGGTCGGAACGAAGAGGCGCGGTACGCGGGCGTCGACGCCGAGGGTCGAGGCGTAGAGCACGACCGGCACGACCAGGAGCGCGACGAGCCACAGCGGGTGCTCCCACCGCGCGTGGAGCCACGACTCGCCGCGGGCGAGCGCAGGGTAGATCGCCGCAGCGACGAGCAGCGCGAGCCACCCGAGCACCACGAACAGGCCGCGAACGGCGCGCGAGCCCTTCATCCTTCACCTCCACGTCGCGGAGGGGAAGCGGGGTACGGCGCGCTCCCGCGCGGATCGAAGCGCGAGCCGTCCATCGGCGGCGGCCCGAGCGTGCCGCTCGAAGCCACGAGGCTCGGCATCGTCGCCCGCACGATCCGTTCGCCCGCCTCGAGCGAGCGCAGGCACTCGTCGGGGGTCGGCGTCACGTTGGCGAACTTCACGAGATCGCACGTGCGGAGGAACTCCACGACGTCGGCGAAGGAGAGGCCGTAGAGCTGCTCGTGCTCGAGCGCGACCAAGATCTCGTCGGTCGTCGACTCGAGCCCGTCGAAACCGAAGCGCGCGCCCAAGTACCAGCGCAGCGTGTCGTTCACGCGATCGAAGTACTCGTCGAAGCGCTGGACCTCGAGGAGCCCGGCGTGGCGCACTTCGTCGAGCCGCTCGAGGGCGATGCTCCACGGCGGGCGCGGCGGGGGCGGGGGCGGCACCGGCTTCGGACGCTTGCCCAAGCGCCAGAAGACGAGCGCGAGGATAGCGGCGATGACCGCGCCGACGGCCACGAAGAGAAGGGCGTTGCGTAGCGCCGTCCAGTCCTCGCGCTGCGCGCGTCCGGGCGGGTTCGGCTTGGGCATGGCGTCGGGCGTCGACGCCGTCGGATCCTCGAGCAGGATCGCGTGCGGGCGCGTGCAGCTCGTGGCGATGTCGCCGCTCGCGCGCGCCACGGCGATGGGGAGCGGCGGGAGCACGAGGGTCTGTCGGCCCGGCCCCTTGGGGAGCGCGACCAGCGGGAGCTCGAGGGTCGTCGACGCGCGATCGGGCCGTGCCGGATCGGGCGCGTTGGGGGTGACGCGCGCCGCGCTCCCGCCGTCTTGATCGGGGAGCTCGAAGCCGGCGTCGCGGAGCATCTTGGCCGCGTCGCTCGCCCCTTGGAGGCGGATCCCTTCGGGGAGGACCTTCTCCCCTTTTCCGTGCTCGACCACGACGGTGAGCGTGGCGGCGTAGCCGGAGAGGCCGCGCTCGGGGAACGTGTCGTGAAGCACCGGCCGGTGCCCGCCGGAAGGGATCGTCTCCACGCAGCCCGCGATCGAGCCACCGTCCTCGGCCCGCGCGGCGCGCGAGACGAAGAGGGCGAAGAGCACGACGAGGACCAGGCGCACGAGCTTCATCGCCGGCGCATCCTCCTCGCGCGCCGCGCGAACAGATCGCGCAAGGGTCGTACGAACGACCCCCCGGTGGCGATCTCCACCGAGTCGACGCCGAGCTTCGCGAAGAGCTGCCGACGCGCCACGGTGAGCTCCTTCATCGCCTTGGCGTAGTGCGCGCGCACGCGCTTGTCCGAGGTGTCGACGAGCACCGCCTCGCCGCTCTCGAGATCTTCGAAGGTCGCGAGCCCGACGTCGGGGAGCTCCAGGTCGCGCGGATCGACGAGCACCACCGGGATGACGTCGTGCTTCGCCGCGGCGAGGGCGAGCGCGCGCTCGTAGCCTTGCGCGAAGAAATCGCTCACCACGAAGGCGATGCTCCGCCGGCGGGCGACGCCGACGAGCGCCTCCAGCGTGGCCTTCAAGTCGGTGGCCGCGCCGAGGAGCGGCGGTGCGCTCCGCGCGCGCTCCTTCAAGACCGGGGCGCTCTTCGGCTCGTAGCCCAAGATCTCGCGCACCACGCGCATCACGTGCTTCTCGCCCTTCTTCGGCGGCACGATGCGCTCGACCTTGTCGGTCCCCAAGATGAGCCCCACGCGGTCGTTGTTGCGGATGGCGCTGAAGGCGAGGAGGGCGGCGATCTCCGAGGCCACGCGCGTCTTCGGCGCCCGCTGCGTGCCGAAGCGCTCGCTCGGTGAGAGATCGACGGCGAGCATCACCGTCATCTCGCGCTCTTCGACGAAGACCTTCACGAAGGTCTCGTTCATGCGCGCCGACACGTTCCAGTCGATGGTGCGGACGTCGTCGCCGGGCTGGTACGGGCGCACCTCGCGGAAGGCGAGGCCTTGGCCCTTGAAGCTCGAGGTGTACGTCCCCGAGAGCGTCTCGTTCGCCAGGCGCGCCGTGTGGATCTCGATGGTGCGCAGCGCCGCGAGCAGCTCCTTGGGGATCACGGCGAAGGCTCCTTGGCCGGCGCGCCGAAGGTCGCGCGCGCCGCCTTTCGTCGTCGCGCCACCGGACGAATCACGGGACCTCGACCACCTCGAAGACGCGCCTCACGACCTGATCGGTCGTCACCTCTTCGGCGTCGGCCTCGTAGGTGAGCACCAGGCGATGGCGGAGCACGTCGGGCCCGACGGCCTTCACGTCCTCCGGCGTCACGTAGCCGCGATGGCGCAAGAACGCGTGCGCGCGCGCCGCGAGGTTCAGCGCGATCGACGCGCGGGGCGAAGCGCCGAAGTCGATGAGCGGCGCGAGATCCTTCAAGCCGTGGCGCGCAGGCTCGCGCGTCGCGAAGACGACGTCGACGATGTAGTCCTTGATCTTCTCGTCGACGTACACCTGCCCGATGATGCCGCGCGCGTTCATGAGCTCGGCGGGGGTGACGACCGGCTCGGCCTTCGACGGCTCGAGCGCGGTCATGCGGTCCATGATCTTCCGCTCGTCCTCGCGCGAGGGGTAGCCGACCTTCACCATGAGCATGAAGCGATCGACCTGCGCCTCGGGGAGCGGATACGTCCCCTCCTGCTCGATCGGGTTCTGCGTCGCCATGACGATGAACGGCTGCGGCAAGGGGTAGGTCTTGTCGCCGATGGTGACCTGGCGCTCCTGCATCGCCTCGAGCAGGGCGCTCTGCACCTTGGCGGGCGCGCGGTTGATCTCGTCGGCGAGGACGAGGTTCGCGAACACCGGCCCCAGCTTGGAGGAGAACTCCCCCTTTTGCTGGTTGTAGACCACGGTGCCGACGAGGTCGGCGGGGAGCAGGTCGGGGGTGAACTGGATGCGGGCGAACTTGGCGCTGATGGCGTCGCACAAGGTTCGCACGGTGAGCGTCTTGGCGAGGCCCGGCACCCCCTCGAGCAGCACGTGACCGCCCGTGAGCAGGCCGATCAAGATGCGCTCGATCATGTAGGACTGGCCGACGATGACCTTGCCTACTTCGTTGGTGATTTTGTCGGCGAAGGCGCTCTCCTTCGCGACGAGCTCGTTCAGGGCACGAACGTCGTACATGGCGCGCTTCTAACACGGTTCGGGGGCGGGGGATTCCCGGCCTTCCACGGCGCGCGGGGGGGCGCTCTCGAAGGCGTCTCTAGGTGCGGTTTTGGCCGGTGGGCTGCCGGCCGGCGGGGGGGCCGGGCTAAGCTCGGCGGCATGACGGCGGACGAGGGGAGAAGGGGCCGGTGACGCGCCCGGCGCGATTCCCCTTCCTCGAGGCGGCGGGGACCCTCGCCTTCGCCCATCGCGGCGGAGCGCTCGAGGCCCCGGAGAACACCATGGCGGCCTTCACGTACGCCGTGGAGCTCGGCTACCGCTACCTCGAGACCGACACCTACGCGACCCGCGACGGCAAGCTCGTCGCCTTCCACGACGACGTGCTCGATCGCGTGACCGACGCGCGCGGCAAGGTCGAAGCGCTCTCCTGGGCCGAGGTCTCGCGCGCCAAGATCGGCGGAAGAGAGCCGATTCCGCTGCTCGAGGACCTCCTCGGCGCGTGGCCCGACGTGAAGGTGAACATCGATCCGAAGCACGACGCCGCGGTCGAGCCGCTCGTCGAGCTCCTCCGTCGCATGGGGGTGAAGGACCGCGTGTGCATCGGCTCGTTCTCCGACCGCCGGCTCGCGCGGATCCGCGGCGCCTTCGACGACCGCATCTGCACCTCCCTTGGACCGAGAGGCGTGCTGCGGCTCAAGGCGGCGGCGCTCGGCCTCCCGGCGGGCTCCTTCGGCGCCGCGTGCGCGCAGGTGCCGACCAAGGCGTATGGGATCCCGCTCGTCGATCGCGCCTTCGTCGAGGCCGCAGAGCGTCGCGGGCTCCAGGTGCACGTGTGGATCGTCGACGAGGCGGCGGAGATGAATCGACTCCTCGATCTCGGCGTCCACGGGCTCATGACCGATCGCCCGCGCGTGCTGAAGGAGGTCCTCTCGGCGCGCGGGCAGTTCGGCACCTAGTGTCCCGAGTCTGAAGTTCGTCGGCATGCCGACGAACGTTCGACTCGGGCCCCTAGCCCACCCTTGTGGGGTCTTGCGACC
>CAZHHD010000006.1:195624-258913 GCA_964531795.1 uncultured Polyangiaceae bacterium | reverse complement strand
CGCGCCTCGTACATCCCGAATGCGCCCCCTTGCGGATCCACGCAAGGTACGACGCGATCGCCGTTCGGCAGCGCGATCGGCTTCGTGAGTGCGCGGCCTCCGCGTGCGTGGACGCCCTCGATCACGCGCTCGACGTCCTTCACCGCGAAGTAGAAGAGCCACTGCGCGTGGATCCCCGGCGTGCGCGCGGTGTTCGCCATACTCCCCACCGTCTTGCCGCCGCGCTCCCACGCGAAGTGCCAATGTCCACCGACCGGATCGGGGACGTCCACCGTCTCGGTGCGCGCCCATCCGAAGAGCTCGGCGTAGAGCGCCCACGCACGCTCGACGTCGACGCTGTGATGCTGGTGCCACGCGACCGGCGTCGCCTCAGCCCGCGCGATGGTGCCGCGCACCGCGAGCACCGCGCCCGAGGGATCGCGCACGTTCGTCCACGCGGTGCCGTCTTGGCCGCGCACCGTGGGGCCGAGGCGCGTGCCCCCCTCGGCGACGAAGCGCGCCGCCGTCGCCTCGACGTCCTCCACGCCGATCTGCCCGAGCCAATGCGGAGGAGCGCCGCGCGCGCGCGCTTGCTCATGAAGCGGCCACACCGCGAGGGGCGAGGAGGCGCTCGTGAAGTCGAGCTCCACGACCTCGGCGTAGAACGCGCGCGCGGCGTCAGCGTCGGTGGTGCGAAGATCGTAGCGGCAGAACACGCGGCTCGAGCCGAGCGCACGGAGATCGGTCATCGGCGCATCGTACCGCGCGTTCGCGCACGCGGCGCGGTCCGTCCTGTCCGCGGCAGTCAGTGCGCGTGTGACGTAGTCAGTGCGCGCGCGTGCTCTGCTCCGTGCGCCGCCCGCGACGCCGCGTGAAGCCCGCGAGGACCGCGGCGGCCGCTCCGAGGAAGAACGCCGACTCGCCCGCGTGGCCCGGCGCGAGGGCGCAGCCCGATTCATTCGCGCTCTCGCCGTTCGACCCGTGGGCGCTCGCGTCGTTGCTCGCCGAAGGCGCGGCGTCGGCACCCGATCCCGAAGCGCCGCTGTCCTCCGCGCCGGCCTCGTGATCGACCGGCGTCCCCGCGTCCGCGCCGCACCCGCTCGGAGGGAGCGCGAGGCCGTTCGTCGCCGGCAGGATCGTGATCGCCGTGTCGGCCATGGCTGCCGCGCCGCCGACGTACGGGTACGCCGTCGCGTCACACTGCAGGTACGCCTCGAGGAACGCGGTCGCGTAGCGCTTGAACGCCGCGTGGCGCGCGTCGTTCGTCGAGCCGCAGGCGATGCCGCACAAGGTGTCGAGCGGATCTTCGGCGTCGCAGTGGCTCGCGCCGGTGACGTAGATGCCGAGACGCGGGCCGGTGACGGCGGCGTAGGTCTTTCGGTTGTCGCCGTTCTCGTTGCACGTCGAAGGTGCGCCGAAGATGCCGATGGTCGGCACGGTGAGCGACGGGGCGACGGCGAGCGAAGGGCCCGTGTCTTCCGAATCGAGGAGGACGAGCGCGCCCACGCCTGAGAGACCGCTCGCTGCGACGGCCGCGGCGGCGCCGCCGGCCGAGTGCCCGCCCATGGCAAGGCGCGCTGCGTCCATGCGGTGAAAGAGCGGCGAGCTCGCGTCGTTCGAACTAGCGAGGAGCCACGCGGTGACCGAGTCCATGTCGGCGCCGTCGGTCTGCGGATCGTCGTTCGTGTTGTCGCGCGAGTCGAAGACGGCGGTGACGAACCCGTGCGAAGCGAGGTGCGTCCCCCAACCGGCCAAATTCCCCCGCGCGCGGAGGTAGCCGTGGCGAAGCACGACGAGCGGCGCGTGCTCGATCGCGCCAGGGAGGTACACGTCGGTGGTGAGCGACACGCTCCCGCCGACCGGGATATCCATCGTCTGCGTGGTGACGGGGTTCGGCCCCGGATCTTCCGGCGCGGCCTGCGCGACGCCGGCGGTGAGCGCCGACAGCGCGGCGACACATGAAAGCGCTACGACCAAAAGACGACGACGCACGACCCGCCCACCCTAGGACGAAACAGGCCAAAGTAAAGGCGGTCAGGTCGCGGCGGCCTCGAGCCGTGCCTCCCACGTCACCTCCACCTCGGGGGCGAGGTTGGCGCGGGCCGAGCAGTACTTCTCGACGGCGAGGCCCACGGCGCGCGTGAGCTTGGATTCCTCGATCGTGCCGCGGGCCACGAAGATCATCTTGATGCGCGAGAAGGGGGAGGGGGTCGTGTCGGGGCGCGCCCCTTCGATCTCCACATGAAGGTGCTCGAGCACCTGGCGCTGCCGCTTCAAGATGTGCACGATGTCCATCGCGCTGCAGGTGGCGACGGCGGTGAGGAGCACTTCCATCGGCCGCATACCGCGCCCTTCGCCGCCGATCTCCGGAGCGCCGTCGACGACGAGGCGCCCGCCCGATCCGCCCGTGGCCTCGAACGCCGCGGTGCCGACCTGCTCGATGACCACCTTCATCATCTTCTCAGCCATGGGGCGCCACCTCGGCGAAGAGCGACGAAGAGACGTAGCGGTCGCCGCGATCGCAGATGATGCACACGATCGTCGCGTCTTCTCCGCGCGCCGCGACCTCGGCCGCGACCTTGCGCGCCGCCCACACGGCACCGCCCGAGCTCGGCCCGCAGAACACGCCCGCGGTGCGCGCGAGCGATCGCGCGGTGTTCGAGGCGTCGATCTCCGACACGTCGACCACGCGATCGACGCGGCTCGCTTCGAAGATCTTGGGGACGTACGCCGCCGGCCAACGACGGATGCCGGGGATGCTCGAGCCCTCGGTGGGTTGGCAACCGACGATGACGATGTTCGCGTTCTTCTCCTTGAGACCGCGCGAGCACCCCATGATCGTCCCCGTCGTCCCCATGGCGCTCACGAAGTGGGTGACCTTCCCCGCCGTGTCGCGCCAGATCTCCTGCGACGTCCCCTCGTAGTGGGCGCGCCAGTTGTCGGGGTTGCCGAACTGATCGAGCATCCAGTACCCGCCGCCGCGCACCTTCTCGCGGGCGTAGTCGATGGTCCCTTCCATCCCCTGCGCGGCCGGGGTGAGGATCACCTCGGCGCCGTACGCGCGCATGGTCTGGACCCGCTCGACCGTGGCGCTCTCGGGCATGACGAGGGTAATCGGATAGCCGCGGGCGGCGGCGATCATGGCCAATGCGATCCCGGTGTTACCGCTCGTCGGCTCGATGAGGCGCACCCCCGGCCGGAGGTCACCGCGCTCTTCGGCGCGCAGGATCATCGAGCGCGCCGGCCGGTCTTTGACGCTGCCTCCGGGGTTCGTCCCTTCGAGCTTGGCGAGGAGTCGAATGCCCGGCCGATCGACGCCCGTGTCGAGATCGACCATCGGCGTATTCCCGACGAGGTCTGCTACATTCATGAGGTTGTCCTGCCCCTGCGTGATAGATCCGAACCTACTTCCCCATGGTCGCACCGCACACGACGAGAAGCACCAACGGAAGCTCACCCCCCGGTGAAGATCCCCTCGAGCGCGCCATCGACGCGGTCGCGGCCAGTTACACCGGTGGGCTCGAGATCGACAGCCTGGAGAGCGCCGCGCTCCCCAACAAGCGCGCGATCATCGACGCGGTCAATCAGATCAAGCCCGCGCTCTTCCTCGGGTTCTACAGCACGGGGAGCGTAAAGCGCGAGAGCCTGCGTGACGCCATCGCCGAGCATCTTCGCCCGGCGTACGCGACGCTCGTCGAGCAGATCGATCGCGCGCTCCACTACGACCGGTGGATGGGGCGCTGCAAGGCCGGCGCCGCCTGCGCCCCCGCGGACCAGATCGTCCTTCGCCTGTTCGAGGACATCCCCGAGCTTCGTCGCCTCTTGAACGCCGACGTGCGCGCCGCGTACGAGGGGGATCCCGCGGCCAAGAGCCTCGAAGAGGTCGTCTTCTCTTATCCCTCGATCGAAGCGCTCGTCGCCTATCGCATCGCGCATCGCCTCTTCGTCGCCGGCGTGCCCATGATCCCGCGCATCATCACCGAGCACGCGCACTCGCGCACCGGGATCGACATCAGCCCAGGAGCGCGCATCGGGGAGCGCTTCTTCATCGATCACGGCACCGGCGTCGTCATCGGCGAGACCGCGGTCCTCGGCAACGACGTGAAGCTCTATCAAGGCGTCACGCTCGGCGCGCTCAGCATCCCGCGCCGCGACGAGCCAGTGGTCCAGCGCCATCCGACGCTCGAAGATCGCGTCACCATCTACGCCGGCGCCACCATCCTCGGCGGGAACACCGTCATCGGCGCGGGTTCGGTGGTGGGCGGCAACGTGTGGCTCACGCGCTCGGTCCCGCCGGGGTCGAAGGTCTTCGGTCGCGGTCGCGGGGAGCAGGCGGGGAACAGCCAGATCCCCCCTCCCATGAAGAGCGAGTAGCGCGCGCGGAGCGCCCGCCTGCGTCGCGCGTCGTCGGCCGCATCGCGTACCCTCGAGGGATGGAACCGCTCCCTCCGCCCGGCGCGGCGTCGCTCGCAGAGGCTTCGCGCGCGCTCGCCGAAGGTCGTCACGCCGAGGCCAAGGCGCTCGCCGAGCGTGCGCTCGAGGGGGAGCTCGATCGCGACGTGCCTCCGGTGGAGCGCGGCGAGCACTACGATCTCCCCGAGCGCGCGCTGGCGCACCACATCGTGGGGACGGCGCGGCTCGAGCTCGGCGATCGCGCGGGGGCCATCGCGTCGCTCACCAAGGCCGTGGCCCTCGATCCGAACAGCGCCGTCTCGTTCTCGAATCGCGCGGTGGCCAAGCGGGACAGTGAAGACCTCGAAGGCGCGCTCGCCGACTTCAGCCAAGCGCTCGTGGTGCGTCCGCGGTATGTGCATGCACTCTACAACCGTGCGCGCCTCTTCGTGCGCATGGGGCGCGCGGACCGCGGCGAGCTCGATTACCTGGCGATCCTCCGCATCGAGCCGCGCGCCGAGCCGTCGTTGAGCGAGTGGCGCGCGCTCCGCAGCGAGCACGGCCAGCCGAGCGACGACGCGGCGCTCGAGGCTTGCCTCGCCCGCGGACGATGACGCGAGCGACGCGAGAAGCAACGAAGCGCACGAGGGAACGGACGATCCCCGAGAGCTCGCGCGCTTTCCGGCTACGCTTCACGGCGATGCGCGAGCTCCTCCTCTTTTGCCTCGTGGTGGGGTGCGCGCTCCCGGCTTGCAAAGGCGCTTCGCACGACGCGGCTCGTTCCGACGTGCCCAGCGCTCCCGACGCGACCCCTGCTTCGACCGAGCCGGCGCGCGACACGACCTCGGGCGACGCCGCGAGCGACGCCAGCTCGGACGCGCTCGACGGCGCGAGCGCGGTCGACGCGGCGCCTCCGCGCGATGCTTCGGCCGAGGCCAGCGTCTCTTCGAATCCCTCTGCCTGTCCAGCCGGCCTGCGGAGCATCGCCGAAGGGGGACGCTGCACGATCGACGACCTCGTGTGCGACTACCCGCGCGGCTCGTGCGCCTGCACGATGGATGCGTGCGCCACGCCGGCCGGGCCCACCCCCGGCTGCGTCCCCGCGCTTCATTGGCGATGCCGTCACGACGGATGCCCGGCGCGCTTCCGCGGCGCGTGCTCGCGCGAAGGCCAGATGTGCGTATCCGACGACGGCTTCTGCGCGACCGACATGCTGTGCCGCAAGGGGCACTGGATCCGCGCGCGGCAGCCGAGCTGTCGCCCCGCCGCCCCCCCGAGGCCCTGAAGCGAGCGCCCATGCCGAGGAAGAATCCGATGCGACCCGCAGGCCCCGGAGGACGACCGCTTCCGACGAAGAAGCAGGCGAGCCTCGCCGCGCGCGAGGACGGCTCTCTTCGGATCGCGGTGGTGGCCGACACGCACTCGGCGCCGCACCCGCGCGCGCACGAGCAGATCCAAGCGATGGGGCCCGACGCGATCCTCCACGCGGGGGACATCGGGGATCTCGCCGTGCTCGACGGTCTTAGGACGATCGCGCCGCTCTTCGCCGTGCGCGGCAACATCGACGGGCGCGCCGAGCTCCCCGACGTGCTCACCCTCGACGTCACCTCGCCGCGCGGGCTCCTCGCGCGCATCCTCCTCACGCACATCGCGGTCAACGGTCCCAAGCTTCGCGCCGACGTGGTGCGCATGGCCCACGCGCACGACGCGTCGATGGTCGTGTGCGGGCACTCGCACGTCCCCTTCGTCGGAAGCGACCGCGGCTTCACGGTCCTGAACCCCGGATCGATCGGTCCGCGCCGGTTCCAGCTCCCCATCGTGTGGGGGCGCATCGACATCTCGCCGCGCGAGATCCGCATCGCGCACGTCGATTGCGAGACGGGGCTCCCGTGGCGACCGGGGGCGAGCGCCGGCGCGCGGGTCTAGGGCGCCTTGACGCGCGTGGGCCGTGCACTATGCTCATTTGATAGAGCACGAAGGCTCATTTGAGATGCCTCCCACCGAGCGACCCGCACCCAAGAGCAGCCCCGCCCGCGTGCCCCCCCCGGCGGCGAACGCGCGCACGGTCGCGGCATACTACGGCGCGGTGCTCGCCGCGTCTGGCGGCAACGTCACCAAGGCAGCGCGGATGCTGCGGTCCGGCGGGGCGGCGTTCGTCCGCGAGGGCGACTCGCTCCGCCTCTCCAACGACGCCGCAGCCGAGGCGATCCACGCCGGCCTCCGCGCGCGCGTCGTGCAAGAGCTCGCCGACGCGCTCCCGCTCGACAAGGCGGCGATCCTCCGTGCCGTGGGCATCGACAAGGCGACGCTGGCGCGCCGCATCTTGAAGCACGCCGACTTGGACACGGCGCAGGCCGAGGCGGTGCTCCGCACGATGGAGCTCACGACGCTCGCCACCGAGACCTTCGGCACGTTGGAGAAGGCGGCGCTCTGGCTCAAGAGGCCCCATCCGCTGCTCGAGGGAGCGAGCCCCCTCGACTACGCGAACAGCCAGTACGCCCTCGCCAAGATCAAGTCGATGCTCTCGGCCATCCGCTACGGGGGCGTGGTCTGAAGGTCTCGGTCTTTCGCATCGGCTACGCCGGGGCGCTCACCCTCGATCAGCTCTACGTCGGGTCGCTGCGCGACGCGGGCCGCTGGCACACGCCAGAGCCCGGGGCGCGCTCGGCGGTCGTCTACACGGCGGGAAGTCGCGCGCTCGCGCAGCTCGAGAAGCGCGTCCACTGCAACGGCGTGGAGCCGGCGAACATGGCGCTCCTTCGCCTCGACCTCGCGCGCGGGGCACGGCTCCTCACGGCGAGCGCGCTCGGTCTGAAGAAAGATTGGCGGAGCGACGAGGCCTACACCCAAGCGTTCGGCAACGACTGGCTGCGGCGGGGGAAGTCGCTCGGGCTGTGGGTCCCTTCGTTCGTCGAGACGCGCGAGCGAAACCTCCTCTTGAACCCCGAGCACCCGCAGTACGCCACGCACGTCGGTCTCGTCGTCGAAGAGCGCGAGTTCCACTTCGATCCTCGAATGTTCTGAGCGCGTAAGCAGGTGCAAAGCTCGGGCGGCCGGACGATGGCCAACGAGCGTGCGCGCCGCGCGCGCGGCGCTCGAGCTCCCCTCGATCGATAGGCTTGAGCTATCGCTGGGATTGGAAATGCGTCTTGGATCCTCTCGCGCGCCCGCCCTAGCTTGAGGGCTGCGAGGCGACGCCACAGAGCGGCGCCAAGGAGACGATCCATGAGCGACGAGAAGAAGAAGCTCACGACGGCTGCCGGTGCACCCGTCGTCGACAACCAGAACACGATGACCGCGGGCCCGCGCGGTCCGGCGCTCCTGCAAGACGTGTGGCTCTTGGAGAAGCTCGCCCACTTCGACCGCGAGGTCATCCCCGAGCGGCGCATGCACGCGAAGGGCTCGGGCGCCTACGGCACCTTCACCGTCACGCACGACATCACCAAGCACACGCGCGCCAAGATCTTCTCCCAGGTCGGGAAGAAGACCGAGCTCTTCGCCCGGTTCACCACCGTGGCCGGCGAGCGCGGCGCGGCCGACGCCGAGCGCGACATCCGCGGCTTCGCGGTGAAGTTCTACACCGAGGAGGGGAACTGGGACCTCGTCGGCAACAACACGCCGGTGTTCTTCTTGCGCGATCCGCTCAAGTTCCCCGACTTGAACCACGCGGTGAAGCGCGATCCGCGCACCAACCTGAGGAGCGCGAAGAACAACTGGGATTTCTGGACCTCGCTCCCCGAGGCGCTCCACCAGATCACCATCGTCATGAGCGACCGCGGGATCCCCGCGACCTACCGCCACATGCACGGCTTCGGGAGCCACACCTTCAGCTTCATCAACGCCAAGAACGAGCGCTCCTGGGTGAAGTTCCACCTCCACTCGCAGCAAGGCATCAAGAACCTGACCGACGCCGAGGCCGAGGCGCTCATCGGCAAGGACCGCGAGTCGCACCAGCGCGATCTCTACGACGCCATCGAGAAGGGCGATCACCCGAAGTGGAAGCTCTTCGTCCAGATCATGCCGGAGGCCGACGCTTCGAAGGTGGCCTACAACCCGTTCGACCTCACCAAGGTGTGGCCGCACAAGGACTACCCGCTCGTCGAAGTGGGGGTGATGGAGCTCAACAAGAACCCGGAGAACTTCTTCGCCGAGGTCGAGCAGTCGGCCTTCAACCCGGCGAACGTCGTCCCCGGCATCGGGTTTTCGCCCGACAAGATGCTGCAGGCGCGCCTCTTCTCGTACGGCGACGCGCAGCGCTACCGGCTCGGCGTGAATCACCACCAGATCCCGGTGAACGCTCCGCGCTGCCCGTTCCACAGCTACCACCGCGACGGGCAGATGCGCGTCGACGGCAACCACGGCGGGACGCTCGGCTACGAGCCGAACAGCGAAGGTCAGTGGGCCGAGCAACCGGATTATCGCGAGCCGCCGCTCAGCGTCGCCGGCGCGGCCGATCATTGGAACCACCGCGAGGACACCGACTACTACTCGCAGCCCGGCGCGCTCTTCCGCTTGATGAGCCCGGCGGAGAAGCAGGCGCTCTTCGAGAACACGGCGCGCTCGGTCGGCGGCGCGCCCAAGGCGCTTCAGCTTCGTCACATTGCCCACTGCCTCAAGGCCGACAAGGCCTACGGTGAGGGCGTAGCGAAGGCGCTCGGGTTGGGCGCGGACGAGATCAAGATGGGAGGCGACCGATGAAGCGCAATGCGAACGCGACGTGGAAGGGAAATCTGAAAGAGGGGACGGGCTCGTTCGGGGTGGGCAGCGGCGCCATCAAGGACCAGAAGTTCGGCTTCCGCACCCGCTTCGAGGACGCGCCCGGGACGAACCCCGAGGAGCTCATTGCCGCCGCGCACGCCAGCTGCTTCAGCATGGCGCTGAGCGCGCAGCTCGGCGAGCAAGGCATCACGCCCGACTCGATCGAGACGTCGTGCGCCATCACCTTCGAGAACCTCACCCTCACGAAGAGCCAGCTCACGACCGTCGTCACCGCGCGCGGCGCGGACAAAGCCAAGGTCGAAGCTGCGGCCGTCGCCGCCAAGGCCGGGTGCCCGATCTCCAAGGTGCTCAAGCTCGAAGTCGCGCTCGATCTCAGCGTCGTGACGTGAACATCGCCCGGGGGCGCGCCGCTCCGTGCTATGCGCGAGGGGTCGTGCGCCGCGCTCGTGCGCGCCCCCCCACCGGGTGACTCCCATGATCCTGAGGCAGCTCTTCGACCAGGTCTCCAGCACCTACACGTACCTGCTCGCCGACGCGTCCACGCGCGAGGCGGTGCTCATCGATCCGGTCTACGAGCAGCACGATCGTGACGCCGCGCTCATCCGCGAGCTCGGCCTCACGCTCCTTGCCACGCTCGACACCCATTGCCACGCCGATCACGTGACCGGCGCGTGGCGCATGAAGATGGCGTTCGGGAGCCGCATCGGCCTCTCTTCGGCCTACGGCGCGGCGAACGTGGATCTCCCGCTCGCCCACGGCGACGTGGTGCGCTTCGGCAAGGAGGCGCTCGAGGTGCGCGCGACCCCCGGCCACACCGACGGGTGCCTCTCCTTCGTCACCGCCGATCATCGAATGGCCTTCACCGGCGACGCGCTCCTCGTGCGCGGGGCCGGCCGGACGGACTTTCAGCACGGCAGCGCCGGGCGCCTCTTCCGCTCGATCCGCGACCAGCTCTTCTCCCTCCCCGACACGTGCGTCGTCTATCCGGCGCACGACTACGAGGGGCGCACCTCGACGACCATCGGGGAGGAGCGCGCGTTCAATCCACGCATCGGCGGAGGCGCGCGTGAAGAAGACTTCGTCGGCTACATGACGAACTTGGATCTGCCGCATCCCAAGAAGCTCGCCGTCGCCCTGCCAGCCAACCTGAAATCGGGGCAGACCGAAGACGGGCAAGCGCCGCCCGTCGCCACGTGGGGGCCGGTCGTCACCACCTACGCCGGGCTCAGCGAAATCTCACCGGAGTGGGTCGCTTCGCACCGCAGCGAGGTGCACGTGCTCGACGTGCGCTCCGCTTCCGAGCTCGAAGGCGAGCTCGGTCACCTCGAAGGGATCCAGGCGATCCCGCTCGACGAGCTTCGCGCGCGCGTCGGCGAGGTCGCCAAAGACAAGCCGGTCGTCGTCGTATGCCAAACGGGCCGCCGCTCCGGCATGGGGACAGTCATCCTGCGCAACGCGGGGGTGAAAGACGTGGCGAACGTCGCCGGCGGCATGGTGCGGTGGCGCGAGCTCGGGCTCCCGAGCTGAGCGTCGCCCTCTCCATCGTGTGCCGAACCGCGACACGCCGATCGCCCCTGGGCAGCACGACCCGCACGGCGCCGGCCCCATCGCGCGGATTTCGACGCTGAAAGGTGCGCGGCACGTCTCCTGCTAACCGGCGCTCCATGCGACTCGTCCCTTCGATCGTGGCGGCAAGCTGGGTAGCGGCGGTGGCGTGCGGCGGGACGACCGCCAGCACCGCGGGCGACGCCGGCGCGACCGACGGCGGAAAGACCGCGCGAAAGACCTGCACGCAGGCGAGCGAGTGCGGCGCAGGTCACGTGTGCCTCGACGGCTTCTGTCTCGGGCAGAGCGGGGCCTCGTGCACCTCCCCCGAGGAATGCTTGAGCGGCCAGTGCATCGGCCCGACCGATTGCCACTCGTCCGACTGCGTGTCGCAGAAGGGGACCTGCAGCGACTCGATCGAAGGGGCGGCGTGCGTCGTGGCGACCGACTGCGCCTCGGGGCAGTGCGAGCACACGTCGGACGCCGCCCTCGCGGGGAGCTGCTGCGGGACGAAAGGGCGCCAGTGCACCTCCGACTCGGAGTGCTGCCCCGGCTTGAACTGCCACACCGACAACTCGGGCTGCGGCGAAGGGCCCACGCCGGTGTGCACGATCGACGGCGTCACCTACAAGAGCGGCGACGTGAACCCGAAGAACGAGTGCCAGCACTGCGACACCTTCTCTTCGCTCACCGCGTGGACCGACGACGGCTCCTACGCGCGGTGCCACGGCGGCGCCGACGGCTACTACTGCTGCCACGGCGCCTGCTCGAACGGCACGTGCCCGTAGTGCCGTTCACTTGCCGAGCAAGCCGCGAAGGACCTCCTCGATGGCCACGGTGCCGCGCACGCTCTTGGCCGCGCCCCCTTCCCAGGCCACGTGCCCGGTGTTGATGCCGTGGATCATCTCCTGGAAGAGGCCGGCGACGCTGGCGCTGAAGCCGAAGCTCATGAGCGCGGGGACGATGGCCTCTTCCGGTCCTTGCTGCACGGTGAGCTCTTTGCCCACGATGCCGGAGAGCGCCTTCGCCACTTCGCGCGCGGTGTAGTCGCGCGGCCCAGAGAGCTCGATCACCCCCGGCGTCCCTTCGACGAGCGCGTGGGCCGCGGTGCGCCCGATGTCCTTCGTGGCCACCATGGGGACGCGAAGATCGGGCGCGAGGAACGAGGGGAACACGCCCGCTTCGATGCCGCCGAGCGAAGAGGCCCAGTTCTCCATGAAGTACGCGGCGCGCACGAAGGTGGCGCGCGGCGCGGCGGCGGCGAGCTTCATCTCGCCGAAGTGCGTGGAGCGGATCGGGCCGGTCCCTTCGGCGTGCTGCGCGCCGGCCGACGACAGGTAGACGACGTGCGGCACCTTCGCCTCGCTCACCGCCTTGGCCACGCCGATCGTGCGTTCGGCGAACTCGGCCAGCATGTCCTTGGCCTTGAGGTCGGGGGGCGAGAGCAGGTACGCCCCCTCTGCCCCGCGCAGCGCCTCGGTGAGCGCCGGCACGTCGCGCAGATCGGCGACGGCGACCTCGGCTCCACGCGCCTTCCACGGCGCCCCTTTGGCCGCGTCGCGGACCACGACCCGCACGGCCTTCTTCTGCGAAAGGAGCGTCTCGGCCACCACCGAACCCGTGTTCCCGCTGACTCCCGTGACGACGTACATGTGCATTCTCCTCGTGGGTGGCCGCGCGCGGCCGTTTCGCTTCGTTCGAGACAGGAAGCATCATGCGCACCCTGCGCGCATGTGACCAATCGATACGGTAGATTCATGACATGCAGGACATGCATGTAGCCGGGGTCGACTTGAACCTCCTCGTGGCCCTCGACGCGCTCTTGGCCGAGCGGAGCGTGACCCGGGCGGCGGCGCGGGTGGGGTTGACGCAACCGGCGATGAGTCACGCGCTCGGGCGCCTCCGGCGGCTCTTCGACGATCCGCTCCTCGTGCGCACGGCAGAAGGGATGTCGCCCACGCCGCGCGCCCTCGGCCTCGTCGGTCCGGTTCGCCGGGGTCTCGCCGAGCTCGAGACGGCGCTCGCCCCCGCGCCGACGTTCGACCCCAAGACCGCCCGCGGCCGCTTCGTGCTCGCGATGGGGGATTACGCCGAGGTCGTGCTCCTGCCGGGGGTCGTCGCAAGGCTCACGCGCGAAGCGCCGGGGATGGACCTCGAGGTGCGACCGGCGGCGGCGCCGGCCTTCGACGCGCTCGCGCGGGGCGAGCTCGACGCGGTCATCGGTCTCCCCGCCACCGGCAAAGTGCCGGAGGGGATCTACGAGCAGCGTCTCTTCGAAGAGCGCTTCGTGTGCGTCATGCGAAGCGCGCACCCGATGGCCAAGCGGCGCCTCACGCTCGAGCGCTTCCTCGCTCTCTCGCACGCGCTCATCTCTCCGCGGGGCGAGCGCGGCGGCCTCCTGGACACGGTGCTCACGCGCATGGGGAAGACGCGTCGCGTGGCGCTCCTCGTCCCGCACTTCCTCGTCGCACCGCACGTCATCGCCACGTCCGACTTGGTGCTCACTCTGGCCGAGCGGCTGGCGCGCGTGCTCGCCGATCCGCTGAAGCTCGTGGTGCGCACGCCGCCCCTTTCACTCGAAGGCTTCGCGATGGCGGCCACGTGGCACGCGCGCAACCACGGCGATCCGGCGCAGCGCTGGTTTCGCCGTCTGCTCGCCGAGGTGGGCGCGACGGTTTGAACGCTCGCGAAGGGCGAACCAAATTTAGACGTACCGCCGGCGGCCGGTCGCGGCGACGTGCTCGAGGATCTCGCGCGCTTCGTCGCGCTCGTACGGATCCTTCGCGCGGAGGAGGCGCTCCAGCGCGCGGCGTGCGCGCGTGCGCTCGGCTTCGCGCTTCGACACGAGCTCGAGCTCGAGGAGGCGAAGACGCCCGTCGACATTGCCGAGCCCCGCGGCGCGTGTGAGCCACGTCTTCTCGCGACGCCAGTCCTCTTTGTCGCGGTAGATGCAAGCCACGTTCACGGCGAGCGAGTGCTCCCCCTGGCGAACGGCGCGCTCGGTCCACGCGAGCTCCTTCGCGAGGCTCTTCTTCACCCCGAGCCCCTCGCCGTAGCAGCGCGCAAGGAAGCCCGCGGCACCCTTTCGGCCGGCGGCCTCGGCGCGCGTGAGGAGCTCGAAACCGCGCACCGGATCGGCGGGGAGCAAGACCGAGTGCGCGAGCGTGAAGCCGTCGAGGAGCCAGGCGCCGAGCTCTTCCCACGCCTCGGGGTGCCCGAGCTTGGCTGCCTTCTCGAGGCTGGAGAAGAACGTGGTCCAGTCGCGGACCGGGCGATCGAGCGCCGTCCTCGCGTCGTTGAGGAGCGTCTCTCCCGTTCGGGGGGGCGCGCTCTTCTTCGCCGCACGCGGTTTCTTGGTCGTCGGACGCTTCTTCTTCGTGGTCTTCACGAACGCGAGTGTCGCACGAATGCCGGCGCGGAAGCGGGCGACGCGCCGAACGATGCACGACGACTCGGCGCGAGCACGCGCCTACGCGAGAAACGCCCGGATCTCGTCGGCGCGCGCGAGCGTGTCTTCGTAGCCGAGCTCGAGGAGGCGCGTGGTGTATGCGCCGTGAAAGGCGAGGTAGCTGAGCAAATCCCACCCCGTTTCCTCGGACGCGCCGAGGCCCCGGAACAGATGGCGCACGACCGCAGGAAAGCGGTCGAGCGTCTTCAGCACCAGCGTGCCGAGATCCCGGCTCGGCCGCAACACCAGCACGTCGATGTGCCGAAGCGGCGTCACGTGCTGCGCGAGGACCTCGGGAGCGAGAAAGCCCACGGTGCGGTTGATGCGCTCGGCGCGCTCGACATCCGACTCGAGCGCGTCGAGAAAGAGCGAGTCGAGCACGACGCCCGCAGCGTCGGCCGTCGTCGGATACGCGGGGGGAGGCGCGAGAGCCGGCGATTTTTCCTGCGAAGCGTCTCGCACGGCGACGGCCACGATTCGATTGGCGCCGAGGTGGATGGCCGGGCTCAGCGGCGTGGCGAGACGGATCGAGCCGTCGGCGTACCAAGCGCGGCCGATCTGCACCGCGGGAAAGAAGAAGGGAATCGCCGTCGATGCGAGGACATGATCCACGCGGATCTCGGCGCGCTCCCCCACGCGCGTGACGCGGCTCCACGGCTCGATCTCGCGGGCGCCTTGGAAGAACGTCATCGCGAGGCCGCTCTCGTAGTTGGTGGCGGTGAGACCGAGCGCACGCACGCGCTCCGTGGCGATGTGGTGGGTGAGGGCCGCGGGGTCGAAGCGCGCCGTGAGAAGGGCGCGAAGGGGCGTCGTGTCGAGCAACGACTTGCCGCGGCCGGTGCCGATGAACCCGCCGAGGCCGAGGTCGGTGAGCCAGTCGGCGGCCGTCTTGGCCAGCGTCGGCGTGTCGGTTCGAAAGACGTCGTGCGGCTCGAGCGAAGCCCAGAGGTCGGCGAGCTCGCGCGTCGCGTCGGGGAAGGCGTCGGCGCGCGAGGCGAGGTACGCGGCGTTGATGCTCCCCGCCGACGACCCGGCGAGCACCGCGAAGGGGAGCGTGCGGCCGGGAGCGAGCTCGGCCAACGCGAGCAGCGCCCCGGCTTGGTAGGCGCCGCGCGCGCCACCGCCGGTCAGGACGAGGCCGAAGTCTTGCCGCCTCACCACGGCGCCGAAGCCGAAGGTGACGCGCGCTGGACCGCCGGCCGGTAGAGGCTCTCGAGCAGCGTGCCGTAGCGCGCCACGACGTCGCGTCGACGCAGCTTGAGCGTGGGGGTGAGGAGGCCGTTTTCGGTGGTGAAGTCCTCGGTGATGAGGGCGAATGCGCCAGGCCTCTCGAACGACTTGAAGCCCTTCGCGTGGAGCGCGATCTCCCGCTCGATGAGGCTCCGCACCCGCTCGTCGCGCGTGACGTCGGCGGCGAGAAGGATCTTCTCCGCCGTCGCCCACTCGCGGATCGTCGGCACGTTCAGGACGACGAGCACCACGTTGAACGGACGACCGTCGCCGTAGATCATCGCGTTCGCGATGAAGGGCGAGAGCTTGAGCTCTTCCTCGAGCGGGGACGGCATGACGTACCTGCCGTTCTCGAGCTTGTACTGCTCCTTGCTGCGGCCGGTGATGAAGAGAAATCCGTCCTCGTCCACGTAGCCGAGGTCGCCGGTGCGGAGGCCACCGTCCGGCATCATCGTCTTCTTCATCTCGTCGGGTCGATTGTGATAACCGACCATCACGTTCGGGCCGTAGACGACGATCTCGCCCTGCTTCGGATCGGGGCCCACGCTGGTGTCGATGACGACACGCACGCCGGGGAGGACGCGGCCGACGCTGCCGAAGCGACGCTGCCCAGGCAGGTTGGCAGAGACGATGGGGCTCGTCTCGGTCATTCCGTAGCCCTCGCACACGACGAGACCGATGGCGTCGACGAACTCGGCGACCTCGCGGCCGAGCGTCGCGCTCGCGCTGATCGCGTACTTGAGGCGACCGCCGAAGCGTTGGCGGATCTTGGCGAAGAGGACCTTCTCGTCGAAGGCGAGCTCGAGCCGCTCGATCGGACCGAGGTGCTCCCCGTGCGCGCGCTTGACCGCGCCGCGGATGCCGGTGCGAATGATCCGCTGGAGATAATCCGGCCTCTGCGCGATCTGCTTGTTGACCCCCTCGTAGATGCGATTGAAGATCCGCGGCACGGCGACCAGGATCGTCGGGCGCACCTCGCCGAGGTTCTCGAGCAGGTGGTCGACATGATCGTTGATGGCGATCGAGCTCCCCATGCTGAGGAGCGCGTGCACCTCCGCTTGGCCGTAGGCGTGCGCCCAGGGCAAAAAGGAGAGCGAGCGATCGTCGGGCTCGAAGGTGAAGATCTCGTGGAGCGCGCTCAAGTTCGTCGCGATGTTCCGGTGGCTCAAGAGCACGCCCTTGGGCTTGCCGGTCGTCCCCGAGGTGTAGATGAAGTCGGCGATCGAGTCGGGGTCGGGCGTGCGCGGCGGGGAAGGTGCGCGCGCGCCGGCGTCGACCAGCGCGCTCCACGACCTCGGGTCGCTCCGAGGACGGGTGAGGCCGACGATGTCCGTGACTCCGGGGAGGTTCATCGCGGCGACCCCCTCGTGGAGCGCGTCGTCGGCGACGAGGACGACTTTGGGGGCGCAGTCTTCGAGGATGAAGCGGCGCTCTTCGAGGTGTTGCGCCCGGTACATCGGCACGAACGCCGCCTCGAGCCCGTAGGTGGCGTAGGCGGCGACGGCCCACTCGACGCAATTGTCGGCGATGATGGCGACGCGATCGCCCTTTCCGACGCCGAGGGTCGCAAGACCTGCGCGGAAGTGATCGACGTCTTCGGCGAAGCGACCGTACGTCACCCACTGCCAGGCTCCCCCCTTCTTGCTGCCGAAGAGCGGGCGCGACGCGTACTTGGCGCAGCTCCGGACGTAGAGGTCGACAAGGTTGGAGAATTGTTCGGCCATCGGAGCCACCTCGATGTCCGAAGTGGAAGCAGCTGCCATGCCACGTGACATGGCGGCACGACCGGTGCTTCCCTGGGCTGACGCATGCTGACGGGATCGGACTTCCACGAGGAGCATGTCCTCGACGACGGCACCCCCGTCACCCTGCGCCACGTGCGTCCCGAAGACGCGGCCGAGCTCCGGCGCGGATTCGCGAGGCTCTCTCCGGCGTCGCGTTACCGCCGCTTCCTCGGCAGCAAGAGCACGCTGTCGGACGAGACGGTGCGCTACCTCACGTGCGTCGACGGCCAGAACCACGTGGCGATCGTCGCCACCACACGAGGGGCGCCTCTTGGGGAGCCGACCGGTCTGGGCATCGCGCGGTTCATTCGTTCGACCGAAGATCCTGCCGTCGCCGAGGCGGCGCTCACCGTGATCGACGACATGCAGCGAAAGGGGCTCGGCCGCATCCTCGCCGTGACCCTCGCGCGTGCGGCGCTCGAGCGCGGCATCACGCGGTTCCGCGGAGAGATCCTCACCGACAACGAGCCCGCGCGCGAGCTCTTGGACGAGGTCGGCGCGACGGTGCACGCGAGCCCGGACGGATCCCTGGTCTTCGACGTGGCGCTCACGCCCGAGCATCCTCCGTCGGATCATTCGCTCGAGCTCGTCGCCCGCAGGATCTTGCGCGCGGCCTCTTCTCACCTCGCCGGTCTGTTTCGCGCGCTCGGCGCGTCCGCGTGATCGTGTGCGGGATGACGCGTCGCTCGTGAAGAGGCGCTAGCGAAGAGGACGGTAGCCGACCGCGACGCTGAAGGCGACGCGCCGGGAGCCCGCCTCGTAGCCGATGTCGACGCCGACGGCCGGGAGCGCGACCTCGCGCAGGTAGAACCTCAACCCGGTGCCCGGTCCTCCGTAGGTGACGGCCGGTTCTTCGTTGCGTGCGTAGCGCCCGAGCTCTCCGAAGACCTGCACCGCCGCTGTCCCGAGCGATCCCCTCGCGAAGGGGACCTGGTACGCAAGCGCCAGCGAGGCGTACCTGTCGGCCCCCACGAGCCCGCTCCCGGGGATGGTGCGTGAGCCGTCGATACCTCCCAAGCGCTCTTCGAAGACGACCGGCAAAGACCCCACGAACGCGTGCGTGCGCGCGTCGAAGAAGCCGTGCAGCGGCGCCGGACGCGTCCACTTCACGTCGAAGATCGCGTCGTTGTACGTCGAGCTCCCGTGATCGAGGGGGAAGGCGTGCTGCACCTCCACCGAGAGACGGAGCCCCTCGTCGTAGAGATCGCGGTACAGCCGATCGGAGTAGACGAGCTGCAAGCCCTGGAGGGCGACGGTCGCATCGGCGGCGGCGTCGGTGCCGGGAACGTAGACGCTCCCCACGCGCGCGAGCCGAGTCCCGCCGGTCCACGTGGGCGAGACGCGATCCCAGAACGTCCAGCCGAATTGGTACTCGACGTCGAAGCGCGTCATGTCGAGCGACTGCTCGATGCTGCCGTCGGGTCTGTCGTTCTCCAAGAGTCCCGAGCCGAGGAACGCGTGAACGCTGCCGAAGAGATCGGTGAAGGCGACGTTCGGATCGTTGTAGCCGGCGAGGGTGTACCAGCCGCGGTTCGAGTACACGGCCCCCAAAGCGGCCCCCTTGTTGAAGCCGAGCAGGTTCGCCTCGGCCAAGATGAGCCCGGCGATCTCCGTCCCCGGCGAGTACCAGAGCATCGGCACCGGGTAGAGCGACCACTTCTCCTTGATGCGGAAGACGACGACGACGCCTTCGGGCGCATCGACGAGCTCTACGTCGATCGCGCTGAAGATCCCGAGCCGATAGAGCTGTTCGCGGATCGTGGGGAGATCGCAGCTCGAAAGAAGATCACCGCCGGAGCATCGGATCCATTGCCACACCACCACGGGGCGCGTCCGCGAGAGACCGTCGACACGAATCCTCGCGATGGGACGATCCCCGTGGAGGCGCAAGAAGGCGGCCTGCGCTCGTGTGACCTCGTCCGGCTCCGCTGCGTGTGCGTTGCCGTGCGCGAGCGCCACCACGCCGAGTACGCCGAGCAGCGCACACGTTGC
The DNA here is from genome assembly GCA_964531795.1 of uncultured Polyangiaceae bacterium. Taxonomy (GTDB): domain Bacteria; phylum Myxococcota_A; class Polyangia; order Polyangiales; family Polyangiaceae; genus CAZHHD01. The sequence continues at coordinate 239,824 of CAZHHD010000006.1, read as the reverse complement.
GCGCCTCGGGCGTCGCTCGGAGGCGAACATGACGGCACGTCGGGAGGGCCCGGTGGAGCGCTCTCACGCCGTCGCGTGCGACTGCGCGAAGTGCGTCGCGAGCAACCCCTGCACGACCCACAGCGTCGCGCGCCCCTCGCGGGTTTCCACGAATCTCATGCGCCTATCCTCCTTCGGCGGCGCGACCTCGCGCGTCGTGCCTCGTCCCAAACCGTGGACGGAAGCATTGGCCATGCCCCGAAGGTGGACGTTCTGTGAGGCGCGGATCAGGCGCCGTACTCGTCGCGGCGGCGCCACCACACGCGCGTTTCGTTGCGCCCCTTCGGCGCGCGATCGAGCCACTGGTACATCCCCCAAAGGGCGTCGAGCCCACGCGCGTAGGTGGAGTAGGTGTGGAAGACGATGCCGTCTTCGAGGGCGAACGCGCTCATCCCCGGGCGCTCGCGCGTGTACGTCGCCGCGTCGGTGCCGGCCATCGACGCGAGCTCATGAACGGGGCCCGCGGCCTGGCCTTCCTCGGCGATCGACCGCACCTGCCAGCGCCCTTCGCGCCGGTAGTTGTAGTCGATGGCGCCGTCGCGCTGCTCTTCTTCGGTGAAGCGCACGTGGAAGTCGACGTTGAAGTCCGTGCCGTGCGCCGAAGCCCACGGAAACCTCCACCCCATGCGCTTCTTGTAGGCCTCGAGCTTCGCGAGCGGCGCGCGCGAGACGACCGCGAGGGTGACGTCGTGGTTGGCGAGGTGCACGCCGAAGCCGTCGAAGCCGTCGGCGATCGTCGAGCACGAGGGGCAGCCCGCCGTGTAGTCCGGTCCGAACATGAAGTGATAGACGAGGAGCTGCGAGCGCCCGCGGAAGAGATCGGCGAGCGTGGCGCTCCCCTCGTCGGTGTCGAACCGGTACTCCTTCTCGACGCGAACCCACGGAAGATCGCGCCTTCGTGCGGCGAGCTCGTCGGAGCGTCGCGTGAGCTCCTTCTCGGCCTCGAGCAGCTCGAGGCGGGCGGCGAGCCATTGTTCACGGGTCCCTTGGACGTGCTTGGTCATCGTGCGTTCTCCTTCTTCTGATTTCTGCGTTTCAGGCGGCGCGACGTCGGGTGAGACGCGCGCGAGCGATGGCGACGAGCGCCGCGGTCATCACCACGACGCCGAGCGGCAGGAGCCACGGCGCGACCTTCGCGAGCCCAACGCCCATGCCGAGCATCGAGAGGTAGGCCGCGAGACAGAGCGGGCACTTCGGGGCCAGCGTGGCGGCGAGCCCGGCGAGGAGCGCGAGCCACGAGCCCGAGGCCCGGGCGCGGGACGGCAGACGAGACGAGAGACTCGGTGCGGTGGCGCAGTCGCACGCAGACTTCTTCGGCGCCGAGCGGTGGTGGGTCATGCGAGAGACTTAAGCCCGCGCACCAAGCCGCGGGAGTTACAACTGTGGCGGGATTCGCATGGACTCGTTGATCACCGCTGCTGCTCGCGCGCTCGCCGCCGGAGATCCGCTCGCGGCGTTGAAGCGCGTGGCTCTCCGCGACGACGCGCCTGCGCTCGCCCTGCGCGGCATCGCGATGGCGCAGCTAGGAGATCTCGCGCGCGCGAAGGTGCTGCTCCGAAGCGCGGCGCGCGCGTTCGGCTCCAAGGAGGCTCTGGCCCGCGCGAGGTGCGTCGTCGCCGAGGCGGAAATCGCCCTCGCCTCACGCGATTTGGCGTGGCCGGTGAGGGCACTCGATGCCGCGCGCATCACCCTCGAAGCCCACGGCGATCGGGTGAATGCAGCGCACGCGCGCTACCTCGAGGTGCGGCGCCTTCTCCTGATCGGCCGAGTCGACGAGGCCGAGAGGCTGCTCCAAGCGATCGACTCCGAGGCCTTGCCCGCCGCGTCGCGGACGGCGCACGAGCTGGTCGTCGCCGGGATCGCGATGCGACGTCTCCGGACGAAGCCGGCGCGCGAAGCGCTCGAGCGAGCCGCGCGCGCGGCACGTGACGCGCACATCCCTGCGCTGACGGCCGAGGTCGAGAGCGCCGCGAACGTCCTCTGCACCCCCGCGGCGCGGCTCGTCGCGCGAGGCAAAGGGCGCCCGATGGTGCTCGAAGAGGTCGAAGCGCTCTTCGCGTCGAGTGCTTTCGTGGTCGACGCGTGCCGCTACCTCGTGCGGCACGAGGGGGAGGTGGTCTCCTTGGCGAAGCGCCCGGTGCTCTTCGCGCTCGCGCGCGCCCTAGGCGAAGCGTGGCCCGGTGACGTGCCTCGGGACACGCTCATCGCCCGCGCCTTCGGATCCAAGCGCGTCGACGACTCGCATCGTGCGCGCTTGCGTGTCGAGATGGGACGCCTTCGGAAGGTGCTCCGTGCGCTCGCCGAGGTGAGCGCCACGAAGCAAGGCTTCTCCCTGGCGCCGCGCCGCGCGCGCGAGGTCGTCGTCCTCGCGCGCCCTGTCGAAGAAGAGCACGCCGCGGTGCTCGCGCTTCTCGTCGACGGTGAGTCGTGGTCGAGCTCGGCGCTCGCCCTCGCGCTCGGCACGAGCCAGCGCACGGTGCAGCGCGCGCTCGACGCGCTCGCGGCCACGAACAAGGTGCAGTCGATCGGGCTCGGGCGCGCGCGGCGATGGATGACGCCGCCGCTCGCGGGATTCACGACGACCTTGTTACTCCCGGCGCCGCTCTTTCTTGGCTAAGAAGAGACGCATGAGTGAGCGAGCAGAGATCGTCCGCGAGTATGGGCCCTTCCCCGGCGAAGGCGGGGTGGCCGGCGTGACCTTCGACGGCGAAAGCGTGTGGTTCGCCGCCGACGACAAGTTGAACGCGCTCGACCCCGAGAGCGGCAAGACCGTTCGCACGATCGATGTCCCCGGACACGCGGGCACGGCCTTCGACGGCCAGCATCTCTTCCAGCTCGTCGAGGATCGCATCCAAAAGATCGACCTCGCGAGCGGGCGCGTGCTCGCGACCATCCCCGCGCCCGGCGCCGGCGGCGACTCGGGGCTCGCCTGGGCCGAAGGGACGCTTTGGGTCGGCGAGTACCGTAGTCGCAAGATTCATCAGGTCGATCCCGAGACCGGCGCGATCCTTCGCACCATCGAGTCGAACCGTTTCGTCACCGGTGTGACGTGGGTCGAAGGCGAGATGTGGCACGGCACCTGGGAAGGCGACGCGAGCGAGCTGCGGCGCATCGACCCGCGCACCGGCGAGGTGCTCGAGACGCTCGACATGCCGCCGGGCGCCGGCATCTCCGGCCTCGAATCCGACGGCGCCGATCGGTTCTTCTGCGGAGGGGGAAAGAGCGGCAAGGTGCGTGTCGTGCGGAGGCCGAAGCGAAGCCGCGCGGCGAAGTGAGCGCCGACCGCGCCGCCGCCTACTTCGGCGTCGCGTAGACGGACGTCTGAATCACTCCGGCGGACGTCGCCGTGAAGTAGAGGCAGCGGCCGTCGACCGCCACGTCGAGGATCTGTTCGAGCGCCGGCACGGAGGCGATCGTCGTCGCACCGGTGCCGTCCTTGTTCATCCGAACGACCGAAGGAACGAGGCGATCGACGACGTAGAGGTGCGTCGCGTCGAGGGTGAAACCGCCGAGAAAGCCCTTGGTCGGGACGAAGACGGTCTTGGGTGTCCCGCCGGTCTTGGGGACCGAAGCGATGTCGACGTTCCCAAGGCCGTCCGCCTCGGCGAAGAAGAGCGTCGTGGCGTCTTGGACGAGGAGGCCCGTGTACCTCTGGGTGCTGGCCACGGTGTGGAACGAAGCGCCGTCCCAGCGGACGACGGTCCCCAGTGCCGTCATGTAGATGTCGGCGCCGTCGTGGACGAGCGAGGTCGTCGAGATCGGAAGAGAGCTCATGACCGTCGACACCGTGCCGTTCGAATCCACCGCGTGCAGCGTGCGGTCGGAGGACGCGCCGGTCCAGGTGTCGATCACGCCGGGGATCCCCCCCGGCTCGATGAAGTAGAAGTAGTCGCCGAGCGAGGCGAGCGTCGTGGTCGCGCCTCCGCTCTTCGGCGCGCGGCGCACCTCGGTGGTGCTCTTGCCGTTGAAGATCTGCAGCCACGTCAGCGACGTGTCGTCCATCACGAAGGAGTCGACGTTCGGCCAGCTGGGCGGCTGGATGGAGGCGAGCGCCGTCGTCGCGCCCCCCGTCTTCGGCACGCGCCAGATCCCCTTCGAGTCGTGAAAGTAGACCCCCGAGTCGTCGACCTCGATTTGGTCGATGCCGTAGGCGGCGTCGGCGAGCAGCGTGGTCGTCGTGGCGGTGCACGCCGGGGGCGGACCCGCGTCGTGCCCCGCGTCGTGTGCCGCGTCGTGTGCCGCGTCGACGAGCACGTCGGCCCCGGCGTCGCGCACCGCGCCGTCCTTGGCCGCGTCGCCCGTGCCGATCGCGTCCGCACCCCCGGCGTCCGCGGCGACCGGGCCGTCGTCCCCTTCGCCGGCGTCGACGACGACGTCCCCTTCGTCTTCAAGGAGGCTCGTGCGCGAGCCGCAGCCGAGGGCGAGGGTGGTGGCCAGCGCGGGGAGCGCCCACCTCGATCGCGCGAGCCACATGAACAAAGCGTCGCACGCCGCCACTTCGCGGCAAAGTCCCTGCCGAGAGCGCCGCGGTGCCCCTCCGCGTCGCCCGCCCGCGGTGCTAGCTTCGGCGCATGGGCACAGTGTCGTCGATGCCTCCGCCCTCGGGCTCGCCCGAGGCCATCATCGCGCGCACCATCCTCGAGGGGTTCGGTCGGCACTATTGGCTTTTTCGCGAGACGAGCGCGCGCGCCAAGGCCCGCTGGCAGGCCGCCGATTGGCCCGCGGTGATCGCCGCGAGCCGCGAGCGCATCGACATGTACGACGCGCGCGTCCTCGAGGCCGTCGCCGCCGTCACCGAGCGCTTTGGCCAGGTCGCCAAGGACGAATCGCGTTGGCCGGCCATCAAGCGCGCGTACATCGCGCTCCTCCACGAGCACTTCCAACCCGAGCTGGCCGAGACCTTCTTCAACTCGGTCGCGCGGCGCGTGCTCGACAAGCGCTACTACCGGCACGAGTACATCTTCTCGCGCCCCGCGGTCTCCACCGAGCATCTCGACGGGGACGAGCCCACCTACCGCTCGTACTACCCGGAGACCCACGACCTCACGTCGACCTTCCGCCAGGCGCTCAAGGACCTCCGCTTCTCGCTGCCGTTCCAGGACCTCGAGCGCGACCTCACGTACGTGCAGCGCGCCATCGACGAGCACTTCCCCGGGGGTTGGGAGCGCCGTTCGAATTTCCAAGTCCACGTCCTCGGCTCGCCGTTCTTCCGCAACAAGGCGGCCTTCCTCGTCGGCCGCGTGGTCAACGGGAACGCGACCTTCCCTTTCGTCGTGCCGCTCCGTCAGGACGATGAACGACGCATCGTCGTCGACACGATCTTGCTCCACGCGCGCGACCTCGGGCGGCTCTTCAGCCTCGCGCGGTCGTACTTCTTCGTCGAGATGTCGGTCCCTTCGGCTTACGTCGCCTTCCTCGAGACGGTCGTGCCGAGCAAGTCGAAGGCCGAGCTCTACACGATGCTGGGGCTGCAAAAGCAGGGGAAGACGCTGTTCTTCCGCGACCTCGAGCACCACCTGAAGCACTCGACCGACATGTTCGTCCTCGCCGAAGGGACGAAGGGCATGGTCATGGTGGTCTTCACGCTCCCTTCGTACCCCTACGTCTTCAAGGTGATCCGCGATTGGTTCGCGCCACCGAAGGACGTAGACGCCGAGCTCGTGAGGGAGCGCTACCGCTACGTGAAGCTCCACGATCGCGTGGGGCGCATGAGCGACACGCTCGAGTACGCGGACGTCGCCTTCCCCGTCGATCGGATGGACCCCGCGCTCGTCGCCGAGCTCGAGCGCCTGGCGCCGAGCGCCATCGAGCGCGAGGGCGAGCGGCTCGTCTTGCGACACTTCTACATCGAGCGGCGGCTCATCCCCCTCGACGTGCTCCTCGCGACGGCCGATCCGGCGCGCGCGAGAGAGACCATCGCCGACTACGGCGCCGCCATCAAAGAGCTCGCGGCGGCGGACATCTTCCCTGGCGACCTCTTGCTCAAGAACTTCGGGATGAACCGCTACGGGCGCGTCGTCTTCTACGACTACGACGAGCTCTCCGATCTCGAAGCCTGCAACTTCCGCACGATGCCCAAACCGCGCGACGACGAAGACGAGCTCCGCGCCGAGCCGTTCTTCAGCGTGGGTCCGCGCGACGTGTTCCCCGAGCAGTTCCCCCAGTTCCTCTTCCCCGCCGGGCCCCTCCGCGAGACCTTCCTCGAGCTGCACGGAGACATCGCGACCGCCGCCTTCTGGAACCAGCAGAAAGAGCGCCTCGCCAAAGGGGTGGTGGACGATCTCTTCGCGTACGGCCAAGCGGTGCGCTTCTGCAATCGGTTCGGTGCCGGTCCTTCGCGCTGAGCGGCGCCTGGCGGCGCTCGCGTTCGTCGGACTCCTCGCGGCCTTTGCCGCGTGCACCTCCTCGCCGCGCGCGCTGCCGGCTTGCACGACCCCGAGAGACGCGCCGCCGGATTCTGCGGTGCTCGTCGCCGCCGGCGATCTCGTCGACTGCGCGGGCGGAGCGCAAGAAGAGACGGCGAGGCTCGCCGAGTCGCTCCACCCCGACGCCGTGTTGGCGCTCGGGGACCTCGTCTATCCGAACGCGACCGTCGACGAATACGACGACTGCTACGCGCCCACCTGGGGGCGTTTGCGCCCGCTCACGCACGCCGTCGTCGGAAACCACGAGTACCACACGGCCCACGCCGGCCCGTTCTGGGCGTACTTCTGCGGCGCGAGCGGGACAGCGTTTCACGGGTATTACAGCTTCGCGCTCGGCCCGTGGCACGCGGTCGTCCTCAACAGCAACTGCGGCGAGGATCTCGACGTTCCGAGCTACGTGCCCGGCGACTTCGGCGGCTGCGACGAGGGCTCTCCCCAAGCACGGTGGCTCGAGAAAGACCTGACCGACCATCCCGGCGTGTGCACGCTCGTCGCGTGGCATCACCCGCGCGTCACCTCGGGGAAGGACGACGACGGGGGCCACATGCGCCCCTTCTGGAAGATCGCCCAAGCCCACGGCGTGGACGTTGTCCTCAGCGGTCACGCGCACCTCTACGATCGCTTCGGGAAGCTCGACGCCGACGGGCACCCCACCGACACGGGGATTCGCTCCTTTGTCGTCGGCACCGGCGGCCACGATCTCGTGAGCGCGGCGCGCTCGCCGGACGGTCGCGAGGCTTCGGACGATTCCCACACCGGGGTCCTGCGCATGGAGCTTCGCCCCGACTCGTTCGCGTGGCGCTTCGTGGCCTCGGCGGACGGCACGGTGCTCGACTCGGGAGAAGCGGCGTGCACGCGGTGATCCGCTTGGCGGTGGCGTGCGCCGTGGCGACCGCAACGTCAGCCTTCTCGACGCACGCGCTCGCCGCGCCGCGGTTCGAGCTCGCGCCGCAGGTCGGCTACGCAGGGACGTTCACGACGGGGCTCTCGCCGTACCGAACCTTCGTCGCGCTCGGAGCACGGGCGCGACCGGTCGCGGCTCTTTGGCTCGGGACCTCGCTCTTTGCTTTCGTGGGCTCGCGGGCCGCGGGCGACGGCCCGAACCTGGCGTATCGCGCCCACGACCGCGCGTACGCGCTCGCCTTCGACGCAACTTGGCGCTTCGACGCCGGGCGACTCGAGCTCGAGCCGGGCGCCGAGGTCGGTGCTGCATGGATCTTGGGCAGCACGTACGTCACGCCACGCGAGGTGACGGATCGCTACGTGGCGGCCAACGTCGGACCGGTGTTTCGACTTGCCTGGCGCGCCGGTTCGCTCGGGCTCGGAGCCGAGGTCGCAGGCCTCTTCGTCCCCTCGTACGTGGCGGCCCCCATCGTGCGCGCGGGCGTGCTCGTCGTCGTGCCGTTCTGAGCGCCGTCGATCGCGCGGTCGCCCCGCCGTGTGACGCACTCGACCACGCGGCTCTTTGCGCGGAGCGCGCGAATTCTGCGCCGCCGCAGGTTTCGTCGCTGCCCACGCAGGCCGCGCGCCCGCGTCGGTCACGGCCTGGGCCTGGCCGGAGTATTGCTCTGGACGATCCTTCGTGGTCACTCGATTCACGACCGACGAGCCCCAGCGCGCGGCCCGCACGGCGCAACGGCGCTTCTCTCCCCACGTGCTGATCCGCCGCCCCGGCTTTTGGATCGCGGTCGTCGCTCTCGCGGCGGTGACGGTGTTCGTCGGCGTGCGCGCGCGAGGGCCGAGCGTGCGAACCGTCGTGACGGTGCGGCGGGATCTCGAGCAACACATCGTGGCCAGCGGCCGCGTCTGGGTCCCCACGCGCGTGCAAGTGTCGGCGCAAGTGCCCGGCTTGGTCGTGGCGGTAGGGGTCATCGAGGCCCAGCACGTCAAAGCGGGGGATCTCCTCGTGCAGCTCGACGACGCCGAGGAGCGGACGGCCGTCGCCCAAGCCAACGCCTCGGTCGAGCAAGCCCGCGCGCGCGTCGACCAGCTTCGACGCGTGGGGGCGATCGTCGCGACCGAAGGGCTTCGCCAAGCGCAGACGAACCTCGATCACGCGCAGGGAGACCTCGATCGCGCCCTCAAGCTGGCGGCCACCGGCGCCGTTCCCCAGACCGAGCTCGACGACGCGCGACACGCGCTCGACCTCGCGCGCGCGCAGAAGGCCGCCGCCGAGGCGCAGCAGATCTCCGCCGCGCCCATGGGGGCCGATTCGCGCGTGGCGCTGAGCGCGCTCCTCCAGGCACAAGCCCAGCTCGAGGGGGCGAAGGTACGGCTCACGGAGACGAGGCTCGTGGCGCTCCACGACGGGACGGTGCTCTCGCGATCGGTCGAGCCGGGAGACACCGTTCAACCGGGGCGCACCCTGCTCGTCCTCGCGACCGACAGCGACACGCAGCTCGTCCTTCAAGCCGATGAGCGGAACCTCGCGACCCTCGCGCTGGGTCAGAAGGCACGCGCCTCGGCGGACGCGTATCCCGCGTCGGTCTTCGACGCGGTGGTGAGCTACGTGGCGCCGTCGATCGATCCGCAGCGCGGGAGCGTCGAGGTGCGCCTGCGCGTGCCCGATGCGCCGAAGTACCTGAAGCCCGACATGACCGTGTCGGTCGACGTGGCCGTGGCGGAGAAGCGGCACGCGCTGACGGCGCCGAGCGAAGCGGTGCGAGGCGCAGGGACTTCGGCGCCGTGGGTCTTCGCGGTCGAAGAGGGGCGGGTGGTGGAGAAGCAGGTCACGCTCGGGATCCGCGGCGAGGGATCGGTCGAGATCACGTCGGGGATCGGTGAGGGGGTCGACCTCGTGCTCCCCGATCGACAGCTCCTCGCCCACGGCCAGCGCGTCCGCCCCTCACGCGAGGAGCGCTGACGTGCCCTTCGATTGGTTCGTCGCCCTTCGCTACCTGAAGAAGGACAAAGCGCAGACCGCGCTGATCCTCGCCGCCGTCTCCATTGGCGTGAGCGTCATCGTCTTCCTCTCGGCGCTCATCAACGGGCTCCAGGCGTCGCTCATCGACAAGACGCTGGGGTCGCAAGCGCACGTCACGCTCCACGTCCCGCGCGAGGCGCCGCGGCCGCTGACGCTGGCCGACAGCGACCGCGCGATCGCGCGCACGGTGCAGCCCGCGGCCCAGCGCCTCCGCTCGATCGATCAGTGGCCCGAGGTGATGGTCGAGGTCGAAAGGATCGCCGGGGTCACCGCGACCTCCCCGGCGGTGATGGGGGCCGGCTTCGCCGTTCGCTCCGACGCCAAAGAGCCCATCATGGTGAAGGGGGTCGACCCCGAGCGGTTCTTGTCGATTCTCGACCTGCGAAAGAAGATGGTCGCCGGCCGCTTCGACGTGGCCGGTGGCGAGGTCGCCGTGGGGTCGACGCTCGCGTCGGATCTCGGCGTCGGCGTGGGCGACAAGATTCACGTGGTCACGACCGAAGGGGTCGACGAGGTGGTGACGATCTCGGGAGTCTTCACGCTCGGCAACGAGGGGGCCGACAAGACCTGGCTCTTCACGTCGCTCCGTCACGCGCAATCGCTCTACGCGCTCCCCGGCGGGGCGACGGCCATCGAGCTCAAGGTGGCCGACGTCTTCACGGCCGAGGACGTCGCACACGAAGCTAAAGAACGCACGGGGCTCGACGCCGACAGCTGGATGAAGCTCAACGCCGACCTTCTCACGGGACTCTCCGCGCAAAATAGCTCCAAGCTCATGATCCAGTTCTTCGTGGTGGTGGCCGTGGCGCTCGGCATCGCCAGTGTTCTCATCGTCTCCGTCGTCCAAAAATCACGGGAGATCGGCATCCTGCGCGCCGTCGGGACCTCCTCCGGTCGCGTGCTTCGTGTGTTCCTCATCCAGGGGGGCGTGCTCGGTCTCGGAGGCTCGTTCCTAGGATCGGCGCTCGGCGCGCTCTTCTCCAAGCTGTTCGAGAACATCGCACGTGACCCCAGCGGGGCGCCGAAGTTCCCCGTGGAGCTCGATCTCTCGCTCTTCCTCTCGGCGGCCGCGATCGCGACGGGCGTCGGCTTGCTCGCGGCTCTCCTCCCCGCGCGTCGCGCCTCGCGTCTCGATCCCGCCACGGCGATCCGAAATGGCTGATCCGCTCCTCATCGTCTCCGGCGTGACGAAGGACTACGGCGAGCGCGTCCGAACACGGGCCCTCGCCGGCATCGATCTCTCGCTCGAGCGCGGAGAGTTCGCGGCGCTCATCGGCCCCTCGGGATCGGGCAAGAGCACGCTCCTCAACATCATCGGCCTGCTCGATCGACCGACGTCCGGTCGCGTGGTCCTCGGCGACACCGACACGACCGAGCTCGACGAGCGCGCGCTCACCGGCCTGCGAGCCCGTCTGCTCGGGTTCATCTTTCAGTTTCACCACCTCTTGCCCGAGTTCACTGCGCTCGAGAACGTCATGCTCCCCGCGTGGGGCGACGAAGGCGCGCCGAGCCGAGGCATGCGCGAGAACGCCGAGCGCCTGCTCGAGGGCGTGGGGCTCGCCGACCGCATGCAGTACATGACGACCGATCTCTCGGGCGGTCAGCAGCAACGCGTGGCGATCGCGCGGGCCCTCGCGCGCGGTCCGGCGCTCGTGCTGGCCGACGAGCCCACGGGGAACCTCGACACCGACTCGGCGCGCCAGGTCTTCGAGCTGATGCGACGCTTCAATCGCGAGCGAGGAACGGCCTTCTTGGTGGTCACGCACGATCCGCGGATCGCCGAGCAATGCGACAGGATCGTCGAGATCGTCGACGGCAAGGTCCGGAGCGACAAGCGCGTGGCGTAGCGGCGTGGTGCGAGAGCGTCGGCTCAGCGATGGGTCTCGGGGCGATCGCTGGCGCGAAGCGCGACGAGCGTGGCCAGCGCCGCGAGCGCCGCGACGCCGTAGGCCCAGGCGAAGGGGTGTCGGAACGCGCTCGCCTCCAGGTTCTTCGAGATGCCCACGACGGCGAAGAGGTTCTGCACCAGCATGGCCAAGATGCGATCGCGTGCGACGAAGACCACGAGGCTCACGACGAGCCCTGGCAGCGCAAGGAACGCCATCATCTCGGGACGGTCGAACGGCGCGCTGTGCGCGGCATGGTAAAGAGCGAAGACGAGGTCGCTGACGACGATCGCGGCGACGACGGCGATGCTCTTCCCGCGCGGCAGGACCCACCGCTCCACCGCTCCCCCCACGAGGAGCCAGCACACCGTGACCTCGGCGATGGAGGTGGGGAGCACTTGCGCGAAGACGTTGCCGAGGACCACCGCGTCGCGCGCCCCCGGAGGGACCATCTTGACCACGGCCAGCCCCCCGAGGAGCGCGGTCAGCACGAGCGCGACCGGCGAAGAGCGCCACCGCTCCGACCGCCCGACGAACGAGCCCGCCAGCATCGTGCCGAGCGCGATGTTCGCCACGACCGCATAGAGGGTTCTCCCCAGGGGATCGAAGCGCGCGAAGAGGCCGACCCGCTTCTCGAGGAACCAGGTCGTCACGCACCAGACGAGGTAGACGGCGAACGCGCGCGCGACATCGAGCGCCCCGCCGGAGCGCGTCGCCCCGTGCATCATGTAGGGCCCCGTCCGAGAGCTCATACCCGGACGCCCAAGCATCTTCCGTGCCCTCGGCTTGCCCTTCATTTCGTGAGCGAAGAAAGCGACTCGAGGACCGAACTTTTGGCCTCGTCAGGCGTCGAAGTAGATGTGACGCGCTTCCTGTCCCAGCTCCCGCGGCGCACGTTTCTCGCGCTGCTCTTTGCAGGCTGGGGGCTCATCACGGCGTCGAGCCTGGCGTACTTCGACTTCGGGACGTTGCCCCCCTTTGCTCTGGAAAAGCTCCCGCTGCGATTCGAGTCTCTTTGGCTGGCTTCGCTCCGCATCCACGTCGCTGCCGCGCTCGTGTCGCTTCCGCTCTGCATCGTGCTCATGACGCGAAGCATTCAACGGCGCCCGTCGCTGCATCGATGGCTCGGTCGCGTCGCCGGGATGATTTTGCTCGTCGCGCTCGTTCCTTCGGGGGTGGTCCTCGCGTTCGACGCGAAGGGCGGGCGGGTCGTGACCGCCGGCTTTCTCCTCTCCGCCTGCATCGTCGCGTGGTGCACGGTGCGGGGCGTCCTCGCGGCCCGTCGTCGCGACCTCGTCGCCCACCGCCGGGCCATGCGCCACGTCTTCGCGCAGATGAGCGTCGCGGTCTCGTCGCGCGCGCTCCTCGTCGGGCTCGACGCCGCCGGTGTCGATCCCGACCTCGCCTACGTCGTCGCGCTTTGGGGACCGGTCCTCGCGAGCGCCGCCATCGTAGAGATCATCTCGCTCCCCTCGTTTGCAGAACTCTTCAAAAGGATCCGTCGTGAAAGCTCTTCGTTGGCTCTCCTCGTGCGTGCTCGCGCTGTCGCTCGTCCCCTCGATCGCCTTGGCCGATGACCAACCCCTGACGGTGCGGATGCAGCACCGGGTCGAGGAGGGTCTCGTGAAGCCGCTCGCCGAGCACGAGAACAACGTCAGTCGCTTCTCTCGCATGCGCCGCCCGCCGCGCGAGCGTCGCGTGCGCATCACCGAAGAGAGCCCGGCGCGCGACCAAGCCGGGCGCTCCTTCTTGCCGTTCGCCGTCGACGGTAGGTTCACCGGCGACGAGTGGCACGAGAACGAGGTCGTCGGCTGCGTCTACACCGCGACCGGCGACATGTTCGTGAAGGTCGGAGACGCGTACCGGCCGGCCACGATCCTCCTTGGCGTCGACGCCCAGCCCGTGGCCGGCGTCTGCAAAGCCGTGCCCCGCTAGCGCGCGCCCTCGCCCGCGATCGCCTCGGGCCAATGGAGCACGTACCGCAAGAAGAGCTCGTCACCGACCTGCTCGACCGCGGCGAGCTTCGCGTCCGGGATCTCGTCGTCGGTGAAGCCCTTGCCGCTCACCATCGTGGGGGCGCTCGCGCCGCCGAGGATTCGCGGCGTCACCGTCACGTAGACTTCGTCCACCGCGCGCGCGGCGAAGAACGCCGCGTTGACGGCGCCGCCACCCTCGGTGAGCACGGTGCGGACGCCACGCTCGCGGGCGAGCCACGCGAGGAGGAGCGCCACGTCGACGTCCCGCTCCCCGAGCTCCACGAGCGTCGCAAACTCCGAAATCCGCGCGCGCGTCGCCGCGTTCATTTCTCGAGCGTGCGCGACGATGGGCTCTCCGCCGAGCGCGCGGTCGAACATGCGCTGCGCCGCCTCGATCCCTTGTCCGGTCCTCGTGAGGACCACCCGCAGCGGGTCGCTTCGCTCGCTGCTCTTGCGACGCGTCCGCTCGTCGGGGAGGAGCGCGAGATCGGGATCGTCGAAGCGAAGGTTGCTCGCGCCGATCACGACCGCGTCGGCCAAGGATCGGAGCTCGCGCATGCGCGTCGGATCCACCGCGTGCCTCGACGGTCGAAAGTGCGAGGTTCGAAGGTCCGGCGCCGGCGCGAGCTTCCCGTCGATGCTCGCTGCGCTGTTCATCATCACCCGCGGCCTCGTCATGAGCGCGAGGATACCCGCCCTCGGGCAGTGGGTCCCCCGCTGCGGCTGAGCCTCTCCGGCGCGGGCGCAACGGTTGCGCTAGGACGGAGGATCGACGCTTCGGATGCGCCGCCCTCCGTGCAGTCCCGAAGCTCGTGACCTATCCTCGATCGCGTGAGCACGGGGGATCTCGACTTTCGACTTCTGTTCGAGGCGTCACCGGACGTGCTGCTCGTCCTACTGCCCGATGCGCCGCGCTACACGATGGTGGGGGCGACCGAGGCGCGGCTCGCGGCGACGCACACGACGCGCGAAGGCACGATCGGACGCGGGCTGTTCGAGATGTTTCCCGACAACCCCGACGACGCCACCGCGACGGGCACGAGCAACCTTCGCGCGTCGCTCGATCGCGTCCTCGCGACGAAGAAGCCCGACACGATGGCCGTGCAGAAGTACGACATTCGCGGGCCCGACGGGACGTTCCAAGCCAAGTATTGGAGCCCGAAGAACATCCCCGTGCTGTCGCGAGGCGGGAGCGTCGCGTACATCCTCCACCGCGTGGAGGACGTGACCGAGCTCGTGCGCGCGAGCGAGCTTGGCGCGGAGCTTCGTGGTCGCACGCAGCAAATGGAGGGCGAGGTGATCGCCCGCAGCAACGAGCTCGCTTCGGCCATTCACGATCTCCGCGAGGCCAACGCCAAGCTCGGCGAGCTCGACGCCGCCAAGACCGCCTTCTTCAGCAACGTGAGCCACGAGTTCCGCACGCCGCTCACCCTCATGCTCGGCCCCCTCGAAGACGCGCTCGCAGACGCGCGCGAGTCGCTCGGTCCTTCGCAGAAGACGCGCGTGTCCATCGCCCACGACAACGCGCTCCGCCTGCTGAAGCTCGTCAACGCTCTCCTCGACTTCTCCCGCCTCGAAGCGGGCCGCCTCAGGCCGCAGTTCGCGCCCCTCGACATCGGCACCTTCACCGCCGAGCTCGCCGGCATGTTCCAGTCGGCGGTCGATCACGCCGCGCTCCGCCTCGTCATCGACTGCCCCAAGCTCTCGGAGCCCGCGTGGGTCGATCGCGACATGTGGGAGAAGATCGTCACGAACTTGATGTCGAACGCCTTCAAGTTCACCTTCGAGGGCGAGATCGCCGCGCGCGTGCGCGAGCTGCCCGAGCGCGTCGTGCTCGAGGTCAAAGACACCGGCGTCGGCATCCCCGAGGCCGAACTGCCACGCCTCTTCGAGCGCTTTCATCGCGTGGCCACGGCGAAGGCGCGCACGTACGAAGGGAGCGGCATCGGCCTCGCCCTCGTGCGCGAGCTCGTCATCCTGCACGGCGGCACGATCACCGTCGACAGCGCGCCCGGTCGGGGGACGACTTTCCGCGTCGAGATCCCCAAGGGCTACGCCCATCTCCCCCCGAGCTTCGTCGCCCAGGAGCCGGTCGACCCGCGAATCAGCCGCGACGTCGCGGCTTACAAGGTCGAGGCGGACCGTTGGGCGAAGCGCAGCGGAGAGAGCACGCTCGGCGCCGGAAGCACCGTGGCGCCCACGTCGTCTCCCCTCGCGCGCGGGTCACGAGCGCGCGTGCTCGTCGTCGACGACAACGCCGATCTTCGTGAGTACATCTCCGGACTCTTGTCCCCGACGTACGAGACCACGGTGGTGGCCGACGGGATCCTCGCCCTGGAGGCGGTGCGCGCGAGCCCTCCGAACATCGTCTTGAGCGACGTCATGATGCCGCGCCTCGACGGCATCGGTCTCTTGCGCGAGCTTCGGGCGAATCCGTGCACCGCTTCGCTCCCGGTGATCTTGCTCTCGGCGCGCGCCGGCGAGGAGGCCGCCATCGAAGGGCTCGACGCCGGGGCCGACGACTACCTCGTCAAGCCGTTCTCGGCGCGCGAGCTCCTCGCCCGCGTGCGCACGCACGTCGAGCTGGCGCGCGCCCGCCGTGCGTGGGTCGAAAAGCTCGAGCGAGCCAACCGCGAGCTCGACGCCTTCAGCTACTCGGTCTCGCACGATCTGCGCGCGCCGCTTCGCGCGGTGGACGGCTTCACCGCCGCGTTGGCCGAGGACTACGCCGAGCACTTCGACGATCGGGCGCGCGGCTACGTCGACCACATTCGCGGTGGCGTGAAGCGCATGAAGGACCTCATCGAGGACCTGCTCGAGCTCTCGCGGATCTCACGCGCGGAGCTCTCCGTCGACGAGGTCGATCTCTCGGCGCTCGCTGCCGAGGTCGTCGCCGAGCTCCGGCGCGCGCAGCCGGAGCGGGCGGTCGCGGTGGACATCCAGCCGGGGCTCCGCGCCGTGGGCGATCGTCGCTTGCTCCAGGTCGCGCTCGTCAACTTGATCGGCAACGCGTGGAAGTTCAGCTCGAAGAGAGAAGGGGCGCACGTCGCCGTCGGCGCCCACCCCGCCGAGGACCCGACCTTCTTCGTGAAGGACAACGGCGCGGGCTTCGACATGAAGTACGCCGACCGCCTCTTTGCTCCGTTTCAGCGGCTGCACGCGACGAGCGAGTTCGAAGGGACGGGCGTGGGCCTCGCCACCACGCAGCGGGTGATCGCGCGCCACGGCGGCCGCATCTGGGTCGACGCCGCCGTCGATCGCGGCGCGACCTTCTTCTTCTCGCTACCTACGGAGCGCCCGCGCGCGTGAGCTAGGGGGCGACGCAACGGATGGCGACGCAACCGTCGCCGCCGTTGGTGAAGGCGCTCTGCCCCGAGCCGCCCACGTTGCAGAAGCCGAGATCGAACGCGTTGGCGTTCGCCGGGGACGAGCCTGCTCCGCTCGCCGATCCCACGGCCGACGAAAGGCCGGAGGGCAACGTCCCGAACGCACCGCCGACGCCGGGCTGATTCGAGCTCGCGCCACCGACGCCGCCGTTCTCGCCCGCGCCGCCGCCGCCGCCCTGCGTCGAAGCCGTCGCGTTGCCGCCCGACTTGTCCGCCGCGCCGCCGCTCCCGGTGTCGCCACCGTGCGCGCCCGGCATCGTCGCGCTCGCACCGCCGCCGCCGGGGACGGAGAAGGTGATCGAGGTGCTCCCCGCCAAGCTCACGCTCGTGAGCCCGCCACCGACTCCGCCGCCAGGGTTGCTCACGCCGTCGCCGTCGCCGCTGCCGCCGTTCGCGGCCGAGCCCGCGTACGAGCCGATGCCCGGCGTGCCGCCGGGGCTCGTCCCCCCGAGCGCGCCGCCTTGGCCGACCCACACGGTGAAGACGTCGCCGGGGCTGACGGCAAGCGTGCCGCCGACGTAACCGCCCGCGCCACCCGCTTGGTACGAGAAGTCTCCGGACTGCCCGCCCGAGCCGCCCGCTGCGCCCCACGCCTGGACGAAGACGCTCGTGCATCCTGCAGGGACCGTGAAGGTGCCGGAGCTCGTGGTGCCGTTGGTCGTCGGGACGGTGATACGCGCCTTGCCCGCACCGCAATGGCCGCTGCCACCGCATTGGCCCGAGCTCACGCCGCACTCGCAGTCGGCGTTCGCGCAGTCGCTGTCGGCGCTGCACGTCGTGCTCGCCCCGTCCGAAGCGTCCGCGCCGGAGTCCGTGCCCGTGTCGACGCCGGTGTCCGCGCCGGTGTCGACGCCGGTGTCGTCGGGCGCGTCTCCGCCAGAGTCGGCGCCCGTGTCCGCGCCGGTGTCGGTCGTGACGTCCGAGCCCGAGTCGGTGGCGCCGTCCGTGCTCGACTCCGACACGACGTCGTTGCTCGCGTCTTGGGTCGCGTCCTCGCCGCCGTCTTCGGTCGCGTCGACGGCGGCGTCGGCGCTCGATTCGTCCACGCACGTGTGGTTCGTGCCGCAGACCTTGCCCGACGGGCAGTCGCTGTTCGCCAGGCACTCGACGCAGGTCTTCGACGCCACGTCGCACACCGGGTTGGCCGGGTCGTCGCACGCGCCGTTGTCGCCGCAGCTCCCGATGAGGCTGCGGTCGACCGAGGCGATGAGCTCGCAGCCGTTGAGCAACGGAACGAGCCCGACCAGCAGCAGGGGAACGACGGCGACCAGGGTGCGGCGGGTCTTCTTACGCATGATGAGTCTGCTCCGAATGTGCGACGCAAGGAACGCCGCGACGCGCGTACCCCCTCTTCCGAGTGGAGCACGGCCGGCGCTGAATCGCGAGTGGGACGTGGATGCCGGCGAGCTAGCCGGTGCTCGTCGCCCGCACGTCCCGCGCTTCGCTCACCGGCGACACGTGGCGAGCGCGCGCCTCGAGCGCGGCGATCTCGACGTGGATCGCTGCGACGAGGTCTTCGGGATCGGGGACGAGCCCCGCGTCGCTCATCACCCCGAGCGTGACCTCCCCCGCGTAGCTGAAGATGCTCACGCCGAGCCCCATGCGCCCCGATTGCGGGACCCAGAAGATGAAGCGCGACACCGGGATCCCGGCCACGCGGATGCGCTCGCGCGGACCGGGCACGTTGGTGACGATGAGCGAGCCCTTCTTCCCGAAGAACTCGACCCCCAGCTGCTCGAGCGTGCGGGGGAGAGAGCCCATGGCGCGGAGGATGGCGAGCGCGACGATCGCCTCGGGGGTCTTCTTGAGGTCATCCATGCGTCGCTTCATCGCCGAGAGGCGCGCGAGCGGCTCGTCGATGTCGACGGGGAGGCCCACGACGACGAGGCCGAAGTCGTTCGCGAGCGAGGTGGGGGTCTCGTGGCGGAGGTTCACCGGCACCATCGCGTGGATCTCGCTCAGGCTCGTTGCGCGCGGCAGGAGGTAACGTCGCAGGGCGCCGGCGACGGTGGCCATGAGCACGTCGTTCACCGTGGACGAGGTCGCGTGCGCGATCGCCTTGACCCGCTCGAGATCGAGCGGCTCCGACCACGCGACGCGCTTCTCGGTGGAGAGCGGACCCTTGAGCGGTGTCTTGGGATCGGGCGGCAAGGTCACGAGGCGAGCGGCAGCGAGCGCGTGATCGACGACGCCGCGGCGGCGCCCGCGCAGGGCGTCCGGCGGAGGGCCCTTCGGCAACGAGACGTCCCCCTCGCAGATCGAGAAGAGTACGCCGAGGAGCGCGAAGCCGTCGGCGATGGCGTGGTGGACGCGGAAGAGGAGGGCCGTCCCTCGGCCTTGGCGGTCGATGACGTAGATCTTCCAGAGCGGTCGGTCGCGCGGGAGAAGCTCACTCACCCGCCGACCCACGAAGCCGCAAAGCGCGGCGTCGTCGGTGCCGAGCTCGACGTGCTCCACGTGTCGTGCGAGGTCGAAGCTCTCGTCCTCGACCCAGCGCGGCACACCGACGTGGAGGTTCGGCTCGAGGACCCGCGCGCGAAAGCGAGGCAGCCGCGCCACGTGCTCGTCGAGGAGCCACATGATCTCCGCGACCGAGAGCGAGCCTTCGAGCTCGATCACGCCGTTGACGACCATCGGGTTCGTGGGGTCCTCCATGTGGAGCCACGCTGCGTCCTCTGCCCCGAGCATCTCTCGCGTCATGGCCCCACCTCGAAGCGGCTCATGCAGTTGCCGTACCGGTGCCTGCGGTTCGCTCGCCGCTACTGCGCGAGGTAGCCGCCGTCGACCGGGTAGTAGCCGCCGGTGACGAACGACGCCTTGTCCGAGCAAAGCCACAGCACGAGCTCCGCGACCTCCGCCGCTTCGCCGATACGTCCCATCGCGTGCATCCCGGCGATCGCCTTCGTGGCCTCGGGCGTCAGGTTCTTCTCGATGAGCGGTGTCATGATGAAGCCGGGCCCCACCACGTTCACGCGGATGTTCTTTGGCCCGTACTCGAGCGCGGCGTTCTGCGTGAGACCGACGACCCCATGCTTGGCCGCGACGTACGCCGACGCGTTGCGAAAGCCGACCTGCCCGAGAATCGAGGCGATGTTCACGATCGAACCGCCCCCCGCCGCGAGCATCGCCGGGATCTGGTAGCGCATGCCGTAGAAGACGCCGGAGAGGTTCACCGCGATGACGTGGTCCCAGCCGTCGATCGGGTATTCGCCGACCGGGGCCGAAGGGCCGGCGATGCCCGCGTTGTTCACTGCGACGTGGAGCGCGCCGAACTCTTTGACCGCGGCCTTCACCAGCGCTTCGCTCTCTTCGGGCTTCGACGTATCGGCGCGCACGAAGATCGCGCGGCCGTCGCGCTTCAGGATTTGCGCGACGCTCTCCTTGCCGCCCGCCTCGTCGACGTCCGACAGCACGACCTTCGCCCCGTCGGCGGCGAACTGGTAGGCGATGGCTCGCCCGATGCCCGAGCCCCCACCGGTGACAACGGCGACTTTGTTCTCCAGCAGCTTCGACATGACGTCACCTCGGATCGGTTCTTCTTCCGACCTAGGCAACACGCGGGCCACGCCGCGGAGCGCGCCCGACGTCATGCGGCGCCCGCGGGAACACGCGGCACGCGCACGACGCAACGCGGCGACGTGCAGAGCCTGCGCGCTCGGCGCACGAATTGTTCGCGCGCGCGGGGAGGGCGGTCGTCGCGCGGCCCCTCAGGGGGCGAGAACGTCGACGTAGACGCCGTCGACCTTCACGCCGCTCGCCGGATCGAGCTTCTTCGTGGTGCGCGCGTAGAGCGTCCGCGCGCCCACGGGAACGACGGCGGCGGTGGTGTCGTCGTCGGACCGAACGAGCGCCGGCGCGCTCGCACCGTTCTCGAGGACATAGAGCTCGGCCGCGCCCGTGTCCGAACGGTGCTGCGCGAAGACACGCTGGGCGTTGGCGTCGAGCCGGTAGACGGCCCAGTTGAAGGGGACCGGCGTGGTGCTGATCACGTTGCCCGTCGCGAGCTCGATGACATCGATGGCGTCGTGGTGCTCCACCAAGATCTTCCCGTCGCGTGCGTCGTCGACACCCACGACGTCGGTGGCGATCGTCCGCGCCGCTCCGCCTGCCGCCGGCACGACCACGAGGTCGGAGGGGGTCGGGTAGGTCAGCGTCGGCCGCAGGTAGATCCACTTCTTGTCGTCGCTCACCGAAAAGCCGGTCTCGACGCTCGACGAGTAGATCTCGGTCTCCGTGCCGTCGGCAGCCAAGCGAACCGTCTTCCACGTCGGCGATCCGCCCGACGTCGACGCGATCTGGCGCGTGAACCAAACCGGCGCGTCAGGCGCTGTGACATCCATCGCGTAGCCGTCGCGCGCGCTCCCCAAGTCGGTGATCGCCCCCGTGGTCGCGTCGAGCTTGGCGAGGTGGTTCGTGTCTTCGCGCTTGAAGGTCCACGTGGTGCCGTCGAAGCCGAGGCTCTCTTGAACCTGGGGCAAGGACTCGGTCAGCTTCACCGGAACGAGCTTGCTGGCGGCGAGGTCGAGCTTCCACACCTGGTTGTCGAAGGGGGCGTTGGGGCCGACGGCCGAGCCCCGCACGAGGAGCGTGTGCTTGTCCGGCGCGAGCATGGAGACGACGCGGAACCGGCCGCTAAAGCCGGAGAGGCCGAGCGACTGGAAGAACATCACGAACTCCTGCGTCGGGGAGAACCCCAAGAACGTCTCGACCGGCGGCGCGTCGCTACCAATCTCGGACAAGATGAGCGAGCTCTGTCCGAAGCGGCTCACGAAGACGGCCAAGCGGTCACCGACGAGCTCGATGCCTTCGAGGCTCACCTGAGAGCTGGCCATGGGGAGCGAGACGGAGACGACGTGGTCCGCTGCGTCGAGCGACCAGTTGCGTACGTGAACCTCACACGCGGTCCCCGAGGGGAGCCCGCCGCAGAACGAATAGGCGAAGCGGCCGTCGGTGCCGCGCACGCTGGTGATCTGCTGCTCCGGCGTGAACGAGGCGACCACCGTCGTCATGCCGGTGTCGATCTCGAGCCGCTCGAGCCGGTGCGTCCCGTTCGCATCGCAGCGTTCGAGCAGCGCGAAGTGATGATCGGCCGAGGGGAGCGGGGGCACGCGGCACAGCGCGAACGAGGCCTGCGTCGTCACGCGGCTCTCGGCGACATCGTCGCCCGCGGAGGCGCCGCCGCTGCATCCAAGAGAGAAGAGGAGGGCGGACGAACCCACAGAGAGGAGGGCCAAGCGAAGCGCGGCACCGAGCGTGCGTGTGGGCATGGGTGCGCCCAAAGCAGACTCCGTACCACACGGTTCGGGGAGCGCGTCTCGACCAATTCCCGCAGAAATCATTGATGATTGTTGCGTTCACCCGGTGCTGGACGCGCGGGAAGATCCCCCCAGATCTGAGTCGAACCGGATCCCCCGGACGCGCGCGGGTCCCCCTGCGCGCCGCCCCCAGGCGCCGACGGCGAGACCCGCTCCTTCTCCACCGCGTCGTTACGAGCGCCCCTCGGCGAGGTCCCGGAGTCGCTCGAGCCCCACGGGCGCGTCCTTCACCCACGGCACGACCGCGATTCGCTCGGCGTAGTCGCGCTTCACGCGCTCGATCTCTCGAAGCTCGCCCGCCATCCGCTCGAGGAGCAGCGGATCTCGCGTGCCGCTCGCCGCGAGGCTCGCGTTGATGACCCAGGCGAACGGCTCGATCCCGGCTCGACGGAGGTCGGCCTCGAGCTGCGCCGCCTCGGTCACGGGGGTCGTCTCCGCGAGCGTGACGAGGATGATCTTGGTGTACGCGGGATCCTGCAAGCGCATGAGCGGCGTGACGAGGCGACTCGGCCCGCTCGTCGACATGCCGCGCATCACGTCGCGATGGTAGGCGCCGGTGGCGTCGAGGAGCAGCAACGTGTGACCTGTTGGCGCCGTGTCGAGCACGACCACACTTCGGTTCGCTTCGGAGACCAGCTTGGAGAACGCGTGGAACACCGCGACTTCCTCGGTGCAAGGCGAGCGCAAGTCTTCCTCGAGGAGCGCGCGGCCCTCGGCGTCGAGGTGCCGGCCCTTCCGATCCATCACGCGCTCGGTGTACGCCTTCGTCTCGACGGCGGGATCGATGCGGCTCACGCGCAGCCCCTCGACGCTTCCGTCGACGGTGCTCGTGAGGTGCGCTGCAGGATCGGTGGTGCTGAGATGCACCGGGATCCCCCGCGTCGCCAGCTCGACAGCGATCGCCGCGGCGATGGTGGTCTTCCCCACGCCTCCTTTTCCCATCACCATCACGAGCGTGTGCTTGCTCGCCGCGAGCTCGTCGACGAGCGCCGCGAGCGGCGGGAGCGTGGGGACCTCGATCGTCCGCGTCGCCGACGGCGCGGAGGGCTTGTCGTCGAACAGGCTCCGCAGCGCGCTCAGCCCGACCATGTTGTACCCCTTGAGCGGGACCTCGAAGCGCGCGAGCGAGAGAAGCGCTTCCGGCATCTCTTCGAGAGCCGCCTTGCCCTTGGACTCGAACGCCGCGGCCACCGCGTCCCCTCGGTCGTGGGCGTGAAAGACAGCGTTGACGACGAGCGCCTGATTCGCGATGCCGATCGCGCGGAGCTCGCTCGACGTGCGCGCCGCTTCGCGAAGCGCTGCCACGTCGGGACGCGCCACGAGCACGATGGTCGTGTGGACCGGGTCGGAGAGCGACCGCAACGCCGCGGCGAACCGCTCGTGGTGCATGGTCAAACCCGAGTGCGGCCCCAGGCAGGATGCACCGCGCGTGTTGGTGTCGAGGAATTGGGTCCATGCCAGCGGCAGCTTCAAGAGCCGCAACGTGTGCCCCGTCGGCGCGGTGTCGAAGACGACGTGATCGAAGGCTCTCGCGTCGGCCCCGCCGATGAGCCCTGCGAACTCGTCGAACGCGGCGATCTCGGTGGTGCAGGCGCCCGACAGCTGCTCGCGGATCGTCCCGATCTCTTCGTCGCTCTTCCGCCCTCGGTACGGCGCGATCACGCGCTCGCGGTAAGCGTCGGCGGCGGCGTCGGGGTCGATGTTCATCGCTTCGAGGCCGGGGACCTCGGGCACCTTCGTCGGCTGATTGCCGAGCTTCACGCGGAGCATCTCGTCGAGGTTCGAGGCCGGATCCGTGCTCACGAGGAGGACCCGCTTGCCGCGATCGGCGAGCGAGATCGCCGCCGCGCACGCGAGCGCGGTCTTGCCCACGCCACCCTTGCCGGTGAAGAAGAGGTGCCTCGTCGGGGAAAGAAAAGGGTTCATCGTTTCCGTGCAGGCGCCCCACGCGAGGCCGCCCGCCTCCGGCTCTCTAGCAAGGCGCCGGCCCGATGCATGGCACGCGCTGGTCCCGGAAAATGCGCTTCGCCCGCGGAGCTACGGCAGCTCTTGCGGCGGCACGCAATCGCTGCAGACGAGCGGGAGCGGCGTGTCGACCAAGGTGCTGCGGTAGATCGCGAGATCGCCTGAAGGCTCGGCCTCGAGTGACAGCCACGAGCAAGGCGGGAGCGGCAGGTCGACCGTGCAGATTCGGATCGTCCTCGTGCGCGCCACGTCTTCGAGATCGGCGAGGACTCGCGTGAGACGCTCCCCGCTGAACGGACAGTAGAGGAAGAAGACGGTGCCGACCGAGAGGACGCGGGAGAGCTCCGCCGCGTCGCCTTGGACACACGCAACGCGCGACAGCGACAGACGCGCCACGAGATCGCGCGCGGCGCCGACGAGCTCCGACTGGATCTCGACGGCGATCACGCTCGCGCCGGTGAGCAGGTGCACCAACGCCGCCGCTCGTCCGATGCCCGCTCCCACGTCGACGAACACGTCCGACGCGCGCACGTGGGCGTGCTCCACGATCCGCAGCAAGGTGTCGACGGGGCAGGGGATGTACGGGACGCAGCCTCGCGGGAGCTCCGGGCCGTCGTCGGGGAGCTCCCTGAGGTCGAGCACCACGTCCACCCACGCGTCGCGGCTCGCCGTTGGAACGCTCCGGAGCTCCGCCAAGAACGCCGTCGCGTCGTGCTCCCCTCGCTCGATCCGTGCACGCAGGTGCTCAGCGCGCTCGCGGTGCCTCGCGTCCACGGGTCGGGAGCGTACCTTTGCCTTGCCGGATCGTCAGCTCCTTTGCCGCCTCGACGAAGAGGCGCAACGCCGGTGAGCTCTGCGCTCGGCTCGGGTAGTAGAGAAAGAAAGGGCGTCACCTTCTTCGACACCGCCGAGGCGTACGGACCGTTCGCCAACGAAGAGCTCGTCGGCGAGGCGCTCGCGCCGATCCGCGACAAGGTCGTTCTCGCGACCAAGTTCGGCTTCAAGAACGGCGACTCGAAGACCGGCATGGACAGCCGACCGGAGCGCATTCGCGAGGTGGCCGAGGCCTCGCTGAAGAGGCTCCGCACCGATCGCATCGACCTCTTCTACCAACACCGCGTCGACCCGAACGTGCCGATGGAAGACGTCGCCGGCACGGTGCGTGACCTGATTCGCGAAGGGAAGGTGAAGCACTTCGGTCTCTCCGAGGCCGGCGTGCCGTCCATCCGGCGCGCGCACGCGGTGCAACCGGTCGCCGCGCTTCAGAGTGAGTATTCGATGTGGTGGCGCGAGCCGGAGAAGGAGATCCTCCCGGTGTGCGAGGAGCTGGGGATCGGCTTCGTCCCCTTCAGCCCCCTCGGGAAGGGCTTTCTCACGGGGAAGATCGACGCCAAAACGACGTTCGCGAAGGACGACTTTCGCAACATCGTCCCCCGCTTCTCCGAAGAGGCGCGCAAGGCCAACCAAGCGCTCGTCGATCGCCTCACCGCGATCGCCGGCGAGAAGAAGGTGACACCGGCGCAAGTCGCGCTCGCGTGGCTCCTCGCGCAGAAGCCGTGGATCGTCCCCATCCCCGGCACGACGAAGTCGCACCGCATGAAGGAGAACA
Organism: uncultured Polyangiaceae bacterium; assembly: GCA_964531795.1. GTDB lineage: Bacteria > Myxococcota_A > Polyangia > Polyangiales > Polyangiaceae > CAZHHD01. The sequence goes on along the minus strand of CAZHHD010000006.1, from coordinate 214,300 downwards.
CCGCGGCGGCGGACGTCGAGCTGACCACCGCGGACTTGGGTCACATCGCCGACGCCCTCGCGCAGATCCAAGTCGTCGGCGAGCGCTATCCGGCGCACCTCGCGTCGCGCGCGGGGAGGTGAGGCGGGCCTGTCCCGCTAGGCGACCACGCGCTCGGCGCAATTGCTGCGAAGCTGTGCATGGATTTCACGGCAAGCGGGCCGCCCGCGGTGACGCCGAGCCGCGCACGTGATGGCGCGGTCCGTGCAGTGAAAGCCTGCATGGAACAGGCCGGTGAGTTCACACTTCACATCGAGCAGGTCGACGGTTTCGATTTCCGTGTTCGGTTCGACAAGGAGCAGTACCCCGAGCTTCGGCTGGACGAGCCGCCGCCTCTCGGACACGACGCCTCCCCCAACGCCGCGAGGATCCTCGGCGCCGCCATCGGCGACTGCCTCTCCGCCAGTCTCGTCTTCTCTCTCAAGCGGCGCGGCGTCGTGGTCCAGGGGCTCCGCACGGAAGTGCGCGTTCAGCTCGTGCGCAACGAGAACAAGCGCCTTCGAATCGGCAACATCGAGGTGTCCATCCATCCACGAGGTCCCATCCCCGACGAAGCTTTGGACGCGTGTTTGAAGACCTTCGAGGACTTCTGCGTGGTCACAGAGAGCGTGCGGGGGGGGATCGACGTGAAGGTCCACGTCGCGCGCCCACCGCTCGCGGCGTGAAGTTCGGGAGACCCCTCGCGCCGCGCCCCGAGCCCATCGCCGCGCCCGTCGGCTCTTAGAAGCTGGAGGCGACCATGAAGGTCCAAGAGCTCTTCGACCCAGACACGTTCACGCTCACCTACGTCGTCTTCGACGAGACGACGCGGGACGCGGTCGTGATCGACCCCGTCCTCGACTTCGATCCCTTGGCGGCGGAGATCGGAACGGCGTCCGTTGAGAGGATCGTGACGTTCGCCAAGGCGAACGCGCTTCGCGTGCACTACGTGCTCGAGACGCACGCTCACGCCGACCACGTCACCGGCGCGCAGCACCTGCGGAAGCGCCTCGAGGCCGAGGTCGTCATCGGCGCTCGCATCACCGAGGTCCAAAAGACGTTCCGCGAGGTGTTCGACCTGGGCCCCGCGCTCGCCACCGACGGCAGCCAGTTCGATCGGCTGGTGCAGGACGGCGAAGAGCTCCGCGCGGGCTCGCTTCGCGTCGAGGTCATCGCCACGCCGGGCCACACGCCCGCCTGCGTCACCTACAAGATCGGCGACGCCGTCTTCACCGGCGACGCGCTCTTCATCGAAGACTACGGTACCGGGCGCTGCGATTTTCCCGCGGGGAGCGCCGACGACCTCTACACGTCGGTCCACGACAAGCTCTATCGCCTCCCGGACGACACGCGCGTCTTCGTGGGGCACGACTACCAGCCGGGAAAGCGCGGGCTCCGCTTCGTGACGACGATCGGCGCCTCGAAGCGCGGAAACATCCAACTGAGCGCCGAGACGACCCGCGAGGAGTTCGTGCGCCTTCGAAGGGAGCGCGACGCGACGTTGAGGCCGCCGCATCTGCTCTTTCCCAGCGTGCAGCTCAACGCCAACGCCGGCCGACTTCCGCCGCCTCACGCGAACGGACGTCGCTACCTGGCGATTCCACTCAACCTGTTCCGACTTGGTTCGGACGAACCGTGAAGGAGAGCGTCATGATGATCAACGAAGGCAACGTCGACCGTATCGTTCGCGTGGTAGCCGGCCTCGCGCTCTTGGCGATGGTGTTCGTCGGCCCGAAGACGTGGCTCGGGTGGCTCGGCCTCGTTCCCCTCGTGACGGGGATCGTCGGCTTCTGCCCGCTCTACAGGCTCATCGGCATCCAGACGAAGAAGGCGGCGTGACGAGCCCACGCACGCGAGCACGCGGGGCCGCGCGCGGCTTCTAGCGGCGAACTGCGACGAGCTGGACGGTCGCGCTCGGCCCCCCGTGGAACGCCCCCTCGTGGATCTCGCGCTCGACCTCGCGTCCCACTTCGATCGTGAGCGGAGCGAGCTCTTCTTTCAGTCCCGCGAGGGTCATGAGGAGCGCTTCGTTCTTGGGACCGCCGGTGTTGAAGGCGAGCTGCGCGGGCGTGTACGCCTCGAGGACGAAGACGCCGCCCTTCTTGAGCGCGCGAGGGACGAAGGCGTGGACGCGCTTTCGAACCGGCTCGGGGAGGTGAGCGAAGATCGCGACGATGCCGGCGAAGGCATCGAGCTCGGGCTCGTACGTGGCGAGATCGGCGTGAACCGCCGTGACCTTCACGTTCCGCTCGCGCGCGAGGAGCTCCGTCTTGCGGATCCCTTCGACGGAGAAGTCCACGGCGGTCACTTCGTGCCCGAGCCCGGCGAGGAAGACGGCGTTTCGTCCTTCACCCTCGGCGAGGCACAAGACCCGACCCGGCGGGATGCGATGCGCCTCGGCGCGGAGGAACTCGTTCGGTTCGCGCCCGTAGGCGTAAACGTCGTCGCGGTAGCGGTCGTCCCAGAATTGCGCGCTCATGGGCGGGAGTGTACCCGGCGCGCCGCCCAACGCCGAGCCGCACGGCACATGAGTTGCTCTTGCACGCGTCCGATGGAAACGAGCCGAGAAATTGGGCCCAGCACCGAAGAGCAGTCAGCGAGCCGACAGCGGCCGTTCACCCGAGGCGCGACACGGATGTCATTGCTCGCGATCGGACTCGTCGCGTTCTCGTCGGCCGTTGCGTGTGGCCCCGCGGGAGCCTCGGATGCAGCGTCGCCGTCGAGCTCCGACGCCGGCGCGGACGTCGGCGCGGGCTCGAATTCTAGCGCTGGTAACGACGCGAGCGCGGAGGGCGCGCCCGAGGCCACGCACTTCGTCTACTCGAACGTCCCCGCGCCCGACGACGCTCTGCGCATCGAATGGCTCGGCGGCGCCGACAAGAACGACGTCTGGGCCATCGCTCGACCGAAGGGCGCGAAGCTCGGCGACCTCACCCCGTGGGTCGCTCTTCACTTCGACGGCGTGAGCTGGTCGACCGGTCGAGCGCTCCTCTCGATGACGAATCGCGCGCTCGGCCTCGGCACGGTCGGCGCCAAGACCTACGCGGGGATCGGCGGCTCGATGTACCCGCTCGACGATCCCTCGTCGCCGGCAGTGCCGCTCACCGTCGCCGACGAGGTCATGGGGCTCACCAGCGTTGGATCCGCGCTCCTCGTCGAGGCAGAGCAGAGTCAGCCGGGAACGCCGGGGCCCCTCTACACCTTCGACGGCGCGACCTTCGCTCCCATCACCATGCCCTCGGAGAAGAACGCGCAGTCGATCGCCTCGGTCTGGGGCGTACGCAGCGACGACCTTTGGGTCGCGCGCGGCCGCGCGCAGGATGGCGTCACGGGCGGCATGTACCTCCCGCTGCCTCTCCTCCACGCTGCCGGCGCGACGCGCGAGAGCTTTCAAAACGTCCCCGCCACGCACGTCACCGGTCAAGCCGACGACGACGTGTGGGCAGCGACGTTCGCGCTCGGCACGCCGCCCACCTACACGGTGCAGCACTACGACGGGGCGACGTGGAAGTCCTTCGATTCGTCCTCGGTCGAGGTCGGTCGTCTCGAAGCGCTGTCGAAGGACGAGGTCTTCGTAAGGCGCGGCGCGGGGACCTACGACCCCGACGGCTACGTGAGCGTCGACAACTTTTCCCGCTTCGACGGGACGAGCTTCGCTCCGGATGCGCGCCCCGGCGCACCCACGCGCGTCGGGGCTCTCGGGCGGGTCGGCAAGAACGAGCTCTGGCTCGTGCATCAACCGGCGAGCGGCGCGACGCGCACGCTCCGCATCGCGCGACTGGCGCCCGAGGGGACGTGATTCGATCCGTCCCGCTCCTCCCTACGGAATACGGCTACGGCGCTCGCGTCGTGGTGACGGTGAAGTTGTCGAAGCGATAGGTGCCACCGAGCGAGTCGCCGTAGGTCGCGCCGCCGAAGATCCCGGTGGCGCTCGTCGTCGTCTCTTGAAAGAACGTGATGGGGGTGATGACGGAGCTGCCGCCGTACGCGAGCGAGATCGTTCCGGCTCCGAGGTCGAACGAGAGGTCGACGTCGGTCCACGTCTCCGCCGGGATGGGGGGAACCGCGATCGTCTTGGAGAACCCGTAGACGTTCACGCGGTGGTAGCGGACGACGTAGCCCTCGTACGCGCCCGTGCCCGAGTCCTCCGTCGTCGTGTTCGTGCCGTAGCTCAGCGCGATCACGACCGAATCGATGGGCAGGGTGATGGTGAGGATGTCGACGAGACCGTCGGGATGGAGCTGCGTCGCCGTGCGGTTCGCCGGGTTGATCGCCGCGTGCACGTGCACGGTGTGCAGCGTCTTCGCGCCGGCGGCGACCCATCCGCGCTGCGCGACCTCGTAGCTGCCGATCGACGAGGGGATGACCGCTTCCATCGAGGTCGGCTTCGAGAGGTAGAAGGTGCCGGTCGGCAACAGCGTCGCGGCGTCGCTGTTGCGCACGGCGGCGTCGCTCAGGCCGGCGTTCGGATCGCTCTCGTCGAAGTCGGCGCAGAAGAAATCGGCGGCGCCGTCGGGCGCCGTGGCCGTCTGGCAGAACCTCGGCGGACCGGAGTCGAGCTTCGCGCTTCCGTCGTCCCCAGCGCCGCCGTCGCTGCCGGCCGATGAGCCGTCGCCGCTACTCGAACCGTCGCCGCCGCCGCCGCCCCCGCCTCCGCCGCTGTCGGTGTCTGAGCCTGTGCCCCCGCCGGTCGCCGGCTCGTCGGTGACGCAAGCGGCGACGGCAGCGAGGACGAGTGAAGCGAGCGCGGTGAAGAGGACAAAGGGTCGACGGACCATGCGCGCAAGTTAGCATGCCTGTGACGGGACGCTCCCCCGACGACGAGCGAGCCCGTCCTGGGTAAAGCGCCTGAAGGGACGGCCTCCTACGACGCGCCGCCCCCGAGCTCCCGTAGAAACGACGCGGCCACCTCCGCCAAACGCTCGGGCTGCTCGAACGGAAGCCCGTGACCGGCGTTCTCGATCTGCTCGAGTCGCAGGCGCGGGTTCATCGCGCAAAGCTCTTCTCCCATCTCGCGCGTCACGACCGGGCTCGTGTCCCCGAGGACGAGCAGGGTCGGCACGTCGATCGCGCGCACCAGGTCTCGATACGGTGGGTTCGGCGGCGCGAGCACGTCGAAGGCGGCCATGCAGGTCCGAAGCCGCGCCTCGGCTTGGAGCTCGACGATCTCGCGCGAACGATGCGGGTGCCGCGCGAGCGCTTGGGCGACGAGCTCCGACTTCTCGAGGCCGAGCACGCGGCGGTGTTGCTCGGCGACGTCGCTCGCGTGCACCTCGCGTTGGCGCTCGGGGCTCAAGAACGTCGGATCGACCAAGACGAGGCCGCGGAGGAGCGCCGCCTCTCGGCTCGCCACCACCGCGGCGGTCATGCCCCCCATCGAGTGACCGACGAGCACGGGACGAGCGAGCGCGAGACCGTGAATCAGCGCCACGACGTCGCGCGCGAGATCGTCGTACCGATAGCCTTCGCGCGGTGCGCTCGAGCCGCCGTGCCCTCGCGCGTCGGGCATGACGACGTCGAACGACCCCTCGAGCGCGCGCGCGAGGGGAGTCCAGCACGCGCCGCTCCCCATCAGTCCGTGAAGAAGCACGACGGGAGTCTTGTCGCCGCCGGTGCGGAGGTACTGCGTGCGGATCCCGTTCGCTTCGCAGAGGTCGCGGATCCAGGTCGTCATCGAGGGATCAGACGTTCGTGTCCTCGGCGGGGACGTCGCGCGGATCCGGCAAGCTCGCCGCGGGTCGCGCGTCGTCGTCGCCCGTCGGGCACTTCGCGTCGAGCGTGTACGAGGTCATCGACAGCGAGCCGAACGTGTAGCCTGAGACGAGCACCTCCGCGGTCTCCTTCGCGGCCGAGGCCAGCCCCGCGAGGTGCAAGAGCGGGATGAAGTGATCGGGCGTGGGGTGCGCGCGCCCGTAGTCCGCGTGGTCGCGCAAGGCCGCGGCCTCGCTCGGGCGCTCGGTCATCACCCGCTCTGCCGCCTCGTCGAAGCGGTGCGCCCAGTCGAAGCCGGCTTCCTTCTTCGACCAATCGATCGCCCGAAGGTTGTGGACCACGTTCCCGCTCCCGAGGATGAGCACGCCTCGATCGCGGAGCGGCGCGAGCCGGGCGCCGAGGTCGAAGTGAAAGTCGAAGTCTTTGCGCGCATCGATCGCGAGCTCGACCACAGGCACGTCGGCTTCGGGGAACGCGTGCACCAAGACGGACCAGGCGCCGTGATCGATCCCCCAGCTGTCCTGATCGAGCCCGACCCGCGTGGGCTTGGCGATCTCGGCGACCTCCTCGGCGAAGGTCGCGTCGCCTGGGGCCGGGTAGTCGACCTCGAAGAGCTTCTGCGGGAAGCCGAAAAAATCGTGGATCGTGCGCGGGCGCGGCATGGCGGTGACCGCGGTGAAGCCGACGTACCAGTGCGCAGAGACGACGAGGATGGCACGCGGGCGCGGAACGCTCGCCCCAAAAGCGCGCCACGCCGACGTGAATCGGTTGGGCTCGAGCGCGTTCATCGGGCTCCCGTGTCCGAGGAACGCGGCGGGCATTCGCTTCGTCGTCGAGGTCACCGTTCGCACCTAGCCGAGCGCCTGTGCGAGCCCGAGGAGGATCCCTTCGGGCCCTCGGATGTAACAGAGGCGATACGCCTGCTCGTACTGCACCACCTCGCCGACGAGCGTCGCCCCGCGCGCCTCGAGCCGCGCGAGCGTGTCGTCGAGGTCGTCGACGGCGAACATCACGCGGAGGTAGCCGAGCGCGTTGACCGGCGCGTCGCGATGATCGGCCACGACCTTCGGCGCGAGGAACCGGGAGATCTCCAGCCGGCTATGACCATCCGGCGTGCGCATCATCGCGACCTCGACGCGCTGGTGGGGCACGCCGGTGATACGCCCGGCCCACTCGCCTTCGATGGGGAAGCGTCCCTCGAGCGCGAGCCCGAGCTCGGTGAAGAACGCGATCGTGGCGTCGAGGTCTTCGACCACGATGCCGACGTTGTCCATGCGTACGACGGTCATGAGGATCCTTGATACGCATCGCCGAGGCGGAGATCCATCGCTGGGAGTTCGAGTCGCGTGAATCGGCGAGGAGCAACGATCGCGCGTCGCCGACGCCGCGAGCCCGCGCTCCCCAGGAGCGCTGCGCGAAGCGCACGCGAGCGGCGGCGAGGGGGAGCTCGAGGGGGGAGACGCAGCGAAGCGAAGCTCCCCCCTCGAACATGGCTGGTCGGGGAGGCGGGATTTGAACCCGCGACAACGAGCACCCAAAGCTCGTGCACTACCGGACTGTGCGACTCCCCGTTCGGTGACGACGCTAGCATAGCGCCACCGTGCCTCGTCGTCGGCGGAAGCTCGCGGCGGCGCGTTCCACGCTGCATTCGCCCAGCGCACATCGCCCGTGGTCGCTCGACTGACCTCGCGAGGCGTCCCCCCTCGCGCGAGGCGTCCCCCCTCGCGGGCACCTCTACGCGGAAGCCCGCTCCGCGCGCCGGTGCGCGATGCCCCGCCCTTACGCTCCACCTTGAGCGCATCGAGGGCCTCATGCACGATGAGAGATTCGTTCGACGCACGAGCGAGCGAACCGGAGGGGACGAGCATGATCTGGACGACGAAGTCCGTGAAGCGTGGGCGGCGGCATCTTGTGGCGACTGCGTTGGTGGTCATGGCCGGTGTCGCGATCGGCCCGAGCGAGGCCGTCGCCGACGATCCGCCGATCAGCGAGGCCTGCAAGGCCGTCATGTCCGACGCGGCGCTCACGATTTGGACGCTGCAGGAGATCGGCCCGCGCTGGGCGCTCGAGCGCGCGCGCTTCTCCCTCACCCAAGGCAAGGCCGGTGTCCGCAAGCAGAACGAGCCGGGGTACTTCATGTGCTCCGCCGACGACACCCACCGCCGAGGGTTCAGCGACATCCAGGCCGACTTCGCCGCGAAGGAGGCGATCATCGTCGCCGGCGAGAAGCGCGCCGGGCTCAAGTTCGTCAAAGCCGACTGGGGCCCGCTCTCCGGCGTTCCCGCGTCGCAGTCCGACTTCAAGATGCAGGTTCATTACGTCGATGCTTCGACGAACCACGAGGTCTCCGAGCAAGAGGTGCGTTCGCGCTTGAAGTGGAACGAGCACCCCCTCCGCTCGTGGCCCACCGGATCCGCCGGCGGCGACGGCGCTGCAGCATCCGCCGCGGGGGCGCCGGCAGCGTTCGCCGCGACACCCGGTCAGCACGCGGGGACCCACGCCATGCCCTTCCGCGCGGGCTCGACGTGGGTCGGCGATTACATGTGCGGCGACACCAAGGGCGCGCTCCGCATCACGATCGATCACGTGCAAGGTACACACGTCGACGCCACGACCGAGTTCCGCGTCGCGTCGCTCGAGGGGAGCTACCACGTGTCCGGCGACTACCTGCTCAAGCTGCAGGCCATCGCGTTCCGGCCAGGCGCGTGGATCCACCAGCCGCAGGGCGTCAACGCCATCGAGCTCGACGGCGCCGTCAGCCACGACCTCCGCGCGTTCTCGGGGCACGTGAACGCGCCTGGCTGCTCGTCGTTCGCCACGAAGCTCTGACGTCCGCGTCGCGGCGCTTCATTCCTTGGCCGCGCGCCGCTCGTTCCCCCGCGCGCTCACTTCAAATCCGCGCTCGCGGAGGCGGCGACGCCGGGCACGCTCTCCACCTGGCCCCGCACCATCCCCCACGCGCGGAACGCGGCGAGCCCGCCGAGCAGCGTGACCACGACCCCCGCGAGCACGACCAGCGGCCACGCCGATCGCGCGGGCGTCGCGGTGGAAGGAGCTCCGTGCACCGAGACCGGCCCGGTCGGCGCGAGCCTTTGTCGCATCGCTTCCCCCTGCGCGACGGCCTCGCCGAGCGCGACCGGCGTCCCGCCGCGACTTCGTAGCGAGGCGTGGCGCACCACGTCGCCGAGCTCGCCGGCGTCGAGCCACATGCCGTGCATAGTGCACACATCCACGACGACGTTCGAGCTCGCGGCGAAGCGCCCGCGCTCCATCTCCCTGCGACACACCGGGCACGCGAGGAGCCCGAGGAGCTCGCTCGGCGCTGCGGCTCGCGCGGGGAGCGCGGCCTCGAGGGCCTTCGCCAAATCCGGGGTGGCGACGAGCGTGCACCACGAGCGCGCCGTCACGAAGATCCCGTGGCAACGGCTGCACGCCGAGCAGGTGATCCCCGGCCCCGCGCCCGGCACGGCGAAGGGGGACAACGGCGCCGTCGCGCAGCGCGGACAGAGCGCAGCAGCGCTCGACGGATCGGGGGCGCGGAAGTCGGGCGTCGCGATGCCGCACGTCGGGCACGGCGTCCCGGGAGGGCCGGGCCGTCCGCAGAAGTAACAGAACGCTTCCACGGATCCGGAGCGTATCGCGGAGCGCGGCGTCGCGTGCGCACGAGGTGCAAGCGCGCGCCACGCGGCGCCATCCCCCGTGCACACGAAGCGCAACGCCCCCTTGCGCTCGATGCGCATCGCGCTCGTAAAACGCAGGAAATTCAGCTCGAAAACGCGATGGAACGAGAGCTGCTCTACGCCTCTTCATGCACCGACGCTCGACCGCGATCTTCGCCCTCCTCGCCGCGACCTTCACCACCGCCGCCTGCTCCTCGGCACCGGTGACGAGCGACGGCACCTCGGGCGAATCGGTCGACATCGACGACGGTCTCGACGACCCCGCGCTCTACTGGGTGAACAAAGAGCGCTGCCTCCCGTGCGGCTTCGTCCCCCCGAACCTCGTCACCATCGACACCACCGCGCACGTCGCCGCTGCGGGCGCGACCAACCTCGCGGTGCGCGACTTCGTGCAGCCGCATCTCCAGGCGCTCCTCGCCGACGCGCGCGCTGCCACCGGCGACACCGCGGTCGTCTCCTCTTCGTACCGGAGCTACGCGACGCAGGTCAGCGTCTTGAACAACGAGAGCACCAGCGCTGGGCTGGGCCCGTGCACCGCCGCGCGCGAAGTGGCGCCTCCCGGTCGCAGCGAGCACCAGCTCGGCACGGCGCTCGATCTCGGCGTCTCCGGCGGAAGAAGCGGCGCGGGCTACCTCGACGGCTTCGGCAAGACCGCCGCCGGTGCGTGGATCCAACAGCACGCGCACGAGTACGGCTTCGTCATGAGCTACCCCGACGCGCGCCGCGAGGCCATCACCGGCTACCGCCACGAGCCGTGGCACTTCCGCTACCTCGGCCTCAAGGCGGCGGCGGTCGCGTACCAAAACGGATGGTCGGTGCAGGAGTTCTTCGATCACATGCACCCGCGCACCGTCGATCTTCCGATGACGTGCGACGCCTGCCAAGCGAGCCGCGGCGAGCTCTCCGGTTGCCCGACCAACACGACGCACGAGTGGTCGTGCGGATCGGGGCCGGCGAGCGGGAGCCGCGTGCGCTGCGAGCTCGGCCTCATTCAGTGCGAAGCGTGCAACGGCGGCGTGTGCGACGGAAAGCCGCAAGGCCAAGACGACGTGTGCCGGAACGGCGGCGTGTCCACCACCTCGCTCGGCGTCGCCGACGCCGGCGCGCCCGTCACCACGCCGATCGTCGACGCCGCATGCCCCGCGCACACGTACCCGATCTGGACGTGCTCGAGCGATCACGCCACACGCGTGCGCTGCGTGAACGGGGCCGTGGAGACCGAGACGTGCGCCGCAGGCTGCGCGGGGCGCCCCGTGGGAACCGACGACGTCTGCTTGTGAGAACCTCGATGCGCTTGCCCGAACGCCTAGCGCTCGTTGCCTTGCGCCACAGCGGTCCACGGGCTCGCGTCGCTCATGATCCCCTTCAGCGTGAGGGTGACGGCGCCGCTCAACGCCGGCCACGAAGCGTTGCTCGCGGCGGCGATCGAGGGCTCGCCGTACGAGCACGGGTAGTCGATCTCGCCGCCGTTGCCGCCGGCGACGACGTCCACCGTGAGGATGTCGCTCGTCTCGCCCGGCAAGAGCGACCACATGTACGAAGGGGTCGTGGACGGGCACGCGCTGAAGCGGAAGTCGATGCCGCCGCCGCCGACGGCGACGTTGGCGAGGTCGACCTGCTCGAGCCGTTCGCTGCTCCCCGTGTTCGTGACGGTGAAGGTGACGACCAGGTGGTTCGCCGAGGGCTTCGTGTACGAGACGTTTTGAATGCGGATCGGCCCCTTTTGCGCGCCAGATCCCGAGCCGCTCGAGCCCGACGATCCGGTCGACGAGCCGCCGGTCGTCCCCGAGCCCGAGTTGTTCCCCGAGCCGCTCCCGGTGGTGGTCCCGTTGCCGCTCGCCGAGCCACCGCCCGTGGACGTGCCGCCGCCGCCCGATCCGTCGCCGGGTGTGGGGTTCGCCGGATCGTGACCGCCGCTGCCGACGCCCGGATCGGACGCGCCGCTGCAGGCGGCGAGGGGAAGAGCCAAGGCGAAGAGGAAGAGGCGAAGTCGGTCTCTCATGATGAGGGCGCCGTTCAGCACGGCACATGCCACGCCGACGATCGCGCGCGCACCCAGGAAAAATGGCTGCGCGATGCACGCGTCGCCGGTCGACCGTGAAGCTCGGTTGACGCCTGGTGGAGCGCGGCGTTTACGAAGCGTAGGCCGCGCTCGGCGCGACGTGCGCCTCGAGGACCGCGGCACGCAGCTCATCGACGTGCACGTCGGGGCGGATCGCGCGGGTGTTCCCCAGCTCGTGGAGGAGCGGCGAGGGGACGCGCCCGAGCACGAGCACCGGCGTCGACCACGCGGCCTCGCGCATCGCCCGCGCCACGCGGATCGCCGAGCAGTTCTTCAGCCACAGCGCGAGCACGATGACGTCGGGGACGCGAAGGCGGCACTGCGTGACGAGGCTCAAGTACTCGAGCGTCTCGGTCCCGCTGTCCGTCTCGGCGACCTCGTAGCCGTCCGAGAGGAACGCCGTCGCGAGCATGTCGCGTGTCCGTCCGTCCGGCGCCGACAGCAGGATCCGCGACGGCCACCGCACCGCGTGCCTCTCCGTCGTCCCCACCGCGCTCTCGTCTCGCTTCATCGATTCCCCCTGCTGGTCGTTTGCCGGCGACGCACCGACGGATGCCTCTAAGCAGGGGGCGTGCCCGTGGCACGATTCGTCTCCCGCGCCGCTTCTACGCGGGTCTTCTCGCGCTCGCGATCTTCGGGCGCACGCCGGCCTTGCGTATGCGCGCGGCCGCGGCGTGCGCGACCGCATTTTTCCACAGGGATTGTCCACAGCGACGCGAGCGCATGAGGTCGCCAGCGTGGTCGTGCTACGGCGCGCGCTCGATGTCGACGCGTCGATCGAACGTCCAGCCAGCTTCGTCGACGCCGATCGCGTCGAGCTCACCGCGCGACGTTTCACGAAGGCTCGCCGGAGGGACGCCGAGCTCGCGGAGGTACGTCCCCACGCTCGCCGCGCGCGACGAGCCGAGCACCATGTTGTACTCGTCCTCGCCTCGCGGATCGGCTCTCCCGGTGAGCACCACGTGCTGGCCACGCAGCGGTCCGGTGGTCAGACAGTCGGCCAGCTGTTCGAGAGGACGACGCGCTTCGAGCCTCAGGTCGTAGCGATCGAAGTCGAACTTCGGCGCGGTGGAGATGTCCTCGATGTGGCAGATCTCGCGAATGTCGGGGGCGATGTTCACTTCGGCCGCGGGCGGCTTCGGGCGCGGGATCTCGGCGGATGTCGTCTCGACCTTCGCGACAGGCGAGGGATGCTTCGCGGCGCGCACCGTGGGCTTCTCCGACGCGCAGCCGAGGCACGCGGCCGTCAGCGCGCAGGCGAGCACGAGGGATGGCTTCAACATGACGACCTCCTCCCCGCGCGTGCGGGGCGATTCGACGCTCTCGTTGACCCTTGCGCTGCATCGGTCGTGCCGATCGTAGGTGCCGCGCGCACAAGCTCGCCTTCGGCTTCTTCTCCACGGATTGCAGCTTCCGCCCAGCAAGGACGGCGGGGGTGCGCAGCCCGTGCGTCCGCGCGCTCTCTCACGAAGACGGTGCGCGCCCCGCAGGACGACGCGTGTCGCGGCGTCGCCTTGACGGACAACTGATAATTAACTAAAAAGTAAGTTAGGAGGTCCCAGGAATGAACCAGCCCATGTCGCCCAGCGGCGCCGGCGTCGCGAGCTACACGGCCCTCGCCGAGGCCAGCGCGCGCCCCGCGAAGGACGGCCCGCGCGGCACCGAGTCGATCGATGTCGCCTTCCCCATGACCTACACATGGGACTACTCGGCCGAGCGCATCGATCTCCGCGCCCTCTACGAGAAGTCGAAGGACTTCATGTGGAACGCGCGCACCGCCATCCCCTGGGAGACCAACGTCGACCCCGAAGCGGAGCTCACCCCCGACACGATGAACCCGCTCTTCGGTTCACCGGTGTGGGAGCGGCTCGACAAGAAGCGCGAGCTGCCGAACCTCCGCCGCCACATGGCCGCGTACACCTTCTCGAACTTCCTCCACGGCGAGCAGGGCGCGCTCCTCGCCACCGCGCAGATCGTCGACGCCGCGCCGACCGCCGACGCCAAGCTCTACGCCGCGGCGCAGGTCTTCGACGAAGCGCGCCACGTGGAGGTGTACGACCGCTACCTGCGCGAGAAGTTCGAGCTCGTCTATCCGATCAGCCCGTACCTGAAGACGCTCCTCGACACGATCCTCGAGGACTCGCGCTGGGACTTCAAATACCTCGGCATGCAAGTGCTCGTGGAGGGGGTCGCGCTCGGTGCGTTCGGCTTCGTGCACCAGACCACGACCGAGCCGCTCATCCGCCAGATCACGCAGCTCATCATGCAAGACGAGTCGCGCCACGTGGCCTTCGGCGTGCTCTCGCTGAAGGACGCGTACCAGGACATGAAGCCGTCCGAGCTCGCCGACCGCGAGGACTTCCTCGTCACGAGCTCGCGCCTCCTCCGCGACCGCTTCCTCGGTCAAGAAGTGTGGGAGCGCGTCGGCCTGCCGCAGAAAGAGTGCGAAGAGCTCGCGGAGAAGAGCGAGATGATGATGCTCTTTCGCAAGCTCCTCTTCTCCAAGATCGTCCCCAACGTGAAGCGCCTCGGGCTCCTCACGCCGCGCGTGCGTAAAGGCTTCGAGGAGCTCGGCGTCCTCGAATACGAGTCGTGGGAGCCGAGCGCCTGAACATGCTGCTCCCCGCCTTGCCCCGCCCCGCATCGCCTGCTCCGCCGGTCGCTCTCGAGCGTCGTGAGCGCAACGCCGAGGAGACCCGTCGTCGGATCCTCGACGCCGCCGAGACCGAGTTCGCCGCCAAGGGCTTCGACGGCGCGCGGCTCGCTCACGTCGCGCGCGCCGCGGGGGTGCAAGCGGCGCTCATTCACCACTATTTCTCGGACAAGGACGGCCTCTACCGCGAGGTCCTCACCCGCGCGCTCGAAGCGATGGGCAAGCAAGGCGAGTCGCTCCTCGCCGAGCTCGCGCGCGGCTTCGACGCCAGCGAGATCCGCCCCCTCACTCGCGCCTTCGCGCACCTGCTCGTCGAGTTCTACGCGACGCACGCGCCGCTCGTGGCCATCCTTCGTCACGACGCCGCGCGCGAGGGCGAGACCTCGGTCCTCCGCTCGGTCGTCGCCAGCCACGTGAAGCCGGTCTTCGACGCGATGGTCACGTACATCGAGGGCATGAAGCGCCGCGGCCTCCTCCGCGCCGACGTGCACGCGCGCCACTTGTGCATCTCGGCGCTCGGCCTCGCCGCCGTCCCCATCCAAGAGGAGGAGCTCCTCCACGGCGTGTGGAGCGTGGACGTGCGCTCGCCCGAGTTCCTCGCCGAGCGCGAGCGCGAGATCGTGGAGATGGTCCTGTCGCGCGTCCTCCCGAAGGCCAAGAAGGCCGCGCGCGTCAGGGCGGCAGCGCCGGGTCGCTCCGCGTCGCCTCGCCGAGGTTCCCGACGCTCGTGAGGCCGCGACGCTCGAGCACGCGCAAGATCCCGCGCGTGATCGACCACGGCGCGAGCGGCCCGCCGTAGACGAAGCCGGTGTACATCTGCACGAGGTCGGCCCCCGCCTCGAGGAGCGCCACCGCGTGCTCGGTGCGCTCGACCCCGCCCACGCCGATGACCGTGCGCGAAGGGCCGAGACGCGCGCGCACCCGACGCACCACGTGGAGCGCGCGCGCACGGAGCGGCGCGCCGCTGAGCCCGCCCGCGCCGATGCGCTCGACGCGCTTCGCCCGCGTGGCGAGGCCCGTGCGCGCGGTCGTCGTGTTCGTCGCGACCACGCCGTCGAGCCCCGCTTCGTCGACGACGAGCAACAGCGCTTCGATGTCGGCGTCCGAGAGATCAGGAGCGATCTTGAGAAAAATGGGGAGCTTGGGGCGCGCCCCCGCGCGGCGCGCGCGGGTGAGGGCGTCGAGCAGCTCGCGCGCGAGCTTGGGCCCTTGCATCGCTCGCAGGT
Organism: uncultured Polyangiaceae bacterium; assembly: GCA_964531795.1. Lineage (GTDB taxonomy): Bacteria > Myxococcota_A > Polyangia > Polyangiales > Polyangiaceae > CAZHHD01. Next base: position 198,949 of record CAZHHD010000006.1, on the reverse strand, counting down.
CCTTCGTGTTGGGCGAAGAGACGTTCACCACCACGAAGTCGGCGACCTTTTCCACTGCGGCGTAGCTCGCCAAGTAGTCTTCGATCGCCCCTTCGACCGGCTCGATCCCCACGCTGCGCGATTTTCCGATCGACACGCCGAGCGGCACGCCGAGATCTTCTGCCGCGTGGCGACGCTCTGCCTCGCCCACCGTGGCGAGCAGGTGCCGCGCCACCGTCTCCGCCCCCGGGTTGGGGAAGCCCAGTCGATTCACGAGCGCGTGATCGCGCGGTAGGCGAAAGAGGTTCGGCCGCGGGTTCTCCTGCTGCGCCTCGGCGGTCAACGTCCCCGCTTCGAGGTGTCCGAAGCCGAGCGCCGCGAGCGCGCGAAGCCGCGCGGCGTTCTTGTCGAAGCCGCCCGCGAGCCCCACCGGGCTCGGGAAGGTGAGCCCCGACGTCTTCACCACGAGGCGCGGATCCCGCGGGGCGAGAAACGCGCGCGTCATCGCGCGAAGGCGCGGCGAATGCTCGAGCGGCCACAGCCCCGCCATCCCCAGCGCATGGGCTGCATGCGGCGGAAGGAGGAAGAGGAGGGGGCGAACGAGCGCGTACATGGGGAGGGGCTCCCGACCCGCTATCACGTGCTACCGTCCGGCTGAAGTCGTGTCCCTCCTCACAGAGGCGATTCGCGGCGCCGCGCCGAGCGCGGATGACGACAGGAGCTCGATCATGATCCGTGTATTTGCCCAGCGCGCGTCCGCAGCCGTTCGCTTCCTCGCTCCCATGGCCGCGTGCCTCGCGCTCTCGGCGACCGCATGCTCGAGCAGCACGTCGAGCAGCACCTCCGACGCGGGTGGGGGCGGCGACGCCGGCGGCGGCCCCCCGGCGCTGAACGGCTGCACCGAGCCCGACTACGTGGACCTCAGCGCCGCCTCGGCGGACCGCACGGTGGTCTGGGACTTCACCATCAAGCCCCCGTGCATGATCGTGAAGGCCGGGCAGACGGTCACCTTCAACGGCGATTTCTCCGCCCACCCCATCACGGCCTTCAACGGCGACAGCCCCAATCCCTTCTCGACGCCGCAAGGGACCGGCAGCTCCCGGACCTTCACCTTCACGGCGGCCGGCTCGTTCGGCTTCCACTGCGAGAACCACCCCGGCCAGATGCACGGCGTGGTTTTCGTCGAGCCGTGACGTGCTAGGTTCTGCCCCCCAACCAAGGAGATTCCCGTGATCATCGGCGTCCCCAAAGAGATCAAGACCCGCGAGTACCGCGTTGGAATGACCCCCGCCGGCGTGCGCAGCCTGACGTCGCGCGGCCACAAAGTGCTCGTCGAGAAGGGGGGCGGCGAAGGGAGCGGGATCTCCGACGCCGAGTACGTGGCGCAAGGCGCGACCATCGTCGGCACCGCCGCCGAGGCGTGGGGCGCCGAGATGGTGGTGAAGGTCAAAGAGCCTTTGCCTGCAGAGTACAACTACTTCCGCGAAGGCCTCGTCCTCTACACGTACCTTCACCTCGCCGCCGAGCCCGAGCTCACGAAGCAGCTCGCGCAGAAGAAGGTGTCCGCGGTGGCCTACGAGACCATCGAGAACCCCGACGGCACCCTGCCGCTCCTTCGCCCCATGAGCGAAGTGGCCGGCCGTATGGCCGTGCAGGTCGGCGCCACGTGCCTCGAGAAGGAGCGCGGCGGCAAAGGCGTGCTCCTCGGCGGCGTGCCCGGCACGCGTCGCGGTCGCGTCGTCATCCTCGGCGGCGGCGTGGTCGGCCAGAACGCGGCCACCATCGCCATCGGCATGGGGGCGCAAGTCACGGTGCTCGACGTTCGCGCCGACACCATGGCGTACCTCGAAGACGTCTTCGGCGGCGCGGTCGAGACGCTCTACTCGAACCCGACCAACATCGAGGAGGCCGTCACCCGCGCCGATCTCGTCGTCGGCGCGGTGCTCGTCACCGGCGCCGTCGCCCCCAAGCTCGTGAGCGAAGAGCTCATCGGCCGCATGGGGAAGGGGAGCGTCGTCGTCGACGTGGCCGTCGACCAGGGCGGGTGCATCGCCACCTGCCGCCCGACGAACCACGATCACCCGACCTACGAAGTGCACGGCGTCGTCCACTACTGCGTCCCCAACATGCCGGGCGCCGTCTCGCAGACGAGCACGTGGGCGCTGACCAACACGACCATGGCCTACGCGCTCAAGATCGCCGACCAGGGTCTCGTCGCCGCCGCCAAGGCCGACAAGGCGCTCGAGAAGGGGATCAACGCCTACAAGGGGCACATCACCTGCGAGCCCGTGGCGCAGGCCCACAAGATGGAGTTCGTCCCCACCGCCAAGCTCCTTGGCTGATCGCGCGTCGGGCGAGGGCGCGCGGGAAATCCCCGCCGCCCTCGTGCGCGACGTCGAGCTTCTCTGCCTCGACGCCGGCAACACGCTCATCTTCCTCGACCACGCGCGGATCGCGCGAGAGGTCGTGGCGCTCGGCTTCGAGACGACGCGCGAGAGGCTCGTCGTCACCGAAGGCGAAGCGAAGCGCGCGCTCGAGGCCGCGGCCGACGCCGCCGATGCCGCGGCCCGCTCCGACGTGCTCGTCGACGTCGCGTGGTCCTCGCGGAGCGCCCCCGGCGCGCGCGGCTGGGGGATCGTGATCGGCACCACGGTGCACCGCGGCGGCGTCCCGCTCGAAGAGCTCCCGCGCGTGCTCGATCATTTGTGGCGCGAGCACGTGCGCTGGAATTTGTACTCGCTCGTCCCCGAGGGGCTCACGGCCGCGCTCGTCGCGCTTCGCGCCCGCGGCGTGCGCACGGCGGTGATCTCGAACTCGGAGGGGATGCTCGCCGGGCTCCTCGAGCGCCTCGGCTTGATGCCCGGGCTCGATCGCATCTTCGACAGCGGCCTCGTCGGCGTCGAGAAGCCCGATCCGCGCATCTTCCACGCGGCGCTCGAGGCCTTCGGCACCTCGCCCGATCGCGCGCTCCACCTCGGCGACACGTACGCGACCGACGTGGTCGGCGCGCGCAACGCCGGCATCCGCGCGGCGCTCATCGATCCGTTCGCGCATTACGAGGGGCTCCACCTCGACGTGGCGCGGGTCGCGAGCGTGGCAGCGGTGGCCGAGGCGATCTCGCGGGCTTGAGCGCGAAGCGCGGTTGGCGTTCGCCCGGGCCGGCGTGTGTCGGAGCGTCGGGCGTCGGGCGTCGGGCGTCAGCCCGGCCGGTGTGCCTTCCGGAACCGCCAAAGAGAATATACGTCACAACTAATATTGGTCCTAGCTAATGGACCTCGTGGATGGTTCGTTCGACCCACGACCCACGACCCACGACCCACGACCCACGACCCACGACCCACGACCC
>CAZHHD010000006.1:0-195524 GCA_964531795.1 uncultured Polyangiaceae bacterium | reverse complement strand
CGACCCACGACCCACGACCCACGACCCACGACCCACGACCCACGACCCACGACCCGGCGCCTTCGCGCGGGCGCACGGCCGGATGATCTTGGCCGCCCCAGAAAATCGTCGGCCCCCCTTTACACTTCGAGGGGGTGCCTGCGTTTCCCCTGTGAAGCCTGACGCGTGAAGGTCGCGCGAAAGGTGCTAAGCGCAGGGAGAACGCTCATGAACCGCTTCGTTGCCTTCACTTTTCTGCCGTTTCTCGCCGCCAGCGTGGCGTGCGGCTCGCTCGCCAGCGACAAGGACCCCGTCCTCGCGACGGTGCACGGCGAGCTGACGAACCCGCAATCGCTCGATACCCCCCTCGACACGCGCGTCGCGGTGGTGTGGCTCGGGTTCGCTCACGGTTACAGCCTCGCCGAGGACCTGCAGGTGCAGCCGGTGTTCCCCTCGCAGTTCAAGCTCGAGCTCACGCACGTGCCGCCGGCCGACGCGATGGTGAACAAGGCCAACCTCAAGGCCAAGAACGACCAAGCGACACCGCCGAGCCCGCCGCCCGACGGCGACCCGAGCGCCCCCACGCCCGCGCCGAGCGGCGGATCGGGCGGCACGGGCGGCGTCGGCGGCACCGGCGGTCCTTCGGGGCGCGCGGGCGCGGGCGCCGGCGTGGCCACCAGCGGAAGCGTGCATGCTGCAGATATGTCGCCTTCGACCTGGGCGAACGACTTCGGCTTCGCCGTCGGCTCGGTCGTCGCTTACCAAGATCTGAACCACAACGGAAAGCTCGACCTCGTCGACGAAGGGGCCACGGCGTACGTCGATCGCATCCTCGGCGCGAACCCTTCGACGATCCTCGTGTACTTCGAGGGGACGATCCCCGCGGACTTCGCCGACGAAGACGGCAAGCTCCCGCAGCGCGGCTACAACCTCTTCCACATCGCGGACTGCTCGGTCTCCGCGACCACGGGCGCCGCTCGATCGGACGGCACCGGACAAGACCTCGGCGACAGCAGCGCGTCCTGCAACGACAAGACGCAGTGGCTCCCCATCGAAACGCTCTACACCTTGCCGCTCACCGGCGATCCGAAGTTCTCCGACATCATGTGCAAGAACGGCGGGAGCTTCAGCGTCGGCGAGACGTCGGGCAGCGGCGGCGGCGGAGAGGCGACCGGCAACAGCTCATCGCCGCCCCCCTCGGGTGGCTCGAGCGGTGGCGGCGGTTCGACCGGCGGCTTCGGTGGCACCGACGGCGGCCTGGGCGATCCGGATGCCTCCGTGCCCGGCCCGACGTACCCGGCGGCGAACGATCCGCTCCTTCAGTGCGCCCCCGACGGCCGCAGCTTCACCTACGACTGCAAGCCTCAGACGCCGAAGCTCTGTGGCGACACAGTCAGCGTGTCGTGCGGCTCTCTCCCGCTCCCCGACGGCCCTATCCCCGCGAACTGGCCCTGCCCTGTCCACTGACGCGGGACTCTCGAGCGCGGAGGTCAAAGACCTCTACCTCCGGTACGGATACTTCCTCCGTCGAAGGTCGGCGCTCATCCTGCGTGACAAGCAGCTCGCCGAGGACGCCATGCAAGAAGCCTTCGTGCGCGTGATGCGGAGCGGTGCGCCCCTTCGCGAGATGGAGCAGCCGCTCCGCTGGTTGCATCGGGTGGTCGATCGATGTGCGCTCGACCAACTCCGGCGCGGCCGGCGGCTCCGCACGAGCGAGTCGATCGACGATCACGAGGACCACGTCGGGGTGCATCCCCACGTGGCCCTCGAGATCCGCGACGCGGTGCTCGGCTTTTTGCGCGACCTGAACGAAGACGAACAAAAGATCGCGCTCCTCGCCTTCCTCGACGGCATGACGCAGGGAGAGATCGCCGAGGAGACCGGAGTGTCACGGGTGACGGTGAACAAGAAGCTGCAATCGATCCGCGCGCGCGCCGAAGCGGCGCTCTCCGGAGGTGCCGCGTGAGCCGAGACGAAGAAAAGGCCGGCGAGGTGGCGAAGCACCCTGCGGGGCCGCGCCTCGAAGAGCTCGCTTCCGGAGGTCACGACGCCGAGACCGAGGCCCACGTCGCCGCGTGCGAAGCGTGCCGCGCTTACGTGACGAAGCTCCGCGAAGAGGTTGCCGCGTTCGCGGCGAACGACGACGGCGACGCGTTCCTCCGCGCCGTGGAGGCTCGTGCCGCGCGCGAAGGCACCGAGGAGACGAGCGCTCCGGAAGGCGCTCACGGAAGTGGGGCGGAGAACGCCGCCGACAACGCGGTCGACAACGTCGTGCGCCCGCTCGTGTGGGCGCGCCTCGCGTGGATCGCCGCCCCGCTCGTCGCTGCCGCGATGTTCCTCCTGCTGGCGCGGCCGCCGGTGCCGCCGCTCGAAGATCGCACGGCGCACGACTCGCTCCACTTCAAGGGGGGGACCGAGGTCGCCGCCATCGTCGAGCGCGAAGGGCACCAAGAGCGCGTGACCGGCGAGGTGCGCGTGCGACCGGGCGATCGGCTTCGCGTGGAAGTGGGGCTCGACGTCGAGGCGCCGACCGTGGCCGGCATCTTGGAGAAGAGCGGTACGTGGACGCCGCTCCTCCCCGCGACGCTCCTCGAAGCGGGGACCCACTATTCGGACGAAGCGGCGCGCGTCGACGCCTCGGGGGTCGACGGGTGGATCCTCGTGGGTCGCCCCGACGCCGTCGAGCACGCGCGGCAGACGCGGGACTTTGCTTCGGTGGCCGTGTTACCCATCGTCCCCGTGCCATGAAACGGGGGTGGCTCGCGCTCGTGGTGGTGCTCGTGACCGCGTGTCTCACGTGGTCGGCCTCCGCGCGCGCCGAGCCGGTCCGCATCTTGGTGGCGGCGGGCCACACCGAGGGGCTCTTCGGCGAGCTTCCCTTGCATCATGCAAACGATGACGCGCGCCGCGTGCGGGACGTGTTCACCCAGCTCGGCGGCGTGAAGCCGGAGAACGCCATCCTCCTCGAGCAGCCCACGGTGGCGTCGTTCGAAGGGGCGCTCGCGCGCGCCAAGAGCATCGCCGATCGTCACCGCCCCGACGAGGTGACGCTCCTCGTCTACTTCAGCGGCCACGGCGATCACGAGGCGATTCACCTCGGACAAGACGCGCTGCCGCTCGCCGACGTCGCCGCGCGCATCGGCGCCGTGCCGGCGGGGCTCAAGCTCGTCGTCTTCGATGCGTGCCGCACCGTGCGCGTGAAGGGGCTCAGCACCGAGCCGGCCTTCGCCATCTCGCTCGTGCCGCCCCCTTCGGCGAGCGGCGTCGTGTGGCTCCACGCCTCGGCCGACGGCGAAGCGGCGCAGGAGTCGGACGATCTCGACGGCGCGGTCTTCACCCATTTTTGGATCAGCGGGCTCCGCGGCGCTGCCGACACCAACGGCGATCACCGCGTGACGCTCAGCGAGTCGTACGACTTCGCGTACCAGCAGACCTTGTACCGATCGGCGCGGAGCGCAGGGACGCTCCAGCGCCCCGCCGCTTCTTCGGCGCTGAAAGAGACGAGCCCGGTCGTCCTCACGCAGACCTTGGCGACGACGACCCTGCTTCGCTTCCCGAGGAGCGCCGACGCCTACTACCTCGTCTTCGCCACCGGCTCGCACACCGTGGCCGGCGAAGTGTGGGGCGAGCCCGAGCGTGTGGCGCAGATCGCCCTCGCCCCCGGACGTTACGTGGTGCAGCGGCGCGTCTCCGGCGGGAACGGCGCCACCGTCGTCTCCCTCGGACAAGGCGAGCAGCGCGATCTCTCGTCGTCGGACTTTCGCCCCTTCGAGGCCGAGGCGCTGGCGCAGAAGGGGGGCGAGCTCGAGGTGTTTCCTTGGGAAGCATCGCTCGCCTACGGGGCGGGGACGGGGGGCCTCTTCGCGTTCGGACAAGCGATCGACGCGCGCCTCGCCTACCGCTTCGGCACGTGGGCGCTCTCGCTCGGCGTGGAAGGGGGGCTCGGGCGGCAGACCGTCCCGACAGCCACCGAGGACTTGGTGTGGGGCGGCGGTGATGTGGCGATCGAGCAGCGCGTGCGCCTCGGCGCCTTCGAGCTTCGACTCGCCGCGGGGCCTGCCGTGCGTTACCTCGTGCAGCACGTCCATCGCGACGATGCCGCGCGCTTGGGACTCGCCGGCTACACCGCGAACGAGACGCATCACGCGTGGGCGTGGGGAGGCGACGCGGTGGTCGGCCTCGCGCTCGCCCTCTCGCCGCGCGTGGCCGTCGCGCTCGACGCACGCGGTGCGCTCTTGGCGGCGAAGACCGACTCGGCAGCGCGCCCGTACGCCGAGGTCGGCGGCCTGCTCGGCGCGCGCTACGCGTTTTAGGCGCGGTCTCTCGGTCGTCGAGGCTGCGGCGTCGGCTCCGTATTCCCTCGGTCGCGCGGTTGTCCTAGCGTGGCGCGATGGCAGAACGGCACCTCATCGCGGTACTCCCCGGCGACGGCATCGGACCGGAGGTCATCGCGCAGGCGCGTCGCGCGCTCGTGTTCTACCGTGACGAGCGCAGCCTCCCGATCGATCTGTGGGAGCTCGACCTCGGCGCCGATCGCTACTTGAAGGACGGCACCACGTTCCCGAAGGAGACGGCCGAGCGCATCGCCAAGGACGCGAGCGCCGTCCTCCTCGGGGCCCTCGGCGATCCGCGTGTCCCCGGCCTCGAGCACGCGCGCGACATCCTCTTCGGCCTCCGCTTCGGGCTCGATCTCTACGCCAACGTCCGCCCCATGAAGGCGCTCGACGACCGGCTCGTCCCCCTGAAGGGGCGCGCGGCGAAGGACATCGACATCACCGTCTTCCGCGAGAACACCGAGGGGATCTACGTCGGCATGGGCGGTCAGTTCAAGCGCGGCACCGCCGACGAGATCGCCATCAACGAGGATCTCAACACACGCAAAGGGGTCGAGCGTCTCATCGTCGCCGGCTTCGAGTTCGCCAAGCGGCACGGGAAGAAGACCGTGCATCTTGCAGACAAATCGAACGCGATGAAGCACGCCCACGAGCTCTGGTACCGCTGCTTCTTCGAGGTGGCGAAGCGCTACCCCGGCATCTCGGCGCACCACGTGTACGTGGACGCGCTGTGCCTCTACCTCGTGCAGGATCCTTCGCCGTTCGAGGTCATCGTCACGAACAACCTCTTCGGCGACATCGTCACCGACCTGGGCGCCGCGCTTCAGGGGGGCTTGGGCATGGCGGCGAGCGCCAACTTGCATCCGGTGCACGACGCACCCGAGGGTGCGAGGCCGCGCGTCGCCCTCTTCGAGCCGGTGCACGGCTCGGCGCCGCCGCTCGCCGGCAAGGATCTCGCGAACCCGCTCGCGAGCTTCCTCACGGTCGGAATGATGCTCGCCCACCTGGGCTACCCCGAGGAGGAGCGCCGCCTCGAAGGGATCGTGACCCGCGCCATCCGCGAAAAGAAGTGCACGCGCGACGTCGGGGGCGAGCTCGGCACGCGGGCGGTGGGGGACTACGTGCTGGGGGAGCTGGCGAAGGCGTTTTGACGGATGCCGGACGCGCTCGCCGTCGCGATCGTCGCGCTCCTCTTTTGGGGGCGGATCTCCGAGCTTCGCGTCTTTCGCCGCGCGCATGACGCGATCCGCGCGGGCCACCCACGGCGCGCGCTCGCCGAGCTTCGCCTTCGAAGGCTGACACGACCCCGGTTTCGTACGCCACGCGACGTCTACTACGAAGCAGCGGCGCGCTTCTGGCGCGGCGACTTCGAGCGAGCCGTCCGACTCACCGCCATCTTCGAAAACCAGTCGGGACGTCTAGCTCTGGCAGCGCGCGAGCTCCGGGCCGATGCGCTCCTCGAGCTCGAGCGTCTGACGGAAGCACGCTTGACGATCGAAGCTCTAGAGCACGCTGCGGGCGGAGGCGGTCCGTCATCACGTCTTGTGCGACTCCAAGGAATCCTCGCCTTTCAGGAAGGGAAGCTCGAGGACGGCGCGCGACTCCTCGGAGGCTCGCGCGACGCATTTCCTCCCTGGGAGCCCGAGTGGTGTCTCGTCCGTTTCTATCTCGCGGCGATTGCCTACAAGAACGAGGCAGGGCGGGACGAGGTGCGCACCCTGCTCGAAGAGGCCATCGCCGCAGGCGAAGGGACCTTCGTCGGACGCGTCGCGATGGACTCTTACGAACAGATCTTCGAGGAACCAGCTCCGCGACGTGATGAGCGCCCACGACCACGGGCGTGGAGACTGGCCTCGCTTCGTGACGTCGGAAGAGGCTTTTGGTGGTGCCTCCTCGAGCGGCCGATTGCCCTCCGCCATCGGTACGAGGATCTGGCCCGTTGGCTCTTGATCGACCTCGTGTGGATCGTGGTCGTAAAGTGCGACGATTACACCCCGGGCGCGTTCTTCGACCGTGAGGATCTGATCCTCGTCGGAGCTCCCCTCACGCTTGCGCCTGTCGTCGGCTACCTCGCGTCTCTGTGGCTTCCGGGGCGCGACGTTGCGCGGCGGCTCACGGTCTTCTTCTTGAGCGCCTTTCCGGGGATCTTCCTTCTAGGGACGCTTCTGACGCTCTCGACCCGTCTCCACCTTGGTCATGGCGTTCAAGTCGCACACGTCGCCTTCGCCGGTTGGCTTCTGCTCGTGCTTGGCCGCGTGGTGTGGGCCGCGTCTCCGACGGGGTCTCGGCCGGCGCGGTTTCTCTCCTCGGTCGTGGCGCTGGTCGCTTCCGGCTTCCTCCTGCGTGACGCGCTCCAGACTCCTCTTTGGTACCCACCCGAACCCTCCGCCAGCGTGGCTTTCGAAAACCGCGCGTCCGCGTATGACTTCGAGGAGGGGCGCAGCGTCGAGCGGGCGCGAGCCTCACTCGCTCCCGAGCGACCCAATGTCGAGGACATCTACTTCGTCAGCTTCGCGGGGTGGGGAAGCGAAGACGTCTTCATGCACGAGGCGGAGTTCGCACGCGGCGTGATGGACCGCCGCTTCGACACCGGCGGCCGCTCGCTCGTGCTTGCGAACGACCTCTCGGCGGAGGGCCGTCTGCCGGGCGCCACCCGACGCAACCTCAAAGAGGTTCTCCAAGCCGTCGGTGCGCGAATGAACCGGGAGGAAGATCTCCTCTTCCTCTTCATGACGAGCCACGGATCCGAACGGGGCCTTGCGACCCGCGCTCCCTCCGCGCTCTGGAAGAGCGAGGACGAGATCTCGCCCGTGGAGCTTCGGGGCATGCTCGATCAGGCGGGCATCAAATGGCGTGTCGTTGTGGTGGGGGGCTGCCGCACGGGCGTCTTCGTCCCCGCGCTTCGGAGCGATTCGGCCGCCGTCTTCACGGCCGCTTCCTCCGAGCGGAACTCCTACGGCTGCGCGAATGGTCGATCCTTCACCGACTTTGGCCGGGCACTCTTCGGCGAGGCGCTCCAGCAAGAGACGTCGTTTCTCTCGGCCTTTCGCACGGCAACCGCCACCATCACGCGCGAGGAAGCGGACACACGCCGCCTTGCGTCTCAACCCGAGCTCTTCGTCGGTGCGGGAATGGAAGCCAAGCTCACCTCGGTGGAATCGCGCTTCGCGACCGCCTCACAATCTGAACACAAGTAAGATCCACATTCCACCCAAACCCGGCCGGGGGTCCCGTGTCTCCCAGGGGCCTCGCGAAATATTTTCGGAACCTTTCCGACGGCCCGCTGTCAGCCTCTTTGCGGCGTGTCATGCTTTCGGCGCAGCGGTGTTCCTGATGTGGGAGTCATCGTCGCGCGCGCTGCAACTTTTGCCTTCGCCGTTCGTCCAAAGCTGACAAGACCGCGGGGGAGACCCCTCGTGAGGTGGGCCCAAGAGGGTCCCGGGAGCTGACATGGGGCTGCGTGCGTGGAACGTGGGGCTGTTGACGGCGATTTGTGCGGTCTGGCTCGCGAGCGGAACGCAGCGCGAGAAGGCGGTCCTCGCCGACGGCGTGGGGGGCGATCACGTCCGCGCCCTCGAGGCCGAGGTCTCGACGCGCCCGGCCGACATCGCTGCGCGCCGTGAGCTCGCGCAGGCGTACCTCGACGCGCGCGTGCCGGGGCTCGCCATTCGCCTCGTCGAGTCCACGCCCGAGGCCGTGCGCCACGCGCCGGCGCTCGATCACGTGTACGCCCGCGCGCTCCTCGACGAAGGGCGCTCGACCGACGCGCTCGCCGCCGAGCGTCGCGTCCTCGTGGCGTGCAACGCCGAGGGGGCGACGTGCGACTCGTGGCTCCGCGTCGCGGCGACGCGTCGCGAAGAGATCCTGACCGAGCTCGTCGGTCTCGGCGTGGACGACGCGCAAGCGCACCCCGAGGCGAGCGCGATCGCGTACCACAACGCCACCCGCGAAGCGAAGCTCGCCCTTCAATGAGAGAAGCGCGCGTCTCGCCGCCGCCCTCACGGACGACGGAGGGAGACCTGCGTCCGCGGACCACGACGATCCCGCCGGCGATCGCGCGCGGCGCGGTGGCGCTCTCGCTCGCTGCGCTGTCCATCAGCGCGACAGGTTGCATGCGGAAATCGCACGTGGCGGTGCGCGCCGCGGCGAACACCGACGACGAAGCCAAGCCGCCGCGCTTCTTCCCGCCGCCCCTCGCCATCGCCGCGCCGGAAGACGCCATCGTGCGCGTCATCGGCCCGCAGATGACCTGCTCGGGCACGCTCGTGGAAGAAGATCTCGTCCTCACCGCGCACCACTGCGTCGTCGAGCGCGAGAGCGACGGCAACTTCACGAAGACCGAGGTCCAGCCGAGCAAGATGCGCGTCGAGCTCGGCGGCGACTACCTCGCGTGGGGGAGCGTGGCGGTGAGCCACATCGTCGCTCCGCCGTGCGGCGAGTCGGGCGGCGCGGGAGACGTGGCGGTGCTCGTGCTCGATCGCAAGGTCGTCGGTCTTGGCACCATGCCGGCGCGCCTCGACGAGCCGCCCAAGGTCGGCGAGCCGCTCGACCCCGCGGGCTTCGGTCGCTGCGCGATGTCCGGTGACGGCATTCATCGCTCGGTGCGCGTCGGCGGTTCGGTCGAGAAGCTCGGCGTCGGCACCATCCGCATGACCGCTTCGATCTGCCCTGGTGACTCGGGCGGTCCCGTCTTCGCGCGCGGCAGCCATCAGGTGGTCGGCGTGGTGAGCCTCAGCGCCATGGACGCCGACGAAAAGACGGCGAGCCCGTCCATCATGGCGCGCGTCGACGACTACCGGATGGTCTTCGCCCATGCGCGCCTCATCGCCGACGGCATGAGCGCCGGCGAGCTCCCGCCGCTCTCCTGCGCGCGGTAACGCGCCGGCCCAGCCTGCCCGCGCACTCCTCGCACCCCCGGCGGGGCGACGCCCGGAGCCGCCCCCGGTCTTCCCACCGGGGACGCGGGAAATCCCCTGTTTCCCGATACGCGGGGCCCGTCGCTCCCGTTCTGCGCTAAGCTCGCGCCTCTTCATCCGGGGTGAAACAACATGTGCGGGATCGTTGCGTACGTCGGCGCCAAAGAGTGCGCGCCCATCTTGGTCGAGGGGCTCAGGAAGCTCGAATACCGCGGCTACGACTCGGCGGGGCTCGCCATGCACACCGGCGCCGGGATCGAGATCGTGCGCGCCGTGGGGAAGCTCACGAACCTCGACGCCGCCCTGGCGAAGACCCCGCTCGGCGGGCGCACCGGCATCGGGCACACGCGCTGGGCGACGCACGGCCGGCCGAGCGAGAAGAACGCGCACCCCCACGTCGCCGGCAAGGTGGCGGTGGTGCACAACGGCATCATCGAGAACCACGTCGAGCTGCGGCGTGAGCTCGAAGGGACGGGGATCAAGTTCGCGAGCGACACCGACACCGAGATCGTCGCTCACCTCGTGAACGGCGCGCTCTCCGCCGGCGCCAAGTCGCTGGAGGACGCCGTGCGCACCGCGCTCGGTCGTCTTCGCGGCGCGTACGCCATCGCCGTCGTCAGCGGCACCGACCCCGATCACATCGTGGTGGCCAAGTTCGCTTCGCCGCTCGTGCTCGGCGTGGGCGAAGGCGAGACCATGGCGGCGAGCGACATCCCCGCGCTCCTCGCGCACACCCGGGACGTCATCTTCTTGGACGACGGGCAGATGGCCGTCCTCACGCGCGACGGCGTGAAGATCACTACCGTGGCCGGTGCCCAGGTCACGCCTCGCGTGAAGCGCATCGACTGGTCCCCCGCGCAGGCGGAAAAGGGCGGCTACAAGCACTTCATGCTCAAGGAGATCTTCGAGCAGCCCCGCGCCATCGAAGACACCCTGCGCGGCCGCGTCGACGTGACGGCGGCGGAGATCGTGGCCGAGGAGATCGGCGTCTCCCCCGAGCTGGCGAAGAAGATCCAGCGCGTCTACTTCGTCGCCTGCGGCACGAGCGCCCACGCGGCGATGGCCGGGCGCTACTGGATCGAGCAGCTCGCGCGCCTCCCGTGCACCGTCGAGATCGGGAGCGAGGTGCGCTACCGCGAGCCCGTCTTCAGCGACACGGACCTCGTCGTGGCGGTGAGCCAATCGGGCGAGACGGCCGACACGCTCGCCGCCGTCAAAGCGGCGAAGGCCATGGGCGCGCACATCCTCGCGGTGGCGAACGTGCTCGACAGCGCCATCCCCCGCGCCTCCGACGGCGCGCTCTACACCCACGCCGGGCCGGAGATCGGCGTCGCATCGACCAAGTGCTTCACCACGCAGCTCGCTGCGCTCTTGATGCTCGCGGTCTACCTCGGGCGCCGGCGCGGAGTGCTCTCGGAGAAGGAGACCCGCCGCGTGCTCGACGCGCTCCTCAAGACCCCGCAGTACATGCGCGAGGTGCTCGAGCAGGCCGACGTCGTGAAGATGATCGCCAAGAAGCACTCGCGCGCGCGCGACATGCTCTTCCTGGGGCGCGGCACCGGCTTCCCCATCGCCCTCGAGGGGGCGCTCAAGCTGAAGGAGATCAGCTACATCCACGCCGAGGGCTACGCCGCCGGCGAGATGAAGCACGGGCCCATCGCCCTCATCGACGAGGAGATGCCGGTCGTCGTCGTGTGCCCGAAAGACGCGCACTACGAGAAGACGGTCTCGAACCTCCAAGAGGTGCGCGCGCGCGAGGGGCAGATCATTGCAGTCTGCACCAAAGGTGACGAGGACATTCTCCCGCTCTTGATGCCCGCGCCTCCTTCTTCACGCGGCGGCGCCGGTGCGGTGGCCGCGCGTCACATCTCCTCGATGATGGCGGCGGTGCCGGACATGGTGGAGGTGCCCGACGCGGCGCCGGAGGTGCTCCCGCTCCTCACCGTGCTCCCGCTCCAGCTCCTCAGCTATTACATCGCCGACTTCAAGGGGACCGACGTCGATCAGCCCCGCAACTTGGCGAAGACCGTCACGGTCGAGTGACGCGCGGTCACTTCGTCGTGTAGTTGCCGGAGAGCAGCACGCCGAAGGTGCTCTTCGAGACCGCGGAGGCGGTGAGCGCGATGTCCCAGTTGCCGGCGCTCGTGAACGTCGACGTCGTCGCGACCACGCCGTAGGTGCCGCCGGCGCCGAGCGCCTTCAGCATCGCCACCGGGACGATCGACGGCGAAGAGGTGAACGAGCACACGAGTCCTCGCGTGTGTCCGCTCGGCTGGGCCGCCGGGCTGAAAGCGACGGCCAGGTTCGCGTTGGCGCTGCTGACCCAGGTCACGCTGAGATCCTGCGCGGTCGAGAGCACGATGTCGCTCGTGTTCGCGCTGGCGAACGGCTCGGTCGAGACGACGGGACGTGACGGCATGACGACGTTGCCGTGGAAGGCCGGGACCTGCGCCCCCGTGGCGGTGACGAGGAAGGTGGTGCCGTCGCCGGGGACGGCGCTCGAGGGGCTGTTGTACGCGCCCGAGGCGTCGGCGACGAAGTCGAGCGCCCCAGGTCCGCCGGTCACGGTGATGGCGCCCGCGCTGGCGAGCTTGCTCGCTGCTCCGTCGGTGGCGCAGAGCTGGTCGATGCACGACGCGCCGATCGGCGTGCGCGTGCACGCGGTCGGCGTGGCGTAGAAGAACGCGTTGCCGGCGAGGGTGCTGTCCAAGGAGGTCATGGAGACGCTCCCCGAGTTGCGCGTCGGAGGACCGCCGTCGCTCGGCGTGCTTCCGTCCTCGCCGCCGCCCGTGTTCCCGGAGTCGGCGGGGGCGCCGCCGTCGCTCGTCGCGGCCTGAAAGCTGGCGTTCGAGCAAGCGAGGAGCCATGGGCTTGCCAGCGTCGAGAGGATCACGAGGAGGCCGCCCGTGCGGCCCGTGGAACGAGGGTGTGCCTTCATGCTGGGCCGCTCCCCACCGCCGCTTCGACGGTGTGTGTGGCAGAGACGTTGTTCCTCGACTCGCCGTTCTTGTCGAGGGCGAGCTTGAAGAGGATCGGACCCGCGAGCTCGTTGATGGCGACGGTAGCGATGGCAAGGGCGCTGAAGCCGGCGCCGAACATGGGGAACTCGCGCACGATGAGCGAGGCGATGCCGAGGGCGATGCCCGCTTGCGAGATGAGCGAGGAAAATCCCCACCGCGCCAGCACGGGCGGATCGTGGGCGAGGCGACTGCCGATGCGGTGCGAGCCCCAGGTGATGAGCGCGCGCGCGCCGCAGAAAATGAGCGCGACCGGCCAGAGCTTCGCCAGGAGAGGCAGATCGAGGTGCGCGCCCGCGCTGGCGAAGAAGATGATGTACACGACGCCGCCGGTCTGCTCGATGGCGTGGAGGAACTTCGGCCCCTGCTTGGAGAGGTTCTGCACCACCATCCCCGCCACGAGGAAGGTGAGGAGAGGCTCGAAGTTCAGGTAGTGGAGCGCTTCGGTGAGGCCGAAGCCGAGCGCGACGAAGACGACGAGCAGCTGCTTGCCGACGAGGCGCATGTAGATCGTCAGCACGAGGCCGAGCGTGGTGCCGAGCGCGACGCTGCCGAGGATCTCCTTGCCGAGGTCGTGGAAGACCGCGAGGGAGAACGTGCTGTCGGGGATGATGAGCGGGCGCGCGATGGTCATGATCCCGGCGAGCAGCACGACGACGAGCACGTCCGAGGTCATGATGAAGGTCAGCGCGAAGCGGGCGAGGGGGCCTTCGGCGCGCGTCTGCGAGAGGATGCCGAGGCACGCCGAGGGGCTCCGTGTGATGGCGAGCATTCCCCAGAGGAGCGAGACACCGAGGAGCCCGCTGGTGGTGAGCCCGCGCGTGAAGGGGATGAGCGGCTGCGCGGCCATGAAGACGATCGACATGAGGACGAGGCCCATCGCCGATTGCACGAGCGTGGCCCACACCAAGCTCTTGAGCCCGTCCTTGAGCATGCCGAACTTGAGCTGCGCGCCGCCTTCGAGCGCGATGAGCGCGAGGGCGAGGGTGTCGACCTTGCCGAGCCCCTTCACCGTCTCGTGATCGATGAGGTGCAAGATGTAAGGGCCGGCGACGATGCCGGCGATGAGGTAGCCCGTGAGGTGCGGCATGCCGACGATCTCGGCGAGGTCGCTGACGATGGTGCCGGCCACGAGGAGAAAGCCGACGGCGCCGAGCGTCGCCAAGCCACCTTGAAAGTGCGGCACGAAGCGCGCGCTCCCGTAGAGGATGCCGAAGACGACCGCGAGGGCGACCACGTCGAGGAGCCGACGTCCAATCCCCTTCTTTTCTGCCGCTGCGCCGCTCATGGTGCGTGCGCCTCCTCCGCTCCTTCGGCGGGACTCTCGCCGACCTCACGGGCTTCGCCGGGATCGGGGAGGCTCTCGCGCGGCGCCTTCTCGAGCTCGTCGGCGGCTTGGAGGAGGCTACGCACGACACGCGGCGAGATGAGCTCACCGAGCACCACCGAGAGCGCCGACGTCACGAGCACGGTGTCTCCGACCACGCCGGGAAAGCGCAGCGCGAAGACGAGGCCGATGCCCACCGAGAGCGCGCCCGAAGAGAGGAGACCGAGACCGAGGCGGCTGCGCGCGCTGCCGTGGAGGCCGGGGGCCGCGCCGCCGAGGTTGACGCCGGAGACGAGCTTCCCCACCACGCGTGCACACAAGGCCGCGGCGACGACGACCAAGAGCGCGCGGCTGCGAAAGAGCGCGGCGAAGTCGAGGCGCGTCCCCGCGAGGAGGAGCGTGGGCAAGAGGACCGCGCGCTCGGTCGGGCCGAGGAGCGCGCGAAGGTGCGAGCGCTGCTTGGAAGCGACGGCGATCGTGAGCCCTTGCGCGAAGGCGATGGTCATCTCGGAGAGGCCGAGGCGAGCCGCCGTCCCCACGCCGAGGAGCGTCGTGCCGAGCAGCGCGCCCCACACGGCGTGGCCGTCGGTCTTCGTGCCGATGAGAACGAGGGCGACGAAGCCGAGCCCGCCGCCGAGCCCGAGCGTGAGCCCCATGCGGAGGAGCGCGTAAAGGTCCGAAGCGGCGACGCTCGCCTCGGCGGAGGCGGGCGCGAGCGCGAAGAGCGCGCCGAGCGCGAGCAGGGGGATGAGATCGTCGGTCGCCGTGTACCCGTGGAGCAGCTCGGAGAGCGGGCCCTGCGCGTGGTAGCGATCGATGACCCAGCGCACTGCGTGCCGCGTGGTCTCACTCGTCGCCGCGCCCATGCCGCCGGCGAGGAGCAAGCGATCCCGTCCGGCCGAGGCCACGCCGAACCGCGTGAGGAGGAGGAAGGTCACGGTGGTGACGAGCGCCAGGGTGAGCGCCGCGCCCAACGCGCCGGCCACCACGACTCGCCCGCGCACGCGATGCTTCCCCGCGTAGCCGAAGTCCAAGCCCACGATGAGCGCGAGCCACCCCAGGGCCACGTGCACGAGCGGCGAGAAGGCCTCCAGCATCGAGCGCTCGACGAGACCGAGCAGCGTGGGCGAGAGGACGAACCCGAGCGCCACGTACTCGAGCCCAGCGGGGAGGCCGACGACCCCCGAGCCGCGTCGGCCGACGAGGACCCCCCCCAAGTAGGAGAGGACCAGGAGCCCCATCAGGAGGAAGATCGCGTTCATCGATCTCCGTCGCGCTGGGGAGCACGCCCGAGGGCGATTCCTTCCTTGGCGAGGGCCGCGGTGAGCGAGGCGATCAAGTTCGAGCCGTGGGGATCGAGATCCGCGCCGGTGACGCGGTAGAGCGCCCCTTCGGCGTCGAGGCGGAGCAACGCGACCGTGGCGCGCGACGAGAGCGTCCGCGCCGCGCCGAGCAACGCCGTGTGCGCCGCGCGTTGGTTCGCTTCGGGGTCGATCGTCACCTCGAGGCTCACGAGGAGCGAAGGGCCGAGCACCCGCGTCGGTCGTACGAGGGTGAGCAGGTGCGGCACGCGCAACTCGCAGCCCATCGCGTCTTCGAGGCGGAGCTCGAGGAGCGTCGTCTCTTTGACCTGTCCCACGCGCCCGGCGGACTCGACGAAATCCCCGACGCGGAAGCGGCGGCCGAAGACGTAGGCCACGCCCACGGCGCCGGTCGCGAGGATGGGGACCGCGGCTGCGCCCAGGGCCACGAGGGCGACCACCCCGACGCGCGAGAGCGCTCCGTCGTCGGTGCCGGTGACGAGCGGAGAGCCGAGGACGAGGGCGACGAGGACGAGCGCGCCGCGAAGGAGCACGCTGGTCGGTCGCGCGAGATCTTGCGGCAGCCATTCGAGCTGCGTCTCTCCGCGCTCCACCGCCTCGAAGAAGAGGCCGATGAAGCGCACCAGGATGCTCACGGCGAGGACCGCGATGGCGGCCACGACCAACACGGGGAGCGTCGCGCCCGTGCGGTTCGCCAGAGACGAGAGCGGCAGGAGCACGTAGCCGGTCAGTCGCTCGGTGTAGCCCCGCGTCGCGTCGAAGAGGGAGAGCGCGATGATGAGCCACGCGTAGACGATGGCCACCTGCAGCAAGCGGTGGCCGAGGGCGATGGCCACGCCGAACGACCCGCGCACGGTACCTCGCGAGAGCACCTCGATTTGACCGAGGCGAATCGCCGGCAGGCGCTCGGGCTGCTCGCGCAAGAACACCGCCGCCCGATGGGAGAGATCGTTCGTGCGGCGGAGCAGCAGGAAGGTGATGAGCCCCGAGAAGATGAGAAGGGAGAACGAGAAGACCGCCGCCGCGATGGCCGCGCGGCGCTTCTCCGAGCGGAGCGTGTCTTGGACCAGCGCCGCGACGTGGGCCGCGAGCACCTTGGTGCTCTCCTCACCGGCGGCGCGCGCGTCTTCCACGCCGAACGTGACGATGGGGATCTCACCTACGAAGACGCTCGTCGTGTCGGCGCGCTCTTCGACGCGGGCTTCGGGGATGTCTCCTTCGTGCTCGAGGATCGACTCGAGCGCCTTGCTCGCGTCCTTGGCGCGCGCCGCCGCCGTCTTGTTGCCGCGCGCCCCGTGAATGACGAAGACGACGCGATCGTGGACCTTCACCTCGACCGGCCCAGCGCTCGCGCCCGCGTCCGCCTCCTCGGCAGGAGCCGCGGAGGGCGCGGCACTGGCGCTCGCAGGGGCTACGAGCCCCGCGTCGGCGATCGCGGCGACGGGCTCAGGCTCTTCGGCGGCGGCGTCGAGGATCGGCTGGGTCGCCTCGATCGCGTTGGCGGCGCCTGCGTCCCCGTGTCCGGCGTCCAGGTGGCCGGCGTCGACGAGCCCGGCGTCGGCGTGGCGGCCCGCGTCGTGCCCCTTGCCGGCGTCGACCACGGCCCACGCCGGGCGCACCCCGGCGAGGAGCGCGACAGTGGTGAGAACGGCGAAGAAGAGGAAGACGAGGCGATCGCGCACGCGGGGACAGCGTCCGCTGTGGCGCGGGGGCGCGTCAACCCTGCATCGCCAAGCAGGCCGGATTTCGAGCGCTTGGCGATGCCACGCTTCAGTGCGCCGGCACGAAGCGTGTGTTCACCGCTTGGCGCAAGAGGTCCGGCGTGACGAGCCCTTCGGCGAGGATGAAGTCGTGGAACGCGCGCGCGTCGAAGCGCGAGCCCATCGCCTTCTCGGTGTCCTTCCGGAGCTCGGCGAGCCGCTGGGCGCCGTAAAAGTACGCCGTGGCCTGCGTCGGAGAGCCGAAGGTGTAGCGATCGATCTCTTGGCGGATGACGCCGTCGGAGAAGCACAGCTCGTCGGCGAGGAGCTTCTTCGCGTCGTCGACCGTGATCTTCCCTTCGTGGAGCTCGGGGTCCAAGAAGGCGCGGGCCTCGCGGAGCGCGCGCATCCGAAGCGCGGCGAGCTCGGCGTCCTTCGGCATGAAGGGATAGATGAGCGCCTCGGAGTAGAGACCCCAGCCCTCCACGTTGACCGAGTTGAAGGCGAAGAGCGTGCGCGCGATCGAGATCCCCTTCTCCTTCATGCGCGTGAACTGGAGCTCGTGCCCAGGGCGCGCTTCGTGGGCGGCGATGGTCCACGAGCCGGAAGCGAAGGTGAAGTCCTCGTACGCGAGGCTCCCCGGCGGATCCCCGGGGCGCGACGGCGGCGCCACCGGCATCAAGAAATCGAGCGGCGCGTCCTTCTTGAAGAGCGCCTGCACATCGATGGTCGGCGAGGGGTTTTCCGCGGTCTCGGCCGCCGTCGCCAAGCGGAAGGACATCGGGTGCTCGGGGAGCGTGACGAGCTTCTCGCGCTTGGTGATGGCTTCAATCTCCTCCACGCGCTTCTTGTAGAGGGTGACCAGCGCGTCGCCGCTCGCTTGGTCCTTCTTCAGCTCGCGGAGCACCTCGCGGTAGCCCTTCGCCTTGAGCTTCTTCTCTTTGGCGACCACCGGCGCGAGCGTGTCCATCTCCTTCTTGGTCTTTTCGTAAGCGGCGTGCGCGCGCTGCTCGAGCTCGGCCCGGGGAATGTCCACGCCGGTCATGTCGTGGAGCTCGAAGTCGTAGACGTCCGCCGGCAGCTTGAAGTCGGTGCGCGCGTTCGGGAGGACTTTGGCGCGGACGAAGGCGGCGTAGGCTTCGGCTTGCTTCTTCAGGAGAGCGAGCGGCGCCTCGTAGCCCACGACGCCGCGCTTCTTGAAGACCTCCTCGATCTCGTTCACGTAGACCGGCAAGTTGGCGAGGTGCTGCTCGACCTCGGTCTTCGTCGGGAAGAGGAGCCCCGGCGTGGCGAGTCGCTCTTCGGTGCGCGCCTGAGCGAGCACGAGGATCGGCGGAACCACCGACGCCTTCGCACCTGCGGCACCCGGCGCGGCTCCGCTATTCCCCGCGTATTTCTTGAGGCGCACGAGCGCGTGCTCCGTCTTCCCCCCCGGGCGGAGGTGCGTCATGAGCCCCATGAACATCGTGCGACCGACGTCGCTGTAGGGGAGAAAGCGCGTGTCGCCGATCTCTTGTTGGCGCGCGAACTTCTTCGCCGCGCCGCGCGCGATGGCCAAGTCCTCCTTCTTCGCCGGATCGTTCTCCGCCGCTTCGGCGTCTTCGAGGCGCTTGCCCGCTTCGAGGAGCGCAAGCCGCGTACGCCGCGAGACGTCGGGCATGAAGTCGGAGATGTCGTCCTCGTGCCCGGGGAGGCCGAGCCCGCTGATTTGCTCGGGGGCGAAGCGCGCGAGGGTGTCGAGGAGGCCGAGCACCGGATCGGAGGGCGGGGGAGGGGGCGTGGGGGCGGCCTCGGCCGTCACCGCTGGGGGCGTCGCGCTCGCTTGGGGGAGGGGAGCCTTCGCCGGCGGCGCGTCGCTCGCCCCTCCGCACGCTGCGCTCGTCGCCACGAACCCCACCACGATGCACGCTTCGAGCACGATCTTCCGCATGGCTCCTCCGAGAGCCAGGGGCGTACCACGAGGCCGCGTCGCGCGGGTCTTCGTCGTTCAGCTCGCGCGGCGGAGGCGATCGAGGGCGGCGCTCAGCTGGCGGAGCGCGAGCTCCTGCGCGTGGGCGCTCTCTTCGATGCGGTGCGTGGCCGAGAGGACCTGCTCGCTGCCGCGCGTCTGCGTGCGGTTCGAGGCGTTGAGCTGGGTGAGCATCCCCGAGATGCTCTCGATGGCCGTCGAGATCTGCCGCCCGCCGCGCGCCTGCTCTTGTGAGCTCCGCTCCACGTGCTGGGTGATGAGGCGCATCTTCTCGGCGCTCTTCATGATGAGCTCCGAGCCGCGGGCCTGCTCGCTCGTCGCGGCGGCGATCTGCTGCACCGTTTCGGCGATGCGTCCGATGGCGTCGGTGACCTGCTTGGAGCCCTTCGCCTGCTCGACGGTGGCGCGGGCGATGGCGCGCACCATGTTGGTCGACTTCTGGCTGCTCTCGAGGATCTTCTTCAAGGCGCGCTCGGCCTCGTTCGAGACCTCGACGCCGCGATCGACGTTGTGCGCGCCGCGCTCGACGGCGGTGATGGCGTTCTTGCTCTCGGCCTGCACCGTCTTGATGAGATCGGTGATCTCGCGCGTGCTGGCACCGGCGCGCTCGGCCAGGTCCTTGATCTCGTCGGCGACGACGGCGAAGCCCTTCCCCTGCTCGCCGGCTTGGGCGGCGATGATGGCGGCGTTCAGCGCGAGGAGGTTGGTCTGCTCGGCGACGTCGTCGATGACGTTGACGATCTGACCGATGGCTTCGATGCGCGAGCCGAGGTTACTGATGACCGAGACGGCCTCCTGCGAGCTCTCTTTGATGCGGTAGATCTCGCTGATCGTCTTCAAAATGGCTTCGGCGCCCTTCTCGGCGTCGAGGGCCACCTCTTCGGAGAGCCGGGCAGTCTCGTTGGCGTTGGACTGAACCTGGTCGATGGAGACATCCATCTGGTTCATCGAGGAGCTCGTCTCCTCGGCGGTGAGCGAGAGCGCGTCGACGTTCTTGGCGACCTCTTTGATCGAGTAGGCCATCTCTTCGATCGAGCTGACCGTCTCGCGCACGCTGTTCGACAGCTCGCCGACGTTCTCCGCCACCTCGTCGTTCGTCGCCGTCATCTCCAGGATGGACGAGCTCGACTCTTCGGCGCTCGCCGCCAAGGTCTCCACGTGCTGGGCGACGTCGCGCACCGCGCTCGCCATGTCGTTCACGAGGCGCGAGGTCTCGTCGGTCGCCGAGACTTGCGTCTTCAGCCCTTCGGCCAGGCGCTGCGCTACTTCGTCGAGCGCGCGCTCCGAGGCGGTGAGCTCGTCGCGGCGCGCCGCCAGCTCGGTGGTCTCTTTGCGGCGCGCGTTGGCCATCTGCGAGAGCTCGTCGTAGAGGCGAGCGACCTCGAGCGAAACGCCCGGGGGCGGGGCCACCCGCTCGCCGCCGGTCGCGCGCTGGATGGCGTCGACGAGGCCCTGGAGCTCCACGCCTCCGCCGCTCGCTGGCGCGAAGACCAGGATGGCGAACAGCGCCACGAGCGACACGCCGAGGACAGGAAGCGCGTTCTCCTTCAGGACGAACGCGGCGGCGAACGCGAAAGCGAGGACGCCAATGCCGGCCTTGTGGCTCGTCGACAGCTTCATTTCGTACGTCCGGCAACGTACGCGGGGACTCGCCCTACCTCAAGCCTGGCCCGGGCCGTTTCGATGGCGACGTCGCTGGCGTCGAAGCCGAGAAACCGCCTCCCGAGGCGCCCGGCCACGGCGAGGGTCGTGCCGCTGCCGGCGTAAGGGTCGAGGACGAGGTCCCCCGGGCTCGAGAGCGCGGTCACGAGGCGCTCGAGCAGCGCCTCCGGTTTCTGCGACGGATAGCCGGTCCGCTCGCGCGCCACGGGGGCGATGACGCCGATCTCCCAGACGTCGCCCATCGGAACCCCCTCGCTCTTCTCGGCGGTCGACGAGGAGCGCGCGCGCCGACCCGTCTCGCTCACGACGGCGCGCTGTTTGTTCACCCCCCAGGTGGCGAGGGTCGAGGGGGCGAGCGGCTCGTAGAGCGGGTTCCACCGCGGCTTGACCTCCGGATCCTTGCGGTAGCGGAGGAGGACGTCGTGAACACGCTGGAAATTGGGCGTTTTGGAGGGCCAGCGGCGGTAGCGCCAGACGATCTCGCTGGCGAAGCAGTCGTCGCCGAAGATCTCGTCGCACAAGACCTTCACGTAGTGGCTCGTCTTGGGATCGACGTGGATGACCACCGAGCCGTGCGGCGCGAGGAGATCGCGTACCTCGACCAGCCGCTCCCCGAGCGCTTCGAGGTACGCGCCGCGGTCGGTCCAGCGATCGTCGAAGGCGGCGCGCTCGGTCCGCTCGTCGAGCGTCTTCCCCTTCACCACCGCGGAGTGGACCCGGTTGGTCAAAAATGGCGGGTCGAGGTACGCGAGCGTCACCGCCTCGCCGTGCGTCTTGGCGAAG
Organism: uncultured Polyangiaceae bacterium; assembly: GCA_964531795.1. Taxonomy (GTDB): domain Bacteria; phylum Myxococcota_A; class Polyangia; order Polyangiales; family Polyangiaceae; genus CAZHHD01. The sequence continues at coordinate 174,515 of CAZHHD010000006.1, read as the reverse complement.
CGACGCAAGAGGGCGAGGTTGTCCCCCTTCCAAAGCTCCCCGGTGCCGTCGGGGGCGCGGTAGGCGATCTCGTCCGGCACCGCGAAGCGCGCCAAACCCGGCTTTTCACCGCCGAAAACGCGCTCTTTGCCGCTCCAGGAGAGCGTCACGGCGCGCGAAGTCTTCGTCACGGCTCCCACTGGAAATGAAAGTGTAGTGAGCGCGATCTCGCGCGGGCCAGTTTGTGGCGGGTATCATCCCTCCTCCGATGTCGACCCCCGCACCGAGCCTCAAGAACCTCTCCTCGAAGCCGCGCGTCTTCTCCGGCGTGCAACCCACTGGCGAGCTCCACGTCGGGAACTACCTGGGCGCGGTGCGCACGTGGTCCACGATGGTCGCCGATCAGAAGGAGGAGAACATCTTCTGCATCGTCGACGCGCACGCCATCACCTTGCCCCACGAGCCGAAGGAGCTCGCCGAGCGGTCTTTGCGCATGGCCGGGGATCTCATCGCCTGCGGCGTCGATCCGGAGAAGTGCATCCTCTTCGTGCAGAGCGACGTGCGCGAGCACACCGAGCTCGCTTGGTACCTCTCCGCCGTCACGCCGATGGGCGATCTCCAGCGCATGACGCAGTTCAAAGAGAAGAGCGAAGGGAAGGACTTCGTCTCCTGCGCGCTCTTCACCTACCCGGTGCTCATGAGCGCCGACATCCTCCTCTACAAGGCGACGGTCGTCCCGGTGGGCGACGACCAGCTCCAGCACCTCGAGCTCGCGCGCGAGACCGTGCGTCGCTTCAACCACCGCTTCGGCGACGTCTTCCCCGAGCCCAAGCCGCGCCTCTCGAGCGGCGCGCGCATCATGGGTCTCGACGGCCAAGGGAAGATGAGCAAGTCGAAGGGGAACAGCGTCGGCATCTTCGAGAGCTCCGAGTCCTTCTGGAACAAGCTCCGCCCCGCCTTCACCGATCCGCAGCGCCTGCGAAAGAGCGATCCGGGGCGCCCCGACGTCTGCAACATCTTCACGATGCACAAGTCGGTGAGCACCGCCGAGCAGCAGGCCGAGGTGCGGAAGAAGTGCGAAGGGGCCGAGTGGGGGTGCATGGACTGCAAGAAGCTCCTCTTCGAGAACTTCGAGAAGGAGCTCGTGCCGCTCCGCACGAAGCGCGAGGCGCTCTCTCCCGACGACGTGCGCACCTCGCTCAAGCGCGGGGCGGAGAAGGCGCGCGACATCGCCGAGAAGACCATCACCGAGGTGCGCGAGGTCTTGGGGCTCGGCAGCGGCGGATGAAGCCCGCGCGCGTCGCCCCGCGCCTCTCGGCGGCGCTCGTCCTGGTCTTCCTCGCGAGCGCCCTCCTCGGGTGCCGCCACACGCCGCCGGAGGCGACCCCCGAGGGGGCGGTGCGCCTTTGGCTCGAACGCATGGAGGCTTCGACCGACGATCTTCGCGCCGCCAAGGAGGCCTACGCCGTCCTCGGCCCGGCCTCGCGCGCCAACCTGCAGGAGCGCGCCGAGCGAGCGAGCCGCGTCCAAGGGCGCCGCGTGGAGCCCGAAGAAATGCTCGCCGAGGGGCGTTTTGGGCTCAAATTCCGGCCCAAATCGATGACCGCCACCGTCCACGGCGAAGAGGCCGAGGTGGCGGTCTCGGGCGACGATCCCTCGGTCGAGCACGCCACGGTGCACTGCGTAGAGGAACGCGGCCTCTGGCGCGTGGAGCCGGGGCTACCGGACGTCTCGGTGTTGCCACGCTGGCGCGACGCCGGCCCCTGACTTAACTTCCTGCCGGAACGATGCCCGAAGATCTCTATGGCGTTCTCGGTGTGACCCGAGCCGCGGACCCCGAGGCCATCAAGAAGGCCTACCGCAAGCTCGCGCAGAAGCTCCATCCCGACAAGAACCCGGGAAACAAAGGGGCGGAAGCGAAGTTCAAGGCGGTCAATCACGCCTACGAGGTCTTGTCCGACGACAAGAAGCGAAAGCTCTACGACGAGTTCGGCGAGGACGGCCTCCGCGAGGGGTTCGACGCCGATCGGGTGCGGAACTACCAGCGCTGGGGAGGCGCCCAGGCGGGCGGAGGTGTCGGTCGCGGCCCGCGCGGCCCGTGGACGCCGGGCGAGGTGAACGCGGTGAACCTCGAAGATCTCTTCGGAGGCGCGGCGCAGCAGGGCGGCGGCTTCGGCGACATGTTCGGCGACGTCTTCGGCGCCCGTGGTCGACGCACCCGCGGTCCGATGAAGGGGCAAGACGTCGAGAGCGAGATCACGATCGACTTCGTCTCCGCCGTGCGCGGCGCCACGCTCGATCTCGCGATCCGCGGCGGCGCACCGGTCAGCGTGCGCATCCCCGCCGGCGCCGCCGAAGGGAGCCGCGTGCGGATCGCCGGCCACGGCGCCCCCTCGCCGAACGGTGGTCCTCCCGGGGACCTCTTGCTCCTCCTCCATGTGCAGCCGCATCCCTTCTTCCGTCGCGAAGGGGACGATCTCCACGTCGACGTGCCGCTCACCGTCGTCGAGGCGTACAAGGGGGCCAAGGTGAAGGTGCCGACGGCGGACGGCGCGGTCAGCGTGAAGGTCCCGCCGGGGACGCAGACCGGCGGCGTGCTCCGTGTGCGCGGCAAAGGGGTCGCGCGCAAGGGGAAGCCGGAGGGGGATCTCTACGTCCACTTCGCCGTGCACTTGCCGACGAAGCGCGGGCCGGAGATGGACGCCATCGTCGATCAGATCGAAGCGCTCGGCCCCGAAGACCCGCGCGCTACGTTGAAGTTCTGACGCGCCCGCTCGCCTTCGAGAACGCTCGAGACGTTCAGCGCCGGTGCTTGCGCACGAGGCGATAGATGTACGTGCGGTCGATCCCCGCCGCGTGCGCCGCCGCCGCCAAGTTGCCGCCGTGACGCTCGAGGAGGCGCTGGATGTACTCCGCCTCCACCTCGTCGCGGAACTCGCGGTACGGCTTCTCGAAGAGCTCGGGCGGTCCGCTCAGCGTTTGCGGCCTCGCCTGGGTCGGCAAAAATGCCGGCGGCGTGAGCATCGAGAGGGGGCGCGAGCTCGGCGAAGGGGGCGGCACGCTCCCCATCGCGTCGGGCTCGGACATCGCCAGCGCTTGCTTCGCGCCGAACGTCGCCGCGCGCTCCACGAAGTTTCGCAGCTCGCGCACGTTGCCGAGCCACGGCCTGTCGAGGATCTCGCGGAGCAGATCGTGGTGCGTCTGCGTGGAGGCGGCGGGCAGAAAATGCTCGATGAGGAGCGCCACGTCGTCCATGCGCTGGCGAAGCGGCGGCACGGTCACGGGGAGCACGGCGAGGCGGAAGTACAGGTCCTCGCGGAACGCGCCGGCGGCGACCATGGAGCGAAGATCGCGGTGCGTCGCCGAGACGAAGCGCACGTCGATGCGGCGGTGCGTGCTCTCGCCGAGCCTCCGTACCGTGCGCGACTCGAGCACGCGGAGGAGCGCCGGCTGCATGCGCAGCGGCAGCTCGCCGATCTCGTCGAGGAACACGGTGCCGCCCGAGGCCGATTCGATGGCCCCTTCGCGGGAGGTGGTGGCGCCGGTGAAGGCCCCCTTCGAGTACCCGAAGAGCTCGCTCTGCAGGAGCTGCTCCGGGAGCGCGGCGCAGTCGACGACGACGAACGGACCTTGAGCGCGCGCCGAAGCGTCGTGAATGGCCTGCGCGACGAGCTCTTTGCCGGTGCCGGTCTCGCCGAAGATGAGCGCCGTCGAGTCCGAGGAAGCGATGCGCGCGAGCGTGGCGAAGAGCTCGCGCATGATCACGCTGCTCCCGACGAGCGGACCGAAGCGCCCCTCGGGCCAGAGGTCGACGCGCGTCTCCGTGGCGGCGGGGTTGTAGGTGAGGGCGGCGGCGCCGATCTGGACCTTCGCGCCGTCGGGGATGCGCGCGTTGGTCACGCGCACGCCGTGGATGTACGTGCCGTTGCGGCTGCCGAGATCACGGATCCACAAACCGTCGGCGCGCGGCTCGAGCTCGGCGTGCAGGCGCGAGACCGTGGGGTGGCTCACGACGAGATCGGCGCTGGTCGCCGAGCCGACGAGCGTGAGGCGTTCGATCGTGGCGCCGTGGTCGCCTGTCTCGTCGCGCCACTCGAGGCGCGCCACCTTGCGCACGACGCTGGCCGCGCCGGCCGCGTCGTGCTTTTCGGTCTGGAAGTCGTCGGGCAAGCGCATGGACCCCCGCAAGATACTCCAAAGGGACGCCGGTGCCGCGGGCCTCCCTCCTCGCGTGTGGTAGGATTCCTGCGTATGGCGGCGCCGACCTCGCCGTTTCTCGCCGTGGCGGGGCGCTACGCGCTCGCGGACGAGATCGGTGCCGGGGGCATGGCCACGGTTCACCTGGGGCTGGCGCGCGGCCAAGGGGGCTTCGCCCGGGTCGTGGCGATCAAGCGTCTTTTGCCTGGTTTTGCCCGCGATCCAGACCTCGCTGCGGTGCTCATGGACGAGGCGCGCGTGGCCGGGCGTATCCACCACCCGAACGTCGTCTCCACGCTCGACGTCGTCGCGATCGACGACGAGCTCCTCTTGGTGCTCGAGTACGTGCACGGCGAACCGTTGGCGCGTCTCGTCGGGAAGGGACAAGGCGCCTCGGCGGAGCCTCAGCGCGCGCCGCCGCCGATCGCCGCCGCGGTGATGCTCGACGTGCTCCACGGGCTCCACGCCGCGCACGAAGCCAAAGACGACGAAGGGAAGCTCCTCGGCGTCGTGCATCGCGACGTGACACCGCACAACGTGCTCGTGGGCGCGGACGGCGTGACGCGCGTGTTCGACTTCGGCATCGCCAAGGCCGCCGGCCGCGCGCAGCACACGCGCGAAGGCGACGTCAAAGGGAAGCTCGCGTACATGGCGCCGGAGCAGCTAAGGAGCGTCACCGATCGCACGACCGACGTGTACGCCGCCGGCGTGTGTCTGTGGGAGGCGCTCACCGGCGAGCGTCTCTTCGCCAGCGACAACGAGTCGGTCGTCCTCGCCAAGGTCGTGGCCGGGCTCGTCGACGCTCCGAGCCGGCGCGTGCCCGACCTCCCGAAGGCGCTCGACGAAGTGGTCCTCCGTGCCCTCGCGCGCGATCCCGCCGCGCGCTACGCGACGGCGCGCGAGATGGCCCGCGCGCTCGAGCAAGCGATGCCGCCGGCGAGCTCGGTGGAGGTGAGCGCGTGGGTCGAGTCGCGCGCCGGCTCGCGGCTCGCGGCGCGCGCCGAGCTCGTGGCGCGGGTCGAGTCGCGCATCGCCGCGCTTCGTGAAGACGAAGTGACGCTCACCGCGTCGGATCCGCGCGCGGCGGTCACCGAGGACGAAGTGGTGGCCGCCGAGGCCGCGCCCCCGGTGCGCGTGGTCGATCGTCGCTTGGTCGCGTTGCTCGGCCTCCTCGCGCTCGCCACGGCGCTCGTCGTCGTCGCCTTCGTCGTCTCTCTCCAAAGCGACGGTCCGCGCGCGGCCGCGGCCACCGAGCCTCCGCCGGAGCCGACAGCCGCGGCGTCGCCGAGCGCGCCGACCTCCGCCGAGCTCGCGGTTTCGCCCGCGCCCGTCGACGTCCCCGACCCGCCGTCGGCGCACTTTCACGCGCACCCTTCTCCACCGCATCGGCGCGGGCTCTCGCTGACCAGCGGCGTCGATCGAACGGGCTGTTCTCCGCCGTATTCGGTCGACGTGGACGGCGTGCGCCACTACCGCAAGGAGTGTCTCAGGTAAGCATGCCGGTCTTTCGTCGAGCTCTCGCGATGCTTTCGGGCGTAGCGCTCCTCGCGCCGCCGGGCGTCGCGCACGCGCGCGAGGCCGACGCATGCGTCGCCGCCGCCGAGTCGTCGCAGACGCTCGTGCGCGCAGGTCACCTGCGCGAGGCGCGCGAGAAGCTCCTCCTGTGCGCGCGCGACGCGTGTCCAGCGGTGGTGCAGACCGACTGCAAGCACTGGTTGGCCGACGTCGAGCACTCGACGCCGACGGTGGTGGTGCGCGCGGTCGACGAGCACGGAGCCGACATGGTCGACGTGCGGGTCCTCGTCGACGGAGCGTTGCTCGCCGAACGCCTCGACGGCCGCGCCATCGCCGTGGATCCGGGCGAGCACGTGCTGCGCTTCGAGCAGGGGGCGCGCAGCGTGGAGCGTCGTGTCCTCGTGCGCGAGGCGGAGCGCGATCGCCTTCTCACCGTGGATTTTCCTGCACCGAAGAGCGCCGCCGCGGCCTCCGCGCCCGAGGAGCCGCCGCCTCCTCCCTCGCACGTGCCCACCGGCGTGTGGATCCTCGGCGGCGTGGGCGCCGTCGCGATGGGGACCGGCGTCTACCTCTGGGTTCGCGGTCGATCGGATCGCGACAACCTCTACGCGACATGCGGCACGACGCACAGCTGCGCCACCTCGGACGTCGACGCCGCACGCACCAAGGTGCTCGTCGGCGACGTGGTCTTCGGCGCGGGGATCGTCGCCGTGGGGGCCGCCGTAGGATGGGCGCTCCTCACTCCGTCTTCTTCCTCCGGCTCGCCCTCTTCACCGACGGCTTCGCACCGCGTGCAAGTCGGCGCTGCGCCTGCACCCGGCGGCGCGTGGGCAACGGTCGCCGGCACCTTCTGAACACACGAAGAGGTCCGCGCGCGACGCGAGAGGAAGTGGCCCTCGGCGCAGTGGCGTGGCACGCTCGAAGAATGCGTGGACCTTGGCGCGCCCCGCGACGGCACCTCGTGCCGAAGCTCGCGCTCGTCTGCGCGGTCGCGCTCTTCGCCGCGGCGTGCTCCCTCGTCACCACGTGGGACGGCCTCAGCGGAGGGGCCGCGGGGGACGACGGCGGCCCGATCGCCACGCACGACGGCGGTCACGTCGACGCAGGCGACGGCGGGCTCGACGGCAACGTCCCCGTGAACGACAGCGGCAAAGATTCGGCGGGTGGCGGCGACGCGGCCCCCCCGTGCGTCGTCGGCGGCTACTACTGCGGCGGCCACGATCTCGCGGGCGATCCCGCGACGCTCTACACCTGCAAGAGCGACGGCTCGGGGCTCCTCACCGTGGTCTGCTCGAAGGGGTGCGTGCGTCGCACCAACGGCACCGACAGCTGCGAGTGCGTTCAAGGGGGCCGCTACTGCGGCAACGACCAAGTCGTCGGTGACTCGAAGACGCTCTACACCTGCAACGGAGCTTCCCCGCCGACGGTCTTTCAGAAGTGCCCGACGAGCTGCGTAGTGAACGTCGGGGCCGACGACACCTGCCAGTGATCCGAGGCGCTTCGCGACCTCACCGGCGGCGCCGTTGGTTCGACCGTGAAGGAATCTCGCGCCCCGCGCGCTCGCGTTGATTTAGTCTCCGCCGCGTGAGGAGAATCTTCGTCGTCGCTTGTCTTGCCGTCGGTTGTGCGGGCTCGCCATCGCCTTCGGGGGGCGCGGTGACGCCCGGTGAAAAGCCCTCCGGCGGGGGTGGTCTTTCGCAGGCCCACGTCGTGCAGATCGCCGCGGGCGACTTCCACACCTGCGCGCGCTACGACGACGGCACGCTGCAGTGTTGGGGGCGCGACCGTGACGGCGAGCTGGGCGACAGCGGGAGCGGCGGCGATCGCACGCGCGCGACGCCGGTCGCCGGCGTGAACGGGGTGCAAGAGATCGCGCTCGGCTCGAACTTCACCTGTGCGCGCCTCGCCGGGGGGAGCGTGTCGTGTTGGGGCTCGGGGAAGATCCTCGGCGACGCGCGCGAGGTCGAACGGGTCCCGCCGACGAAGGTCCCGGGGCTCGAAGGGGTGGTGGAGCTCCGCGCCGGCGGGTACGTCGCGTGCGCGCGCACCGCGGCGGGCGCTGTGCGTTGTTGGGGCGCCGACGAAGTGCAAAAGGGAGCCCCTACGGCGGATGTCGTGGAGATCGCCGTCGGGGCGGTGCACGCGTGCGGGCGCCTCAAGGACGGGAGCGTGCGCTGTTGGGGCGAGGGGCCGTGGAGCGCGTCGGCCCAGGTGAGCTTCGCCAAGCCGTCGATCACCGGAGCGACGGCGATCTCGACCGGTGACGCGTTTGCGTGCGCGGTCGTGGCCGGCGGCGCGGTCCAGTGCTGGGGGCGCGACGATCAGGGCGAGCTCGGCGTGAACCCCGACGAGGACAACCACGTGAAGCCTGTCGCCGTGCGCGGCGTGCAAAGCGCCGTGCGGATCGCCTCCGCCGAGTCGCACACCTGTGTGTGGTCGGAGACGGCGCCGCTCCGCTGCTGGGGTGACAACGAAGAGGGCGAGCTCGGACGCGGCACACGCACGACGCAGGAGCTCGCCGACTCCCCGAAGGGGATCGAGAAGGTGAAGGGCGTCGCGCTCGGGGCCGATCACCTCTGCGCGCTCGTCGGCGCTTCGATCACCTGTTGGGGTGGAAACAAGAACGGACAGCTCGGCGACGGAACGACCGAGCGTCGATTGGTCCCGTAGTTCCTGAATCAGAAGTTCGCCGCCGAAGGCGCCGAGCCTTCCGATTCAGGCCTCTAAAACAGCGCGGTGGCGCGCTTCACGATGCCGGCGACCTGATCGTTCGAGAGACCGGCGCCTTTGCCCACGGCCTTCAGCATCTCCGCTTCGGTCTTGTCGACCTTCTTGGTGGCGCGGGCGACGACGGCGGCGAGCAGGAGCCCCGCCTCGGCCTGACCGAGCTTCGCCAGCGCGGCGCCCACGTGCTCCGCGCGCTTCTGGGCGCCGTCTTTGCCGATGCGGCCGTCGGCCTCTTCGAGGAGAGTCTCCACCTCCCACTCGAGCACCGCGCCCACCGAGAGGATCTCGGCGGCCTTCACCAAGGTCTCGCGCTCGGTCGCGTCCATCTCGCCGTCGGCGAGCGCCGTGAGGTAACCCGCTTCGACCGCAGCGCGGAGCACGTCACTCTGCTGCGCCGCGCCCACTTCGGCGCGAATCGCGGCCGCGTGCTTCTCGAGCTCTTCGATCGTCTTCTCCGACTTGCTCATGCGAGACCTCCGTACGAGGTCCGAGCCTACGGCGGATCGACCGCGGGCCTCAAGGGACGCGGAGAGACGGAGGTCCTCTAGCGCGCCGAGGTGCGCCGGCCGCTCACTTCGCTACCCGCGCCCGCGTCGCCCCTTCTTGCCGGGCTTCCCCTTCTTCGTGGGCTTCCCGTGGCCCGACGGGCCCGCGCTTCGGCCCGGAGTCGGTGCGGCTCGGCCGGAGCGTCCGCCCGCTTTGCCGCGAGGCTCGGGGCGCGCCGGCTTGCCGCGCGAAGGGCCGCCGGTGGTGCGCCGTGAAGGCGCTTCGCTCGCTCCTCGCCCGCGCGCGGCGCCCTTGGTGGAGCGCGAGCCACGGCTCTCGCTCGCTTCCCCTTCGGAAGCCACGCGACGTCCGTACACGGTGCGCCTCAAGATGGCGACGTCGATGATCTCGAGGACGAGGCGATCGCCGAGCGTGATGGCGTCGCCCGATCGCGCCGCCACGACGCGGAGCCCCTCGTCGTCGACCTCGTACCTGTCGCCGCCGAGATCGTCGATGCGCACGAGCACGTCGACGAACGGCTCGTCGAGCGCCACGAAGAGCCCCGAGCCGACCACCGCCGAGACCGTGCCTTCGAAGCGCTCGCCGACCTTGTCGCGCATGAAGATCGCGCGGTAGAGGTCGACGACCTCGCGCTCGACTTCCATGGCGCGTCGCTCGGCGGTAGAAGCCGCGAGCGCCGCCTGCGCGAGATCCTCGCCGGAGGTCTTCTCCCCCTTGGCCTTCTTTCCCAGGAGCACGCCGTGCACGCCGCGGTGCACGACGAGGTCGGGGTACCTTCGAATCGGCGAGGTGAAGTGCACGTACGCCTTCGACGCCAAGCCGAAGTGGCCGATGTTCGTCGTGTCGTAGGTCGCCTGCTTCATCGAGCGAAGCAAGAGCATGTGGAGGATGCGCGCCTTCGGGTGGTCGGCGAAGGAGCGGAGCAAGTCGGTGAGGCGCTTGGGATCTTGCGCGGCTTCGAGATCGAACTCGATGCCCAGCGCTTCGCACATGGTGGCGAAGCGGACGAGCTTCTTTTCGTCGGGCGGCCCGTGCACGCGGAAGATCGTGGCGATCTGACGCTCGACGAGCCAGCTGGCGACGACCTCGTTGGCGAGGAGCATGAGCTCTTCGATGAGCTGGTACGCCTTCTTCGTCCCCGGATCTTGCGCGCGCCGTTGAATGTCCGTCGGGAGCCCGCCTTCGCCGAGGACGATCTTCGCCTCCGGCAGGTCGAAGTCGACCGCGCCGCGCTTCAAGCGCTTGCCGCGAAGGAGACGCGAGAGCTCGTTGGCCACGCGGAGCCCCTCGACCATCGCCTCGGCCTTGGGATCCTTCGGCGGGAGCTCGGAGAGGCCGAGCGCGCGCGCCACGCCGCCGTAGGTGAGCTTGGCGCGGCTCTTCATGAAGCCGCGAATGAGCCGTGTCTTCTGGATGTTCCCGCCGGCGTCGAGCTCGACCTCGGCGCACAGGCAGAGCCGAATCACGTCGGGGAGCAGCGAGCAGAGGTTCGACGAGAGCGCCCGCGGGAGCATGGGGATCGCGCGATCGGGGAGGTACACGCTGCACCCGCGCACGCGCGCTTCTTCGTCGATCTTGGTCCCCGGCCGCACGTACGAGCTCACGTCGGCGATGGCGATGAACGCCTTGTAGCCGCCGTCGCTCTTTCGCTCGACCCACACCGCGTCGTCGTGGTCGCGCGCGTCCTCCGGATCGATCGTCGGCAAGGGGAGGTGCGTGAGATCCTCGCGCCCCTCGAGCATGTCCTTCGGCACTTCGAGGCCGTAGCCCTCGGCTTCGGCGACGGCCTGCTCCGAGTGGAGCTCTTCGATCTGCTCGCGCACGAGGACCTTGGCGACCTCCACCGAGAGCTCGCCGGGCTTGCCCAGGACCGCCTCGAGCTTCCCTTCCGGGTTCTCGTCGGCGCGGTCGGGGTAGCGGACGATCGAGACCACCGCGGCGTCGCCGTCGCTCCCGCTGTTGCCTTCGCTGTCCTTCTTGTCGACGTCGCGCGTGAGGACGATGGGGCCGCGCACGCGGTTGTCGTCGGGCTCGAGCCAAGCCGAATTGCCGCGGCGGCGCAGCACGCCGGCCACGCGCTTCACGCCGCGCTCGAGGATCTCGACGATTTCCCCCTCGGCGCCGCGCGCGCCGCGTGCACGGAGCGCGATGCGCACGCGGTCGCCGTGCATCGCCCCCTTGAGCGACTCGGCGGGGATGTAGACGTCGTCGCCGCTCGCGCCGGTGCTCGCCACGAAGCCGAAGCCGCGCGGGGCGAGGGTGACGATCCCTTCGCGCTCTTCGCCGCGCGCGTCGCCGCTCTTCTCCGAGAGCTTGAAGCGCTGGCCCGGGCGGGCGGTCAGCACGCCTTGGAAGGCCATGTCGTCGAGAAGGCGCAGGAGGCCGTTGTACTCGCCTTCGCCGACGCGCAGCCGCATCGCGACCTCGCGAGCGTGGAGCGGGCGGCCTTCGTCGGCCAGGAGAGTGAGGATTTGACGTCGATCGGGAAGAACTTTGGGCATGAGGAGGTTGCCGAGCGGAGGTTAGACCGGATCGGGCGCCGTCACGCGCGCAAAGTTCGGTGTCCGTGTGGCGCTCGCGTGACGAGCTCGTCGCAAACGTGCGCTCGAGAGCGCAAGCTCCGCGTGCCCCGCGCTCGCGTGTCGGTCGTTCCATCCGCGCGAGCGGTGCCGTAAGGAGAAGGACATGGAGCCCCCGACCGAACCCTCGAACTCCGCCGAGCCGACCACGTCGCCGGAGGTGGCTGCGTCGCCCGGGCCGCCGGTGGAGAAGACGTCGCGCGCCTTCCTCGCCGCGGCCCTGGTCCCGACGATGGTGGGGCTCGTCGCCAGCACGGTGCTCCTCGTCGACTACCTGCGCCCCGCGCCGGTGTTCTGCGAGCCGGGCGCGGGGTGCGACGCGCTCAAGGCGACGAGCTACGCCTGGCATTTCGGGATCCCCACGCCGGCCTTCGGCCTCGCCGGCTTCGTGGCGCTCGGCGCCCTGTCGCTCCTTCGCGGGGCGCGCGCGCGCACCACGCACGTGGTCGTCGCGGTGCTCGCCGCCGTGGTCGGCGTCTACCTCGTCACCGTGCAGGCCAAGCTCGGCACCTACTGCAAGTTCTGTATCGCCGCCGACGGAAGCGCCGCGCTCCTCGCCTGCCTCGCGGTCGTGCGATCGCTCGTCGGCGTCGATGCACCGCGCTCGCGTCCGCTCTCGTTCGCTTCGGTCGGGGCGATGGCGCTCGCGGTGGCCGTGCCCGGCCTCGCCGGCGCCGTCGTGAAGCCGAAGGTCCCCGACGCGATCGCGGCCGAGCTCGCCAAGACCCCGCCCGGGCAAATCACCGTCGTCGACTTCGTCGACTTCCAGTGCCCCTTCTGCCGCATGACGAACCAGGCTTTTTCGCCGATGGTCGCGGAGCACAGGGAGCGCGTGCGCCTCGTGCGCAAGCACGTGCCGCTCGCGATGCACTCGCACGCGCGTGACGCGGCGCGGGCGGCGTGCTGCGGCGAGCGGCTCGGCAAAGGCGACCAAGTGGCCGAAGCGCTCTTCACGACGGACGACTTGAGCGTCGAGGGGTGCGAGAAGATCGCCGTCGCCGCCGGAGTCGATCCCGCCGCCTACCGCGCGTGCCTCGCCGATCCAGAGACCGACGAGCGCATCCGCGCCGACACGACCGATTTTCGCGCGTCGCAGGGGCGCGGCCTTCCGACGATCTGGATCGAACGGCAGAAGCTCGAAGGGGCGCAGCCCGAAGAGAAGCTCCGGAAGGCGCTCGACACCGCGCTCGCCGATTGACCGCGGAAGCGCACGGCGCACGAGCCCTTCGCGGAACGCACTTCGAAGAGGCAGGCGGTCCGCGATCGCACAAAACGAAGCGAGGCGCGAGCCTCCTGGGCCCGCGCCTCGTTCCTGACGTCGCGGCGTGTGCCGCTTCGTCTCGCTACGCTGCGATCACTTCTCGCAGATGCCGGGGCAGTCGGCGCCGCCGTGCGCCGGGTCGCAGCCGTCGTTGGGGTTGTCGACGCACTTCGAGTAGCCGCTCGGGCAGGCGAGCCCGGCGAAGCCGCCGCAGCCCGGGTTCTGCACGCAGGCGCACTGCGTCGAATCCCAGTGCGAGAAGAGGGTGCACGCTTGGGTCTGCACGCACGCTTGCTTCACGCACTTGCCCGGCGCGTCGGGGATGTTCGAGGGGAGCTGGCAGGTGTAACCGCTCGGGCAGCTGTGCGGGTGCATCGTGAAGCCGCCGCAGGCGATCTTGTCGATGTCGACCATCTCGCAGCGGTTCGTGCCGAGGTTGCACTCGGGCTGACGCGTATCGAGGATCACGTAGAGCGGGCACATCTGGTGCGTCTGGCAGACGAACGAGTTCTCGTAGTCCGTCGCGTGGTGCTTGTTGACCGCTTCGTTGATGCCGTTCGGACAGCAGCCGACACGCTCGACCGCGGTGCAGTCGGAGTCTTGGTTGCACGCGTACCAGGACGGGTGGTCCGGCTCGCAGTCGCACTTGGTCGTGTCGAAGTGGTAGCCCTGCGCGCACGTGGTGGTGAGCGCCGCCTTGCCGCACGAGGGACCGGCGTCCCCCTTCTTGTGGCAGATGCCCATCGCGTCGGGCGCGTTGCTCTCGAGGTCACACTGGTAGCCCGAGTGGCACTGGAGGCCGGCGACGCCACCGCACTCTTTGCGGCAGAGGCCGGTCGCGTCCGGGTGCGTGTCGGTGATGTCGCAGGCGTAACCGCCGGGGCACTGGATGTTCGCGATGCCGCCGCAGCTCTTGTTGAGCTCGTCGGAGCTCTCGTCGGTCGTCGACCCTTCGTCACCCGGCGCGCTCGCGCACGCGGGGGTCAAGCCGAACAAGGCCAAGGCCAAGGCACCGAGCCCGAGAGCGTTCTTCCACGACGTCATCGCAATCCTCCTTAGAAGCCGACATGCGGTGTCACCGTGTGTCGAGCACCCACATCTACGTACGGGGTTGGAGGACCTTCCCTCCGGCTCGTCACTTTTTTTGACCCGCTCGTTTCGTCGGGGGGAGGTCTACGTTGGGGCAGATGTCATGTCAAAGGGGATAATGTAGGTGAGCCGCCAGGAATTGACTCAACTTGCTGTAATTGCTTGTATCTCGAGGAGGGCATTTTCTCGTCGCACTGCGTCAAGACGGCTCGCACGGGGCCCGGAGGACGCGTCGGCACCCGCGCTGGCGACGAGCTCGGTCGCCGCGAGCTCCCCCATTTCCATGGCCGCATCGAGAAAGACGTAGCGAAAGAGCCCCTGCCGGCCTCCGGTGCGGAGGTTCGGCACCGCCCCGACCCGTGCAAGAAGCCGCTTCCGGTCGCGCTCGTAGTCGAGGTGATAGACCGGGTAGCCGTGCGCCACGCGCACCGAGAAGGCGCCGAGCACGTCGCTCCGTACCTTGAGGCCCAGGGCGTCGAGCTCGCCGAGGCCAAGCTCGAGGAGCTCCTCCTCGGGGAGGCTCCACAGGTCGTCCCCGGCGTCGCACGGGAGCTCGAGCATGAGCGACGTCTTCCCGGGCGGGGCCATCGCCAGGCTCCTTTGCTTCGGCTCCTGGATGCGCGCGGTGCGAAAGCGCGGATCGGCGACGTACATCCACGTGTTCGGCGACACGCGCGGGCGCGCGAGGAAGATGTTCAAGAAGCGGAGCGCGCGAAAGCGTAGGCGCGCCGCCGCCCGCTCGATCTCCGCCTCGCGAGGCGCGATCGTGCGGGCGAGATCGGGGAGCGGCATCGTGGTGTAGACGGCCGCGCACGGGATCTCGATCTCCCCTTCGCCCGTGGCGGCGCGCACCGCGCGTACGCGCCCTGCGTGATCGAGCTCGAGCCCGCGCGCTTCGGCGCCGAGGACGATGCGTCCGCCGAGCGCGGTGATGGCCTCGGCGATCTTGTCGAAGAGCTCGCCCATGCCGTGTCGCGGGTAGCGGTAGCGACGCGCGTAGGTACGGATCGGGGTCTTGCGCGCGCCGACCATGCGGAGCGCCGCGTCGCCGAGGTGAAGGAGCCCGATGCGCTGCGCCGCCCAGTCGGCGGAGATCGCCTGCGGCGGGATCCCCCAGAGCTTCTCGGTGTAGGGCCCGAAGAAGGTGTCGTAGAGCGGTCGACCGAAGCGACTCGCGACCCACTCTTCGAAGGTGCGATCCGGCGAGGGGCGCACGCGCGAGAGGGCGCGCGCGCGGACGTAGCCGCCGAAGGCGCGCAGGTTCTCTCCCAAGCCCAGGGAGCGCACGAGATCGCGCGCGTCGAGGGGGTAGCGGAACTCGCGCCCGCCGTGGAGGACGACGCTCCGGCGCTCTTGCACGAGCAAGTCGTCGCCCAAGAGCTCCTCGACCCTCCGCGTGAGCTCGGCGTTGCCGGTGACCAGCCGATGCCCGCCGAGATCGAAGCGGAAGCCGTCTTTCGCGTACGTGGCGCAGAGCCCCCCCGCGTGGGGCTCCCGCTCCAACACGGTGACGGCGTGTCCCGCGCGCGCGAGGGCCCACGCGCACGCGAGCCCCGAAGGGCCGGCGCCGAGGACCACGAAAGGAGGAGCTGCCGGGGCGCGCGAGGCGGAAAAAGGGGTCACGAGGCGGCCAAAGGGGGCGAAGAAGCGGTGAATCGTCGCTCGACGGCGCGCGTCGAACGAAGGGCGATTCGAGAGTATCCTTCGCTTCCGGAGATTGTCCCATGAAGAGCTTCGCGCTTTCTCGTCCCTTCGTCTTCTCGTCCCGCGTGGCACGCCTCGTCGGCTTGGCGCTCGCGTGCTCGGCCCTCGTCGCCCTCCCCGGGTGCGGCAAGGAGTACGTGCGCGACAGCACCGACAAGAACATCGACAACGCCGCCATGAGCACCGGGCTCGACAAAGACGACATCCAGAGGATGCTCTCGGAGAACCTCAACAACCTCCGCACCGCGCCCATCATGGACGTCTGGCGCTCGCACCGAAGCCAAGACACCGTGACGGTGTTCCCTTTCCAGAACGAGACGAGCGAGCACATCGATCCGCAGCTCGCTGCGATCTTGAGCGAGGCCGAGACCTGGCTCGTCGACTCGGGCGTCGTCACCATGATCAGCCGCGAGCGGCAGAATCAGATGATCGGCGAGGTCGAGGGGCAGCAGAACGCGGTCTTCAACCCCGCGCACATCGCCCAGTACGGCAAGCAGCTCGGCGCAAAATACTACGTGACCGGCAAGGTCGCCGCCGCCGACGAGCGCACCGACGACGAGCGCCGCGTGCAGTACTTCTTCTTCATGCAGGTCATCGAGGTCGAGACGAGCGCGATTCGCTGGCAGCACAAGGCGTACATCACCAAGGCGGTCCGCTGAGCGGAGGCTTCGTGAAGCGCCTCGTCCTCGCTGGGGCTCTCGCGCTCCTTGCGCCGTCGCTCGTGGCCTGCGGCGGTCACGAAGAGCGCACGCTGAAGATCCGCACCGCTCTCGACGAAGGGCGCCCGCGCGAGGCCATCGCCGCGTGCAACGAAGAGCTCGACGTCGCGAAGGACGAAGAGCTCCCCAAGGATCTCGAAGGCGACAACGCGCTCATCGTCCTCGATCGCGGGAGCATCCAACAGTCGCTGGCGCAGTGGCAGAACAGCGCGCGCGACTACGAAGCGGCGGACAAGGCCATCGACATGCTCGACCTCGCGCACAACGCGGGCGACACGATCGGCCAGTATGTCTTCTCCGACTCGGCGGGGAAGTACCAAGCGCCGCCTTACGAGAAGCTCCTCATCAACACGCTCGACATGATCAACTACCTCGAGCGCGGCGACTTGAACGGCGCGCGGGTCGAGGCGCGACGCCTGAGCGTCATGCAGCGTTACTTCAAGGACCAGCTCCACGAGGAGGAGAACCCCATCCTCGGGCTGGGCGGCTACCTCGCCGGGTTCACCTTCGAGAAGAGCGGCGATCCCAACGAAGCGCTCCGCTACTACGACGAAGCGCTCGAGTTCGAGGGGCTCCGCTCGCTCCGCGATCCGGCGCGCGAGCTCATGAAGGTGGGGACGTACCGGAGCCCGCGCCTCGAGAAGCTCGCCGCCGAGGCGGGCGACGAGCCGAGCGCGCGCTCCCCCGACGACGGCGACGTCGTGATCCTCGTCGGCTACGGCCGCGTGCCGCACAAGATCGCCAACCGCATCCCCATCGGTCTCGCGCTCACGCTCTTCGCCAGCGACATCCACCCCGACAACGCGCGCGCCGCGAACAAGCTGGCGGCCCAGGGGCTCGTCACGTGGATCAACTACCCGACCCTCGCCGAGGGGCAGGGGCAGTACGCGAACCCCGACGTGGTCGTCGACGGCACGCGCGTCGCGCTGGAAGGCGCGGTCGACGTGAGCGAACAGGTGCGAAAGGAGTGGCACAAGATCGAAGGCAAGGTGGTGGCGAGCGCCATCACGCGCCTCATCACCCGCCTCGCGGTGGGCGAGGGGATCCAAGCCGCTTCGGGGAAGGACTCGACCCTCGGGTTTCTCGCTTCGCTCGCCACGCAGGCCACGCTCACCGCGCTCGACACCCCCGACACGCGGAGCTGGGAGACGCTCCCCGCGCGCGTCGCCGTGACGCGCCTCAGGCTCCCGCCCGGTCGTCACACGGTCCGCCTCGACACGCGCGGCGTCTCGCGCACGCAGCCGTTCGATCTCCCCAAGGGTGGCTTCCGTGTCGTCTCCTTGATGGCGCTCCGCTGACGCCGCGCCTCGTGCTAGACGTCGGGCATGGGTGACCGCCGCACCGTTTGGCTCGCGCGCCTCGCCTTGGCGCTCGCCGCCGCCCTCGGCGCGTGCAACGCCAACTCCCCCGACGGCCGTCCCGAGAGGCAGTGCTTCGATCGCTGCCGCGACAAGCTCGCGAGCGCGTGCACCGAGGACCAGTGCGTGCGCGGCTGTCGCTTCGTCCTCGATCGGCTCGTCGAGCACGAAGGCCCCGGCGTGCTCGCGTGCGTGGCGCGCGGCGACACGACCAAGAAGCCCGCGGTGATCGCCTGCGACGACGACGCCTGGGCCACCTGCGCTGCCAAGGTCGGGGTGCACGCCGACGGCGGCCCCCCCGCTCCGCCCCCCGCGAACGACGACTGGGAGTGAACCTTTGCTCCTTCGCATTCAAGACGATCGTGGTCGCGAGCTGATCTTCGGGGGCCCGCCGAAGCGCGTGGTCTCGCTCGTCCCCAGCGACACGCTCTCGATCGCCGATCTCGGCTGCGCGGACGCGCTCGTGGGGCGCACCGATTATTGCGAGCTCCCCGCCGACGTCGTCGCCAAGATCCCCAGCGTCGGCGGCACGAAGAACCCACGCCTCGCCGACGTGATGGCGCTCGAGCCCGATCTCGTCCTCGCCAACCAAGAAGAGAACACGCGGCAGGATCTGGAGAAGCTCGTGCAGTCGGGCTTTCGCGTCCTCGTCGCGTTCCCCAAGCGCGTGGCGACGGGCATCGCTCACCTCGCGCGGCTCGCGCGGGTGATGCACGTGGCGCGCGAGGGGAAGGCGCACGACCTCGTGAAAGCGGGCTACGAGGCGCTCCGCGAGGCCGAAGCCGCGCGCGCCGAGCTGACACCGCTCCGCACGTTCTGTCCGATCTGGATGGACCCCCTGATGACCGTGCACGGCGACACCTTCATCAGCGACATGCTCGATCTCGCGGGGGCGCAAAACGTGTTCGCCGATCGCGAGCGTCGCTACCCGCTCGCCGCCGATCTCGGTCGCGCCACGCCGCTCTCGGAGGAGAAGATCGCCGGGCGCGACGTGCGCTACCCGCGCGTGACGCTCGACGAGGTCGTCGCTCGCGCGCCGGAGATCGTGCTCCTCCCCGACGAGCCGCACCCTTTCAGCGACGCCGACGCCGAGGTCTTCCGCGCCCTCGACATCCCTGCCGCGCGGCGCGGCGCCGTCGTTCGCACCGGCGGGAAGGATCTCTGCTGGTACGGATCGCGTAGCGTCACCGGGATCGCGCGGGTTCGTGCCCTCGTCGCCGGACTTCGAGCGCCCTGACGCGGGCGCACGCGCGCGAACGCGCCCCCGCGAGCGTGAAAGCGCCCCCGGTTACAAGGTGCGCAACATTTCCCGAGAGTCGCCCGGGAAGCATTGTGGAGGAGGCCCGCCTGCGCGATGCTCGGATCACTTCGAGCGAACCTCGATGAGCATATTTTCGCGGCTGTTCAACAAGGGCCAGGAGCCGGAGTCGAAGCCGGAGGAGGCGTCGACGAACGCCCCAGCTACGCCCGCGACGCCGCCTTCGAAGCCCGAGCCGGCCGCGCCCGCCGAGGCGCCGCGCCAAGAACAAGCGCCCACGCGTCCCGCGTCCTCCGAGGTTCAAGGGGAGGAGGACGACGAAGGGGACGCGCCGACGATGGAGCACGAGCGGCCGGATTTGGTCGAGCAGACCGTCCCGCCACCGAACGCGGCGGCGCCCGCGGCTCCGGCGAAGCCCGCGCTCGAGCAGCCGCCGACGGCGCGTGAGATGCGCCCCACCGCTTCGCGTCCCCCCGCTGGTCCGCCGCGACCGAAGACCTCGCCGCGCCCCGAGACGAAGACGACGCGCTCGGGGCCGCCGCCGCCTTTGCCCAAGAAGTCGAACGCGCCGCCGCGGCCCGCCGCCCAGGCCGCCGAAGCCGCGCCCGCGCCGGCGAAGAAGGCCCCCGCCGCGCGCGACGTCCCGCCCCCGCCGCGGATGCCTTCGGTGCACGATCCCGGCTCCGACGTCACCGACGTGCGCGCCCTCTTCGCCGATCTCGCGGCGAACTACATGATGCCGGTGCGCGACTTCATGTTCGAAGTGCGGGCAGGGAGCGCGCGCGCCGATTGGCTCCACACCTACGACGCCGCGGTGAAGTCGCTGAAGCAAGCGGCCGAGGGGCTCGATCTCAAAGACCTCGCCCGCGAGCTCGGCACCTTCCGCGAGATGCTGGCCAAAGCGGCCAACGCCACGGGGCACGTGGTCACCGGCGGCGCGCGCGAAGATCTCCTGCGCGTGTACGAGAACCTCGTGGCCATCATGCCCAACGCCTTCGCGCTCGACGCCGAAGGCCCGCGCCGCGAGACGATCATCTTGAACGCGCTGCTCTTGCAGGTCCCGGGGGTCGAGCGCACGACGCTCGACGGGCTCGCCGCCGCCGGGCTCAGCACGCTCGAGCGATTCCTCATCGCAGCGCCGGAAGAGGTCGCTGCGGTGGCGGGGATCCCGGTGGAGGTCGCGAAGGCGATGCTCGACGAGGTGCGCGGCAGGCGCGCCGATATCGCCCGCGGATCGATCTCGAGCCTTCCGCCGCCGCCGGCGCCGGTGGGTCCGGGCGCGCCGCCGATGCCGGGCGTGAAAGGGCACCCCTTCGCGTCCTCGTCGGACAGCGTCGACGCCGACTCGTCGGGGATCGACGTGCTCGTCGACGTACCGGAGGCGAGCTTCGGCTCGACGGACGCGCACCCCGCGGCGCCGGAGAAGGCCGACACACCGGTGGCGACGCCCGCCGTCGGTCTCGTGTCGAGCGACGTCGAAGCCACGCCGGCGAACCTCGCGGCCCCCGAGGTCGTCGCCGCCAAAGCGCCGGCGCCGCGCCCGCCGTCGACGCCTCCGGCCCCTACGCTCCCTCTGGCCGAAGCGAAGGAGCTCGCCGCCCTCGTCGGCACGTTGCGCGAAGTGCACGAGAAGTTCGTCGCGCTCGCCGACAAGTGGACGGATGCCGCGACCAGCGAGCGACGCACGCTCCGCAAAGAGCGCACGCGCGTGGCCGACGAGATCGCCAGCGTGCTCGCGCGCGCCGGAGAGAAGCGCGCCGTCGAGGAGCTCGAGAAGCTCCCCTTCGATCGCAAGCTCGCGTATGTCACCCGGTACTTGAAGTCGTAGTCGAGGGAGGAGAACGAATGCCGGACTTCACGCCCGAAGTCATCGTCAACAAGGTCAAACGCGGAGAGAAGCTCGAGCGAGCCGACCTGCGCGGCGTGAACTTGTCGAAGGCGCTCCTCGAAGGAGCCACGCTCAAGCGGTGCGATTTCGAAGGAGCGAACCTCGAGGGAGCGCGTCTCAGTCGCGCCAACTTGAAGAACGCGAGCCTGCGCGAGGCGTATCTCGTCGGCGCCGACCTGCGCGAGGCAAACCTCGACAACGCCGATCTCGAAGGGGCGAACTTGGAGGGGGCGATCCTCGCCGGCGCCAACTTGAGCCGCGCGAACCTCGAAGGCGCGAGCCTCGTGGGGGCCGACCTCACCGGGGCGAAATTCAGCTACGCCCAACTCGATTCGGCGAACTTGAGCTGCGCCGATCTGAGCGGCGCAAACCTCTCGCACGCCGACATGGTCGAGTGCTACCTCGGCGCCGCCAAGCTCCTCGTGGCCGACCTCACGAGCGCCAACCTCCGCTCGGCGAACCTCGAAGAGGCAGACTTCACCGACGCTCGGCTCAACGACGCCGAGCTCTCCTTCGTCAACGCACGTGCGGTGAAGCTGGGCGGGGCTTCGCTCGTGAAGGCGACGCTCTCGAACGCCACGCTCACCGACGCCGATCTCTCCGGCGCCGACGCGCGCCAGGTGAACTTCAGCGCCGCGAACCTCGACGGCGCGAAGGTGAACGGCGCGAAGCTCGGCGGCATCACGCCCGCGGGGCGGCCGGTTCACGGCGTGAAGGGCGACTGGATCGACGGGAGCGCCGCCGCCGACGGCTCGACGCGCGTCCCCGCGGCGCAGATCGCTGCCTTCCTCTCGGGCGAGGGTGGTCCCGCGCGGAGCCTCCCCCCGCCGGTCTCGGACAAGCGCTATTTCGGGCGCGGCGACACCCTGAGGAACGCGACCCTCGACTTCGACGAAGGGGCGAGCGTTCAGATCGAGAGCCGCTTCGAGCAATGCTCCATCAACCTGGGGCGCGGCACCGAGCTCGTCGTCGGTCGCTCGGGGGTGCTCGCCGGCTGCCAGATCAAAGGCGCCGGCAAGATCACCATCAACGGTCAGTTCTTCGAGAAGGTCAGCCCCGGCATCGTCGGGGCGACCGACATCATCGTGAGCGCCGAAGGGTCGCTCGTCGGCGCCGTCGAACAGGTCGACGAAGCGACGCGCTTCTCTTTCGAGCCGGGTTGCCGGCTCCGCATGAAGATCAGCAAAGCACCGCAGGGTAAGCCCGGAGGAAAACAGCTATGAGCGACAAGTTTGGAATCGGTTCGGGCTCGCTCACGCCTTCGGCCACGTTCGATCGGAGCCGCGTCTCCGCCGCGCCGGAAGAGAAGCGCACGACGGTCGAAGAAGGGACCACGTTCAAGGGCTCCATGTCCTCGACGTGCCCCATCGTCGTGAAAGGGCGCATCGAAGGAGACGTCGCCGCGCCCTCGCTCAACGTGAGCGCTTCGGGCTCGGTGCACGGCAAGGTGAAGGTCACCGAGCTTCGCTCCGCCGGCGAGCTCTCGGGCGAGTTCGACGCCGACGTCGTGCAGCTCTCCGGGCGCGTGCGCGACAAGACCGTCATTCGCGGAAAGTCGCTGGAGGTGAAGCTCGCTCCGCCGAACGGCAAGATGGAGCTCGTCTTCGGTGAGTGCACCCTCGACATCGGCGATCCTCCGGCGAAGGACGAAGGCACGAAGCGCCAAGGCGCCGGCGCCAGCGTCCCGCCGAGCCCGACCAGCGGACCTTCGCTCGCCGATACCAAAGAGGAGCGCGCGAAGAAGGGGAAGCCCGTCGACAAGTCGATCACCGACACCGACGAGCAGAAGTCGATCGTCGGCGAAAAGTAGGCGTGCGCCGGGCCGTCCTTCGGGAGGACGGCTCCTTACTTTCGCGCGACCTGGTCGGTCGCGAGGAGCGCGAAGACGGCGTGGTCGAGCCAGCGTCCGTTGCACCGCTCCGCCTCGCGCGCGATCCCTTCGAAGCGGAAGCCGAGCTTGCGAATGACCGCGAGCGACGGATGATTGTCGGTCGCCGCGGCCACGCGCACGCGATGGGCACGAAGATCGCGAAACGCCCACGCGAGCACCGCGTGGGCCGCCTCCGTCATGTAGCCCTTCCTCGTGGTGTCGGTGCGGAGCCAGTAGCCGAGCTCGCCGCTCTGGTGAAGATGAGCGAACGACTCCAGCCCCACCACGCCGAGGAACCGGCGCGTTTGGCGGTCGCGAATGACGAAGCGGCACGCGCGCGCGTTGTCCCAGTCGAGCGCGCTGGCCTCGGCGTAGCGGTAGCTCGCGTCGGGATCGACGTTGTACGGCACCCACGGGAGCCACGGCTCGAGCTCGGCGCGCGAGCTGTCGACCGCGTACCAGAGATCGTGCGCGTCACCCGATTCGATGGGCGCAAGGAGGAGTCGCGGAGTCTCGAGGGGGCGCAGCCGAAGCTCGATGCGCGGAGGAACGGCGAGCATGTCGCGCGCTCAGCGTACCTGTCCCGCCGAGACTTCGTAAGCTCCGTGCGCGGGCCAAGGCGCTAGGCGGTGCCGCGCGCGCCAGCCCCTACTTTCGCGCCGATTTCCTGGCCGTGGGGTAGGCCGAGACGATGTCCTTCGTCGGACGGTCGATCTTCTCCACCGGGCTCGTCACGAGGTCGCGTCCGTCGGACGCGAAGTAGATGGCCTCGCCCGGCTGCGGCTCGCCCGGGTTGGGGACGATGGCGCCGTTCAAGAAGAACCGGAGCCCGCCGTGGATGCGGCGGCGCAGCGCGAGGTGACCCTGGAGAAAGTCGCCCGTGCGGCGGTCGCGCACGGCCACGCAGAAGCCGTCGCGGAAGTGATACTCGGTGTTCTTGGTGACGTAGACGCGGTGGCGCCGGCGCTCGGCTCCGGCGAATTGGTCACGGGCGGCTTCGCTCATCTTCATTCCTCCGGTCGAACGCGGAGCTTCGGGCGCAGCGGGCTCGCCGGCCAACTTTTCGCCCCGCCGGCGTGGCGCTTCGATAAGCGCGGGGGCGCGGGATCAGAAGGACGGGCGCACGCGCGCAGGATCGACCGCAGCGTCGCGCGTGAGCTTGCCGAACACGATCTCGGTCTTGTCCCGCGGCCCTTCGACCAACGTCGTCCTCACCGGGCATGCGTGCTCGATGTCGAGCGCGAAGTCGATCCGCTCGAGGCGCGCGCCCGACTTCGTGGTGAGCGCCGCGCGCGGAGTCGCGCGGAAGACGATCTCCGGCGAGCGACTCACGACCGCGAGATCGTACCGCTCGCGCAAGCGACCGAGATCGCCCCCAAGGACCGTGCGCACGTCGTCGAGCGCCGCGGTGAGCTTGCCCCCCGGCCCGGCCGAACCCGAGGCTCCGAGCGCCATGCGCCCTTCGCCGCGCGCGCTCTTGTACGCGAGCCCCTCGGGGCCGACCCAGTAGACGATGGCGTCGGGCGGATCGAGCTCCCAGCGCAGACGATCGGGGCGCACGAGCGTGAGCGTGCCGGTCGATCGCACCTTCTGCGCGAGGAGCCCGATGGTGCGCTCCTGGGTGAAGGGGCCGACGAGCGTGCGGAGCGAAGCGCGCGCCTTGGCGACGTCGGCGAGCGCGGCGTCGACGTCGTCGTCCGCGCGGGCGGTGCTGGCCCACGTGCCCAGCGCGAGGGCCGCGGCGCCTCGCATCCACGCGCGGCGACCTACGCGCTCTTCGTGAGAGCTCATCGTGCGTCTCCTCCCACGCGCGGCCCACCGGCGCGTGCGCGCCCGGCGGTGTAGCGCCCGTCGAAGAGGATCGGATCGGCGGCGATGGTCGGCGGCGGCGGCTCGGCCACAGGATCGTGGCCGGCGGCGAAGATGCGCGGGAGCTCGAAGCGGACGAACTTGCCGGAGAGGTGCGGGCCGGCGCTCACCCAAAGCGCCTTGGCCGCGGTGTCGGCGACGATGCCGTGGGTGGCGATGAGCGCGTCGATGGTGCGCCGATCGCCGAGCTCACACACCGCCCCCTTGGCGCACGCGTGATCGCGCAGCATCGCCACGGCTCCTTCGGCGTCGACCGACGCCGGGCCCACGTTCGCCAGCATCTCGTCGAGGCGCGCGCGCCGCGGGAGCGTCGTCGTGTGCTCACGCACCGCGAGGTTCTTGGGATCTTGGGCCAAGGGGCCTTCGAAGTGGTTCGTCACTGCCACGCGCGAAGGGTCGGTCTCGTGGCGCACGAACGCCGGCACACCGGGCGCGCGCTCCACGACCGCGAAGTGCCCGCGCGCGTCGCCCACGAAGACGATGTGCGAGACCATCACGTCCTGGCGGCTCAAGATGGCGATGGCTTCGTCGGTGTCGTGGGCCTGCTCGAGCACGTCCCGCAGCATGAAGATGACCGGCTCGCCCTCGGTCACCGGTTCCCTGGCGCGCCCGCCGTTCACGACGATCGCCACCCCTTCGAGGTTCATGCCGCTCATCACGCCGACGAGCCCGGGCCACGCCACGCTGGCGAAGGGGATGGCCCCGTCTTCGCGCACGAAGTACACGACCTTGTCGCGATCGAAGACGTCACCGGCCTCGAAGTCGAACGCCCGCGCCAGGAGCGGATGCCCGTCCTTCGTGCGCTCGCCGCCGAGCCCGAACGCCGAGCACCCGAGGAGCGGCGAGTGCTCGAAGCTGAGCGCGATGTCGTAGACCGCGTGGAGGAACACCATCCGCGGGTACGAGGGCATGTGCGACTCGTAGGGATCGGGCTGGAAGGCGAGCGCCTCCGCGGCGAGCTCGCGGCGTCGCGGCTCGGGGAAGCCTTCGTCCACGTGGCGGTAACGGAGCCGACCCATGTCGGTGAGCAGCGTGCGCACCGGGGCGAGCGGGACGAACGTCGAGAACGTGTCCCACACCTCTTGCTCGTCGACGAGCATGCGATCGCGGAGGAGGCGCGCCACCTCGGTGCCGATGCGCTCGGGTGATCCTTCGACGTAGACCTCGCGGATCCCCTCGCGCACGTACGTGTAGGATGCACCCATGCGACGCACGCCGCCCGGCCCGTCGACCGGCATGTCGGTGGGGAGCGTGACGGCGGGCGGACGAATCGGCGTGCCCGCGAGGATGCCGTAGTGCGCCGCGGGGCCGGCCAAGACGAGGATCGTCAGGGCGATGAGCTTCTTCTTGTGGCGGCGAAGGAAGCTCACGCGCGCTCCTTCATTCGCGGCAGCGTTCGCAGCACGGTGCCGATGATCCGCGCCGGGTCGCGCACGGCGTGGAAGTGGGTGACGCGATCTTCGGGGTAGTCGACGGGGACCACGAGCTCGCGAAGGGGGATCTTGGCGGCGATGGCCAAGAGGAGCACCTCCGCTTCGTAGGCGTACCCCTCGGCGCGCGCGGAGAGGGCGAGCGTGTCTTCGATCGGATAGCGCCGTAGGCCGCACTGGGTGTCGGCGAGCGGTCGTCCGGCGAAGCGCGAGAGGAAGTAGTTGGAGATGCCGTTGGAGAAGCGGTTCATGCGCGGCGCCCCCACGCGCGCGAGATCACGCACGCCGAGGACGAGCGTGCGCGGATCGGGATCGGCGAGGAGCACCGCCTTCGCCGAGGCCGCCGGGTGTTGTCCGTCGGCGTCGACGGTGAGCGCCACATCGAAGCCGAGGGCGCGCGCCCGCTCGAGGCCGCTGCGAAGCGCCGCGCCCTTCCCGCGGTTTCGCGGATGACGGACGAGCACCGCGCCGGCCTCGAGGGCGCGGGAAGCGGTGGTGTCGGCGGAGCCGTCGTCGACGACGAGGATCGCCTCCTCCTCGAGGGCGAGCGCTTCACGCAGCCCCGAGACGACGCTCCCCACGGTGGGCGCGGCGTTGAACGCGGGTACGACGACACAGGGGCGCATCGAGGCGATTCAGCGCTTGAAGTAGAGGCCCGCGAGCGCGCCGCGGTAAAACGGATTCGAGAACTTCCAGATGAACGCCTCCACGAAGAAGTGGAAGATGAAGATGCCGTTCAACATGTGGAAGAAGAAGCCGAAGGGCTTGGGGCCTTCGTCGACCAGCGTGCGAAAGCCGAAGTGGTCGCCGAAGAACGCCACGGCGATGGCCGAGCCCGTGAGGAGCAACCCGTAGAAGAGGAACGGCGGCCTCCGAAGGCGCGCCATCACCCGGTCGATCCACGTGTCTCCGAGCTCGGCCCGGGCGACGCGCGGGTACATGAGCGCGTGGTACTCGGTGTAGTGCACGGCGTCTCCCGCGAGGTAGAGCCGCATGTCCATCGTCGAGAGGCACGCCGAGCCCGTCTGCATGAAGAAGTAGACGAGCGGGACGAGGAGCTTCCGTACGCGCGAGCCACCGGAGGCAGCGAGCTGTGGCGACGGGGTGGCACGCACGGCGAAGCTCACGATGGTGGCGAGGAGCGTCAGCGCCAAGAGGACCGTGGCCCACACGATCGGGCTCCCGCGGAGGAAGCGCCCGCCGCCGAGGAAGGTCGTCTCCGCCTGGAGGATCGGCGTCACGAAGAAGAAGGTCATCTCGAACCTTCGCATCGCCTTGTCGAAGACGAGGCCCGACTGCCCCTTGAGCATCTGCAGCACGCCGAACGATTGGCGGCCGAGGTGCACGTAGGTCGACAGCGTGACGACCACCGACACCGCGCGGATCACCGTCGTGACGCCGGGGTGGAGCTTGGGGTCCACCAGCGAAACGCTGCCGAAGTAGAGGAAGATGAGCGCCGGCACGCCGAAGTAGACGAGCTTGTTCGTGGCTGTCGAGGCGAAGTACCGGAGGTTCTTCGAGTTCAGGTAGATCGAGAACGTGATGAGGAAGTGGGAGATGCCGAGCCCCCACAGGTACGCGGTGGCGAACCACTTGAAGCCGGGCGAAGGCGGAAAGAGCGTGACGTAGGCCAGCGGCAGCGCGATGAGCGGGAAGGCCGCGAGGATCGGCACGATCACGCGCCGCTCGGCGAGGTACGGGCGCGCGGGAGCCGCCGGAGGCGCGCCGGCGAGGGCGAGCGGGGTCATCGCCCCGGAGCTCATGAGGACCTCCGCACACGACGAGTATATCGCGGCGGCCGCGCGATCGCCCCATTGACCGCCGTCACCGCCGCGGGCATGACCGCCGGAGCGCATGCCCGTTCACCTCACCGTCGAAGGCCCGGCGAAGAAGACCGTCGAAGAGCGAGAGATCGCGCGTCGCGCGCGGGCCATGCTCCGCCTTCTTCAGTTGGAAAAGTCGGAGCTCTCAATCCTCCTTACCGGGGATCGACAAATCCATAAGTTGAACAAGATCTATCGCGCAAAGGATCGCCCCACAGACGTGCTCGCCTTCGCCATGCGCGAAGGGGAGTTCGGCGACGTCGCCGCGCGCCTTCTCGGCGACGTCATCATCAGCATTCCCACGGCCGCGCGGCAGGCCAAGGAGCGCCAGGTGAGCACGCTGGAAGAGACGACGATGCTGCTCGCCCACGGCCTCCTCCACCTCCTCGGCTGGGACCACGACACCAAGAAGAAGGACCTCGCCATGCGCGCCGAGACCGAGCGCCTCTGCGCCGCGGCCGAGCCCCCTCGGCGCGCCGCTCTGTCCCGCTCGAAGCCCGCCAAGCGCACGACGACCGCCCGCGCTCCGCGCGCCAAGGGGTCGACAAAGCCGAGTCCGCGACGCCGCCTAACCTAGTTTCGTGCGCTTCGAGCCCCCTCGTGAAAGCCGGGGATCGCCCGCGGAAGTCGCGAACGGGCCTTCGAAAACCCCGTGTAAAAACGAGGGCTAGGGCTTCGTGGTCGACGTAAACTCCGCAGTTTTCCATGGACACGCGCAGAGGGATCCGATGGAACCCCTGTTTTTTTCGCTTGCGGAGCCACAAACACGGGTGCTACCCATGTTTTCGCCGGGCCCCGCAAGGGTTTTGGCAACCCCCCCGGAGGGAGACGCTTACGGGCCAGACTCCCCACGGACTCCGTCCATCTTGACGGCCCCGTGGGAAGAAGTGCGTAAGTACACCGCAAGAGTGGGGTCGCGAATTTGGGTTTGTTTCGACAGGAGGTAACGCACATGTCTGGAAAGCGCATGACCAAGGCTCAAGTGATCACCGAGATTGCGGAGTTCTCGGAGCTCGACAAGAAGAGCGTCTCTCGCGTGTTTGATGGCCTCACGGAGCTCATCAAGAAGCAGCTCGGCTCGCGCGGCCCCGGCGAGTTCGTGATCCCCGGCCTCCTCAAGCTCAAGGCTGTGAAGAAGCCCGCCACGAAGGATCGTCCGGGCGTGAACCCCTTCACCAAGCAGCCGATCACGATCAAGGGCAAGCCGGCTTCGAAGAAGATCCGCGCTTCGGCCCTCAAGGCCCTCAAGGACCTGATCCAGTAAGCACACGCTCTCGCGTGTCGCGAAGGCGCTCGCCCCTCAACGGGGTCGGGCGCCTTTGCTTTTTGTCCGCGCGCGCCGCTCTAGCACGACGAGCCCGATCACCAGGCCGAGCGCCCAGGGCGCGTCGCCGAAGCGCGAGAAGAAGGTCAAAGGCCCGTCCAAGAGGGCGGGGGTGACGATGAGGTAGCCGGGCGTGTGGCTCGCGTAGACCGCGCGCACGCGACCCGCGGAGTCGACCCAGCTCGTGGGCCCGAGGTTCACCGCCCGCACGAGATCCCGCCGCGCCTCGACCGAGCGCATCGCCCCCATGCGCAGGTGGAGCTCGCCTTCGAGCGAGAAGGCGCGGTTCGCCGTGGCCTTGGGCTCGGGGGCGCCCGGCTCTTTCGGATCGGCGAACCACGCGTCGTTCGTGACGTTCACGAGCAGGTTGGGACCGACGCCCATCGCCTCGCGTCCCGCGCCGGGGAGCGTGTCCTCGAAGCAGTTGAGCACCGCCATGCGGAGGCGCCCGCTCGTGAGCAAGACTTGATGATCGCCCGGCGCGAGCCCCATCGCTCGCGCGAACACGTGGCGCAAGACCGGGAACACGTCGGCGAGCGGCACCTCCTCCCCGAACCAGAGGAGATGCATCTTGTCGTAGGAAGGGCCGAGGCTCCCGCCGCGCTCGGCGACGAGCGCCGAGTTGGTCTCGTCGTTACCATCGGGCCCCCGCGCCGAGAGGAGGAGCCCCGTCAGCACCGGACCGTGCACACCGGGCTGCAAGATCGCCTGCGGGCCTACGGCGTCGCGATGCGCGCCGTGCCACTGCACGTACGGGTACGCCGACTCGGGCCACACGGTGAGCTCGACCCCTTCGGCCTCGGCGCGCACCGTGAGCTCGGTGAGGCCGGCGAGGATCGACTTCGCCCGCGCCGCCTCCCAGCGCTCCGAAGCGCCGATGGCTGGCTCGACGAGCGCGAGCTTCGCCGTGCTCGCCCGCTCGCGGAGCGCATCGACGCGCGCCATGCGCCACGCGCCGTACGCGAGCGTCGCTGCGACGAGTCCCACGGCGGCGAGGCCCTTCTTCGCGCCGCCGCTTCGGCGCGCTTCGACGAGGAGGCCCGCCGTCACCGCCATCGCGAAGGTCACGCCGCGCTCGCCCACGAGCTCGGCGGTCTGCACGAGGATCGGCCACGCGCTCGCCCCCGCCCCCGGGCTCCACGGGAACACCATGGGGAAGAAGCTCCCGGCGTAGGCGCCCACCGCGAACGCCGCCCACCGCGGCACGCCGCGCGCGACGAGGCGCGTGGCGACGACGGCGGCGAAGAACCACACGAGGGCCTGCGCGGCCGCGAGCAGCACGAGCGCGAGGAGCGCGAGCGCCGTGGGGAGCGGCGTGAAGCGCGTAATGACCGCGGGGACGAAGCGGAACGCGACGAGGTTCGCCCCGAGCCCGAAGAGCCAACCGCGCATCCCCCCGGCGCACGCCGCGCGGAGGCGAGGAGCGCGCGCCTTCGCGGGGACCGCGCGCGCGGGTGCCTCGAGCGACCACGCGAGCCCCGCGAGGCCCACCCACAGCGCGGGGATGGCGTTCAGCGGCGGACCGGAGAGCGCGAGCACCACGCCGCTGACGAACGCGACGAGCGAAGGCGTGTGCGCGCGAAGGCGCTCTGCGATCGCCGGCTTGGGCGGTGAATCGGGCGTGGTGGCCTCACGCGTCACGGAACGACGGTGCCACAACCCCGCGGCCGAGGCTCGCGCGTTCGGCGCTCGATCCTAGAAGTAGAAGGTGGCGCCGCCGGTGAGGAGCGCGCCGCCGGACGTGTTCGACGTGCGGCCGTTGCCGTCGCGGAACTCGGGGTTGTAGCGAGCGTCGGAGTCGGTGCGGCCGCGCACGAAGACGCGCCCGTCGAAGTTGAGCGCGAAGTGCTTGGCCACGCGGAACTCCATCCCGATGCCGCCCTGCGCGCCGAAGTAGCTGTAGTTGAACTCGCGGTCGTAGCTCGAGAAGCGACCGGTGTCGTCGACCGCGTGGGCGCCCGCCCAACCGAATCCGCCGAGGAAGTAGACCTGCGCCTTGTCCTTCGGATTGGCGAAGACGAGGCAGTTCAACGTGAACGCCGTCTCGCCGCGGCGGTAGCCGTTGTAGTCACGGCCTCCGGCGAAGTCCAAGTCGGCCTCGATGGCCGCGACGGGCGCGGGACGGAAGCGCAGACCGAGACCACCGCCGAGCATGCCGGCGTTGCCGTTGTACCCCTTGCCGAGGAACGCCCCTTCGAAGTGACCGTTCAACCCCCACTCGCTCCGGCGCGGCGCGGGGCGCGGCGCGTAGTGGTAGACCGGCGGCGCGGCCTCTTTGCCTTGGACGACGACGACCGGCGGCGGCGCGGGCTGGTAGATGACGACGGGCGGCGCCGCGGGGGTCGCGCCTTGCGCGGGCAAAGGCTCCAGCGTCTTGCCGCTGCCGGCAGGAGCTGCGCCTGCGGCGGGAGTCTGCGCGGGTGCGTCGGCGCAAAACCAGCTCCCCGGCGGGCAGTTCGGGTTGGCGCTCGGCGCCGGCGCCGCGGCTGGGGCCGGCGCGGGTGCGGGGGCCGCCCCCTGGGCCCTCGCCGTCGCCGGAAGGGCGAGCCCCAGCGAAAGGAGGGTCCACTTCAGCACCTGCACCTGCTTCGTCTTGCTCATGGCTCGTGCCTCACCCCGTGACTAAAGCAACCCAGGTGCCATGGGCAACGTTCCCTCGCGCAGCCGAAATCCATGGGCCGGCCGCGGCAACCGCGTCAGGGTGTCGCCTCTCGTTCACGCGCAGCCGGACAACCGGCGTCGTGTAAGCTGACCGGCACATGCCCACACCCCAGCCGTCGGGTGCGCCTCCGAAGCCCCCCCGGACCCCGGTGGTCCGTCTGAAGCCCGGGCACGTGCAACCGCTGTGGGCTGGCCACCCCTGGGTATATGCGCAGGCCATCGACCGCGTCGAGGGGGGCGCGACCCCAGGCGACGAAGTGAGCGTGATCGATCCGCGCGGCAACATGCTCGGCCGCGGATTCTACTCTCCGGGATCGGCGATCCCGGTGCGTTTGCTCGTGCGCGACGCGTCGACACGGATCGACGCCGCGTTCTTTCATCATCGCATCGAGCGCGCGCTCCACTGGCGCGAGCAGATAGGGCTCGGCTCGGAGAAGACCGACGGCTACCGCCTCGTGCACTCGGACGGCGACGGCTTGCCCGGTCTCGTCGTCGATCGCTTCGCCGACGTGCTCGTCGTGCAGCTTCTCACCGTGGGGATGAAGAACCGCGAAGCGCTGGTGCTGCAAGCGCTTCACGACGTGGTGCGCCCGCGCGCGATCGTCGATCGCACGCCGCAAGGGACCGCGCGCCAAGAGGGGTTCGTCCCCGGCTCCGGCATCGTGCGCGGTGAGCCCTTCACCGATCTCACGTTCCACGAGCGTGGGCTCGCGTACCGCATCCCGCTCGAGCTCGGACAGAAGACCGGCTTCTACTTCGACCAGCGCACGCTGAGGGCGCGCGTCGAGCAGCTCGCCCACGGCCGGCGCGTGCTCGACACCTACGCTTACGTCGGGAGCTTCGCGATGGCGGCGGCGCGCGGCGGCGCCACCGAGGTGCTCTCCTGCGACGACAGCGTGCTCGCCCTCGAGGTCGCCGCCGAGTGCGCGCGCGCCAACGGCCTCCACGAGAAGATCTCTTTCGTGAAGGGCGACGCGAAGAAGGTCCTCGCCGAGGCGGGGCAGGGGGGCGGCTACGATCTCGTCATCGTCGATCCGCCGCGCCTCGCGCCGAAGCGAAGCGCCAAAGACGCCGCCCTCGTCGCGTACACGAAGCTCGCCGAGCTCGGCTGCCGCGCTACGCGTCCCGGCGGGATCATGATCTTCTGCTCGTGCTCGGCGGCGGTCGACCTCACCGCCCTCACGCGCGCGCTCGCCAACGGCGCGCTCCGCGCCAACGTGCAGGCCATCATTTGGGATCGCATGTTCCAAGGAGCCGACCACCCGGTGAGCGCTGCCTTCCCCGAGGGGCTCTACCTGAAGGCGCTCCTCGCGCGGATCGAGCCGCGCTGATGCGACCGCTCGTAGCCCTCGAAGCCCAAGACGCGCGCGCGCTCCGCGGGGTGCTCTTCGATCTCGACGACACGCTCCTCTCGCACGGCACGCTCACCCGCGAGGCCTACGGCGCGCTCTGGGATCTGCGCGACGCCGGCCTCCGCCTCGTCGCCGTGACCGGCCGCCCGAGCGGGTGGGGCGAGGTCCTCGCGCGCCAATGGCCGGTCGACGGCGCGGTCACCGAGAACGGCGGCGTGCTCTTGCTTCGCGGGCGCGGCGGCGTGCTCGATCGCGTGGAGCGTTGCGACGAAGCCGAGCGAAGGAGCCGGCGCATTCGCCTTGGGCGCTTGGTCGAAGAGGCGCGAAGCGTCGTCCCCGAGGCGCGCCTCTCCGACGACGTCGACGCGCGTCGCACCGACGTCACGTGGGACATCGGCGAGCGCGTACGTCTGCCGGTCGATCGCGTCGACATGCTCGCGCGCCTCATCGTCGAGCGCGGTGCGCGCACCACGCGGTCGAGCGTCCACCTCCACGCCACCTTCGACACCGACGACAAAGCATCGGGCGCGGTGCACCTCCTCGGGCGCGCGTTCGGCGAAGACGCGGGGAGCGCGCTTCGCCGCTACGCCTTCGTGGGCGACAGCGGGAACGACGCTGCGTGCTTCGCGTCCTTCACCACCACGTTCGGCGTGAAGAACGTCGAGGCTCACCTCGCGCGGTTGGTCGTTGCACCGGCCTACGTCGCGAGCCGCCCCATGGGCGAGGGCTTCGCCGAGATCTCCGCGCGCATCCTCGCCCTCCGCGATGGTCTAACCTAAATTCACGATCTGGATCTTTTCGCTGTGCCAGTTTGGGGACATCTTGATTCGTACGAGGTCCCCGTGGAAGCCCAAACCATGAGTCACAACGTCGAGCCCGCCCCTACCCGCGACGCCAGCGAGGCGCTCCTCGCCACCGCCGACAAGCACCTCTACGGAAACTACAAGCCGGCGCGCGTCGTCTTCAGTCGCGGGCAGGGCTCGGAGCTCTTCGACGTCTCCGGCAAGCGCTACCTCGATCTCGCCGCCGGCGTGGCGGTGTGCGCGGTGGGGCACGCCCACCCCGAGCACGTGCGGGCCATCGCCGAGCAAGCGGCGCGCGTGGTGCACGTCTCCAACTACTTCTTCAACGAGCCGAACATCCGCCTCGCCGAAGAGCTCTGCAAGAAGGCGGGGCTCGACCGCGCCTTCTTCTGCAACTCCGGCGCGGAGGCGAACGAAGCGCTGCTCAAGCTCGCGCGTCGCCATTTCTTCGCCAAGGGAGACACCGGCCGCGCCCGCATCATCGCCTTTCACAACGCGTTCCACGGTCGCACCATCGGTGCGCTCTCGATGACCGGCACGCCCAAGTACCGCGAGGGCTTCGGCGATCTCGGCCCCGTCACCCACGTCGCCTACGGCGATCTCGCCGCCGTCGACGCTGTGCTCGGTCCCGACGTCGCGGCGATCATCGTCGAGCCGGTGCAGGGCGAGGGGGGCGTCCTGCCGGCGCCGCGCGGCTTCCTCGAAGGGCTCCGCGACCGATGCGACGCCCACGGCGCGCTCCTCCTCGTCGACGAAGTGCAGACGGGCATCGGCCGCCTCGGTCGTTGGTTCGGCTTTCAAGCGAGCGGCATCCGCCCCGACGCCATCGCCCTCGCCAAGGGGCTCGCCGGCGGCGTGCCGATCGGCGCGATGCTCACCACCGAGGCGCTCGCCACCGCGCTCCCGCCGGGGACGCACGGCTCGACCTTCGGCGGCAACCCGCTGGCGTGCGCCGCGGCGCTGGCCGTCCTCCGCATCCTCGAAGGCGAAGGGCTCGTCGACGGCGCGCGCGAGAAGGGGCTCGCGCTCGCGCGTATGCTCGACGCGCTGGCGCGTGAGCTGCCGTCCCATTGCGAAGGATCGCGAGGCGAGGGGCTCCTTCGCGGGCTCGTGCTCAAGAAAGGGCTCGTCGCGCGCGACATCCTCCCGCGCCTGCAAGAGGCCGGCGTGCTCCTCACCGCCGCGGGCGAGCGGGTGATTCGCTTCTCGCCGCCGCTCGTCGTCACCGTGAAGGAGCTCGAAGAAGGGGTGGCGATGCTCGGCAGCGTGCTCGCGAAAATCCCCGCACCCACTGCAGAAGTCTGAACGCGCGATCAGTGCCTCGGCGTCCGAGACGTCGCTCCGCCTTGACGGGCCCCCGTCGAGGCGCGATCCGAAGGATCGCCGATGCAGGACGCGCGCGCCAAGACCCCCTCTTCGAGCGCGCCGGCGTGTCCGGCGTGCCGGAAAGCGCTCGACCCGCTGCGCGCGGGTGAGGTGTCGATCCTCGACGGCCGCTTCACGTACTTCTGCGACAAGATCTGCAAGGCGGCCTTCTACGAGGCGAACGTCTCCTCGCGCGTGACCGCCGACGCGCTGACGCACTCCCCGCCGGTCGTCGCTCCCGCCCCGCGCCCGCCCGTAGGCTCCGCCGACGACGTGCCGATCTCCGACGTGCGCGCGCGCGATGCGCGACGCGCCGAGCGTGACGACGCGCCGCTCGAGGCGCCGACCACCTTGCGCTCCATCGTGCCGAGCGCGCCGGTGGTCGCGGCGCCGTTGCCCGCGGCTTCGGACGTCGACGAGCCGAGAGAAGACGAACCGAGTGACGACGAGCCCAGCGTCGACGAGCCCAGCGACAGCGTGGCGACGGACGACGCCACATCGTCCGGTGACGAAGCCGAAGACACGTCGTCTGCGAGCGAAGCGCATGAAGAAGAGGCGCTCGAGACGGCGCCCGTGCGTCCTTCGCCGCCCGCGGCGCGCCCGCCGGCGCGCGATCTGCTGGCCTACGCCGGCATCGGCGCGGGCATCCTTGCCGGCGCGGTCGCCGTGGTCGGGCCCTCGGGCGAGGGGGCGCGCCTGCCACTCGCGGCGCTCGCCGCCGCCGGGTTCGTGGTTCGTGCGCCGCGCGCGCTGCGCGATCCCGCGCTACCTCACGCCGCCCTCTCGATCGGCGCGCCGCTCGTGGCGCTGCTCGCCGCCGTCGTCGCGCGCGTCGCCGAGGCGCCTCACGCGCCGGGGCTCGCCTCCTTCGCCGGCCTCGCCGCCGCGGCGTCGCTGGTGGGGGTCGTCCTCGTGGAGCGGACCTTCGTGCCGCTCGCGGCCGAGCGCGCGCGCATCGCCAAGGCGCTCGACGTGCCGGTGCGCGTCGTCTCGCGCGCCGGCGGTGAAATCGATCTCACCCCCGCCGCCGAGGTGAAGGCGGGCGAAGAAGTCGTGGTCGAAGCCGGTGACGTCGTCGGCGTCGACGGCGTCGTCACGGCAGGCGAAGCGGCTGTCCTCCCTTGGCTCGACGCGACCCACGAGGTCACGCGTCGCGAGGGGGAGGCCGTCGTCGCGGGTGCGCGCGTCGTCCGCGGAAGCCTGCGCCTCATGACCACGTGGGCCGCCAACGACCGCGCGTGGTTCCGTGCGGCGACCGCGACGGCGTATCGCTTCGACGTCAAAGCTCCTCTCGCGCGCGGCGCTCGCGTCGTGCTCGAGCGCGTCTCCCTCGCCGCGGCCGTCCTCTTGGGCGCGGCCTTCCTCGTCACCGACGCTTCGGGCGTCGAGGCCGTCGCCGCCGCCGCCGCCGCGACCCTCGCCTTCAGCGCCTTCGGGGTCATCGCCGCGGTCGCTACTCACCACGCGCGCGCGCAGATCGACGCCCTCGCGCACGGCGTGGCCTTCAAAGACCCGGCGGCGTTCCACCAAGCGGGCGCCACCGACGTCGCCGTGCTGTGCGCGCGTGGCACGGTGCTCCTCGGGGAGCCGGAGATCGTCGCGCTCGAGACGCTCGGCGCGCTCGACGAGGAGACCGTCCTCTCCTTGGCGGCGGGGGCCGAGACCGTGTCCACGCATCCCTTCGCCTCGGCGGTGGTGCGCGCTGCCCGCGCCCGCGGCGTCACCATCGAGAACGTGCGCAACGCCAACGAGCACGCGGGCCTCGGCGTCACCGCGCTCTCCGCCGCCGGCGAGCCGCTGGCCGTCGGCAGCCGCGCGCTCCTCTTGCAGGAGCGCGTCAGCGTGGCCCTGGCCGACGCCCGCATCTCCGAGCTCGAAGCGCAGGGGCGCAGCGTCTTGCTCGTGGCCCTGAACGACAAGCTCGTCGGCATCGTCGCGCTGCAAGACGGCCTGCGCGCCGGCGCGCGGGCCGCCGTTCAAAAATTGCATGATGCACGTATCGAGCCGGTGCTCCTGAGCGGAGAAGCGCGCGAGACCTGTGAGACCATCGCCCGCGCGCTCGACATCGATCACATCCGGCCGGAGGTCTTGCCGCCCGATCGCGGCGCCGAAGTCCGCGCGCTCGGCGAGGGGGGACACGTGGTCGCCGTGCTCGGTCAGCCGCGCACCGACGACGCCGCTCTCGGTGCGGCCGACGTGTCCATCGCGCTCGGCGCGGCGGGGAGCACGCCCGGCGAGTGGTCGGCGGGGCTCGCCTCGGAAGACGTTCGCGACGCCGCGCTCGCACTTTGCCTGGCGCGCGTCGCGCGCGAGCGATCCCGCGTGGCGCTCATCGTCGGCCTCGCGCCTTCGGTGCTCGCCGTCTTGGCGGTGGCCTTCGCTCTCGCGCCGCTCTCGGTGGTCCCTCTTGCATGCCTCGTCGGCACCTTCGTCGCGCTTTCTCACGCCCGTCGTTGACGTAGCGAGCACGAGGGGGAATCGATGGTCGAAGCAACCGAGCCGCCGAGGTCCACCGCCGCCACCGAGCGCGCCGAGCGCGAGCGCGTCTACCGCGAGCGCATCGGGGAAGAAGTGCCCGGCGGGTTTCGGCTCGAGTCGCTCCTCGGCTCCGGGGGCATGGCGGCCGTGTACGCGGCGACGCGGCCCGACGGCAGCCGCGTCGCGCTGAAGATCCTCCACCGCGAGGTCGTGCGCGACACGATGGTGAGCGAGCGCTTCTTTCGCGAGGCCGACGTCGCCGGACGCGTCGGGCACCCCGGCTGCGTGCGCGTCGAGGGGGAAGGGACGACCGCCAGCGGAGAGCCCTTCCTCGTCATGGAGCTCCTCGAGGGGGAGACGGTGCGCGACTTCTGGAAGCGCGTCGGACGTCGCGTGCCGGTGGACGACGCGCTTCGCATCGCCGAGGGGATGCTCGACTGCCTCGCCGCGTGCCACGCAGCCGGGATCATTCATCGTGACCTCAAGCCGGCGAACGTCTTCATCACCAAGGACGACCGCATCAAGCTCCTCGACTTCGGCGTGGCCCAGGTGCGCGAGGCGGCGGGCGAGGTCACGCGCGCAGGGACGGCGCTGGGGACGCCTTCGTACATGCCGCCGGAGCAGGCGATGGGCCTGGTCGATCAGCTCGACGGGAGGGCCGATGTCTTCTCGGTGGGGGCGCTCCTCCACGCGCTCACCACCGGCCGGCGCATCCACCGCGCGCGGACGGAGAACGAAGCGCTGGTGATGGCCGCCACCGTGCCCGTTCCCTCCGTCGCTCGTGCGGCCCCCGATCTTCCCCTCGGCGTCGTCCGCGTCATCGACAAGGCGCTGGCGTGGGATCGACGCAATCGCTTCGCCGACGCACGCGAGATGCAAGAGGCGGTGCGCGCCGCGCGCGAAGCGCTGACGAGGCCCATCTCCACCGCCCCTCTCGCCGCGACGCCCGCGGCCGACGAGCGACCCGACGAGCGCGCCACCGAGCTCATCGAGCTCTTCAAGCTCGTGGACCGACTCCTCCCCAACGTGCGGCAGCTCGGGTGGGATCACCCGCTCACCGAGCGTGCACTCCGCACGGTCTTCGAGGCGTGGGGCGGGGCGTTGTCGCGCGATCCGGCGTTCGGGCGCCTCACGGTGTGGCCGTACTCGTTCGTCGCGTTCGGTCAGACGGTGTGGGAGCCCACGCCTCCTTCCGACACCGTGCCGTACCACCTCTTCGCGTGCGGTGTGCGCAAGATCGAGGTGCGCCCTGGCGTCACGCAGGCCGAGCTTCGCGAGATGTTCGGTCTCTTCTTGCTCGATCCGGCGCGAGATCTCCCCCCCGAGGACGATCTCGCGGCGGCGTTCTGGGAGCGCGATCTCGCCAACGTGCGATGGGAGACGGTGCTCGGGTTCGTCGCCGGCGACGCTGCCTCGCGCGAGGCCTTCTACGACGAAGCCGATCGCCTCGAGGAGCTCGCGCGCGCCGAGGTCGAGAGGCTCGAGGCCGACGCGATGGCGCTCAGCACCGACCCCAGGGCGCTCGACGCTCCCGGTGGGAGCTTCCCGCTCGAGCTCGAGGCGGCGGTGAAGAGCGCGTTCGCCGCCGAGCTCACGGTCTCTCACGACGCGTGGAACGAGCGTTACGTCGACGCCCTGGTGGAGGGCTACATCGACGCGGCGATGGCCCGGGATGCCCCCCTCGTGCTCGCTTCGCTGCGGCGTTCGGCGTGCGATCTGCTCGTGTCCGATCGCATGGACGTCGTGGTCTCACTCCATCGCGCGATGCGAGATCGGCTGGTGGCGCGCGTCGCCGGCGAAGACTTGATCAAGCTTGCCGCGGCGGTGTCGAACGCGCTCTTCGGGGGTGAAGCGCTGGAGCTCGCGCTCGCGGAGTTGAAGCGGCGCCCGGACCGCGTGCCGATGTTCGAGCCGGCGTTGGCGCAGCTGGCGACGCGTGACCTGCCCATCGTGCTCGCGGCGCTCGAGGGCGCCGAGGACGAGCTCGCCGATGCGCTCCTTCGCTACGTCGAGCGCGTCCTCACCGGGCACGAAAACGAGATCGGCGAGGCCGCGCGGAGGTACGCCCCCCGCGCCTCGGTCGCCGTGGTCTCCATGCTCGCGCGTGCCGGAACACCCGCGGCGCGCGAGGTGCTCGCGCGCTTGGCCTCGGGCGAGGATCTCGAGCTCGCGGTCGAGGCGAAGATCCACGCCGCTGGTGGCCCCGATCGCGCCCACGCCGAGCTCGCCGGGATGCTCGAGAGCCCTTCGGCGTTCGCGCGCATGGCGGCGCTCCGCGCGCTCTCGCGTCACGGGCTCAAGGGTGCGTTTCCCACCGTGGCTCGCCAGGCACGCGCAGCTTCGTTCGACGAGCTGGGGACCGACGAGCGTCGTGAGATTCTTCGAACGCTCGTCGCGCTCTCGTCCGATCACGGGGAGTCGTTGGTCCTCGAGATCGCCAAGAGGAGCGGCGTGTTCACGTCCGACGCGCGCGAGGGATCGCGTGTCGTCGCCCTCGAAGTGCTCGGGGAGACGTCGACGTCGACGAGTGTCGAGTCCGAGCTGCGCGAGATCGGGCAAGCGCGCTGGGGGATCTCGGACGAGACGCGCACCGCGGCCAGCGAGGCTTCGGCGAAGATCCGCGCGCGCGCCATCGGCGGATCCACTCCGCCCAAGGCCGGCGCCACCAAGAGCGCTCCACCCAAGGAGGCGCCGTGACCGATCTCATGACCCACGACGCCGGCGAGCTCGTCCGCCGCGTCCGCGCGCGTGAGGTGGGAGCGGCGGTCGTCGTCGCCATCTATCGCCTGGTGAAAGTGGCTCTCCTTCACGAGCCGACCAACCAGGCCTTGATGCGCCAAGTGGAGCAAGCGCACGAGGCGATCAAGGAGTACGCGACCCGCGCCGGCGTGCACGTGAGCCTGCTCTTTTCGCGCCGCGCCGTGTTCGTGTCGGGCGATCTCCTCAAGGGCTCGCGCTCGGTCTACGAGTCGGCGCTGGAGCTCGGCGGGATCCTCGATTGGTGCGGCGGCGCCGAGCTCGCGATTGCCCGCGACGCGAGCGCCGAGGACCTGCACCTCTTCGCCGAGGCCGTCGCTCGCGCCAAGGCGAGCGAACGCGGCAGCTACACCTGCGCGAGCACTCGGATTCGCCTCCGGCCGGTCAACGAGGCGGTGCACGTTCGCGGCCTCGAGCTCGAGGATCTCGACGTCGAAGCGCGCATTCTCCGCACCTACGCGACGGCGGTCGTGGCCCTCCGCCGATTCTACGAGGATCTCTACGCCGGGCACTTGTCGATGCCGCCGCAGATCAAGCGCGTGGCGCAGAGCATCGTCGATCTCTCGGAGTGGAAGACCCTCGCCTTCCTCGGCGTGTCGGAGGTGCGGAACGCGAACAACGACGAAGCGGGTCGCGCGGTGAACACCGCGATCCTCGCCGTCGCCATGGCACGCCAAATCACCGACGACCGCGTGGGCCTCTCGCAGCTCGCGCTCGCCGCCTTGGTGCACGACGTCGCGCGGCCGCGCGCCGCGGGCCTGCTCGGAGCGGGAGGGCCGCTCTCGGCCACGCGGGCCCAGCTGCGTCTGACCGACGAGCACGAAGATCGACTGCCGGCCGGCGCCGCGGCGGTCCTCACGGCCCTGGGTCGCGTGAACGAGCCGACGATCGTGCGCACGGTCATCGCGTTCGAGGCGCTCTGGCTCGGCCGCTTGGCCACGGTCGGTCCCGTGTACC
Source organism: uncultured Polyangiaceae bacterium (assembly GCA_964531795.1). Classification (GTDB taxonomy): domain Bacteria; phylum Myxococcota_A; class Polyangia; order Polyangiales; family Polyangiaceae; genus CAZHHD01. Next base: position 133,045 of record CAZHHD010000006.1, on the reverse strand, counting down.
GCGGGACGCGGGGGCCGACGCTTCACGCGCGGATCGTCGCCATCGCGCGCCGCTACAACGAGCTCATGACCCCGGAGCCGGGGGTCGAGGCGCGCACGCCCGACGCCGCGCTGAGGTTCTTGGCGGGCGAGCTCGCCGAGGCTTCGGACTTCACCGTCCTCCGCACGCTCGCTTCGGCGCTCCGTGTCTATCCGGAGGGGACAGTCGTGCTCCTCTCCTCGGGGGAGGCCGCCGAAGTGGTTCGCGCCGGTGTTCGCCGCTTCCCCACGGTGCGGCCGGTGCTCGACGCCGAAGGAGGCGTGATCGAAGGTGCGGAAGAGATCGACCTCGCCGCCCCCGAGATCGACCTGCGCATCGTCAAAGTCGTGGGCGTCGAAGGATGGAAGAAGGGGCAGAGCGGTGCGCCGCCCCCGCGAGGTCAACGCTCGTCCTTCCCCGCACCGACGACCCTCTCTTCTCGTCCTGCGCCGCGCATGTCGTCGCGCCCCGCGCCCCGCGTGTCGTCACGTCCGCCGCCGAGCGAAGGACGTCGCGCGCAGGCCGACGCTGCTCCTTACGACGGGCGCACACTCGCCATCGACGACCGCACGGTGCTCCGTGCTTCGCCGACGGAAGAGGCGTTCTCGCGATCCGAAGCGGCCGAGACGCCCCCTTCGCTCGCGCCGAGCGCGCGCGGCACGCTCGCGTCGACGCCGCTCGTTCACGTCCTCGTCTACATGTTCGATCACGCGGTGACGGGATCGGTGGAGCTCTCCGAGCCCGACGGCATTCGCCACCGCATCTACTTCCGTCGCGGCGCGCCGGTGAAGGTTCGCGTCGGGCGCCTCGTCTCCCCGCTCGGGGAGCTGCTCGTGGCCGACGGTCTCGTCGACGCAGACGGGGCGGCGGCGGCGGTCGAAGAGTCCAAGCGTCTCGGGCTTCGTCTCGGTGAGTTCTTCGTCAGCGAAGGGGTGCTGACGCGAGCCGAGCTCGGGCGCGCGCTCGAAGCGCAGATCGTGGCCAAGATCTCCGGGTTGGCGAACCTCCCGCGGGAGACCTCGTACGCGCTCTTCCGTGACGTCGACCTCTTGGAGGACACCGGGCCCGAGGGCTTCGTCCCGTGCGACGGTCTCGACGTCGTGCTCGCCACGGTGCGCCTCTGGCACGATCGCGAACGGGTCGCTCGCGCGCTCGGGCGTCTCGCCAAGATCCCGCTCGTGCTCGACGAAGGGGCGTTCGTCTCCGGTCTTTCTCTTGGTGCGGCGGAGCGCGCGGCGATGTCGGCGCTCTTCACCGGTCGCCCCTACGTGGCCGATCTCTTGGCCGAGAGCGAGGACGCCGAGGCGGTGGCTTCGCTCCTCTACGCGCTCGCCGTCACGCGGCAGCTCACGCTCCCTGGGCAAAAGTCCGGTCCGATGGGCGCGGCGCGTTTCACTGGCTCGCGCGGAGCTACCCTCGCCCCCAGGGTGCGCCCCTCGTCGTCCCATCCGCCCGATCGCGGGTCGATCCCCGATCTCCCTTCGGGCGCTTCGCTCCCCCCGCTCGCCGTCGCGTCCATCGCGCCGCCGGCGTCCCTCGCGCCTCCCGCATCCATCGCGCCGCCCGTCTCCATTGCGCCTCCTGCGTCCGCGCCGCCTCCGTCCATCGCTCCCCCGGCGCCGAGCCCTTCGCGCGCACCGCCCACGATCGCTTCGCCGCCTTTGCCCGAGCAGCTCGAAGAGGCCGAGCGCGCGCTCGAAGCGATGGCGTCGGTGCGCTCCGCCGAGCAAGCGTTCGATCGCGGAGACATCGCCGGTGCCCTTCGCCACGCGCGGCGGGCCGAGTCGCTCGCGCCGGTGGAGATGGATCCGTCGATCTTGCTGGCCTGGTTCGACGCCGCGAGCGGTGCCCCCGAAGCGGTCGCGCGTTCGTTGGCTCGCCTCGACGAGCTTCTCGAAATCGATCCGACCTCGGAGCGCGCGCTGCTCTACCGCGGCAAGCTCTTGCTTCGTGCGGGAAAGCCGCGCCAGGCCTTGCGCGACTTCGACGCGCTCCTCGCCATCAATCCCTCGCACAAAGAGGCGGCGAGCGAGGCGCGGCTCGCGCGGAAGCGGAGCGCGAAGAAGTAGGCGCCGCGCCGCGGAGGAGGCGACGCGCGCAGCGCTCAGCCTCGGCGCGCCATCTTCTCGGTGCGGTAGCGCTGCACGAGGAAATCACGCAGCGTGGCCGCGCGCTTCGACGGGCCCGCGGGGGTCACGCTGGCCACGGCCAAATCGGCGAGCTCCTTCTGCGCGCTCCACTCTTGGCTCTCGGGGAGGCCGAGCGCCGCGCGGAATGCGTCGCCCATCGCCAGCGCCGACTCGAACCGGAGGGCCGGATCCTTTGCCAGCGCGCGCACGAAGAGCGCGTCGAGGACCGGTGGTGCCTGCGCGAGGAACGTGCGGATCGGCGGCGGCTGACTCGCGAGCTGCTCTTGGCGAAGAAAGAGCTCGCTCTTCCCCTCGGGGGAGAACGGCGGTCGCCCGCACAGCATCTCGTAGAGCACCACCGCGGCGGAGTAGAGATCGCTCCGACCGTCGAGCGCCCTCCCTTGTACCTGCTCGGGCGACATATACGCGCCGGTGCCGGGGGCGATCGCTCGCTCGTGCGGCGCGGTGCGGCCGGGGAGCTCGACGCGCGCGATGCCGAAGTCGGTGAGCTTCACCACGCCGTCGTGGCGAATGAGCACGTTGGCCGGCTTCACGTCGCGGTGGACGATCCCCACGCGATGAATCGCCGCCAGAGCCCCCAAGAGCTGTTGGAAGTAGTACCAAGCGCGACGAAAGGGGATGCCCGGGAGCGCGCTCCCCGGGGCGAGCCGCGATCGCGCTACGTGACGCGCGATGACCTCGACGAGCGCTTCGCCCTCGACGAGCTCCATCGCCAGCACCGTCGTGCCGTCGTTCCCGTGCGCTTCGGCGTCGGGCGGCCACTCGAACACGTCGAGGAACTTCACCACGTTCGGGTGCGTGAGGTGACGAAGCGCCTGAATCTCGTTGCGGAAGAACTTCCGCACCTCCTCTTGTCCGCGCGCTTCGGGCCGGAGCCACTTGAGCGCGAGCTTCGTCGGCGGTTCGCCCGCCCGCGGATCGGTCGGTGGATAGAAGAGCCACGCGCGGTAGACGACGCCCATGCCGCCTTCGCCGATGCGCGTGTCGACGACGATGCGGCCGTACCCGCGCTCGATGGTGACGCCGCGCGTGAGCTCCGGGGCCCCGGTCTGAGCCTGCAACGCGCCGCAACTCGGGCAGACACGGACCCCGCGAGGGACCGCCGACCGACACACGACGCAGGCGTGCATGGGCTCCACCACACCCGAAACCTAGACGACTTTCGTGAGCCTGTGCCACGTCCCGGCCTCTCTCGCCCCGGCTCGGCGTGCGCGGAGAGTCGACTTCGACAAGAATGAAGGGGTGGAGAGCACGCCGCGAGAAGCCGAGGCCGACGAGGAGCGAACACTCGCTCCCGAGCCGGATTTTCGCTACGTGGGGCTCGCGCCGGGGCCCGAGGTGGGGCCGCGCTTCTTCGCCGGCGTCCTCGCCGGAGGGGCGGCGGGGGCCGGGCTCCTTCACGCGTTCGGCGCGCGCCTGGCGCTCCTCGCCGGGGCGCTGGCGGCTTCGGGGATGGCCGTGTCGGCGCTTCGTCGGCGAGGGCCTTCGGCGCGGAGGTTCCGCGCGCGCACCGTGAAGATGGCCGTCGTCCCCTGGGGGATCCTCGTCGACGACGAGGCGCAGCCGCGCGTGCTGCATTGGGCTGCCGTTCGCCGCGTGCACGTCGAGATGACCCACGGTCGCGACGGCGCCAGCGACTCGACCTTGTGGAGCCTCCTCGTCGTCGACACCGAGCACGAGCGCTTCGCCGCGCGCGCTCGCGGTGCCATCCCGCTCGACAGGCTGGTCGCGCACCTCGACGCCTACGCCCGCGAGTCGGCGCACGTCCTCGCGCTCGACCTCGACGGCGAGCACGCGAGCGACGCGCAAGAAGAGCCCGAGTGCGAGAGCCTCGTGAGCGCGGTGCGGAGCTACGTGGAGAGCGCGCCGGCCTCGGTGCGACTCGGGCTCCACTCTGCCGGATATCGACGCGCGAGCATGCGCGGCGCGAGCGCCGAAGCGCTCGTCGAGCTCCGTCGCGTGCTGGGAGATCGCCGCGCGCACCCCGTCGATCCACGCGGGTTCGCCGCCATGCTCGCCGCCGAGCTCACCGCCACCGAGCTCGCGTCGGATCTCGTGAAGCTCGTGCAGTCGCCGTGCGCCACGCTGGCCGCGGTGGCGAAGGTGTCGGCGCGTCGCCTCGGCGTGTCGCAGGCGCGTGTCGGGACCTTGGACGAGGTCGCGCCCTTCCTTCACCCTGCCGACGTCGACGCGCTCGCGGCGTGGGGCGAGGCCGCGCCCTAGGGCGCATCTCATAAGCTCTGTGCGTTCGTGCGAACCTGCACGAACGCCTAAGCCTGGGCGGCCCCGCGACGGAGGTGCGCGCGCACGTCCTCGAGCGGACGCGTGTTGAAGACCTGCTCCGCCGAGAGGCGCGCGCGGCGCGCGACCGTGATGCCGAGCGGCGTGTCGTCGAAGCCGGCGATGGCGTGCGCGTCGGGATTGATGACGAACGACGCGCCGGCGGTGAGCGCTTGTCGCAAGAGCGGTGGCGACAAATCGAGCCGGTGCGCGTTGGCGTTGATCTCGAGGAAGGTGCCGTTCTTCGCGGCGGCGGCGGCGACCTTGGCGACGTCGAAGGTGAAGCCTTTGCGCCCGCGGAGCAGACGCCCCGTCGGGTGCCCGAGCATCGTCACGCGCGGATGGCTGACGGCGCGAAGCAGGCGCGCGGTCATCTCCTCCGAGGTCATCGAGAGGTGCGCGTGCACGCTCGCGATCACGAAGTCGAGGGGCGCGAGCGTCGCGTCGTCGAGATCGAGCGCGCCGTCGGGGAGGATGTCGACCTCGACCCCGTGGAAGATGTGGATCTGGGGCACCTTCTGCCGCGCCCGCTCGATCGCGCGGGCCTGCTCGGCGAGGCGCTCTGGGGTGAGGCCGTTGGCGTAGTCCGCCGCTTGCGAGTGATCGCTGATCCCCACGTAGGTGAGCCCGCGCTCCGCCGCTGCTTCGGCCATGTCGACGATCGACGACGTGCCGTCGCTCCAATCGGTGTGGACATGGAACACGCCGCGTAGATCGCCCTGCGTGAGGAGACGCTCGGGCGGCGCTTTGATGAGACCGCCGCGGAGCTCCGGGGGGACGTAGGCGACGCCGAGGCGCTCGTAGACCTCTCTCTCGCTGGTCGTGCCGCGGGCCACGGCGGCGAGCCCGCCGCGCGCGCTCGCGAGATCGGAGAGCCAGCGGACGTGAGCTTCGTCGCCGGTGTGCACGAGGAGGCCGTGCACCCAATCGGCGGGATCTTTCACGATGCGAATCCGGGCCGGTCCCCGCCCTTGCAGCATGATCGCGACTTCGCCCTCGCTCACGCGCGCGTCGCGCACCATGAGCTCGTCGTCCCCCGCGCGAAGTGCGGAGAGCACGGCTTCGGGGGTGATCCCTTGGGCGAGCACCTCGGCTTCGCGTGTGAGCTCTTCGCCCCGCCGCGCTTCGCCGACGACCGCCGCGCGCGTGGCGCCGGCGTCGACCAACGTGCTCGCCACGAGTCGCGCGGCGTCGAGCGCCACGGCGAGGAGCATCTCGCGCTTTCCGCCGAGGAGCGAGATGGTCGCCTCGAGCATCTTCTCTTGGCGCTTCTCGCCGAAGCCGGGGAGGTTCGCGATGCGATCCTCTTCGCACGCGACCGCGAGCTCGGCGATGCTCGTGAGCTCGGCGTCATGCCACAGAGCGCGCGCCGTCTTGGGCCCGAGGCCGGGGAGCTTCAGGAGATCGAGCAAGCCGCTCGGCACCTCGGCGCGCGCGCGCTCGATGGCGGGGAACGTCCCGCGCGCGAGGAGCTCGTCGACCTTCTGCGCGATCGCCTTCCCGGCGCCGGGGATGCTTCGCAAATCGCCACGCGCGGCGATGTCGGAGACAGGCTCGTCGAGCCGCGTGACCTCCTCGGCGAAGGTGCGGTACGCGCGTGCTTTGAACGGACTCTCCCCCATGAGCTCGAGCCGCTCGGCGAGCTCTTCGAAGATCTCCGCGATGCGGACGTTGTTCATCGTGAGGAGTCGATTCTCATGAGACAGTGCGACGTGGGAGCCTGCACGTGGCCTAGTATACCCGGCGTGAAGCCCCGAGAGTTCGTCGTCACAGAGGCCCTCCACGGCGCGCGGCTCGACCGTGCCGCCGCCCAGCTCGCCGCCGAGGGGGGGGCCGGGCTCTCGCGCGCACGGCTGAAAAAGGCCATCGACGAGGGCGCGGTGCGGGTCAACGGCCGCTACTGCCCCAAGGGGGGGACCGTCGCTACCGGCGACGTCATCAGCGTTGCGACCGAGCAGGTGCCGACCCCCGACGCCCCCGCCACCCCTGCGCCCGAGGCTCCGCTCGACGTGCGCTTCGAAGGGGAAGGGGTCCTCGTCGTCGACAAGCCTGCCGGGGTCCCCAGCGCGCCGCTTCGTCCGGGAGAGACCGGCACGCTGGCCAACGCGCTCGTGGGGCACTACCCCGATCTCGCCGGCGTGGGCTACGGCCCGCGCGAGCCCGGGCTCCTTCATCGGCTCGACACCGACACCTCGGGGCTCCTCGTCGTGGCGCGGAGCGCGGCCGCCTTCGACACGTTGAAGGTGGCGCTCAAAGAGGGGCGCCTCGACAAGACCTACCTGGTCGTGTGCAAGAGCGACGGCCTCCCCGACCGCGGCGTCATCGAGTTCCCGCTGGCGAACCACCCCAAAGACCAGCGGCGCGTGTACGCGTGCGTCCACCCGCGCGACGTCATGCGCTACGCGCCGCGCCCCGCGGCCACGCGATTCGTGGTGAAGCGCCGCGGCGGAACGTGGGCCCTCGCCGAGGTGACGGTGGCGAAAGCGCTCCGCCACCAGATCCGCGTGCACTTCTCCGCCTTCGGCTTCCCCCTCGCCGGCGACAAGCTCTACGGCGGCGAGATGATCGAAGGGCTCGACCGCCACGCGCTCCACGCCTCGCGCGTCGCCTTCGCCGGCGCCAAGGGGGTCGCGAAGTTCGACGTCTCGAGCGAGCTGCCTGGTGAGCTCGTCGATCTGCTCGACCGCTGACGCGCTTACGCCGAGTGATTGCCCGCGCGGATGGCCCGCTCTTCTTCGCCGAGCTTGCCGACCTCTTCGAGTGAGCGATCGGCGATCTTCTTGAAGAGCCGCGGGCTCGGCGGAGCGTCGAGCAGGTCGCCGAAGTCGATGGGCGCGCCGAAGACGACGTTGATCGTCTCTCCGCGCTTGGTCGCGTTGGAAGAGACCTGCTCGACGATGTCGTTGGTGAGGCCGTGGATGAACACCGGCAGCACCGTGGCGCGCGCGCGGTAAATCATGCGCCCCACGCCCGACTGCGCGGGCAAGAAGGTGTACGGGTCGTCGTCCTTCTTGCGCGTCCCTTCGGGGTGCACCCCGACGAACACGCCGCCTCCGCGGAGCATGCGCGCCACCTCGTCGATGCCGGCGAGGTTCAACGCTTGGCGGCTTCGCTCGCGGAAGACCGGCGGGTACATGGCGAAGAAGCTCATGATGCCGTTCACCGCGAAGCCGAGCGGATTGTCGTAGAAGAAGTTCGAGCGCACCGGGAAGAAGATGCGATGCGGGAGCTTGCCGCGCTTCACGAGGTACGCGGTGATGACGTAGAGGTCGAAGAAGCTCCGGTGGTTCGAGACGCAGAGGTAGCTCTTGTTCGGATCGAGGTCGGGCAGCCGGTCCTCGCCGTACACGTGGCGGAGGTGCTTCACCGAGTGCTCGATCCACGTCGACCCGATGATCCGCTGGAGCCACCTCAGGGACCCGTCGAAGGCCGGGTTCTCCATCGACTTGCGGATGAAGCGGATCTGAAAGCGCTCGAGCGGGCTCAAGAGCCCTTCACCCTGCTCGAGCAGATCGAGCTCGCGTGCGTGCGCGCCGCCTCGCGGCTTCTTCGTCGGTTCGGTCGATTCGTCCACGTCGTCTCCGGTCATTTCCCCGGGCTGGCGGGCGGGTCGAACGTCCCCTGGGGGACGCAACACGCGCCGCGGTGCTCCACCGCCGCGTCGAGCACCTGGATGCGCGCGGCGATGCTCGCGCGCTCGGGGCTCTTCTTCGGCGCTTGATCGAGCTTGTCCTTCAAGCGATTGAGCTCCTGCTTCCACGCCGTGAGCACCGTCGCCGGGACGGCCCCCGTCTCGCGCGCCTCGGTCGCTTTGGCCACGAGCTCGGCGGCGTTGCGCAGCACCGCGCCCTGCGTCTCGAGGTGCATCTCGATCTCCGGGCGGAAGAGCGCGCCGACGACCACGAGCACGCGCCGCGCTTGGTGACGCGCCATCGCTTCGTCGACGTTGTGCTCGATCCACGCCACGCGCTTCTCCCACAGCGCGTTGCCGTTCTGGTAGCGCCGCTTGGCGTTCAGCCCGGCGAGGAGCTTCTTGGCCGTGTCCTTCGAGTTCGCCTCTTCGAAGGTGGGGTGCGTGAAGCCGTCGAGGAACGCCGTCTCGCGCTTGAACGCGTCGCTGTCGGCGTTGTCGGGGGGAGGCGCGGGGAGGGCGAGCTCGAGCTCGCGGAACCAGTCAATCGGCTCGGTGTCGACGCCGCGCTGTCCGGCGACTTCGTTCACGTAGGTCATCTCGAGCGGCGCGTCCTCGAGCTCGTGCTTCTTGTAGGGGTCGGGCCGCACCTGCAGGAGGACGAGGTCGGGCTTGAACGCGTCGAAGGCGTCACCGATCTTGGAGAACGGATAGCCCTGCTGCGTCAGGTGCTCGCGGTCGATCGTACCGATCACCATCGCCGAGAGGGTGGGCTCGGGCTCGGCGTCGCGCTGCGGCTCGGAGGGCGACGACGTGTGCGTCTGGATGGGTGTGCATGCTTCTGGCACCACCAAGAGGAGAAGCGCGGCGGCCCCCAGGGCGAGGCCCACACCGAGCGCGGATCGGACCGGCGTCATGCGCAGGCGAGCTTACTCCAGGTCGAGAGCCTCGCGCGCCGCCCTCGACGAGGGCATGGGCCGGCCTCGGTCTCAGCGCTGGGGGACGAGGGTCTTCTCGTCTTCTTCTTCGTCCCAGCCTTCGGCCACGCCTTCGGGGAGGGGATCTGCGAACCACACACTCGACTTCTCGTCGAGCATCGACTCCAACCCTTCCAGCCCCGCGCTCTTGATCTCGATGTCCATGGTTGCTCGACGTTATTGCAGCCGCTGTGCCGCGGCTCGGCGGTCGCGAGCCGTCGCGAGCCGATCTTGGATCGGGCCAAATCACCGCTCGCGCGCCCGCGGGGAACGGGTCGTGACCAGGTCCGAGGGGGTCCATTCTGGATCCGACCGGATCCAGAAATGATGTACGTCTTGCTCCCCCCTGGAACCCGGCGGCGGCAGGTTGAGGCGCGAGGCGCTCGATGCGCGTTTTGCGTCGGCGACGAACGGATTGCGCGAAGCGAACGTCTTTGCGTGCCCCCTGTAGGGAAAAGCCTGATTTTCTCGGTAGTATCGAGGCCCCCCACACGGCCGGGAACTTGCTAGCTGAGGGGGCGAGCGTGTCCGGCTCGGCTCGCGGAGGCAAAACCATGCATCTCCCCAAGAAGATCCTCGTCCCCATCGACTTCACCGAAACCTCCGAGCGCGCGCTCGACTACGCCATCGACCTCGCCGCACTGACGGGGGGCTCGGTCACCGTGCTCCACGCCTACGAGATCCCGCTCGTGGGCCTCCCCGAAGGGGCGCTCATCGCCACCGCCGACATGGCCGGTCGCCTGCTCGAGGCGTCGCGGGCCGGGCTCGAGAAGGCGGTGGAGTCACGTCGCGGGAAGAAGGTGGATCTGAAGAGCGTCCTCGTCCAAGACCCTCCGCGCGAGGCCATCCTCCGCGTAGCGGACGAGATCGACGCCGACCTCATCGTGATCGGGACGCACGGGCGGCGGGGCCTTGCGCGCGCGCTCCTCGGGAGCGTGGCCGAGAACGTCATTCGCACCGCGACGCGCCCCGTCCTGACGATCCACGGTCCGCGCGAGACTTGAGCTGCGTTCGAGAGCCTTCCTCCGAGGAGAGCGACGCTGGAAACACGATTTCAAGAACTGAAACGTTACGTCGCCTTCGACGCCGACGACGCCGCGCGTTTGCGGCGTTTCCATGCCTTCGCGTCTCCGTACTTCCCCAGCATCGCCCGCGACTTTTACGATCGTATCCGCGAGCACGAGGAGGCCCACGCGGTGTTCACCGGTGAGGCACAAATCGAGCGGCTGCAACGCTCCCTCGTGAAGTGGATGGACCGATTCTGTTCCGGCATCTACGACGAGGCCTACTACGCCGAGACGCTCAAGATCGGGCGCGTCCACGTCGAGGTGGGGCTCCCCCAGCGCTACATGTTCACGGCGATGGCGCTCATTCGCGTGGCGCTCCACGACATCGCCGACGAGCACCTCGGCGCCGACGCGCGCGCGACGCGTAGGTCGATCACGCGGCTCATCGACATGGAGCTCGCGGCCATGCTCCAGGGCTACAACGAGCACACCATCGCTCGTCTGCAACGCGCCGACAGGCTGGAGAACGAGGCCTTGAGCCGCACGCTCCAGCGCACCGAGCATCGCTACGTCCGCGCGGTGGAGCTCGCGCGCGCGCTGGTCGTCGGCCTCGACGCGCGCGGCGTCGTTCGTCTCTTCAACCGCGAGGCCGAGCGCGTCACCGGCTACGGCCGCGAAGAGGTCATCGGCGAGTCGTTCGTCGATCGCCTGGTCCCCCCCGACTTGGCGTCGACGCACGGTGACATGCTCCTCGGCCGCGCCGCGGGTCGTTCGGGCGACGACGTGATCGAGAGCGTCGTGCGCACGCGGTCGGGCAACCACCGCGAGGTCCGTTGGCAGATCGCCTACGCCCCGTCCGAGACCGATGACGAGGTGGTCCTCTTCGTGGTCGGCCAAGACATCACCGAGGAGAACGCCCGCGAAGAGCGCACGCGCCAGACGGAGAGGCTCGCCGCCGTCGGCACCCTGGCGGCCGGCCTCGCCCACGAGATCCGAAACCCGCTGAACGGCGCGCAGCTTCACCTCGCGTTCCTCGAGCGCGCGCTCAAGCGCGCCAAGGGGAACGACGAGCTCCTCGAAGCGGTCTCCGTGGTGGGTGACGAGATCAAGCGGCTCGCCGCCCTCGTGAGCGAGTTCCTCGATTTTGCCCGCCCCAAGCCGCTCACCGTCCGCCCGGTCTCCGCCGAGGCTCTGTGCATGCGCGTCGTCCCGCTCGTCGCGGCGCGCGCCGAGGCCGCGCGGGTCAAGGTGGTGACGGACTTCCCCACGCGCGACCCGAAGCTCCGCGCCGACGCCGGCAAGATCGAACAGGTGCTCTTGAACCTGCTCTCGAACGCCATCGAGGCCATGGAACCGCAAGGTGGCGGCACGCTCACCTTACGTGTTCGGCGCGCGCCACGGAACGCCACCCTCGAGATCGAGGACACCGGCCCGGGCCTCAGCGACCCGGCGGCGCCCATCTTCGACCCCTTCTTCTCCACCAAGCCCCAAGGCACGGGGCTCGGCCTCGCGATCACCCACCGCATCGTCACCGATCACGGCGGTGACATCACCGTCGAGAGCGTCCCTGGTCGCACCGTGTTTCGCGTTCAACTTCCCATCGACATCGAGTGAGCCCCCCACCATGACCCAATCCCGAACGACCCCCAAAGCGCGCGTGCTCATCGTCGACGACGAGGCCGCGGCGCGCTCCGGACTCGAGAAGCTGCTTCGTCACGAGGGGTACGAAGTCGACACCGCCGAAGACGGGGCCGTCGCCCTCGAGCGCGCCGCCGAGCGGCCGCCGGACGTGGTGGTGACCGACCTCAAGATGCCGAAGATGGACGGGCTCGAGCTCCTCCGGCGCCTGCACGAAATCGACCGAGATTTGCCGTGCATCGTCGCGACGGCGTTCGGCGACGTCACGTCGGCCGTGGCGGCCATGCGCGCGGGCGCAGAGGACTACCTCACGAAGCCCATCGAGCTCGACGCGCTGCTCGTCGGTCTCGAGCGTGCCCTCGAGCGCCGGGAGATCCGCGTGGAAGCGGAGAACCTTCGTCGCCAGCTCCGCGAGCGCGACGGCGAGGGGCTGCGCGGCCTCATCGGGTCGAGCGCCGCCATGCAGAAGGTGTATCGCGTGGCGCGGCAAGTCGCCGGCTCGCGCGCCACGGTGCTCGTCACCGGAGAGAGCGGCACCGGCAAGGGCGAGCTCGCCCGCGCCATCCACGCGCTCGGCCCCCGCGCCGACAAGCCCTTCGTCACCCTGCACTGCGCGGCGCTCGCCGAGTCCCTCCTCGAGAGCGAGCTCTTCGGCCACGAGCGAGGCGCCTTCACCGGCGCCGAGAAGCGACGCATCGGTCGCTTCGAGCAGGCCGACGGAGGCACGCTGTTCTTGGACGAAGTCGGCGAGATCCCGCCGCTCACCCAGGTGAAGCTGCTCCGCGTCCTCCAAGAGCGCACCTTCGAGCGCGTCGGCGGGAACGAGCCCATCAAGGTGGACGTGCGTCTCATCGCCGCCACCAACCGCGACCTCGCCGCCGACGTCGCCGCCAAGCGCTTCCGCGAGGACCTCTACTACCGGCTCAACGTCGTCCACCTCGAGATGCCGCCCCTTCGCATGCGCGGCGCCGACGTGGTGGCCCTCGCCGACCACTTTCTTCATCGCTTCGCGCTGGAGAACCACAAACGCGTCGAAGGCTTCACCGACAAGGCGCGCGCGAAGATCATCGCCTACCGCTGGCCGGGCAACGTACGCGCGCTGGAGAACGCCATCGAGCGCGCCGTCGTGCTCTGCGAAGGCTCGCTCATCGACGACAGCGACCTCCCCTTCGACACCGTGCCCGAGGCCCAAGGGAGCACGCGCATCCCCGGATCGACGATGGCGGAGATCGAGCGCCACGCCATCCTCTCCACGTTGGACGCGGTCGAGGGATCGACGGCGAAAGCCGCCGAGATCCTCGACATCAGCGTGCGCACCATTCAGTACCGGCTGCACGAGTACCGCGGCGACCGGCCGCCGCGCTCGAACGGCTGATCCCGTGCAGTCCTTGCGCCGGGCGCGCTCGTCTTGCGAGCCGCCTGCGCGAGACATGCGTTTCGAGCCTATTTTCCCCAGGTTCGTCCACGCCTGGGGATGGCACGCGGGGTGCTCTAACGAGCCCACGGAGGACCCCGCATGTCCCTTGAGCGATTCAAACGCCCCGTCGCCTCCGTCCGCCTCGACGACTCGGTGGTGACGGCATCCCGCCGGATGCGCGACGCCAAAGTCGGGTGTGTGGTCGTCACGCGCGAGGAGCGTCCGGTCGGGATCCTCACCGATCGCGACATCGTCCTCCGCGTCATCGCCGAAGGGTGGGACCCTGCCACGACCATCGTCTCCGACGTCGTGACCTACCACCCCTTCGTGGTGCGCGAGTCCGACGGCATCGAGACCGCCGTCACGCACATGAAGGACCACGGTGTGCGGCGGATCCCCATCGTCGACACCGCCGGACGCGCGACGGGCATCGTCACGGCGGACGATCTCATGATCCTCCTCGGCCGCGAGGCTCACGGGCTGTCCGAGGCGCTCGAAGCGACCTCGGACGCGGCGGACGCACGGTGACGACGATGAGCGCTGTCGTCTCTGCACCCCACTTCGAGCCGCTCGACATCCACACGCGTCGCGCCGTGCGCGCCGACGGTACGGTGGCCTTGCGCCAGCTCGTGCACTGCCCCGCGCGCCAGACCTGGACGTCGCTCGAGGCGTGTCGCCACTGCCAAGACTGCGTTCACCTCTCCACTCCTCGCGATTGGGAGGACAGCGTCGTCGTGTGCAGCGCTTCGGTGCGGCGCGGCCGAGAGGACGGGACGCGTCACCGCCTCGCCACGCTCGCTCACGAGGGGGTCGCGGCGGCGATGGACGATCGCGCGCTCACCGTGGAGGGGACGACCCCGGTGGCGGTCCTCACGCGGGTGCTCGAGACCGAGGGGGAAGATGGAGCGGTCGTCGTCGACGCGCACGATCTTCCCATCGGCGGCGTGACGTGGCGCGACCTCCGCGTCGAGGACGCGAGCGTCCCGGTGCAGAGCGTCATGTCCGAGCCGGCGGTCACGCTCCTCGAGCGCGCCACCGTCGCCGACGCTCTCTTGCTCGTGGGCGGGAAGCGTCAGACGCGCGTTCCCGTCCTCTCCTCGGGGCGACTCCTCGGCGTGCTCACGCCGCGGGGGCTCCTCGCGTGGCTCACCGCCCGCTGGCGCGCCGCCGAGCGCGCCGCTGCCTCGATCTCTCGGTCCCGCATGCGCGAGGGAGACGTGCCTTGACCCCAGGGCTCCGCATTCTTCTCATCGATCACGACACGCGCACGGCGCGTCGCCTCGCGAGCATGCTCGAAGAGGACGGCTACGAGGTCGACCTCGTCTACGACGCAAGGACGGCGATGGATCACCTCGAGAGGGTGCCGCTCCCCGACGTCGTCGTGACCGACTACCTCCTGCCGGGCCAGAACGGGCTCGCCATCATGGATCACGCGCGGCGCGCGAAGCCCGAGCTGCCGGTCATCTTCGTCACCGGCTATCCGGATTTGCTCGCGCGCGCGCCCGAGCGCTCGGCCCCTGCGCCCATCGTCTTCACCAAGCCGCTCTCGTACGGCGCGCTTCACGACGTGCTCGGGCGTCTCGCCGGAGAAGAAAGGAAAGCTCCGTGACGCGTCGGCGGATCTTGGTTCGCGCCGTTCGCCAAGACGAAGGAGACCCGACGATCGACCTCCACGTGTACTGCTCGCGGCAAGAGCGCTCCATCCATCTCGACTCGTGCCGCGCGTGTCCGGCGTGCGAGCGCGTCGAGCCGGACGAGGCGGGCGGGCTCGGGTACGTGGTATGTGGTCCGGTCCCCGAGGATCCCCCCTCCGCGGGCGATCTGCTCGCGGGGGAGACGCCGTGCGCCGGCGACGACGTCTCGGCGACGACGCTTCGCGCGTTCTTCGTCGAGCGCGGGGTGCCGTGCATCCTCGTCGTCACGAAGAGCGGGCGCCTCGTCGGCGTCGTCGACGAGCACGACTTCGTCACCGGGCAGCTTGGCGCACGCGGGCGCTCCGCGCGAGGTGAGCTTGGGATCCACGGGCTCAAGGCGCGCGACCTCGCTCGTGCCGAGGCCACGGTGCAAGGGAGCGCCAGCGTGCGCGAGGCGCTCACGCGCATGGCCGAGACCCACCGCCGGCACGTCGTGGTCGTCGACTCCGAGGGGACGCCGCTCGGTGTCCTCACCGATCTCGTCGCCCTGCGGAACGTCGCCAAGGGATGAAATTGCACGCGACGCACATTCTGCGTCGCGCTCCTCGCGCCTCGGCGAATTGCAGGGAAATTCTCGACGCATTTTTCGTGAGGCGCCTGGCACGATCCATGGATTGCTCCACGGCATGAAGCGGATCCTCGTTGCCCTCGACAGCTCCCCTCGCGCCTCGAACGTCCTCGCCTCCGCCGTCGATCTTGCGCGGCGCACCGGCGGGAAGCTCCGGCTCTTTCGCGCCGTCGGCCTCCCTCCGGAGATCCCCCAGGCGCTCGCCACGAGCCCGAACGGTCTCCTCGAGACTTTGCTCGAGAGCGCCAAGGCGGACCTCGCGGCGCGCTGCAAAGACCTCCCGCCCGATCTCCTCGAAGGGCAAGACGTCCACGTAGGGACGCCGTGGGACGCGATCTGCGCCGAAGCGCGTCGCTGCAACGCCGACCTCGTCGTCATCGGCTCGCACGGCTACGGCGGGCTCGACCGCGTCCTCGGTACGACGGCCGCCAAGGTGGTCAATCACTCCGATCGTTCGGTCCTCGTCGTCCGCACACCGCTCTGATCGGCACGCGGGCTCGTCACGCGGGTGGTGCGAGCGGGCGCGGAACCTTGCCGTCGATGTCGGTGAAGCCGTACTCGCGCGCAAGCTCGGCGACGACGAGCACGCGGCCGGTCTTCTCGAGGCGCTTCGGATCGGCAGCGAGCGCCGCCACCGCGCGCCCGGTGAAGACGGCGCTCTCGGCGTGCTTCAACGGGAACGGCGAGGCGTCGCCCATGGCCACGAGGCGCTCGGTCCGCACGATCCCTGGATAAAACGAGACGACGGTGACGCCGTGCTCGCGGAGCTCGTGCGCCGCGTCCTTGGAGAGGCGATCCACGCCGGCCTTTCCCACGCCGTAGGCCACGTTCACCGCGTAGGCGGCGCCGCCGAAGGAGGAGATGTTCACGATGAGCCCGCTCCGCGCCGGGACCATGCGCTTCGCCGCGTGAACGCTCGCGACGTAGTGCGAGCGCAACCCCACGCCGTGCATCGTGTCCCAGAACGCGAGGGGCTGCTCCCAGAACGGCGTGCCGAAGAGCGGCCCGTCGGGGACGGCGAAGACGTTGTTCACGAGGATGTCGAGTCGGCCCGATTCTTCGTCGATGCGCGCGAAGAGCGCGGCGACGTCGTCGTCCTTCGCGTGATCGCAACGGACCGCCACGCCGCGTCCGCCGAGGCGCGTCACTTCGTCGGCCGTCTCTTCGATCGATCCCGGGAGCGCCGCGGTCCCCGACTTCGCCACGGTGCGCCCGGTGACGTAGACGGTGGCCCCGGCCTCACCGAGCCCCAGCGCGACCCCTTTGCCGACCCCGCGGCTCGCGCCGGTCACGACGGCAATGGCGCCGGCGAGCGGCTTCTCCGCGCTCACAGCGTGCTCGCGTCGGTTTCGAGGCCGAGGAGCACGCGCCCCGAGAGCGAGAACGTGGGCAACGACACCATCGCGTGCTGCGTGGCCACGTGCACGTCGCGGAAGCAGCGCTGGAGCGGGCTCGACGCGTAGATGGAGGTGGCGCCGCCGGCGTTGTAGACGATGTCCACCGCCGCCGCCGAGGCCTGCGTCGCTTCGGTCGCGGCGAGCCGCAGGAGCGCGCGCGTGCGAAGATCGAGCGCGTCGCCCTTCTTCGCCGCTTCGGTCGCCTCTTCGGTGATCTCGAAGACGAACGCGCGACCGCTGCGGAGGCGGGCTTCGGCGCGCGCCACGTCGGCTTGGGTCGTCTCGCGTTGCGCCAAGGTCCGCTTGGCGCCGAGGGTGCGCTTCTCGGTCGCGAGCGACGTGAAGACGTCGATGGCCTGCCGCGCGATGCCCATCGCCACCGCCGAGACCCCGAGCGCCAAGAGCCCGAACACCGGGAAGCGATAGAGCAGGCCGTCGTGCTTGGGCCGATCGGTGATCATCGAGGCCGCGCGCCTCCGAGGCACGCGCACCTCCTCGACCACCATGTCGTTGCTCCCCGTTCCGCGGAGGCCGCTCGTGTGCCACGTGTCGAGGATCTTCGTCTCCTCTTTGCGGAAGACGACGTGGGTCATCACCGGGACGCCGCGCGCGTCCATCTTCGGCATCCCGCCTTCGAGGACGAGCGCCCCGCCCATGCGGAGCTCCGCGTGCGCCGAGCCGCTGTTGAACGGCCATCGCCCGCTGACCACGTAGTCGTCCCCGTCGACCACGGCGCGCCCCATCGGCGCGAAGACGCCGCTCGTGACGACGTTGGGATCGGGGGCGTAGAGCTCGCGCGCGGTCTCTTCGTCGAGGAACGCCGCCATGAGACCAGCGGTCGCGCCCACCATCACGCACCAGCCGGCCGAGCCGTCCGCGCGCGCGACCTCCTCGATCACACGGAGGAACGTCGAAGGTGGCGCCTCTTCACCGCGGAGCACGCGAGGGACGCACATGCGAAAGCAGCCCGCTTGGGCCAACGCCTGGGCGATCTCTTGGGGGAGCGTGCGGCCGGCTTCGATGGCGTCGGACGCGGCGGCGATGCGCGGACCGAGGGCGCGCGCTTGAGCGAGGAGGTCGTTCTCCATGCCGCGAGCCTACGGAGGAACGCAGGCGGCGGAAAGGTGCGCGAGCGAGCCACCGCCGCTACGCGCGCGAGGCCTCGGCCCTCAGTCCCAGGCGGCGTCGAGATCGTCGAGGTCGGGCTGTAGGAGCGCGCTCACACGCGTGAGGAGCTCCACGGCGTGCGCCGTCGTCGGATCGACCTTCTTCTGCGCCTTGACCGCGCGCTTCCTGCGCCCGCGCGTCGCTTGGGGGACTTCGCGGGGGGCGGCGACGGCGCGGGGCGATGAGGCGTTGAGGCCCAGATCGGCCAGCACCTTGGCGGGGAAGGCTTTGCGCATGCCCGCTTCGGTACCCCGCACCCACCTTTTGGGCCAAGAAAGTGGAGCTCCCTCTTGAGCTCTCGCGCCCGGGGGCTGAAAATGGGTTCGTGGGGAAAGAGGCACGGAGGAGCGCGCGCGTCGCGACCAAGCTCTTGGTCGGCGTGGAGGGGGTCGACGCCGAGCCGAAACCGCGCGCCGGCGACATCAGCTCGACCGGCATCTACTTCGAGTGCGACGTCGACATCGGCGAGGTCGGCACCGTGCAGTGGCTTCACCTAAGGAGCCACGACGGCGCGTGCGAGATCCACTTGATGGCGCACGTCGTCCGTTCGGTCTCGATGAAAGAGCTCGATCGCCCGCGCCTCGGCGGCGTCGCGCTCGAGTTCATGCCCGAGAACGACGAGCGCATCGCCGCGCTGCAAGAGTTCGTGCGCTACGTGTTGCAGGGCGACCCCGCGGAGGGCGCGTTCATCGCCCCCCGCGTCGACACGCGCGCCGGCGCCGCCGACGGACCGACCCGCGGCGCGACCTTGCAGAAGCTCAGCGTGAGCACCCTCTCGCTCGAAGCACGCTGGTCCGTCCCCGTCGGCGAGACGGTGCGCGTCGAGATCGTCGCCCCCGGTGTCGCCAAGCCGATTCGCCTCCAGGGCCGCGCCGTGCACGTCGCTCCCGAAGGAAAGGGGGGCCGCTTCCACATCGAGCTCGAGTTCCAAGAGGAGCTCGACGGTCCGCTTCGTCGCCTCTCGTCCAAGTCGTTCGCCGCCGTGCGCCCGACGAGCGCGGGAGAGCTCCTCGCCGCCGTGCCCGAGTCCGAGCGCACACCCTCTTCGCAGCCAGCGCTCTCCTCGCGGGGCGGCGCTCCCGCCTCGAGCCCCGAGCCTCCGCCGGTCTCTTCGCCGCTCGACGGCACGGACGACGAGTACATCTCGCGCACGCTCGAAGAGCTCCTCTCCGCGCTCATCGTGCCGCCGCCGGAGGATTCCCCCTCACCGCGCCGCGCTCACCTCGCGGGGCTCCTCTCCCGCGTGCGCCTCCCCACGCTGGCGGCGCTCTTCGAGATGGATCGCATCAGCGGAGAGCTCACCCTCGTGCAGGGCGAGGAGCGCGCGACGATCTTCGTGCGGGACGGGCGCATCGTGGACGTCGAGTCGGCCGCGCTCGATCCGCGCCCGCGCCCCCAGCTCGCTCGTCTCTTCGGCTGGATGGACGGCTCGTTCGAGTTCATCGTGCGCCCGGTCACCCGCGCCGATCGCGTCGAGCTCAGCACCACGGCGCTATTGCTCGACTTGGCGCGCGAAGCGGACGAAGCTGCGCGCACGCGCGCTTCGGAGCCCGCGGGGCCGCCGCCCCCCGAGACCTCCGACGCCATCTGACATGCCGCGAAAGCCGACCGCCTACTGGGACTACATCAAGATCGAAGAGCTCCTCGCGCTCCAGCGTGGGCTCGCCGAGAGCGATCGAGACCTCACGAACGACGAGGTCATGTTCATCGCTGTCCACCAGATCGACGAGCTCTGGTTCAAGCTGATTTTGCGTGAGCTCATCTCCGTGCGGGATCTCTTCGCGCGGCCTCACGTGCCCGAGCAGTCGCTCGCCTCGGCGGTGCGGGGGATTCGAAGGATGGCGCTCCTCCTTCATCATGTCGCCGGTCACTTCGCGGTCATGGAGACGATGACCACGCGCGACTACTTGGCGTTCCGCGGCAAGCTCTCGCCGGCGAGCGGCTTCCAATCGGCGCAGCTCCGCGAGATCGAGATCGTGTGCGGCCTCCCCGACGACGACCGCATCCCTCTCGGTCACGAGCACGGCTACATGCAGGCGCTCAAGAACGCCGACGGCAGCTCTTCCCCCGCTTCTCGCCGTGTCGAAGCGCGCCTCTCCGACGCGCCCACGCTGCGCGACGCCATCCGCGCGTGGCTCCATCGCACGCCGATTCAAGGGTCGCTCCCCGGCCAGCCCGACGACGCGGCGCGCGTCCGCGCCTTCATCGACGCTTACTGCGCCGCGCAAGCCGCCTCGGCGCACTCCCTGATGGAGCACGCGAAGACCGACGCCCTCACGCCGCAAGACGAGGAGCGCCTCGCTGCCCGTTACCAGGGCGAGATCGACACCGCGCGCTCCTTCTTGCTCGCCGACGAGATCGTCGATCCCGCGCAGCGCGCCATGACCTCGCGCGTGCGGGCGGCGCTGGTCTTCATCGAGAGCTACCGCGAGCTCCCGCTCCTCGCCTGGCCGCGCGACGTGCTCGACGCGGTGGTCGCCTTCGAACAGGCGTTCGTCATCTTCCGCCAGCGCCACGCGCGCATGGTCGAGCGCATGATCGGGCGGCGCACCGGGACCGGCGGCTCGGCGGGCGTCGACTACCTCGACCAAACGGCGCTCCGCTACCGCATCTTCCGTGAGGTGTGGGCGGTGCGGACGCTGCTCGTCGAGCAGCCGCTCCTGCCGAAGCTCGAGAACCCCGAGTTCTACGAGTTCGTCGCGAAGTAGCTCCTGAATCCGAAGTTCGTCGCCTTTGGCGCCGAGCCTTCGGACTCAGGAACTACATCACCCTGGTGGGGAGCTGGCGCTCCCCCTCGCTCGGTCGCTGACGCTCCCGTCGCGAGCCTCCCCCACCTCGCCTTCGGCGAACTCGTGCTTCGCACGAGGGTGAGTCGGATGCGCCCAGCAGTGGGGAGCCGGATCTCCTCTTTCGTGCTGCGAGGCCCGCGGGGCGGTGCCAGTAAACGGCTCGTGCAGCGCACGAGCTCGCCGAAGGCGACGCGGGGGAGGCTCATCGCGAAGCGATGAGGGGGAACGAAGTTCCCCGCCAGGGTGGGCTAGGGGCCCGAGTCGAAGTTCGTCGGCCTGCCGACGAACTTCGGGCTCGGCCCCCTAGCGAAGCGTAAGATCCAGCTCGAACGAGAGGTCGGTCGCGGCGGGATCGACGTTCTCCACCACGAGGACGAAGTCCCCCGCGGGGACGGTGCCGCCGACGTGCGAGTCGGTGGTGCTCCCCGAGAGATCGTCGTTCGTCAGCACCCACTTCTTCTGCGTCGCGTCGAAGAGGCTCATCTGCGAGTCCATGTTCGAAGCCGGCACCTTCCGCTTCGCCTTCAAGTCGACGTCGAAGCCGGTCTGCGTGGTGAACGAGAAGCCGTAGAGGGCGATGCGGTTCTTCGCGACGAGCGAACCTTGCACGGTCGAGGGGAACGTCGCGGCGATGGGGGCGCGCGGTGTCTTCTTGCCGGTGAGCTCCCAGGTGTAGCCGGCGCCGCCTTTGTGCTGCGACGAAGCCGAAGGGACGTTCCGCGCGTCGCGCGCGATGACGTAGTACGTCGCCCCCTCGAGGACGAAGTGCTCTTGAAGCACCGAGCCGCCGGCCGCGCCCGGCGCCACCATGGCCGGCACTTTGTTGCCGTCTTCGCTGATGGAGAGGTGCGGCGCGAGGCTGCTCCCCTTGGCGTCGAGGGTCCACGTCCACAGCTCGCCGGCGTTCAGCGTCGTCTTGAAGACGTCGGTGTCGTCGGCCGGATCGATGACCCCGGTGACGCGCGCAGGGAACATGACGGCTTGCGTGTCGGTGGGCGAGGTGCCGTTGTTCGGCTCCTGCTCGGCCACGGTGGGGAGGTTCGCGTCTTCTCCGGCGTCGCTGCCGCTCGCGGCGTCGTCCCCCTTGGCTGCGTCGTCTCCTCCGCCCTGCGCGTCGTCGCCCGAGGCGGCGTCGTCACCGCTCGCCGCGTCCGAGGCGCCGGCACCGCTCGACGACGAGCTGCATCCGGTGTGAAAGACGACGGCGAGCGCGAGGCCGAAGGAAGCGAGCCCCCAGGGAGCGAGCGTTCGGAACGAGCGACGAGCGAAGAGAGCGTGGGGGGCGGGCGGCTTCGGCATGGCGCGCCCGATATGCCACGAGATGCGGCGCGGCGCACGGCCTCTCGCGTCACCCGTGGTGGTGGCACGCGCACGTGGCGGACGCGGGCGCCGACCATCGCGCGGCGGCCCCCTCGACGTGGAGCGCGCCCCACACGCCGAGCGCCAACCCGAGGGCGACGCGGAGCGCCGTCCATCGCGCGAAGGGGGCGATCTTCCGTGCGAGGAGCGCGACGACGAGCAGCATGGGCACGGTGCCGAGACCGAAGGTGAGCATCACCAGCGCTCCGCTCGCCGCGGAGCCCGCCGCCGTGGCCATCGCCAGCGCGGCGTAGACGAGGCCGCACGGGAGAAGCCCCCACACCGCGCCGAACGCGAGCGCCGCGGGGGCGCTTCGCAGAGGAAGGAGCCGTCCCGCCCACGGCGCGAGACGCCGAAAGAGCGGCGCGCCGATTCGCTCGAGCGGAGCCTTGGCGAGCCCGGTGAGCGCGAGTCCGGCGACGAGGAGCGTGGCTCCGGCGAGGAGCTCGAGCAGCGTGCCTCCCACGCGGGCGAACGGTCCTTCGACGACCCAGCGTCCGAGCCCGCCGGCGAGCGCGCCGAAGAGGAGGTAGGAGCCGATCCGCCCGACGTGCTGCAAGAGGAGGAGGTGCGCGCGCGGTGCTTCCGGCCCAGCCAAGCGTCGCACGGGTCGCGTCTCGGTTCGCGCGCCGAGCGTGGCGAAGCCGCCGCACATTGCTGCGCAGTGCGTGGAGCCGAGCGCGCCGAAGACGAAGGCGGCGAGGGGGAGCGCGGTGCTCACGGGGTGCTCCCGTGGGCGGGGCCCAAGAAGGGGAGGAGGACCTCCCGCGCGTCGTCGGTCCCCTCGGCGCGCACCACGACGTGGGCGGAGAATTCATGCGTGTAGTCTGCACGCGGCACCGAGACGAAGACCGGCGCGTCCACGCTGGCGAGGGGTGCGAGGCGGACGGAGCGAAGCGGCACGACGAAGGTGGCGCCGTGCTCGTCCCTCGGCTCGATCACGAAGGTCGTCTCGTGGCTCTGCTTGTTCACGAGGTGCAAGTGAAAGGCGTTGCGCACGACCCCCTCGTCGAGGGTGAAGGGCGGGCCGGCGACGCGGAGCGCGTTGGCCTCGAAGTCGGAGCGCCCAGCGAGGGCGAGGCTCGCGGCACACACGCCGGCGAACAAGAGCGCTGCGTACACGTAGAGGCGCGGCCGGAGGAATCGGCGCTTCTCTCCGGCGAGCCCGCGCAGCGAGTCGTAGCGAACGAGCCCGCGGGGGCGGTCGAGCTTGACCATCACCTCGTCGCACGCGTCGATGCAGGCCGTGCAGGCGATGCAGTCCATTTGCAGCCCGTTGCGGATGTCGATGCCCGTGGGACACACGACCACGCAGCGGTTGCAGTCGACGCAGTCTCCTCGGCCCTCTTCGCCCACCTTGCCGCGGGGCTCGCCGCGCTTCTCGTCGTAGCCGACGACGAGCGAGTCCGCGTCCACCAAGAGCGATTGCAGGCGACCGTAAGGGCACATCACGACGCAGAACTGCTCGCGGAACCAGGCGAAGTTCCCGTAGAGCACCAGCGTGAGGAAGGCCACCACGAGGAACGCCTCGGGGTGCTCCCCGGGCGCTTGCAGCATCATGCCGACGACGCCGCGCACCGAGGCGAAGTAGGCGAGGAACACGTGCGCCAAGACGAACGACACGGCGAGGTAGAGCGTGTGGGAGACGATCTTCCGCGCCGCCCCGTCGAACGTGAGAGCAGCCTCGTGGCGCCGCCTCCGGGCCTCGCGCGGACCTTCGACCAAGCGCTCGATGCGTCGGTAGATCCCCTCCAAGAATACGGTCTGCGGGCACGCCCATCCGCACCACACGCGGCCGGCGACGGCCGTGAGGACGAGCAGGCCGAACGCCGCTCCGGTCAAGAGGAAGACCGTCATCCAGATGTCTTGCGCGTTGAACGTGAGCCCGAAGAGAAAGAACTCGCGGTGCGCGATGTCGAGGAAGACCGCGGGGTGCCCCCCCACCGGGATCCACGGCAGCGCCGCATAGACCGCCATGAGCACGACGAAGACCACACGCCGCGCGAAGGTGAACCTCCCCGATACGTCCGCCGGGTAGACCGCGATGCGGTGGCCGTCGGTGCCGAGCGACCCGTGCGCCGCGACGAGAGGGAGCCTTCGCGCCACGGGTTCAGTGCTCCCTGCTCGCGAGCTCGGGGTCACCTTGCGGCGGCTTGCCGCCCGGGACGTTCGTGTTGCGGAGCGAAACGACGTAGGCGGCGACCGCTTGTGTGCGCACGTCGCCGAGCTGCGGACCCCACGCCGGCATTCCTTTGGCGGCGACGCCGTCGTGAATGGTGGCGTAGATCTTCTCCGGCGCACCGCCGTGGAGCCAGTAGCCGTCGGTGAGGTTCGGTCCGATGTTGCCGCCGCCGGTCACGCCGTGGCACGGCGCGCAGCTCGCGACGAAGGTCTGCTTGCCGTCGGTGAGGATGGACGGATCTTTGGACATCTCGACGAGGGCCTCGCCCGTCACGGCCACCGTCTTCCCTTGTCGCGCCGCGAGCGCTGCGGCTTCGCGCCGGTACGCTTGCACCGGGAGCTCGGCCGCGCCGAAGACCTGGTAGACGAACCAGTAGCCGATGGCGAAGACGATGCTGCCGAACAGCGTGTAGAGCCACCAGTTGGGGAGGCGGTTGTCGAGCTCTTGGATGCCGTCGACCTCGTGGACGACCTGCTCTCCTTCGGGCGCGCCGCGCCGCTCTTCGGGGTTCATCGCCGTGCCTCCTTGTCGTCGTGAGGATCGTCGAGCGGAATGCGCGCGAGCCCTTCGATCTCGCCGGCGCTCCGCGTGACGGCGCGAAGCACCATCACCGCGAAAGCGACGAGGAAGATGACGAGGGCCGCGAGCGGCAGACCGAGCAGCGGACTCTTCTGAAAGAACTCTTGGTACATGGGCGGTTCCTTGGTGGAGCTTCGGGAGAGAGGGCTCGCCTCGCGCTCGGTGGTCAGTGCACCTCGACGCTGGCGACGTGGGGCGTCGCCGGGAGCGGGTCTTGCCCCTTGCCGAGGTGCTGGAGGTAGGCGATGAGCGCGACGAGCTCGGAGTCGGGATCGGCGTCGACACCTCCTTGGCGAAGCTCGTCGGCGATGGCGATTCCTTGGCGGTGCCCGTCTTCCGCGGCGCCGGCGATCTGCGCGTCGGTGTAAGGGACGCCCACCACGCGGAGGGCGCGCATCTTGTCCTGCGTGCGCGCGAGATCGACCTTCGCCGTCGCGAGCGACGGGTAGGGGGGCATGTTCGAACCCGGCGACGTCGCGCGCGGGTCGCGCATGTGGAGCGCGTGCCACGCGTGCGGGTACTTCCCGCCCACGCGCGCCAGATCGGGCCCGGTGCGCTTCGACCCCCACTGGAACGGGTGGTCGTAGCGGGACTCGTCCGCGCGCGAGAAGTCTCCGTACCTTTGGGTCTCGAAGACCATCGGCCGAATCATCTGCGAGTGGCAGTTGTAACAACCCTCGCGCAGGTAGATGTCGCGCCCTTCGAGCTCGAGCGGGTGGTACGGACGCGTGGTCGACGAGGCCTCGGCGTCGCGCCCGCCGACGATGACGGTGGGGAGGATCTCCGCCACGCCGCCGACGAGGATGGCGAGGAAGGTGAAGGCGCTGAAGATGAGCGCGCGCCCTTCGAGGAGGCGGTGCCACGTGGGCTTCCCCTCTTCGCGAGAGAGCATGAGCGCCATCGTGCCGACGACCGCCACCGACACGCCGAAGAAGACCATCCCGATGCTCGCCTCGAGGTTCACCACCGCGGCCGAGCCGATGAGCACGCCCACCACCGCGACGAGCCACACCTGCGGGGCGAAGACGACGCGCGGCCAGGGGACGGTGTCGGGCTCGGGGGCGACGAGCACCTCGGCCTCGCCGTCGACGGCCTTGCCGGCGCGCGCGGTCTTCACGAGGTTGTACGCCATGAGGCACATGCCGAGCAGGTAGAGCGACCCGCCGGCGAGGCGCACCCAGTACATCGGGCGAATGGCGATGAGCGTCTCGACGAAGTTCGGGTAGAGGAGGCTCCCGTCCGCGTTCGTCGCGCGCCACATCATCCCTTGGGTCACGCCGCTGACCCACATGGCGATGACGTAGAGGAGGATGCCGGCGGTGCCGACGTAGAAGTGGAGCTCGGCGAGGGGCTTCGAGTGGAGCTTCGTCCCGTAGAGGCGCGGAACGAGCCAGTAGAAGCAGCCCGCGGCCATGAATCCGTTCCACCCCAGCGCGCCGGCGTGCACGTGACCGATGATCCAGTCCGTGTAGTGTGCAAGCGAGCTCACGCTCTTGATGGAGAGGAGCGGGCCCTCGAACGTGGCCATGCCGTAGAAGGTGAGGGCGGCAGCGAAGAACTTGAGCACCGGATCCTGACGGACCTTGCCCCACGCGCCGCGCATGGTGAGCAGGCCGTTCAACATGCCGCCCCAGCTCGGCGCCCAGAGCATGATGCTGAACACCATGCCGAGCGTCTGCGCCCAGTCGGGGAGCGCGGTGTAGAGCAGGTGGTGCGGCCCCGCCCAGATGTAGACGAAGATCAGCGCCCAGAAGTGAACGATGGAGAGCCGGTAGGAGTAGACCGGGCGCTCGACCGCCTTCGGCACGAAGTAGTACATGATGCCGAGCACCGGGGTCGTGAGGAAGAACGCGACCGCGTTGTGGCCGTACCACCACTGGACGAGCGCATCCTGCACGCCCCCGAAGACCGAGTAGCTCTTCAAGGCGAAGACGGGGATGGCGAGCGAGTTCACGACGTGGAGCACCGCCACGGTGACGATGGTCGCGATGTAGAACCAGATGCCGACGTAGAGGTGCTTCTCGTTCCGCTTGGCGATGGTCCAGAAGAAGTTCACCGCGAAGAGCACCCACACCACCGTGATGGCGAGGTCGATGGGCCACTCGAGCTCGGCGTACTCCTTCCCTTGCGTGTACCCGAGAGGGAGCGTGACGGCGGCGGCGACGATGATCGCCTGCCAGCCCCAGAAGTGGATCTTGCCGAGGAGGTCGGAGGCGATGCGCGCCTTCAAGAGGCGCTGCGTCGAGTAGTAGATGCCGGCGAAGATCATGTTCCCCACGAAGGCGAAGATCGCCGCGTTCGTGTGGAGCGGCCTAAGGCGGCCGAAGGTCGCCACCGGCGGCAGGTTCGCCGGGTGCCACGCGAGTTGGAGCGCGGCGATGGCGCCGACGAGCATCGCCACGAGCCCCCAACCCACCGAGGCGAAGAGGAACTGACGCGTGAGCGTGTCGTTGTAGACGATGCGCGTGGGGACAGCCCCGCCGCGCGTCGAAGCCTGTGACGAGCTGGCTTCGATGTCGCGGCTCTTTTGCGGGCGAACGGTGTCGGTGGTCATGCGTTTCCTCGAAGGCGGGGTCGGGAGGCGTGAGGCGTGGCGTCCGCGCCGGCTGGCGACGGACCGTGGGTGGGCTCGTCCTCGATGGGGAGGAGCGCGAGACGATCGGCGTGCTCGTGATCGCGACGGCGGACCGTGAGGACGAAGAAGGCCACCGCGCCGGTGACGAGCAGGAGGCTCACGAACACTTGCAAGCTCAGGACCTCCATAGCGGGCTCCTCGCGGCGAGCGACCAGACGGTCGCGGAGACGATCGAAATCGAGCTGAGCGGCATGAACACCGCGGCGACGAGCGGCGACATGAGCCCCGCGTAGGCGAGGCCGACGGCGACGGCGTTGTAGGCCACGGCGGCGCCGAGGTTTCGTCGCGTGATGCGTGCAACCGCGCGCGAAGCGCGGAGCGCGAGACCGATCGGGGCGAGGCCCGGCGTCACGAAGTAGAAGTCGGTCCGCGCCGGGAGAAAGGGGCGGTCCACCGCCGGCGTCCCCGAGAGATAGGCGCGCTCGGCGGCCGGTCCGTCGTTGATGCCGTCACCGAGGAAGAGCGTGTCTTCGTGATCGAGCGCGGCGAGGACCTCGGCCTTCTCCTTTGGGCTCTTTTCCCCGAGCGCGCGCGATGCGGGGACACCGACCTCGCGCGCCAACGTTTGCACCTTGGTCTCGGCGTCTCCGCTCAAGACGAAGACCTCGTAGCCCGCGAAGGTCAACGCCAGGACTTCGCGCGCGGCGTCCGGGCGAAGCTCTTCGCCGAAGGTGACGGTCGCGAGCACGCGTCCGCGCTCGGCGAGGACCAGCGCGTCGCCGTCGGACGGAGAAGAAGGGGCGGCCCACCGCGCGGCGCCGAAGCGATAGGCGCCGAGCGAGAGCCCGCTCCCCGGATGCTCGACGACGCGAGCGCTCGGATCGAACGTCGCCACCCCGAAGAGCGCGCGGTGGACGGCGGCGCTCTTCGGGTGGCTGCTCCGCGCCGTCATCTGAAAGAGCGCGCCACGCGCGGCGGGGGGGAGGGTGAGGAGCGCCTCGGGATCGTGGACGCGGAGCTCGCCCGTCGTGAGCGTCCCCGTCTTGTCGAACACCACGCGCTTCACCGCCGGCGCGCGGTCGAGGAAGCCTGCAGTCTGCACGAAGAGGCCTGCTCTCCGCAGCCCGGCGTACGCGAGCTCGTGAGCGAGGGGGGTGGCGATGCCGAAGGCGCAGGGGCAGGTGACGACGAGCACCGCGGTCGCGACCTCGACCGCACGGACGAAGTCGTGAAAGGCGAACGCCCAGAGCGCGAACCCGCCGAGAGCGGCGGCCAGCACGCCGACCACGTAGACGCGCGACAGCGTGCGCCAGAACGGCGTGGAGCGCGCTGCCTCGCTCGCGCGAGCCCGCGGCGTGCGCACCAGATCGACGACCGGCGAGTCGGCAAAATCGCTCGCCGCGGTGACGACGACCGCCGAGCGGCTCGCGAGGCACGCCCCCGCAGGTACGTTCGCCCCACGCTCGAAGCGCCTGGGTTCGCTCTCGCCGCGGATCCACTCGAGCGAGACCTGCGCGTCGTCGTCGTCGAGCGTGGCGTCGACGGGGAGGAGCTCGCCGGGAGCGAGGAGGAGGCGATCGCCGCGGCGCACTTCGACGCAGCGGACGACGCGCGCTCCTTCCGCTTCGAGTCTGCGCGTGAGGAGCCCCTCAGCGCCGTCGCTCGCGAGGAGGCGGCGGCGGTTTGCTTCGAGGACGCGCTCTTGGAGGAAGCGCCCCGCGAGCATGAGGGCGATGAACACGGTGAGCGTGTCGAAGAACACGGCGTGCCCGCCGAGGCGCGCGTACGAGTACGTGGAGCCGGCGAAGGCGAGGCCGATGCCCAAGGCGATGGGCAGATCGAGGTGGAGCACGCCGCGCACGAGCCCTTGCCACGCCGAGCGGAAGAAGACCGACCCGCCGACGAAGACGCTGGCGAGCCCGAGCACGAAGGTGAGGGCCGAGAAGAGGCGGAAGATCGGCCCCGAGGAGAGCCCGGCGTAGAAGGCGATGGAGAAGAGCATCGCGTTCATCGCGATGGCGGCGCACACGCCCAAGCGCGTGAGGAGATCGCTCGAGGGGGCGCGGTCGTCTTTCTGCGCGGGGCCGAGCAAGTAGCCGAAGCGGGCCGCCTCGCGCACGAACTCCGCGAGCGGGAACCGCGCGTCGGCGGCGATCTCGATGCGGCCGATGGCGGGGTTCAGGACGATCGAGAGGGCGCCGGGGTAGCGATGAAAGAGCTGCTCGAGCAGCCACACGCACGCCGAGCAGTGCACTCCTTGCACGTCGAGGACGAGTCGGACGACGCCCGGCGCTCCAAGAAGCGTCGCCTCCATCGGCGCGAGCCACGCCGTGTCCGGCGCGCGGGTCGTGGTGACCGGCGTCCCCGTAGGGCCACGAAGATCATAGTAGCGATCGAGCCCTTCGCGCCCGAGGAGCTCGTGGACGAGCGCGCAGCCCTCGCAGCAGAAATCCCCGGTCGCAAGGAGGAGCGGCGCGCCGCAGTGCAGGCAGGCGCTCTCCTCGCGGGCCGGGTGCGGCACGGCGAGGCGAACACCCGAGGGGGTGACGGATCGGGGGCGCTCTTCTTCGCGCACTTCTCGAAGCGACACCGACACGATGCACCGCCCTTGAGCAACCGACGTGCCGGGACTGCGCACCGCGCAACGGGCGGTAGATTCCACGGGGCTTGCGCCGGCCCCCAGGTGCTCGGCGCAATGTCTGCGTCTTGCGGCGAAGGCTTGCGCGAGCTCTAGAGACGGCCCGTCGGTGCGTCGACGAGCGTGCGGAGAAGGCCCACCATCGTCGCCCCCTCGCGCGCGAGCGCCGAGAGGCGCGGGGACGCCGCGCCGGTGTGGCCGTAGAGCCCGGTCACGTGGAGGCGATGTCGGTGCCCGGCGGGGAGAGCGTCGCGGATCTTCTCCGCCTCGAACCAGGGGATGACGTCGTCGTCCTTCCCGTGGACGATGGCGACGGGTGCGCGGAGGGCGGCGAGGTGCGGGCGCGGATCGGCGAAGGCGAGCTCGTCGCGCGCGCGGAGGAGCCCCGCTTCGACACGCGCGGGCCCCCCGTCGGCGAGCCCAGCCCCCACGAGGAAGAGCTCGCGATCGGCCGGCGCGAGGGTTCGGGCGATCTCGTGCGCGATCGGATCACGCGCGCCGAGCTCTTTCATCTCCGGCCTCCCCCACGTGCGCTCGACGAGCTTTCGCCACGCCGCTGCGAGCGCGTCGGGGTCCGCCGCGTCGAGGTGCGGAAGGAGATGAAGAAACACCACCGGCGCGTTGAGCGGATCGAAGGGGACGTCGAGCTTTCGCCCTGCTTGCTCGGCATGCCCCGTCACCGCGAAGCGCACCGCCGCGTCGAAATCGGCGAAGCCTCCGAAGAGGACGACGGCCCCCACGCGGTCGCGCACCTCGGCGCGCGCGGCGAGCGCCAGCGCCGGCTGCGAGCCGAAGGAGATCGAGAAAATCGCCGGTTTTCCCAGCTGCGCGTCACGAGCCTCCTCTTCTGCGGCGTCCCACGCGACGGCGAGATCGTCGGTGGCGCGCGGCGAGATTCGGAGCGCGAGGTAGTCGCGCAGAAAGGGTGCATAGACGACGAGCCCGGCGGCGGCGAGCGCGCGGCAGAAGCGGTCGCACCGGGGATCGTCGGGGCCGAGGTAGTGGAGCCCGGGCGCGAGCAGGTAGACACCGAGCGCGCCGGAGCCGCTCGCCGAGCGCGCGGGTCGGTACACGTGCACGCGGACTCCGCCGAGCTCGCGCGTCGATCGGTCGGCGCCGCGTGGTGCGGTCTCGCCGGCCCACGGACCGAGCGAGGCCAAGAGCCGCGTCATCGCCCGGAGCCGTCCCATCGAGCGCGAACGTAGCGCGGCGAAGCGCGCGCCGTCATCGAGGGACGCGCGTCAGGCCGTCTTTCCGTGGAGCACGGCGGCGAGGGCCGCGCACACGTCCACGGTCGTGAGGATGCCGACGACGTGATCCCCTTCCATCACCACCGCCGAGCCGTACTTGTGCTCCGCCATCGCGCTCACGACCTCGTCGAGTGGCGCGTCGGGGGAGACGCTGTAGACCGACTGCGACATCGCGTCTTCGACCGAGACTTGCGCGGGGTTCGTGTCCTTCAACGTCTCCACGAGGTGAAGGTCGCGCTCGGTGACGAGCCCGACGAGCTTCCCTCCGGAGAGGACGGGGAGGTGACGGATGCGGTGCGCGCGCATGCGCTCGTGCGCCTCCAGCATCGTCTGTTCGACGCCGATGGAATGCGGGCTCCGTGTCATGTAGCTCCGCACGCGCGGGATGGCTTTGCTCATGCCCGCTGGAGAGCACGCGGCGTGCCGGCTCGCCCCCCGGCCGTCGCGCCTTCCCCCGGGTTCCGCAGCGCGTGATTTGGCGGGATTTCCTGGGCGGAGCGCCGTGGACCGGCTCGACGGGCTCCGACCGGCGCGTCCGCGTGCGCCTCTTCTGTCGTCCGCGCGCAAAGCCTGCACCGAATGCTCCGCGCCGTCTTCCGCCGCGCCGTCCGTCGCGGCGCCGTACGTGCCACCCCGGCGACGCGCTCCGGCGCCCCTGCTACCGTGCCCGCGTGACCGTCGTCCGTCTCGCCCTCTCCTCTTTCGTCGCTGTCCTCTTCGTCACGTCCGCGGCCGAAGGGAGCGCTTCGGCGTGTGGCGTCTCCACCGGCGCAGGGGGCGGCGTCTCTTCGTGCAGCCTCGACGCCCACGAGCGCGAGAAGGAAGGGCCCCCTTCGGTCCCTTGGCGGGTCGGTGCAGCTTACACGT
This sequence comes from uncultured Polyangiaceae bacterium, assembly GCA_964531795.1. GTDB lineage: Bacteria > Myxococcota_A > Polyangia > Polyangiales > Polyangiaceae > CAZHHD01. The sequence continues at coordinate 100,862 of CAZHHD010000006.1, read as the reverse complement.
ATACGTCCACTGCGCTTCGCTTCACCGGCGACCAGCGCGTGGACATGGAGCGGAAGGCGTTCGTCCTGACGCTCGAGTACCGGGTGACGCGAAGGCTCTCGCTCCTCGCCGGCGCCGGTGCGCTCGCCGGCGGACAGATCGTGAGCCAAGGGACCACGTTCGATCTCCAGACCGGGCCGCTCGTCGCCCTCGGCGCGTCGTACCGGATCCTCGACCCCGCGCAGTCGGGCCAACCGTTCCTCGTCTTCGGCGGGCAGCTCTCTTACGTGGCGAGTGGAACGCGTCGCGAGAGCTCGAGCGACGGCGCCACCGGCTACTACGCCGGAGACCTCCGCCTCGGCATGACCTTCGGTGTGACCCTCTTCGATCGCGTGAGCCCCTTCGCCACCGCGCGTGTCTTCGGCGGGCCGGCCTATTGGCGCATTCAGGGGCAGCCGGTCCAGGGGACCGACATCCACAAATACCAAGTCGGCGGCGGCCTCGTGCTCGCGCTGGGCGGGAAGAAGGGGCCCCACATCGACGCGATCCTCGAGGGGATCCCGCTCGGCGAGCAAGGCCTGACCGGCGGCTTCGGCCTGAGCTTCTGAGTCGAGCGTCGGGAGAGCCTGATATTCTTCGGCGCATGTCGGAATCGCCCAAGAACGGCGGCGCTACGAGCGCGCACGCCGAACCCAGCCCTTCGCACGCGTCGGACTTCATCCGCGAGATGATCGCCGCCGACGTGAAGTCGAAGAAGCACGGCGGCAAGGTCACGACGCGCTTCCCCCCCGAGCCGAACGGCTACCTCCACATCGGCCACGCCAAGTCGATCTGCCTGAACTTCGGCGTAGCGAAGGAGCACGGGGGCGTGTGTCACCTCCGCATGGACGACACGAACCCGACGACCGAAGACCCGGAGTACGTCGAGGCCATCCAGCGTGACGTGAAGTGGCTCGGCTTCGACTGGGGCGACAAGATGTTCTACGCCTCGGGCTACTACGAGCGGCTCTACGAGCTCGCCGAGAAGCTCATCACCTTGGGGCGCGCCTACGTGTGCGAGCTCACCGAAGATCAGATGAGCGAGTACCGCGGCTCGATCACCGAGCCGGGGAAGGCGAGCCCGTACCGCGATCGGACCGTGGAGGAGAACCTCGATCGCTTCCGCCGCATGCGGAAGGGGGAGTTCAAAGAGGGCTCGTGCGTCCTTCGGGCGAAGATCGACATGGCCTCGCCCAACATGAAGATGCGCGACCCGCCCATCTACCGCATCAAGCACGCGCACCACTACCGCACCGGCGACGCGTGGTGCATCTACCCGCTCTACGACTTCGCGCATTGTCTCTCCGACTCGTTCGAGGGGATTACCCACTCGCTGTGCACGATGGAGTTCGAGAGCGCGCGCGAGCTCTACGACTGGGTCATCGCCGCGACCGAGGTCCCCTGGGTCTCGCGCCAGACCGAGTTCGCGCGCTTGAACCTCACCTACACGGTGATGAGCAAGCGGAAGCTCCTCCAGCTCGTCGAGGGGAAGCACGTGCGCGGGTGGGACGATCCGCGCATGCCGACCATCGCCGGGCTTCGTCGCCGCGGGGTGACGCCGGAGTCGATCCGCGAGTTCTGCGCGCGCATCGGCGTGGCGAAGAACCTCTCTACGGTGGACGTGGCGCTCCTCGAGCACGTGATTCGCGAGGACCTGAGCCCGCGCTCGCCGCGCGTGCTCGCCGTGCTCCATCCGCTCAAGGTGACCATCGAGAACTACCCGGCGAACGAGACCGAGGAGCTCGACGCTCCCTACTGGCCGCACGACATCCCCAAAGAGGGATCGCGCAAGGTCCCCTTCTCGCGCGAGATTTACATCGACAAAGACGACTTCCTGGAGAACCCGCCGAAGGACTTCTACCGCCTCGCCCCTGGGCGCGCGGTGCGCCTCCGCCACGCGTACATCGTGACGTGCAAAGAGGTGAAGAAGAACGCGGCGGGCGAGGTCACCGAGCTCGTGTGCACCTACGATCCGGCCACGCGCGGCGGCGTCGCGGCCAAGGGGGAGAAGGTGCAAGGGACCATCCAGTGGGTCAGCGCGGCGCACGCGCTCGACGCCGAGGTCCGCGTCTACGATCGCCTCTTTTCCGTGGAAAACCCCGGCGTGGGCGACGCCGACTTCCTCACCGAGATGAACCCGAAGTCGCTCACCCTCGTTCGCGCCAAGCTCGAGCCGAGCTTGAAGGGGGCGGAGCCGGGCGAGCACTACCAGTTCGAGCGTCTCGGCTTCTTCTACGTCGACCCCGACACGAAGCCGGGCGCGCCGGTCTTCAACCGAACCGTCGCCCTCAAGGATTCGTGGGCCAAGGTCACGGCCAAGGCGTCGGGCACGAGCGCCGCCCCCCGCGACGCGAGCGACAAGAAGCCGAAGACCGACGCCAAGCACGACGCCGGATCGGCGAAGGCGAAGGCCGCGCCGGCCGAGCTCTCGCCCGAGGCGAAGGCGCTCAAGGACGCGCACGGCCTCACCGACGAAGAGGCCAAGACCCTCACGGTGGAGCCGGCGCTCGCGTCGCTCTTCACCGCCTCGGTCGCCGCCGGGGCGAAGGCCAAGGGGGCAGCCGCGCTCCTCACGAACGACGTCCTCGGCGAGCTCCGCGGGCGAAGGGTGGAATCTGCACCTTTCGACGGCAAGGCGGTGGCCGAGCTGCTCGCGCTGGTCGACGACGCCACGGTGTCGAAGAAGCAGGCGAAGGACGTCCTCGCCGCCATGTTCGACGGCGAGGGGGCGCCGCGGGCCATCGTCGACAAGCGCGGCATGCGCCAGATCACCGACAGCGGGGCCATCGACGCCGCGGTCGACAAGGTGCTCGCCGAAAACGCCGACGCCGTTCTCCGCTTCAAAGCGGGGAACGCCAACGTCATGGGGGCGCTCGTGGGCCTCACCATGAAGGCCACCGGCGGCAAGGCGAACCCCAAGCTCGTGGCGGACCTCGTGAAGAAGAAGCTCGAGGGATGAGCGACGAAGGACCGAAGCGGCACGGCGCGGGGGCGCATCTCGGGCCCTCGCGCACGTCGCCGTATCCGCTCTCGCGTCTCTCGGCGCCGCACGATCTGGTCGACGTCGCGCGCCAAGTCGCCGAGGCCGACGCGAGCATCGCGCTCGCCGCGGGGGGAAAGCTCTCCCTCATCGCTCGTCAGATCCAAGAGCTGCAAGAGAAGGCGCGGGTCATCCTCGAGCGCGCGCAGAAGGACGCGGAGCTCCACCGCGTGGCGTGCAGCTTCGAGAAGCGCCCCGGGCACACGTACCACTTGTACCGGCGCGGATCGGGCGAGCTCTACTTCTCCATGTTCGCCCCCGACGAGTGGGTGACGAAGCAGGATCAGGTGTTCGTCGGCTCTTATCGCCTCGAGGCCGATCGATCGTGGACGCCGGCGGACGACGTCGAAGCACGCGATCTAGAAAACGACGTGACCGCGCGGCTCCTCGGCGGCGGCGAGCGCTGAGAGGGACGCTCGTGGCGCGCGCACCGCTCTCCGAAGCCGAAGCGGTGCGTCTCTTTGCCGATCGAGCGCGCGCGGCCCGCGGCGCGGTGGTCGTGCGGAAGGAAGACGAAGAAGAGGTGCGCGTCATCGTGCGCGCCCTCGGCGCCAACCGAGTGGCCATCGCCTTCGCCGCCGCCTACGCCGAGACGCTCTCGGTCTCCGAGATCGCCGCGCGGGTCGAGCAGCTCGACGCCGAGCTCGCCCCCGAGCCCGAAGGGGTGCGCGCGCGACTCGCTCGCGGCGAGGCGCGAAGGCTCGAAGGTCGGCTCAGCGAGGCGGCGGAGGATCTCGAAGAGGTGCTCCGTCAGGCCAAGCCCGGCGATCTCGTCGCCGCCGAGGCGCACCGGCTCCTCGGCGCCATCTACCGCGCCCAGGGGCGCCCCGAAGAGGCGCTGGCCCACAAGGAGCGCGCGCTCGCCCTTCACGAGGCGCTCGGCGATCCGCGTCGGATCGCCGCCGCGCGCGGAGAGGTGGGGACGGCGCTCGCGGCGCTCGGTCGCCTTCGCGAGGCGCGCGCGCAGCACGAGCACGCCGTCGCGCTTCATCGTCGTCTGAAGAATCGCCGCCAAGAAGGGATCGAGCTCTCTTACCTCGGCGTCGCCTTGCATCGCCTCGGGCACTTGAAGGAAGCCCTTCGCGCCCACCGCGCGGCGCTCGCGCTCCACGAAGAGACGGGGCACCGGCGGCTCGAAGGGGCCGAGCTCCTTCACCTCGGCTACGTGCAGCACGAGCTCGGCGCGACCGAGCCGGCGCACGCGAGCCTCGTCGACGCGCTCCGCGTGCTCCGCGAAGTGGGCGACCGCGCGCTCGAAGGGGTGGCGATGAGTCACCTCGGGGCGCTGGAGGTCGAAGAGGGGCGCGCCGAAGAGGCCGGGCCGCTCTTGCACCAAGCGCTCGCGCTGCACGCCGAGGCAGGGAGCACGCGCCACGAAGCGACGAGCCAGCTTCACCTTGCCTACCACCACGAAGCGTTGGGAGACGAAGACGCTGCGCGCGCCGCGCTCGAAGCTTCGTTGGCCAAGAGCGCGGGGGTCGAGCCGGAGCAGCGCGCGTGGGTGCTGGCGCTCCTCGATCGCGAGGACGAAGCACGCAAGGTGGTGCACGAAGACGCGCTCACGGCGCGGGCCATCGATCTGCTCGCCGCGGCGTTCGCCCTCGCGCGCGGCGCGGGCGACGCTGCGCGTGCGCGAGCCCTCGTCGTGGAGACCCGCGGGAGCGGACGCGTCGCCTCGACCAAAGTGCGTCGCGCGCTCGCGCGGCTCGAAGCGGCGCTCGCCGCTTCCACGGCGGAGGCCGAGCTCGTGGTCGCGCGCGACGGCGGGCACTTCGTCACCGTCGCCGGGGAGCGCGTCGAGCTCGGGCGCAAGCGTCCTCTTCGCCTGATGATCGCCGCGCTCGCCGAGCGCCGGATGCGCGCGCCAGGCGAAGGCGTTCCTTGGCAGGACCTCCTCGGCGTGGGGTGGCCAGGCCAACGAGTGCTCGCCGAGGCGGGCTTCGGTCGCGTGCGGAACGCCGTCTTTCAGCTCCGCAAGCTGGGCTTCGGCAAGCTGCTCGTGAACCAAGGCGACGGCTACCTCCTCGACCCCAAGGTCCCGATGCGCTGGGGCGCGTAGGGGCCGGTCGCCCGAACGACCGCCGGAGAGAGGCTCGAACGCCGAGAAAATCCGCGTTTCACGTTCTGTGACGTGCCGCGGGCCCCGGACCTCGCCAGAGTCTCGCCACCTCGGAGGTCCCCATGATGCGTCCCGCGTCTCTGCTCGCCGCGAGCTTCTTTGCCTTCTCGATCGGCTGCGGCGGTGGAAGCGATGGCAGCGCGCCGCCGTCGGGCGTGACCACCGACGGCGACGCCGGGACGAGCACCGGCAATCCCCCGGGACCGGGTGACGACGACGCCGGCGTGTCGCCCAAGCCGGTGAGCACGGCGTGCAACGCCACCGATCCGCGTTCGACTCCGGTGGTGCTCGGTGTCCTCCCCGACGAGAGCGAGAAGCCGTACGTCGATCTGCTCTCGAGCGCGCAGAAGAGCATCCGCGTGCTCGGCTACCAAATGGGCTACGGCGGGATCCTCGACACGCTCAAAGCCAAGGCGAGCGCCGGCGTCGACGTGCGCGTCATCCTCGACGGGCAGACGCAGATCGACGTGAACGGCAAGTACAAGACGATGCTCGAGGCCGCCGGTGCGAAGGTCGAGTGGAGCGACCCGCAGTTCTCGTACATGCACGCCAAGGTCCTCGTGGTCGACGACCGCGAGGCCATCGTCTCGACCGGGAACTACTCGCTCAGCTTCATCAACAAGGAGCGCAACTACCTCGCGCGGCTCACCGAGGCGCAAGACGTCTCGGATCTGGCGAAGCTCTTCGACGCCGACTGGACGCGCACGGCCCCCGATCTCTCGTGCACGCGCCTCGTCGTCTCGCCGGTCAACTCGCGGCAGCGCCTCGTCGATCTCATCAAGAGCGCGAAGAAGACGATCTACATCGAGTCGATGCAGTTCTCCGACAGCGCCATCAAACAAGCGGTCATGGAGCGCAAGGCGGCGGGCGTCGACGTCGAAGCGCTCCTCGCCTCGCCGAGCTGGATCTCGGAGAACGCCACCCAGGCGCCGATCCTGATGCAGGCGTCGATTCCCACGCGGTGGATGTCGAATCCGGCGGTGCACGTGAAGTCGATCATCGTCGACGGCACCTACGCGTACCTCGGCTCGGAGAACGTCAGCTACACGTCGCTCTCGCACAACCGCGAGGTGGGGATCATCCTCTCCGATGCGGGCGACATCGCGACGATGACCGACACCTTCCAGAAGGACTGGGCCTCGGCAACGAGCTTCTGACAGAGCGCAGGCCCGCCCCCGAAGCGGCGGCGCGCCGTGCACCGTCTTCGTCGCCCGCGCAAGCTCTGCGCACACGTCTCCGAGCGCTCGGCCGCGGGCGCGCACCCTCCGCGTGGGGCGCGCCTCTTGTCACGGCACGCCTTCTGCTTTTCGCGCGAGCATGAAGGGGCTTCGCGCGCTGGCGATCGACTACGACGGCACCCTCGCGCAGGGCGCGCGGCCCGCGCCGATCGTGCTCGAGGGGCTCGCGGCGCTGCGCGCCACCGGGACCCGCGTCGTGCTCGTCACTGGGCGAATCCTGAGCGAGCTGGTCGCGGACTTCCCCGACGTGCGGAACCACGTCGACGCCATCGTCGCCGAGAACGGCGGTGTCCTCGCGATTGGGGCCCAAGGCGCGCGCCCTCTCGCACGGCCCGTCCCTCGCGAGCTCGAGACGGCGCTCGCGCGTCTCTCGGTGCCCATGCGCCGAGGGCAGGTGCTCCTCGCCACCCACGCGCCGCACGACGCCGCGGTGCTGAGGTCCATCGCCGAGCTCGGCCTGGACGAGCAGATCGTGAGAAACCGCGGTGAGCTCATGATCCTCCCCGCCGGCGTCTCCAAGGGGACGGGGATCTACGAGGCGCTCGCCGAGCTGGGAATCTCGCACCACAGCGCGATCGGCGTCGGCGACGCGGAGAACGATCACGCGCTCCTCGCCTCGTGCGAGATCGGCGTCGCCGTGGCCGACGCGGTCCCCGCTCTCAAAGCGCACGCCGACATCGTGCTCCCCGAGGCCGGGGCGAACGGCATCGCCAAGTTCCTCGACGCTCTCCTCCACAACGAGATCGCCGTCACCCCGAGGCGCTGGCAGGTGACGCTCGGAGCCACCGACGAAGGCGTGCCGGTGAGGATCCCTGCCTCGCAGGTGAACGTCCTCATCACCGGGGGGAGCAACGGGGGAAAATCGTACGTCGCCGGGCTCTTCGCCGAGCGCCTCGCGCAGCTCGGGTATTCGCTCTGTGTGCTCGATCCCGAGGGGGACCACACGCACCTCGGCGAGCTCCGCGGCGTGGTGACGTTGGGCGGATCCGAAGAGCCGCCGTCTCCCACGCAGCTCGGTCGTTTGCTGCAGCACCGCCTCGGGAGCCTGGTCGTCGATCTTTCGCTGTGGAGCGCCGAAGCGCGCGAGGACTACACGACGCGGGCCCTCGCCGAGCTCGCCCGCCACCGCCAGAGCACCGGGCTCCCGCACTGGATCGTGCTCGACGAAGCGCACGTGGCCGTGGGCGAGACGGCGGCGCGCGCGCGCGCCATCTTCGACGCGAAGCAAGAGGGCTACTGCTTCGTGACCTACCAACCGGCGGAGCTGTGCCGCGACGTGCTCGACGCGCTCGACGTCGTCGTCTTGCTCGCCGACAGCGATCCGTTCATCGACACGCTCTTCGCCGCCTGGCCGAGCGACCTCCGCGACCGCCTCCACCTGGCGGCGCGAAGCCTGGCGATCGGCCACGCCGTCGTGTGCCGCGCCGGGAGTCTCGATCCTTCGTTCGAGGTCGCCAAGCTCGCCTCCAGGGACAGCGCGCACGTTCGTCACTGGCACAAGTACGTGCTCGGCCACCTCGCGCCGTGGCAGCACTTTCAGTTTCGTGACGAGCACGGGCGCGCTACCTCACGCTACGCCGCGAACCTCGGCGAGTTCTGCCGCGAGCTCATTCACGCCTCGCGCGGCACGCTCCAGCACCACGCGCGCCACGGCGACTTCTCGCGATGGATCGGGGAGACGCTCCAAGACACGCGCCTCGCCGAGGTCGTGCGACGCGTCGAGGACGAGTCGCGCGATCCGCTCGAGCACGAGCTCTTGCGCGGGCGCTTGGTCGAGGCGGTGGAAGAGCGCTACGGTGAGGACGCGCTCAGGGCCACGCCATGAGGCCCGAGCTCGACGTGCCGTCGTTGATCTGCGGCCAGCCGGCGACGTACACGATCGGATCGGCGAGGCCGTAGCGCCCGGCGGCGGCGTTCCGCACCCCTTGGCCGTTCGTCGGCCAAGCGTGATGGAAGAAGTAGTCGTGCCCGTCGTGGGCCACGATCACCGAGCCGTGGCCCGGCCCGACCCAGTCGTTGTTGTTGCCGAGGATCGGCGTCCCCTTCTTCGTGTAGGGGCCGAGCGGCGAGCTCGCGCGCGCGACGCCGGTGCGGTAGCGCTCGTCGTACACGTTGCCGCTGTAGAAGAGGTAGTAGTACGCCCCGCGGTGGACGACCCACGGCGCTTCGACGACGCCGCCTTCCCACGTCGCGGTGTCGTTGTTCAACACCTCGACCGCGGTCGACCCGGGCGCGAAGGCGAGGCCGTCGGTGGTGAGCTTTCGCCCGTAAATCGGTGTGTGTTGGCCGACGGCGTTTCCGTCGACCTTCCAGTAGAGGTACGGCGTGCCGTTGTCGTCGGCGAAGAAGGTCGCGTCGATGAGACCGTACGTGCCGTCGGCGACGATGGGGTTGGCCGCGTGCGTGTAGGGGCCGGTCGGGCTCGCCGCGTGCGCGACGCCGATGGCGAGGCGGCTCCCGGGCCCCGAGGCCGTGTAGTAGGCGACGTACTGGTTTCCGACCTTGTGGATCTCCGGCGCCCAGTTGCGTCCGCCGTCCACCGCCCAAGGCGCGGTTCCGCCGGGGAGGAGCTTCTGCCCGGTGTCGCTCCAGGTGACGAGATCGTTCGAGTGGCGGATGGGGAACTGCCCGCCGGTGCAGACCATGTAGTAGTCGGCCGGCGTGCCGTCGACCTTCAGGACGCCGGGATCGGGGCAGTCGAAGGGGACGACCGCGTTCTTGTAGTACGGCCGCGGAGCGCCGAGCGGCGCGCCGCCGTCGACCGCAGGCGCCTTCAAGAGCGGACGAAGCTGCGACGTCGGCACGATCTCTTTCGCTTGGCTCGCGCTCTGCCACGAGAGCTGCGAGACCGCGGCTTGATCGGCTTGGTAGTACTCGAGGCGAAGGTCGTACGCCTTGCCGGCGGTGAGTGTGATCTTCCCCGCGTGATCTTCGGCGGCGTGCGAGATCCAGTTGTCGACGATGAGCTTGCCGTCGATCCACAAGCGGACGCCGTCGTCGTTGTGGGTCGTGAACGTGTACTCCTCGCTGTAGCGAGGTTCGACCGTGCCGCTCCAGCGCACCGAGAAGTTGCTGTGATGCATCCCGGGTCCCGGGAGATCCGCGTCCTTCGGCCAGCTGAAATCGATCTGCGCGTCGTAGCGGGTCTGCGCGAGCTTGTCGTAGTCGTCGAAGTAGTCGCCGCGGAGCGCGTGCTCGGGGATGGGCGGGGTCGCGTCGGTCGCGCTCGCTCCGCCGTCGTCGCCCGTGCCGGTGGTGCCGCCTTCGCCGCTCGCACCGCCGCCGTCGTCTTCGGTTCCGTCGCCGCCGCCGGGCACGTCGCTCGAGTCGCTGCTGCACGCCGAGAAGGTCAGGGCGAAGAGCGCGAGCGGCGCGAGGCCGAGGAGGGCAAAGGAGCGCGAACGAAGCATGTGCCCGCTCCTAGAGCATGAGTCGGTCCATCCCTCGCGCGCGGCAGGGGGGGCGGAATTTCCGCAGATTTCACCGAGATGTGCGGTGCGATGCCCCGCGCAGGAAACCTACACTGGACCCTTGATGGCCCGAGGGTGGAGGGGCCGCGATCCACGCCGCCGCCCGCCCTCGGCTTGGTCGTAGGATGGCAACGTGGGGTGCGATCTCGTCGCGCCGCCCGGGAGACTTCATGCGCCTTCGTCGAGCTCTTCTCATCTCGCCTTCGCTCACGCTGCTCGGTCTCGTCGGTTCGGCGTGCAGCGGCGGCGTCTCGGTACAGCCGGGTGTGCTCCCTACCGTGGACGGCGGCGGCGTCGGCGCCGACGCGGGGGACGGTGGTCTCCCCGCCGGCGCGGGGGTCGGGCAAGCGTGCGACGACACGACGACCAAGTGCCGCCCGGGGCTCGCGTGCACGAACGGCACGTGCGCGCCGGGGCACTCCTCGCCCGACGGCACGCCCTGTGTGATCAATGCAGAGTGCAAGCAAGGCTCCTACTGCGGTCCGCAGCGGACGTGCACCCCCGGCGGCGCGGGGACCGACGGCTCCTCGTGCGCCAGCGACGGCGACTGCGCTTCGGGGCTCCGGTGCAACATCGTCGGCCTCGGCGCCGAGTGTCAGCCCGAAGGGACCGGCGACGTCGGTGGCGCGTGCAAGTTGAGCAACGACTGCTTCGGCGGGCTCGCGTGCGTGAGCAACGTGTGTGCGCAGCTTCCTCCCGGCGTGCCGCCGCTCGGCGTCCCCGGGTGGAAGGGGGTCGATTGTCCGGCCGACGTCACGCCGGTGACGGCGTACTTCCGCGTGCCGCGCGGGTCGAACGACGGGGACTTCTTCCGCCTTCCGTTCCCCAACGACGTGCGTCGCAAGGCCGACGGTCATCCCGACTATTCGAGCTTCCCCACGCCCGGCTCCGATCTGCTCGGCTTCGACGCGGTCGATCGCTACGCGCGCTACGTCGAGCAACACACCGACGGCTTCAGCAACTACCCCACCATCACGCTGCGCTTCAGCGGCACGATCGACTTCGACTCCTTGAAGACCCAGGGCGCGGTCCACTACGTCGACCTCACGACGGGGAACGAGCTCGGCTACGGCTGGTCGGCCACCACGGGGCGCTCGCCCTACGTCTGCCCGAACTCGCTCGCCGTGCGTCCGCCGCAAGGCGCGCCGCTCAAGTCGGGCGGCACGTACGCGCTGGTCCTCACGAACACCGTCAAGGCGACCGGCGGCGGCGCGGTGCAACCCTCGGCCGACTTCACCGCCCTCCTCGGCGCGAGCGCGCCTTCCGATACGGCCCTCGCCAGCGCCTACGCGGCGTACGCACCGCTCCGCGCGTGGGCGGCGTCGAAGAGCTTCGATCTCGGCACCGCGATCACCGGCACGGTCTTCACCGTGGCCCACGCCACCGACACGGCGCAGAAGCTCGCGACCGCGGTCAACGCCGCGGCGCTGCCGACCGCGAGCGGCTGGGTGAAGTGCGGGCCCGGCGTCGCTTCGCCTTGTCCCCAGGCCACCGGCGATCGCGCCTGCGGCAACGTCGATCCGGCGTTCGATGAGCTCCACGCGCTGGTGAAGCTCCCCATCTTCCAGCAGGGGACGGCGCCGTACCTCACGCCGGCGGACGGCGGTGACATCGCCGTCGACGGAACGGGCACGCCACAGCTCCAGCGCACCGAAGACGTGTGCATGGCGCTGACCGTACCGAAGGGGACGGCGATGCCCGGCGGCGGCTGGCCGCTCGTGATCTACGCGCACGGCACCGGCGGGAGCTTCCGCAGCCACATCAACGAAGGGGTCGCCGCGCGCCTCGCCAGCGTCGACGACGGATCGGGCGGCCAAGTGCACATGGCGGTGCTCGGCATCGACCAGGTGGAGCACGGGCCGCGCCGCGGATCGTCCACGCAGTCGCCGGACAATCTGTTCTTCAACTTCGCCAATCCGGCGGCGGCGCGCGGTAACCCGCTGCAAGGCGCGGCCGATCAGATGGCGCTCGCGCGCTTCGCCAAGTCGATCAACCTCGCGGCCGCTTCGTCACCCACCGGCGCCGACATCCAAGTGGGCGCGCTCGCCTTTTGGGGGCACTCGCAAGGCGCGACCGAAGGCGCCATCGCCATGCCGTACACCGCAGGTCCGCTCGGCGCGCTCTTGAGCGGGGAGGGGGCGAGCCTCATCGACGCGCTCGTCCACAAGACGAGCCCGGTGAACATCGCCGCCGCGCTCCCCTTCGTGCTCGCCGATCCGCACGTGGGGACGTCGCACCCGGTGCTCACGTTGTTGCAGAATGCAATCGATCCGGCGGACCCGTTGAATCACGCCGTTGCGATCGCCTCGGCTCCTGGCGCAGGGCTCGGCAAGCACGTCTTCATGCCCTACGGGCAGAAGGACACCTACGCGCCGGTCGAGGTGCAACAGACCTACGCCTTGGCGGCGAAGCTCGGGCTGATCGCCGCTGCGCCGTCGGTCACCACGCCGGATGCCATCGGCGGGCTCACCCCGGTGGCCGCGCCCGCCTCGGCGAACTTGAACGGCAACCTCTTGAGCGGCTTCGTGCGCGAGTACGCGCCGACCACCCAAGACGGGCACTTCGTGGTGTTCGACGACCCGAACGGAAAAAAGGACGCCGACCATTTCTTGGCCGACGTCCTCTTGGGGAAGGTCCCGCAGATCGCACGCTGAGGCGCGCCGCGCCTTCGCCGCGATCGTGCGCGCTTACTTCGCGTCGGGCTTGGCCGGCGCGGCGTCGGCCTTCACCGGGATGCAGACCTTCACGTCGATCTCGCCGTCGACCGACTCCTTGGGGGCCGAGGCCTTGAGACGAATGCGCCCCACGCTGCCGACCGCGGTGGGCGCGGCGAGGACTTCGACGTTCCCCTTGGTGGCGTCGCCGGAGAGCGCCTTGCCGTTTCGCTTGATGCCGAACTTGATGCCGAGCTTCTTCGACGAGAGATCGTAAGAGCCGGTGCGCCAGGGGAGGCGCACGACGACGCTGCGGTCTCCTTCGTCGGGCGTGTACATCTTCTCGCACGACACGTCCTTGTCGACGATCGTCACGAAGACGTCGGGACCGGCCACGCTACCGTCGTTGAGGAGCGCGACCTTGGGGGCGAAGTCACCGCCGCTGACCTTCCCCTTCAAGGTGGTCGGGCCCGCGGGGGCGGCCGCCGGAGCCGCTGCCGGTGCGTCGCTCGCGGGAGCATCGGCCTTGGCCTTGTCGCTCGCCGGGGTCTCGCTCGGCGCGGTCATGTCGGCGCCCGACGCTTCGGTGTTGCCGGCGACAGGCTCGGTGTCGTGCGCCTGCTTGGGGGCGCCTCCGCAGCCGAGAGCAAAGAGCGTGGCGAGAGCGAGCGAGCACGACGAGGCGAAGCGGCGCGTGAGCATGAGGGCCTCCTTGGGGTCTGCCACGCTACGCGAGGAGGGCGCGCTCGACGAGCGGGATTCGGTCCTGCCCCCAGAAGAGCTCTTTCTCGTCGACGATCCAGGTGGGCGCGCCGAACACGCCGGCGTCGGCGGCGCGCTGCGTCGCGGCGATGAGCTCTTGCTTCACCGCCGCGTCTTGCGTCTTTTGGAGGATCTCGTCGGCCCCTTCGCCGATGGCGCTCTTCAGGACTCCGTCGTCGGAGATGTTCTTGTCAGAGACCCACGCTGCCTCGAACATCGCCTCGCGGTACGCGGCGCGGCGCGCCTCGGGGAGCGCGAGGTAGACGCGCATCGCCTTCAGGCTGTTCACTGGGAAGTTCGTGTTGAACTGGAACGGCACCGACCAGTGCTCGGCCCAGCGCTGCATGTCCTTCCAGTAGTAGCCCTGCTTCGCCTTGCTCCAGGTGGCGATGGGGACCTCGACCTGGCCGATGGTCTTGAAGAGGCCGCCGAGCAGCATGGGACGCCACACGAGCTTCGCCCCGGTGCGCTTGGCCAGCGCTTCGGCCTGCGTGCTGCCGAGGTACGCGAACGGTGAAGAGAAGTCCCAGTAGATCTCGAGCGTGTGTGCCATCGTCGGTTTCCTCGCGCGGTCGACGATATCCGGGCCTCCGAAAAAAGTCGCACGGTCTTGGCCCCAATAGAGCTCCTTGCCGTCGACGACGTAGGCCGGCGCGCCGAACACACCGAGGGCGATGGCCTCGTCGGTGCGCGCGCGGAGCTCGTCTTTGATCGCCGGCTCGTTCATCGCCGCCATCACGCGATCGGCGTCGTGACCTGCTTCGGTGAGCACGCGCCGCACGGTGTCGGGCTCGGACGGCCCGCGCCCCTCCACCCAGTACGCGCGGAAGAAGCCGCGGATCACCTTGGGGTCGATGTTCGTCGCCAAGGTCGCGCGGAGGGCCTCCACGGTGCGGAGCGGGTGACCCGCCGGCATGTAGAGCGGCACGCCGAAGACCTCCGCCCAGCGGCTCATGTCGTCGGCGTTGTGCTTCGCCTTCGCCGGCGAGAGGACGTTCATCAGGTTCTGCGGCGTGCTGTTCGCCTTGAACACGCCGCCGAGGAGCATCGGTCGAAAGCGGAGCTCGCGCCCGGAGCGCGCGGCGACGGCTTCGACCTGCGTCGAACCGAGGTACGCGTAGGGGCAGGAGTAGTCGAACCAGAAATCGAGCGTGCCGCTCATGCTTGGGATGCTCGGCGAGTCAGAGAGGGCTCGTGAAGAGGTCGGAGAGATCCGTCGCCGTCTGCGCGCCGCGCAAGTAGGGGACGCCGAAGATCTTCTCGAGTGAGCGCAGCATCGAGCTGTGCGTGTACGCGCCCGGTGCGGCGTAGCCCGCCTTGGCCTTGGACGAGACGACGAAGAACGGCACCGGGCCGTCACTCGCCGTCTGGCCGAGCGATTCGTCTCCCTCGTCCCAAAGAACGAAGAGGATGCCGCCGTTCTTGTAGGCGTTCGAAGCGAGGATCTTCGGCACCTCGTTCGAGAGCCACGTGTCGCCCGACTTCACGAGATCGGCGATGAGCGCTTGGCACGTGGTGCCGAAGGTCTCGCCGTGCATGTCGTTGCACAGGTTCGGCGTGATGAAGTTGTAGCGCGCGACCTTGTTGTTCGTCAGATCGCCGGCGAGCTCCTTGTACGGGCGCACGTGGTCTTTGCAGTGCGCCGAGGTCGGCGAGTTCGTGTCGGTCACGTCGTCGAAGAAGAGCTGCGGCGTGTGCTTGGTGGCGTAGAGACCGCTGCTCGAGAGGGGACAGTCGTTCCCCGAGATCCCCTCGGCGTAGGCCTTCCACGAGATGCCCGCGGTCTCGAGCTGCGCGGTGAAGTGGTCCTTGGTCGACTGATGATTCTTGTCGGGGTCGTCGTCGTTCGTGATGCCGAGGTTGCCGCCCGCTTCGAGCCACACGTAGTTCGGCTCGCTCGGATGATTGCTCGGCGGTGTCGAGTAGTTCTCGGCGTGCGCGGCCATCGGCAAGAGCTTGGTGTTGATGTACGGCGCCGACTTGTTGTCCTTGATGGTCGACCACGAGTGGTTCTCCATCAAGATGACGAAGACGGTGGTGCCCGAGCTCGAGGCGCCGTCTTGTCCGGCGTCGTCGCCGGCGGTGCCCCCCTCGGCCGTGTCGTCGCCGGTGGAACCGCCCGCGTCGTCGCCCGAGCCTCCGTCGTGCTTGGTGCTGTCGCCGATCGCAGCGTCCGAGCCGCCGCACGCAACGAACGGCGCGACGAAGAGCGCGGCGCCGAGGAGCGAGCCGAGCGTTCCACCGAGACGCGGGATCTTCATGCGGCGAAGTAAGGCACGCGATCGAGAGCCGAGCAAGCTGGCTCGGGACGATTCATCTCCGTCACTGCTTCGTGTAGGTCTCGACGCGGCCGGGCTCGGAGAACCAGACGATGAATTGAGTGGGCGTCGCCGTGTATTCGGCGATCGACTGAACGGGTAGGTCGCTGCAGACCGAGTGGAAGTTGATCGTCGTGGGCGACGCCACGTCGAACGAGACGATTTCGCGGTGCTCGGGCAAGTCCGAGAGATCCGGCAAGTGCCCAAAGTGCCACGTACGCGACGCCAGGGCACCGAGCGTGACTTGAAGGTCGATCGTCGTCTTCCAATAGCGGGAGCTCGGCCCGCCCGCGTCTCCCGAGGCGTCGCCTGCGTCAGCGCCAGCGTCGGGTGCCTGGTAGTAGACGACGCTCGTCAGGTAGTATTTCCCGCTCGCGAATTCGCCGCCTTGGCCGACTCCGGTCGGGAAGGGCGCTTGAACGATTGTCGCCTGGACGGTCGGGGCCTCGTTGACGACCGCGTGGCAGGCGCCACCGTGGGCATCTCCGCCCGAGTCCCCACTCGAGTCCGAACCCGAATCCATCGAGGGCCCGTCGTAGGCCGATGCGTCGGTGGCGGCGTCGCCCCCGACATCGTTTGACGAGCTCGAAGAGCACGCTACCCCGGCCGTGGCGCAGCAGCAGGTGAAGAGGACCGCTCCAACGCGCGAGATAAGCATGGGCCGCAAGATACTGAAATGTCCCGCTCACGCAAGCGCCGCAGCGCCAGGACGCCTCAGTCCGTGCCGCTGTCGTTCGCCTCGCGCTCCGCGTCGCTCTTCGCGTCGGCGGCGCTCGCGTCCGACGTGATCGACGCCGGCTTGGGGAGCTGTGTGCTCGTCACGCTCACGAGCGGCAGGTGGTTCGCCTGCGCGTCGTCGAAGATCTGTCCGAGCGCGTCTTCGAGCACCGGGACGTATTTCGCCGCCGTCTCCTGGTGGAAGCCGATGCTCAGCACGATGTCCTTCGAAGGGTCGAGGAGGTACGCCGCCTTGATGTCGTCGTAGACCGAGACCATCTCGTCGGCGCGCATGTAATCGCTGAGCGCGCCGTTGTCGGGTACCTCGATCAAGTCGCCGGCGGCGGTGGAGATCACGTACGGCTGCGACGTGCTCGTTGTCCCTTGCCACATCTCGGCGAGCCAATCGTAAAGAGGGAGCGTCCCGATCTCGCTCTTGAGGAACGGCGCTGGCACCGCCGAGTCGTCCCAACGAATCCCCTCGGCGACGAGCGCCTCGCGCACGTTCGCGTCGGCCACCCACCCGCCGCAGCGGAAGCTCTTCGCTCGTCCGAAGCCGTGCGCCTGCAAGGTGTCCATGCTGAAGGCGAAGACCTTGCGGAGCTCGTCGGTCGTGTACGCGTCGATGGGGACCTCGTGCCCGCAGTCGTAAGTGCAATCGTTCGAGAGCGTGCTCGTCCCCCAGAAGTTGGGGGTCGATCGGAAGGTGACCCCCGCCGCTTCGAAGAGCCGCTTCCATCCGTGGACGTGGAGACCGGCTTCGTCCCCCGAACGGAGCGGGCGCCGCATCGAAGCCTCGACGCTCGCCGGGTCGGCGCCGGGCTTGGTGAAGTACGCGGCGTTCAGGAAGTGATCGATCTTCACCTCCGGGTAGCGCGTGCGAAGCTCCTCCATCGCCGAGAGGTTCGCGTCGAGGAGATCGCGCCCCTCCCAGTCGACGGTGACGAGCAGCTCGATGCGTCCGCGATGGGCTCCGCCGTCGCCGCGGTAGGCCTGCTCGGTCGAGTCGTCGCCGTCGCTCGCCCCCGCGCAACCCACGGCGAGGAGCGGCACCGCCACCAGGCCGGCGACGATCAAGAGGAGGGGGCGGGAACGCATGCCCCGCCGGTTGCATGTCGCATTCCATCCCACATAAGGCGCCATGTGACGCGCAAGTGTTGGAAATCATGGGCATCGACTTCGTAGGCCCACGTCGAAATTCCTGGTCTACGCGTGGACACTGCCCATCCCGCGATCCACCAGCGCCCGCCCCGCCGCGGCCGCGTTTGTAAGCATGCTTACAAACGCGTCCTAGCGGGCACCGCGGCGTTCGACCGCGGCCCTTTCCTCGCGCATCATCGGGCGGTGCGATCCCCCCGCGTCCTTTCGGCGTTCCTCTTGGTCTTGGCGGTCCCTTGGGCGTGCAGCGAGTTCAAAGGCGCGGCCGACGACGGCGGCGCCGACGACGGAGCCTCAGGCGACGACGCGGCGACGATCGACGGCGCCTCGGACGGCGCGGTCACCGACGGTGCGACCGGAGGCGACGGCGCGACGTCCGACGGACCTTCGGGCGACGGCGCGACCGCGCGCGTGTGCACCGCCGCGGCGTGCCCCCCCGTCGTCATGGCCGACGATCTCCACGTCCCCTTCGTCCTCGCGGTGAACGGCACGCACCTCTATTGGCTCGAGCGCGGCAACGGCAACGACCTCGACGGCGAGCTCGTGCGCATCGCCAAGACGAACCCCTGCGTGCATGCCGACGCCGGCTGCCGCGGCGTCCTCGACGGCAACGTCGCCGGTCAGACGTCCGACTTCGTCACGCTCGGCCTCGGCCCCGCCGACGTTTGCTACACCGAGACGTACAACGCGCCGGCGCAGCACTCGCTCAACTGCATCTCGCTCTCTTCGGGACAGAAGCGCGCCGTCTTCCAGGGGAACGGCGCAGGCGGCAACCTCGCCGTGCTCGCTGACGCGATCTACTGGGCAAACTACGGGACCAGCGCCGCGGCGTCGAACGGCGCCATCTTGCGCGTCGCCGAGGACGCCGGCTTCACCGCTTCACCGCCGGCGGTCGCGTCGAATCGTCCGGGCCCCGACAGCGTCGCGGTCGAAGGGGCGAACGTCTTCTGGAGCGAGGTCGGCGCCACCGACGGCGGCGGTGCGCTCTACCGCGCGTTCGTCGACGGCGGCGCGAGGACGGCGATCGCGCCCGGCCAGCACGCGCCGCGCCCGATCGCCCTCTACGGGAATCAGATCTACTGGGCCGACCTTCGTGACGGCACGATCAAGCGCGTGAACAAGGACGGCTCGGGCACGGTGGAGACGCTCGCCTCCGGCCAAGCGTCGCCCTTCACGGTCGTCGTCGACGCCAGCGGGGTCTACTGGGCCACGGCAGGATCGCCCCCCGACTACCTCGACGGCACGGTGATGCAACACCCGCTCGGCAGCGGGACTTCGGCCACACAAGTCGTGGGGAGCGTCTCCTCGCTCGCGGCTCTCGTGGCCGACGCCAACTATTTGTATTATGCATCGATGGGAACGACCGCCGGGAGCTTCACCGACGGCAAGGTGTTTCGTATCGCCAAGACGTACTGATCGCGGCCCGCCGCCGTGGGATTTTCGGTCGCGGTCGGCGTCGTCTTCGGGTTCCTCCCCGCGCGTCGTGCCGCGCGCCTCGACCCGATCGAAGCGCGCCGCGTCGGGTAGCTCGCCCGGGCTGCGTGCTATTCTCCGAGCGCGATGCAGGGGCCGGTCTTCCTCGCGCCCGGGACGCTCTTCGCCGGCGATTTCCGAGTGATTCGTCCGCTCGGGCAGGGCGGCATGGGCGCGGTCTACGTCGTCGAGCAGGTGAGCACCGGCAAGCAGCGCGCGCTCAAGCTGATGCTCCCGCAGCTCGGCGCGGATCCCGAGCTCCGCCGCCGCTTCGAGCAAGAGGCGCGCATCGGCGCGCGCATCGCCAGCGATCACGTCGTCGAGGTGCAGGCGGCGGGGATCGACGTCGCGACCGAAGCGCCGTACCTCGTGATGGAGCTCCTCGAGGGGGAGGATCTGGCCGCGCGCGTGGAGAGGCGAGGCGCGCTCTCGGTGGAGGAGCTCCGCGCCGTCTTCGCCGAGCTTTGCCACGCGGTGGCCGCGGCCCACGCGGCGGGGATCGTGCATCGCGATCTCAAGCCGGAGAACGTGTTCCTCGCCGCGAGTCGCCGCGCAGGCGGCGCGGCGTTCACCGTGAAGGTGCTCGACTTCGGGATCGCCAAGTTGGCGAGCGCCGCGACCGCCGGTCGTGCCACGCGGGCGATGGGGTCGCCGATGTGGATGGCGCCGGAGCAGACCGAGGACGGCGCCGTCACCCCTTCGGCCGACGTGTGGGCGCTCGGGCTCATCGCCTTTCACTTGCTCACGGGGAGGTACTTCTGGAAGGCCGCGGGCGCCGACGCGACGATGGCGCAGCTCTTTCGCGAGATCGTCCTCGAGCCGATCCCCCCCGCCGAGGCACGGGCTGCCGATCTCGGGTGCGCCGATCGCCTCCCGCGCGGCTTCGGCGAATGGTTCGCGCGCTGTGTGACCCGCGACGTCGGGCAGCGCTTCACCGACGCCGGTGCGGCATGGGCCGCGCTCGACCGCGCGCTCGCGCCCTACGCCGCCACGATGGCGCCGGCTGTCTCCGCGCCACCCCCGGCCGCTTCGGCCGTTCGACAAGCGACGCCCGCGCCGATCTCCAGCACCGTGGGCACCGCTGCACCTTCGCCCCGAAGGCGCGTCCTGCCGCTCGGGCTCGCTGCGTTCGTCGCGTTCGTCGGCGCCTCGGGCCTCGCACTGCTCGTGCACAAGGCCCAGGAGAAGCGGCGCGTCGCCGCGCTCGCCGGATCGTCTCTGGCGATGAGCGAGCCGCCGCCGATGCCGTCGTTCGCGAGCCCCGATCTCGCGTCACCCCCCGCGCCCCCGTCGGCTGCACCGCCACCGCCGCCATCCGTGCCGCCTTCATCGGCTCCTCTCGCCTCGGCGGACGCGCCGCCTGCGTCCGCGACGATGCACGCGAAGATGCTCGCAGCGCCCACTCCGCCGGCGAACACGACCAAGCAGGGCGCGCCGCCGAGCGCGTCACCGCCTCCGCTCCCCGAGCCGGAGGAGCCCGCGACCCCGGTCATGAACTCGCACCTCACCACCGTCGCCGGCCACAAGGTCCGCTTGATCGGGCGCATCGTGAAGAACGACAGCAACGTCTCGGATCCGGTCGTGAGGAAGGCGGTCGAGTGGGACGCCTGGCAGTACCTCCGCTGCTACGACAGCTCGTACGCCGCGCGGCCGACGCTCCAGAGCGGCAACGTGAACATCGGCTTCGAGATCCTGGACCAGCTCCCGCGCTTCGCCAGGGTGAACTACTCCGAGTTCGCCGAGACCCGATTCAACGAATGCCTGGTCGGCGTCTTGAGCTCGCAGACGATCAACGCCGCTGGCCCCGAGGGGCGCGGGAAGATCATCTTCGGGTTCCGCTTCGTCGTGATGAATTGAGGCGGACGGGCCTGCGAAGCGCAGCGCCGTGAGCTCGCGAGTCTACGGAGCGGCGCTCTCCGTCACGCGCCGCCGTCGCCCTCGTACATCGCCTCGATCTCGGCGGCGAAGTTCTGCGCCACGATCTTTCGCTTCACTTTGAGCGTGGGCGTGAGCTCACCGGTCTCGATGCTGAAGGGGCGATGCAGGATACGGAACTTCTTCACCTGCTCCACCCGCGCGAGCTCGGCGTTCACGCCGTCGAGCGCGCGCTGCACCTCTTCGCGCACCGCCGGACAGTCGTGCGGCGCGCCCTTGCCCTCGAGCCCGCGGTCGCTGCGGAACTTCGCCGTGGCTTCCATGTCGAGGGCCACGATGGCGGTGAGGTACTTGCGACGATCGCCGATGACCACCGCCTCGTTGACGAGCGGGTGGTTCTTGAGCGCCGCCTCGATGTTCTTGGGTGCGATGTTCTTGCCGCCGGCGGTGATGATGATCTCTTTCTTCCGCCCGGTGATGGAGAGGAAGCCGTCCTTGTCGAAGGCGCCCAGATCCCCGGAGTGGAGCCACCCCTTCTGGAGCGCCTCCGCCGTCGCCTCGGGCTCCTTGTAGTAGCCGAGGAAGACGTTGGGTCCTTGGATGAGGATCTCGCCGTCTTCGGCGATCTTCACCTCGATGCCGGGGATCCGCCCGCCCACCGTGCCGAGCCGCACGCGCCCCGGAAGGTTGAACGTCGTCGGCCCGGTGTCCTCCGACTGGCCGTAGACCTCGTTCACGATGATGTCGAGCTCGGCGAAGAACTCGAGGATCTCCTTGGCGACCGGCGCCGCGCCGCTCACGCAAATCTGCGCAGCGTCGAGTCCGATGGCCTGCTTCAACTTGCGGAAGACGAGGCGATCGGCGAGCCGATACTCGAGCGCCAAGAGCGGCGGGAGCGGATCGCCCTTCATCTTGCGCGCGCTCACGCGGCGACCGACCGATCGCGCCCACGCGGCGATGTGCTTCTTCGCCCCCGTGGCAGCGGCGAGCTTGCCGGAGATGCCAGCGTGGAACTTTTCCCAGATGCGGGGCACGGCGAAGAAGAGCGTGGGGTGCACCTCCTTCAGGTTGTCCGGCACCTTGTCGATCGACTCGGCGAAGTAGACGACGCCGCCGGCGGTGATCGCGCCGTGGATCGTGAACATCTGCTCGGCGATGTGGGAGAGGGGAAGGTACGAGAGGTTGCGCGCGCCGCGCGTGACGCCGGTCATCTTGACGGCGGTGTCGGCGGTCCAGCTCAGGTTCTCGTGGGAGAGCATCACCCCCTTGGGCGGCCCGGTCGTCCCCGAGGTGTAGATGAGCGTCGCGAGCCCCTTCGGCTCGAGCGCGTGCACCCGGGCGAAGAAGGCCTCGTCGGTGACGCTGTCCCCCTTGGCGAGGAACGCGTCCCACGAGAGCGTCGTGGCGTCGTCGATCTCCGTCCCCTTCATGGTGACGACGAACGAGAGGCGCGGCATGTTCGCGCGCTCCTTGTCGACCTTCTCCCACTGCGCGCGGTTCTCCACGAGGACGACCTTCGATTCGGCGTGGTCGACGATGTAGCGAACCTCGGAGGGCGAGCACGTCGTGTAGATGCCCGCGGCCGCGCCACCGATGCACATCGTCGCGACGTCCATCACGAGCCACTCGGGGCGGTTGAACCCGAGGATGGAGACGGTAGAGCCCGGCTCGCAGCCGAGCGCCATCAGGGCTTTCCCGGCGCGCTTCACGAGGTCCGCGTATTCGCGGTAGGTCGTGGGCACCCAGGTGCCGTGCGCTTTGGCGAAGTAGGCAACGTCGGCGCCGTGAGTCTTGGCGCGGTCGAAGAGGCGTTTGGGGATGGTGTCGGCGGGCATGCTCGTGACCTTTGCGTGTGGAGCCTCAACGTAACGGAAATCGCGCCTGGAGCTTAGATCCCTCAGCCGAGGAGCGTGTTGCCGAGCCCGCGCACCGCGAAAATCACCAGGAAGCCGAAGAAGATGAGCGCGATGCCCATCACCCGGATCCACCAGCGGTCCCCCAGGCGGTCGGGGCTGTCGTCGACGTCGGCGAGCGGGGTCGTGGAGAGCGAAGCGTTCGGATCGGCGTCGAACGTTCGATCGATCGCGAGCTCCACACGAAGGACGAACGCGAGCGCGCGAATCGGCAAGCGCACGAGCCACCACGGCACGCTCCGGGGCCAGCACGCGAACCACACCCCGAAGAGGAGCGGCGACATCACGAGCACGTCGGCGAAGAGCTCCACCCAAGGAGTGTACCGCGTCTCCGCCGCGCGTCAGACGCCCCCGGCGGGCGTGGTTGGATATCCAAGTAACAGGTGCTAGGGTCCGCGGCATGCAGCAGCGAGGCGAGGCGACGCAAAAGAGCGCGGCGACCCACGAGGCGTATCCGCTCGGGCCGGTGCTCGGCTTCTTGCGCGAGCTCTGGGCGCTGAACCACGCGCTCGAGCTCTCGTCGAAGCGCATGCAAGCGCGGCTCGGCATCACCTCGCAGCAGCGCGTGCTCGTCCGCATCGTCGGCCGCTATCCGCTCATCCCCGCCGGCCACCTCGCGCGGCTCCTCCACGTCGACGCCGGCACCGTGTCCGCCGCCGTGCGACGCCTCGAGGCGCGCGGACTCCTCGAGCGCCGCGCCGACCGCAAAGACAAGCGGCGTACGCTCCTCGGCCTTACCGTCCAGGGGCGTAAGGTCGACGGCCCCTCCGCCGGCACGGTGGAGAGCGCCGTAGAAGCGGTCCTCGAACGCACGTCCGAAGCGGACGCCAAAGCCGTCCGCTCTTTTCTCGAGCGCCTCGTAAGAGAGCTCGACTCTGCATCCGAACCGTCATGAAGAGGAAACCCATGAAACGAAGCCCGCTCACCCTCGTCGCGCCCCTCGGAGCGCTCCTCCTCGCCACCACCCTGGTCGCGTGCGGTGGTGACAAGCCCCCGCCGAAGTCCGCCGAGATCACGACCACGAGCGCGCCCCCGCCGCACGTCGAGCACGCCAAGCGCCCGGTCAACGTCTCCGACGAGATCCGCAACGCGTGCGGTCTCCCCGAGCCGAAGGAAGCGCCGAAGTTCGACTTCGACAACGCCGACATCGGCCCCGAAGATCGCGAGATCCTCAGCAAGGTCGCCAAGTGCCTCACCGAAGGCCCGCTCAAGGGGCGCGCGGTGCTCGTCATCGGTCGCGCCGATCCGCGCGGCGAGTCGGAGTACAACCTGGCGCTCGGCGCGCACCGCTCCGGCCAGGTGAAAAAATTCCTGGTCGGCCTGGGCGTCGGCGACGCGCAGGTCTCGCCCACTTCGCGTGGCGAGCTCGACGCCAAGGGGACCGACGAGGAGAGCTATCGCCTCGATCGTCGCGTGGACATCGAGCTCAAGAAGTGACGCGACCCGCCGCCGCCACCACGGCGCGGGCCACGTGACGAAAGCCGTCGAGGGGAGCCTCGAGCGAACGCGCGCACATCTCCAGGAGGCGTGCGCGTAGGCCAAAGCCCGCGAGATCGCTCCCCAGCCGCGCGGCTTCTTCCAGCGAGAGCGCACGGCCGACGCCGGCGCGGAGAAGAAGCGCGCGGTTCTCCGGCGCGAAGGGGCCGATGTCCGGCCCCACGAGGAGCGCGGGGACCGCGAGGCCGAGCGCCCACGACGAGCGCTCGTGCGGCGGCCCGATGTACGCGTCGAAGCGCGCGAAGCGCGCGCGCGTGGCGCGATCCAGATCGCGCCGCGTGCTGAAGCTCACGAGCTCGGGGGCGTGAGGCCCGAAAATCGCCGCGCGGGTGACGGCGCGCTCGAGCGCACCGCGCCTTCGAGCGAAGACGATCGACGCGTGCCCGGCCGCGCCGAGCGACTTCGCAGCGGCGACGAGCGTCGCCACGTGGGGCTCGGGCTCGGCACCGCTCGAGAAGAGCGCGAAGGTCAAAGGCTCGTGCCCCGCGAGACGCGCGCGCCGCGCGGCCGTGTGCTCGGCGCGCGACTTGGCGAACGGCGGATCGACAGAGAGCCCCGTCACCTCCACCACGCGGCTCGGCACGCCGCCGCGCACGAACGCGTCGGCGACCTCGGTCGTGGGGACGAACACGCGCGCTGCTCCCGGGACGATGGCCGCCCTTGGCGCGACGAGCTCACCGTGTTGGTACCAGCGCGCCGGATGACGATCGAGCGCCGCCACGAGGATCGGATGATCGACGAGCACGATGCGCGCCTCGGCCGCCCACCTCGACAGCGCCGCGCCTCCGAGCACGCGCGGGACGAGCGCGCCGCGACTCCCTCCAGGGCTCGGGCGACGGAGCGCACCGTACACACGCGTCACCGGTCCCCCGCGACCGGCGACGACGTATGCCCGTCGCGCCGCGCGCCACGCGAGCCAGGAGACGCCGCGCGCGATCTCGAACACCGTCGCGTCGGCCTCGACCACGCGCTCTTCGCCGAGCTCGGCCAGCGCCTCGCGCACACCGTCCAGGTAGTACGGATGCCCGCGCCCGATGTCGCTCGAGAGGATGCGCACCACGCGTCAGCGAGCGCTCGCGCGCCTCATGAGCGCGTTCTCGAGGAGGGGCGTGAGCTGGCGGGCCTCGAGGTCCTCGGCCCACGCGACCAGCAGCGCGTCGCAATCGAGCGCGAGCCCGTTCAACCCGTGGCGATCGAAGCCGTAGATGTCTTCCGTCATCACGATGGCCAGCGGCAAGTACGCCGCCGCGAGGCCGGACACGCTGACGAGGTCCGCCTCTTCGACGTGGCCGCCGATCCCGTGCGCCGCCTTGCGGCACTCGTTCACGAACGCCGGCGGGGCGCTCACCACCAGGATGACCGGCGGCACCGCGCTCGGCGGTGGCATCGCCGGGGACGAGGAGACGACGTCGGCGTCGAGCGTCTCTTCGGTCGCGACGCGCGGCGAAGGCACGACCGGGAGCGGCGGCTTTTCGCGCGGCGGAGCGACGTCCTCGGCGGCGTGCTCGGCGATCTTGGCCGGGTACGCCTCGGGCGGAGGGGCGGTGGGGCGACCCGAGATGACGTACGCCGCGGCGATGGCCGCGCGGATGTCGTTCGTCGCCGCCACCATCGGTCGGACGCGCATCTCGGCGACGGCGGCGAGCTCGGCGAAGGCCTTCTCGTCGGTGGGATCGGCGGTCGCCACGTAGAGCACCGGCCCCGAGGCCGTGGCCCGAAGGTGCACGGGGACGACCATGTACTTTACAGCCAATTCGCGCGGCACGAGGGCGAGCAGGTTCGGCGTGATGACCACGTTGGTGAGCGAGACCCACGGGCACGCGAGCTGGAACGAAAGGAGCTGCGCCAGGCGCTGGGCGCTGACCACACCGCGGTCGACGAGGATCTCCCCGAGGCGCCGCCGATCGGTGCGTTGCGCGGCCAGGGCCTCCTTCAGAGCGGCCTCGTCGACGAGCCCTGCGTTCACGAGCAGCTGGCCAAGGGGCGGTCGAGAGGACGGCATCGCTGGACACTCCAGCTTGCGCGAGAAACCCGAAATCGTGCAAGCTGAGCGCGCCCTACGACGCACCGCGTCGGAGCTCGAGCGGACCCCACGAAGCGCACCCACGAAGCGGAGACCACGTGAAGATTGCCGTTCCGAAAGAGTCGGCTCCCGGGGAGGCGCGCGTCGCTCTCGTCCCCGAGTCGATCAAGCGCCTCCTCGCGAAGAAGATCGAAGTCGTGCTCGAAGCGGGGGCCGGCGGGCTCTCGCACATGAGCGACGACGAGTACCGCGCCGCCGGCGCGAGCATCGAGGCGTCCGAAGGGGCGCTCTTCGCCGCCGGCGATCTCGTGCTCCGCCTCCGCATTCCCACGGTGGCCGACGTGGCCAAGCTGAAAGAGGGCTCGGCGCTCGTCGCGCCGCTCCAGCCGCTCGTGAATCCGGATCTCGTGAAGGCGCTCGCCGCGCGAAGGATCACGGCCATCGCCGTCGACATGATCCCGCGCACCACGCTCGCGCAGATGATGGACGTCCTGAGCTCGCAAGGGACCATCGCCGGCTACTACGCCGTGCTGATGGCGGCCCA
This sequence comes from uncultured Polyangiaceae bacterium, assembly GCA_964531795.1. Lineage (GTDB taxonomy): Bacteria > Myxococcota_A > Polyangia > Polyangiales > Polyangiaceae > CAZHHD01. Next base: position 74,043 of record CAZHHD010000006.1, on the reverse strand, counting down.
CGCGCTCCCCCGCTTCTTCCCCATGCTCATGACCGCGGCGGGGACGATCGCTCCCGCGCGCTGTCTCATCCTCGGCGCGGGCGTCGCCGGGCTCTCCGCCATCGGCACCGCGCGTCGACTCGGCGCGGTGGTCGAGGCCTTCGACGTGCGCAAGGTCGTCAAGGAACAGGTCGAGAGCCTCGGCGCGAAGTTCGTCGTCGTCGAGGGGACGGAAGACGCCGCCGGTGCCGGCGGCTACGCCAAAGAGGTCACCGAGGCCGACAAACAGCGCCAGGCCGAGGCCATCGCCAAGCACGTGAAGACCGCCGACGTCGTCATCTGCACCGCGCTCATCCCCGGGCGAAAAGCGCCGGTGCTCGTGACCGAAGAGATGGTGAAGTCGATGAAGCCGGGGAGCGTCATCGTGGATCTCGCCGCCGAGCAGTCGGGCAACTGCGCCTCTACCGAATCGGGCAAGACCGTGGTGAAGCACGGCGTCACCGTGATGGGCGAGCTGAACCTCCCCGCGCGCGTGCCGGTCCACGCGAGCCAGATGTACTCGCGCAACATGGAGAAGCTGCTCCTTCACCTCTCGAAGGAAGGCGCGCTCAAGATCGATCTCGCCGAGGAGATCACCCAGGGCTCGGTCATCACGCACGAGGGGGAGGTCTGCCACGCGAAGACGCGCGAGGCGCTCGGGCTCCCCGCGCTCGCGGTGAAGACGAAGGACGAAGCACCCAAGGCGGCGAGCGCCAAGGAGGCCACGTGATTTCTGCCGAGCTCATCTTCGGTCTCTACATCTTCGTGCTGGCGACCTTCGTCGGCTACCAAGTCATCTCGCGCGTCCCCGCGCTCCTTCACACGCCGCTCATGTCGGGCACGAACGCGATCAGCGGTATCTCGCTGGTCGGCTCGCTCGTCGCCGCCGGCTCGGATCACGGGAAGGTGAGCACCATCCTCGGCTTCATCGCCGTGACCGCCGCGACCATCAACGTCGTCGGCGGCTTCATGATCACCGACCGCATGCTCCGCATGTTCAAGAAGCGCGAGCCGGCGGGGAAGGGGAAGGCCTCGTCATGACGCCGCTCCTCTCGCTCTCGTACCTCGTCGCGTCGGTCCTCTTCATCCTCTGCCTCCGGGGGCTCTCCTCGCCCGAGTCGGCGCGCCGAGGCATCCTCCTCGGCGAGCTCGGCATGCTCATCGCCGTGGTGGCGACGCTCCTGCACAAGGAGATCATCAGCTACACGTGGATCATCGCCGGGCTCTGCCTCGGCTCGGTGATCGGCACGGCGATCTCGCTCCGCATCCCGATGACCAAGATGCCGGAGCGAATCGCGCTCTCGCACGCCTTCGGCGGCCTCGCCACGGCGCTCGTCGGTGTGTCCGAATACAGCGTCCACCAGGGCCACATGGAGACGATGTCGCGCCTCACCATGGGCGCCCTCGGCTTCGAGGTTTTCCTCGGCTTTCTCACCTTCACCGGCAGCATCATGGCGTTCGGGAAGCTCCAGGGCTTCATCTCCGGCGCGCCCATCACCTGGCCCGGTCAGAACGTGATGAACATCGGCGCCTTCTTCGGCGCGCTGGGGATGCTCGTCTACCAGATCTACAGCCCCGGCCAGGACATCCTCTTCTACGGCATGTGCGGCACCGGCTTCTGTCTCGGCATCCTCGCCGTGCTCCCCATCGGTGGCGCCGACATGCCGGTCGTCATCTCGCTCTTGAACTCGTACGCCGGCCTCGCCGCCTCGGCCACGGGCTTCGCCATCGGGAGCAACATCCTCATCATCTCCGGCGCGCTCGACGGCTCGTCCGGTCTCTTGCTCTCGCTCTTGATGAGCAAGGCGATGAACCGCTCCTTCACCAACGTGCTCTTCGGCGCGTTCGGCACCGCCATCGACCCCGGCACGGCGCCCGCGGGCAAAGGAGGCGGCGGTCCTTCGTACAACGAAGCGACGGTCGACGACGCCGCTGGTGTGCTCATGGCCGCGCAGACCGTCATCGTCGTGCCCGGCTACGGCATGGCCGTCTCGCAAGCGCAGCACGCGGTGCGTGATCTCGCCGCTTCGCTCCAGAAGCGCGGCGTCGACGTGAAATACGCGATTCACCCCGTGGCCGGCCGCATGCCTGGCCACATGAACGTGCTCCTCGCCGAGGCCAACGTGCCGTACGACGAGCTCTACGACCTCGACAACATCAACGACGATTTTTCGCGCACCGACGCGGTGCTCGTCGTGGGCGCCAACGACGTCGTGAACCCGGCGGCGAAGAAGGATCCGAAGAGCCCGATCTACGGCATGCCCGTCTTCAACGTCGAGCAGTCGCGCTCGATCATCGTCTTGAAGCGCAGCATGAACGCCGGCTTCTCCGGCGTGGAGAACGAGCTCTTCTTCCTGCCCAACACGATGATGGTCCTCGGCGACGCGAAGAAGACCCTGCTCGGGCTCATCGGCGCGCTCAAAGAGGGGCACTGAGTCACGCGATCACGCGCGAGGATTGCGTTCCCCCCCGCGTAGCCGGGGAGAGAACAGGGGTGAAGCAGGGAAAGGGGCGAGCCGTTCGCCTGTCACGCGCGGACACTCGCCCCTCAAAGTTTGACCCGATGCCTCCTCCACCTCATAGACTTGAGGACGATGCGCATCACGAAGTTCTCCCTATTCCCCAAGCGGGGGATAGGTGAAGGAGGAGAACAAGAGTGGCGCCGCGGGTATGCGAAGTTCGAATTCCAGCGAGTCGTCGGTCATCTGGCGCTCCTGCCGTTCTGCGGATTTCTCATCTTCCTGCTCCGTGTCGTGTGCGGATATCGAATCGAAAATCTGGAGGCCCTTCGCCGTGAATTTCGCGAGGTCACGGCCACCAAAGGGCCGCTCCTCATCTGCTCGAATCACCTGACCTTCATCGATTCGGCGCTCATCATTTGGGCGCTCGCTCCCCTGTGGTGGTATTTTTTTCATTACTCGTTCTTCTCGTGGAATCTCCCGGCGAGCGACGTCTTCCGAAAGAAGATTCGATATCGAATCGTCGCCGCGTGCGCGAAGTGCGTATTCATCCGCCGCGGTCCCGACGAGCGCCTCAATCAGAACGAGGTCCTCAACTTCTGCCGCTACGCGCTGGAGAAGGGGGAGGTCGTCACCATCTTCCCCGAGGGGCGAAGGAGCCGCACCGGCCGCTTCGAGCCTTCGAGCGTGCGCTACGGCACCGGCAAGATGCTGGCGACGATGCGCTACTGCCGCGTCCTCTGCGTGTACATCCGCGGCAACCAGCAGGAGACGTACTCCAACTACCCGAAGCGCGGCTCGACCTTCCACATCGCCACCGAGCTCGTGGTCCCCTACACGCGCGAAGCCGGTCGCGAGGCCTACGCCGATCTGGTGCAGCAGATCAGCGCGCCCATCAAGCGCATGGAGGACGAATACTTCGCGAGCCGGGAGCCCGCCGCGCCCGGACGACCGGCGACATGAGGCGTGAGCAAAGAGCGCTGCGCTCGCTTCGCGCGCGGAGATCTCTCGAGATCGTCGACGCGGGAAAGCGGCTACAATTGCGTCGTCGCGCGCGTGCGACGAGGACGAGGGTCTGACACATGATGAAGTGGTGGGGCTGGGGCGATCCCGACAAGGAATACAAGGACAACGGCGTCGCTTGGCCTTGGATGCGCGCCGTCCTCCGCATCCCCGAGGACCAGCCGCTCGAGAAGATCATCGAGCGCTCGCAGATTCGAATGAACGCGGTGACGCTCAACGAAGCGTTCATGAAGGAAGTGGGCGCCGCCCTGCGCGCCGATCAGATCGCGACCGACGAAGACGCTCGCCTGCATCATTGCTACGGCTCGAGCACCCCCGACACGATCATGATCCAAAAGGGGATCATTCGTCGCGCGCCGGACGTCGTCATTTTCCCCGAGAAGCACGACGACGTCGAAGCCATCATGAAGGCGGCCGTGCGCCACGACGTGTGCATCATCCCCTACGGTGGTGGAACCAACTGCTCGGGGGGCGTCGATCCCGATCCTTCCTGCACGAAGTCGGTCGTCACCGTCGACATGGCGCGTATGAACCGCGTCCTCTCCATCGATCCCGTCTCTCACACGGCCGTCATCGAGACCGGTGCCCTCGGCCCGAAGCTCGAGGGCGACCTCGGGCGAGAAGGCTGGGAGCTCGGGCACAACCCCGACTCGTTCCTCTTCTCGACCTTGGGTGGATGGATCTCGACGCGCTCCACCGGCATGCAGTCCGACGCCTACGGCCGCATCGAAGACATGGTCGTCGCGTTGAAGGTGGTGACTCCCCGAGGCACCCTGACGACGCGCGCGTGTCCGCCTTCGTCCATCGGCCCCGATCTGAATCGGATGCTCTGCGGCTCGGAGGGGACCTTCGGCATCATCACCGAGGCGACGATGCGCGTGCATCGGGCGCCCGAGGTGAAGGAGTACTACGGGTTCCTCTTTCGCAGCTTCGAGGAGGGCGTTCAGGCACTTCAAGAGTGCGTCGAGAGCAACTTCGTCGCCTCGTGCCTAAGACTGATGGATGAAGCCGAGACCGAGCTCGCCTCCAAGCTGAAGGCGAAGACCGGCCTCAAGGCCTTCGTGCAGTCGAAGTTCCTGCAGTTCCTCGGCCTGCGCGGTTACTCACGGCCGGCGATGATGATCGTGGGGTTCGAGGGGAGCCGCCAGCACGTCGACACGACACGCGAAGCCATCTTCGCGATCCTCAAGAAGTGCCACGGCTTCCCGCTCGGCGCCGGCGTCGGAAAGTCGTTCACGAGCAGCAAGTACGACTTCCCCTACCTTCGCGATTTTCTCTTCCCGCGCGGGATCACCGCCGACACCCTCGAGACGGGAGCCCCGTGGTCGGCGGTCATGCCGGTGCACGCGGCGACGCGCAAGGTCGTGCTCGATCGCGGAGAGCGCGAGGGGCACGGCGGCGTGTACATCGGCTGCCACATCTCGCACACGTACAAGACGGGCGCCTGCCTCTACTTCACCTTCGGGTACAAGCGCGATCCCAACGGGGTCCTCGAGCAGTACTACCGCTACAAGAAGGACATGATCGAGCAGTTCCAAAAGCACGGAGGCTCGCTCAGTCACCATCACGGGATTGGCTACGAGCTCATCGAGTTCATGGAGCGAGAGGTCTCGAAGCCGGGAGTCGAGGCGCTCCGCGGGATCAAGGACGCGCTCGACCCGCAGGGGATCTGCAATCCGGGAAAGCTGATTCCCGGTGAGAAGAAATGGAAGCTCGTCGAGGACCGACCGGAGGTCCTCGCGCCGGCTGCCTCGCCTCCCAAGAAGGCCTCTCACGAGCTCTCCTGAGCGCGCGGAAATCCGATCCAAACCCCGCCGCCCGACGTAGTCCGACCACGCGGGCGGGAGGATTTCGGGCTTCCGTTGCCTTCCGTTCGGACGGTAGGTGAGGCCCAGAAGGCGACGAGCCTAAGTCGTTGTTTTCAGGCCAAGGAGCTCAGCACTCCGGGGACGTATGGGGCATTCAGTCCCGAGTTTTCGTCCAGGTTCCGCCGGGAAGGCGCGGACTGCCCCTGCCGCGTTGCGTGATTTCGAGCGGTCGTGGTAACATTTTTGCGAGGCTCGTCTTGGCCGTGATGCCGGGACCGGAGGTTTCATGAAGTCTGGTCCCGAGTCCACGCGCGGGCTGTCGCGCGACGGCGCCATCGAGGCGTTTCGTCAAATGCGCAGGCGGCTCGATTCGCTCGAGCGCGGGATGGCGGAGCCAATCGCAATCGTCGGAATTGGCTGTCGATTCCCTGGGAATGCGAACGGGCCCGAGCGTTATTGGCAATTGCTGGCCAACGGTGTCGACGCCATCACCGAGGTCCCGCGCGATCGATGGGATAGCGAAGCGTTTTACGATCGCGAGGTCGGCGCCCCCGGCAAGATGGTGACCCGCTGGGCGGGCTTCCTCGATCACCTCGATCGGTTCGACGCGGAGTTCTTCGGCATCTCGGCGCGCGAGGCCGCCGCGATGGACCCGCAGCAGCGGCTCGTCCTCGAGGTGTCGTACGAAGCGTTCGAGGACGCGGGGATCCCGCTCGGCCGTCTCGCTCGCAGTCGAACCGGCGTTTACACGGCGGTCATGATCCACGACTACGACGCCATCGCGCTCCGCGACGTCACTCGGATCGAGCCCTACACCGCGCTCGGCATCGGCGGGACCTTCCTGCCGAACCGCCTCTCGTATTGGTACGACCTCCGAGGTCCGAGCTTCCTCCTCGACGCCGCGTGCTCCGGCTCGCTCGTCGCCGTCCACTTGGCGTGCGCGAGCCTCCGCTCCGGCGAGACCGATCTCGCGCTCGCCGGCGGCGTCAACGCGCTGAGCGCTCCGCACTCCACCGTCGGAATGAGCAGCCTGGGTGCCCTCTCGCCGACCGGGCGTTGCCACACCTTCGACGCCGCCGCCGACGGCTACGCGCGCGGCGAAGGGTGCGGCCTCGTCGTGTTGAAGCGCTTGTCCGACGCCGTCGCCGCGGGAGACAGGGTCTACGCCGTCCTTCGTGGCTCCGCGGTGAATCACGGCGGGCACACGAGCGGCCTGACGGTTCCCAACGTCGAGGCGCAAGAGCAGCTCATTCGCGAGGCGCTGCGGAACGCGAAGGTCCACTCGACGCAAATCTCGTACGTCGAGGCGCACGGGACGGGGACACCGCTCGGCGATCCCATCGAGCTCGCCGCGCTCGCCAGCGCCTTCGCCGCCCCCGACCGCGGCGCGTGCGCCATCGGCACGGTGAAGACGAATTTCGGGCACCTCGAGGCCGCCGCTGGCGTCGCCGCCCTCATCAAGACGGCGCTCTGCGTGCAGAAGGCCCAGATCCCGCCGAGCCTCAACTTCCGCGAGCCGAACCTCCGCATCCCGTTCGACGACATTCCCTTCCGCGTGCAGACGACGCTCGCGCCGTGGGCCCCCGTGGGGGAGCGCCTCGCCGGCGTGAGCTCGTTCGGCATGGGTGGCACCAACGCTCACGTGATCGTGGGAGAGGCGCCGCCGCCGACGGAGGATCCGGTCCCCGAGCCGCTCCGCTACCTCTTGCCCCTGTCGACCAAGTCGGCCAAGGCGATGCGCCCCTTCGTCGAATCGTACGTGGCGTTCCTCGAGACCAGCGCGCCCGCCGATCTGCGCTCGATCTGCGCCTCGGCGGCGACGCGCCGCACGCAGTTCGCCGAGCGACTCGTGGTGTCCGGAGCGAACCGCGACGAGCTCGTGCAGGGGCTTCGCGCGTTCCTCGAGAACCGACCGACGGAGCGCGTGGTCACGGCGTCGCGCCAGGTCGACGACGCGCGCCCGGTCTTCGTCTTCAGCGGGCAGGGGACGCAGTCGGCGCGGATGGCGCGCGAACTCTTCGAGAAGAACGAGACGTTCCGCACCTGCATCGAGTCGTTCTCGGCCCGCTTCACCGCTCTCGGTGGATTCAGCATCGTCGACGAGCTCGCCGCCGACGAAGCGAAGTCCCGCATGGAGGACACCGCAGTCGCGCAGGCCTGCCTGTGCGCGATTCAAGTGGGGCTCACCGAGGTCTGGAAGAGTTGGGGAGTCGTGCCCGCCGCCGTGGTGGGTCACAGCGTCGGAGAGCTCGCCGCCGCCTACGTCGCCGGCGCGCTCGGCTTCGACGATCTCGTTCGCCTCGCGTTTCATCGCGGGAGAATCCTCGCGACGACCCAAGGCCAGGGGAAGATGGCGGCCGTGCGCCTCGGCGCCGACGAGGTGGCCGCGCTCCTCCGCGAGCGAGGCTACCGCCTCTCGATCGCCGCCGAGAACGGCCGCACGAACACCGTGCTCTCGGGTGAGGAGAGCGTGCTCACCGAGTGCTGCCGAGAGCTCGAGGCTCGCGGCGTCCGCACCCACGTCCTCTTCGGTCGCCACGCGTTCCACAGCCATCAGATGGAGCCCTGCGTGCCGCGGCTCAAAGCCGAGCTCCAAGGGCTCGGCGCCGGCGACACCACGATCCCGTTTGCCTCGACCATGACCGGGAAGATCGAGCCCGGCACGCGCTTCGGCGCCGACTACTGGGCCGAGCAGGTGAAATCGCCGGTGCAGTTCCGTCAGGCGATCACCGCCTTGTCCGGCCAAGGCTTTCGCACCTTCGTCGAGATCGGCTCCCACCCGGCACTCTCGGCGGAGGTCAGCGATCTCCTGGAGGAGGCGGGAGCTCCCTTCGTCGTCGCGCATTCGCTGCATCGAAAGAAGGGAGACCTCGACGCGCTGGCTAGCGCGGCCGCGAGCCTCCACGTGGCGGGCGTTCCCCTGCGGTGGGACGCGCTGCTCGGCGCGGCCACCGCCGTGTCGCTCCCCGCGCATCCGTTCCTCGGAGCGCGCCACTGGCTGCTGGACGAAAAGGGGTGGCCGTCGAGCACGTCGGCGTCCGCCCTCTCTGCCGCCGAAGCGAAAGAGCACGCGGCCGGCCCGAGCGGGGAGAAGACCGAGCGCGCGCGGACGCGCCCGGAGATCCTCACGCGCTTGAAGGAGCTGCTCGCGCCGCTCTTGGGGGTCCCTGTCGAAGAGGTCGCCGCCGACGTGCCGCTCATCGACATGGGCGCCGACTCGATCGCCGTGCTCGACGGCGCCCAGCGCATCCAGCAGGAATTCCGCGTGCGCGTGCGCGTGCAAGACGTCTTCGGCCCTCTGCCGACGCTCGACGCCATCGCGACGTACATCTTCGAGAAGGCACCGAAGCCCGAGGCGCGTGCGTCGCGCGAGAGCCAAGCCGAAGCCTCGAACGAGGCGCGGCGAGCGCTCCCGGCAGGCGCCGCGGAGTCGCCCAAGATGACTCCGCCGGAGGCGCCGTCGCGGTCACCCGCGGAGGCACGTCACATGACGGCGCTCATGGAGCGCTATCTCGCGAAGACCCCGCGATCGAAGGCGAAGAAATCGGCCTCCCACGCGCGTCTCGCCGACGTCCGCGCCGCCGCCGGTTACCGCCCGTCGCTCCCCGCCTCCCTCCGCGGCCTCTGGCTGGAGACGAAAGAGGCCGCGTACCCCATCGTCGGCGCGCGCTCCGCCGGCTCGAAGATGTGGGACGTCGACGGAAACGAGTACGTCGACTTCGTCATGGGGTTCGGGGTGCACCTCTTCGGGCACTCACCGCCGTTCGTCATGGACGCGCTGCGCGCGCAGATCGAAACCGGCGTCCAGATCGGCCCGCAGGCCGAGAAGGCCGCGGAGGTCGCCGAGCTCGTCCACGCCCTCACCGGCGTCGAGCGGGTCGCCTTCTGCAACACCGGCACCGAGGCCGTGATGGCGGCGCTCCGTCTCGCGCGCGCTACGACGGGGAGATCCAAGATCGCCCTCTTCACCGGCTCGTACCACGGCTCCTTCGACGGCGTGCTCGCGTCCATCCCCATGACGCTCGGGACACCGCCGTTCACCGACGACGGCGTCATCGTCCTCGAGTACGGCCATCCGCGCTCGCTCGAGATCATCCGCGACAACGCCCAAGACCTCGCCGCCGTCCTGGTCGAGCCGGTCCAAGCGCGCCGCCCGGACTTTCAGCCGCGCGAGTTCCTGCACGAGCTCCGCAAGCTCACGAAGGAGCAAGGCACGGCGCTCATCTTCGACGAAGTCCTCGTCGGCTTCCGCATCGCGCAAGGCGGCGCGCAGAGCCACTTCGGTGTGCGCGCGGACATCGTCACCTACGGAAAAATCGCCGGCGGCGGCCTCCCCATCGGCGTGATCGGCGGCGACGCGGCCTTCATCGATCGCATCGACGGCGGCACCTGGCGCTACGGAGACGACTCGGCGCCCACGCGAGAGTCGGTGTGGTTCGCCGGAACGTTCAACAAGAACCCGCTGACGATGGCGGCGGCGCGCGCCTCACTTTCCCATCTGCAGAAGGAGGGCCCCGACCTCCAACGAAATCTGAACGCGCGAACGGACAAGGTCGTCCTCGAGCTCAATACGTTCTTCGCGGCGAAGGGCTATCCGATCAAGCTCGTCCACTTCGCGTCGATGTTCCGCTTCCAGATGAACCGTAAGTTCGAGGTGCTCTTCCAACACCTCAACTCGCGCGGCATCTACATCGGCGAGTGGAGGAACTTCTTCCTCTCCACCGCGCACACCGACGAGGATCTCGCTCGGCTGGTCCACGTGATCCAAGAGAGCTTGGCGGAGATGGAGGCCGACGGTTTCTTCTCCGAGCGCGCTCCGGCCGCGGCGCCCACGCCGGCCGAGCCGCCCAAGCCGGCCGGTGCGAACGGCGCAGCGGTGGTGCGTCCGCGGAAGGGGAGCGCGCCCACGCGCCTGCGCCTCTTCTGCTTCCCCTATGCCGGCGGCGGGGCCAGCGTCTTTCGTACCTGGCAAAGGCACGTGCCCGAAGACGTCGAGCTGTGCCTCGTTCAGCCGCCGGGGAGAGAGGGGCGCGCCGACGCTCCTCTGGTGCACGGCTTCGACGCGCTCCTCGACGTCATCGAGCGTGACCTCACTCCGATGCTGGACGTGCCGTTCGCCTTCTTCGGGCACAGCATGGGGGCGCTCGTCAGCTTCGAGCTGGCGCGCCGCCTGAAGGATCGAAGAGGCCCGCGGCCGGAGCGCCTCTTTCTCTCCGCCGAGCCGGCGCCCCACGTCACCCCCGAGGTGTCGTTCCCCGGGACGCTCACCGACGCCGAGCTCGTCGCGCTCCTCTCGCGCTTCGGCGTGCCGAAGGCCGCCACCGACAACGCGGCCTTCCTCGAAGAGCTCCTCCCCATCCTCCGCGCGGATCTCACGGCGCACGCCTCGTTCTCCTTCCAGGACCGCGGCCCGCTGGACGTGCCGATTTCGGTGCTCGCCGGAACGGAGGATCCGCTCGCCCGCGAGCCGGAGGTCGCCGCGTGGGCCAAGCACACGAGTGTAGGTTGCACGCTCCGCATGTTCCCCGGAGACCACTACTTCATTCGCAACAACGAGGCCGCCGTCGTGCAGCATGTCCTCGAGGGGCTCTCGGCGATTCGCCGAACGGCCTGAACGCGAGAGGGGGTCCAAGTGACGAAGCCCACCGAAACACTCCCGGTGAATCTGACCGAGTACGAGGAGGCCGCGCGGCGCATCCTTCCGCCGGCGTCGTTCGGCCACGTCGCCGGCGCCGCCGGGGACGAGGCCACGTTGCGCGCGAACCGCGAGGCGTTCGGCGGGTGGCGGCTCTTGCCGCGCGTGCTTCGAGGGGCAGCGTCGCCCAACTTGCGGACGACCGTGCTCGGTGAGGAGACGGCGATGCCGGTGCTCCTCGCCCCCACGGGGACGCACAAACTGATGCACCCCGAGGGTGAAGTGGCCACCGCCCGGGCCGCGCGTCGCGCGGGGCTCGTCTTGGTCAGCTCGATGACGGCGAGCTGCACGGTCGAAGAGACTGCGGCCGTGGGGACGCCCTTCTGGTTCCAAGTGCTCTTTTTGCGCGAACGGGCGATGACCTTGGCGGTGCTTCGGCGCGCCGAGGCCGCGGGCGCCAAGGCGATCGTGATCACCCTCGACATGCCGGTGGTCGGGCGGCGCGAGACCGACGAGCGGAATCAGTTCGCCATGCCCCCCGGCATCACGTTCGCCAACTTCAACGTGCAGCAGGCCGCGACCGCCGGCGGATCGGGCTTTCGCGCTCACGGCGACTCGGTGCTCTTCGCCGGCGCCACGTGGGACGACCTTCGCTGGCTCTGTGAGAACGCGAAGGTCCCGGTCATCGCCAAAGGGATCCTCGCTCCCGAGGATGCCGTGCTCGCGATCGAGCACGGCGCGAAGGCGATCATCGTCTCCAACCACGGTGGTCGGCAGCTCGATGGCGCGGTCGGCAGCCTCGACGCGCTCCCCGCGGTGGTCGAGCGTGTTGCCGGGCGCGCCGAGGTCCTCATGGACGGCGGCATCCGTCGAGGGACCGACGTCCTCAAGGCGCTCTCGCTCGGCGCTCGCGCGGTCCTCCTCGGGCGACCCTACCTGTGGGGTCTCGCCGTCGGCGGTGAGGATGGGGCGTTCCGCGTCCTCGACCTCCTGCGGAAGGAGTTAGAGGACGCCGCGACCCTCTGCGGAGTGCGCGATGTCGGAGAGGTGTCGCGCGAGCTCGTCGTCCGCGCCCCCTCGCGGACGTGACCGCGCAAGCGATGCACCACGCGAGGCGAGCACCGAGGCCGCCCAGCGCTCGTCGGACGCGCTCTAGCCTTTCTTTTCCCGTTCGATAGTATTTCCAATCATCGTGGGTGAGCTCGTGCTCGTCGACACGCCGCACCACGCAGGAGAGAACGATGTCCAGTCCCGTGAAAGAACGGTTCGCGTTCCCCGGTCGGTCGTTGCCCCTCATGTTCGAGCCGTCCGGCAGTCAGCAGGTCGACATCGTGGAGTGGGTTCTTTCGAATCGTGACTACGTGGAGAAGCGGCTCCTCGAGCACGGCTCGCTCCTCTTCCACGGATTCGACATCTCGTCGGTCCCCGCGTTCGAGCGCTTCGCCAGCGCGTTCTGTCCCGAGCTCTACTCCGAATACGGCGATCTCCCGCCGGAGAAGGAGAGCACGCTCGTCTATGGAGTGACCCCGTATCCGCCGTCGCAGAGGCTGCTCTTCCACAACGAGGCCGCGCACACGCCGCGCTGGCCCTTGAAGCAGATGTTCTGCTGCCTTCAGAAGGCGGAGAAGGGGGGCGAGACCACGCTCGTCGATTGTCGCGCGGTCGCGAAGAAGCTCGGCGACAAGGTCCTCGACAAGTTCCGTGAGCGCCGGCTCACGTACGTCCAGAACTTCGTCCCCGACCTCGAGATCATCGAGGGCTTCAAAGACGTCACCTGGCAGGAGTTCTTCCGCACGACCGAGCGCTCGAGGGTCGAGGAGATCTGCAAGCAAGACGGCATCGACCTGCTGTGGCGCGACAACGGCATCGTGGGGACGCGGCGCACGGCGCTTGCCGTGGCGCGCCACCCGAAGACGGGGGAAGTCCTCTGGTTCAATCAAGTCCAGCTGCAGAACGCGCGCGCGATGTTGGACGAAGCGACGTTCCAGTCGCTCGTGAAGAAGGTCGGCATGGAGTACATGCCGCGCATGGTCTACTACGGCGACGGATCGCCCATCGAAGACGACGTGCTCGACGCGATTGGCCGAACGCTCGAGGCCGAGGCGGTGAGCTTCGTGCTCGAGCGCGGCGACGTCGTGGTGAACGACAACATGATCGTGGCCCACGCCCGCGAGGCGTACTCGGGCCCGCGGAAGGTCCTCGTCGCGATGGGGGAGCTGACCAACGAGTCCGAGGTCAGCGTTTGAGGATAGGCATCCTCGGCGCCGGCTCGATCGGGTGCTTCGTCGGAGGGCGGCTCATCGCCGCGAACGACGACGTCGTCCTCGTCGGCCGCCGAGGGGCGGAGATCCACGAGCTCGGTCTCACGCTCACCGACTACCTCGGTGGCCGCGTGACGCTCCCGCCCGAGCGCGTGCGCTACGAGGCGGGGGTGGAGGCGCTGGCCGATTGCGACGTCGTCTTGGTGGCGGTGAAGGCGATCGATACGCGGTCCGCCGGAGAGCAGCTGGCCGCCGTGCTCCGCCGGCCGGCCACCGTCGTGAGCCTCCAGAACGGCGTCTCCAACGGGCAGATCCTCCGCGAAGCCTTGCCCGGTCATACGGTGCTCTCGGGCATGGTGTCGTTCGGCGTGCAGAGCCCGGCGAAGGCGCACTTCCATTTGGGGACGAGCGGCCCTATCGCCCTCGAGGGCCCGCGCGAGGCGTCTCTGGAGCTCGCGCGTGCGCTCACCCAAGCGGGCTTCGAGGTCCAGACGCACGATCACTTCGACAGCGTCCTCTGGAGCAAGCTGCTCTTGAACTTGAACAACCCCATCAACGCGCTCGCCGGCATTCCTCTCCGCGCGGAGCTCTCGGTGCGCGACTACCGGCGTGTGCTGGCCCTGGCGATGCGCGAGGGGCTCGCGTGCATGAAGAAGGCGGGGATCCGCGCGACGCGCGTGGGGAAGGTCGCGCCGGGGATCGTCCCTCACGTGCTCACGCTCCCCAACGTCCTCTTCTTCCGCGTGGCCGCCACGATGATTCAAATCGACGAGAAGGCTCGGTCGTCGATGCAGGAAGACCTCGAGCGCGGGCGGCGAACGGAGATCGAACAGTTGAACGGCGAAATCATCCATCTCGGCGAGCGGGTAGGGGAGCGCGTTTCGGTGAATCGACGCATTCGTGATTTGGTCGTCCGCGCCGAGCAGAAGAGGGCGGGCTCGCCGCGCATGCCGGCCGGCGAGCTCCTCGCCGAGGTCCTCTCGTGAGCGCCAAGCGGGCGTGCGTCATCGGGGCCGGGTGCTGCGGCATCACCGCCGCCAAGACGCTCAAAGAGGCGGGAATCCACGTCGATTGCTTCGAGATGAGCGACCGCGTCGGCGGGAACTGGGCCTACGAAAACCCCAACGGCGTCTCCGCCGCCTACCGCTCGCTGCACATCAATACGTCGAAGCGGCTGATGCAGTACTCGGACTTTCCGATGCCGAGCGAGTGGCCCCCGTACCTGCACCACTCGCTCGTCTTCAAGTACCTGAACGACTACGTCGATCACTTCGGCGTGCGAGAGCACATTCGGTTCAACACGCAGGTGAAGAGCGTTCGCCGCGAGGCCGGCGAGTGGGTCGTGACGCTCGGGGACGACACGCGGCACACCTACGACGCCGTCTTCGTCGCGAACGGGCACCACTGGAAGGAGCGGTGGCCGAGCTTCAAGGTCGTCGACTTCACCGGCAAGCAAATGCACTCGCACGCCTACCGCTCTCCCGCCGGTCTCGAGGACAAGAACGTCCTCGTCGTCGGGATGGGCTCCTCGGGGGTCGACATCGCCGGTGAGGCTTGTCGCGTGGCGGCGAACACCTGGCTCTCGGCCCGCCGCGGCGTGCACATCATCCCGAAGTTCGTCGGCGGCAAGCCCATCGACGAAATCCTGACGCGCAGCCAGCTCGCCGTGCTCACGCGATTGCCGTTCCCCGTGATGCGCTGGTACGTCGCGAAGCGGCTCGAGCGCTACCGCGGCAAGATGAGCGACTGGGGGCTGCCCGAGCCGGACCACAAGCTCTTCGACGGGCACGCCACGGCGAGCGAGGAGTTCCTCTCCCTCGTTCAGCACGGCCGCATCAAGATCAAGCCGGACATCGAGGAGCTCCGCGGCGAGCACGTGTCGTTTCGCGACGGCACGAAGGAGCGCATCGACGTCGTCATCTACGCGACCGGATACGACATCTCGTTTCCGTTCTTCGATTCGGAGATCATCGATCCCAAAGACAACGTCGTGCGTCTCTATCGGCACGTCGTCCACCCGAGGTTCCCCGGGCTCTATTTCATCGGTCTGATCCAGGTCTCGGCGGCGGTCATGCCTCTCGCCGAGTTGCAAGCGGTGTGGATCGCCAAGGTGATGACGGGCGCCGCGGCGCTCCCGTCGCCAGAAGGTATGGAGCAAGGGATCCGCCAGGACGCCGCGAAAGCCGCGAAGCGCTACGTGCAGACGAGCCGCCACACCATCGAGGTGGATCCGTTCCACTACCAGCGCGTGGTCGAGACCGAGATCCGTCGCGGCGTCGCGGCTTCTCGCTCCGCCAGATGACGTCGCAAGGCGGGGGAAATGAGCGGTAGCGAAGGAGGGACGCTGAGCGCCATCGACGCGCTTGGTCTCATCGAGGAGCTCGAAGCCGAGCTCGACGCGGTGAACCAAGAGCGCCACGCGCCGATCGCCGTGGTCGGCATGGCGTGCCGGTTCCCCGGCGCCCCCGGCGATCCCGATTCCTACTGGCGCATGCTGCGTGAAGGAGGAAGCGGCGTCCGCGAGGTCCCGAGCGACCGATGGGACATCGACCAGTACTTCGCCGAAAAGCTCGCCCCCGGCAAGATGACGACGCGCGCCGGCGGCTTTCTCGACGAGGTCCGGGGGTTCGACGCGGGCTTCTTCGACATTCGCGAGGTGGAGGCGCAGTACCTCGATCCGCAACAACGCATGTTGCTCGAGGTCACGTGGGAGGCGCTCGAGCACGGGGGGATCCGGCCGAGCGACTTGCGCGGCGGACGCGCGGGGGTCTTCGTCGGAGCCTCTGCGCACGACTTCGAGTGGTACAGCCTCAAGGCCGGGCCGACGCGCTTGCACCCGTTCACCATGTCCGGCGTGGCGCTCAGCGTCGCTGCCGGGAGGATCTCCTACGCGCTCGATCTTCGCGGTCCTTGCCTCCAAGTCGACACCGCCTGCTCGTCCTCGCTCGTGTCGACGCACCTCGCGTGCCTCAGCCTGCGAGCCAACGAGTGCGACGTGGCGCTCGCCGCCGGCGTGAACCTCATCCTCGCCCCGGAGCCGACCATCGTCCTCTCGCAGATGGGGGCGATGTCGCCGCGCGGCCTGTGCAGCACCTTCGACGCGGCCGCCGACGGCTACGTGCGTGGCGAGGGCTCTGGTGTCCTCGTGCTCAAGAGGCTCTCCGACGCGCTGGCGGCGGGCGATCGCGTCCTCGCGGTCATTCGCGGCACCGCCATCAACCACGACGGGCGAAGCAACGGGCTGACCGCGCCGAACGGGCTCGCGCAGCAGGCGGTCATTCGCGAAGCGCTGCGCGACGCCTCGCTCGAGCCGGCCGACGTCGACTACATCGAAGCTCACGGCACGGGAACGCCGCTGGGCGATCCGATCGAATACGAAGCCCTCGCCGCCACCGTCGGTGCTTCTCCTCGAGAGAAGCCGGCGTGGGTCGGCTCGGTGAAGACCAACATCGGTCACCTCGAGGGGGCGGCGGGCGTGGCCTCGCTTGTGAAGGTCATCACCTCGTTCGAGAGGGGGGAGATCCCCGGCCAGATTCACTTCAAGACCATGAGCCCGTACATCGCGCCCTCGAACGGTCTCCGCGTCGCGAGCGCGGCTGTGCCCTTCGCGCGCACGACCCGCCCTCGCGTCGTGGGCGTGAGCTCGTTCGGCATCAGCGGCACGAACGCGCACACCGTGCTCTCCGAGCCGCCCGCCGAAGAAGCGGAGCGCGCGCCCGTCGGTGCTTCGCCCCCGTTCCTCGCGCTCCCCATCTCAGCGAAGTCGGCGCCCGCGCTCGACGCGTACGTGCGGAGGTACATCGACTTCCTCGGCGCTGGGCTCTCCGAGTCCGCGCTCCGTGACGTGTGTCACACCGCCGCGACGCGGCGCGATCACTTCGCGCACCGAGCCTGCGTCACCGGCAAGAGCGCCGAGGAGCTCCTCCAGCGGCTTCGCGCGCTCGCCGCCGAAGGGAAGGCGCCCGGCTCGGTCCGCGGTCTTCGAAAGGTCGCGGGACCGCCGAAGGTCGCCTGGGTCTTCTCCGGCCAAGGGCCGCAGTGGTGGCGCATGGGGCGCGACCTTCTGGCGCGCGGAGGAACTTTCGCGCGCACGGTCGGCGAGTGCAGCCGCGCCATCGAAGCGGCGAGCGGATGGTCGGTGCTCGACGAGCTCGCGAAGACCGAGTCGACGAGCCGCCTCGGCGAGACGGCGGTCGCTCAAGCAGCGCTCTTTTCCCTGCAGGTCGGGCTCGCCCGCCAGCTCGAAGCGTGGGGGCTCTCTCCCGACGCGGTCGTGGGGCACAGCATCGGCGAGATCGCCGCCGCGCACGTGGCCGGCGCTTTGAGCCTGGAGCAAGCGTCGCGTCTCGTCGCCGCGCGCGGTCGCGCGATGCAGGCGGCGCACGGTCTCGGCAAGATGGCGACCGTGGAGCTGTCCCGCGAAGAAGCGGAGAGCGTGGTGCACGAGCTCGGTCTCCGTCTCTCCGTGGCGGCGGTCAACGGTCCACGCTCTTCGGTGCTCGCGGGCGAGGCCCAGGAGGTCGCGCGCCTGGTCGCGAGCCTCGTCGAGCGTCGTGTGTACGCCAAGGAGCTCCCCGTCGACTACGCGTTCCACAGCGCCCAGATGGAGGACATCGCGAAGGGGCTGAAGGCCCAGCTCGAATGGCTCAGGCCGAGTCGCACGAAGACGCGGATGGTCTCCACCTCGACGCCCGACGTCACGGCGGAGTACGGGCCGGACTACTGGAGCGAGCAGGTCAGACGCCCGGTTCGCTTCTGGGACGCGATCGAGCGCCTCCTCGCCGAGCGTGTCGAGCTCTTCGTCGAGATCGGCCCCCACCCGGTGCTCGCCACGACGATCGCCGAAGGGGCCGCGTCGAAGGGGGCGGAGGTCTCGGTCGTGGCGACGCTGCGGCGCAACGAGCCCGACGACCAAGCACTGGGCGCCGCGCTGGCGGCGATTCACTGCGCCGGCGGTGCGGTCGACTGGGGCGCGGTCCACGGGTTCAAGGGTCGCGTCACCTCGCTGCCGTCGTACCCGTGGCAGAAGAAGCCGTACTGGCTTCCGTTCTCGACGCGAGATTCGGCGCGAGCGAGCGTCTCCTCCGCCGAGCACCCGATGCTCCGGGGGCACCGCCAGCCGCCGGACCGCCCGGGGAGTCACGCGTGGGAGACCCCTCTCGTCCTCGACGATTTCCCCTACCTGCGCGATCACGTCGTCCGTTCGATTCTGCTCGTACCGGGCTCGTTCTTCTTCGCCGCCGCCACCGCTGCCGCGCGCGAAGCGTTCGGCGAGCGCTTCCGCTCACTCGACGCCTCGATCGCCCTTCCGCTGATGCCGTCGGAGACCGATCCGCCGACGCTGCGGATCTCGATCGACGCTCCGGAGCAGGGGCGCGCCACGTTCCGACTCTCCACGCGCACGAAGGAGACCCCCGAGTGGTCGCTTCACGTGGAGGGGACCATTCACCTCTCCGAAGCGCCGCGACCCGAAGCGCCGCGCGTCGACGTGGTCGCGGCGCGTGAGCGCTGCAACGCCCGCGTTTGGGCGGGGTCGGAGCTCTACGAGCTCGGGTCGAGCGGCGGCTTCGGCGTCTCCATCGGTCCGACGTTCCAGCACATGAGCGAGCTCCGCCTGGGTGCGGGCGAGGCGATCGGGAGGCTCCACTACTCGAGCACGGTAGAAGGCGAGCTCGAGGCGTACGGCACGCACCCCGTGCCGCTCGACGCGGGGATCTTCGGCGCGGCCTTCATGGCGACGGCGCGGACCGAGGATGTGCGGTTCCCCCACCTGCCCGTGGGCTCGACGCTCGAGGTGTTCGGTGACGTCACCAAGGCCGCGTGGGTGCGCGTCGAGCTCCCTGCCGACTCCCTCAAGGCCCGCGTGCAGTTGCTCGACGAGGCCGGGGTGCAGCTCCTCGAGCTACGGGACCTCCGCCTCGAACGGGTCGCGCGGACGGTCTCCGATCTGCACTTCGGCGTGAGCTGGCGTCCGGCGCCGCGCGCCGACGTCCCGACGGACGTGAGCGGGACCTACGCGCTCCTCGCCGACGAGGGGGGGACGGCCCAAGCCGTCGCTCGCGAGCTCTCCGCCCAAGGGGTCGAGGTGATCTCGATCCGAAGGGGAGCTCGCTTCGAGCAGACAGGACCGAGCTCGTACGCCGTGGATCCAAGGCGCGCGGAGGACTTTCGCGAGCTGACCCGCGCGCTCGCGAAATCGGGCCGCCCGCCCGCGGTGTTCGTGCACATGTGGTCGCTCGACCTCAAGACGACGTCGAGCGAGCCCGACCTGGCCGAAGCGCGCACGCTCGGCCCGGTGAGCGCGCTGCATTTGACCCAAGCGCTGGTCGCGACGCGCGACGCTCCGCCCCCCCACCTCGTGCTCGTCACGCGGGGTGCGCAGGCGGTGGCGAGCGACGACGTCGCGCTTCTCCAAACGCCGCTCCTCGGCTTCGCCGCGACGGTGACGGGCGAAGCGCCCGAGCTCGCATGTCGACAGATCGATCTCGACGCGGGTGATCCCGCTTCGTTCGCTCGCGAGCTCCTCACGCCAACGGACGAGACGTGCGTCGCTCTTCGCGGCGGCCAGCGGTTCGTCCCGCGGCTCACCTCGAGCGATCCCGCGAGCCTGTCTCGCGGAGAGAGCCCGCTTCGCTCGGACGCGACGTACCTCGTCACCGGCGGCTTGGGCGGTGTGGGCGCGCACATCGTCCGATCGATGGTGGCCAAGGGGGCGGGGGCGGTCGTGGTGCTTGGCCGGCGGCCCGACTCGGACCGAGAGATCGCCTCGGGGCTCGCGGCTTTCGCGGAAGCGGGCGCGCGGGTCTCGTATCGGTCCGTCGACGTCGCCGATCGTAGTGCCGTCGCCGCCGCGGTCGCCGACATCGAACGAGCTTCGGGCCCCGTGGCCGGCGTCGTTCACGCGGCGGGGGCCCTCGACGACGCGCTCCTCCAAGATCTCGACGCGCCGCGCTTCTCCGGCCCCGTGTGGGGATCGAAGGTCGACGGTGCGTGGAACCTCCACGCGGCCACGCTTCACCGGAAGCTCGACTTCTTCGTCCTCTTCTCGTCGATCACCTCGACGTTCGGGTCCCCCGGGCAGGCCAACTACGCCTCGGCGAACGCGTTCCTCGACGGGCTCGCGCATCACCGCCGTGTCCTTGGTCTCTCGAGCTGTGCGATCCACTGGGGGCCGTGGGCGAAGGTCGGCATGGCGGCCGGTCGCGCGTTGGCGATCCCTCCGATCTCGGTCGACGAGGGGGTGCAAGCGTTCGAGGCGCTCCTCGGCAGCTCCGTTGCAGAGGCTTTCGTCCTGCGTCCGCCGGCCGAGCTTCTTCGCGATCGTCAGCTCTTGCCGCGGCTCTTCCACGAGCTCGCGCCGCCGGCCGGTCCGGAGGCCCAAGCTCCGTCGGCCGCCTTCGAGGCGATTCGCGCGACGCCACCTGGCGAAGAGCGCGCCGCCCTCGTGGAGCGGTTCCTCAAAGAGCGCGTGGGCCGATCGCTCCAGCGCGACGTATCGCACCTCTCGTCGGACACCCCGTTCGCTCGTATCGGCCTCGACTCGCTCATGACCATGGAGCTGCGAAACGAGATCGCGCGACACGGTGTTCGGCTCACGGCGACCGACTTCATCCACTACCCCTCGATCGGCGCGCTCGCGGCGCTCATCGCGCGCGGCATCGACACCGCAGACGCCTCGGCAACGAAGACGGAGCCGCAGGCCGCGACGGTGGCAAAGGCGCCACGGCCCGCGATCGTGGCGCGGCAGGGCACCTCGAGGACCCTGCGCGCCAACGGCTTCGACCATCACGTGACCGAGTGGAGCCCGGAGCGTCCTTCGGGGACCGCCCTCTTGATCCACGGCTTCATGGATGCGGGCGCGACGTGGGACTTGGTCGCACCGAGCCTCAACGCCGTGGGGCTTCGCGTCGTCGCGCCGGATCTGCGCGGCTTCGGCGAGACGGGTCGCACACCGTCGGGCACGCACTATCACTTCCCCGACTTCGTCGGCGACGTCGCCGGCATCGCCCGAGCGGTCGCGCAGGGGGAGCGGCTCTTCGTCGTCGGTCACTCGCTCGGCGGGACCATCGCGCTCTACTTCGCCGGCGCCTTCCCCGAGATGGTCGCGAAGCTCGCGCTCGTCGAGGGGCTCGGCAATCCGGAGAACGCGCCGACCGCGGCGCCGGATCTCATGCGCCAGTGGGTCGAGGACGTCGAGCACTTCAGCGCCGAGGGGGTGGTCGCTCCCATCGCTACCCTGGACGACGTTCGCCGCTACTTGAAAGCGAGTCATCCGCGCGTCTCCGACGAAGTGATCGCCAGTCGCGCGCCGCTCTTGGTGCGGCCTCGCGGCGACGGCGCGCTCGAGTGGCGCTCGCACGCGCTGCACCGGAGCGTCGTTCCCACTCCCTACTTCGCCAGCGTTCAGGCGGCCTTCGCGGCGCGCGTGTCTTCCCCCGTGCTCACCGTGAGCGGCGGACCGAACGGGTTTCACGTCGCCGACGAGAAGGCGCGGATCTCTGCCTTCGCCGACGTGACGTCGGTCGAGTTGGCGGACGCCGGTCACATGGTCCACTGGACCGAGCCCGAAGCGCTGGGACGCGCGCTCGCCGACTTTTGGATCAAGGGCTCCCCCACCGACCCGAGAGGCTGAATGGCCACCTTCCAAACACTCATCGAGATGCTCCGCTCGCGCGCCGCCGAGGCCCCCGACGCGCGCACGTTCACCTTCCTCGTCGAGGGCGAGGCCGAAGAGGTGCCGTTGGCGCTCGGTCAGCTCGACCAGCGCGCGCGAGCCCTCGCCGTGCATCTCTCGCGGCGGAGCAAGCCGGGCGATCGCGCGATGCTCTTGTTCGCCGTTTCGCCGCTCGAGTTCATCGTCGCCTACTTCGGCGCGATCTACGCAGGGCTCGTCCCGGTGCCCGAATACCCGCCGGATCCAGCGCGCCTCGAGGCCACGCTCCCTCGCTTGCGTGCCGTCGCCGCCGACTGTTCGCCGACCGTCGTCATCACCACGCAACGCCTCGCGATGATGGGCCCGGCGCTCGTCGGCGTCGCCCCCGAGCTCGCTGCCGCCGCGTGGGTGTCGACCGACAGCGCGATGGAAGGCTCGGCCGACGAATGGAAGGCGCCCGCCGACGTCGGGTCCGGATCGCTGTGCCTTCTCCTCTACTCCTCGGGCTCGACCGGCGTTCCCAAGGGGGCGATGCTCACGCACGGGAACGTGCTCCACAACGCAGAGCAAATTCGCCGATGCCTCGCCACCACCGAGACGAAGGCGGGCAGGAGCGCGAGCGCGCCGATGTCGCAGGTCCTGTGGGCGCCCCTCAGCCACGCGTGGGGCTTCGCCTCGGGTGTCGTGCAGCCGATCTACGCGTCGATCCCCACGTACCTCATGTCGCCGCTCGCGTTCGCGGCGCGCCCGGCGCGCTGGTTGGAGGCCGTGGCGCGGTACAAGGCGACCCACACGGGCGGGGCTCCCTTCGCCTTCGATCTGTGCGCGCGCACCATGAGCGCCGAGGAGCGTGCCGCGCTCGATCTCTCCTCGCTCAGCTTTCTCGGAATCGGCAGTGAGCCCATCAAGTGGGAGGTGCAGGAGCGCTTCATTCGAGCGTTCGCCGCCTCGGGGCTCAAGCCGGAGGCGTTCGTGTCCATCTACGCGATGACCGAAGCCACCTTCATGATCTCGGCCGACGTCAGCGGCGCGCTTCCTCTGCGCGTTCACCTCGATCCGGCGGCGTTCGAGCGAAATCAGATCGTCGTGGCGTCGGAAGCGACGCCTCACGCGCTCGGCTTCGTCGGCTGCGGACAGGTCGTCTCGGATCTCGAGGTCCGCATCGTCAACCCGACCACCTCGCTCGCCTGCTCCGCCGACGAGGTCGGGGAGATTTGGATGCGGGGGAAGAACGTGGCGCGCGGCTATTGGAATCGGCCCGAGGTCACGGCGCAGACCTTCGACGCGCACCTCGCCACGGGGGAGGGGCCGTACCTTCGCTCGGGCGACCTCGGCTTCTTTCGCGAAGGGCAGCTCTTCATCGCCGGGCGCAGCAAGGAGCTCATCATCATTCGCGGGAACAACTACTACCCGCGCGACATCGAGGTCTCGGTGGAGACCGCGCTGCCGTCGCTCCCGGCGAACTCGTGCGCGGCCTTCTCGGCCGACGTGGGCGGACAAGAGGCGCTCCTCATCGCGCTCGAAGGGACGAAAGAGACCTTCGAAGAGATCCATCCGGTGATTCGCGCGGTCGTGGCGCAAAACCACCAGCTCGCGGTGCACTCCGTTCTCCTCGTCGAGCCGGGGAAGCTACCGCGGACGCCGCTGGGAAAGCTCCAGCGCAACGCGTGTGCCGCCGGGTACTTGAATCGAACGCTGGCTCCGATCGCGACGAGCATCCTCGAAGGGAGCACCGAAGACGACGGCACGGGGCCGGTTCTCGAGGCCGATCCGGCGACGCTGCCGGCCGAAGAGCGCGAAGCTGTCATCCTGAGCTACCTCCTCGCGACGTGCGCGAAGCTCCTTCGCAAGCCGCTCGAGGGGCTCGACAAGACCGCCGCGTTCAACGGCCTTGGGCTCGACTCGCTCATGGCCGTGCGTCTCCGCGCGACGCTCTCGTCCGCGCTCAAGCGCGACATCCCCGCCACGCTCGTCTTCAACTTCCCGACGCCCGAAGCTGCCGCGCGCTACCTCGCGAGCACGTTCGACGCGCCGGCCGAGGTCGCGCAAAAGGCGGCCGCGCCTTCTCCGGAGAGGCCCAGGGCCGAGAGCACTCCAACGAGCGAAGAGGAAGCGGCGGCGAAGATCGCAGAGAAGATCGCCAAGCGCCGTCGACGCTGACCTACCTTCGCATCTCACTCCGCAAGAGGCGAAGGTACGGGTGCGGATCGACCTGCACCGTGTGGCGCGACGCGCGGATGTAACGCTTGGCCATCTTCTCGATGTCGCGATCGATCGCCGCTTCCATCTCGTCTTGCGGCGGAAGATGCGCCTCACCCCGCAGGAGCTTCGCCACCCAGACCCCCTGCGCCTCGGCGAGGGGAAACACCGAGCCGATGACCTGAAGGAGCCCGATGAAGAAGAGGCCCGGGCGGTGAGGATCGACGACGTGTCGATAGAGACGGACTTCGTTCTCGCCCCCTGGATCGATGACCTCGGGCGGCAGGAAGGGGAAGGTGATGAAGTACCCCGTCGCGTAGATGAGCACGTCGACCCGCTCTTCACTGCCGTCGACGAAGACGACGCGATCGCCGCGGAGCTCGCGGATGCCGGGCTTCATCTTGACCCGCCCGTGCTGGACGAGCGACGGGAGCTCTTCGTTCACCGTGGGCTGCGCCTGAAAGAGACGATGATCGGGGGCGGGGAGCCCGTAGTCGGAGACCTTCCCGCGGTAGCGCTCGAGCGTCTTCTCCGCCAAGGTCCGCGTGATTCGGTGCGGCAAGCGGGTCATCACCGCTTGGAGCGCTCCGGTCGCCAGCTGATCGACCGGCTTGCCGGCGACGAACTTGGGGATGACGTGGGTTCCACGACGCGTCGAGAGCCACGTGGTGGCGGCGACGCGCGAGAGCTCGCAGGCAATGTCGACGCCGGACGAGCCGATGCCGACGACGACCACGTTCTTCCCCTCGAAGCCCGCCGGCTCGAGGTACTCGTGCGCGTGCATTTGACGCCCGGTGAACGTGCCCTCGTAGCTCGGCCACTTCGGCTTGAAGTGGTGCCCGTTGGCCACGAGCACGGCGTCGTAATCGTGCTCCGATCCGTCGGCCAGGGTGACGCGCCACCCTTCGGCGAGCGGGACCACCGACTTGACCTCGGTCTTGAAGCGAATGTGCCGGCGCACGTCGAAGTGGTCGGCGTAGTCGTTCAAGTACTGAAAGATCTGCTCGTGCCCCGGGTAAGGCGGCCATTCGTCGGGGAAGGGAAAGTCGGCGAACTGCATCACGCGCTTCGAGGTGTTCACCACCAGCGAGCGGTACGCCGCTGAGAGCCCGTTCGGGTTTCGATAGGCCCAGTTGCCGCCGACGCGATCGCTGATCTCGTAGCAGTCGACGGCGATCCCGCGCTCGAGGAGAGCCTTCGTCGCGCAGAGACCGCTCGCACCGGCGCCGATGACACAGGCGCGGACTCCGACACGGGGCCGGCTCATGAGCTGGCCGCCGGCGAAGAGGAGGCGTGCGCGAGGACCCACTCGCCCATCTTCTTCGTGAGCGCCTTCCATTCGAGATCGTCGAGGAGTCGGTGGCGCGCGCCTTGGCACGAGTGCCAGGTCTTGTCCTTCGAGCCCGCGGCCTCGAAGAACCTGCGCGCCGCGGCCTCACTCTGGATGCTGTCGTCGGTGCCAAAGGCGACGAAGAGCGGGAGCGAGAGCCACCGCGCGCGCTCGGTCGTCGCTCGCCCGGCGCGCTGGCTCTCCACGAACCAACGCGCCCTCGCATTCCTCAAGACGAGAGGGTCCTCGTCCTGCGCCTTCGCTCGAACCGGGTCGCGCGTGGACTGATCCCCGCGAACCCCGGTGGGGAGCGCCAGCGAGGGAACGAGCCGCGAGGCGGCTTTCACGAAGAGGAGCTTCGGCGCGGGGAGCGGCTTGGCGAGACCGAAGGACGGCGAGGTCACCAGCACGCCCCCCCAAGGCCCAGGCGCGTTGAGCCCGCTGCTCGCCGCCACGAGCCCGCCGAAGGCGTGCCCGAAGAGAAACAGTCGTTGCCCAGGGCGCCATCGCTCTGCGGTCCGAGCGGCATCGGCGACGTCGTCCAAGTAGTCCTCGAAGCGATCGCACGAGCCTCGCTCACCGCCGGACCGCCCGTGCCCGCGAAAGTCGACCGCCAGGGAAGCGAGCCCCATCTCTGCCCAGGTCTCCATCACGTGGCCGTAGCGCGCCGCGTGATCTCCGTACCCGTGAAGGAGCACGACGCTCGCGCGTGGACGTGCCGGCGAGGCCGCGACGTAGTTGAGCGCGGGCCTGGGGCTCCGCCGATCGGCGATCGATCCTTCTTCCCACGAGATCATGTGATGCCCTTCCCGTCTGATGTGCTCAATGCAGGTCCGCGGCGCCGGCGGGGGCGTTCGACTCGCCTCGCTTCAAGAAGACGACGAGGAAGAGTGAGCAGGCGAAGCCTACGGCCACGAGCAAGAACGCGTCGTCGAACGCGCGGACGAGCGCTTGTTGCGCCACCCGGAGGTGCAGCAGCAGGACGCTGGCCGCCTGCGGATCGATCGTGCGCGCGCCCGGAATGACGCGCATGGACCGAAGCTCTTCGATCACGAGGGGATCGTAGAGCGACACGTGCTCGCTGAGGTGAACGAAGTGGAGCCGCTGCCGCGTGTCGAGCGTGGTGCTGATCCAAGCTGTCCCGATCGTCCCCCCGACCTCGCGGATCAAGTTGAGGAGCCCCGACCCGTTGCCGCGCCGCGCTGCCGGGAGATCCGACAACGTGACGAGCGAGAGGGGGATGAAGATGAAGGCAAAGCTGAAATAGCGGATGAACAGTGGCGGCCTGAGCTCGTCGGGGCCCGCGGTGCTGCCGAGGTGGGTGTTCATCCACATGCCGAGGCTGAGGAGGACGATCCCGAAGGCCATCAGCCTTCGTTCGCCCAGCTTGTCGGAGAAGCGACCGACCAGAGGCATGACGAACAGCTGCACCGAGGCGGGGGCGAGGAACAAGATCCCGATGTCGAGCGCGCTGTAGTGGAGGACGGCGCCGCAATAGAGCGAGAACAGGTACACGCCGGTGAAGAAGGCGACGCCGAGGAGGAACGTGACCACCGCCCCCGCGGCGAATTTCACGTTGGCGAAGAGCCGGAGGTCGACGATGGGGTCCTCGTGCTCGAGCTCGTGCACGACCAGCGTGACGAGCGAGATCACGGCGACGACGCTCAGGAAGATGATGAGCCTGCTCTCGAACCAATCCTCGCGGTGCCCCTCTTCGAGGACGTACTGCGTGGCGGGCATGCCGACGGCGAGGAGCGCGAGACCGAACCCGTCGACCTTCGCTCGAGACGGCTTGAAGCCGGGCTCTCGGAGCTGGGTCCAGAGGAGACCCGACGCGAGGATGCCGAAGGGGACGTTGATGAGGAAGATGAGATGCCAGCTCGAGGCGTTGGTGAGGTACCCGCCCAAGCTCGGCCCGAGGAGCGGTCCGCACACGGCGCCGACGGCGTAGATGCCGCTCGCGAGCCCGTGCTGAGCGCGTGGGTAGCGCCCGAGCAAGATCGCCTGCGTCGTGGGGATGATGGCGCCCCCGCCGCAGCCTTGAAGGAGCCGGAAGACGACGAGCGAGGAGAGGTTCCACGCCGTGGCGCACAGCGCGCTCGAAGCGGTGAAGAAGAGGAGCGACGCCGTGATGTAGAGGCGAAATCCGAGCCGTCGCTGGAGCCAGCCGGTGATGGGGATGACGACGACGTTCGCCATCATGTAGCCCGTCGACACCCAGCCGATCTGATCGAGGGGAGTGCCCAAGCTCCCGCGAATGTCGTTCAGGGCGACATTGACGATGGCGATGTCCATGTACGCCATGAACGCCGCCATCATGCAGGCGACGGACACGGCGATCTTGTTCCCTCCGAGAGGGAGGACCTCTTCTGTCATCGCCCGCGCAAGTGCGCCGTGACTTCCACGTTCATGCCGAGGGCGAGGGCCGGCGGCGGCGGCTCGTCGAGGCGAATGAGGACGGGCACCCGTTGTACGACTTTGACGAAGTTGCCCGACGCGTTGTCGGGAGGAATGAGCGCGAACCGCGATCCGGTCCCCGGTCCGATGCTCTCCACGTGGCCGCGGAACCCTTTGCCGATCGCGTCGACGCGAGCCACGACAGGAACGCCAGGGCGAATCTTGACGACCTGGTCCTCTTTGAAGTTCGCCACGACCCACACGTCGTCGAGCGAGACGATCGCCATCAGCACGCGCTCCGGCCCCACCGCTTGGCCGACCTCGGCCGTGCGACGCCCGACGACGCCGCGCACCGGAGAGACCACGTGCGTGTAGGACAAATTGAGCTGGGCGAGATCGCGGTTGGCTTCGGCCTGGTCGAGGCGCGCTCGCGCGAGCGCCACGGCGGCTTCGGCCGAGGCCTCCTGCTGCGGCGCGGTCTCGGCGGCCAGGACGCGACCCTGCGCGAGCTCGACTCCGCCTTCGCCGGCCGTGACGCCCGAGCTCGCGATCGCCAGCCGCGCGCGCGCCTCGCGCACGTAGGCGCTGGCTTGATCGTAGGCAGCTTGGCGAGACTCGAGCTCACCTTGGGACAAGGCCCCGCTCTGCACGAGCGACTTGGTGCGCGCGAGCTCGGACGCCGCGAGCTTCTTCTTCGCTTCGAGCGCCGAGAGATCCGACTGCGCTTGCCAGATGAGCGCGCGCGCGGTGGACACTTGCGACGTCGCCTGCGTCAGCCCGCCGCGTGCCTGAGCGCCCTGCGCGGCAGCCGTCCCGCGCACGACGTCGCGCTGCTGCTCGGCCGCCGTGAGCGCCGCCTTCGACGCCTCGACGTCGGCGTTGGCGATCGCCAGCTTGACCTCGAAGTCGCGGCTGTCGAGCTCGACGAGGACGTCGCCGGGGTTGACGAGCTGGTTGTCCTTCACCTTGATGGCCGCGATCTGCCCAGCCACGCGCACGGCGACGGGAGACACGTGACCTTCGATCTGTGCGTCGTCCGTGCTCGTGCGAAAGAGGCCATAGACGTAGACGCCCACCGCGACGAGGAGCGCGGCGCCGAGCATCGCCGCCATGACGACCTTCGCGCGTCGTGAGCGCTTCGTCGGGGCCACCGCGTCGTCGCTGCCGAGCGGCACGTCGACGCTCTCGCGGAGGTCGTTGACCACGCCGGGGCTGGACGCCGGGCTCGCCGTCACGTCGGCCGTCACCTCGTGAAGTCCCTGATTCTGCGCGACCACCTCAGCTCACATCCTCTTGCCGGCGTCACGGCCGACCGTGTCGCCACCGGCAACCCGAACGTCGAACCAGTCGAAGGCTTTTGGCCAGAGCGTGCGCTCGTTCTGCGACGAGAAGAAGCCCATGTGTCCAATGCTCTTTCTTCCGAAGTCACGAGGGCGGAGCCCTTCGAGGTGCTCGACGGGCGCGCTGTCGTAGAGCCCCAAGAGGGCGCGCACGTTGCCCGGCGTCCCGATGGGATCGTCGCTGAACGAAATGGCCAGGATCGGTGTCTTTACTTCTTTGAACCGCGCCATCGTCGCCGCGTCGAAGGTGCCCGCGAAGTAATCGCGACGCTTGCACCACGCGCCCCACTCTCTGGCGACTCCCGCCGGCAGATCTTCCCCCAGGCGGAGCGCCTTGAATGGAGCATAGCCTAGCAGGGCGGTGGACGCGGGCACGAAGCCGTACCACATGACCCAACTGTAGGCGACGTAGCCCGGGGACATCGTGTGCCAGCTGCCGGTGCTCGACGCGATCATCGCGATGCCGCGCGCGCGCTCGACGCCGTCCATGAGGGCGACGAGCTGCGAGCCGACGCTGTGACCGAGAATGAAGCTCGGCGCGCCGGAGAAGCGATCCAGGAGCCAGGTCCACGCGGCGTTCATGTCGAGCTGACCCCAGTCGCGCATGGTGGCGTTGAACCCACGCAGCGACCGAGGGCGCGAGCCGCCGATCCCTCGGTAGTCGTACGTGAGACACGCGTAGCCGCGAGCTGCGGCGCCGCGGGCGAAGCGCGCGTAGAACTCCTTCCGCACGCCGGTCGCGCCGCTGAGGAGGAGCGCGCCGCGCGGGCTCTCGGCGGGGAGCACGAGACGGCCGGCGATCTCGAGGCCGTCGCTGCAGCGAATCGTCACCGCCTCTTCGGAGGTGTTCGCAGGGTTGGGTGCTGCCTCGCGCATCACGACGCCTTCGCTCGGGCAGGGAGCGTGTGACCGAGCTCGCGCTCGATCTTCATCATGTAGTCGAAGAAGTCGACCTCCAGGCTGTGGCGCGCCGACTTCACGAAGCGGCGGCGCCTCGCGGCGTCGTCGGCCTCGATTCGCGCTTCCATGGTCGCGCGATCGGGGAGCTTGCACTCACCGGTGAGGAGCTTCGCGACCCACGCCGACTGGACCTCGCTGAGAGGGAAGATCGAGCCAATCGGCTGCAGGAGCCCCACGAAGTAGAGCCCCTCGCGGTCGAGAGGGACGACGTTGTGATAGAGCCGCAGGTGGTTCGGCGAGACGATCTCCTCCGACAGGAAGGGGAAGGAGACCTCGTAGCCGGTCGCGTAGATGAGGACGTCGGCGGGCTCCTCCGAGCCGTCGGTGAAGCGAATGCGATCGCCGGCGAGCCGCTCGATGTTGGGCTTGATCGTGATCTTCCCGTTCCGCACGAGCGGGAGAAAGTCCTGGCTGATCGTGGGGTGCGCTTCGAGGACGCGGTGATCGGGGCGAGGTAGCCCCCAATCGGTCATCGTCCCCCACTGGCGCTTGATGGCGAGCTCGTAGAGAGCCCGCGAGATGCGGAAAGGAACGTGGACGAGGAGCCTCTGGACCGCAGGGGGAGGGAACTGGTCGAGCGCCACGCCGCCGATGAACTTCGGCAAGACGTGGGCGCCCCGCCTCGTGGACACCGTCACGCTCTTCGCCACGCGGCAAAGCTCGCAGGCGATGTCCACCGCGGAGTTGCCGATGCCGACGATGACCACGCGCTTCCCCGCGTAGCCCGTGGTGTCGCGGTAGCGATGGGCGTGGAGGACCGTCCCGTCGAACTTGCCTTCGAACTCCGCCCAGCGCTCCTTCCAGTGGTGGCCGCTGGCGACGATCACCGCGCGGTACGTGCGCGCCTCGCCGTCGGCGAAGGTGACGCGCCACTCTTTCCCTTCGGGCACGACCGAGAGGACCTTCTGCTGGAAGCGGATATGCCGGCGCAGATCGAAGTGATCGACGTAATTGTTCAGATAGGCAAATACGTCGCTATGGTGGGGATATGCCGGACAGTTGTCCGGTAATGGGAAATCCGAAAATTGAGTCCCCCACTTCGACGAGTTCAGGCAGAGCGATCGGTAGGCGCTGGACACGCCGTTCGGGTTATCGAAGGCCCAATTGCCTCCGATCCGATCGCTCATCTCGTACCAATCGAAGGGGAGCGATGCTTGCGCTAAGTACTTGGCGGCGGTAATTCCGGAGACACCCGCGCCAATTACGCAAATTCCCCCCATGTAGGAATTCTTCCAGGGGGGGGCCAGGACGTCAAGAGAGCTGCCTTTGTGCGCAGGCCTCGCCGATCGTCGTCACCAGTGTTCGATGGGCCATCCCCGCTCGCGGGCGATCGCCAAGAGCTTCGCGTCGGGATTCACCGCGACAGGGTGCGCCACGCGCTCGAGCAGCGGCAGGTCGGTGATCGAATCGGCGTAGAAGGTCGACTCGGCGAGCTCGAACCCGAGGCGCTCCGCCAGACGTTGCGCGCGATCGATCTTCCCCGGACCGTAACAAAGGGGCTCGATGTAACGACCGGTGAGCCGGCGCGCGGGGCTGAACTCGAGCTCGGTGGCCACGACGTGCTCGATGCCGAGCATGCGCGCGAGGGGCGCGGTCGCGTAGTAGTGCGTGCCGGTCACGATGGCGACGATCTCGCCGCGAGCTTGGTGGTAGCGAACAGCGTGGCGGCCCGCGTCGGCGACGTGCTCCTTCACGTGGCTCTCGAAGCCCTCCTCGAACATGCGCGCGAGCGACGACTCGGGCATGGCCTTCGCCGCCTCGAGGTTCTTGCGCACGAACTCGGGGAAGTCCAGCTGGCCAAGGTGATGCTGCGTCATCCAAATGGCCATTCGCGCGACGTCGGCCCACGACGCCTTCCCCACGCTGCGCTGATGGCGAGCGTAGAGCGTGCCGGTGACCTTGCGGACCAGCGTGCGGTCCATGTCGAACAGAGCGGCTTTCGGCATTCGCCGAAGAATAGAGGTGGGCTCTTGGCCGAGCAAGGAGGCGACCGCGCTACCGCGCGTACACCTCGAGCTCGTAGATGCGCGCCGCGATGGTGCTCGGGTCGCTCTGCGGCGCGGTGATGTCGAGCCGCAGGTAGCGCGCGCTCGCCGCCGGGAGCACGCGGTGGATCGTGACCGAGCGTGTGTTGCCGGTGACGGTCTTCACGTCGGTCCACGTCGAGGCGTCGTTGCTCACGCGGACCTTGAAGTCCTTCGTGTTCCACACGGTCTTTTCGCCGCCGGCGCCGGCGTGCCGCACGATGACGCGCCCGACCGGCACCTGCGCGCCGAGATCGACCTGCAAGAAGTAGGTGCCGTTCGAGCTCCCCGCGCACCACTTGGTGAGCGTCGTGCCGTCGAAGGCCTTGTCCGCCGTCTGGTCCTGCGAGCAGCTGCCGTTCGCCGTCACCGTCTTGAAGAGCGCGACGTTCGGCTGCGGCGAGGTGAGGGGGATCGCCGCGTTCAACGCGTCGAGCGCCGAGGCTTGGCGCGCGCCGTCGGTGCTGTCGAAGCCCTGGCTCCACGCGAGGCCGATGTTCCCTTGGCCGTTCTGCGCCGCGTTCCACGCCCAGTCGGCGCTCGTGGCGATGAACGCGCTGTAGCGCGCCTCCTTGGTCGCCGCGGCGAGCTCGGCGAGGTGACGCATGAAGATCCCTTTGAACTGCGGTCCGTCGCCGCCGCAGTTGGGCTCGCACGGCTCGCGCAGCACCCCTTGGTCGTCGACGATCTTCTGCATCGACGCGTCGGCGATCGCCTCGGCCCGCGTGAGGAGCGCCGGGTTGTTCGTCGCTTGCGCGAGATCGACGAGACCGCCGATGAGGACCCCTTGGTTGTAGGTCCACGTGGTGCCGTTGTTGTTCGTGCAGCCCGGGTTCGTCAGGCCGTCGTTCACGAGGTGGCTCGCGTTGATCATCCCCGAGCCGTCGAACCACGTCCATTCACGCGTCGCCCAGTCGATGAAGCTCCCCGAGCCCGCGTCGCCCGGCGTCCTCTGGTGAAGTCGCACCGCGACCTCGAGGAACAGCTCGTTGGCGATCGCGTTCTTGTAGTTGTTGTCCTTACTCCACCAGATGCCGCCGTTGCACGCCGTCCCCCAGCCCCCCTTCATGTCGGCGAAGATCGTCTTCGCCATGTCGAGGTAGGCGGTGTTCTTGGTGAGATCGTAGGCGTCGATCCACGCGAGCGCCCACCAGCCCTCGTCGTCGTAGAACTTGTTCAAGAAGTTCCCGCTCGAGTTGGAGTTCGAGCCCGAGTTCTTGGAGAACGTGTTCGTGATGTCGCCGAGGTACGTGCTCGACCCGGTGCGCGCCGAGTAGTCGATGAGCGCCGTCAGCGCGTTGGCCGAGTTCCACCAACCGGTGGAGGGGAAGAGCCCGCTGTTCGTGTCGTAGAGCTTCTGCAGCGCGGCGGCCGCGCCGTCGGCGTACGTACGAAAATCCCCCCCTGGCCCCATGTCGCCGGGAGGGCCAGCGTCGCCCTTCGACGCGTCGTCGCCGAGCGCGCCGTCGCCCCCGCCGCTCGGGCCTCCGTCGTCGGTCGTCGTGGTCGCGTCGTCGCCGGTCCCCGTGCCGCCGCCGGCGTCGGTCGTCCCTTCGGTGGTGGACGACGAGTTGGCACACGCCGGGGCGAGCGCGCTGAACAAGAAGAGGAGGGGGAAGAGGCGGCGTAGGGGCATCGGGGCGGGGCCGCGCCTCGAAGGGACGCGATCGCTCGACGCTAGCATGTGGGCGGCGACGCACCACCCGGCCGCCGCGCGCGAGAGCTCGTGCGCGGCAGGCGAAGCGCGTCGTCAGCGCGCCGCGCGTGCCAGCGCCTGCTCGAGGGGGGCGAGGTCGGGATCGGTCCCCTCGACGCGCGCGAGGATCCGCCCCTCGCCGTCGAGCGCGACGATCACCGAATCGTGGGCGAAGGCGCCGTCGGGCAAGCGCCGGTAGGTGACGCCGATCGCCGCCGCGAGCTGGCGGACGTCCTCGTCGGGCCCCGAGGCGAAGCGCCAACGCGTCGTGTCGACCTTGTGGCGTTGGGCGAGCGTCGTGAGCGCCTCCTTCGTGTCGCGCTCCGGATCGAAGCTCACCATGAGCACGCGCGTCGTGGCCCGCGTGGAAGGGGTGAGGTGCGACTCGACCTCTTTCACGTGGCTGACGAGGAGCGGGCACGCCGCTGGGCACGAGCCGTAGAACATGCTCACCAGCGTGGGGTGCCCGTGAAAGACGTCGAGACCGATCGCGTCGCCGTTCTGATCGTGGAGCGCGAGGTGAAGCGGATAGATCGAGGGGCCGGGGGCGCTGACGACCTCGGTCGACGGCGCCGGCTCGTCGCTCTTCGACGGCCCCGACGAGACCTTGGTCGTGTCGGTGCAGCCGGTGGTGGCAAGCGCGGCGACACAGGCCGCGACGAGCGCGAAGCGACGGAACAAGCGCTGCCCGATCGGCGACGCGAGGGTCATCGTCCGCTCGGGGCCGGCAGGTCGGCGGCGCAACGAAACCCGAGGTTCTTCGTGGTGTAGTCGGCGCGGAGCGAGCTCCTCAGCGCCACGCGCTCGAAGGCCGCGAAGTCGGTCTTGTCGTCCGCGCCCGTGCCGCCGGCTCCGCAGAAGCGAAGGCGATCCGACGCGTCGCCGCCCAGACCGAGCGCCCCGTTGAAGTCGAGGACCCACTCCCACGTCACGCCGTGGAGATCCTGCACGTGCCAGAAGTTCTCCTGGCCACGCCCCACCTCGGGGAGCTCGGCGTTCGAGCGCGCGTAGAGCTCCGCGAGCGTGGCGCGCCAGCGCGGATCGTTCGACGCGTCGGCGGCGGTCGGACTGGCTGCGGCGGCGACTTCCCACTCGGCCTCGGTGGGGAGGCGACGCCCTTGGCTCGTGCAATATGCACGAGCGGCGAACCAGCTCACCTCGACCACCGGCTGCTCGGGGAGCGCGCGCGGACCGAGCGCGTCGGGGGCCGCCCAACGCGCGAGGTACGTCGCCTCCGCCGTCACCCTTGCCACGCGGTCGCGACGCCACTCCGGATGCTCGTTCACGAAGCTCAAAAACTGGGCGTTGGTGACCGGCGTGCGGTCGAGCAAGAAGCGGTGCACCGGCACCTCGCGCGCGTCCGGGCTCACGGGGAAGAGCGGCCGGTACGTGCCCGGGCCCACCGCCACCATGTGCGTCGCGCGCGCGTGGGCGACGACTTCGCGTGCACCGGCGGGCGCGGCCGGTGAGACGACCGAGGCGAAGAACATCGCCGCGACGATGCGCCCGAGGAGCACGACTAGCGCCCCACCGTGACGGGATCGGTGCCACGCGCGCGCTGGGCGGCGACTTCGTCACGCGAGACCGGGTCTCCGCTGTTCCCCCACGAGTTCCGCGCGAAGGTGAGCGCGTTGGCGAGATCCTCGTCGGAGAGGAAGGCGTGCGAGGGCATCACCGAGTCGAAGCCCTGGCCGTTCACCGTGACCGGGCCTTTGAGCCCGCCGAGCACGACGGCGATCGAGCGCGTCTTGTCCGCCATGAGGAAGTCGGACTGCGCGAGTGGCGGAAAGGCGTGCGGCAGCCCTTGGCCCTCTTTCTGGTGACACGCCGCGCACGTCCGCTTGAAGACCTCGCCGCCGGCGGCGACTTGCTCTTCCTTGGTGTTGGCGAGCGAGCCCGCTGCCGCGTGCACCGGCTCGGCCGGCGCGTCGCCGCCGAGGAACGGCGAGTCACGACCGGGATCGGAGTACACGCCGGGCTCCGGGGGCCCCTCGACCACGAGCTGTCCGACCGCGCCCTTGTTGAAGGCGCGGAAGATCGAGTGGTCGACGATGGCGTATTCGCCGGGGACGCGCGCGGTGAACTCCACGATGGAGGCGCCTCCCGAGGGAATGAGTGTGGTCTGCACGTTCTCTTCGGCGGTGGTCGCCCCTTCGCGGTACACGCGGTCGAAGATCTCCCCGATGACGTGGAAGCTGCTCACGAGGTTCGGTCCGCCGTTCCCCACGAAGAGACGAATGCGATCGCCGGTTCGTGCGCGGAGCGCGTTCTTCCCCGTGAGCGCCCCCTCGGATCCGTTGAAGAGGACGTAGGTCGGCTTCTCGTCGATGGCTTTCTGCATGTCGAAGGGCTGAAGCCCCTTCGCGTGGTAGTCGCCGGTCGTATAGAAGTCGCCTTGCATCAGGTAGTACTCGCGGTCGACGGGCGGGAGCCCTCCGCGGGGCTCGACCAGGATCATCCCGTACATCCCGTTGGCGATGTGCATCCCGACCGGAGCGGTGGCGCAGTGGTAGACGTAGAGCCCTGCGCGGAGCGCCTTGAAGGTGAACTCGGTCTGATGGCCGGGCGCGACGAACGTGCGCGGCGCGCCGCCGCCCGGGCCGGTGACGGCGTGCAAGTCGATGTTGTGCGGCATCTTGTTGCCGGGCGCGTTCTTCAAGTGCAGCTCGACGGTGTCCCCTTCGCGGACACGAATGAACTCACCGGGGACGCGGCCGCCGAACGTCCAGAACGTGTACGTCGTGCCGTCGGCGATCGGCAGCGTGACCTCCTTCACCTCGATGTCGACCGTCACCTTCGCCGGTCGATCGCGGCGCGTAGGCGGCGGCACGTCGGGCGCGTGGGTGAGCTCGGCGCGGATCGGCGTGGGGGAGGTGGTCTCGCTCTGGATGCTGCCGGGCTCCGATCCCTTGACGGTGTCGCGCTTGGCTTGATCCGACGAACGCCCGCAGCCAGCGGCAACGGCGAGCAGGAGCCACACGGCAGCGCGTGGCGCAAACGAGTGCGTCGACATGAGACCCTCCACGACGCGTAGGTCCGCCAAAAAAAGAGGCGTGGGCGAGCGGTGGGCTCGCGACGGCGCGCGTTGGTCCTCCCTTGAGCACGCGACGTGCCACCTCGAAGGCCTTCGAAATGGCCGAAATCGTGGAGATCGACGCAAGGCCTGCGGCGACGTCGTGCGCGGTCGGTGCAAAGGTTGCGTCGAATCTTGCGCGTCTTCGCCGCCGTCGGCGGAGGGCTCGCCGCACTTTTTCAAATGGACGTCACGGTGCGTGGCCACCCACGGACAGAACCTAGGCGGCGACCTCCGTCGCTCCTTCCCCTAACCTCCATCGCCTCGGAGATCCTTCATGAGCTCCTCCTTCTTCTCTCGCATCGTGGTCGGCGGCGTCTCTGCCCTCTCCCTCGGCGTCGTGCTCTTCAGCGCGGGCTGCAGCGGCGGAGAAATCTCGATCGGCAAGGACGACAACGCGCTGAAGAACGGCCCCGGCTCCTGCGCCTACGACGGCAAGCGCTACGCGAACGGCGAGGGCTTCCCCTCGACCGACGGCTGCAACAGCTGCAGCTGCAACGACGGCAACGTGGCGTGCACGCTCCGCGCATGCGCTCTCGACGCGGGCCCCGCACCCGGGAGCTGCACCTACGACGGGAAGACATACGCCAACGGCGCGACCTTCCGCTCCACCGACGGCTGCAACGGCTGCGGCTGCAACGACGGCATGGTCGCCTGCACGCTCCTGGCCTGCGCGCTCGACGCCGGCCCCGGCCCGAGCTGCACGTACGACGGCAAGACCTACTCCGCCGGCGACTCGTTCCCCGCCACCGACGGGTGCAACGACTGCACGTGCCAGTCGAGCGGTCAGGTCTTTTGCACGCTCCGCGCGTGCGCCCTCGACGCCGGCTCCGGCCCGGGCTGACGCGCGCGGAGGGCGCGCCGTCGCTCGGGATCACGTGGTCCTCGCGCGACGGCACGCGCTCGCCGTAGCATCGAGCTCCGATGCCCCGCGCGACGCGCGCCCTGTTTCCCCTGGCGCTCGTCGCTTCGGGGCTCGCCTTCGGGATCGACGTGGCGCGGGCACAGCCTTCGCCGATCGATCTCGAGTGGTCGGCGCCGCCCGAGTGCCCCGCGGGTGACGTCG
Organism: uncultured Polyangiaceae bacterium; assembly: GCA_964531795.1. Classification (GTDB taxonomy): domain Bacteria; phylum Myxococcota_A; class Polyangia; order Polyangiales; family Polyangiaceae; genus CAZHHD01. Next base: position 36,101 of record CAZHHD010000006.1, on the reverse strand, counting down.
TGCGCGCGGCGGTGCTTCGTGACCTCGGCGCTTCGCGCGGTGCCGGCGCGCCGCTCGTCGCGCGCGGCCGCGTCGAGAAGAGTGGCGAAGCGTGGGTCGCGCACCTCTCCGTCGCCGCCCCCAACGGCGCGGGGGAGCGCACGCTCCGCGCTTCGAGCTGCGCCGACTTGAGCGACGCCGCTGCGCTGATCTTCGCCCTCGCGATCGATCCGCATGCCGCTCCACCTCCGCCGAGCGTCGCCTCGAGCGCCGCGCCCGCCGCGCCGCTGAGCGCGACGGCAGCCGAGGGCGACGCGGCGAAGGGCTCACCCGCATCTTCGTCCGCGCCGGCGTCCTCCGCGAGCGCACCTCCCGCCGCACCACCTCCTCCTTCGACGTCGCCGAAGCGCGATCCGTACGCGCCCCCGCAGGGATCGCTCGCGCGCGACGGCCTCGGCGTCGCCGCCACCTTCGTCGGCGACGTGGGTCTCCTCCCTTCCGTCGATCTCGGCGGCTCGCTCGAGATCTTCTTCACCCGTCACGGGCTTCGTCTCGACGTCGACGGCACGTGGCTCGCGGGTACCCACGCCGGCGCGCCGACACCAGGGCCGGGGGGCGACTTCACCTTCCTCGCCGCTGGCGCGCGCGTGGGTCACATCTGGCGTGTCGGCCGCTTCGACCTCGGCCCGGCCGGGGGCGCCGAGATCGATCGCCTGCACGCCGAGGGCTACGGCGTCACGAGCCCCTCGTCCGACACCGGCACCTGGGTCACACTTCGAGCAGGGGGGACGATGGCGTTTTGGGTCGTGCGCGGGTTCGCGCTTTTTTCCCACATCGAGGCCACGGCGCCGCTTTCGCGCCCCACGTTCGTGCTCGACGGCGTGGGCCCGGTGCACCGTCCGGCGTTTTTTGGCGGGCGCGCCGGCCTCGGTGCACAAATCGTATTTTTTTGAACGGACCGAGCTGATGGCGGCCACTCACCGAGGGAGCGACATGTCTCTAGAAGCCTCCCCCAGCGAGTCGGCCCTGCCACGGGCCGTGGCCGTGCCGCTCTCGGCCGAGCCGCTCGCCGGAGGTGCACCCACCTCTTCGGACACGCCTTCCTCCGACGCGCTGGCAGCGTCGGCGGGGGCGCGCGTCGCGCTCCCCTCGTTCGAGGAGCTCTACGATCAGCACTTCGCCTTCTTGTGGCGGAGCGCGCGCCGCCTCGGGGTCAACGAGGGGGCGCTCGACGACGTGCTCCAAGAGACGTTCGTCATCGTGCATCGCCGCCTGCCCGACTTCGAAGGACGCTCGAGCCTCCGCACCTGGATCTTCGGCATCCTCCTCCGCGTGGTTCGTGACCACCGTCGCTCGCTCCGGCGCAAGAGCCCGGGCGAACGCGCCGGGACCGAAGCCGTCGATCCCGAGACCCTCACCGCCAACGACTCGAGCCCCCACGAGCGGGCCGCGAAAGCCGAGGCAGTACGTGTGCTCTACATGCTTCTCGATCAAATGGACGACGACAAGCGCGAGGTCTTCGTCCTCGCCGAGCTCGAGCAAATGACCGCGCCGGAAATCGCCGAGGCTCTCGAGATGAACGCCAACACCGTCTACACACGGCTCCGCGCCGCGCGCGCCGACTTCGAAAAGGCCGTCGCGCGCCACCGCGCCGGAGACGCTTGGAGGGGACGATGAACGACCTGAGTCCCGACGCGAAGAGCATCCTCGAAGCTGCCCGCGAAGAGGAAGGGCCGACCGAGCGCGATCATCAGCGCGTGCGGAGCGCCGTGTTGGCGCGCGTCGGTCTCGGCGCCGGTGTGGCGGCGGCGGCGCTCACCACGAGCGCGACGGCGAGCGGCGGCGCGGGGACGGGCGCTGCCGCAGGTGCTGGGGCGAGCCTTGCGCCGGGGAGCCTGGCGGGAGGCGCGGCGGCCACCGGGCTCGTCGCCTCGGGGCTCGCCTCGGGCGGAGGGACCACGGTCGTCGCTTCGACGGGCGGGATGCTCGCCGCGAAGATCGGCGCCGCGCTCCTCCTCGTTGGAGCAGGTGTGGTCGGCGCGAGCGAGGTCGCGACCCGCGCCAAGGCGCCGCCGAGCGTCGCCCCCTCGGCGATCGTCACCAACGCCAATGCCGTCAACGGCGGGGCGCCCAAGGCGAGCCTCGGCGCTGCGCCGCTGAGCCCCTCACCGGCGAGCGACGAGAGGCCCGCGCCGGGGAGCGGCCAGAGGCCCGCGCCGACGCCCGACGCGATCGAGCGCGAAGCGCGCCTCGTGCCTCGCCCGACTCCAGAGGGCCAGCCCGCGGAGAAGGGCACGGCTCCGGCCCACGCGAGCGCTCCGGCGCGCCCGGCCGCGCAGCCGGTGGCGTCGTCCCTCGCCGCCGAGACCGAGTACTTGCGCCAAGCGAACGACGCGCTCGCCTCCCACGAGCCGGCGCGGGCGCTCGCGCTCCTCGACGCCTACAACGCGAGCTTCCCCCACGGCACGCTCGAAGAAGAGTCGGCGGCGGCGCGCGTCGTCGCCTTGTGCGACGCCGGCCGCAGCGCCGAGGGGACGACCGCGCGCGATCGCTTTCTCCGTGAGCGTCCGCGCTCTCCGCTCGTCGGTCGTGTGCGCGCCGCCTGCACGCGCTGAAGCGTAGGTGGCTGGCTGGTAGGCTAGCCGTCTAGCTGGCTCGTCGAGGGGCGCCCGAGCCGCGTCAGCCGAGGAGCTTCTTCGCCGCCTGGCGCACGCTCGCCGGGTACGCGGTCTGCTGCGGCACGCGGAGGAGATCGCCGCGCGGGAGCGCTTGGAGCACGCGCGTCGCCGAAGCCAGCGACGTGCGGGGGTTGGCGAGCAGGGCGCGCTGCACGTCGGCGGAGGCGAGCCACGCTGCGTTGGCGGCGATGGCGTCGAGCATCGGCCGGGGCGCCGTCCCTTTGCGGGCGATGCGCGCCACCTCGGGGGCGGTGATGCGCGGGTTCCGGAGGAGCGCGTCCCACACCGAAGGACCGAAGACGCGCTCGAGCATGGTGCGCTCGGTCAGCCCACCGGTCGCGGCGACGCGCTGCTGCTCGACGCTCGAGAGCGCGCGCATCCGATCCTGAAGTGACTTGGTCGCGTCGTCGGGATTCGTGCTGCGGTCCTCGTCTTCTTCGCTCGAACCGTCGTCGCCGGCGCGCGGGCTCTCGTCCTTCGCGCCGGCCTCGGGCGCGGCGTCGCTCCCCTCGGTCGCGCGCACGAGCTCGACGAACGAGCGAAGCGCCTCTTCCCCGGCGTCGTCGAGGCGCGGCATCGCGAGGCCCACACCGCGCCCCGGCTCCTCGGCTCGCACGAAGACGACCTCGCCCTCGAGCACGTGTCGCACCGCCGCCACCGTGAGGATTACCTCGCACGACGTGCGCTCCTCGAACGCTCCCGGCTCTGCCACCGGAACGAAGAGCCGCCCCTTGGCGATTTGCTCCTTCCACACGCGATCGAGCGCGTCCGCGTCGTCGAGATGCAGCGTGATCGAGGTCACCCTACGAACTTACCTCACATGGTGACGGATCGTCGATTCGCCCCTCCGATCGCACGTATACTCGCCACGATGGGCTCGCCTCGAGATGGCGTCGTTCGCGTCGACGCGACGGGGGCAATGAAGCCGACGGGGACCGTCGCGGCCAAGTGGCTGCGGGACCGCCAAGGCTCCTACCAGCTTCAACCGGGACCGGATCACGCGCTCCTCTTTCTTCGCGCGCACGAGGACGGGCGCCTCGACGATCGCCTTCCGCCCGTGCGCCTCGTCGGCCAGGTCCGTGGGGCCGGCGAGCTCCACGAGATCATTCGGATGGTCGCCTCGGGCGAAGGGCGCTCGGAGCTGCACCTCGCGATGCCCTCCGGCGACACGCGATCGATCTTCCTCGACGGCTCGAACCTCGTGGGGGCGGCCTCTTCCGTCCCCGCCGAGCGCATCGGCGAGGTCATGCGGCGCGAAGGGGCGCTGACGGCGAAGCAGCTCGAGTCCGTCTTGCAGAAGCTCGCCGCTTCGCCCGGCCGGCGCTTCGGCGAGATCGCCGTCGAGCTCGGATTCCTGCGTCAAGATCGCCTGTTCGAGCTCACCGCCCGCCAGATCGAGGCGGTATTCTCCGGCGTCCTCCACGCCAACGAAGGCTCGTTCTACCTGCTGGGTGACTTCGACGACGCACGCGTCGCGGCGCATCACGACCTCCCGGTGCACCGCCTGCTCGCAGAGTCGCTCGCGCGCGTAGAGGAGCTCGCGTTCTTTCGCCAGCACGTCCCCTCGATCGAGCACGTGCCCCTGCCGCTCGAGGGACACGGTCCTCCACCGCCCGAGCTCGCCGCAGTCTTCCTCGCCTGCGACGGTCGAAGGTCGATCGGAGAGATCGTCGTCCACACCAAGCAGAGCGAGTTCGAGGTCACGCGCGCGGTCTACCGTCTCGTCCAAATCGGGGTGGTCCGCGTGCTCGGTCCGCGACCCAAGAACCTCGAAGCGGCGGCGCTCGCCTTCAATCGCGCGATGCGGGCGATCTTTCAGGCGGCGCGCATCAACGGATCGGAGAAGCGCCTCCAGGCACAACTCGTCTCTTTCGCCGAAGGCGCCGGTCCGTACGACGCGCTCTTCGACGGCGCCGGCCCGAAGGAGGACGGCACGTTCGACGTCGCGCGCGTCGGACGCAACGCCGAGCACCTGGTCGGCGCCGAGCCCTCGGCTGCGTTGACCGACTGGCTTCACGACTACGTCTCCTTCGCCTTCTTCTCCGTCGGCTCCGAGCTCCCCAAGGCCGCGCTCCACGTCCTCGCGCAGCAAGTGCGAGGGGATCTGAAGCCGCTGACGCCGGCGCGGTCGCGCGGCGCGCGTACGTCTACCAAGCCACCGCCGGCGCCGGTCGCCGCGCCGCGCGCCCCCTCGCCGCGCCCGGTCGACGTCGCCCCCCGTGCTGGCGTCGCGCCGTCTCCGCCCGCGCCCCCCGCCGCCGCGCCCGCCGCACCGCGCCTCGCGTCGGCGCATTCGTCGATCCCGCCCGTCCTCGGCGCCTTCGCCCCCGCGCCGCCCCCCTTGCCGGCGCCGCCTCCGGTCCCCGAGCTTGCCGCGGCGCCCCCGGTCGCTACGACGGTGGCGGCCGCGACCCACCACGTCGAGCAGTCCTCGCGCGCGACCGCGGCGACGACGACCGATCTGGCGGCGGCTCCCGCGTCGTCGCCGACGACCAGCGACGGATCGACGCCGGCCACCTTCGCGCAAGCGCCGCGTGCTCGTCCGAGGCGGCGCGCGGGGTTGCTCGTCCTCGCGGTGGTGGCCTTCGGCCTGGGGACGGCGCTCTTCGTCGTGGGCCCTTCGCAGGTGCGCGCGCGTCTCGGTGCGGTCCTCGGACGGGCCACGCCGCCGGCTCCGCCGCCGCCCTTGCCCCCCTCGCCCCTGCCGACCGCTTCGTCGCCTGCGGCTCCTCCGCCGACGAGCGAAGCGAGCGCGTCGATCGTTGCCCCTTCGTCGTCCGAGACGACGTACGTCCAGGCCCCCGCGGTGAGCGCATCGGCGACGAGCGCCGCCCCCGTCGATGCTGCGGCCCCGAGCGCAGCGCACCCCCTCGGGCCCGTGCCCGCCGATCGCACGCGCCTTCGTCTGCTCGGCCCCTCGGGCTTCCGCGTCTTCGTCGACGGCCACCTCGCGGGGAACACACCGGGGCCGCTGCTCGTCCCGTGCGGCGCTCACGTCGTGAAGGTCGGGAGCGCAGGACGCGAGCAATCGCTCACGCTCCCCTGCGGCGAGGAGACCTCCGTCGGTCGCTGACGAAGCGCGCCGCCCGCGCGGTTTACGGCGTCAGTTGCAGGTGCCGTTGCCTTGGCAGGTGCCGCCCGACTTGCAGCTGTCGGTCGCCGTGTTCGGCTCGCCGCACGTGCGGCACGTCTTGCCGTCGGTGCCGTCGTGGCACACCTGGAAGTCCCCGACGCACGCGCTCGCGTCGGGGAAGTTGCAGGTGCACATCGCGTAGCCGGTGGGAATGGCCGTGTTGCAGTGCACCCCGGTGGCGATGCACCGACCGTAGAGCCCGCCGTCAGGTGCACAATACACGCAAGGCTGTTTGACCGCACACCCGGTGCAATCGGACATCCCGCCGCCGTCGCACGAGTAGAAGCCGCCGTCGGCGGTGGTGGAAGAGGCGTCGTTGGCGTCGGCGCTCGCGTCGCGTCCGGCATCGGCGTCGCGCGCCGCGTCGCCGCCGGCGTCGATCACGTCGCTTCGTGCGTCGGCGGCGTCGCCTCCGCCGGCGGCGTCGCTGGCGTCGTCCCCCGTGGCGTCGCCTGCGCCGTCGCTGCCGCTCGTGGCGTCGCCGCTCCCCGCTTCGAAGGCGCTCGCGTCGACGGCGCCGTCCATCGGCACATCGCCGTCGCCGCCGGTCACGTCGAGCGCACACGCTGCGCCGAGAGCGCCAAGCCCGCATGCCACGACGACCCCAAAGAGGGCCCACAGACGTCGGGACGAAGGCGAGCGCATCTCGAGATTCTAGCGCGAAATCGCTCACGTGCGCAGGGGATGACCCCCGCGGGCACGCGCGATGCACCGTGCCTTCGTGTCAGGAGTAGCCACCATGACAAGCCTCTACGTCGATGGGTTCATCGTCCTCGCCGTCGCGTCCGCGGCGGTCCTCGCCGCGTCCGGCGCGGGGCTCCTCGCGCTCACGGCGGACGCTCAGGCGCCAGCTGATACGCCGACCGATTCGTTCGACGACTTGCGCGCGATCCGCACGGCGTTGGCCGCGGTGGCCCACGGCGTGTTCGACGCGGGGGTCTTCGCCTTCTTGAGCCCGATGATCGCGCTCGTGGTGTTGGTCTTCCTCGCCACGCTCGTGCCGGTGCTCTTCTTCATGGTGCCGTTCTTCGTCGCGTGGGCCATCCAGACGCACGGAGAGCACCGGCGCGATCTCCTCCGAAAATGGAGCGACGTGGCGACCGCGTGAACCTACATGCGCGCATGGACTGCGCGTTCGGCGTCGACGTGAGGCGAGCGCGGCGCATGGACGCCAGCGTACGAGTCACTTGTCCGTCTCTCTGGGCGACGCGCGTTGTGGCGCGTCGTTTCGCCGTGGTCGACTCCTCGTCCCACGATGCACGTCTTCGCTCGCCTGCTCACGCCGCTCGTCCTCGCCACGACGCTCTTCGCCTGCAGCTCGGGCGGTGGTCGCTCCGGCTTCGATACCGACGAGGGGAGCCAGACGGCCGAGAGCCCCAAGCCCGACGGCGGCGGCGGAACCTTCGCGCCCGGCAGCGACGCGGGGGGCGACGACGCCACCTGCGCGGCCGTGACAGCGAAGCCCGAGGCGCCTCAGGTCGACGTCATCTTCGTGATCGACGACTCGGCGAGCATGACCGCCGAGATGACGCAGGTGAAGCAGAACGTGAACGCGTTCGCGGCGAAGATCGGCCAGAGCGGCCTCGACTACCGCGTGCTCTTCCTCGTGAAGCGCGCCACGAGCCCCACGCAGACGGGGAACGTCATCTGCGTGCCGCCTCCGCTCGGCGGTCCGAACTGCACCGACAACCCGCCGCGCTTCTTCCACGTGAACCAAGACGTGCAGAGCAACGACTCGCTGTCGCTCATCCTCTCCACGTACGACAGCTCGAACCCGAGCGTCGCGTGGGCGTCGCACCTTCGCCAAGCGGCCTTCAAGGTGTTCATCGAGGTCTCGGACGACGGCGGCTACGACATGGCGGCGCAGAGCTTCGACGATCAGCTCCTCGCCAAGGGCCCGTCGGGGATGTTCGGCACCGCGCAGAAGAGGAACTACGCGTTCCACGCCATCTGCGGGTGGGATCCTTCCACGGCGCCCCCCTCGGCGACCAAGTGCGCGACCGCCGATCACTCGGGCCAGAGCTACCAGAGCCTCGCGCTCCTCACCGGTGGGCTCATCGACTCGGTGTGCAAGACCGATTACTCGTCGGTGCTCGATCACCTGGCCCAAGGCATCAGCTCGCGCCTCGCGTGCGAGCTCGGCTACCCGACGTCGGTGGCGACGGATCCGAAGAAGGTCGTCGTGCAGATGACCCCGAGCGGCGGCGCCCCCTCGGCGCTCACGCAAGTGGTCGACGCGAGCCACTGCAACGTCGTGCAGGACGGCTGGTACTACGACGACCCCTCGCACCCGTCGAAGATCGAGCTGTGCCCCTCCACGTGCGACACGGCGAACAAGACCTCCGGCACCATCGACGCGCTCGTCGGCTGCAGCGCTCCCTCACCGCGCTGAGCACGCGCACCGGGCGGGCCACGCGCACCACGACGAGGCGCGCCGCCGTCACGGCGTGAGCACGACCTTGCCCCGCACCTGGCGCGACTCGAGCCTCGCCACCGCTTCGCCCGCGCGCGCGAAGGGGTAGGTCGCGTCGACGTGGGGGCGGAGCTTCCCCTCGCGCACCCAGGCGAAGATGCGCGCGGCGTTGTCGCGGTTCTTGGCCGGCTCGCGCATGGCGAAGGAGCCCCAGAACACGCCGACGATCTGACAGCCCTTGAGCAGCGTGAGGTTCAAGGGGACACGCGGGATCTCCCCCGCGGCGAAGCCGACCACGAGGTGACGCCCTTGCCAGGCGATGGCGCGGAGCGCCGCCTCGGAGTACGCGCCGCCGACCGGATCGTAGACGACGTCGGCGCCGTTGCCCGAAGTCAGCGCCTTCACCCGCTCCTTCAGATCTTCGCGGGTGTAGTTCACACTTTCGTCGGCGCCGTGCTCCTTGCAGAATGCAAGCTTCTCGTCGGTCGACGCAGCGGCGATGACGCGCGCACCGAGGAGCTTGCCGAGCTCGACGGCGGCGATGCCCACGCCGCCCGCGGCGCCGAGGACGAGCAGTGTCTCGCCCTTTTTCAGATCGGCTCGATCGACGAGCGCGTGGTACGTCGTCGCGTAGGTGAGGAGCGTCGCCGCGGCGACCTCGAAGCCGACCCCTTCGGGGACCTTCACCGTCGCCAGCTCGGGTGCGACCACTTGCTCGGCGAACGCGCCGTGGATCATCGTCGCAGCGACGCGATCGCCGACGGCCACCGAGGTGACCCCCGCGCCCACCGCGCGCACGATGCCCGCCGCTTCGCCCCCAGGGATGAACGGCGGCGGCGGCTTGAATTGATACTTCCCGTGCGAGAGGAGCACGTCGGGGAAGTTCACCCCCGCGGCGTGCACCTCGACGAGGACCTCGCCGGCGGAGGGGACGGGAGGATCAATCGTGTCGACGACGAGCCCTTGGGGCCCGACGAGCTCGTGGCAACGGACGGCGCGCATGCGCTGAACGTAGCGCGCCCGCGGGAGAGAGGAGCGCTCAGTTCGCCGGTGCCGCGACCGCGATCGGGTGGTTGCTCGAGTCGATCGTGCCGTTCCCGAGGCGGCCGTTCTCGCCGCTCCCCCAACACATGACGGTTCCGACCTTGTCGTCGACCACGCCGGGCTGGGGGATCGCCTTGATGACCGCGCACACGTGACGCGCGCCGACGGAGATTTGCCCGGCGCCGGTGAGACCGGACACCTCTTGCGGCTGGGTCTGCGGCGCAGAGCCGGTGCTGTCGGTGGTGCTGTTGCCGATCTCGCCGAAGGTGTTCTTCCCCCAGCACTTCACCTTGAAGTTGTCGTTGGAGAGCACGCAGGTCGACTGCTCGCCCGCGCCGACGGCCAGAGCGCCATGCGCCGTGGGGACCAAGCCGGGGACAGGGTGCGGCGCGCCGGTGGTGCTCGACGGGCCCGACTCGCCGAAGTCGTTCGAGCCCCAGCAGAAGACGTCGAGGTTGCCGTCGATGGTGCACGAGTGCGTGTGCCCTGCGGCGACGTGCTTGAACGGCGCAGCGCCTGCGTCGGAGGTGCCGCGCGCGGCCCAGCTCGGCGCGTAGGGGCCCGCGCCGGTGAGGCCGTTGCCGACCTCGCCGTGCTGCCCGCCGCCCCAGCAGATCGCCGAGACCTCGGTCACGCCGCTCGTCGTCCCGACGGCGCAGGCTTGCGTTCCGCCGGCGGCGATCTCGGCCCCCTGGAGGAGCACCGAAGGGGTCGGCGCCGTGGGGACCTCGCTCTTCAACGGGCTCGTGGTGCCGGTGCCGAACTGCCCGGCGCTGTTGTCGCCCCAGCAGTAGAGGCCGCCGCCGGTGTCGGCGCCGCAGTTGGTGTTCTGTCCGGAGGTGATCGCCGCCGCGGTGGTCCAGTCGGGCGGTGACGCGGTCGTCACGCCCGGCTTCCCGACGGGGAGCGGATCGAAGGACATGTCCGGCGTCGGCTTGCCGAGCTGGCGCAGTGTGTTGTCGCCCCAGCAAAGGACGCGACCGCCGGAGGCCGGGTTGCTCGGATCGAAGGTGAGCGCGCACGTGTGCTGCGAGCCGGCGGCGATGGCGCGCACGAGCTTCAAGTTGGCGACCTTCACCGGCTTCGTGGAGCTCGTCCCCACCGCCGAGGTCCCGAGCTGCCCGCGCGTGTTGTCGCCCCAGCAGTAGACGGTGCGATCCTTCCGCAGCGCGCAGGTGTGCTTCTCCCCCGCGGCGACCTGAATTGCGTCGTCGAGCGTCGTGCTCGTGACCGGGGCGTCGCTCCCGGTGTCGGTCTGCGTGACGACGTCGTTCCCCGTGGCTCCGTCGCCCGGGCCGCCGTCTCCGACCGCAGCGCCCACTTTGAAGTCGCCGAGGATCGACGTGCACGCCGTCATCCCGGCGGCCGTGCCGAGTAGAATCGCGACGGCGCCCAGGGTGCGCGTGCGTGCGCGGGTGAGCGCGGGGCGCTCCTTACGAGGCGTGCGGTTGGGCTTCGGGGGCGGGGGTACGAGCGAGGTCGAAGGGCGCATCGTTCGGCGGAGTCTACACGATACAAGGCGACTCCTTTGCGATAAGCTTCACACCGGGAGCTGGGCCCCGCATGGCCCCTCCGCCGCCTTCGGGCGAGGTTGGGATCGTGTTGCCCAGGGGAGACTTAAAGAGATGAATCACCGCAGCATGTGGAGGGGTGGGTTGCTCGTGGCGATCGGCTCGTTGGCGCTCACGGCGCTGGCGACGGCGCCGGGTTGCGGCGGCGACGATTCGTCGACCACGACCGTCGGCGACGACGGCTCGACCGACTCGGGGAGCACGACCCAGCAAGACGCTCCGTCGACGGTCGGCGCGATCGAGGTCATCGCCAGCGACGCGCAAGTCTACGTCGGCGCGCAGGCTCACCTCGACGCTTCGCAGAGCAAGCGCCCGGCCGGCGCGGTGCTCACGTTCGCATGGACCGTGAAGAGCGCCCCGAACGGCAGCCAAGTCACCACCGCCTCCCTCACCGGCGCCGACAGCGAGACGCCCAAGTTCACCACCGACGTGGCGGGCGACTACGTCCTCACGGCGACGGCGAGCGTCGGACAAGAGAGCGCGTCGAAAGACGTCACCGTCCACGCGCTCAACGCCTCGGTCTTCTTCGTCGAGGTGAACGGCAAGGACGTCCCGACCACGAGCACCATCAGCACGGTGCTGGCCGACGGCACCGGGCAGCACGCGCTCAACTGCAAGCAGCAGCTCCTCCCCGACAGCTTGAACGGCCTCTTCCTCGACGGCGGCGCGAACGTCGTCGACGCGGCGACGCAGGACGGCGGCATCGCCAGCCAGTTCGGCGTCTTCTTCGAGCAGGCCATGCTCAACGCCGTCATCGGTCCGTTCACCGACGTGGCCCTCGACTCGATCGAGATGCCCGCCGGCACCCCTTCGCGTGCGGCGTTCGCCGACATCCAGACGAGCGGCGACGGCGGCCTCAAGGCCATCTCGCTCGTCGTGGCCGACACCAACAACACCTGCCAGAGCCCGCCCACGCGCGTGCACCAGATCGGCCAGATCACCGGCAAGGACGCCATGGTGCTCCAGCCGCACTTCTCGCCGGACGGCAACCGCGTCGTCTACCTGGAGAACCGCGGTACGAGCGACGCCGGCTCGGACGATACGCACGTCAACGTCGTCGGCTTCGACGGCTCGAACTTCCGCGAGCTCGGCCTCTACTGCCCGGCGACGGGGAGCGGCAACTGCTGGGGGCGTCACCTCTTCCCGCGGCGTCCGCAGTGGCTCGACCCGACCCACGTCGGGTGGATCCGCGTGCTCGACAGGGCCAACACGAGCCCCCCCTTTGCGTGGGAAATCGTGGTCGCCAGCGATTCGCCCGGCGGCGGCGTGTCGCGTTACATGACCTGCTCCTCGTACGAGGTTCCGTTCAGCTTCACGTTCATCAACGACGGCACCGTCCTCGCGAACCTGAAGCCGACGCAGAACGCGCCCGAGGATCTCGTCGTCCTCGGTCGTGACGCCAGCGGTGCTTGCACACTGGTCCGCAACCTCACGAAGCTCCCCATCGCGAACAAGGGATCCTTCGCGCGTGACTTCGCGGTCTCGCCCGACGGCTCGCTCGTCGCGTACATGCATCACATCGAGCCGATCAGCGATGCGAGCACGGGCGATCCGTACGCCAACTGCCCCGAGACCGGCCCGTGCATCACCGGCGGCATCGTGGCGACCGGCGGCGGCAAGCTCTACGCGGTGCACACCGACGGCAGCGACGTCCCGCACCCGGTCGGCGGCACCGAGCTCGACATGCTCTTCGGCCCGCGCTTCATCTCGGCCGGCACGCGCCTCGCGTGGAACGGCTCGGCGCCGCTCCCCGCCGGCTTGGACGCCTCGGCGTTCCCGACCGACGCCGGTGTCGACGCCAACGCGTACCTCGGTAACTTCTCGCTCGGGTCGAACGCCATCAACGTCGTCCCCGTCGCCGGTGGTCCGGTGGTGCATGCCGCGATCGCCGACGAGAACGCCGGCACCTTCCCCATGGGCGGCGGTAACGGCGGGGCGTGTGAGTGCCGTCCGGATTGCGTCGGTCGCTGCAACCCGTCGTGCGACGTCGCCGGTCGCGGCGGCGCCGAGCTCGGCGTCGGTGTCGGTGGCTTGATCGGTCTCGTCTTCGTCGGACGTCGCCGCTCGCGTCGCCGCAAGTGATCTCTCGCGCGCGGCTTCAGGCACGCGCGCGCTGATCTCACGGCTCCTTCGAGAGAGCCTCGCACCTACGGGGTCGTCGCAGGAAAACTGCGGCGGCCCCGTCGATTTTTGGGGCGCGGTTCCGCCAGCTACGTGAAGGCGCGGTCACGCCGCGCGCTGTCGTTCGCACGTTCTCGCGGCGCGCACCGTCGTCGACGGAGAAGTCGGTTCGCGGCGCGCGCGTTGCAAAACGACGTCGACATGAGACGTGCTCTTGGCTTCGCGCTCGTCGCCGCGCTCTTCGCTTCGTTCGCCCACGAGGCGCGCGCGGACGAACCCTCTGCCGCCGCGCCGGCTCCATCCGCCCCTCGCGCGTCGGGCGAGCGCCTTCCGGTGCGCATGGCCGGAGCCTCGGCGGAGGCGCAAGGGACGACCACCGTGCCGGTCCCGGCGTGGCCGCTCGCCGAAGACGGCGAGGACGTCGTCCTCTTGAAGAACGGCGGCATGGTGCGCGGCTACCTCGAAGAGCTGCTCCCCGGTGAGCGCGCCCGCATTCGCCTGGTGAGCGGCGAGGTCAGCGTCATCCCCTGGGCTCGTATCGATCACGTCGAGCAAGGGAAAGGGCCCATCCGGCCCGCGCCCGCCATCGTCACGCTCGGTGCGCCCTCGAGCGTGCCTCCGCCGCCGGTCACCGGCACCGCCACGGTGCACCTCGACGGCGCCGCGGGGGTCACCGTCTTCCAACAGGCGGGGAGCGACTGGCACCCTGTCTGCGTCGCGCCCTGCGATCGCGCGCTCGCCCTCGACGGCTACTACCGCCTCGGAGGGGAGGGGGTTCGACCGTCGAAGATCTTTCGCCTGCTCGCCAAGCCCGGCGAGCGTCTGGTCCTCACCGTGGAGGCGTCGTCGGAGACCGCGCACGGCCTCGGCATCGTGCTCGTGACGACGAGCGGCATCGCCGCCTCCATCGCCTACCTCGGCTTCGTGGCGAGCATCGGCAACGACAGCAGCTACCGCCACGACTCGAACGAAAGCGCGTGGGGCGCGACCTTGCTCGGCTCGGGCGTGCTCGCGGTCGTCGGCGTGGGGCTCCTCGTCGCCAACGATCACACGGCCCTCGGTCAGCGCGTCGTCCCCGCTTCGTCCACGCCCGTCGCCTCCTCCTCCTCTTCCAGCGCGCTCCCCGCGGTGCTCACGCGGGATCCGGTCGAACGGCTCCACGGCGAGCGCACCTCCCGCGAAGCGCCGCGCCCCGCGTGGCAGACCGCCCAGCGCGATCTCGCGAGCCTGACGCTCCCGCGCGTCACCGCGGCGCCGCTCGTGGCCCTCAAGTTCTAGGGCGCGCCACGGTCCCGCGCGTCGACGTGCAGGCGCGGACGAGAGGGCGTACGCTCGCTCTCCCATGCACACGCCGCTCATGGACTTCAACGCGTCGCGGTCGCTCATCGTCGACGAGGTCGTGAAGCGCGTCTCCGATTCGGTGAAGGAGCCGCTCTTCGTCCTGAACGACGCCGCTTACCAAGAGACCAAGCGTCTCCAGCACGGCGGCGGCGAGGAGTTCGCCGAGTGGCGCGGCCTTGCCTCGCACCTCGGGAAGATGAGCGACGACGAGCGCCGCCAAAAGCTCATCGAGCTCGCGCGCCGCTACGCGTGGGACGTCGCGGGGAACTTCGATCCGCGCGTCTACAAGATGGTCTCCCGCGCCGGCGTGCCGGTGCTCGGCGCGCTCTTGAAGCCGCGTCACGTGCTCAAGAACCTCGCGCACATCGGCGAGCTCTCGGCGCTCGACGGGCGCATCCTCGTCCAGGGCCCGGTCGATCACATCCGCGGCCTCTCGCGCCTGGGCACGCTCATCTTCACGCCGACGCACCTCTCGAACCTCGACTCGGTGGTCTTCGGCTTCGCCCTCGAGCGCGCCGAGCTGCCGCCTGCCACCTACGGAGCCGGGAAGAACCTCTTCACCAACCCGGTCTTGAGCTTCTTCATGCACAACCTCGGCGCGTATCGCGTCGACCGTCGCTTGAAGCATGCACTCTACAAAGACGTGCTCAAGGCCTACTCGTGTGTGCTCATCGAGCGCGGCTACCACAGCCTCTTCTTCCCCGGCGGCACGCGCTCACGCTCGGGCGGCGTGGAGCGGCGGCTCAAGCTCGGCCTCGCGGGGACGGGGATCGAAGCCTTCGCGCGCTCGTGCGAGCGGGGGCGGCCGCAGCGCGTCTTCTTCGTGCCGGCGACCATCAACTACCTCCTCACGCTCGAGGCCGAGACCCTGGTCGACGACTTCCTCCAAGAAGAGGGGAAGCACCGGTACATCATCGAGGACGACGAATCGACGAGGCTCGGGCGCATCGCCGCCTTCATGCAGAAGCTCCTTCGCTTGGACGCCAGCGTCGTCATTCGCTACGGCGCGCCGCTCGACTGCTTCGGCAACATGGTCGACGAGCAAGGGCGGAGCCACGACACGCGCGGGCGCCTCGTGGAGGCCAAGAGCTACGTGTATGATGCACAGGATCGCCCGACCCGCGACAACGCCCGCGACGCGCAGTACACGCGCGAGCTCGGGGAGGTGATCTGCGCCTCGTTCAAGCGCGACACGGTCGTGATGGCGACGCACCTCGTGGCCAGCGTGGCGTTTGCGCGGCTCGAGAAGGCCGCGGGGGTCGCCGACATCTTCGCCCTCTTGCGCCACGGCGACGACGTGATCGTCCCCCGCGCCGAGTTTTTGCGCGAGCTCGAGCTCTTGCACGGGCGCGTCCGGGAGATGGCGAGCCGCGGGGAGATCGTCCTCGCCCCCACCGCGCAGTCGGCCGGCGCCGCCACCCTCCTCGACGACGCTCTCCGCGCCTTCGAGGGCTACCACACGGGGGAAATCATCGCGCGGCGCGGGGAAGACCTGGTGCTCGCCGACACCCGCCTCCTCTTCTATTACCAGAACCGCTTGGCGGCCCACGGCCTCGCCGCCGACCGAATCGCCCCCAAGATGTGACGACGGGAAAGGCGTAGGGTGACCCGGGGAGGAGTGTGCGCTATGGTGCCCGCCCCCCGATCCTCGAAGTCTTCATGATCCCTCCGAGCGAAACCCCCGAGCCGTCCCCGCCCCAGGCGGACCCGTCCACTCCGCAACCCGAGAGCACCGCGGGGCCGGAGACGCACGCCTCGAGCGCGGCGGCGAAAGCCGAGCCCGCGCACGAAGCGGGCGAAGCCTCGGACAGTGGGTCCGCGGATCACGAAGCCGGGGAGAGCGAAGGTCACGAAGGCGGAGCCGCGCCTGAAGCCGGCGCCGCGGGCGCGACCGCTGAAGGCGGCGCGCCGCACAAGAAGCGCCGTCGTCGTCGTCGCAAGGGGCCGAGGCCCGAGGGAGACGCTGCCGCCGCCGGCGCGACGCCCGAAGGTGAGGGCGCGCCGAAGGCCGAAGGCCAAAAGCACGAGGGCCAGAAGCACGAAGGCCAGAAGCGCGACAGGAAGAAGAAGGATCGCCCGCGCGATCCGCACCTTCGTCCGGCGTTCGGCGTCGGCGACGTCGTCTTCGGGAAGATCCTCGAGATCGGCGACGACGCCATCTTCATCGACGTGGCCGGCAAGGCGAAGGCGGTGTTCGACAAGCTCGAGCTCCTCCTCCCCGAGGACGTGCCCGACGAAGTCGAGATCGACGCCAAGCGCGCCGAGGCCGAGGCCGAGGCCATCGTCCTCGGGAAAGATCCCGCGGCCGCCGGCCAAGCGGTGATCGATGCGGCGAAGAAGGCGGCGGAAGAAAAGGCCGCGGCCCCCGCCGAAGAAGCCAAAGCGGAAGAAGCGAGCGCCGAAGCGGCCCCCGCGGGCGAGGCGACGGAAGCGGCCCCTGCCGCCGAGGCCGCGACCGAAGCTCCCGCCGAGGCGCAAGCACCGGCGGCCCCGGTGCGTCGCATCGTCACGTTCACGCCGCGCGCCCCCGAGGGGGAAGCCGCGACCGAGGCCGAAGCGAGCGCGCCGGTCGATGCGCACGCCGCCGAGACCCAGCCCGAGCTCCCCGAGGCCGGGGCCACGGGCGAGACCCCGGCGCTGACGGAAGAAGCGAAGCCGGGTGTCATTCAGCTCCCGCGCGTCGTGATGGAGCCGGGCTCGACCTTCGTCGGCGTCGTGCACAACGACGGCGGCCGCGGTGGGCTCGTGGTCCTCACGCACCACCCGAAGCGCGCCTCGCGCGCCAAGCCGGGCATCGCCGCGGCCTTCAAAGAGCACACGGAGATCTTCGGCCTCGTCACCGGTGTCATCAAGGGTGGCGTCGAGGTCGACATCGACGGCCTCCGCGCGTTCGCTCCCGGGTCGCACATGGATCTGCGCCTCGGCGCCGATCTGCACCCGCTCGTCGGCAAGCGCCTCTCGTTCCACGTCACGAACTACGGCAAGCGCGGGCGCGACGTCGTCCTCTCGCGTCGAGCGATGCTCGAGGTCGAGGCCAAGGCCGCGCGCGAGCTCGCGCTGACCAAGATCACCGTCGGCGCCACCGTCGAAGGCACGGTCAAGAGCGTCGTCCCGTTCGGCGCCTTCGTCGACGTCGGCGGGGTGGAGGGGCTCGTCCCCTTGGCCGAGATGAGCCACAACCGGAGCGACGGTCCGCACGACGTCTTCAAGGTCGGCGAGAAGACCACGGTCAAGATCCAGCGCGTCGACGAGAAGGGGAAGATCTGGCTCTCGCGCAAAGCGACCATCGCCGATCCCTGGCTCGAGGCCACGCAGAAGTACGCGGTCGGCACGAAGCACACCGGCAAGGTCGTGCGCCTCCAGCCGTTCGGCGCCTTCGTCGAGCTCGAGAGCGGCATCGACGGTCTGATTCACGCCTCCGACCTCTCGCTCAAGCGCATCGAGCATCCGAGCGAAGTGGTGAAGATCGACGACTCGATCGACGTCGTCGTCGCCTCGCTCGATCCGGGCACGCACAAGATCTCGCTCCACCCCGCGCCCACCGGCGAGGCGGCGAACGAAGAGCCGCAGCGCGTGCAGCTCCACAAGCAGGTGAAGGTCATCGTGGTCGCCATCGACCCCGGCGGCTTGCTCGTGCGTGTCACCGGCGCCACCGGCCGCCACGCCCGCGGGTTCATCCCTGCCTCGGCCACCGGCACGCCGCGCGGCACCGACCTTCGCAAGTCCTTCCCCCCGGGGAAGGAGCTCGACGCCAAGGTCATCGAGATCGATCCCCGCCGCGGCGAAGTGAAGCTCTCGATCCGCGCCATGCAGCAGGACACCGAGCGGAACGCCTACCAGGCGTATCGCCAGCAGGTGAAGCGCGAGGCGAAGTTCGGGACGTTCGCCGATCTTTTGGCCAAAAAAGGCCCGACGCAAAAATAAGAGCGGACATGATGGGGGAACGTTCTCGGTACGCCTTCTTTGGTGTGGCGGTGGCGCTCGGCGCCATCCTTGCGAACGCGCGCTCGGCGCAAGCAGAGAACGCGCGCGGCGTGCGGCTCGATCGCTTCGAGCCCGCAGCCAAGGGGAGCGATTTCTTCGTCCTCGATTCGCTCGATCTTCGCGGCTCGATGCGCCCGGCCCTCGGCCTCGTGCTCGAGGACGGCTATCGCCCGCTCACGCTCGTCGACGGGTCGGGGAACGTCAGCCACGCGGTCGTGAACAACCAGCTCTACGCGCACGTCGGCGCGGGCATCGTGCTGTGGGAGCGCCTTCGCCTCGGCGCGAGCCTCCCGCTCTCGCTCCTCGCCAACGGCGAGAGCGGCACCGCACACGGTGTCACGTACCCTGCGCCTTCGCGCGACCTCGCCCTCGGCGATCTTCGCCTCGACGCCGACGCCCGCCTGTTCGGCACCTACGGCACGGCCTTCACGACGGCGCTCGGCGCGTCGGTCTTCTTGCCGACTGGCGATCGCGACGCCTATGCCGGTGACGGTCGTGTCGCCTTCGAGCCGCACGCCTTGGCCGCGGGCGCGCTCGGCTCGTTCGTGTACGCCGCGCGTCTCGGGCTTCGCGTGCGCGGTCGCGGCGAGGTCGTGGCGACGACGCCGCTCAGCCCCGAGGTGACGTACGGCCTCTCCGCCGGTGCGCGTCTCCTCGAAGAGCGCCTCACCGTCGGTCCCGAGCTTTACGGCGGCGCGGTGGCTGCGGGGGGCGCGAGCACCCCGGCCTTCGGTCTCGAAGCGCTGCTCGGTGCACACCTCGCCGTCACGCCCTCGGTGCGCGTGGGGCTCGCCGGAGGCATGGGCCTCGGCGAAGGATTCGGCGCGGCGCTCGCGCGTGGCATCGCCTCGGTCGAGTGGGTGTCCCCCTTCGAGAAGCCGAAGCCGCCGCCCCCTCCGCCCGTCACCCCGAAGGTCGTGCATCACGACAAGGACGGCGACGGCGTCGACGATCTCGACGACGCGTGCCCCGACGTGCCCGGCCAGCCGCACCCCGGCGATCCGCTCGCCAACGGCTGCCCCGCAGATCGCGACAAGGACTTCATCCCCGACGCGGTCGACGCGTGCCCCGACGTGCGCGGCACCCGCTCCAAGGATCCGCGCAAGAACGGCTGCCCTGGCGACAAGGACGGCGACGGCATCCCCGACGAAGAGGACGCCTGCGAGCTCGAAGCCGGTGTGCACACCGAAGATCCGGCGACCAACGGGTGCGCCGACAACGACAAGGACAAGGACGGCATCCCCGACGCCGCCGACGCTTGCCCGAAAGAAGCCGGTCCGGCCGATCCCGATCCGGCGAAGAGCGGCTGCCCGTCGGTCGGCATCGAGGGTGACTGGATCCGCACGCGCGATCCCATCGCCTTCGGCGACAACAGCCCCGATCTCGCGCCCGGTGCCGAGACGACGCTGGCCGAGGTGGCGAAGCTCCTCACGGCCCACACCGAGCTCCGCCGCGTCCGCGTCGAAGCCCACACCGACAACGCGCGCTCGCCGGCGACGAGCAAGAAGCTCAGCGAACAGCGCGCGAACACGGTGGTGAAGTGGCTCACCGCCCACGGCGTCCAGGCGGCGCGCTTGTCGAGCGCGGGCTATGGTTCGGAGCGCCCCCTCATGCCCAACACCACGGAAGAGGGACGTAAGCTCAATCGCCGGATCGAGATCCACGTCGAGGAGGTGTCGAAGTGATGAGCACCCACGTGTCTCGGAGGCCTGCGCGCGCACGCGCGGCCGGAGTCTTGTTCGCCCTCGCGGGGGTGGTCGCGCTCGCGCGCCCTGCCGCCGCGGACAACGAAGGTTCGTTCTGCACCTTCATGAACGCCGGCTCGCTCCTGACGTTGAACGGGAACGCGGCCTACAGCTCGAACCTCCTCCGGCTCGTCCCC
Source organism: uncultured Polyangiaceae bacterium (assembly GCA_964531795.1). Lineage (GTDB taxonomy): Bacteria > Myxococcota_A > Polyangia > Polyangiales > Polyangiaceae > CAZHHD01. Next base: position 15,955 of record CAZHHD010000006.1, on the reverse strand, counting down.
AACGCCACGAACCAAGCGGGGAGCGCGTACCTCGCCTCGCCCATCACCGTGGCGGGGACCACGTCGTTCCACACCCACTTCCGCATGGTGTTCGGCAACGGCGGCGAGGGGATGACCTTCGTCATCCAGGGCTCGGGCTCCAACGCGCTCGGCTCCAACGGCGCAGGGCTCGGCTACACCGGCATCGGCACCAGCGTGGCCGTGGAGTTCGACACCCACCAGGACGCCGCCGAAGACGCCAACGGCAACCACGTCGCCGTGCGCACCAACGGGTCGACGACCACGCTCGCCACCACGGCGACCGGCGTCCCCACGATGAACAACGCCACCATCGACGCGTGGATCGATTACGACGGCACGGCGAACGAGATCAAAGTCTTCGTCGCTTCGACGAACACCAAGCCGGCGAGCCCGGTCATCGACTACGTCGGGCTCGATCTCACCGGCGTCGGCTCCTCGGGGTACGTCGGCTTCACTGCGTCCACTGGCTCCGCCACGAAGAACTCGGAAGACGTCTCCTACTTCGTCTTCACCACCGGGAGCTCGCTCCTCGAGTGCACGTCCTGCACGACGCAAGCGACCTGCACCAGCCTTACGTTCACGCCGGTTTGCGACACGAACCGCCAGCAGTGCGTCGAGTGCACGAACGATCTCGGTGGCGGCACGCTCGCGTGCACCGCGAGCGGATCGCCGGCGTGCCAGAAGTCGGGCTCGCTCGTGGGCCAGTGCACCCAGTGCTCCACCACCTACGAGAACCTCTGCTCCGGCACGACCCCGGTCTGCGATCCGTCGACCGGCGTGTGCGGCGGGTGCAACGGCGACAACGGTCTCCCGGTGACGCGCGCGTGCCTCACCGCGGCGAAGCCCTCGTGCCAAATCGACGGGAGCTGCACGCAGTGCTCGGCGAGCAAGCTCGGCAACTGCACCGGCACGACCCCCACCTGCGACAGCACCGGCACCTGCGCCGCGTGCAACGCCGACAACGGCAAAGCCGGCACAGACCCCTGTCCCTCGGCGAGCACGCCGGCTTGCGAGGCGAGCGGCGCCTGCGGTCAATGCTCGAGCTCGAACCTGGACCTTTGCAGCGGCAACACGCCCACGTGCAACCTCGGCACGACGACGTGTGCAGCATGCAACGATGATCACGGCGGCTCGAACAGCCGCCCGTGCCCGCAACCGGGTACGCCGGCGTGCCAGGTCGCGGGCTCGTGCACGGTGTGCTCGGCCTCGAACCTGAGCCTGTGCAACGGGCAGACGCCCACCTGCGCGCCGAACGGAACCTGCACGGGCTGCACCGCCGACTTCGGCGGCACCGGGCAAACCTGCGCCACCAGCGCGAACCCCTTCTGCTTCCTGAGCGGCGGGCAAACGGGCGCGTGCGGCAAATGCGCGCAGAGCTCGGACTGCGTCGGGCACCCCGCGGGGAACGTCTGCAACACCGTCAGCGGTTCGTGCGGCACCTCGTGCGCGATCGACGGCGACTGCTCTTCCGACAAGTGGTGTTTGAGCAACGTCTGCACTCCGAAGACGCCGAACGGTCAGCCCGTCCCCGCTTCGGCCGGCGCGTGCGACGCCGCGGTCGGGCTTCGCGTGTGCACCACCGGCGTGTGCGATACGGGCGACGGCCTGTGCGGCCTCCCCAACGGCGCTGTCTGCCAGGGGCCGAGCGACGCCGGCGCGGCGGACGCGGCGACCGAAGCGGGTGCCGATGCCGGCGACGCCGGGGGACCTACCGCGGTCGATCTCACGTGCCGTTCGAGCTTCTGTGCTCCCGACGGCAAGTGCGGTCGCCCCACGGGGACCGCGTGTACGGCCAACAACCAGTGCCGCTCCGCCAAGTGTGACGTCGGCAAGTGCGTCGAGTGCACGAACGACAGCGACTGCGGCGGCGCGACCTCCGGTCGCGTGTGCGACGACACCTCGGGCCTGTGCATCGACGGTTGCCGCGGCGCCTTCGGCAACGGGTGCCCCGGTGGTCAGCTTTGCAGCTCGTCGAGCATCACCATCGGGAGCTGCTCACCTCCGCCCGACGCCGGCGGTCCCGAAGCGGGCCCCGGCGACGACGGCGGCAGCGTCGCCGATGCCTCGGTGGCCGACGCGGCCATAGGGGCCGACGCCTCACCGATCGACGAAGAAGGGGAGCTTCGCGGTGGCGCCCTCAGCTGCGCGAGCGCGCCCGGCGCGGGGAGCGCTGCCGGGTTGTCGTTCCCGCTCCTCGCGCTCGTGGGCCTGTTGCTCCGCCGAAAGAAGCGCCGCTAAGGGCGGCTCGGCACGAGGCCTACGGCGCGGGGCTGCTCGTCGTCGCGGAAGTCGACGCGGGGGTAGTCGTCGTCGGCGCCGGTGCGGGGCTCGCAGCGCCTCCGCCCTCCGCGCGTTCCCTCGCGCGCGCGGGGACGACGCTCGGCGGGAAGCGTTGCACAATGCGCGCGTAGCGCTCGGCCGCGCTCGCCTTGTCGCCGCGCTCCCACGCGACGTCCGCGCCGCCAAGGAGCGCGGGCAAATACGACGGGCTCACCGCGAGGGCGCGGTCGTAGGTGGCCGCTGCGCCGGCGGTGTCGCCCGAAGCGCGCTCCACGTCGGCGAGGCTCGTCAGCGCCTCGGCGTCGCGCGGCGTCCGGAGCACCACCGCTTGGTAGAGCTCCTTTGCGTGCGCGAGATCGCCCGAGCGTTGCGCCGCTGCGGCCTTGTCCAGAAGCGCGCGCGTGGAGAGCTCGCTGTCGCTCGACGTGCCGCTGCTCGCTCCGCCGCCCTGTGTGCCGCCGGTGTCGTGCGGCGCGGCGCTCGTATTGGTCGACGCCGAGCTCGGCGGATGGGCGCTCGCGACGGCGCTGCTGGTGCTCGCACTCGGCGAGGCCGCGACGCTCGTCGTCGGCGCCGCGCTCGCACCGGCGCTCGCGGTCTCGGTAGCTGCCGTGGCGGCGCTCGCCGAAGCGGGGGGAGCGGTGGCGCCCGACGGCGCGGTCGCGCTGGCGCTCGTCTCGGTCGCCGAGTCGGACGCGTGCTCGCCGCGCCCGTGGAAGATCACGTAGAGGAGAACCGCGCCGGCGAAGGCCCAGCCTCCCCACCGCACGAACGGGTTGCCCCCCACGGGCGCTGCCGCAGGCGCTGCCGCGCTCGCCGCCGGCTTCGCGTCCTTCGCCGAGCTCTTCGGCGCCGCCTTCTTCCCCCGTGACGAGGGGACCGGATCCTCGACCGTGATCGTCGGCGGCGGAAGGCGATTCGCCGGGCGCCGGGAGGCGAGCGGCATCGGCACCGAGGGGACCGCGGCGTCGTCTTCGGGCGGTGTGCTGCTCGTCGCCGCCGGCGCGGCAGGCGAGGCGCCGTCCTCTTGAAGGAGCGGCTGGCTGCCGTCGTCGTGCTCCCACCCACGGCGGAAGCGACGCGGGACCGAAGGCGGATCGGGCGGGGCGCTCTTCGCGATCGGTGCGACGCTGCGAACGAGCGGCGGCGGCACCGAGCGCACGGGGGGCGGCGCCTTCGATGCGCCACGCGGCGGAACGCTGCGGAGCGGCACGGGCGGCGGACGACTCACGCGCGGGGCCTCCACGACCGGCTCCACGCGCGGAACGATGGTGAGGTCCGAGAGGGAGACGATGTCGCTCGAGCTCGGCGGCGGCTCGGAGTCGTGGGTGACGTGCGCGGGGGGCGGCGCGGCCTCCTTGGGTGCGACCGCGGCCGGCGGCTCGGAAGCGCGCGGCGCGACGGAGGGGACGGGGGGCGTCGCGGCGAGGAGCTGCGAGGCCGTCGAACCCGGCGGAATGGAAGGACGCACGCTCGTGCGCGGCGGTGGAGGCGTGACCGATTCGCGCTTCGCCGAGAGCTCGATGCTCTCTTTGAGCTCGTCCTCGTCGAGCTTCAGCGCCGCGGGCATCTTGCGCGAGCTCCACGCCTTCTCTGCCGCCGGCTCTCCCAGCGCAGCACGAAGCTCCTCGAACGACGCAAACTCTTGCTCGCGTCCGTCGGGCAGCGTGACGATCCAGCGACTCTTCGCGTCCCCCTGGGTCATGCCTTCTTCTCGATCGAACGGCGCCGAGACGACGGAGCCAAGGCCAGTCTATCTGCTCTTTCGAGCTTATGGAGCTACGTGCGAAGGCTCCCCTCTTATAGAAGTCGGCGCGCTTTGATCTCCAGGTAGCTCTTCACCAGGGCGGGGGTGATGTCCGAAGGACGGGCGTCGAGCACCAAAACCCCTGCATTTTGCAGGCTTCGGAGGAGCGACTCGCGGAAGGCGAGGGTCTCGGCCGCCGCCGCACGGACGTACAGGTCCTCCCCCCTTTGGGCGGGAGCGCTCGCCAACCCCTCGACGTCGAGGTCGCGCATGAGGACGCACAAGGGCAAGTGTCGGGGGAGGAGCCCCTTCAACGATGCGGCCAGCTCGCGTGCGCTGCGTGGCTCGAGGAGGTTCGTGAAGACGACGAAGAGCGACCGGCTCCGCACCTGCGTCCGGAGGAACGTCATCGCTGCGCGGTAGTCGGTGGCGGCGAAGCCCGCCTCGAGCGCGTAGGCCGCGCGTGTCAGCTTGCGCGCCCCGGCGCGCCCTCCCGCCGGCGCGAGAAAGGAGCGCGGGGCGTCGTCGAAGGCGAGCATCCCCGCCTTGTCCCCGCCGCGGAGCGCCACGTCGGCGGCGAGCAACGCGGCGTTGAGCGCGTGGTCGACGCTCGTGAGCCCCTCCGACTCGCCGCGCATGCCGCGCCCGATGTCGAGGGCGAAGACGACGTTCTGGTTCGACTCCGCCTGGAACTGACGCACCGTCAGGTCGTCGCGACGCGCCGAAGAGCGCCAGTCGACGTGACGTACCTCGTCACCACGCTGGTACGGGCGAAGACGCTCGAACTCGGTGTCGCCGCCGCGCACACGAAGCGAACCGAGGCGCGCGTCCTTGCGCCCTTGGCGCCGGAGGAGCTCGAGCGCGCGCGCCGCGTGGACGTCGGGGAAGACGTCGAACTTGGCGGGGAGCTCTTTGCGCTCTTGGCGCGCGACGAGACCGAGGAGCGACGTGTAACGCACCGTCACCGCGCGGAGCTCGTGCGGGCCGCGCCGCGTGGGGACGATCTCGTAGGTGAAGCTCTTCGTCTCCTTCGGGCCGAGCGTCACCGCGCGCGGGAGCTCGAGGCTCGTGCAGTTCTCCACTGGGTCGTCGGCCACGAGGCAGCGGAGCGTCCTTCCGCTTCGGTTGCGGAGAACGACGGTGACGGGGTTCGGTCGGCCCACCGAGAAGATGCTCGCCGCCTCGCGCTCCATCTCCACGCGCTTTCCCCAGGCGAAGAGCGCGTCGAGGAGGGCGAAGAGCGCGACCACGCCGTCGAAGACGTAGACCGATCTTTCGATCGCCGGCACGAAGACCGCCACCAACGCCACGAACGCGGCGAGGCCGGACAAGAGTGCGAGGCGCTTGGTCGGGATCATGTCGTACGAAGAGGGAAGGGCGTGGCGGAGAATGCGGGTCAGGCCGCGGCGCGGGGCACCGGCGCGGCGCGGAGGACCTCGGCGATGCGGTCGTCGGGGGTCACCCCTTGGAGCTGCGCGTCGGGGTGAAGGAGGATGCGGTGGCGGAGCACCGGGGCGACCATGGGGCGGACGTCGTCGGGGGTGACGAAGTCGCGACCTTGGCTGGCGGCGATGACCTGCGCCGCCTTGAGCAACGCGATGGACGCGCGCGGCGAGGCGCCGAGCTCGATGGCGCGATCCTCGCGCGTCCGGCGGACGAGATCGACCATGTAGGCGATGATGGCGGTGTCGGCGCGCACCGCTTGGGCGCAGCGCTGCATGGCGAGGATGTGCTCGGGCGAGACCGCCGCCTCGACCCGCGAGAGATCGGACGGGTCGAAGCCCACGGCGTGATGCTTGACGATCGTCTCTTCGACCTCGCGCGGCGGGTCGAGCACCTGGAGCTTCACGAGGAAGCGATCGAGCTGCGCCTCGGGGAGTGGATAGGTGCCCTGCGACTCCACCGGGTTCTGCGTGGCGATGACGACGAAGGGCTTGGGGAGCGCGCGCGAGGTGCCGTCGACGGTCACTTGGCGGTCCTGCATCGCCTCGAGGAGCGCCGACTGCGTCTTCGCCGGCGCGCGGTTGATCTCGTCGGCCAAGAGGAGCTGCGTGAAGATCGGCCCGGGGACGAAGGTGAAGGTCGAGCTCTGGCGATCGAGGACCGAAGAGCCGGTGACGTCGCTGGGCATCAAGTCGGGGGTGAACTGAATGCGCTTGAACGAGCACCCGGCGACGACCCCCAGCGTGCGCGCGACCAGCGTCTTCCCCAGGCCCGGCGCCCCTTCGACGAGGACGTGGCCCTGGGCCAAGGCGCCCACCAGCACACCGTCGACGAGCTCCTCTTGTCCGACGATGACCTTCGCCATGCGATCTTTGATGTGGGCAAAGACCTTCGCAAACTCCGCCGTGTCCATCCGCTTGTCCTTTCCGTCGCCTTGTCACCGGCCGGCGCAAAGGCGCCGGCGCGGAAAAAACGTCACTTCGCCTTCGTCGCCTCGGTGAGGAGCGCGCTCAGCTCCTTCAGGGTCGCGAGCTCGTCGCCGCGCGGCGCGCTCGCTCCCCCTTCTTGATCGGCGAACACCGCCTCCGACGCGCGCCCCCACACCGCCGCGCACGCTTCCGGCGATCGCCCGGTGCGCTGCGCGAGCACCGTCACCGGATCCACCGCGCCGCGCGCCCCCGCGCTCCGCGCGAACGTGCGTGCACCTCCCGCCGAGCCGGCGCCGCGAAGCCGCTCGCGCGCATACCGCGCGAACACGGCCAGCGCGTGACGCGCTGCCGAAACGCGCGCGTAGAAGGCTCCCGTGGCTCTGACGTGCTCGGCGAAGGCGCGCCTCTTCGGCGGCGCCGTGGGCTTCGGGCGCGCGAGACGCACGCCGACCGCAGCGAAGAGGATGAGCGAAGCGATGATCCCGTGCCACAAGGGGAGCGCGAGCCCGGCGCGTGTGATGCCGGCGATGGGATTCGAAGGGGGCGAGATGCCGTCCTCGGGGCGCGCGATGCGAAGCTCCGTGCGGCCGAGCGAGGCGAGGATCGCGACCAGCGCCGTGGGGTTGTGCGCCCGCGCGAGCCCGGCGTTGGTGAGGAGATCGTTGCTCGCCATCGCCAAGACCGAGCCACGTCCGACGGGGCGCGCGGCGGCGTAGAGCGCGCCGTCTTCGGTCGCCGCCAACACCACCACGTCCTCTTCGGTCCATCGAAAGGCGCTCGGGCTCACCAAGACCCCGGGCCGAAAAGGGATCGGCGTGTCGTCGTCGTCTTCGGTGAGCTTGCGCTCCTCGGGGACGAAGGCATGGATCTCGGTCGACTTCGACGTCGTCCACGTGGCGCGCGTTCGCACGGGCCAAAACGCCGGGTCCCCCGCGAGCACGAGCATGCCGCCGGCCTCGACCCACTCCTCGAGGTGCGATTCCGCTTCGGGCTCGAGCTTGGTGCGAGACAGATCGATCACCACCGCCGGCGTCGCGGCGATCTCGTCCTCGCTCGGGATCGGGAGCGATCCGAGCGACGTCTCGAGCGGCTCGACCTTGAGCCCTTGCTTGCGAAGGAGCGCGGTGAAGATCTCGGTCCCTGCCGGATCCACGCCGCTCCTCCGTTCGGGGGTGTAGCCGCACCCGGCCACGAAGAGCACGAAGAGCGCGGTCACGATGGGGAGCCCCGTGCGCACGAGCCAGGTCGCCCGCTCGGCCGCGCGCCCCACGGCGTCGGGCGTCGCCGCGCGCCCGCCGAAGCGCACGAGCTCGACGTCGAGCACGATCTCGCGGAGCGGCTCTCGCGCCGCCGGGTCCTTGCAGAAGCGAATGTACTCGCCGTGCGTCCGATGCTTGGCGATGCGGATCGCGCCGCGACCGTCGAGGGCGCGGAGAGCAGCGAAGAGGTAGGTGAAGAGCGCCGCGTCGTAGCGTCCGCCGCGCGCGAGCTCTTCGGCCCGCCGGAGGAGGGTCTCGGCGTCGTCGGGGGGGAGCTCCACGGCCAAAGGCGCTCTGGCCTCTTCGCTCGTCGCTTCGGCGGGGGTGGCGTCGGCGAGCGCTTGGTCGCGACGGCGCCTCAAGATCGCTTGCACGACGGGCACCAAGATGGCCAGGACCGCGAAGGCGAGCAGCATCCACACGACGACTTGGGCGAGCTGGCCCAGTACCTCGGGAATGTGGCGCGCGGCGCTCTGCGATCCGTCGTGCGCGCCGTCCTTCTCGGCGCGCTTCATCATCTCCTCGGCCTCTTTGGCGTCTTCGGTGCAGGCGGCAGCGAAGGCGGCGCACTCGGGGAGCTCGGAGGCCACGGCGCAGAAGCGTCGCTCCTCGGGAGAGAGCGGCTTCTTCGGGTGTGTGCAGAATGCACGATTCTGCGCGACCGCTTCTTTGGCGTCGGCTTCGGCGCGCGAGACGTCGAGCCCGGCGCGCGCCGTCGCCGAAGAGAAGACGAGAAGCGCCGCCGAGAGCGCCGCGACGCGATGCAGGCGCGCGCGTGTCACGACGCCACCTCGTGCCCCTGCGCGCCGGCGAGGAGCGCGGCGAAGCGCGTTTGGATGTCCCACCCCTCCGTCCGCGTGCGGAGGTTGATGTAGACGAAGAACCGCGCGACCGCGCAAAACGGCACGACACACCAGAAGCCGAGCAAGGGGAGGTACCCGCCGCCGGTGTCCAGGAAGGGGCGCGGCGGGACGACCTCGAAGAGATCTTCCAAGAGGCTTCTGCCGGCGTAGTCGAAGATGAGCGGAGCGGCGACGAAGGCGCTGAAGAGGAGCATCGTCGCCAAGATGGCTTCGCCGATCTGACCCGACGCCATGCGGTACGCGCGCCTGCGCGAAGCGTCCTGATCGGTGCGCTCGAGCACGAGGATCTCGGGGAGGAAGAGGAGCACCGCGCCGCTCCAGAGCGCCGGCACGAGGAAGAAGCACAGCCCCACGAGCACCGCGATGCTTTGCACGATGCGCGCTCCGAGGAGCGAGGGGAGCGACCTCAGAGACTCGCGCAGCGCTTCGGCCGGCGACACGGCATCGGCGAAGAGGAGGCGCGCCGTCAGCGCAGTGAAAGGCGCCTGTGCGAGGAGACCGAAGAAGAGGGTGAAGAGCCACGCCCACTCCCAGCCGAGGAACGCGCCGATGCCCCACGCCAGGAGGAACGAAGGGAGGATGACGGCGGCGTAGAGCGTGGCGATGGGCTTCGCGTGCGCGCCGAAGAAGCGGAGGGCCAGATCGAACGTGTCGACCAGCGAGCGATCGCGGAGCGTCACCGTAGCCTGGAGGACGTTCACGCCTTCCCCCTCCTGCCGGCGAAGAGGAGGTAGCTGAGCACGAGCACGAGGAAGGTGCCGCCCACGACCAGCTTCACGACACCGGGGACGCTCGACCCCGACCAGAACGCCTCGAGCGTGGCGGCGATGAGCAACATGACGGCGGCGCCGCCCACGATGACGATGGCGTCTTTGGCGACGGCTTGGAGCGAAGCGAGTCGGGTCTGCTCGCCGGGTAGGACGATCGACCAGCCGAGAGACATGCCCGCGCCGCCGGCGAGGACGATGGCGCCGAGCTCGAACGAGCTGTGACCGACGACGAAGAGGAGGATGTTCCCCCCCGCGCCTTGCGAGGTGACGTAGCCGAGGATGGCGCCGATGGAGAGACCGTTCTGCACGAGGTAGAACGCCGATCCGAGCCCGAGGAACACGCCGGTGGCGAAGCACCGGAGGGCGATGCCGACGTTGTTGTTCACGTAGAAGCCGGCCATGAGCGGCGCCTCGCCCCCCTGGCGGCCGGCATCGAAGCCGCGCGCGTAGGCCTCCGTCAGCGGCCGCAATTGCGACTCGGGGACGATGCGAAAGGCGAAGTGCGGATCGTCGAGCGAGGCGAAGAATCCGAAGAGCAGCGGCAAGAAGAAGAGCAGCGTGGCGAGCAGCATCGCCTTCCAGTGCGCGCGCACCGCCCGAGGAAACGCAGTGAGCCAGCGCGTGCGGCGCTCTCCCGCGGCGCCCGCTTGGGTGAGCCGACTGTACATCACGGTGTGCGCGGTCGCCGTCAGCGCGGTGAGGTACTCGACGAGCGGCGCGCTGTAGCGTGCGGCCTGCGCGTAGGAGAGATCGGCGCAGACGTCGCGGTAGAGCGGGGAGAGGCGCGCGACCTCGGGTGAGGAGAGCCCGCGGAGGCCGCGCCCGAGCGCCTTGCGCGTCACGGTGTCGAGCTCGTCCCACTCCCTTTGGCGGTGCGACGTGAACGCGAGCTCGGTGAGGTGCGACGTCACCGCCACGACGGGGGCCCTCCCGGCGAGCGCCACGAGGGGGGACCGCTCGGCCCCGCGGTCTTCGGCGCGTGCGCGCGCGACGAGGGGGGAGCTTCTTCGCGCCCGGCGTTGGCGGCGCGATCGTAGAGCAGGGCGAGCGCCCGCGCCGGATCGGCCACGCGCCCCCCATGGCGATGCGCCAAGAGATCGACCACCATTTGGGCGAGCTCGTGCTCGCGCGCCGGGCCGAGCGTGCCGCGCCGCCGCAAGAAGAGCTCGAGGGCGAGGCGCTCGTCGGGATCGAGCACGACGTCGTCGGGGATCGCCGCGAGCTCCGCCGGTTGTGCGGGGGGCCAGAGCCGCACCGTGGCCGCGGTGCGTTTGCGATCGGCGATGACGACCATCGTCCCGGCGACGAGATCCCCGAGGCGCTGAAAGCGCGGCGAAGCGAGCATCGCGAAGAAGCCGACGACGTAGCAAACCGGGAGCGAGTCGGCCCCGCGGAGGACGTTGCGGAGCGCAGCGGCGCCGTAGCCGATGGGACGCCCGCTCGTCGTCACCACGCGGAGGCCGAGCGCCATCTTGCCGAGGCTCGCCCCCTTCCACCCCTCCCACACCACGAAATAGACCCACTGCACGCAGAAGATGAGGAGGAGCAGGATGCCGAGGCCGACCCCGAAGGTCGTGTTCATGCTCTCGCCGAGCCCGCCCATTCCCGAGGACGCGAGCGTGACGGCCACGGCGACGACGAGAACGACGCCCCAACAGAGGAAGGCGTCGAGCGCGTAGGCGAGGAGCCGACGCGTCGGACCGGCGACGCGATGGCGGAACACGATGTGCTCCGGCGTCTCGATCGCCACGTCGGTGTCCAAAGGCGCCGCCCCCATCGCGCCCGCAAGCTTAGACGACCTTCGGGAGTCTGTGCCGCGTGCGAACCTGCACGCGGCCTTAGACGACCTTCGGGAGTCTGTGCCGCTACGGAGCGGGCTTTTGCCGGGCGACGGCGTCGAAGTCGTCGAGCGTGATCTTGCCGAACATGCGCACGCGGGCGGCGGCGAGGCGCGCCGAGAGCACGGACTCGTCACGGCCCGAGGGGACCGCGCTCGTGAGGCGGAAAAATAGGCACTTTCGTACGTAGGCGCCGAAGGCGACGAGGTGCCCGGTGAGCGGGCTGGCTTCGTTCGTCCCCGGCGCGAGCGCGACCCACACCCGCGTGTCGTACGCCTCGGGGCTCACGGTCACCTCGTCGGCGACGGTCGTGAAGCGCCCCTCGGGGACGAGGCGGCGCTCGCGCGCGCGCGCCTCGCACTTCGCTCGGTTCATCAGCTCGGTCTCGGTCCACACCGCGAGCATGGCGGTCGAGCTCGTCGAAGGCTCCGAGGCCACGAGCTCGTTCTGCGAGTGGTCGTCGATGCGCCACGAGCGCCCGTCGGGGAAGGGGAGCGTCACCCCGAAGCGCTTCGAGTGAAACCGTTGCCAGCGCGCGTCGTCGTCGGGAAACACCCGCGCGTCGCTGGGGGCCACGCGCGGCGCGCGCATCGTCGCGCTCTCGACGTGATCGGCGCCCCCGCACGCGACGATCGACGTCGCGAGCGGAGCGAGAAGAAGAGCGAGTCGTCGCGCGAACAACGGACCGCCTACACGCGCGTGAGCCACTCCGGGTGCGACGTGTCCGTGCCGCGGACGACGTCGAAGAAGCGCGCTTGGATGCGCTTCGTCACCGGGCCCACCGTCCCGTCGCCGATGGGGCGGTCGTCGACCTCGCGCACCGGCGTGACCTCCGCCGCGGTGCCGGTGAAGAACACCTCGTCGGCGAGCCAGAGCTGGTCGCGCGTGATGCGCCCCTCGTGCACCGGGATGCCTTCCTCGCGCGCGAGGGTGAGGACGGTGTCGCGGGTGATCCCCTCGAGGATCGAGCAGGAGAGATCCGGCGTGTGGAGCACGCCCTTCTTCACGACGAAGATGTTCTCGCCCGAGCCTTCGGAGACGAAGCCGTTGGCGTCCAGGAGGATCGCCTCGTCGTAGCCGCCGAACTTGGCCTCGCGCTTGGCGAGGACGCTGTTCGTGTACTGGCCGGTCATCTTGGCCTTGGCGAGGCTCACGTTGATGTGGTGCCGCGCGAACGAGCTGATCTTGCAGCGGATCCCGCTCTTCAGCGCCTCTTCGCCGAGGTACGCGCCCCACTTCCAGGCGATGACCGAGGTGCGCACCGGGTTGTTGGGCGCGTAGATCCCCATGGCCCCTTCGCCGAGGAAGATCATCGGGCGGATGTACCCCTCGGCCATTTGGTTCTGGCGGAGGATCTCGGCGCAGGCGCTCATGATCTGCTCGCGCGAGTACTTCGGCGCGAGGAGGGTCATCTTGCAGGTGTCGAAGAGCCGCTCGGTGTGCTCGCGGAGCCGGAAGATGTAGGTGTGCCCGTCCGCCCGCTTGTACGCACGGATCCCTTCGAAGGCCGCGACCCCGTAATGAAGCGAGTGGGTCAGGATGTGGACCTGCGCATCGCTCCAGTCGATGAGCTCGCCGTCCAGCCAGATCTTCTGCACTTTGTCGACCATCGAGATCTCCGGAGCCAGCCTCGGGCCCTCTTCCTCGCGGACTCTAGTGCGGCGCGGTCCGCCAGGCTAGAGCCCCGCACGAGCGCACTGCGTCATACGGACGAAAGGTGCGTCGCGCGCGTCATCAGCGACGCAAGAGCACGTAAATCGCCCCTTCGCCGCCGTCGTGCGGCTGCGCTGTGGCGAAGGCGGCGACGTGCGGCGAGGCCGATCCTTGGGAAAGCCACGCCCCGACCTCGCCACGAAGGACCCCGGTCCCTTCCGGCGAGTGCTCTCCTTTTCCGTGGATCACGAGCACGCAACGCTCGCCGCGCGCGCGCTGCGCTTCGAGGAAGGAGGTGAGCTTGGCGCGTGCGTCGCCCGCGCGGAGACCGTGGAGATCGATTCGGGCGTCGATGGGGAGCTGCCCGCGCCGGAGACGCCTCAGCCAGTCGGGCGGTACGTCGACGCGCCGTCCTTCGACGTGCTTGCCGTCGTCGCTCGTCTCGAAGCGCGTCCCGCCTTCGACGAGCGCGCGGAGGTGCTCGTGCACGACCTCCGCTTCTTCGGCCGCGCGATCGCGGATGGGCCGTTCGACCCGCGGCGCGCGGACCGGGGAGACGCGCCCGGGCGCTTCGCCGAGACGCGTCACACCGCTCACCATGCGGTGGAAGGCGAGATCGTCTTCTTCGCTCGCCTTCGCGTCCGCCGCGCGCGCTTCCTCGCTCGAGAGCTTCGGCGCCTTCTTGGGCTTCAGCGGCGCGGGGGCTGGTGCTTGCCCGGGCTTCTTCGTCGCCTCCTCGGCGGCGAGCTTGTCCTTGAGCTCCTTCAACGCGGCGAAGGGCGAGCTCGCGGAGGGGGCCTTCTTCTTCATTCGTCCCTCGAACGTCGCACCGCTCGAAGGGCGCTCGTCACGCTCTCGATCCCGGTGAGCACGCCGTCTTCGAACTGCCAGTCTTTGTCGTCGAGCTCGGGGAAGTCGTGCGGGTTCTTCACGTCGTCGTCGGTGAGGCCCGGGCGCAGGCGGCGCGCCAAGGAGACGACCTTCTTGTGCTGGAGCCCTTGCATCTCCTCGAGGAGCTTCTCGATCTCCTCCCAACTCGGACCCATGCTCATGCCTTCCTCTGCGTGCCGCGCGGATCGCCGGCGGTGGCTTCTTCGATCAAGCGCTCGGCGTCCCCGGCCATCACTTCGGTGAGCACGCGCTGCTCGGGATACACCGAGACGGTGGCGCCTTGCTTGGGACAGACGCCCATGCACGCGGTCGCCGTGATCCACACGTCGGCGTACGCGCCACGTCGCGCGACCTCGCGCTTCAGCGCGTCGTACAGCGCTTCCCCTTCGCCCGAGCACCCCGTGCCGAGGGGCGAGCCCGGCGCGCGGCGGTTCGTGCACACGAAGACGTGCACGCGCGGGGCGAGGTCGGAGGGGCGCATGACGGCAGTCTAACGCGACGGGGCGCGGCATGGCCCGTGTCGGGATTTTACCCACGCGTCGCGCTGGATCGAGGCGCGCGGATCCCGCGAGATCCACAGCCGCGTCACCGTCGCGTCTCGATGGACGAGCCGAACGGCGCGGCATTTTTCGGCGCGCGAGGCGTGGCCTCTTACCTCGAGAATCCCCGAAGGTTCGTGAGGTGGGTGCGCGATGTCCCGCTCGCGCTCGCGCGCTCGGAGAGCTTCGCCATCGGCGGTTCGGTCGTTGCATTGGCGAGGAGAGGGCCCGGCCCACGCACCATGGCTCGCGCAAAACCCAGCACGCCACCTCGCGCCGAAATTCTCCTGGCAGACGATCGCGTCGTGTCCCTGGGGGCCGAGATAGGGCGCGGCGTCGGCGCCACCGTGTACCGGGGTGTGCTCGAGTCGCCGTACCGGCTACGCCGTCCGGTCGCGTGCAAGATCTTCTCGGCCGTCCCCAGCGACAGTCGCGACGAGGTCGTGACCGCCGTCGCCCGCGCGGCCCGTTGGGGGGCGCTCGTCGACCATCCGAACGTCGCCGCCACCTACGAGATCACGGTCCTCGGTGATTCGCAGCCGGTCATCTTGAGCGAGCTCGTCGACGGATGGCCGCTCGGCGAGCTCCTTCGCGCCTACACGCGAAACGGTCGTCGCTTGCCGCTCGACGTGGGGCTCTTCATCGCCTCGGAGATCGCCGAGGGGCTCGCCGGCGCGCGCGAGACGCGGACCGTCGAGGGGATCCGGCGCGAGATCGTGCATCACGATCTGTCACCGCGCGACGTGCTCCTCTCGCGCCGCGGTGAAGTGAAGATCACCGATTTTGGGATCTCGCGCGCGCTCCGCTCGGGCTCGAGCATCCGCTCCATTCGCGCCCTCACCGAGCGCATCGTGACCATGGCCCCCGAGATCGTCCGCGGCTCGCTCAGCGACGCCCGCAGCGACGTGTTCTCGCTCGGCATCATGATGCGCGAGATGCTCGTGGGGCCGCGCTTCGCGCCGAACCTCTCCGATCAAGACGCGGTGAAGCAAGCCCGCGAAGGTCACGTCGAGATCGGCGTGTTCGAGCCGAAGCTCCCCGAGCCGCTCGCTTCGATCCTGCGTCGCGCCATCGAGATCGATCCGAAGGCCCGCTACCCGCACGCCGGCGCGCTCGCTTACGAGCTCCGGCGCGCGTGTCTCTCGCTCGGCGTGGGCGATGGGCGACTCTTTCTCCGGAACGCCATCGACGAGCACCTCGTGCGGCACCGCTTCTTCTACGAAGACGACGAGCCCACCGCGCAGGTCCCCCCCTTCGTCTTCGAGCGCGCCGACGAGCCGCTCCACCTCGACGACGGCCTCTCCGAAGACGACGAGAAGGTCGACGTCGATCCCGAAGGGCTCGACGTCACCCACGAGGTACGCGTCTCGGGTGTGGTCGCGACCATCCCCGACGACGACGAGGACGACGACGGCTTGGCCGTGCCGCCCGCCGAAGCCGACACCGCTGACTAGCGTCCCGAGCCCGAAGTTCGTCGGCGTGCCGACGAACGTTCGACTCGGAACGCTAGCCCACCCTTGTGGAGAACTTCGTTCCCCCTCATCGCTTCGCGATGAGCCTCCCCCACGTCGCCTTCGGCGAGCTCGTGCGCTGCACGAGCCGTTCACTGGCACGGCCTCGCTTGCTTCCGAGCGCGAAGAAGAACATGCCGCTCCCGAACGCTGGGGGCGTCGGGCTCGCGCTCGTGCGAAGCACGAGTCGCCGGAGGCGAGGCGGGGGAGG
>CAZHHD010000005.1:185247-285963 GCA_964531795.1 uncultured Polyangiaceae bacterium | reverse complement strand
TGCGCTGTCTTGCTCCTACGAGCACTTTGCCGTGCTCGAGGGTTTTGAGATGCGCTCTAGTTCCTGAGTCAGAAGGCTCGGCGCCGAAGGCGGCGAGCTTCTGATTCAGGACACTAGTGCCACAAGTCGAGCGCGAGCGGCTCGTCGAGGCCGGTCATGCGCTCACCGCTCTCGAGCGCCCGCGGCGTGGTCGAGGGACCGTTCGCCTTGTACGTGTGCTCGGCACCGGGGAACGCGCCCGAGCGCACCTCCTCGATGTACGTGCCGAAGGCGGCGACGGCGGCGTCGCCGAGCTCGGCGAAGCGCTTGGCGAACTTCGGCGTCTTGCCGCGGACGAGGCCGAGCAAGTCGGTGCACACGAGCACCTGCCCGTCGCACGAAGCGCCGGCGCCGATGCCGATGGTGGGGACGCCGATCTCCTCGGTCACGCGGGCGGCGAGATCCGGCGGGATGGCTTCGAGCACGATGGCGAAGACGCCCGCTTGCTCGAGCGCGCGCGCGTCGGCGAGGAGCTTCTCCGCCGCGTCGTCGCCGCGCCCTTGCACCTTGAAGCCGCCGAAGGCGTGCACGCTCTGCGGCGTGAGCCCCACGTGGCCCATGACGGGAATGCCGGCGCGCACGATGCGGTACGCGTGCTCGGCGAACTCGAGCCCGCCCTCGAGCTTGATGCTCTCGACCGCGCCCTCCTTCACGAGCTTCCCCGCGCTCTCGACCGCCTGCGCGCTCGAGACTTGGTAGCTCATGAAGGGCATGTCGCCGACGAGGTGCGCGCGCGCGAGACCGCGAGCGACAGCGCGCGCGTGGTAGCAAATCTCGTCGAGCGTGACGGGGAGCGTCGTGCCGTGGCCTTGCACCACCATGCCGAGCGAGTCCCCCACGAGCACGGCGTCGACGCCGGCTTCGTCGGCGAGACGCGCCATCGTGAAGTCGTAGGCGGTGACCATCGCGATGCGCTCCAGCGTCCCTTTGCGGGAGCGAAGCTCAGGGGCGGTCACTTTGCGGGCAGCCTGCGGCCGCGCACCGTTCTCGTACATGTTCCTCCGGGTCGCGGCCGAGATCGGTCCACGCCTGAGAGGGAAATTAGCGCTGCGCTTCGAACGCGGCAAGGGGTCTCGACGCGGTGCGCCAACGGCGGCGGAGCTCGGGGGAATTCCCCCCCAACTTTGCTTCCCCTCGCCGCCCCCGTCGGCTAGGGTTTCGGGCGTGAAGCTACCGGCTCGTCGCGCCCCTTGGATGATCCTCCTCGCCGGGCTCGTGGCGCTCGCCTGCGAACGCCCCCCCTCGGACGACGCTGTGAAGGAGTGGACCCCGACCGATCACGATCGGAAGGAAGAGGCGGCCCGCGCGCGGAGCGGCATGCAGACGGCGCCTCCCGCGCCGCAAGGCGACGGCGGCAAGGACGACTCGGCGCTCATCGAGCTCACCTGGCGCCAGCGCTGCGCCGTCTGCCACGGCATGGAAGGGCACGGCGACGGCCCCAACGGACCGATGGTCAAAGCGCCCGATCTGACGCGCGCCGACTGGCAAGCGAAGACCAACGACGCCGAGATCGCGGCGACGATTCAGAACGGCAAGAACCTCATGCCGCGCTTCGATCTTCCGGAGAAGGTCGTCCAGGGCTTGGTCGTCCGCATCCGAGCTTCGCGGGGACAATGATGGCCTCGCGCGCGGTTCCGCTCGTCCTCACCTTGGCGGCGTTCGCGGTGGTCGCGATCATCGGCCCCAAGTGGCCGCGCGATCAATCGGTGCGCGTCGACCTCGGCGACGCCGCTTCGCGTGTGCGCGAGGTCCGCTTCGTCTACGCCGACGAGAAGAGCGCCGCCGACGCCGAGGAGTGGGGGCGCGCCGCGCAGTTCCGCTATCCGAGCGGGGCGCCGCGCATCGTGCACCACGATTTGCGCATCGCCGACGGCGACTACGTCGTCGAGATCGAGATCGCCACCGACCGCGCGCGCACCACGCAGCGTCGCAACGTGCACCTCGGCGGCGGCGCGACGTCGATCGATCTCGCGGGGGCGGTGCCGCTATGAGCGACGCGCCCATCGTCACGCGCGCCGCTGGCGGCGACTCCGGATCGAGCGTGGGCATCGTCGTGACCGTGCTCTCGGGCGCGGCGCGCGGCACGGTGCGCCCGCTCGGCCAAAAGCTCCGCATCGGGAAGGCGCCGGACAACGATCTGGTCCTCCCCGACGACACCGTCTCGCGCCACCACTGCGAGCTCGTGCGCACGGGCGAGGGGGTCCTCGTGAAGGATCTCGGCTCGACGAACGGGACCAAGGTCTCGGGCGCGCGCGTGCACGAGGCGACCTTCCCCGCGGGCACCGTGGTGCGCGTGGGCGAGGTGGAGATCTCGCTCCGCCCGCAGGCGCAACGCATCGAGGTGCTGCCGAGCGAGGAGCGGAGCTTCGGCCCGGTCATCGGCCACAGCGTGGCGATGCGCACCATCTTCGCGATGCTCGAGCGCATCGCTCCGACCGACGCCACCGTCCTCCTCGAGGGGGAGACCGGCACCGGCAAGGACGTCATCGCCCGCGCCGTCGTGGCCAAGAGCCCGCGCGCGAACAAGCCCTTCGTCGTCGTCGACTGCGGCGCCGTGAGCTACTCGCTCATCGAGAGCGAGCTCTTCGGCCACGAGCGCGGCTCCTTCACCGGCGCCGTGGCCATGCGCCAAGGGGCGTTCGAGCTCGCCGACGGCGGCACCGTGTTCTTGGACGAGATCGGCGAGCTCCCGCTCGACGTGCAACCCAAGCTCCTCCGCGTGCTCGAGACTCGCGAGCTCCGGCGCGTCGGCGGCAACAAGACCATCCACTGCGACGTCCGCGTCATCGCCGCCACCAAGCGCGACCTCACGCGCGAGGTCGCCGCCGGGAAATTCCGCGAGGATCTCTACTTCCGCCTCGCCGTCGTGCCGGTGCAGATCCCGCCGCTCCGCGTGCGCCGCGAGGACATCGCGCCGCTCGTCGAGCACATCTTGAAGTCGAACGACAAGACGGCCGACCTCACCCTCCCCAAGGACGCGCTCGAAGCGCTCGCGGCCCACGACTGGCCGGGGAACGTGCGCGAGCTCAGGAACGTGCTCGAGCGCGCCATCTACATGGCCAAGGCCTCGGGGACGCGCGAGCTCGCCCCCCTCTCCTTCCCGCTCGGGGGCGCCGCTGCGCCGCACGACTCGCCGTTCACCTTCGACGCGGCGAAGACCTACCGCGAGACCCGCGCCCGCTTCGACGCCGAGTTCGAGCAAAAGTACGTGCGCTGGCTGCTCGGTCGTCATCACGGCAACGTGAGCGCCGCCGCCCGCGAAGCGAAGATGGACCGAAAGCACCTCCACGACATGGCGAAGAAGCACGGGCTTCGCCAGAGCGACGAAGAGTAGCGCGCGCTCGCACGCTGCCCGCTCGCCGCTACTCGTAGCGAAGCGCGTCGATGGGATCGAGCTGCGAGGCTTTTCGCGCCGGGTAGAGGCCGAAGGCGATCCCCACGAAGGCGCTGAACGCCACCGAGACGACGATGACGTCGGGCTGGAGGAGCACCGGCCACTTGAAGCGCCCGGCGAGGTAGGTCGCGACGCCGACCCCCATCGCCACGCCGATGAGCCCGCCGGCGACCGAGAGCGCCAGCGCCTCGATGAGGAACTGCAGGAGGATGTGGCGCGGCTTGGCGCCGATGGCCATGCGAAGGCCGATCTCGCGCGTTCGCTCGGTCACGCTCACGAGCATGATGTTCATGATGCCGATCCCGCCGACGAGGAGCGAGACCGCGGCGACGCTGGCGAGGAGCGTCGTCATCGTGTCGGTCCCTTGCTGCTGCGCGCCGGCGATCTCGCTCAAGTTGCGGATCGAAAAATCGTCGTCGCCGCTCGGCGGAATGTGGTGCCGCTCGCGAAGGAGCGCGGTCACGTCGACCTGCGCGCGCGACGTCGCCTCCGAAGAGGTCGCTTCGACGTAGATCTGCCCCTGGAGGTACTTGCCGAGCCCGCCTTGGATTTTCTGGGCGAACGTCGTCATGGGGATGAAGGCGGCGTCGTCGTAGTCCTGCCCGCTCGCCGACTGCCCCTTCCTCACAGTTACGCCGACCACCGTGAAGGGCGTGCTCCCGATGCGAAGGAGCTGGCCCACGGGGTTCGCGCTCGCGCCGTAGAGCTTCTCCACCACCGTCTGCCCCAAGATGACGACCTTGGCGCCTGCGTCGACGTCGGCCTGGGTGAAGCCCTCGCCGACGGCCATCGGCCAATTGCGGATCTCGAAGTACTCGGGCGTCGTGCCGGTGACGCTCGTCGTCCAGTTCTGATCGTCGCCGACGAGCGCCTGATTCGAGCGGAGCGAAGGGGCCGCGCGCTTCACCGAAGGGACGTCGGTCTGGATCGCCTCGAGATCGTCCCACGTGAGCGTGGGCATCGAGCCGAAGCCTCCACGCACGCCGCCGCTGGTCGTCGAGCCGGGGAGCACGATGAGGAGGTTCGTCCCCATCGCGGCGAACGCTTGCTCGACCTGCGCCTTGGCGCCGGCGCCGATGGCCATCATGGCGATGACCGCGCCGACCCCGATGACGATGCCGAGCGTGGTGAGAAAGCTCCGGAGGCGGTTTCGCCAGAGCGCGCGCAAGGCCACGAGCAGCGTGCGGATCGGGTTCACGCCTGACCTCCAGCCGGCGCGCCGCCCTCGGCCTGGCCCGACGGCGCGGCGACGTCGGCGTCGGCGTCGGCGCGACGCGGCGTCTGCGTCGTGTCCGAACGGACGAGCCCGTCCTTCACCACGATGACGCGCGAGGCGTACTCGGCGATGTCGGGCTCGTGCGTCACGAGCACGATGGTAATCCCCGATCGGCCGAGCTCTTGGAAGAGCGCCATGACCTCGATGCTCGTCTTCGAGTCGAGGTTCCCGGTCGGCTCGTCGGCGAGGATCACTTGCGGCCGCCCCACGAGCGCGCGCGCGATGGCCACGCGTTGCTGCTGCCCGCCGGAGAGCTGCGCCGGTGTGTGATCGAGGCGCTTGCCGAGCCCCACGCGCGTGAGTGATTCGGTGGCGCGCGCGCGGCGGTCTTTGGTCCTGACGCCTTGGTAGAGGAGCGGCAGCTCGACGTTCTCGAGCGCGCTCGTTCGCGACAGCAGATTGAAGCTCTGAAACACGAAGCCGAGGACGTGGTTTCGCACCTCGGCGAGATCGTTCTTGCTCATGCGCGACACTTCGCGGCCGGAGAGCTTGTAGCTCCCGCTGGTCGGCCGATCGAGGCAGCCGAGGACGTTCATCAACGTCGACTTCCCCGAGCCCGACGAGCCCATGACGGCGACGAACTCCCCCTCGCCGATCTGGAGCGACACGCCGGCGAGCGCGCGCACCTCGACGTCACCGGTTTGGTAGACCTTCGTGACGTCGACGAGCTCGATGAGCGGCTGCATCTCCGCCCTCTCAGAACGGGCGCCGCGCCGCGCCGCCGCCGGGGAGCGGCGTGGTCGTCGCGGCCGCAGGCGTCGAGGAGATCGTGTCGACGATGACCTCGGTCCCCTCGGCGACGTCCCCCTTCACCTCGGTGAAGGAGCCGTCGGTGAGGCCCGTGGTCACCGGCAGTGGCGCGGGATTCCCCCCGACCAAGGTCCACAGCGTGCGCGACTCGTTCGGCCCGTCGCTGCCGCCGCTCCGTCGCCCGCCGCCGGCGTGGCGCCCCGGTCCGGTGGTCGCCGGAGCCGCCGATCCCGAAGCGCTCGCCGACGGTGCCGTCGGCGAGGGTGCGCTCGCCGCCGCGCTGGCTTCGACCTTGGGGGCCGCGCTCGTGAGGAGAGGCGCGCTCGAAGGGACCGAGCCCTCCGGCGGGCGAAAGCGGAGCGCGGCGTTGGGGACGGCGAGGACACCGCGGCTCTCGGCGTAGACGATGGTGGCGTTCGCCGTCATGCCCGGGCGGAGCTTCAAGTCGGGGTTGTCGACGTCGATCACCGCGTCGTAGGTGACGACGTTCTGCAGCGTCTGCGCCGCGTTGCGGATCTGCCCGACCTTGGCGTGGAACTTCTGGCCGGGGTACGCGTCCACGGTGAAGGAGACGTCCATCCCGGTCTGCAGACGCCCGACGTCCCCCTCGGCGACGTTGGTGTTCACCTGCATCTTTCGAAGATCTTCGGCGATGGTGAAGAGCACCGGCGCTTGGAGCGAAGCGGCCACGGTCTGACCGACGTCGACGTTGCGCGAGATGACGGTCCCGTCGATGGGCGACACGATGTTGCAGTACGAGAGGTTCACCTGCGCTTGATTGAGCGAGGCCTGGGCCTGCGCGAGCGAGGCCTTGGCCACGTCGATTTGCGCGTGCGCCACCGAGGCGTTGGTCTCGGCGCTCTCGAGATCTTGCTGCGCGGCGAGCGAATTGGCGAAGAGCGCCTTCAAGCGCGCGTGCTGTCGATCGGCGTCGAGCGCTTGGGCCTCTGACTTCGCCACCCCCGCCTTCGCCGAGAGGTAGTTGGCCTTCGCTTGCTCGACCGCGGCCTCGAAGAGGAGCGGATCGATCTTGGCGACGAGCTGCCCCTTCTTCACCGGCGAGTTGAAGTCGACGAAGAGCTTCTGCACGCGCCCCGACACCTGCGTGCCGACCTGTACCGTGACGGTGGCGAGCAAGGTGCCGCTCGCCGTGACCTTGCCGACGATGTCGTGCTTTTCGACCTTCGCCGTCTTGTAGCGAACGGGCGCGACCTCGTGGGCCTTCTTGTAGCGATACGCTCCGTACCCTGCACCGCCCACCGCGAGCGCCACCACGACCGAGACGACGATTTGTCTTACGCGGCTCGATTCACCCACGTCGCAACCCCATCGCGTTCTCGAGCAGCATTTCGCGTACCGCGGCGGCGCGGTCGCGCGCCACGGGGACCTTCACGCCGGTCCCCTCTTTGCCGATGCTCGCACCGACGAAGAGCCGTGTCTCGTTTCCTTCTCGTTCGAGCTCTTTGATCGAAGCGGCGTTCACCAGCCAGTTCCGGTGCACGCGACTGAAGGCGCGGCCGAAGGAGGTCTCGATCGCCGAGAGCGAGAGATCGACGTCGAAGGTGCCGTGCGCGGTGTGCACGAACGTGAGCCGGTCGGCGGCCTCGAAGGCCCAAATCTCCTCGGGATCGAGGAAGACGAGGCTCCGCTTCCTTCGCGCGACGATCTTCGGCGGCGCTTGCGGCGGAGGGCGCGACGCTGACCCGCGGCGCTCGCGGAGCCTCTGGAGACACGCCGCCACGCGCTCCTCGGTGAAGGGCTTCAAGAGGTAGTCGACGACGCCGAGATCGAAGGCCTCGAGCGCGTAGCCGTCGAACGCCGTGGCGAGCACGATCTGAAGCGACTTGTGCGTGCGCGCGAGCGAGCGCGCCAAGTCGAGCCCCGCCACGTCGCCCTCGCCCACGAGCTGCACGTCGAGGAACACGGCGTCGATGCCGAGCCCCGGCGCTTCGGCGTCGAGCGCTTGGTGCGCGGCGTCCACTTGGCCGACCGCCGCCACCACCTCGGCGTGCCCCGTCGCTTGCAGGAGCTCCACGAGGTAGTTTCGCGCCGGCCACTCGTCCTCGACGACCAAAATTCGCAGGGTCATGACGCTGCCTCCACGGCCTCTTCCACCACCCCGGGTTTGGACTCGGTCTTCGGCTTGCCCTCGGGCTCGGGCGCGGCCCCCGCAAGCGCGTGGTCGCTCGGCTCGCCTTCGCACGCCGGCACGTCGATCGTCGCCCGCGTCCCCGCTTCGGTCGCTTCGAGCTTCAATGCAGCCTGCACGTATTTCAGCTCGAGCCGACGGCGCACCCCGGGGAGACCAAAGCTCCCTGGGCGCGGCGGCTCGGCGAGCCCCGGCCCGTTGTCCTCGATCACGAAAATGGCGCGCGCCCCCTCCACCCGCGCGCGGAGCGCCACGGTGCCGCCGCCGCCGCGACGACGGAGCGCGCCGTGCTTCACCGCGTTCTCCACGATGGGCTGGAGCAAGAGACGCGGGAGGCGCACGCGACGCGCCTCGGGAGCGATGTCCCAGGTGAAGGAGATGGCCCCGCGATGCCGCGCTTCGAGGATGGCGGCGTAGCGTTTGAGCCACCCCACCTCTTCTTCGACGGTCTGCATCTCGGGCTCGTCGCGCACGGCGTCGCGCAAGAGATCGCCGAGGCAGCCGAGCAAGCGGCGCGCCTCCCGCGGATCTTCGGTCACGAGCCCGGCGATGGCGTTGAGCGTGTTGAGGAGGAAGTGCGGCTCGAGGTGCGCGCGCAGCCGTGAAAGCTCGGCGGCGCTCCTTAGCTGCTCGGCCTCGAGCGCGCGGACACGGGCGTCTTCGGCGGCGAACGGGTACACGAAGGCGAGCGTCCAAAGGCCGAAGTGAAACTGCGCGTACGAGAAGCCGAAGAGCGCGGCTTGGATCGGCGAAGGGGGCGGTCCGGTGTGGAGGCGCACGCCCGGGTAGTGTTGCGAGACGACCCAGAGGCACAGCCCGGAGACGACGCCGATCGTGCCGGCGACGAGCACGCCGAGGAGGATCGACGGGAGCGACCGAAGGCGCCGTTTGAAGGACCACGCCTGCGTGGCCGAGAGCGCGATCATGAGCGCCGTGAGCTCGAGCCCCAGGTAGACGATGTACGTGAGGACGCGGGTGCGTTCGTGCCCGGCGATGAGCTGATTGCACGCCTGAAGGAGCACGACGCCGGCGACGATCGAGACCCCCACGACGCGGCGTCGGCCGAGGGCGGTGGGCGCCGCCAGTGAAGCCGGGAGGGACGGATGCGGGGCGCTCACGTCGGGAAGCTTACACCGCCGATCTTGCGTGGCGTCGCGGCACGTCCGGGGCTTTCCACGGCTCGTCGACAATCCCGGGGGAAGAAGGGGCTTTCCCCAAGCGAAGAGGCGCAGTGCGCAGCCGCGAGGCCCTGGCTCAGAAGATGGCGGAGAGCGCGAGGCCGAAGATGAACGCGTGCGCGTCGCTCACCGTCGAGCCGCCGAGCGTGTACTCGTCGTAGTCGAACTGCACGAGATCGGTGGAACCGGAGATCTTGAAGCTCTGCATGACGCCGAGGAGGCGCCCTTCGGAGGGGCGGATCTCGTAGGTCGCGCGGAGGCCGAGGAGGTAGCTCGAGAACGGCGAGAGCTCGCGGTCGCCCGTCCAGTACTGGCCGCGCGGGCCGAGCGGACGATCGCCGCCGGTGTAGTCGTCGCTCCAGAAGAGCGCCGCGCCTTGGCGGTAGTAGCGACCGCGGAGCATCAAGCGGAAGGACTCGCCCAGGTACTTCTCCGCTTCGACGTCGGCGGTGAGGCTCTTCACGTCCCACGTGTCCCAGTAGCCGCGCGCGCCGGCGCGGAGCGCCATGCGAATCGGACGGAAGAAGAGGTTTCCACGAAGCGCGATCGCCTCGCGCGCGCGGTTTTCGGGGTGGTGCTCTTGCGCCTTCACCCCTTCACCGAGGATGACGCTGCGGTACGGGTTCGACTGAAAGCCGCTGTTGATCTGCGCCGTGTAGACGAGCTGCGTGGCGAAGATGGACGTCCACGCCTGCGACCACGTGCCTTGGAAGCCGTCGATGTCGATGCCGTGGGTCGTGCGGAGCGGATCGGAGGCGAAGCACGCCTTCGAGTCCTCGAGCGCGATGTAGCGCGCGGGCGCGGCGTTCGCCCCTTGCACGCGGTCGCACACACGGTCGAAGTTTCGCGCGTAGCTGATCTCGAGCTGCGTGTTGTGCTCGAACAAATCGGTGCGCGCGGCGACGTCGACGGAGTGCGACTTGTAGTCGTTCTCGGTCGAGTACGAGTAGTCGGCGGAGAGCTGGACGACGTCCTTCTTCACCGTGAAGCCGCCGTGGGCCACGTTGCGGAAGTCGTGCACGCTCGCCGTGGTCACGACGTCGGCCGCGGGGTGCGTGGCTTGGTACGCCGGGCCCGCCTTCGTGGCGACGCTGGCGCCGGAGACGACGTCCGCCTCCCAGCCCGCGCGCACGTCGAGGAACTCGGTCGGGTGCACCGCGAGATCGGCCGACGGCGAGTACACCGTCATGTTCGTGCGGAAAGGAGCCTCGTGGTAGAGCGTGTGCGCCGTCCCGAAGTCGACGAGCTGCGCGCGCGAGGTGCGCGCGCCGAACACCACCGCCAGCGCCACGAGCGCGGCGGCGGTGAGCCTCGCGGTCCGCGCCAGCGCGCGCGCCGAGAGCGTCAGTTGCACCCGCATCCTCCACCGGAGACGCCCGAGCCGCCGTACGAGCCTTCGCGGTTCTCGAGCGCGTGCCGCTCTTGCGCCGCCGCCCGCGGATCGCCTTCGAATTGCATCGTCGGATCGGCGAGCACGGCGCGCTCTTGCGGCTTCACCGTGGAGCACGCGAGCGCGCCCGAGCCGAGCGCGAAGACCAGGAGAGCGAAGAGCGCGCGCGTCATCAGAAGTACACCCCGAGCCCGCCGGCGAAGGTCTGCGCGTTCTTGTAGCTGTCGGCGTCGAAGAGGGTCAGGTTCGTCGCTTCGAGGCGCACGAGGATGCGGTTCTTCAAGGCGAAGAGGAGCCCGCCGCCCGCGCGACCGACGAAGAGATCCTGCCGCTTCAAGACGAACGAGTCCGAGTTGGGGAAGATGCTCAAGCCGCCGCCGCCGATGCCGACGAACGGACACACGACCCACGTGGGGAACAGGTTCACGGTCGCCCCGGCGCCGTAGAGCAGCTCCGAGCCGTCGCTCGTGAGCGCGTCGCCGACGAAGGCGTCGAGGCTGAACGTCTTGTGCAAGACGAGCTGCGGGCGCGCCTCCATGTAGCCGAAGATGGCGTGCGAGCCGTCGTTGAGCGGACCGCTGAGCACGCCGCCGACGATCGAGAGACCGCCGTGCGCCCCTTCGAGCGGAGGCGGCGCGAGAAAGCCGGGGCGCGACGGGGCCCCTTCGTCGCCCGGGTGCACGGCGAACGGCTGCACCTCGTCGCCGAGGGCGTAGGCCGTACGTCCGTCGGGGAGGAGCACCTTGAGCCAGAAGCCGCTCCCCGGTCGGCCGTCGAGCGCGAAGGTCTCTCCGCGATGCGCGGCGTAGATCACGCGGTAGGAGACGCCGGGGCCGGTGCGCAAATCCGCCGAGTCGACGACCACGCGGGCGAACGCTTCGACCTCCGGCTCCTCGGCACGGGCCACGCGCGGCGCGAAGGCGACGGGCGCGGCGCACGCGATCGCCGCGAGGAGTGAGAGCACACGACGCATCACGGACGCGCCGCCCACGTCTTGAGGACGTTCACCACCGGATCGTCCTTCGTGAAGACGACGCGCGGATGGTTGCCGCCCGTCGGTCGCACCAAGATCGGCGCGGTGAGATAGTCGCGGCTCATCTCGAGTGAAGCCGATTGCAGGTTCGCCTGCGGCGCGCTGCCGGTGCCGATCTTCGTGCGGTCGACCGGGTGATCGCCCCCCGCGCAGTCGACCGGCGGATGATCGAGCAGCGCCATGCCGCTGACCGCCGACGAGTTGAAGTGACAACCGTTCGCCTTGTCGCCCTGCGCCGGATCGCCCGGCCCGCAGCGCTTGGCGACGAGGAGCTCGGGCTCGACGTGGCAGAAGAAATAGTCGGCGTCGAAGGTCTCGTTGGGGACGACGTAGTTCGGCCCCGGGTCGACCGTCGTGCACGCGGCGAGAGCGGCCACGAGGATCCCTGCTCCGACGAGCGCCCCCCTGCCCCGCGACCGCCAACCGGGTCGGGTGTCCAGGGTGCTGCCACTTCGAGCAGGTCGGGTCGTCGGCCGCACGCTGCGCCCACGATAGATCCGTGGCACGCCGACCGGCAGAGTTTTTCGCTCCACGCGCGCCATGCGCTCGTGCGTCTCCACGGACGCGAGGCTGCGGGTGCGACGCCACGTTCGCAGGGGTGCGAAAATAGGTGGGAGATCCGAATCCTATCTATTTCAATAAGTTGAACCTCCTCCCCCGCTTGGATCGGGGGGTGCGAGGGGGAGGCATGACGCTTTCGCTTGAACCGAAGGGAACCGAATCGGTAGAACTTGGCCGTCTCCGCAGTGGTGTCGTAGCTTATCTTACATGTAGGGAGAGACGTCGGCTCCCGGCTGTCCTTGGTGGAACCCCTTCCACTGAGCCTCCCTCCCCCCGAGGCGACACCCCCATGAAGCTGACCCCCTGGTACCTGGCCGCCATTGCCCCCATCGCCGTTGCCGGCTGTTCGGGCGCGTTCCTTGGCCACGTCGCAGTGCTCGCTGTAACGCTCGGCATCTTCATCGGCACCTTGCAGCTCGGTCGCCAGCGCGCCGAGGCCACGCAGGGCCCCGCCGCCGCGCAGAGCGAGCTCCCCCCGCCGGTCGTCTGACGCGCGCCTCTTGCAGGCCGCGCAACTCTGCGGTACCTCCCGAGTTGCACCGGGCGCATAACTCAGCGGTAGAGTGCCACCTTCACACGGTGGAAGTCGCAGGTTCAAGCCCTGCTGCGCCCACGAAGAAGACCATGGATTGGTCCTTGGCCCGAGGGGGCGGCCGCGAGCCGCGTATGCGTCACGTTGCAGGGGTAACCCTCGCGGCGATGCTCGTCGTGGCGGCCTTCGCGAGCGCGTGCGACGACTCGAGCCTCCCGGCGGGCTGCGCCGCGGGGACGACGCCGAGCGACGGCGGATGCGTCGCGCCGATCGACGCGACCACCGGCGTCGACGCTGGTGCCGAAGCCGAGGCCGGCCCCACGGGTCCCTCGTTCGACGGCGCACGCGAAGCGGCCCCCGCCGGTCCGACCAAGATCTTCGTCACCTGGAACGCCGCGGTCGATCCCACGACGCCGCCCGAGCGTATGCGCTACGCGATCTTCGTCGCCGAAGGGGCCGGCCCGATGAATTACGCGGCGCCCGTGGCCACGACGACCGCCGGCGCGACGACCTTCGTGCTCGAGGGGCTCAAGGTCAACGCTACGTACACGGTCGGCGTGCGCGCGGTGAACGACGCCAACGTGAGCGACGCGAACACGGCGCAGAAGTCGGCGACCACCGCCGACGACGCGACCCCCCCGGTGTTCGCCGGCGTGAAGTCGGCGAAGAGCAAAGGCGGCGGCATCGTCACGCTCGCGTGGGATGCAGCGACGGACGACCTCACCCCCGCGGGGGCAATTCGCTACTCGGTCTACGCGATCAAGGGGCCCGGGCTTCCGCCCTTCGTGACCCCGACCATCGGCACCGCGCCCGGCGCGACGTCGATCGACGTCCCCGGCCTCGACACGCCGGACACGGCGTACACGTTCGTCGTCCGCGCGCGCGACGCCGCCGACAACGTCGACGACAACACCGTGACCGCGACGACGGTGCAGGACACCGTGCCGCCGACCTTCGCCGGGCTCACCGGTGCCACGCTCGATCCCGTCGCCCGCACCGTGGCCCTCACCTGGGACCCGGGGAGCGACGACAGCGCGGCGGTGAGCGATCTCGTCTACGACGTCTACGAAGGCACCGCGAGCCAGGGGGAGAATTTCCTCCGCGTGCGCGCCACCTCGGCGCCGGGCGCGACGGGGATGACGGTGACCTCGCTCCTCCCCGACACGTCCCTCTTCTGGGTCGTGCGCGCGCGTGACCGCGCGGGGAATCACGACAGCAACACGGTCGAGCAAACGGGCACCACCTACGCGAGCTACGGTCTCGAGGTGCAGCAGATGTTCACCGAGGACTGCGCCGTCGTCGGCTGCCACGTCCCGGGGAACCCGCCGGCCGGGCTCATCCTCGCGCGCGGCTTCTCGTACAACCTGCTCGTGGGCGTGACCGCCGCGGAGCAAGCGACGCCGCGCATCGATCCCGGATCGCCGTCGACGAGCTACCTCTACAAGAAGATCACCGCGGCGCCGGGCATCGTCGGCTCGCAGATGCCCGCTCCGAACACGAACAGCACGCTCACGCAGGACGAGAAGGACCTCGTCGCGCGCTGGATCAACCAAGGCGCGCCGAACAACTGAGCGCGGCGCACACTCCGATGAACCAACGCCTTCGACGAAGCCTCGGCATCACCGCCCTCCTCACCCCTCTTGCGGTGAGCGCCGGTTGCTCGCTCGTCAACGCGTTCGACGACGTGAAGCCGGAGGCGGACGCCTCCACCACGCCCGACGCCGAGACCCCCGACAACTTCGTCCCCGTGGGCGACGGCGGCACCGACGCACCGATCGTGCAAGAGACCGGCCCCATCGACGCCGGCCCGCCGAAGGGGGCCATCGTGCTCGGCGCGTCGGTCGTAAAGGACGGCGGCGAGGATCTCGTCCTCACCGCGCTCGCCCCCGAGGACGGCAGCGAGCTCCAGAGCGCGCGCGAGAAGATGAAGGTCGAGGCCGTGCTCTACGACGGCGAGCGCGACCTTTGGTACATCTTCGAGTCGGGCGGGCAAGACTTCTTCCCCACGCCGAGCGAGCCGGTGTTCCTCCACGTGCGCAAGCTCGACACGCACACCGGGGAGTGGACCGAGCTCTCGCGCACCAAAGTGCCGACGCTCGTCTCCTTCACGATGGCGACGGTCGTCCGCGAGCGCCTCGTCTACGTCGCCTACGACACCGCGCCCGACGGCTCCTTCACCTACCAGCTCGTCACCCTCGACACGAGCAACCCGGCGAGCATCTCGACGCTCGCCTCGCCGCTCCCCCTCGCCAAGGTCCCTCTCGGGATCATCGGCACGCGTACCGACGTCGGCTTGGGGCTCGTCACGCTCCTCAGCTCGGGGCCGTGCGCCGAGGCGGGCAACTGCGTCGTCCTCACGCGCGTCCTCGTGCCCGACACCGGCTCGCCGAGCGTCGGCGGCGTCACGACGACGACGTCACGCTTCGCCGGTTCGCCCGCGTACGGATCGTTCCTTGGTGGTGGGCCGGCCGACGTCATCGCTTCGCGCGTGAGCTTCTCTTCCACGGCGCAAGACACGACGGTCTCCATGTATTCGCCGCAGACGGCGGATCCGGTAGGGACGCCGTTCACCTTCAAGATGACCGGCGCGAACCTCAAGCCGCTCGCCTTCTCCGAGTGCCAGGGCGCGGCCATCGTCGGCGAGACGAACACCGATCCGAACGTGTACGCAGTCCCGATGGACGGCGGCGCCGCGATCAGCGCCGGCACCGGTCACTCGGGGCAAGGCGTCTACTACGAGCCGTACACGAGCACGGTGCTCGCCCCCTTCAGCCAGGGGAGCGGCTACAGCCTGACCGCGTTCCACCTCGGCGGCGGCACGCTGGTGAAGCGCGACGCGCCCGGTTGGTCGCCCCCGCGCGGGCTCCGTCCGCACATCGTGGCGACGCGCACGCCGGTGCCGTTCAAAGAGTGTCCCTGATCGCCCACGCACCGAGGCGCGCGCGGCGCCCGATCAGAGCCCAGTTCGGATCCGGCGACCTTCGATCGTATTGACGCCGGCCGGTGCGGCGCTCGCACCAGGGTTCACGGCGGTCGAAGCGCTTGCAGCGGGGCGCGCGGTGGCGCTGGGACGCGCGACGTTGCGCGCCTGCGTCGGCGCGACGGCAACCGAAGGGGCCGCAGAAGCCGACGCGCTCTCGACTGCGGGCACGGACGACCCGTTGGCCGGCGGGATCGCCACCGGGGGGTCGAGGCGCGGCAAGGGTACGGGATCGACGGGATCGGGCGACGCAGCGCTGTTCACCGGCGCGCCGCCGGTCGTCGTCGTGACCGAATCGCCGCTGCCTCGATGCACGAAGAACGCGACCCCCACCGCCGCGACGAGGAGCGCGGGGATGGCGAGCAGCATGCGTCGTCGCGCGGGAGCTTGTTGCTCGGTCGTCACCGAGAGCCCCGCGGGGCTGTCGGTCATGGCCGCCTTGAGGCCGCCGTCGGGGGTTGCAGCACCGACCGCGCCGATGGCCAGCGTCTCTCCGTGCGCGACGGAAGGGTCGGCAGGGAGACGCGGCTCGCTGGTCCCGATCGGGGTCGCTGCCCGCCCTTCGAGCGAGCGGGGCGTGCGACGAAGCGAGACCTCGTGCGAGACGACGCCGTGGGTGTGCATCCACTCCGAGAGCGCGTCCTCGAACTCCATCGTGCTGGCGAAGCGCGCGGCCGGATCCCGCGCGAGCGCGCGACGCACGATGACCGCGAACTCGGGATCGAGCTGGGGGTTCGCCAGGAGAGGATCGGGGACATCCTCGAGGGCGATCTTGAACATCAACTCGTTGAAGGTCTCGGCCTGGAACGGGAGCTGTCCCGTCACGCACTCGAAGAGCACCACGCCGAGCGAGAAGATGTCGGAGCGGTTGTCGAGCGCCTTGCTCCCGCGCGCCTGCTCCGGCGACATGTAACAAGGGCTCCCCATCACGGTGCCCGTCTGCGTCATGCTCGACGGCGCCTCGGCGAACTTGGAAATGCCGAAATCGAGGATCTTCACGAAGTCGTCCCCCGAGCGCGTGCGCACGAGGAACAGGTTCTCCGGCTTCAGGTCGCGGTGGAGGATGCCGGCGTCGTGCGCCGCGCCCAGACCTTCGAGGACCTGCGCGAGGAGCGGCGCGAGCACCTTCGGTTCGAGGCGGCCGGCGGCGCGCAGGCGCGCGGAGAGATCCTCGCCGTCGAGGTACTCCATCACCATGTAGCGCTGGCCGCTGGCGAGCTCGCCCAGGTCGTAGACCTCGATGATGTGCTCCGAGCCGATCTTGCCCGCGGCCTGCGCTTCGCGCTCGAAGCGCGCGATCATGTCGCCGCGGCCGATCATTTCGGCGTGCAGCACCTTGATCGCGACACGATGCAGCGTGCGCGTGTTCTCACCCTCGTAGACGGTGCCCCATCCGCCGCTCCCGAGGAGTCGGACAAGACGATACTTCCCGTCGAGGAGGTCGCCGATCTCGAGCGTCATGCCCCTTCGAAAGGATAGCTGCTTTCGTGGAAGAGGTTCACCTATTCGCCGTCCGATCGGATGTCGCTACGACTTCGTGCGACGTCGCCGCGGGTGTGGGTCCTCAGAAGGCGCCTGTCACCGAGACCCCGGGGCGGCCCGATTGCCAGGTGGGGACCACGTCGACGCGGGGTGCGGCCTTCGCTGCGGCGCGGCGCGACGGCTCGATCCCCGTCTTCACCGGCTCGTCGTGCCCCGGCCGCGTCAGGTACAGATACGTCGTCACGCCGGCGCTGAGGATCCCCACGCCGAGGAAGACGTCGGTCACGACGTTGAGCGTGCGCCCCGCGCTGCGGTCGCTCTCCGCCGCCGAGACGTGGAAGCCGTCGTTGTGCTCCTCGTACAAATCGTGCTGGTGGAGCGCCGAAAGGCCGGTGACGGTGGCTCCGATGAGCATGACGCCGCTCAGGCCCGCGCCGATGTACACCGCCGTCGGCACGGGCCGCACGTACTGCATCGGAACCGCGTGCGGCGCGGGCTCGGTCGCGACGGGAGCCGGCGCGGGGAAGACGAAGGGGTGCTCCCCCATGTCGCCGCCGCTCGTGTCGAACTCCCACGTCACGTCGGCGCGCCCGGCGACGCGCGCGGTGATGCGATGGTGCCCCTGGCGAATGCCGACGCGCGTCGGCGCGGCCAAGGGGCCGTACGCGTTCGTCACCGGTTCGCCCTGGACGGGGATGCGCACGTCGTTGACGAGCGCGCCCGGCGGATCGCTCGAGAGGACCACGTGCACCACGCCGGCGCGAAGGGTGTCGAGGTCACGCTCGATCTGCGCGCGGTCGGCGGGGTCGAGATCGCTCCCCCCCTCCTGCAGGTAGCGCTCGTAGGCCTGGATGGCCTCGTCGTCGCGTTCGAGCTTCATCGCGCAAAGACCCAGGTTGCCGAGGATCTTGTACGAAGGAGAGCCGGCGTACGCGTCCTTGAACTCGCGGTAGGCCTCTTCGTAGCGCGGCGTCTTCGGATCCTCGAGCAGGAGCACGCCCGCGCGGAAGTGGCGACGGGACTCTTCGCTGATCGTCACGTCGCTTCGCGCGCGGGCCGGCGCGTTCGGCGGGCTCGTCGAAGGTGCGCCCGGCGCGCCGGGCAGAGGCGCGGGAGGCGAAGCGGCGCCAGACGACGAGGACGCGGGGGTCGCGCTGGGCGCGGCCGCGGGGGTCTTCGCCGCGCCTTGCGCGAGCGCCGAGTGATTGCCCAGCGCGATGGCGGCCACGAGGCCGAGGTGCGGAGCGAACGAAGCGGAAGCGCGCGCGATCCGCGAGGGACGGGAGGTCTTCATGCCTGGCTTCGGCCGAGGATACGTCACTTCGCCCCCTTCCGTCATGGCGAGTCATGGCGCCTGGGCGCGGGCAAATCGCCGCCTCGCGAGCACCCTCGGCGAGCGCCGCCGAGCCTCGAACGAGAAAGCGCGCATTTTTTCGCGCGATCGACCGCGGCCTTGCTACGTTGGGGGGAATGGTGATGCGCCCATCGCCGGACGAGCCGCTCTTCACAGCGCTTTCAGCCATGCGAAGCTCCTGGCCCGCACGCGGCTGGAGCTGGGACAACCGGCTGATGTGCATCACGTCCTCGTTCCCCATCGAGTCGGCGGAGCAAGCCCGCGCTGCGGCGTTGAGCGCGCTCCCCACCGAGTGGAGCTCGTCGACGCTGGCGAAGGCTCCTCCCGCGCTCCGCGAAATCGCCGAGCGCTCGGGCGGCCTGCGCGCTGGTCAGTTCCTCTTCGGTGGCGGCACGCCGGGGCGCCTGCTCGTGTTCGGGCTCTGGTGGCCGTGGGTCGACGGTCACACGATCTCGCTCCGCGTCGGCCTCGTCGGTGTCGATCCGAACCGCGAGCCCTACCCGCGCTTCCGCGAGATGTTCAACGTCTCGCTGTGATTCTGAATCAGAAGTTCGTCGCCGAAGGCGGCGAACTTTGGATTCAGGACGCTAAAGCGAAGCGCAGATGCGCTTCCACAGCGCTTCGCGCCCCTCGCCCGTCTCCGAGCTGAAGCCGAGCACGCGCGCGCCCCCTTTGCCCGCGGCGGCGAGCGCCGGGATGCGCTGCGAGAGCGGGAGCTTGTCGAGCTTCGTGGCGACGACGAGCGCGCGGAGAGCGCCGGCGGGGCGTGGCTCGCCGAGCATGGTGAGGAGCTCCTGCTCCTCTTCTTCGATCCCGCGCCGAATGTCGACGAGGACGACCACGGCGCGGAGCGCGGCGCGCGTCCTGAGGTAGCCGTCGATCATGCCGCCCCACGCGACCTTCTCCCCCTTGGACCGCTTGGCGTAGCCGTAGCCGGGGAGATCGACGAGGTGAAGACCGAGCGGCTCGTCGGCTCCAGGGACCGTGACCGAGACCTCGAAGAGGTTGATCTGCCGCGTGCAGCCGGGCGTGCGGCTCGTGCGGACGAGGTTGTGGCGCTGGAGGAGCGCGTTCAGGAGGCTCGATTTGCCCACGTTCGAGCGGCCGGCGAAGGCGATCTCGGAGAGGGTGGCCGCGGGGAGCGCTTGGACGCTGTCGCCGCCCGCGGCGAAAGACGCCGTCCGCACCCGATAGCCGGTGGGCGCGTCCTTCAGCGAAGTCTTCGGCGCGGTCTTCATGAGGGGGTCTCTACCACGGCACGGCGCGCGCCGAAGCGTCGCATCACTCCGCCGAGGAGCTCTTCGAGCTCGGCCGAGCGCAATCCCCACGCCGCCACGAAGAAGAGCGTGACGAAGACGACGCCGCCGGCGAGCCCGGCGAGCGCGCGCGGACCTACGCCAAGGAGCAACGTCGCCGCCCCCCATCCGCCGATCGCGCCGATGGCCGAAGCTCCCAGCGTGCGCGCGGCCGAGGCGCCGATCTCCTCTGCGTGGAGCGTCGGCAACCTTCGGCGAAGACCGTAAGCGAGCAGCGCCATCTGCACGGCGCTCGAACCGGCGACCGCGGCGCTGATCCCGGCGTGACCCATGGGTCCGCGGAGGACCAAGGCGAGCACGATGAACGCCACGAGGTCGATGGCGCTCACCACCACCGGCGTGCGCGTGTCGCCCAGCGAGTGGAAGACCGGCACGAGCTGGCGAACGACCGCCACCGTCCAGATCGATCCGCCTTGCCACACGAGGGCGCGCGCCGTCTCGTGCGCGGCGACGGCGTCGAACTCGCCGCGCTGAAAGAGCGTGACCACGAGCGGCTCGGCGAGCGCGAAGAGCGCTACGCTCGCCGGCAAAGCGACGAAGAGCGCGAGGCGGAGGCCGTGCGCGTACGTCTTCCCGAGCTCTTCGAAATTCCCCCGCGCGGCGAACGCGGCCAGCGACGGCAGCGCAGCGGTCGAGAGCGCCATGACGAAGATCCCCTGAGGGAAGTCGCAGAGGCGCATCGCCCAGCTGAAATAGCTCTGCGCGCCGGGCCCGAGCTCGGAGAGGAAGCGACGCGAGAGGACGAGATCGACGTAGTACACGCCGATGCCGAACGTCATCGGCGTGATGCGACGAAAGACCTCGCGCACGTCGGGATCGCGCAGCGCGAGGCGCGGCATCGACGCGAAGCCGATCGCGCGGAGCGCGGGCCACTGCGCCACCGCTTGGAGCGCACCGCCGAGGAGCGCGCCGATGCCGAGCGCGTAAGCGGGATCGAGCCCCGCGGCGAGCAAGGGGGCCGGCAGAGCGAAGGCGGCGAGCAAGAAGGCGACGTTGAGGAGCCCGGGAGCGAAGGCGGCGACGGCGAAGCGCCGCTTGGCGTTGAGCGCCGCCATGCCGAGGGCGGCCGTCCCCATGAAGAAGATGTAGGGGAAGACGAGGCGCGTCAGGGTGACGGTACGTTCGAGCTTCTCCCCCTCGTAGCCGCCGGCGAAGAGCAGAGCGAGCGGCCGCGCGAGCAACATGCCGAGCACCGTCACCACGCCGAGCGCGAGGAGCGAGAGCCCGCGCACGCGGGCGAAGAAGGCACGCGCCGCGTCGTCGCCTTCCTTTTCGAGCTTGCCGCTCAGGATCGGGACGACCGAGCTCGACACCGCCCCCTCGCCGAGGATTTGGCGGAGCGCGTTGGGGATCGTGAAGGCGACGAAGAAGGCGTCGGTCGCGTCGCGGGAGAAGAGCGCCGAGAGCGCCATGTCGCGTGCGAGACCGAGCACGCGCGAGAGGAGCGTCCCCGCCCCGACGACGCTGGCCCGCCCGAGGAGCTTCTTGCGCTCACTCCCGGCGTCGAGCTGTCCCGGCGGTGCGGTCACGATCAGAGCCGCGGGAGCTCGGGGTGATCGCCGCCGTCCCCCTCGGGGTGGCACTCGGCGCAGTGGCAGAGCGCGCGGAGGTACACGTACGAGTAGAGGCCGCTCCCGTGACCGTCGAACCACTGGAGCCTGAGCGCGTAGCTCCCCACCGGCTCGATGTCCTCGAGCTCGAGCTCTGTCTCTTCGGGCGGCACGAAGCGGATCGTCCCCGAGTGCCCCTGACACCCGGCGCACGGGCAATACCCGCGCAAGATGCGATGCGGGTAGATCCCCTTGTGACCGTCGCCCCAGTCGATCTCGGTGACGGTGGCGCCGCGGGGCGAGCGCACCTTCATGCAGCGAGTGGCCAGGGATCCGCGCTTGGGAGGTTCGGTCATGCGTCTCGTCTCCCCACCGTGCGTCCTCGCTTCGTCGTCTTCGCGGTCTTCGATCGAGGGTGCGCCGTCCGTGCGATCTGCGCGAGGCGACGATGCACGTCCACGAGATTTCGCGCGCCCGTCGTCCCGCCCACCTGGGAAACGACCTTGCTCCCTAGGCTATGCCCGACCTCGAGGGCCGCCGTCCAGATCTCGGGGCTCGCCCACGCCGCGTGCCCCGGCTCGGCTCCTCCGGCGAGGAGCGTCGCCACGATCCCGGCGAGGAACGCGTCCCCCGCCCCCGCCGCGTCCACGCTGGCGACGCGCGCGCCGCGCGACGTCGCGTCGCCGTGGCCCCCGTGCGCCGCTGCTCCCGCCGCGCCTTGCGTCACGAGGACCGTGGCGTGCGGAGCAGCCTTCTTGAGCCACCTTCGCCCTGCTTCGGGGGACGCGAAGCCGAGGGCGACGAGATCCGGCGCCGACGCCTTCACGAGGGACGCTTGCGCGAGCAGCGGCGCGAGCGCCACGCGCCGCGCCTTCGCGCTGGAAAATCCGAAGCGGCGTGCGTTGAGATCGACCGCGACGTGCGCCCCGGCCTTCTTCGCTGCGCGCGCGGCGTGGAGCGTGGCGCGCGCCATCTCGGGGAGCATGGCGTGGGTCGAGCCGACGACGAGCCACCGCGCGCCGCGGGGCCACGCGGGCACGTCGCGCGGGCGGAGCGCGAGGTCGGCGGTGCGCACGCGGTAGTTCGAATAGCGCGGCTCGCCGTCACGATCGCGCGTCACGAAGGTCACGCCGGTGCGAGCGGCGGTTCGCGCGAGCCCGCGGACGTCGATCCCCTCGCTGGCGAGAGCGGCTCGGAGCTCCTCGCCGAGCGGATCGTCGCCGACGCCCGCCACCACGGCGACGCCGAGGCCGAGGCGCGCCGCGACGATGGCGAAGTTCGACGTCGCGCCGCCGGGATGGGCCTCGAAGAGCCGAGGCCCGCCGCGCACCGGCTCGCGCGCGGCGAGGTCCCAGATCACCTCGCCAAAGGCGACGACGTCGGGTCCTTCGTTCATCGCGCGCCGAGCTCGGTGTGCGCGGCCATGGTCGCCGCGGTGAGGGTGAGGATCTCTTCGGCTTGTTCGACCGTCATGACCGGATCTTCGCCCTGTTGCGCCGCGAGCGCGAGGAGGCGCACGTCGGAGGCGAGACGAAGTCGCGCCCCCCCGCAGTCGACGCACACGATCCCGCCGCGGGCGACGTCCACGCACGCGACGCGCCCCTCGGGGCACGGTTTACCGCAAGAAATGCAGCGCTCGAGCTCGAGCGCGTAGCCCACGTCCGAGAGCAGACGCGCCGAGGCCTTGGCAAGGAGCGCGCGCGGCGAGGCGCCGCCGAGCGCGTCGAGGCGATCGAGCAGCGACGTGAGCGTCCCCCACGCCGCCGGCTCGGGGGTGCGCGGCGGACAGAGGTGCCGCACCCAGCGAAGCGCCTCCCCCGCGGCCTCGAGCGCCGTGAGGCTGGCGACGACCCCACCGCGAACCTTGGCGACCTGCGCTTCCTTCAGCGTCACGAGGTCGCCTCCGCGGTCGGCGAGGTGAACCTGCAGGGTGTGAAACGGCTCGAGCGCGCCGCCGGTACGACGCCCGCCTTTGCGTGCGCCGCGGGCGATGGCCGAGAGACGACCGTCGGTCTCGGTGAAGAGGGTGAGGATGAGATCGCTCTCGCCGTAGGTGACGGCGCGAAGCAACAGCGCTTCGGAGCGGATCTCCCGCACTCAGCCGACGAACGTGAGCGCTGGCGCGAGCGAGTTGACCTGATTCACCGAGAGCTCCGACGGCATGTCGTGGCCGCGCGGCTTCAGGACGATGGAGAGCGCCAGGGTGAAGAGGATGAGGAGCAGCACGAAGGCGATGGCCACACCGAAGCGGCGGCTGCCGCCGGCGCGCGCCGCCTGGACGGGGCTCGCGGTGGGGAGCGGCGTGGCGAGCACCACGCGGCGGCGCGAGGTGTAGCGGGCGAGCACCTCGGCGGGGAGCACCCCCACGGCCTGCGCGTACGACTTCAAGAAGCCGCGGACGAAGACCTCGCCGGGGAGATCGTCGAAGTGATCGCTCTCGATGGACGCGAGCGTCGCGACGGGGATGCGCGTGGCACGCGACACCTCGGCCAAGCTCATGGACTTGAGCTCGCGCTGTCGCTTCAGAAAACTGCCGATCGATTCCGTGGTCACTCGAAAACCTCCGGTACTTCGGTCTGGCGCTGCGAAGAGGAAGAGAGGGGGGAAAGGATCAAGACGAGTCTCACGGGGTAGAGGCGGGAGGAGGCGAAGGCGCGGAGGCGAGCATTTGCACGCACTCCTTGCCGGTGGGCGAGTCGGCCGAGATGTCGCGGCACTTCTCGAAGTCGGCGCGGGCGTCCGCCACGTGACCGAGCTTCATGCGGACGCGCGCGCGGGCCTGCCACGCGTCCTGGAGGTTCTGGCAATCGGGGCTCTCGGTGCCCACCGCGGTCGAGAAGCTGTTCTCCGCCGAAGCGAGATCGCCCTTCTTCTCGTAGGCCACGCCGAGGCGGTAGTGGCCGACGCAGAAGCGCGGCTGGGTGACGGCGTTGCGGAGCGAGGCGATGCCCCCGTCGACGTTCCCCGAGAGGACCTGCGCCCAGCCGAGGTTCCCCCACGCGAGGTAGTTCGCCGAGTAAGCCGGATCTTTCGTGAGCGGCTCGA
Source organism: uncultured Polyangiaceae bacterium (assembly GCA_964531795.1). GTDB lineage: Bacteria > Myxococcota_A > Polyangia > Polyangiales > Polyangiaceae > CAZHHD01. The sequence goes on along the minus strand of CAZHHD010000005.1, from coordinate 261,934 downwards.
GCACCGCCACCGCGTCGCCGTACTTCTTCTCGAGGATGAGCACTTGGCCGAGGAGGTTCCGCGCATCGCGGAAGGTCTCGTCTTCCTTCACCGCGAGGCGCGCGTACTTCTCGGCGTCGGCGAGGCGGCAGTCGGGCGACTTGAAGCCCTGGTTCGTCGAACAGAACCAGAGATAGAGCGTCGAGGTGAAGTAGAGGGCGCGCGAGTTCTCGTCGTTCAGCTCGACGGCCTTCAGCGCGTGGTCGAGCGCGACGCGCGGCTCGCCCTTGTAGAAGTAGTCACGCGCGACGTCGTACTCGGCGTCGCTCTGGCGCTCCGGGCTCGCGGCCGACGGCGAGCTCGCCCCCTTCCCGCCACATCCCGACACCACGAGCGCAACGAGCGCCGTTGCCGACCACGACGCGGCGTGGCGGAGCGCGAAGCGCGCACGGGGGAGATGGTGAAAAAGTGCTCTCATTCCGCGGAGGTGGTCTCGGACTCGACCGTATGTGATTAGTCGAGCTGGCGGGGCGCGTCAACGGACGAAGCCCTTTCGAGAGGTGCGTCGTAGGTCGCCAAGATCGCGAGAGAAACCCGCTCCGCGAGGCACGCTGCACCGCGCGCTCGCCCCTCGCTTCTGGGGATCAGCGAGGCGCTTCCCCGTGCAGCTCATCCTTGGTTCCGAGGAGCACGTACAGGCGACGCAGCGCCTCGATGTCGGGGATCTCGACGCGCTCGCCGACGATGCGCACGTACTGCTGTTCCCGCAAACGCTGCACGGTGCGCTTCACCGTGTCGACGTCGAGCCCGACGCGCGACGAGAGCTCGACCGGCGACATGCTGATCTCCGCCGCGCCGCTCGCGCGATGGGCGAGCTTCAGGAGCGCGCTGACGATTTTGAACTGAGTGTCGCGAAGCAGCATGATCTCGATTTGATCCTCGGCGTCTCTCACGCGCCGCACGAGCTGCTCGAACATGCGAATGGCGATGGTCGGGTGGTTCTGGAAGAGGCTCTTGAAGGTCGAGCGGTCGATGGCCAACGCCACGCCGTCGGAGAGCGCCACCGCGGTGGAGTTGCGCGCGCCGTCGTCGACCAGCGCCGACTCGCCGAACAAATCGCCCGGCTTGAGGAGGAGCAGGCTTCGTTCGACCATGCGCACGCGCTTCAAGAGGCGCACGCGCCCCTCTTGCAGCAGGAAGGCCTCGCGCGCCGCGTCGCCTTCGCGAAAGATCGGCTCGCCGGCCAAGAACTTCCGACCGTAACGGGCGATGAGGCGCTCGCGATCCTCCGGCGGCATCTCCGGGCTCGACTCGGGCGCGCGCCGCGGCTCGCTCGCGGGCGGGCGCGGATCTTTGGAGGTATCGGGGGGCGGATCGCGATCCATCGGCGGAGTCAAAGTAGCACACGGCGCGCCGCGTTTTTTGCGGTGCCGCCGCTGCGTGGTATCTCAGGCGAGATGTCGCGACGAGCGAAGGTCGACCGCACGACGCACGAGACGCGCATCTCGGTCGAGGTCGAGCTCGACGGCCAAGGGACCACCGACGTCGTCACGCCGCTCCCCTTCCTCACGCACATGGTCGAGCAGATCGGCAAGCACGGGCTCCTCGACCTCGTGGTGCGCGCCGAGGGGGACGTGGAGATCGACGGGCACCACACGACCGAGGATCTCGGGTTCGTCTTGGGCCAAGCCGTAGCCAAGGCGCTCGGCGACAAGAGCGGCATCGTGCGCTACGGCGCGGCGACCTTGCCCATGGACGAAGCGCGCGCGACCGTGGCGCTCGATCTCTCGGGGCGACAGTTCTTCGTCTGGGAGGTCGCGCTCCCCAAGGCGAAGCTCGGGACGTGGGACGTGGAGCTCGCCGAGGTGTTCTTCGAGGCGTTCGCCCGCGGCGCTGCGTGCAACCTGCACGTGGTCATGCACGCCGGGACCATCCTCCATCACCAGGTGGAGGTCTGCTTCAAGGCGCTGGCTCGCGCGCTCTCCGAAGCGGTGCGCGTCGATCCGCGACGCGTCGGTGTCCCTTCGACCAAGGGGACGCTGCGGGATCCCTAGCGCGAGGCCCCGCCGGCCCGCACGCGCGTGACCTTTAGCGTCGCTTCGACGCGACCCAGCGGCGGTGCTCGACCATGAGGCAGCGGTTCTGCACGACGAAGATCCCCTCGCTGACGAGGTGCGCCGTGAAGGCCGCTTCCTTGATGCCGAGCTGGAGCCACACGCACCGCGGGCGCGCGGCGAGGATATCGGCGACGTGCGCGGGGAGATCCTTTGCGCGACGGAAGACGTTGACGAGATCGGCCGGCGGCTTCACGTCGGCGAGCGCGCGCACGACCGGGCGACCGAGGATCTCGACCGCTTCGGGGAAGTAGACGGGGACCGGCACCACGTCGAGACCGACCTCCACGAGGTAACGCGGAACGTAGAACGCCGGTTGATCCGACTTGGCTTCCGTCTTGATGCCGAGGACCGCGACGCGACGTGTCTCTTCGAGGAGCGCGTCGATCTCGTCGTGGCTCACGAGCTCGCGCGGCGTACCGAGGCTGCTCGTCATGGGGACATCCTATCCCGAAAACGGCCCCCATCGCCGCCCATGACGCCCTACTCGACCTGGAAGCAGTAGACCGACAGCGTCCCCCCGCAGGTCGCGGTGAAGAAATGCTGGTCGGTCCACGCCGCGTCGGCGGAGTTGGCGACGCCGCTCGTCGGGGCCGCATTGCTGCAGAGGGTTCCGACGCCGCCGTCGGCCAGCGTGCCGGTCCAGACCCCGCCGCTCACCGGTTTCCCGGTGGCGCTGAGCCCGAGGTCGTTTTCGAACGGGACGTCGGCGGCAGCGAGGAGCGCCGCGCGCGAGGCAACGACGCGCTTGCCGTCCACGCGGTACCACGGCCCTTGGACCGGGACCCCCTTGGAGTCGACGAGGCGCGCGATCGCCGGTTGGATCGGCCCGCCGCTCGAGCCCGAGAACCACGCCACGAACCTCCCCGGGAGTCGGCCTTCCGCTTCGTTGGCGCACACGATGTCGGCGTACGAGGGGTTCACCGCGTTGTAGCCGCCACTCGTGGTGAAGGCGACCAGCTTGCCGCCCGCGTCCGGCGAGGTCGGAGCGTCGCCGGTCGCGCCGTCGGGGTCGCCCGCGGCGTCCGCGCTCCCCTCGGTCGTGGCGTCGGCTCCGCCGTCGGCGTGGCCGCCCGCGGTCCCGAAGGCGTCGTTGGCGCACGCAGCCAGGGCCGCGAGCCCCAGCGCGGCCCACATGGCTCCCCTCCGTTTGCCGATCTTGGTCACGCCCGAAGAGGATACGCCGAAATCAGGGGGCCTCACGCGGGCGCGACGCACGCCCGCCCCTCCGCCGCGGCGAGCGCCGCGCGGGGAGAGTCGGGGGCGAGGTCCGGAGGCGCAGGCGGCGCCAGCTACGAATTTTTCGAGAGATTCAGTGCGAAGGAGGGGACTTGAACCCCTACGGTGTTACCCGCTAGCACCTCAAGCTAGTGCGTCTGCCAATTCCGCCACCTTCGCGTGGACCAACATGCTCGGAGCACGCTGACCGCGCGGAAATAGTCGTTCCCTCACCCGGAAGTCAAGCGGACTGATGCGGGACGGCTCAAAGCAGCCACGACCTCGCCCACTTCGAACGGCTTTCGTACCCAGCTGGCCCCGGCGTCGAGGAGCGCCTGGGGGACCGATGCGGCGTTTCCGGTGATGAAGACCACCTGCACCCCGGGGGACGCGGCGTGGAGGCGTGCCACGGTCTCTTCGACGCGTCCGGCGATGGGCGAGAGATCCACGAGCACGGCGTGGAACGGTCCGCGCGCGAGGGCGGCGGGGAGCTCCGCTTCGGCGCGCGCCACCACCACCTCGGCTCCGCGGGAACCGAGCGCGGTCTCGAGGAGCCCGGTGACGTCGACGTCGTCCTCGAGCACGAGGATGCGCCGCCCTTCGAGGGCGCGCGATCGCACCGCCGGCGGAGGCATCGTGGGGACGTTCCCGAGCTTCGGCCAACTCACGCGAAAGCGTGCGCCGCCGCTCGAAGGAAGAATCGCCACGTCGCCGCCGAGCGAGCGCGCGCTCGCCCGCGCGTGACGGAGGCCGACCCCTGCCCCGCCGGCGCGCGTCGTGTCGCCGCGAAAGACCGACTCGCGCCGCTCGGGGGCGACGCCCGGCCCTTCGTCTTCGACGTCGACGTGAAGGAGGGTCCCTTCCTCGCCGAGCGTCACCCGCACGCGACTCTCGCGCGGTGCATGGGCGACGGCGTTCAGGAGCAAATTCGTCAGCACGTGGGACAGATCCGCGGCGGCGGGGACGCGCGCGCCGGTCGAACCTTCACGCGCGAGAGTCACGCCCGCATGCTGCGCCTCGACGGCGAGCGCCGCGAGGGTGTCGTCGACCAAGACGTCGAGCTCGTCGGTGTCGGCGGTCGCGGGGACCGGCACCCCGAGGACGCGGCGGGCCATGTCACGGGCGCCGCGCGCGCGCTGCTCGGTGATCCGAAGGGCGAACGCCACCGACTCGAGCGAAGCTCCGGGGGCGCGCGCCTCACCGACCCAACCGAGGAGGACGGTCAGCGCGTTCGCCACGTCGTGGAGCACGCCGCGTAGCTCGCGCTCGGCGTCGTCGTGGTCGTCGGGATCGGAGGACACGCGCGAGGGAGTCTAGCAACGATCCCTCGGCGGATCACTCGGTCGGTGTGCCAGGCGCGCTCCCGCTGCCGAGCCTCCGCGCGACGCCGGCGAGGTCGATGCCGGTCGCGGCGCGGAGCTGCTCGGTCGCGCCGATGGCCTTGCGCGTGAAGTCGCCGCCGTCGCTGCCCGAGCTCTCGGGGAGCACGGTGAGCTTCTTTACCGTGATCTTGCTCTCGGCGCCGGAGATGGCGTTGACGAGCGGGATGAGCTTCTGCAGCACGAGCACCTCGCGCGCGGCGTCGCCGGCGATCTTGTACTGCTCGACGAGCGCGTGGAGCGCCGAGGCTTGCGCCTTCCCTTGCTCGACGATCTTCGCTGCCTCGCCGCGGGCCTTCTCTTCGGCGGCGCGGCAGCCGGCTTCGGCCGGCTGCACCACCTCGGCGTCGAGCTTTCGCTGGATCTGAAGGACGCGCGCCTTCTGCTTTTCGATCTCGGCCTTCACTTGGGCGATGGCCGACTGCACTTGGCCTTCGGCCTCGGCGATCATCGCCGTCCGCTTGCTGGTCGCGTCGGCGATGCGCTTTTTGTACTGCTGGCGCGCGATCTCGAGATCGGCGTCGATGCGCGCGACCTCGGAGTTCATGGTGTTCGTGGCCTTTTGCACGGCGGCGTCGGCTTGGGCCGAGGCCTCGGCGATGGCCGCTTGCTGGCGCACGACCGAGCCGCGAATCCGGCCGATCGAGTTCAGGTAGCCGACGTCGTCGGACACGTTTTGGATCTTGAGCGTCTCGAGCGCGAGCCCCATGCGGTGCATGTCGTGCTCGGCCTCTTCGATGAGCGTCTGCGCGAAGCGGGTCTTGTCCTCGTTGACCTGCTCGGGGGTGAGCTGCGCGAGCACGCCGCGGACGTTGCCTTCGAGCGTCTCTTTGGCGATGCGCATGATCTCGGGGCGCGTGCGATCGAGGAAGCGCTCGATGGCGTTGTCGAGGAGCGGCTCCTCGCCGGCGACCTTCACGTTCGCCACGCCGACGACGTTGAGCGGGATTCCCCCCTTGGAATAGGCGTTCTGCACCGCGACCTCGATGGTGAACATCGTGAGGTCGATGCGGTTCACCGTCTCGAGGAGCGGCACGCGGAGGCTCCGGCCGCCGCGCACGATGCGGTAGCCGATCTCGCGACCGCCGACCTCGTTGCGCTTGCCGGAGAAGATGAGCGCTTCGTTCGGGTTGCTCACGAAGAGGAGGTTCTTCACCACCATGCTGAGCACGAGGAAGACGACGAGCGCGGTGACGAGGACGACGACGGCGAGGCCCATCAGCGCACCCCCTTGTTCGCGCTGCCGGATTTGGCTTGGATGAGCGCGAGCACGTCGACGCCGAGCGTGCGCCCCGTCTCTTCGAGGACGCGCGCCACATTGAGCGGGAAGCTCCCGGCCACGGCGCTCAGGCTCTGACCGTCGCCTCCGTCGATGACCTCGAGCCAGCCGAGGTCCATCTGCTGCACGCGCGAGACGGCGGCGGCGATGATCTGATCGAGCTGCTGGAGCACGTAAATCTCACGCCCGGCGGGGCCCGCTTGCGTCCACTCCGAAGAGACGACGGCGAGCGCTTCGGCGGCGGCCTTTCCGTTCTCCACCGTGGGGGCCGCGTCGCCGCGCGCCTTGAAGGCGTTGGCCTGCGCGGTCGCCTCGGCGGGGAGCACCGTCTCGACCTGGAGATAGAGCTTCGCGAGATCGGCGCGCATCCGCTGGAGCTCCTGCTCGGCCTTCACCCGCGCGGTCTCGGCGGCGACCTGCGCCTCGAGCTCGATCCCCTTCGCCTCCGACTCGAGCTTCGCCATCTCGGCGCGGAAGCCGTTCTTCTTCTGGAGGATGAGCGCCTCGGCCTGCTGCTGCGCCGACTCGGCGCGCTGGCGCGAACCGCTCTGCGCCTGGCTCACCGTCTGCTCCGCCTGGTTCTCGGCGTTCTGCGCGTCGCGCAGCATGGTGGCGATCTGCGCGCGCCCCAAGTTGGCGAGGTACTTCTGATCGTCGGAGACGTGCTGCACCTTGAGCACGTCGAGCTCGAGGCCGAGCTTGTCGAAGTCGTCTTTGGCGTTCTTGACGAGCGTCTCGGCGAACTTGAGGCGATCTTCGTTCACCTCTTCGGGGGTGAGCTGGCTCAAGACCTCGCGCAGCACGCCTTCGAGCGTTTGCCGAGCGACGAGGGCGATTTGCTGCGGATCGGTGCCGAGGAAGCGCTCGACCGCTTGTCGCACGAGGCGCGCGTCGGTCGAGACTTTCACGTTGGCGATGGCGTGGACCGCCAGCGGGATGCCGCCGCGCGAGAAGGCGTTCTGCACGCCGACCTCGACGCCGATGAGGCGCACGTCCATGCGCGACACGTTCTCGAGGAGCGGCACGCGGAAGCCGCGACCGCCGTGGAGGACCTTGAAGCCCACCTCGGTGCCGTCTTGCAGCTTGTGCTTTCGCCCGGAGAAAACCAGGATTTCGTGGGGTCCGCAGATGTAGAGGAAGCGCGAGATGATGAAGGTGAGGATGAGCAGCCCGAGGACGGCGGCGACGCCGATCCCCACCGCCATCGCCAAGTCCGCCGGATCGATCCCGAGATCCGGTACTTCGCCCGACCCCGTTCCCCTGACAGGTGCGTACGCCAACATGGCGGCGAGGATACACACCCCGGGGCGCATTGCACCGGACAACGGGGGTGCGTCTCGAAGGAGACCCACGGAGCCGCGGTTCGCTCGAACCGCGACGCGCCGGCGCTCCTACGGCTTGAGCTCCTTCGGCGCCTTCGACACCGACACCTCGCCCTCGTCGAGCGCTTCGACGAGCACCGCGTCGCCCTCGGCGATCGACTCGCTCGAGCGCGCCACGTAGTCGACGTAGCTCCCCTTCACTTCCACGCGGATCTTGGCGCGGCCCGCTTCGTTCGGCGGCACGATCACGCGGCCCACGCGCCCGACGATGTCACTCGTCGCCACGTTGCTCGAGGGGCCGCGCGCCGAGAGGCGGCGCACGACGGAGACGGCCGTCACCCCCGAGCCGATGCCGCACACGATCGACGTGATGAGCGTCGCCGTCATCCCGGCGAGGCCGAGCCACGTCGACATCGTCCCGATGAGCCCGAACGCGAGGAGCGCGAACGACCAAAAGCGAATGCTCGCGACGAAGGTCCACAGCGCGGCGTCGTGATCGGCGCCGTGCACGTCGTGGCCACCGCCGCCCATGTCGCTGTCGTGACCGGCGAGGAGCTGCACGGCGACAGCGCCCAGCGCGGCGAGGAGAGCTCCGAGGTAGACGACGATCACGAGCGCGATGCTAGCCGAGTCGCGCGTCGCCCATAAGCTCCAGGCGCGATCCGGGGCATTCGACGCTTCGCGTGCTCCATCGAGAGGCCCGCTCCCGACATCCTCGCACCCCGCGCGTCACCGCCTGGTCACCCGCCGGATCACCCCGCGCGCCATTCGCCGGCGCGATCTTGGAGTTGAATTCCACCTCGATCCAGGCGTCCATCTCCTCATGCGCACGCGCTTCCTCTTCGCCCTCTTCGCTGTCGCTGCTGGTGCTGCCGGGGCCGCCGTGGCCTGCTCCTCCTCCTCCGATTCATCGAGCGGCGGCGACGGCGGCGCGGGGAGCGACGGCGCGACGACGGGGGACGGCGGCGGGGGTGGCGGCGGCGACGACGGCGGCGGCTCGGGGGGCGACAGCGGCGGCGGCGGCGGTGACTCGGGCAAGGACGCCGGTCCGAGCTACACGCCGCTCGCGCTCCCGGGCGTCGTGCTCTGGCTCGAGTCGTCGATGGGGGTGACCATGTCGCCCTCCTTCCTCTGGGCCGATCAGTCGCCGCTGCACAACGACGCCACCGTGGCCCCGGGCGACGGCGCCCCCGATCGCAACACCGCGAGCCCGCCCTCCAACGGGCACCCCGGGTTCGGCTTCCACGAGACCGAGGCGCTCGTCATCGCCGACAACGCCTCGCTCCAGTGGGGAACGGGCGATTTTCTCGTCGAGGTCGTCGCCAGCAACAACTTCAACGATCCGACCCCCGACGGCGGCACCACCTTCAAGTACCAAGACGGCAACTACACCCGCCGCCGCTACGGCGAGACGTACTCCAAGCTCGTCGGCGCGTTCGGACCGGGGCCGGTGCTGGTCTACAACGACTGGAGCAACCGCACCTGGGCGACGGTGGGCGCCGTCGACGGCGCCAACACGCTGCTCCGCGCGCCCTACGATCAGAACACCAAGATCCACCTCCTCGGGCTCCGCCGCAAAGCGGGGGTCATCGAGCTCCGCGTCGACGGCGCGGTGAAGGACACGCAGTCGGACGCCGGCGCGCTCGACCTCAGCAACGTCGGCACGCCGGTCTCCATCGGCGGGCGCGCGAACCTCACCGAGCTCGTCGGCGGCATGTGGGAGGTCGTGGCGGTGAAGGGGGCGACCAGCGACGCAGATCTCGCCGCCTTCGAGAACTACGCCATGTCGAAGTACGGGCTCTGACCGCTCAGTCTTCTTCGGAGAGCTGAGCGCCTTCGGCGCGGGCGCACACGATCTCGAGCGCGCGCTTGGCCGCTTCGAGGGTGATGTCGCGCGCCTCGACGATCATCTGCGCCACGCGCTCGACGTGGTCGCCCTCTGCTCCGGCGGCGAGCGCGATGGATCTTGCGTGGAGCGCCATGTGCCCGCGCTGAATGCCGTCGGTGCCGAGCGCGCGGACGGCGGCGAGGTTCGAGGCGAGCCCGACCGAAGCGGCGACGGCGGCGAGCTCCCCCGCCCCTTCGACCGCGAGCATGCGCAAGGCGAGGCGCGCGGCGGGATGCACGCGGAGCGTTCCGCCGACGGTGCCGAGGGAGAGCGGGAGCTCGAGGCGCCCTTCGAGCGCGAGGCCGGAAGGCCCTTCGACGCGCCGCCAGACGGCGAGCGGCCGGTAGCGACCCGAGCGGGCGGCGAAGGCGTGCGCGCCGGCTTCCACCGCGCGCCAGTCGTTGCCGGTGGCGATGACGACGGCGTCGACGCCGTTCATGATCCCCTTGTTGTGGGTGGCGGCGCGGTACGGGTCGACCTCGGCGAAGCGCGAGGCGTTCACGATGCCGTCGATGACCTGCTCGCCGGCCATCGCCTCGGTGGCGAGGTACTCGGCAGGGACATTGCATGCAATCCGCACGCATCGCTTGTCGCAGAGGTTCGTGAGGATGCGGAGCCCCACGCGCGCGCCGGCGAGGAACGCGAGCCTGTCGGCCACCGCCTCGGCCACCGAGTTGACGAGGTTCGCCCCCATCGCGTCGCGGCAGTCGATGACGAGGTGCACGACGAGCATGTCGGGCGCCTCTTCCAGAAAGCGCACCTCGACGTCCCTCGCGCCGCCGCCGCGGGCCACGAGGCCGGGGATGGCGCGGTCGGCCTTGGCCAGGATCTCTTCTTTGGCGTCGAGGATCTTCTGGCGCGCGAGCTCGGGGTGCTCGACGTGCGTGAGCTGCACTTGGCTCACCATGTACGGCGGATCGATGTCGGCGGTGAAGCCGCCGCCGCTCCGCACCATCTTCGCCGCGTTCGAGGCGGCGGCGACGACGCTCGGCTCTTCGACGACCATCGGGACGACGTAGTCCTTGTGGTTCACCCGCACGTTGAGGGCGACGCCGAAGGGGAGCGCGTAGGTGCCGAGGACGTTCTCGACGAACTTGTCGGCGGTCTCGGCGTCGAGGCCGCCGCCGTCGAGCGCGCGCTCCATGTCGGCGACATCGGCGCCGGTCGCGTCGCTCACGAGCGCACGGCGCTCTTGGACGGTGACCTTGTAGAAGCCGGGGAAGCGAGACGTCTTGGCCATGTCAGCTGCTCTCTTTGTCCCCGCTCTTTAGCGGAGAAAGGCGAACTCCACCACGATCGATACCCAAGTGCACGGGGCGCATCCCCAGGGCCGCGGCGCGCTCGGCGAAGCGCTCCGAAGGGGCCGCGGGGCCGAAAAACACGCCCAAATCGCCGCCGCCGGCCCCCGAAGGGACGAACGTCCCCCCCTCTTCGCCGGCCGCTCCGGCGAGGCGCTTGAACGAGAGCGGCACGATGTCGGCGTCGGCGGCGTCGCCGAGCTGCTCGAGCGCGCGACCGAAGCTCTCGATGGCGGCGACGATTTCGCGCACCGAGGCCGACTGCATGCGCTCGGCGGTGAGCTCGGACGCGTAGCCGAGATCGGCCATGCGCTGGGCGTAGGACGCGGGCTCGCGCTCGCGAAACGCGCGCACGACGTCGAGGAGGTCGGAGGTGCGCGCGCTCGTGCCGCTGAAGTAGGGCTGAAGGACCAGATCCTCCGGGAGCTCGGCGGTGAGCACCCACGCGCGGCCGGCGTGGAGCGAATAGCGAAGGACGCCGCCGTAGGTCGCCGCCGCGACGTCGACGCCGCTTCCGCCCCCTTGCGCTTCGGCGTGGGCGGCGCGCGCGCGCGCGAAGAGCTTCGAGCGCACGTCGGGGTCTTCGAGGTCGGCGCCGCGTGAGGCTTCGCGCGCGCCGAGCGAGGCGACGAGGATCGCCGCGCTCGATCCGAGGCCGAGCTTCGTACCCCCTTCGTAGAGCTCGTCGGCCTCCCACGAAGGCGCGTCTTCGGCGCGGCCCGAGAGCGCCTCGAGGACCTCGCGCGTGGGCTTCTCCGAGGGCTTCGACGTGTCGGCGCGCGCGTAGCGGTCGACCGCGACGACGAGCGCGGGCGCCCCCTCGAGCACGGCGTAGCTCCCCGAGAGGACGAGCTTCCCCGGCGCGAGGGCGACGGTCACGCGAGCCTCGCTCCGCCGCCCGGGCGCGTGACGCGCACGGCGAGGACACCACGCACCTCGGCGAGCTTGGCGCGGACCTGCTCGGCGCGCGCGCCGGGGACGAGCACCTTCACGTGCGGGCCGGCGTCGATCGTGAAGTACGCGGCCTCACCGGCGGCGCGGAGGGCGCGCACGGCGTGGATGACGTCGAGCGTGGCCGCGGTCCAATAGACGACGCCGGCGGCGATGGCGCTCGCGTGCATCGCTAGAGCGCTCGCCTCGGCGAGCTCGCCCGTCTTGGCGAAGTCGCGGGCGAGGAGCGCGCCGCGAAGCTCGGCGAAGATGCGCGGCGCGGCGTCGATCCACACGGCGAAATACGGGCTCTTCGTGCGCGTCAGGGTCATGCCGTCGGTCGAGCCGACGGCCTTGGGCCCTTCGTGCGTCACCGCCACCAACACGGCGAGGTCCATGTGCTCGGGCGGCGCGACGACGTGGGCGGCGAGCTCGGCGTTCGGATCTTCGCCGCCGGCCGCGAGCTCCACGAAGCCGCCGAGGATGCTGCGCGCCGCGCTCGCCGAGCTGCGACGCGCGAGATCGCTCAGCGCCGAAGCGCCGAGGTCGAGCCCGGCGGCGGCGCTCGCGGCGAAGGCCAGCGCCGCGAAGCCGGAAGCGCTCGAGGCGAGCCCGCTCGCCGTAGGAAAATCGTTCGTCGACACGACGCGCGCGCGACGCGCCTCGCCCCGACGGGCGCGCACGCGATCGAGGAGCGCGATCGCGCGGACCGCCCCTTCGCCTTCGAGGAGCGCGTCGTTCACCCGCACTTCGTCGGCGCCGAGCGCGGCGTCGAACGTCACTTGGGTGCGCGTCGACATTCCTTCCAGCGTCACCGACAGGCTCGGCACCGCCGGGCGATTCCCCTCGCCCGCGCGCTTCCCCCAGTACTTCGCCAGAGCGATGTTGGGGTGGGCGATGGCCGTCGCCGTGCTCATGGCGACGACTCGACGCTGAGACCGCGGAGGCGCACGGTGCCGTGCGCGCGGGTGACGAAGCCGCCGAAGCCTTCGGCGCGCCACGCTTCCACGACCGCGGCGCCTTGCGCTTCGCTCGGCACGAGGGCGACGACCGATCCGCCGCCGCCCGCGCCGGTGAGCTTCGCCCCTTGAGCGCCGGCGCCGCGCGCGACCGTGCACATGCGCTCGATCTCGGGGGTCGAGAGGAAGAGCCCGCTCAAAAGCATTTGGTTCAAGTCCATGAGCCGACCGAGCGCGAAGGTGTCGCCCCCTTCGAGCGCGAGGCGCGCGTTGGCCGTCAGCGAGCGAATGCCGTCGAAGGTCTTCTGCACCACTTCGGGTCGGCGCTCACGAAGCCGCGCCACCGCCTCGACCATCGATTTGGTGCTCGAGGCCATGCCGCTGTGGCCGACGGCGAGGACGAGCCCCGCGGGGGCGAGAGCGATGGGGGAAATCTTTGCGCCGTGCTCGGTCTTCTCGAACTGGAGGCAGCCCCCCTCGGCGGAGACGGCGGCGTCGATGCCCGAGGGCTTGCCGTGGAACACCTGCTCCCACGCGCCGGCGCGACGACGCACTTCGCCATTGTCGGCCGTCGGATCGAGCGCGCGCGCAATCGCCACGCCGAGCGCCGCGGAGCAACCGAGGCCGCCGCCCGGCGGGAGATCGGCGCGCGCGTCCACCCGCACCGCGCGGGGGATTTCGGCCGTCTCCCGCGTGGCGGCGACGATGGCGCGAAACGCGCGCGAGAGATCCTTCTCGTGGTCGTCTTCGCGGAGCTCGACGTCGAAGCCCTCGAGGTGCAGCACGCTCGCCTCGGCGTCGATCGCCCGGGAGCGTGCGAACGCGCCGCGCTCGATCCCGACGGCGAGCGCCGGCACGCCGTACACGACCGCGTGCTCGCCGAGCAGGATGACCTTGCCGAACGCGCGCCCTTCCGTCACCTCAGGCCTCCCGTCGTCCGAGCACGTGAATGGCCCCCACGAGCAGGTTGCGCGCCTCCCGCGAGAGCGCCGCGCGGTCGAGCGCCGCACGCGACTCGTCGAGCAGCTCGGTGAGCCGCGCCTCGACGCGGGCGCGCGCGCCGGAAGCGACCATCCGATCGGCGATGGCGTCGAGCTCGTCGTCGCTCGCTGCCTCGGGGGCCGCGAGGAGGCGCTCGGCGGCCTCGGCGTCGTCGCCGCCGCGCGCGAGGAGCTCGGCCACGAGCGCGGTGCGCTTGCCTTGGCGAAGATCGCTCCGTGAGGCCTTTCCGGTGACGCCCGGATCGCCGAAGGTGCCCAGCAAGTCGTCTCGCAGCTGAAAGGCGATGCCGAGCGGGCGGGCGAAGGCGTCGAGCGCCTCGCGCAGCGGAACAGGGGCGCCGGCGAGGATCGCGCCGACGGCGACCGGGCCGCGCACGGTGTAGCTCGCGGTCTTCATGTCGTGGACCTGTTCGACGCCGGCCGGATCGCGCCCGGTGCCGCGCACGTCGAGGAGCTGCCCGAGGACCACGGTGCTCTGCATCTTCCCGAAGGCGAGGAGCGCTTCGCTCGCAGACGCGCCGCGCATCGGACAGCTCGCGAGCTCCTCGAGGGCGAAGGCGGCGGCGAGATCCCCGGCGAGGATGGCCCCCACCTCCCCGGCGCGCGCCGAGCCGAACGTGCCGCGGAGCGACGCGTGCACCGTCGGCCCACCGCGCCGCACCTCGTCCTGGTCCATCCAGTCGTCATGGATGAGGAGATAGGTCTGGAGGAGCTCCATGGCCACGAGGGCCGGCGCGATCCGCTCGGCCCCCCCCTCGCCCCCCGCCGCCACATAAGCCGCGGCCACGAGGACGGCGCGGAGCCGCTTCCCCCCGCGGAGGCTCAGAGACGCCACCGCATCGACCAACGCCTCGGCGTCGGCCGGCCCGAGAGCCCGAGCCGCCTCGCGACGCCGCGTGACCGAGGCCTCGAGCGCGCGCTCGACGACCACCCGCGTGGCCGCGGCGAAGGCGAGAAAAGGCGCGCTTTCCTCGGTGGTCGGGTTGTGCGAGCGTTCGGTCATCTTCTCTGGCAAAGGGCTCGGCAAAGCGCCGTTCTGCATCGCGAGGGGCTCGCGCGCCAGCCTTGCCTCTTCCACGGCGTTGAAATACCGATTTCGCCGCGTCTTTTCGACAACTTTTGCCTGCTTCTGCCGTTCTCGGCCCGACGCCCCATGACGACCCCCATCGCCCAACGAAAGACCGACCACCTGACCCTCTGCGCCACGGGGGACGTCGGATTTCGCCAGGCGACGACCTTGCTCGAGGGGGTGCGCTTCCTCCACGACGCGCTCCCCGACCTCGACCACGCGCGGCTCGATCTCGGGATCACGATGATGGGGAAACGGCTCCGAGCCCCCTTGTGTATCGCGTCGATGACCGGCGGGACCGAAGAGGCGGGGGAGATCAACCGGCAGCTCGCCGCGCTCGCCGAGGAGCGCCAAATCGCCTTCGCCCTCGGGAGCCAGCGCGCCATGCACACGCGCGGCGCCACGGCGGCGCCGACCTACCGCGTGCGCGACGTGGCACCGACGACGCTCGTGCTCGGGAATTTGGGGGTCGTTCAGGCGCGCGAGATGTCGAACGACCAAGTGGCCGAGCTGGTCGGCGCGGTCGGGGCCGACGCCCTGTGCATCCACTTGAACCCGGCGATGGAGCTCGTGCAAACCGACGGCGACCGCGATTTTTCCCGCGGGCTCGAGACCATCGGCCGGCTCGTCGAGGCGCTCCCGGTCCCCGTGCTCGTCAAAGAGACCGGCTCGGGCCTCTCGGCGTCGGTCGGGCGAAGGCTACGGCAGGTGGGCGTGCGCCACGCCGACGTCTCGGGGGCCGGCGGCACCTCGTGGGTCGGCGTCGAGACCGAGCGCGCGAAGGAGCAAGGCGCGGAGGCGGCGCGGGCCCTCGGCGAAGCATTTTGGGACTGGGGGATCCCCACGGCGGTGAGCGTGGCGTCGCTCGCGCCGCTCGGCTTCGAATCGCTCGTGGCCACCGGCGGGATCGCCACCGGGCTCGACGTGGCGCGGGCGCTCGCCCTCGGCGCGACGGCGGCGGGGATCGCGCGGCCGATGCTGCGCGCGCTCCGTGAGGGGGGCACCGAGAAGGCCCGCGGGCTCCTCGATCTCGTCGAGGCCGAGCTCCGCGCGGCGATGCTGCTCACCGGCAGCGCGCGCGTCGCCGACCTGAAAAAGGCGCCTCGCGTGGTGGTCGGCGAGCTCGCGGTGTGGCTCGCGCAGATCGGCTGATCGCCGCGGCCGAGCCTCGCGCCCCACGACCGGCGGGGGCAAGTCCGAGATGTGCCGAAAGCATCCTCTGGTGAAACCGCTGTGATAGTCTCGCTCCCGCGCATCATGGCGGAACGGAGCGACGGAAATCGATCTGTGCCCTCTCCTCCGGAGTCCGATCCGAAGGCGCAGCGCGACAGCTTCGTCCACACCTTCTTCAAGAAGGGGGCGGAGTTCACCGAGGAGCTCGTCCGCGAGAACGATCGCCTGCGCCAAAAGCTCATGGAGCTCGAGAGCGAGAACACCGCGCTCCGCACGCAGCTCGCCAGCGACGAAGCCATCCGCGATCTCCTCCGCAAGATCACCGAGCTCGAGCGCGACAAGGAGACCCTGCTCTCCGCCGTGCACGAGCAAGAGGTGATGAGCACGCGCGTCGTCGCCCGCCACGAAGAGATGGAGGCCGAGCTCTCGAACCTCGCGAACCTCTACGTCGCGAGCTACCAGCTCCACTCCACGCTGCGCCTGCCTTCGGTCCTCACGCACCTCCGCGAGCTCCTCGCGCAGCTCGTCGGCGCCAAATCGCACGCGTACTACGTGGCGAGCCGCGATCGAAAGCGCCTCGTCCCGGTGGCGAGCGACGGCATCGCGCTCGAGACGTTGCCGCGCCTCGTGCTCGGCGCCGACGACAACGCCGCCACGCTCGGCATCCTCGAGCGCGTGTTCCTCACCGGCGTCCCCTACTTCGACGAGAGCTTCACCGCCGGGCCGTGGAGCGTGGACAAGCCCCCCGCCGCCGCGGTGCCGATGCGCATCGACGACGTCGTGGTCGGCGTGTTCGTCGTCTTCTCTCTCCTCGCGCAAAAGGACGGCTTCGCCCCCGTCGACTACGAGCTCTTCAAGATGCTCGGCGCGCACGCTGCCACCGCCCTCGTTGGGGCGCTCCTCCTCGCCGACGCTCAAGGGAAGCTGCCTGGGCTCGACGCACTTGCCACGCTAGGGACCTGACGGAATGACGCCTCGTGAACACACCTGCCTGGTCGTTGAAGACTCGCCGATGATGCGGCAGCTTCTCGTCTTCGCGCTCTCGCGGGTGAAGAACCTCAAGGTGACGGAAGCCGACGACGGCGTCGACGGGCTGCGGAAGCTCGCGACCTCGCGCTTCGACATCATCTTGACCGACATCAACATGCCCATCATGGACGGGCTGAAGCTCGTGCGCCGCGTGCGCACCGATCCGACGCACAAGGACACGCCCATCGTCGTCATCACGACCGAGGGCGCGGCCGAAGATCGCAACCGAGCGCTCGAGCTCGGCGCCAACGCGTACATCACGAAGCCGATTCAGGCTCCGCAGGTCATCGCGAAGGTGAAAGAGCTTTTGAAGATCGTCGACTGAGGCGGCGCGCGCGGAGAGCCGCGCGCCACACGCCTCACGCGCGCTTCACTCCCCGGGCGGCGGGGGGATCGACGTCGCCGCGAGCGAACGCGTCGGCGACGAGATGTCGGCGAGCACCGGGATCTGCTCGGCGAGGGGGCGCTTGGGATCGACCTCGGCGAGGAGCGCGTCGCCCGGGGTCTGCCCCTTCTCGACGAGCGCCTTGAGCGCTTGCAGGTGGTAGCGCTCGTCCTTGCCCGACGCGCTCTTCCGCGCGCGACGCGCGAGGCCCCCTTCGGAGATCTCGAACATGCGCTCGGCGAGCTCGCGGAACGTGCCGTTGCGGAACGGCGTGGCGAGGCCGCGCTCGCCGATGAACGCGCGCGAGGCCTTCACCTCGGCGTAGGTCCAATCGCGGGTCATCTCCTCCGCCTCGGCCAGCGCCTTCTGGTCGTAGAAGATGCCGGTCCAGAGCGCCGGGAGCGCACACGCGAGGCGCGACGACTGCGCGTCGGCGCCGCGCACCTCGATCGTTCGCTTGAGACGAACCTCGGGGAAGAGCGTGTTCAGGTGCGTCTGCCAGTCGGAGAGGAGCGCCTTCTCCCCCTGGAAGCCGTCCTTCAAGAAGGAGCGGAAGGTCTGCCCGGTGTTGGGGAAGATCTTGCCGTCGTGCTTCACGAGGAACATGCCGGCGTCGAGCGCCCACTCGACGTAGTCCTCGTACTTGGCGCCGTCCTTCCAGACGTTCTCGACGAGACCGGCGCGCGCGTTGTCGACGTCGAGCCACACCTTGGCGCGGTAGCTCGGCCCGCCGTGCGGCTTGCCTTCGACCCACGGGCTGTTGGCGAAGATGGCGGTGGTGAGCGGCGCGAGCTTCAAGGAGACCTTGAGCTTGCGCATGGCGTCGACCTCGCCGGTGTAGTCGTAGTTCGCCTGCACCGTCGACGTGCGGAGCATCATGTCGAGGCCGTACTTCCCGCGCGTGGGGAGGTACTCGCGCATGATCTTGTAGCGATCCTTCGGCACCCACGGCAGATCCTCGCGCTTGGCGAGCGGGTGGAAGCCGATGCCGAGCCAACGGATGTTCATCTCCGTGCTCGAGGGGGTGATCTCGGCGAGGTGCTTTCGGAACTCGATGCACACCTGGTGAATGTCGGTGAGCGCCGCGCCCGAGAGCTCGAGCTGCCCGCCCGGCTCGAGGGTGATGGACGTCGTCCCGCGGAGGAGCGCGATGATCGGGCCGTCGGGGCGCTCCCCTTCGGCGCGCCACCCGAAGGTGGTGACGAGATCCTTGAGGACGCCGAGCACGTTCTGCTCGCCCCCTTCGTACGGGATCGCCGCCGCGGTGGTGCGGTCGATGCCCGGCTTCTCCATCTCGGCGCCGATCGCGAACTTTTCTTCGGGCTTTTCCGCGGCCCGGAAGATGTTCAGGAGGTCGTCGCGGCTCGTGATCGGGCGGTCGCCCGGAACGGTTAGATCACCCACCAAGCCTTCGTATCAGGCTCGGAAGCTCAGGCCTAGGGGGTCAGGCGCTCGGTCGTACCGTCCGCTTCCGGTCGAAGATCCGGACGCGGCGGACGAGCAAATCGAGCAGGAAGACGACGATCGACGCGCCGATGAAGCGTGACCACAGATCCTGGTGGTAGGTGATGGTCTGACCTGCCGGATCGAACGTCTCCGCGGGGGTCGGATCCATCTTCCCCGAGGTGACCTCGGCCATGCGCGCGAGCGTCGGGGTGTCGGGGGCGAGGGCCAGGTACTCGCGCGGGTACGGGTTCGTCACGTGGCCGAAGCTCTCGGCGACGGTGGCCGACTTCACCCCCCCTTTGCCGTCCTCGACCTGCTTCTCGAGGCTCGCGTGAAGGAGGAACGAGCCGTAGCGGTCGAGGGGGAAATCCGCCTCGTAGCGACCGGGCGCGGTTTGACGCATCGGCAGCGTGCGCTTCTCCGAGGTGCCGGGGGCGCCGCCTTGCGGCCCTTGGATCTCGAACTTGGCGTCGAGGCCGTTCTCGAATTTGTCGTCGGCGCCGACGGCGTCGATGGCTGCCTTCACGTGTCCCGTCGCGGTGTCGATCTCGGCGCGCATGTTGAGCTCTTGGCGCTTCTTCTGGCGCATGTGCTCGCGCACGAGCTGCCCCCAGAATTGCCCGTAGCCCGGCCAACGCAGCCACTCGACCGCCCAGAGGTTCTTCACGTCGCTCGTCCACGCGAGCGACCAGCCGAGCCCCACGTGCCATCGCGCGAGGATCGGCTCGCCGAGCTCGGAGGTGAGGATCTCTTGCGCGGGCGTTGGCTTCATCTTGGTCGCGACGTAGCCATGAAGGAACGGCGCGGCGCCGATGTCGATGCCGCGGAGGAAATCGGCCGGGGTGACGACCTTGGGCTGGAAGTACTCCTCGACCGCCGCCGAGCGGCTCACCATCTCGGTCTCGCGGGTGAAGATGCGCGGGAGCGATTGCGGATCGAGCACCTTGTAATAGCGCCCGCCCCCGAGATCGCTGATCATGTGAAGGAGGCCTTCCTCGGTGCCTCCGCCCAAGCCGATGCTCGAGACGGTGATCCCTTCGGCGGTCATCGCTTGGACGAGGTCGCGGATGCCGCTGTTCGGCGCCTGACCGTCGGTGAGGAGGATGACGTGCTTCTTCCGCGCGCGGGTGGCCGTGAGCACTTGGTAGCTCTGATCGAGCGCGCTGAAGATCTCGGTCCCGCCGCCAGGTTGGATGCGCGCGATGTCGTTCTGGATGCGCGCGCGGTGCTTCGCCGGCGTCATCCGCACGATGCGCGTCGGCTGCGAGTCGAAGGCGATCACCTCCAAGAGGTCGTCGCCGGAGAGGGTGTCGGCGGTGGCGCGCGCGGCCTGCTTGGCCATCTCGAGCGGCATGCCGCTCATCGACCCGGAGCGATCGATGACGAGCACCATGGCGATCCCCGGCTCGTCGCGGCGCTTCTCGGCGTCCATGCGCACCGGCAAAATGCGCTCGACGGTGGAGTGGTACCACCCGCCGAGGCCGTAGCCGCTCTCCCCGCCGGCGAAGAGGAAGCCGCCGCCCAAGTCACGCACGTAGCCTTCGAGCGCGTCTTGTTGCGTGAGGCTCACGGCGTCCGCCGGCGCGTCGGAGAGGATGACGAAGTCGTAGCGCTCGAGCTCGCGGAGGCTCTGCGGCAGCTCGCGCGGGCCGCGCACGTCGACCTCGAAGTCCTGCGCCGAGAGGGCGCTCGAGAGGTAGCTCGCGCGCTGCGTGTTCCCTTCGACGTATAGGACAGAAGGGCGCCCCGGCACCGCGGCGGCGACGGCGTAGCGGTTGTTCTCCTTGAAGCGATCTTCTTGGATGTCGTTCAGGTCGAGGGCGTAGGTGACCTCGCCGGCGACGCGCACGACGCTCTTGAAGGTGACGTCGTTGTCCCCCGGCTTCAGATCGAGCGTGCGAATGCCGTCGAGGCCGTTGATGGCTTCGCCTTGGCGGAGCGTGGCCTTGGCCGTCTGCGCGCGGCTCGAGAAGATGTCGGCGTGGAGCTCGAAGGGCTCGCCCACCCGCACTCGGTCGGGGATGCGGAGCTCGCGCACCGCGACCTCGCCCGGCACGGGGCGGTGGTACGGCACGGTGAAGACCTTCACCCCGAAGCCGCGCGCGCGGTTCGACTCGGCGAGCGCGTCGCCGTCGGTCTGCACGCCGTCGGAGAGGACCACGGCGTGACGCAAGTAGCCGGCGGGGTAGAGCCCGTACGCGAGCTGGAGGGCGCTGGCGATGTCGGTCGCCGCGCCAAGTCCAAGGCGCTTCGCCGCCGCGTCGCCGCCGCTCGCCGCGCCGCCGTTCGTCGCCTGCGTCTTCGCCGTCGCCGCGCCGGCCACGGCCTCGTGACGCTCGAGCGGTGGAGCGGTCGTCGCGTTGTCGTCCATCGCCACGACGCGGGGCCGGCGCGCGAAGGTGACGACGCGCACGAGGTCGTCGGGCTTCCTCGCGGCGATCCCCTTGGTGATGACCTCCTTGGCGTCGTCGATGGCGGCGTCGGGGACGGACTCGGAGACGTCCACCAGATAGACCGTGCACACCTTCTGCGTCGTCGCCGTCCGCGCGAGGCGCGCGAGGCCGAGCGAGAGCAGCGCCACGAACGCGACGCGGAGCACCACCGAGAGGACGCGCTGCGCCACGGGGAGATCGGCGAGCGATCTTCCGATCATCCACAGGAAGTACGGCGCGAGCAGCGCGAGCCCCAGCATGCGCGGCGAGAGGAGCTCGTACTCCTGCCCGCCCCTTTGCCACGCGAGCGTGGGCCCGGCGTACCAGACGTACTTCAAGTACGCCCACAGGCCGGTGGCCCCCACGAGCGCGATGAACGCGCCGAAGCCCAGCTTTTTGAGGCGATCGCGGGCGACGCTCATGCCGTCACCGCGCCCTTCCGCTGCGGGTGCCCGGTCATACCGTCACCCGGCGATGGTACGTGCCCCACTCGAGGACGGTGAGGAGCACCGCGGCGAGCAAGAGGTAGATCCAAATCTCGCGGCGGACACCGACGTGAAAGCCGGCGACGGCCCCCGCTTCGTGACCGTCGACGTCGAGCTTCTCGGCCGGCGCGATCGTGCTCTCCGCCTCGTCGAGGAGGTTCGCGGCGAACGACGTCGTACCGTCGGGGGTCGTGAGCTCGTAGAAGCCGGCGTGGCTCCCGAGGTACACCGCGCGCCCTTCGTGTACCGGCACCTGCTCGACCGCACCGTCGGGGCGCTTCAAGCTCGCGGTCGTCGCTTGGCCGCCCACCGGCACGCGCCACACCTCGCCGGTGCGGAAGCTCGAGAGGTAGGTGGCGTCTTCGTCGGTGAAGTCGTTGATGCTGTTGAGGAGGAGCAGCGGCCACGCGACACGGAGCGGCAGGTCGCTGTCGCGCACGTCGAAGCCCAAGGCGACGAACTTCTTCCCTTCGCGCGTCCCGGCGACGAGGAGGGCCCCTTGGTCGGAGGCGCCGACCACCTTGTCGCCCGGCGCGGGGAGCAGCCGATGGCCGCGCGCGATGTTCACGTCGTCGAGCGCGGTGAAGCGCACGATGGGGTGCTTGCGATCGATCTTGTCGAAGCCGGGGCTCTTGAGCTCCTCGCCGACCTTCACCGGGGAACCAGGCCCGCGCGGATCGAGGTAGATGGTGTTGGTGCGCGGCATCGACGCCGGGGTCACGCGGTCGAAGACGACGACGTCGTAGCCTTGTGCGGTCTTCTCTGCGTATTTGCGCGGGTCGATCGAGGTGACGTCGAGGTACTCGTCCAGGAGGAGCGCCGCCTCGAGGTACGTGTTCCCCTCGCTCACGACGAGGACCTTGGCCCTCCGCCGCTCGGGGAGGAGCGCGTAGGCGTGGTCGTCGGCGGGGAGGTCGTCGTGGCTGCCGTCGACGCGACGAAGCTTGGCCTCGAGCGTTTTGCTCGCGCCCGAGAGGTTCGGGTAGAAGCGCGGCAAGCGCTCGCCCGGCTTCAAGCGGAGCTTCGTGAGATCCACGAGCTGTCCGTCGCCGAGGAGCGAGAGCTCGATGTCCTCTTGCTCGGGGCCGGTGTTCTCGACCTCGAGCATCACTTCGTAGCGGTTTTTGTCGAGCGGGTAGCGCCGCACCGAGAACTGGGTGACGCCGACGTTCCGCTTCCCCTTCCCGACCGGCACGAACGACAGCTTCGCGTCGCCGATGTGCACCGGGCCCGAAGCGTCGGCGGCGGGCCCCACGTCGCCGTCGGAGACGACGACGATCTCGGCGTTGTCGACGCCGCGCAAGCTGTCGGTGGCGAAGCGAAGCGCGCGGGGGAAATCGGCGCGCGTGTCGGTGGCCTTCACTTCGTCGAGCGCGCGCTCGAGCTCGCTGGTGTCGCCGCTCATCGGTCCCATCGGCGTGACCATCGCGTCCATCTGCGCGATGAGCATGCGGTCCGAGCCGCCGAGGCCGCGAATCAAGCGCTTCACTTCGTCCTTGGCCGAAGCGAGGCGGCTCGAGGAGACGTCGGTCGCTTGCATCGAAGCGCTCGCGTCCACCAAGACGACGAGGTTTCGCCCCTTGATGAGCGTGGCGGCGGCGCGCGGATCGCCGAGCGCGAGCACGAGCAACGCGAGGAGGCCGAGCTGAAGGAGCAGCGAGAGGAGCCTCTTCAGCTTGGAGAAGAGGCTCGTCGCCTCCTTGTCCTTCAGGATCTTCTGCCAGAGCGGCGAGAACGGGATCGCCACCGTGCGACGCCGGAGCTTCAGGATGTAGAGCGCCGTGATCGCCACCGCGACGGCGCCGAAGATCCCGAGGAGGGTGGCGAACGGCAGGCCGGCGAGGATCAACGGAGGAACCCTCCACGGCGGAAGACACGCAGGATCATCTCGTCGAAGGGCATCTCCACGTCGGCGCGCACGTAGGGCACTTGGTGGGTCGCGCAGAAGCGATCGATCTTGCTGAGGTACTCGCCGTAGGCCTTCTCGAAGCGGTCGAGCACCTTGGGGGTGACGGTGACCTCGCGCTCGTCGCCCGTCTCGCAGTCGTAGAGCAGCACGTCGCCGAAGAGCTTCGGCTTGGCCTCCGCCGGATCGACCACGTGCACCACGAAGGGATCGAACTTGTTGTAGCGAAGGACGTTGATCCCCTTCTCGAAGCCGGCCGGATCGTAGAGATCGCTGATGAGCACGGCGAGCCCGCGCCTCTTGTGCTGCGCGACGAACGTCTTCATCGCGTCGCCGAGGTCGGTGGTCCCCGCGGGCTCGAGCTCGCGGAGAAAGCGGAACACCTTGAAGATGCGCGCCTTGCCGCGCGTCTCCTGCATGCGGCTCATCACGCGATCGCTCGTCGAGACGATGCTCACGCGATCGAGGTTGGCGAGGCCCACGTAGGCGAGCGCCGCCGCCACGCGCTTGGCGTACTTGAGCTTCTTCCCGTCACCGAAGGCCATCGACCCCGAGGCGTCGACGATGAAGTAGATGGCGAGGTCCTCCTCTTCTTCGAAGAGGCGGAGGAGCAGCTTGTCGAAGCGCTGGTACACGTTCCAGTCGAGGTAACGAAAGTCGTCGCCCGGCTGGTACTCGCGGTGATCGGCGAACTCGACGCCGCTGCCGCTCTTCTTCGTGCGCCGCTCGGCGCGCATGCGCCCGGAGAACACGCGGCGGCTGACGATGGCGAGGTACTCGAGCTTCCTCTGGAAGTCGTCGTCGAACAGATCCTCGTTCTTCGCCCCCGCGCGCGCGGACGCGGGGACGCGAAGCGACAAGGATTTCAGCCCGTCGAGCCAGCCCATGGGAGCCTTCGGAACCTTTCGTGCGCGGGGCCGAGCTTCGCCCCGCGCCGCGTCAGGCCGCCGCCTCCTTCGATCCCGCCTTGGTCTCGGCGAGCGACTTCAAGATGGCTTCGATGACCTGATCGCTCTTCATCCCCTCGGCCTCGCCCTCGAAGTTCAAGAGCACGCGGTGGCGGAGCGCAGGGAGCGCGGCCGAGCGCACGTCGTCGATGGAGGCGGCGAAGCGCCCTTCGAAGAGCGCGCGGATCTTGGCGGCGAGGAGCACCGACTGCGCGCCGCGCGGCGAAGCGCCGAAGCGGACGAACTGCTTGGCCAGATCGGGCGCGTCGGGGCCGTCGGGGTGCGTCGCTTGGATGACGCGGATCGCGTAGTCCTGCACGTGGCGCGCGACCGGCACCTCGCGCACGAGCTTCTGCATGCGGAGGATCTCGTCGCGGTGGAGCACCGGCGTGCGTTGCCCCGCGCCGGCGCCGGTCGTCAGATCGAGGATCTTGTGGAGCTCGTCGCGGTTGGGGAACGGCACGTGGAGCTTGAAGAGGAAGCGATCGAGCTGCGCCTCGGGGAGCGGGTAGGTCCCTTCCATCTCCAGCGGGTTCTGCGTCGCGAGGACGACGAACGGCTCCTCGAGCACGTACGTGTGCCGGCCGACCGAGACGCGGTGCTCTTGCATCGCTTCGAGGAGCGCGCTCTGCGTCTTGGGCGTGGCGCGGTTGATCTCGTCGGCGAGGACGATGTTGGCGAACACCGGCCCTTTGCGAAACTCGAACGACTTTCCGCCGCCGTGCGTCTCGTCGATGACCGTGGTGCCGAGGATGTCGGCGGGCATCAAATCAGGTGTAAACTGCACGCGTGAGAACGTGAGGCTCAAGGTCTCCGCCAGCGTCTTCACCAGCATCGTCTTGCCGAGCCCCGGCACCCCTTCGAGGAGCGCGTGGCCACCGGCGAGCATGCACGTGAGCACGCCGTCGACGACGTCGCGGTTGCCGACGATGGTCTTGGCGATCTCTTCGCGCAGGGCGGCGATGGATCGCCCGAACTGCTCGACCTCGGCGCGGACTTCGGCGGCATCTCTCGGTTTGTCGGTCATGGTCTCTTCTCGTTGGGTCGAAGGGAGAGCGAAGATCAGTCGCGGGGTCTGATGAGCTGAAAGTAGCGGCGCACGTAGAAGCGGTAGCCGCCGGGGACTTCGTCCTTGTTCAAGGCCTCTTCGGCCACGGTGTGGTACTCGCGGTAAACTTTGGTGTAGCCGCGGTTCGCGAAGCCGCGCTCGGCGGCGCCTTGAATGACCTCGCTGCGGCTCCCGCCTTGGCCGGTGTCTTGGCCGGCGACTTGGGTGTCTTGGGTTCCACCCTTCAAGTCGCTCGCGCCGCCCTGAACGTGACCGTCGTGCCCGGTGCCGGCGCCGCGTGAGCCGGGCGAGTCGCCGGTGCCGTTGCCCCCCTGCCCTTGGCCTTGCCCCCCGCCGCCCTGGCCCTGGGTGATCATGAGGATCTTCTCGCCGCTCGGGCCGACGACCCACGTCTCGCTCTTGCCGCCGCCCTGGCCCTGGCCGCCTTGGCCGCCCTGCCCCGCTTGCTGGCCGCCGCCTTGGCCTTGCTGGCCTTGGCCTTGCTGACCGCCTTGGCCTTGCTGGCCGTGGCCCTGTTGTCCGCCCTGCCCTTGTTGCCCCGGCTGCTGGCCGCCTTGGCTCTCTTGGCCTTCGCCCTCGCCGTCTTGGCCGTCGGCGCGGTTGCCTTGCGTCCCCGAGCTGCCGCGCGCGTGCTGCTGGAAGCGGCGCAGGCGCGCCATCTGCTGCTGCCCGCCTTGGCCTTGCTGGCGCATCATCTCGCGGAGCTCTTGGAGCTTCTGTTTGAGCTCTTCTTTCTCCTGCTCGCTCATCTCCTGCTTGGCCATGCGGTTGATGTCTTCGGCGCTCTGTTCGAGATCCTGCGCCGAAGCCCCCATGTCCTT
The DNA here is from genome assembly GCA_964531795.1 of uncultured Polyangiaceae bacterium. Lineage (GTDB taxonomy): Bacteria > Myxococcota_A > Polyangia > Polyangiales > Polyangiaceae > CAZHHD01. The sequence goes on along the minus strand of CAZHHD010000005.1, from coordinate 235,805 downwards.
CATGAGATCTTCCGCCGCCTGCGCGAGCTCGCGGTCGAGCCGGTCGAGCTGGCGCTGCGTCTTCTGCTGCTGCTCTTGCTCTCGGGTCAAACGCTCGAGCTCGCGCTCCTTCTTCTGAAGGAGGCTCTTTTCCTGCTCGTTCACCCCGGCGTCGCCCTGCTTCTGCTTTTGCTGAAGGAGCTGCTTTTCCAGCTCGTCGCGGCGCTTTTGGATCTCGTCTTGGCGCTTTTTCTGATCCTCCGCCGCCTTCTTCAAGGCGTCGCGCATTTTGTCGAGCTGGTCCTTGTCGGCCTTCCCCTCGCGGAGCTTCTTCGCGAGGTCCTTCATCTGGTTCTCGGCGTCGACGAGGTTCCGGTTCTCGAGCGCCTCGCCCGCCGGCTTCGTGAGCTCGGCCTTCTTCAGCTCTTCGCCGATCTTGGCGAGCGCGTCCTCGAGTGACTTGCGATCGGCCTCGCTGCCTGTGAGGAGCTTCTCCTCGAGCGCCTGCATCCTTCGGAAGGCTTCGGTGCGGTCGAGTCGCTTGGCCGCGAGATCTTCGACGAGCTGATTGAACTCGCGCGTCGCCTCCTTCGCCTCGTCGCTCTGCTCCTTCTGCTGCATCTCCTGCAAAAAGTCGCGCATGGCGTCGATGTCGTCGGCGGTCACGTCCACCGGATCGATCGTCTTCGCCGAGAGCACCGGCTCGTGCTTCCGCACCTCGAAGACGGCGAGCAGCGCGACGGCCAGCGCGAGCCCCACGGCGAGCGGCAAATCCCGCGGGCGCGTGAAGGGGACGGCGTGGCGAGGATCGAGGCCGCGCGCAAGCTCGCGCGTCCCCGATGCGGCGGCACCCGGCGTGGCCAGATGAAGCGCGTCGTCGATGGCTGCATCCATGAACGGCGTGCGCTCGGCCTCGGGGAGCGCGGCGAACGAGAGCGCGCTCGAGAGTCGATCGGCGAGGCCGTGAAAGCGATCGAGCGCCACCGCCCCGGCGCGCGCCCCGAGCGGACGGAGGTACGCGATGGTCGCGACCACCACGACCTCGAGCACCGCGAGCGCGAGCAGGACCCGCGCCGGTCGCTCGCCGAGGAGCCCCGTCTTGCGGAACCCGAGCGTCACCGCCGCCAACAAGAGCCCTGCCGCGGCCGCGCTCGTCCCCCACGCGAGGGCACGATCGATCCGCAGCCGCCGCTCGGCCGCGTGGGCCGCTTTGGCGATGATCCCGAGATCCTTCATTTTGGACGTCCCTTGCTAGGACGCAGGAGCCCCACACGAAGTTCCATCCCATCGCCCGATCCGGCCGAGCCGGGGCGTAGGTGCATTCGCGCAGAGGTGGGCAGGCGGGTCGGGAGCACGCTCAGATCAGTGTAATGCGTTTGGGGGGGGCTTGCCGGCCGACCACTGGTCACGGGGCGGGGCGCGGGGCGAACCGGCACGAACCGGCTACGCCCGCCGACGAGCCGGCATTCCCAACAGATCGTTGCCGGGGTGGCACGCGGGCACGTAGCCTCACTCCGCTCGACGATGTCCCCGCTGCGCCACTTCCTCACGACCCCCCTCATCACCGTCTCGGGCGAGGCGATCACCCCCGGGTCGATCCTCCTCGGCCTCTTCATCGTCATCTTCTCGGTGGTCCTCGCGCGCCTCATCGGCCGCGGGCTGCGCCGCATCCTCGCGCGACGTGGGCACTCCGAAGGGGCGCAGTTCGCCGTCGCCAAGATCGTCAGCTACGTCGTCATCAGCCTCGGCACGGTCAGCGCGTTCAACTCCATGGGGCTCCGCCTCGACGCGGTGCTCGCCGCCTCGGCGGTGCTCCTCGTCGGCATCGGCTTCGGCCTCCAGAACATCGCGCAGAACTTCATCTCCGGCCTCATCCTCCTCATCGAGCAGCCGGTGAGCAAAGGCGATTTCGTCCGCGTCGGCGACGCGCTCGGCCTGGTCGACGACATCGGCCTTCGCGCCACGACCGTCGTCACGCGCGATCACGTGACGATCATCGTCCCCAACAGCGCGCTCATCACCGGGCAGGTCATCAACCACTCGCGCCCCACGCACAGCTTGCGCGTCCGCCTCGACATCGGCGTCGCGTACGGGAGCGACCCCGAGCACGTGAAGCGCGTGCTCCTCGATGTGGCCGAGGCCGAGCCCGAGGTCCAGCGCGAGCCGGCGCCGGAGGTTCGGCTCGACGGCTTTGGCGACTCGAGCCTCAACTTCTCTCTCCTCGTGTGGATCCCCCAGCCGAAAGAGGATCTCCGCGTCGCCTCGCGCCTTCGGTTCGCCGTCGTGAAGGTCTTCGCCAAGGAGAACATCGAGATCCCCTTCCCGCAGCGCGAAGTGCGCATGAAGAGCTGACGGCGTGACCAAGCTCCCGTCTCCGCCGGCCATTCGCGTGCAGATTGCACGGGACGCAGGGCCCGACGCCAAGGTCTCGGGCGGGTTCATGGACCTCCGGCGCCTCGAGCTCGTGGCCACCTATCCGGGCGGCCAAGTGAGCGAACCGTTCCCTTACGACATCGCCACGCGACGCGCCCTCGACGCCGTCGTCGTCGTCGCCCACTTCCCCGATGCGAACGGCGAGCGGCACGTCTACCTTCGCTCCGCGGTGCGCCCGCCGGTCGTGCTCCGCCACCTCCCCCCCTTCGACGCCGGGAGCCTCTGGGAGGTCCCGGCGGGGCTCATCGAGCCCGACGAGGACCCGCGCGAGGCGGCGGCGCGCGAGCTCGCCGAGGAGCTGGGCATCGCCGTGGCGAGGGACGATCTCCACGAGCTCGGCCCGTTCACCTATCCGGCCCCCGCGGTCATCGGCGAGCGCCACGTGTACTTTCACGTCGAGGTCCGTGAGGGGGCGCGCGGCGTCCCCACCGAAGACGGCTCGCCGCTCGAGCGGGAAGCCAGCGTCGTCTCGCTCTCGCTGGCCGAGGCGCTCGACCTCGTCCGCCGAGGCGAGCTCCGCGACGCCAAGACCGAGACCGCCTTGAGGCGCCTCGCCGAGCTCCCCTGACGGCCCGGCACGGCGGACCGGGAGGCCCACGGAAAAGGGACTTCGGCCGCGGTTCGTGATGTAGTGCTCGAGGTCGCTCCCGACGCGAAGAGACGATGCCTCCCCCCCGCATCCTCGTCCTCGTCAAGAGGTCCTCCTACCGCACCTTCGTGGAGGAGCAGAAGGACGCGCGCGTTTCGCATCTCCTCGCCAAGGGCGATCCCACGGTGCGGCGCATGCAACGCTCGCACGACGCGCACAAGGCGACGATCGCCGAGGTCGAGGAGGCGATCGAGCGGCTCGGTGCGCGCGGGCGCTTCGTCGTCGGACCGCGCCACCGGGTCGACGCCGCGCGCTTCGAACTCGTCGTCACCGTCGGAGGCGACGGGACCTTGCTCGCGGCCTCGCACCAAGTCGGGCCCAAGACCCCCATCCTCGGCGTGAACAGCTCCCCCGCCAGCTCGGTCGGCTTCTTCTGCGCGGCGAAGAAAGGGACGGTGCACGAGACGCTCGCCGCAGCGCTCGACGGCTCGCTCAAGCGCGTGCGCCTCTCGCGCATGCGCGTCGAGATCAACGACAGGTGCGTCCACACGCGCGTCCTGAACGAAGCGCTCTTCAGCCACTCGTCACCGGCGGCGACGACGCGCTACATCCTCGAGGTCACGCAAGGGAGCGGCAAGACGCGCGTCGAGGAGCAGCGTTCGAGCGGTCTCTGGATCGGCCCAGCCGCCGGCTCCACCGCCGCGCAGAGGAGCGCCGGCGGGCGCATCCTGCCGCTCACCTCGTCCAAGATTCAGTTCGTCGTGCGCGAGCCGTACGTGCGCCTCGGCGCCCGCCTGGCGATGCCGCGCGGCCTCGTCGACGCGCGTGGCCACGTCACCTTGAGGAGCAAGATGAAGGACGCCCTCCTCTTCCTCGACGGTCATCACATCGTCCACAACGTCGACATGGGCGACGTCGTGACCTTGCGGCACTCCGAGGAGAGTCTCGTCGTGCTCGGCCTTCGCCGCCCGGTGTGAGCGACCGCCCGCGCTCGCGCTTGCGAGCACCGCGTGGTGGAAGAGCATGCCGCATGAACACATCGACGCTTCGATGCGTCATGCACGCGTCCTGACGAAACCATGACCTCTGCGCGGGGGTGAGCGTCTCGACTTCTCGCGTTCGTTTGGTTAGACCGCTGCCGCGTGCGAACTCACGGCTTCGAGCTCATCGGGACCGGGCACTACGTGCCGGGGCCGCCGGTCACCAACGACGACCTCGCCCGCGTGATGGACACGTCGGACGAGTGGATCACGCAGCGCTCCGGCATCAAGCAGCGCCACTTCGCCCCCGAGGGCGTCGGCCCGAGCGACCTCGCGTTCGAAGCAGCGAAGCGCGCGCTCGAAGCGGCGAACCTCGCGCCGTCGGAGCTCGACTACATCATCTTCGCCACCATGACGCCGGACTACGTGTTCCCCGGCTCGGGCGCGCTGCTCGGCGCGAAGCTCGGCATCCCGGGGACACCGGCCATGGACCTTCGCCAGCAGTGCGCGGCGATGCTCTTCGGTCTCCAAGTCATCGACGGCCTCATCGCCACCGGCGCCGCCAAGACAATCCTCTTCGTCGGCGCGGAGGCGCACGCCGGCTTCATGCCGTGGGAAGACTGGGGCGCGCTCGATCCCAAGAACAACCGCTCGGCGACGCCCGAGGCGCGTGAGCGCGCCAACGCGCACCGCGCGCTCGCCGTCTTGTTCGGCGACGGCGCAGGCGCGCTCGTGTTCCGCGCGACCGATCGCGACGCCGGCCTCCGCGGGATCAAGATCCAATCCGACGGGCGCTACGCCGAAGCGCTCTACGTGCCGGGTGGCGGCTTTCGTCGGCGCCCGTACTGGAACGACACCATGTTCGCCGAGCAGATGCACGTGCCGCGCATGGATGGGCGCGAGCTCTTCAAGTTCGCCGTCACCAAGCTGCCGAAGACGGCGCGCGAGCTCGCCGCGGAGAAGCACGTCTCGCTCGATCAGATCGATTGGTTCCTCGCGCACCAGGCGAACGAGCGCATCAACGAGTACATCCGCGAGCACCTCGGCGTGCCGCGCGAGAAGATGCCGATGAACATCGCCCGCTTCGGCAACACCAGCGCCGGCACGCTCCCCATCTTGATCGACGAGCAGCAGCGCTCGGGGGCCCTCAAGAAGGGCGACCTCACGATGATGCTCGCGCTCGGCGCGGGCATTCACTGGGGCTGCGCGCTCGTCCGCTGGTAAAGCTCGGCGCTCGCGGCGCGTGCCACGCCGGAGCGTTCGCGCTAACCTTCGGGCATGACTCGTAGCCCTTGGGCGACGCTCGCCCTTCGCGCGCTCGTGATCGGCGGTGTTCCGCTCCTCGGCGCGGTGAGCGCGCCCAAGGAGGCACACGCGTCGGTGTCGATCGCCGTTCTCTTCGACGCCCTCGTGGGCGACAGCACCTCGGTCGGCGTGTGCACGCCGGTGGAGCAGCACGCTGTCTGGGAGAACGGGAAGATCGTCACGTACACGCGCGTGCACGTCGAAGAGGCGGTCGCGGGGGATCTCGGCACCGGCAGCGAAGCCTGGGTGGCGAGCCTCGGCGGCATCGTCGGCGACGTGGGCCAGGTCGTCGACGGTGAGCCCACGCTGCACGTCGGCTACCCCACCCTCCTCTTTCTCCGCCCCGATCCTGCCGGCGGCGGCATGCGCGTCGTGACCGCGCGCGCACAGGGGCAATTCCCGGTGAAGCGCGACGCCAAGACCGGCCAGCGCACCTTCGTGGAGCACGCCTCGGTCGGCGCGCTCTACGCCCCTCGCCCGGAGATGGTGAAGCGCGTCGGTTCGTCACGCCTCGCCGCCGACGCGATCGTCGGGCGCCCCGTCGAAGAAGCGACCCGCGACATCGCCGACGCCTGGAGGCGCCTCCATGCGCACTGATCGCAGGGTCCTCCTCGCCGTCGTCCTCGGGGCCGCCGGGCTCCTCGAAGCGCGCTCGGCCGCAGCCTTCTGCCGCACGTCGACCTTGGGGCTCCAAGACGGCTGCACCATCGGCGGCACCGAGTGCTGCACCGAGGGGAAGCCGCTCTATTGGAAGAACGCCTGCGTCGGCTACAGCCTGCAGAAGGACGCGAGCCACCAGGTGTCGCTCGACGACGCCGAGCAAGCCATCACCACCGCGTTCACCAAGTGGACGGGGACGAGCTGCCCGACCGACGGCACGGGGCAGTCGCGCGTGAGCGTGGACGTCCGCGACCTCGGCCCGGTCACCTGCGGTCAGGTCCAGTACAACAAGGACGGCGCCAACCAGCACGTCATCGTCTTCCGCGACAACGCGTGGCCCCACAACGACTCGAACAACACGCTGGCGCTGACGACCGTCACCTTCGACCCCAACACCGGCGAAATCTACGACGCCGACATGGAGATCAACACCGCGCAGCAGCACGTGACGGTGAGCGATCCCATCCCCGCCGACGGCTTCGACTTCGCCAGCATCGTGACCCACGAGACCGGGCACTTCCTCGGCCTCGCGCACTCCACCGACGGGCGCGCCACAATGTATGCACACTACAAGCAAGGCGCGACGGCGATGCGAAACCTGACGTCGGACGACGTCGCCGGCATCTGCACGATCTACCCGCCGAACGGCACGCGCACCGCCGACGGAAACCAAGCCATCCCCGAGGACGTCTGCGACCCGACGCCCAGGCACGGCTTCACCACCGACTGTGCGACGCCGGCCAAGACCGGCTGCGCCGCGAGCCCGGTGGTGAGCATGGGCGGGAGCTCGGGGACGCCGTGGGGCGCCTTCGGCGCGCTCGGCCTCGGCCTCGGACTCGTCGCGCTTCGCCGCGCGCGGCGTCGCGACTAAGGTCGCTCGTGCCGCCTCGTGCAAACGCATCGACCGTCCCCGTAGTGCCCGGCAGCCGATGACCGGCCTCCTCGTCGTGGCCGGCGAAGCCTCGGGCGACCGCGCGGCCGCACACGTCACGCGGCGCCTCGCCGCCACCTTCCCCGGGCTCCCCATGTTCGGCGTCGGCGGGAACGCGCTCCGCGAGACGGGGGTCGAGCTCGTCGCCGATCTCGACGAGATGACGGCGCTCGGCGTCGGCGGAGTCGTCGCGCGCGCCGCCCCCATCGCACGGGCCCACGCGCACCTGCTTCGCGCCGCCAAAGAGCGGAAACCCCGCGCCGCGCTCCTCGTCGACTACACCGAGTTCAACACGCGCGTGGCCGACGTGCTCCACCGCGCGGGCGTGCGCGTGCTCTGGTACGTGGCCCCGCAAGTGTGGGCGTGGCGCGCGGGGAGGATCCCCAAGCTTCGTCGGTCGGTCGACCGCATGGCGGTGATTTTCCCCTTCGAGGAGCCGCTCTGGCGTGAGCGCGGGGTCGACGCACATTACGTCGGGCACCCTGCGTACGAGGCGCGCCGCATGACGCGGGAGGAAGCGCGCGCCGCGCTCGACATGACCCCTTACGCGAGCGCGGTGGCGATCCTCCCCGGGAGCCGGCCGCACGAGGTACGCCGACTCTTGCCCGTCTTCCTCGCCGCCTACGACCGCGTGCGGCGCGATCGCGCGAGCGTGGACGCGCGCGTGCTCCTCGCGCCGAGCCTCGACGCCGCGACCGTCGTATGGGCCGAGGAGCGCGCCTCGGAGCATCACGTGGCGACGCACCACGCCGATCCGTACGACGGCGCGGTGCCGCTCCTCCCGGCGTTCGACGTCGCGCTCTCGGCCTCGGGGACGGCGACGCTCGAGGCCACCCTCGCCCGCGCGATTCCCGTCGTCGCCTACCGCACCGGGCTCGTCACCGAGGCGGTGGCGCGCGCGCTCGTGAAGATCCCGCACCTCGCCCTGCCCAACGTGCTCCTCGGGCGGCGCGCCTTCGACGAGCTCTTGCAGCGCGACGCCCGCCCCGAGCGTGTGGCCCGGGCCCTCGCCCGCGCGCTCGATTTTCGCCACGAGCTCCTCGGAGTGTGCGACGAAGTCGAGGCGTGCCTCGGACCCGAGCGCGCCCCCTCCCGCGAAGTCGCGCGCCTCCTTCATCCTTGGCTCGCCGCCTTCGCCTCGTGATCGTCTCGCCGTGACCAAGCGCCTCTTCCTCGTCCTCTCTTTCGCGCTCCTCGCCGCGCGCGTCGTCGCCGCCCGCGTCGTGGGCTTCGGCGACAGCGAGGCGCTCTACGCGTGCTACGCGCTGCACCCGGCGCCGGCGTACCTCGATCACCCCGGGCTCATCGGCCTCTTCGCGCGCACGCTCGGCGAAGGGACCGCCCCCTCGCCAGGGATCGCCCACGCCGTGACCGCGGTGCTCGCGACGCTCGTCCCCGGGCTCGTGGTGCTCGCGGCCCGCGGCGCGGGGGCCGAAGAGGAATGGTCGCTCGTGGCCGGCCTCGCCGCGCTGGCGACGCCGGAGCTCGCGGTCGGGCTCTTCGCCATGACGCCCGATTTGCTCCTCTCGTTCGCGTGGATCGGCGCCCTCGGTCTCGCGGCCTACGCCCTCCGGCGCGAGGCGAGCGATCTGCGCGCCTCTTCGGCCTTCGTCGGCGCCGGGCTCCTCGCCGGGATCGCCGCCGCGTCCAAGGTGAGCGGCGGCCTCTTGCTCCTCGCCCTTGCGGCGACCTACGCCTCGCGCGCGGCGAAGAGGCATCGCGCCACCGTGTGGCCGTGGGCGGGCTTGGTCGCGGGGGCGATCGTCCTCGCGCCCATCGCCTACTTCGAGGCGAAGACCGGCTGGCCCATGCTCCGCCATCGCCTCGTCGAGACACAGGGCGACGCCGGGCTCTCGCTGCGCAACTTCGGCGCGCTCCTCGGCGGGCAAGCGGCGTACGTCTCGCCCGGATTGCTGGTGGCGGCGGGGGTCGTGGGGGTCGACCTCGTGCGGACCGCGCGCGCCGATCGCGACGACGCCACGACGGCGCTCCTCGTGCGCGCGTTCCTGATTCCGCTCGTGCCGCTCGTCGCTCTGGCGCTGTGGAGCCGCGTGGCCGAGCCGCATTGGGTCGCCCCCGCGCTCCTCGCGCTGCTCTTTCACTTCGCGCGGCGCGGATCGGACATTCCGCGCCTCGGCGTGCGCCTTCGCCGTACCGCGACGGCGCTCGGCTTGGCGATGACCGCGGCCGTGTACGCGTGGGTCTTGGTGCCGGGGCTCGCGCGCGCCGCCCCCGCGTCGTTCGACCCGCGCTTCGACATCGCCAACGAGCTCTTCGGCTGGAAGGACGTCATCTCCGCCTCGCGCGACATTCTTCAAGAGGAGGCGCCGCGCGGCGAGATGGTCGTCGTGGGGCCGCACTGGACCGTGTGCGCGCAGCTCCACGCCGGCCTCGGCCCCGACGCCGAAGTGGGCTGCGCCACGCCCATCCCCGACGACTTCGACACGTGGGAGCCGCGGAGCCGCTGGCAGCACGCCGACGAGATCTTGTTCGTGACCGACAACCGCTTCGAGGTCGACGTGGCGAAGATGTTCCCCGATCACGAGGTGAGCGGGCACACGCGCGTGTCCACGATCCGCGGCGGCCGCGTGGCGCGCGTGTTCTCGCTGACGCTCCTCTCGATTCGCGCACGCGCGGAGCGGTGAGGCGCTCCTCGCGCGGAGAGGCGCGGGCCGCGCTCTAGACCCGCACCGCGCCCAGGCTGCGCGGGCTCTCCACCGCGCTGTCGGCGTATGCAACATACTGCATACACGAGGACCTCAACATGCAGTATGTTACTTGATGCTCGTCTCGAGAGGACGCGCCCGCCGACGCCGCGCGCACGGCGGGCGGCTCTCGACCACGGAGCGCCCCTCTGCGTCGTGCCCTCGTGCTCAAGGCCGGGCGCGAGCTCTAACCTCCCCCGCTTCGCGCGGAGCGCGAAGCTTGGGGGAGGTCGACGCGGCGAAGCCGCGGCGGGTGGGGGCACCCCTCTCCGCTCTCAGCTCTCTTCGCGGCCGCGCTTCTACTCCTCGGCGGCGGCGGTCGACGCGCTCACCGCAGGCGGCTGCGGGACGAGGCCGGTGGCACGGAGCAGCTCGAGGTCCTCGTTCTCGCCGGGGTTCGGCGTGGTGAGGAGCTTGTCGCCGTAGAAGATCGAGTTCGCGCCCGCCATCATGCACATGATCTGCGCCTCGCGTGAGAGCGAGGTGCGACCGGCAGAGAGGCGCACGCGCGAGCGCGGCATCAAGATGCGGGCGACGGCGATCATGCGGACGAGATCGAGCGGATCGACCGGCGGCATGGCGGCGAGCGGCGTGCCTTCGACCGCCACGAGGGCGTTGATGGGGACGCTCTCCGGCTGCGGCGTGAGGTTCGCGAGGGTGCGGAGCATCTCCACGCGGTCGGCCTTGCTCTCGCCCATGCCGATGATGCCGCCCGAGCACACCGTAATACCTGCATTGCGCACGTTTCGCAGGGTCTTGAGGCGGTCGTCGTAGGTGCGGGTCGAGATGATCGAGCGGTAGTGCTCGCGGCTCGTGTCGAGGTTGTGGTTGTAGGCGTCGAGCCCGGCTTCCTTGAGCTTCTGCGCCTGCCCTTCGTCGAGCATGCCGAGGGTGACGCACGCCTCGAGGCCGAGCCCCTTCACTTCGCGCACCATCTGGAGGACGCGGTCGAACGCCGGACCGTCCTTCACCTCGCGCCACGCGGCGCCCATGCAGAAGCGCGTGGAGCCGAGCTCCTTGGCGCGGCGCGCGCTTTGGATGACCTCGTTCACGTCGAGGAGCCGCTCCGGCTCGACCTCGGTCGAGTGGTGGCTCGACTGCGGGCAGTAGGCGCAGTCCTCGGGGCAGCCGCCGGTCTTCACGCTGAGGAGCGTGCAGAGCTGCACCTCGTTGTCCTGGTGGTGCTGAAGGTGGACCCGGCGCGCCTCGTCGAGGAGCGGGAGCAGCGGACGGTCGTAGAGGGCGAGGACGGCTTCGTGGGTGAACGACTCGGACATCGTGCGCCGCACCCTAGCACCGGCCCGCGCTTCCTGGGAGGGCGTGCGCGCCCTTCAGCCCTTCAAGAGGCGGGTGACGGTGTTTCGGCCGATGCCGAGCCGCTTGGCCGCCTCGGTCTTGTTGCCGTCGACCGAGGCGAGCGTGGCTTCGAGGTAGCGGCGGGCCACGTCGTCGAGCGTGAGACCGAGCGGGATCGCCAGCACCGGCCCGTTGCCCGCGTCGGTGCTCGCTGAACCGGCGCTCGTCGCGTGCGCGCTCTTCGCCGCGGCGGTCGCCTCGCTTCCTTCGGCCGTCGGCAGGCGGGCGGCGTCGATGACACCGCTGGGGGCGAGGACGACGGCGCTCTCGATCCAATGCTCGAGCTCGCGCACGTTCCCCGGCCACACGTGCGCCTTCAACGCGGCGACGGCCGCGGGGGTGATCTCCGGGCGGGGCCGGCCGTAGCGGAGGGCGTACATATCGGCGAAGTGGCGCGCGAGCGCCTCGATCTCGGCGCCGCCGCGCACGCGAAGCGGGGGGAGCTCGATCTCGACGACGCGCACGCGGTAAAAAAGATCCTCGCGGAATTTCCCCTCGCGCACCGCAGCCCCGAGATCGCGGTGCGTCGCGCAGACGAGACGCACGTCGACGCGCTGGGTGGTGCGCCCTCCGACGCGCTCGAAGGTGCGCTCCTGCAGGAAGCGAAGGAGTTTCCCTTGCAGCTCGAGGGGCATGTCGCCGATCTCGTCGAGGAAGAGCGTGCCGCCGTCGGCGAGCTCGACCTTGCCGGGGACGCGGCGCTCGGCGCCGGTGAACGCGCCGCGCTCGTGGCCGAAGAGCTCGCTCTCGACGAGCTGCGCGGGGAGCGTCGTGCAGTCGACGGTGACGAAGGGGCCAGCTTGGCGCGCCGAGTTCACGTGCACGGCGCGGGCGAAGAGCCCCTTGCCGGTCCCCGTCTCTCCCCGGAGGAGCACGGTGGCGTCGGTCTCGGCGGCGCGGGCGATCCGCTCGTAGACCTGGTCGAGCTCTTTGCTCCGGCCGACGATGCGGTTGAAGGGGCCGCGCAAAGTGACGCCAGGGCCGGAGGCGTCCTCGGCGCGGAGCGTGGTGAGCGAGAGCGCGCGGGCGAGCTGGGCGGCGAGCGCCACGAGGAAGCGCTCGTCCTCTTCGTCGAAGGCGCCGCGCTCGTGGTTCAGGACTTGAACCGCGCCGCGGAGAGGGCCGCGCGCCCCTTCGCGAATGGGGGCGACGAGCACCGAGCGCGTCACGAACCCGGTAATTTTGTCGATCGAGGGATCGAAGCGCGGATCCTTGGCCGCCTCGTCCACGCGTACGGTCTCTCCCGTGCGGGCCACGTGCGCGGCGAGGCCGCGGTCGAGCGGCTGGCGGAGCGCGGCGACGTCGGGGAGCGTCGCCACGCGGGCGAAGAGCTCGTGCTTCTCAGCGTCGACGAGCCACAGCGTGGCGCGCTCGGCGTGGAGCGCCTCGGCCATGCGCTCGCATGCCGTCTTCAAGAGCGCGTCGAGATCCACCTCACGCGTGAGGAGCGCGGCGAGATCGACGAGCAGGGAGAGTCGGGAGGACATGGACGCCGAGGGGGCGCGCCACAAGGCGTCCCCTCCGCGTACCGTAGCGGCGCCGCTCGCCGAGGTCACGCGGCGTGCGCGGCGCTGGCCTTGGAGGGCTCGCTCCGATCCGCCCCCGGCTCGCCCGCGTCGCGCCCACGGTCCCCCTCGAGCGTCACGGTCATCCCTTCCCGCGCGGCGCGGGTGCGCTCGAAGAGCTCCTGCGTGCGCGCTTCGATCTCGAGCACCTTGTCGTCCTTGTGTGAAGGGTCGTGGTGAAAGAGGAGGAGCTCGCGGACCCCCGCTTCACGCGCGAGCTCGGCGGCGGCGACGTACGTCGAGTGCCCCCACCCGACCTTGGAGCGCTGCCCTTTGGCGGCGTCGCCGCGGTACTCCTCGGGGGTGTACTGCGCGTCGTAGATGAGCACGTCGGCCCCCGCGGCGAGCGCGAGGAGCTGCGGATCGACGCAGGCGAAGTGCTCTGTGTCGGTCGCGTACACGATCGAGCGGCCCGCGTGCTCGATGCGGAAGGCGAGCACGCCGCCGGGGTGATTCCCCTTGGCGACGCGCACCGTCGCGGCACCGACGCCGAAGCTCTCGCCCGCGCGCGCCTCCTGCACGGTGATCTCGGCGCCGAGCTCGTCGAGGCGCACGGGGAACACCGGCTGCGTCATCTGGTGCGCGAGCGTCTGGCGAAGGCCCATCACGCCGTTGGCGCCGCCGACGACGTGGAGCTTCGTGGTCGGCAGGTACGCCGGGACGAAGAACGGGAGCCCTTGGATGTGGTCCCAGTGCGCGTGCGAAAGGAGCAGCGTCGCGTCGATGGGCATGCGCGAGGCGAGCCACGCGTCGCCGAGGCCGCGGAGCCCGGTGCCGGCGTCGAGGATGATGCGCGTCGTGCCGCAACGCACCTCCACGCAGCTCGTGTTGCCGCCGATCTTGGCGGTCTCGGGGCCCGGCGAGGCGATGCTGCCGCGGACCCCCCAGAAGCGAACGTCGATCGAGCTGGCGGGATGACTCATGGGAACCTCCGTGGGGCCCAGGCGCGCTCGCCTCGTGACCCACACCACTCCCCTTTGCGAGAGCGATGCCGAAGGCCGAGAACGCGCAAAGCCCCGGAATTTCCAGTATGGCGAGGACGCCGCGCAGAGGCCGTGCGCCGAAACGGGGCGCCACACTCGAGCGGGCGCGCTAAGATGGTGCGTAGCTCCGGGGGGACGGGAGGCTCGTGGCGCGCAATTGCATTTTGGTGGCCGACGACTCCGCCGTCGTCCGCACAGTCCTCGCCCGCGGCCTCGCGCCGCTCGGTGTTCCGCTGGTGGAAGCCGCGTCTCTCGAAGCCGGTCTCGGCGTCGACCCCCGGACCTTGCTCGGTGCGGTGCTCGACATCGACCTCGGCGACGGCAGCGGCGTGACCCTCGCCGAGGCGCTTCGTGGGGCCGACCCCAGCCTCCCCATCGCCTTCTTCACCGACGACGGCACGAGCGCGAGTGGCGCGGCGAAGGCCCTCGGACCGCTCTTCAAGAAGCCGAGCGAGCTCGACGAGCTCGTGGCCTGGGTCCGTGGACTTCGCCCGCCCGGCGGCGCGTGAGCGTCAGTCGAGCGTCTTGCCCGCTGCGGTCTGGGTGTGGGCGTAGGCCTCGAGGAGATCGATGACCTCGCCTCCGCGCTCTTCGGACTTACCGGTGAACGCCGAGACCCCTCCGACGAACGCGCTCGACGGGACCTCGAAGGGGCGCTTCTCGAGGACCACCGCGTACATTTTCTTCGCGTCGACGTCGGTCGGCCCGTAGAACGCGAAGCGCCCGCCGGCGAAGCGCCTGCGCGCGGCGAGGAGCTCGGCGCCGGTGACGTGCACGAGGTGGAGCGACGTGAACCCCGAGGTCCCCGCCGGCTCGCGCTGGACGAGCACGGTGTCGTAGAGGTCCTGCAAGGTGACGGGGCCCGAGGCGAGCCCGGTCCAAAACACGTCGCGCCCGACCACCATCGCGTCGGCCTTCCACTCCGCCCGCGCCGCGCGCCACACGAGCTCGGCCATCGGCGCGCCGCGGCCGATCGGCTTCTTCACCGTGGCGATCGATTTGTGAGCGTCGGGCGCCGCCTCGGCCTCGAGCTTCTCGGCGAGATCGCCCACGTCGTCGGCGAACGGTAGGCTCGGCGTGACGTCGACGATGGCGTAGTGGTCGACGGTGACGCGCTTCTTCTTGAGGTCGATCGTGAGATCGGCGCGACCGAGGGTGCGCCCCCAATGGCCGGCCTGAAGGACCACGGCGCGTGAGCCGTCGCGCCGCCACACGCCGAGCGGCTTTCGCACGAGGTCTTCGGTGTGCCCGCCGACCACGACGTCGAGCCCCGGCGTCTTCTGCGCGAGGACGCTGTCGGGGAAGAGACCGATGTGATCGACGGCGATCATCACGTCGACCTCGGCGCGGTGCGCGCGCACGACTTGGCCGACGATATCCACGTAGTGGTCGTCGTGCACGAACACGCCGTCGAACGGCTCGCGGGTCGGAAGATCGTCGGCGCCGTAGTTGCTGGCGACGACGCCGACCACGCCGACGCGCACGCAGCCGACGTCGATGCGCACGAAGGGAGCGAAGAGATCGGGCTTCTTCTCGTAGCGGATGTTGGCGGCGAGCACCGGGTGCGCGCTCTCGCTCACGTCCTTCACCACCGCGTCCTCACCGTAGGCGAAGTCGTGGTTGCCGATGGTCCGCACGTCGATGGGGAGCGCCTGCACCATCTGGCGCGTCGCCTCCCCCATGCTGCGAAGCTCGGCGACGGCCCCCTTCTCGTAGTCGTCCCCGGCGTCGACGACGAGCGTCTCGGGGACCTCGTCCTTCAGCGCGCGGAGGTAGCCGGCGATGTAGCCGTAGCGGCTCTTGCCCGCGAGACGATCGCTGTAGCGCGCTTGAAGGTCGTTCAAGTGGGCGAGCGTGATGTGGGCGACGTCGGAGGACGCGTCGGCGCAGCGGCCGAGCGTGCGAACGGTGGGCGCGGCGGGGGGAGGCGGCGCGGGCGCTTCGACGGGCGTCGGCGGGGAGGCGAGCTCGGCCGACTTGGCCTCGAGGGGCTTCGCCGTCTCCACCGCGGGCGCGGGGGCCGGCGCGGGCGCATTGGTGGCGCACGCGCCCAGCACGAGGGGACAGAGCCAGCGAACGATCGAGCGAGGGCGCATCAACGAGAGCTTCTTCTCCTCAAGGTACGAGGAGATGACCGGAGCGCAACTTTCCTGCGACATTCCGCGGGGTGCGGCCCACCCCCCCACGTGGGAGCGCGCTCCTCAGAACCCGGCGGCGCTCCGGGCCACGTCTTTGTCGACCTGGCCGGCGATGACGAGCTGCTTCAAGTGCATCTCGAAGGTCTGCATGCCGTAGGGGTGAACCCCCTTTTCCATGAGCTCTTTGAGCCCCGGGTTGCTCTCCGGCCGCTTGATCGATTCGCGCACCGTGCCCGTCGCCACCAGCACTTCGGCGGCGAGGACGAGCCCCGAGCCGTCGCGCTTCGTGAGGAGGCGCTGCGCCACGATCCCTTGGAGCGAGTCGCCGATGCGCTCGCGCATCTCTTCGGTGGACCCCGGTTGCCCCTTGGGGGCGAGCGCCAGCATGCGCCCCACGGTGCGCGAGACGTCGGGCGTGTGGAGGGTCGAGAGCACGAGGTGACCTGTCTCGGCTGCTTTGAGGGCGATGTCGAGGGTGACCTCGTCGCGGATCTCGCCCACTAGGATGACGTCGGGATCTTGGCGGAGCGCCGCCCGGAGCGCGTCGGCGAAGCTCTTCGTGTCGATGCCGAGCTCGCGCTGGCTCACGCTCGATTTCACGTCGGCGTGGAGGTACTCGACCGGGTCTTCGATGGTGACGATGTGAAGTGACTGCGTGTGATTCAAGTGGCGGATCATCGCCGCCAAGGTGGAGCTCTTGCCGTTCCCCGCGGCCCCCACCACGAGCACGAGACCGCGCTCCTTCTCCGCCAGGTCTTTGCACGCGAGCGGCGTCCCCAAGTCCTCGAAGGTCGGGACCTCGTGGGGGATCGCGCGCATCACGATGGCGAGCGTGCCGCGCTGGCGATAGACGTTCACGCGAAAGCGCCCGACGCCCGGTGCGTCGTAGGCCACGTCGTACTCGAGGAGCGTCTCGATGCGCGCCTTCACCTCCGGATCGCGCACGAGGTGACGCGCGATCTGGATCGTGTCCTCGGCGCGGAGCGGCTCGGACCGGAAGTAGACGAGCCCCCCGCGGATGCGCGCGCCCGGCGGCTGTCCGACCTTGAGGTGCACGTCGCTCGCTTTGGCGGCGACCGCCTTGGCGAGGATCTGGATGAGAAACGGCTCGCTCGAGAACGGGCTCGGGCCCCCCATGGGCATGGACGGGCGTGAGGGGACGATGGGATCGGTCAAAGGGGGCCTCGATGGGGCGGCGCGCCGCTCATCGTCGAGGGTAGCCGATCTCGCCGCTCATCGCGCGTCGACGTCGGCGGGGATCTCGTCCGGCTTCGCGCACCCCCGATCGGCCCACATGCGAAGCGCGCGCACCGCGCCGATGCGCACCGGCTTGGCGCGGGCGACGTTCTTGGCGATGACCAACAAGCGATCGCACCCCTCGCGGAGCTCGGTGGCGTCCTCGGGATCTTCCGAGGTGCGCTTTCGTGCGGCTAGCGCGTCGATCGAGGCCACGGCGATCTTGGCGTCGTCGTTGTCGGCGTCGGCGACCTCGGCGAGCCAAGGGAGCCCGGCGTAGCCCTCGCTGTACGCGAGCGCGCGGAGCGCCACGTTGCGGCGCGCCGGCGTCCTCGCTGCGCGCCCCTCTTCGGCGAGCTCCGACGCCCCCTCGCGATCGGCGAGGCGCGCGAGATCGTCCTCTTCGCCCTGCTCGGCGATCGTCCATAGGTCTTCCGCGGGGACGGCCACCTGCACCACGCCGGCGTCGGTGCGGTTCGCCGAGGCCGCGGCCGATCCCGCGTCGATCGCAGCGAGGTTCGGCCCCGTGCTGCTCTTGCCGCACGCCGCCCCCACCGCCAGCGCGACCAACGCCGCGAGCCCCGCAGCGACGAGGAGCGTCCGGCGATCGACGCGCTTCGCGAGCCCGCGCGCGCGTGTGAGCCCCGCCGAGACGAGGCTCTTCATGCGCGCGCCAAGGAGCTCGAGGGCACGACGCGCTCGCTACGCGGTGAAGAGCTCGAGCGTGCGCTTGCCGGCTTTCCGGTCCTCTTCGAGCTTGTGGTTGAACTCTTCGACGGCGCGGTTGATGTGCATCGAGCAGAACTTCGGTCCGCACATCGAGCAGAACTCGGCCCCCTTGAAGTACTCGTCGGGGAGCGTCTCGTCGTGGAGCGCCTGCGCGTGCTCGGGATCGATCGAGAGGCGGAACTGCTCCTTCCAGTCGAAGGCGTAGCGCGCGCGGCTCAGGGCGTCGTCGCGATCGCGCGCGCCCGGGCGGTGGCGCGCGATGTCGGCGGCGTGGGCGGCGATCTTGTAGGCGATGAGCCCCTGCTTGACGTCGTCCTCGTCCGGGAGGCCGAGGTGCTCCTTCGGCGTCACGTAGCAGAGCATCGCCGCGCCGGCGGTGCCGGCCATGGTGGCGCCGATGCAGCTCGTGATGTGGTCGTAGCCCGGCGCGATGTCGGTCACGAGCGGGCCGAGGACGTAGAAGGGAGCCTCGTGGCAGAGCTCCATCTCCTTCTTCACGTTCATCTCGATCTGATCGAACGGCACGTGCCCCGGCCCTTCGATCATGACCTGCACGTCGTGCTCCCAGGCGCGCTTGGTGAGCTCGCCGAGTGTCTTCAGCTCGGCGAACTGCGCGGCGTCACTTGCATCATGCAGGCAACCGGGGCGAAGGCCGTCGCCGGCGCTGATCGACACGTCGTACTTCTTGCAGATCTCCATCACCTTGTCCCAGTGGGTGAAGAAGGGGTTCTGCTTGTGATGCTCGAGCATCCACTGCGCCATGATCGAGCCGCCGCGCGACACGATGCCGGTGATGCGGTCCTTCACGAGCGGCAGGTATTCGACGAGCACGCCGCAGTGGATCGTGAAGTAGTCGACTCCTTGCTGCGCTTGGTGCTCGAGCATCGAGATCATGTCGTCGGCGGTGAGGTTCTTCACCGTCTTGGCGATCTGGAGCGCCTGGTAGATGGGGACCGTGCCGACCGGGACCGGCGACGCTTGAATGAGCGTCTTCCGGATGCCGTCGATGTCACCGCCGGTCGACAGATCCATGATCGTGTCGGCGCCGTGCTTCAGGCTGATTTCGAGCTTCCGGAGCTCTTTCTTCACGTCGCTCGAGACGGCGCTGTTGCCGATGTTCGCGTTCACCTTGCACGAGAGGGCGATGCCGATGCCCATCGGCTCGAGGTTCTCGTGGTTGATGTTCGCGGGGATGATGAGACGACCGCGCGCGACTTCGCTCCGCACGAGCTCGGCGTCGACCTTCTCGCGCTGGGCCACGTAGGCCATCTCCTCGGTCACTTCGCCCTTCCTGGCGTAGTGCATCTGGGTGACGTTGGGCTGGCCGCGGCGCTTTTCGACGTGTCGCATGGGGCAAGAGTCTTAGGCCGAGGCCGCGCGGCCTGCAAGACGTGGCGTGCGGGCCCCCGAAGGTTCGCGCGACGCTCGGCCCGGGCTATTCGCTCTTCGCGTCGCGCGCGCAGCGGAAGCCGATCCCGTGGCTCTTCATCGTGGCCGGCGCATGGAAGCGGAAGGAAGGGCGAAGCCAGCTCGCCTTCTCGCTGTTCCACGCCCCGCCACGGATGACGCGGTCGGACATGCGAGCGCCCGCGTCCTCGGGGCCGCGCGGATCCTTCAGCGGGTGCCCGACGTCGCCGGCGCGGTACGGCGCGTAGCCGTCGCTCACCCACTCCCAGACGTTCCCCACCATGTCTTCGACGCCCCAAATCGTCTTCCCGGCGGGGAACGAGCCGACCGGCGCGGTGGTGGCGAAGCCGTCGTCCATGGGGAACATCTCGTCGAACGAGACGCCGTGCGACTTCCCCCACGCGACGCACTCGGGGCCGCACGCGTTCAAGTGCCCGCCCGTCGGCGCTTCTTCTCCCCACGGGTAACGTCGGCCGTCCTTTCCGCGCGCGGAGAACTCCCACTCCGCCTCGGAAGGGAGCCGCGCTTCGGCGAAGTGGCAGTAGCTCGCGGCCATCGCGTGGTCGATGCAGTTGATGGGGTGGCGACCGCGCGTCTTCGGATCGCGGGCGTTGCAGAGCGGATCGTAGGCGTCGTGGTCGTGTCGGGTGATCCCTTCCCACTCGTTCATTTGGCTCGCGCGAAGACACTCGCCGGCGTCGCTGCACCGCTTGTACTCGGCGGTCGTGACCTCGAGCCGATCGATGCAGAACGGCGAGAGCACCACTTGATGCGCCGGCTTCTCCGCCGCTTCGCCCTCGTCGTCGCCCATGAAGAAGGAGCCCCCGGGGACGAAGACCATGCCCTGCGGACATTGGCGAGGTCGCGGCGCCTCCGCCGAGGGGGCCTGTGAGGGGGCCGCGGTGACCGAGGCCGAGGGGGGCACGTGCGCGCGACCGCCGGGGCGTCCGGCGCGGCCCCCGGCGAAGAAGTACGCGCCGAGGGCGATGCCGGCGATCCCCGCGGCACCGACGAGAAAGAACGGCGTGCGATTCGGGGGTGAGGCCGGCGCGGCGACGGGCGTCCCGGTGACGGCCGCGGCCGGCGCCTCGAGCGGGACGGCGCCTGCGACCGCGGCGACGGTGCGCGCGCTCTCGAGGGCGGACCGCGTCGACGTCGGGGCGACGGCGCGGAGGGCTCCGCTCGAAGCGACGCGGGCGTTGGACGACGCCGCGGCGCGGAGTGCGCTCCAAAACGCGCCGGCGTCGGGGTAGCGGTCGGTGGGCTTCACCGCGACGGCGCGGGCGAAGACCGCCTCCACCTCGTCGGTCACGAGCGCGCCCATCGAGCGCGGCGTCGGGCGCCGCATCTCGTTCGTCGAAGCGAAGGCGATCTGCGAGAGCGTGTCGCCGTCGAGAGGCGCCTTGCCGGTCAAGACCTCGGCGACGACGAGCGCGAGGGCGAAGACGTCGGTCCACGGCCCCGTGGCGCCGTAGGAGCGCGCGAACTGCTCCGGCGCGCCGTACGCCGGCGTGAAGCTCGTGAGCTCGCCGCGTGTCTTGGCGAACGCGCCGCCGGTCTTCTCGGCGTCCTGCACCACCTTGGCGATGCCGAAGTCGAGGAGCTTCACCGTCGGGCGCTCGGCCCGCGGATCCCCCACGACGAACACGTTGGCCGGCTTCACGTCGCGGTGGGCGATCCCGCGCGCGTGGGCCAAGCCGAGGGCGAGCGCGGCCGGCTCGATCAACGCCATCGTCGCTTCGAGCGATCGCGGCGGGAGATTCCTCGCGACCTCGTCGACGAGGACGGCATCGAGCGAAGCTCCTTCGAGCCACTCGAGCACCATGAACGGGACGTCACGCCCTCGAACGTTGAGCATGCCGACGTCACGCGCTTGGCAGATCGCCGCCGACTGCTCCGACAGCTCGGCGAGGAGCGCACCTTCGCGGACGAAGTCGTCGCGGAGCTTCTCACGCGTCTCCACCGGGGCGTCGAAGAGCGCGTTGAACACCTTGAGCGCGACAGGACGCTTCCAGAGGAGGTGCGTCGCTCGGTAGACGATGGCGAAGCCACCCTCGCCGACGACGCTCTCGACCGAATACTTCTCGGCGACGGTCGTGCCGACGAGGTCGAGGGGATCGTTCGGATCAGGCATCGGGGGGCCCAGGATAAACGAACCGCCGCGCGCGCCGCGAGTTCAGCGCGTCTTGGCGCAGCGGAAGCCGATGCCGTAGCTCCGCGCCGTGGCCACGCTGTGGTAGCGGAACGTCGGGCGCACCCACGCCGGGTACGAGCCGTTCCACGCGCCGCCACGGATGACGCGCTCGTCGCCACTGGGAGGCCCGTGCGGATCGTCCTCGGCCGCGGTGCCGTAGGGGGCGTAGTAGTCCGAGACCCACTCCCACACGTTGCCCACGACGTCTTGCACGCCGTAGCGCGACTTCCCCTTGGGGAAGCTCCCCACGGGCGCGGTGGTGGCGAAGCCGTCGTCGGCCTCGTACATGCCGTTCTCCTGCTCCTTGTGCTTCTTCCCCCAAGCCACGCACTCCTTGCCGCAGGCGTTGAGGAGCCCGGCGCTCGGAGGCTCGTCGCCCCAGGGGAATTTCCGCCCGTCGGGGCCGCGCGCGGCGAACTCCCACTCGGCCTCGGTCGGGAGGCGCTTCCCCTCGGCCTTGCAGAAGACGTCGGCCATCTCCCACGACACACAGTTGATGGGGTGTTTCGCGCGCCCCTCGGGATCGCGAGCGTTGCACTCGGGATCGAACGCGTTGCGATCGCCAGCGCTCATCCCGGCAAACTCGTTGGTCGTCGCCGCGCGCTTGCAGTCGCCCTTGTCGCTGCACGCCTTGTACGACTCGGTCGTCACCTCGAACTCGTCCATGCAGAACGGCTTGAGCGCCACGTGGTGCGCGGGGCGCTCGAAGGGCAAGTCGTCGGGATCGTCCGAGCCCATGAAGAACCCGCCGCCGGGGATCGGGATCATTCCGCTCGGACACGCGACCTCTGCAGGCACGGGCGGGACCACCGAAGCGTCGGCCAGCTCGGTCTGCGGGGCGATGAGCTCCCCTTGCGCCGGGGCGCTGCTCGATCGCGCGTGAACCGCCATCGCCACCACCGTGGCGATCGCCAAGACGCCGAGGCCCGCCATCGCCGCCAAGACACCGCGCCCGCGCACCGCCTTCTTGTCGCGCGGGATCGTGGGCGTCTCGCCGATCGACGAAGGCGCGGCGGTCGCAGAACGTGCGAACGACGACGACGAGATCTCCGGCGGCGCGGCGAGCGTGTCCTGCTCGCGTCGTTGCGAGGGGGTCAGCGACGAAGGGAGCGGCCCGGAGGGGGCTGCGCTCGAGGGGGGCAGAAAGGCCAGCGTCGGGTCGAGCGCGGCGACGAGCGCCGCCCAAAACTCCCCCACCCCTTGAAACCGCGCGCTCGTCGAAACGGCCAGCGCGCGCGCGAAGACGGCCTCGACCTCGTCACGCACCGGCACACCGAGCGTGCGCGGCGTCGGGCGACGGCGCTCGTTCATCGAGGCGAAGCCGATCTGCGCGAGCGTGTCGCCGTCGAGCGGCGGCGCGCCGCTGCACAGCTCCACCAAGATGAGCGCGAGCGCGAAGACGTCGGTCCACGGGCCCGTGGCGCCGTGGTCGCGCGAGAATTGCTCGGGCGCACCGTAAGAAGGGGTGAACGACGTGACCTGACCCGAGGTCGTGTCGAAGGATCCGCTCTGGCGCTGCGCGTCTTGGACGACCTTGGCGATGCCGAAGTCGAGGAGCTTCACCGTGTGCTCGCCCCGCGGATCGCCGAGGACGAAGATGTTCGCCGGCTTCACGTCGCGGTGCGCGATCCCCTTCTTGTGGGCGAGCGTGAGCGCCTCGGCCACGGGCTTGAGCAGGCGCACCGCCTCGACCATCGATCGCCGAGGGAGCCCGGCGCTCTCTTCGCGACGCAGCATCTCTTCGAGATCGATCCCCTCGAGCCACTCGAGGACCATGTAAGGGATCCACGTGCCGGCGCTCGTCGTCAGCGTGCCGACGTCGCGCGCTTGGCAGATCGCCGCCGAGCGCTCGGAGAGCTCGGCGAGGAGCGCCCCCTCTTGGACGAACGCAGCGACGAGTCGCTCGCGTTGATCGACCCCGATGTCGACGAGCGCCTTGAACGCCTTGATGGCGACGGGGCGCTTCCAAATGCGGTGCGTTGCCTTGTACACGACGGCAAAACCGCCGACGCCGACCACCTCGTCGATCGCGTATTTGTCCGCGATCGTGGTGCCGACCAGACCGAGAGGATCCTCCGTCATGAGACCTCCGCCGCCTCTTCCTCCCTCGCCCTTGAGTCCCGCTTCAACACTTCGTCCATCGAGTACGCGTCAGGCCCTCGGCGAGTTTCGCGCGCATGAAACTCCCGTTCGGATCTCGCCACGCGAAACGACGCGCGCCCTTGAGTCTCGCGCAGAACGGCTGGCTTCGGGCTGGAAATCGCCGTCAACGCGCGAGGAGCAAGCGATAGAGCCCCACCGTCGTCGCGGCGAGGACTACCGAGGCAACGAGGACCACCCACGTGACGGTGGGACTCCCACGCGACACCGGCGCCGGCGCGACCGCGGCAGCGCGCGACGGTGCGGCGCGCGAGGGCGGCGGCGGCACGGACGGCGCAAGAAAGCGCGGCTCGCCGGGGCCCGTGGGATCGTACTCCACCGCCGGATCGACCGAGGGTGCGACGCGGAGCTCGCGGAGCGAGATGAGCGGCGTCGTGGTGTCGTCGCCCGTCGCCGCCAGCATGCGCTCGTGCCTCTGCAGGATGGCAGCAGCGGCGGCGCTCGTGACGTAGGCCGCCACCTCTTGGGCCTCGGCGACCTCGCCGGCGGCGGCGGCGACGAGCGCTTCACGGAACGCCAACGCCGAGGGGGTTCGTTCGAGAGGCTCGCGCACGAGGGCCGCGGCGACGGCGGCGTCGAGATCGGGATCCATCCCCGGCACGACCGTGGCGAGGCGCGGCGCGTCCTCGGAGATGATGCGCGACATCACCGCTGCCTCGCGCCCCGGCGGGTGCATCGCGCGCCCCGCGAGGAGCTCCCAGGCCACGACCGCCGCGGCGAAGACGTCGCTCCTGCGATCGATCGGCCGCGCGCGCGCTTGCTCGGGCGACATGTACGAGGCCTTGCCTTTGACGACGCCGGCGCGGGTGACGCCGTGGCGCGTGGCGACTTTGGCGATGCCGAAGTCGGTCAAACGGGCCACACCGTCGATGCCCACCAAGATATTTTGCGGCGACACGTCGCGATGGACGAGGTCGAGCGCGTGCCCTTCCTCGTCCACGACCTCGTGCGCGGCATGGAGACCGGCGAGCACGTCGAGGATGATGCGCAACGCCACGCGACGCGGGAGGCGTGTCTTCTTGCGCTCGGCACCGCGCATCAGCTCGGAGAGGACCTCCCCCTCCACGTAGTGCATGACGAGGTACGCACCCGCCGGATCTTCGCCGACGTCGAACACCTGCACGACGTTGGGGTGGCGGACGAGCGCGGCGACGCGCGCCTCGTGGAGGATCTGTTCGACCTGCTCCGGTTGCTCCTTGAGGTGCGGGTGAAGGAGCTTCAGCGCGACATGGCGATAGCCTTGGCCCGCTTCGACGCGCGCGAGGTGCACGGTGGCCATACCGCCCGTCCCCAGAGGGATGAGTAGCTCGTACTTACCGACGTGGCTCGGCCTGAGGCCAGGGACGGGCATCGCTGGCGCGCAGTCTAACGCGCCCGCGTGCCTCTCTGCTCGTCACTTGCAGCCGCTCGAGACCTGCAGCGCATCGCGCGCGACCCAGCCGAAGTGCTTCGCCCCGTCGGCGGCGACGACGTAGCCGTAATAGAAGAAGAGCGTGCCGTCGCGCTTCGTGTAGTGACCGTCGCTGTTCTGCACGTAGAGCTTCACGCCGAGGTGCGGGCCGGTGGCGCTCGTGGGCACGCCCACGCGCTGGAACTTGGTGCCGGCGGCGAGGATGTCGATCGAGGGCCCGCCGAGCGCGAGGCCCGGGACATTGTAGGCGAGGTTCGCGTAGCGCTTGCCGTTGGCCCGCGTGAGCGGAAGGTAGTCGCCGGCGCGCTCGTGCGTGTCGGTCGCGTCGAAGACCACCTTCTTGGCGGCGAGGGCGGCGTTCGGCTCGACGTTGGAGATCTCGTAGCAGGCCATCTTGCCCATCTGCGGGTCGTCGCCGTTGACGCGACCGATGGCCTTTTGGAGCTCGCTCTTCTTCACGACGCCGTCGAGGGGGAACCAGCCGGCGCTCCTGGCAGCGGTGGTCATCGCCAGGATGTGGAGCTTGCCGCCGAGCACGCGCGCTTGGCCGAAGTTGAACTTGAGGTGCGCGCCGCTCTTCTCCTCGGCGATGGGGTTCCCCATGCCGTCGCGCACGGTGCCCCCCTTCGTCTCCCAGTCGATGCTGCCGGTCGCGTCAGCCACGCGGTTGCCGCCGTTCACGCGCAGCTTGCAGTTGTAGGGGCTCTCGAGGCACGCGCCGCCGTTGGCGCCACCGCTGAGCGCGGCGTCGTCCGACACGACGTCGGCGTCGTCGTTCGCCTCGTCGCCGCTGTCGGCGGAGCAACCGGCCGTCAGCGCGCCGAGGGCCGCGAGCGCGACGAGGGAGACGATGCGGGGGGCGAACCGGACGATCGAATCGGAGAGGCTCATGCCCTCCCTCATCGCAAGCCACGTGCCGCGGGCCCTCCGCGCGGAGATCCGCGAAGGGCCGCGACCACCTCGATTTGCGCCGATTTCTCGCGCGAAGCGCCGCGAGGCACCCTCGCGAGGCGCCGTCGCCGGGTCGACCAGGGGGCGCCGGGATCCAGGGGGGATCCAGGTGGAGCACCGCCGGAGCGGCCCGCTCGGTCGTCGGGCGTCACGCCTCTTCGGCGCGACTCCCGTCTTTGGCGAGGTGACGCTCGATGCGGCGATCGGGGATGAGCCAGAGGAGCGCCACGGCGACGTAGATGGCGTACGCCACCCATTGCTGCACGCAGGCGACGACGATGGCCACGGCGTAGAGCGCCGCCGACGCCTTGCCTTTGCGGTCGCGACCCACGGCGGCAGCGAGCGGGGAGCCGGGCCCCTGCTCGGCGATGATGATGCCCTGCAAGATCGTGTACGCGAGCCCCGAGCAGAGGAGCACCACGCCGTAGAGCGCGGTCGGCAGCTTGCCGAAGTGGTTCTCCCCCATCCACGCGGTGACGAAGGGGACGAGCGAGAGCCAAAAGAGAAGATGCAGGTTCGCCCAGAGCACGCGCCCGTCGATGTGCTTCACCAACTGGAGCATGTGGTGGTGGTTGTTCCAGTAGATGCCGATGAAGACGAAGCTCAGCACGTAGGCGAGGAACGTCGGCGCCATCGGGGTGAGCGCGGCGAGGTCGTCGCCGTGCGGCACCTTGAGCTCGAGCACCAAGATCGTGATGAGGATCGCGATCACGCCGTCGCTGAACGCCTCGAGTCGCCCCTTGTGCATGGCGTGAGAGGGGAGCTCAGGGCTTCGGCTTGTCGGCCTTGGGGGCCTTCGCGTCCGGCTTGGCCGCCTTGTCGTCGACCTTCGACGCCTTGGCGTCGGCCTTGGCCTTCGGCTTGGGGAGGACGTCGAGCTCGTCGAGGAGCTCGGTGCCGTTGCTGTACGTGTAGGCCTTGCCCATCTTCGGACCGGCGTTGACCTCGTCGAAGTCGAGGCCGTGGATCGTGATCGGCTTTTTGGTGGCCTTGAACGGGCCGATCGGCCCCTTCATGCTCCCCGCGGCGAAGGTGAATTGCACGACCACGACGTTACCGACGGCCCACGCGTCGTCGACCGTGGTGCTCACGTCGGCGAGCGCCTTTTGGTACATCTCGCTCTCGGCCATGCAGGCCTTCTTCCCCACGAAGTCGTTGGGGCCGGCGATCTCGTAGTGCGCCGACTGCTCGTCGAGCGTGGCCTCGTAGGCCTTCGCGTCCTTGGCGAACGTCGCCGGCCAGAGCTTCGTCTTCAGCGCTTCCACCACCTTCGCCTCGGTGTCGTCCCCCTTGGCGAAGAGCCAGGTCGGCTCCCCCTTCGGGAGCTCGGCCATCGCCCGCGGCTTCCCCGGCATCTTGCCGAGCTGCTGGGCGATCGTCGCGTTGTCGATGTAGTTCGTCTCCCGCTTGATCTTGCCGTCGTCGGAGAACACGACGAGCGAAGCGCCCATCACACCGATCTTCTTGCCGGTGGCCTTGTCGCCCATGAAGTCGCCGGTGTTGGTGCCGGTGACGACCCACTCGTAGGCGACGGTGTTCCCCTTCGCGAGCACGCGCGTGGCTCCGATCTTGATGTCGGGGAACGCGGCGAAGAGCTGCTCGTGGCTCGCGCGGAACTGCTCGAGGGAGACCTCCTTGATGCCGCCCGGGCCCGGCGCCGCGAGCACCGCGTCGGCGGTGTAGGCGGCCATCGCCGCCTTGAGGTCGTGCGCGTTCATGGCCGCCCACTGATCGGCGAGCGTCTTCTTCTCGAGGTCGCCGATCGCCGGCTTGGGGGTCGGCGCCGCCGCTTGGGTCGCCGTCGTCGTCGCCGCCGAGGCGGTGGTCGCGGGCGGGGGCGCGACCGTCGGAGGCGGGGGCGCCGTTTGCGTCTCGCCGCCGCACGCCGCCACCAACGTCACCAAGCCGCACGCAACGAGTCTCGCCTTCATGTCGTCCCTCCCCGGGTGTCGGAGCGGACCTTCGGCGGTCGGCGGCCACGAGGCTCGCGCGCGCTCCAAGGTGCCCAGGGACGGAATCGAACCGCCGACACGGGGATTTTCAATCCCCTGCTCTACCAACTGAGCTACCTGGGCCGGAAATCGGCTCCCCATGTGCCCGACCGGCACCCCGACTGTCAAGCGCGTTGGCCTTTCGCACACTCCCGCTTTCATCGCGCGCCGGGCGGACCTATCTTCCCCCCGCCATGAAATCCACGTCCCGCGCCGCTCGGCAGCACTTCGCCCTCCCCGCAGTCCTCCTCGGCCTCGCCGCGTGCGGCGGAAGCGCGCCGCCGGCCACCTCGGCTCCGCAGCCGACGACCGCCGCGAACCCGCCGGCGAAGGACGCCCCCGCCAAGGAAGCCGGCCCGAGCTACGGCACGAAGGTGAGCGACACCCCCGCCCCGGCCGATCTTTCGGCGCGACTCGCGTGGGCCATGGCGGGTGCGCAGCGCACCGAGAAGGAGCGCGCGCGCGACAAGTACCGCCACCCGAAGGAGACGCTCGAGTTCTTCGGTCTCAAAGAGGGGATGACCGTGGTCGAGATTTCGCCCGGCGGCGGCTGGTACACGGCGATCCTCGCCCCCACGTTGCGCGACCACGGCAAGCTCATCGTCACCGGCGTGGATCCGGCGACGGCCAAGGGCGAAGGGCGCGAGAACCAGCTCGCCTTCGAGAAGCGCTTGAAGGACGCGCCGGGGATCTACGATCAGGTGCAGATCCAACGCGTGGCGCCGCCGAACACCGTCGTCCTCGGCCCCGAGGGCTCGGCCGATCTCGTGCTGACGTTCCGCAACGTGCACGGCTTCATCCACGGTGGCTATACGGAGAAGCTCTTCGGCGAGGCCTTCAAGGTGCTGAAGCACGGCGGGACCTTCGGCGTGGTCGAGCACCGCGCGAACCCCGGATCGGATCCGCAAAAGGCCCCCGACACCGGCTATGTCCCCGAGGAGTACGTGGTGAAGGTCGCCGAGGCCGCGGGCTTCAAGCTCGCCGCCAAGTCGGAGGTCAACGCGAACCCGAAGGACACGCACGATCACCCGGGCGGCGTGTGGGCGCTCCCGCCGAACTTGAAGAACGGCGACAAGGATCGCGACGCCATGCTCGCCATCGGCGAGAGCGATCGCATGACGATGAAGTTCGTGAAGCCCTGACGTCGACCGTCGGCTCGGCGAGCGCGCCTTCGCGATATTCGCCCAAGCTAATATACGTCCGAGCTAATACTCTTCGAGCTCGGCCGCGCGCCCGGATCCCCCGCGGGGTCCCTTCGCGTGGCCGTGGGCTCAATCGTGCGCTTGGCAGCGATTCAAGAGGCGCTCGATGTCCTCGAGCCGGCCGCCTTGTCCGCTCGCGAACGGCGAGCCCGGCGCGCGCAGCGCTTCGCGCACGCGGCGGACGCGCGCGGCGCTCCCTTCGGCGCAGGCGAGGATGGCGAGATCCCGCAGCGTCTCGCGGTGCACTCGCGCAGTGGGCGCGCCGTCGGCGAGGACCTTGTCGAGGTACGGCGCCGCCTCTTCGTAGAAGCCGTGCTGGCCGAGGTTGTGGCCAATGAGGTACGCGGCGAGCGGATCGTGCGTCGCTTCGCTCCACGCGCCGAGGGCCAAGGTCGAGAGCCAGGGATCGGGCTGCCTTCGCGGGGTCCCCACGAGCATCGTCCCCACGGCGATGCGGGCGCGCGGATCGAGCGCCCCCATCCCCTTCACCTCGAAGCGGCGCGCCGCGTCCTCGTCGAGGGAGCGTTCGGCGAGCGCCTTGTAGCGCGCGACGGCGCTGTCGGTCGCCCCCTCGAGCCAATCGGCGTCGGCGAGCGCCTCCTCGGCGCGGTCCTTCCACGTGCGCGGCGTCGCCCGGTCCTCGTCGAGCTCGCTCATCTCGCGTCGCCCGCGCGCCGCCTCGCCGAAGCGTAGGTTCGCGAGCGCGCGGCCGTAGCGCGCCGAGTAGTCGTGTGGGTCCCGCGCGAGCACGCGGTCGTAGAGCACGACGGCGCGGTCGATCTGCATCCCGTCGCGGCACGCGTTGGCCTCGCGCAGCCACGCGTCGATGACGTGCGGGCACTTCCTGCCGAAGACCCCGGGCTTGTCGAACTTTGCCTTGGCGTAGCCCTCGGCCTCGGCGGGCATGGGGAGCGTCTTCAAGTACGCGCGGAAGTCGTCGTCGAGCGCGCTCCAGCTCTTGCCGAGCGCGACCTCCGGCGGCGCGCCGGCGTAGAGGGCGCGCACCTTGGCCACGCCCACCGTGTCCATGAGCCAGCGGATCGCCGCGCCGGCCACGGTGTAGCTCACGGCGTGCGATCGACCGAGAAAATCCAAGGAAAACAGATCCGCGAGCGGCGGCAGAATGCCGAGGTCGAGCATCGCGCGGCTCCACGTCGCGTCCGAGAGCTCGTCGGCGTCGGGCGAGACCGCGGTGGCGAGCCCCTCGATGAGCCCGGGGTTCGGCAGAAGCCCACCGAGCTCCCCGGCGATGCGAAAGGGCCCGCGGCCGAAGGTCCCCGACACCGCGTGCGCGATCTCGTGACCGAGCACGGGGTGCGGATAGCCCGCGACCTGGAGGTACACCTCCTTGCGCCACGGCTTGGCGATGTACGTGTCGCCGGCGCCCATGAGGCGCTTCTTCTCGCCGGCGTCGCGGAAGAAGAACGCGGTGATGCGATCCGGCCCGTGAATGTCCAGCACGCGCTCGGCGTTTTCGATCTCTTCGTCGCAGTCTTTGACGAGGAGACGCACTTCGTCGTCGCGGAGGCCGTCGGGGTACACGACGTCGCAGCGCGCGCCGCTTCTTCGCCCGCCGAGCTCCTTGGCGATGGTCTCCTTCGTCTCGTAGTGACCGAGCGAAGGGCCGAGCAGGGTGACGGCGAGGCTCGCGCCGAAGCCGGTGGCGACGAGCACCACCCGAGCGGCGAAGAGGGGACCGGCGAAGGACACGCGGAGCCGCCCTTGGTCGTCGCGATCGAGGATCGACGCCAGCGCGAAGGCGCCGAGCAGCGTCGCGAGGCTCCCGAGCCGGTACGTGAGGAGCGGCGCCCCGGCGTCGACGACGGTGTCGTAGAGCGTGCCGCTGAAGTAGCCGACGAACGGATCGAAGGCGAAGATCATCGGCGACGAATAGAAGCGCCAGAGGCTCACCCCCACTCCGAGGAGCGGCGCTGCGAGCGAGAGCACGACACACAGGAGGCGCGCGCGCTTCTTCCCCCGTGCGCGCTCGGCCACGTACGCGCCCCACGCCCCGCCGAGGAGCGCACCGACGAACGCCGTGAGGACGAAGCCGACGAGGCCGCCCCACAAATCGCAGAAGCCGACGCGGAGCCCGTGGAGGAGCGCCGTGGCGAAGGACACGCCGGCGAGGAGCGCTCCGTTGGCGACGCCACGCGCGAGGGCGAGCACCGGCCGGAGTGGCGCGCGACCCGAGAGCTCGAGGGACGTGAGGATCGCCGCGGCGCCGGGGACGATCAGTCCGCTCGCGAGGGCGTGCTCGTAGCCCGGTCCGCCGAAGAGCGGAAGAAACCCGACACCGGCGAAGATCGCAAAGACGACGAGCGCCGCCCGCCCGCGCGAGGTGCGGGCGAAGGCCGTCATTCTAGATTCGCACCGCTCCGTCGCCGTCGCCGGTGTCGCTCGGAGCGGGCGGAGGAATTGAACCCGCCGGAGGCGCGACCGGCTGCTCGAGGATGAGCGGGAGGATCTCCTCGACGCGCTTCACGAGATGAATGTGCATCTGCGTGAGGACGTCCTTCGGCACTTCGTCGAGATCGCGCTCGTTCCTCGCGGGGATGAGCACGGTCTTCATCCCCGCGCGGTGGGCGGCGAGGAGCTTCTCCTTGATGCCGCCGACGGGGAGCACGTTGCCGCGAAGGGTAATTTCGCCGGTCATCGCCACGTCGCGCTTCACCGGACAGTTGAGGAGAAGCGACGCCACGGCGGAGAACATGGTCACCCCCGCGCTCGGTCCGTCCTTCGGTGTGCCGCCCTTGGGCACGTGGAGGTGAAGGTCGATGTTGCGCATGAACTCGGGCTCGAGCCCGAGCGAGGCCGCCTTGCTGCGCACGAAGGAGACGGCGGCGGTCGCCGACTCTTGCATCACCGACTTCAGGTTGCCGGTGACGACGACCGAGCCTTTGCCCGGCATCTTGCTGGCTTCGATGAAGAGCACGTCGCCGCCCGAAGGGGTCCACGCGAGCCCGGTCGCGACGCCGGGGGTGAGCTGCTCTTCCGCCGTGTCGCGCGAGTAGCGCGGCGCGCCGAGGATCTTGCGGACTTCGTCGGCGGTCGCCTCGAGGTGGATGTCTTCCCCCTCGGCGAGGCGCATCGCCACCGAGCGACACACGCCGCCGATCTCGCGCTCGAGACCGCGGACGCCGGCCTCGCGCGTGTACTCGTCGAGGATGGCTTCGATCCCCTCGGTCGTGAACTCGAGCCGCTCGGGGGTGAGCCCGTGAGCCGAGAGCTGCTTCGGGCACAAGAACTCGCGCGCGATGTTCGTCTTCTCTTGCCGCGTGTAGCCCGGCACCTCGATGACCTCGAGCCGGTCCCAGAGGGGACCCGGGATCGTGTCCGGGTTGTTGGCGGTGGCGAGGAAGGTGATCTGCGAAAGATCGAACGGCGTGTCGATGTAGTGATCTTGGAAGGTGCCGTTCTGCGCCGGATCGAGCACTTCGAGCAGCGCCGCCGCCGGATCGCCCATCACGTCGACGCCCATCTTGTCGACCTCGTCGAGGACGAAGACGGGGTTCTTCACGCCCACCTTCTTCAGCCCCTGCATGATGCGCCCGGGGAGCGCGCCCACGTAGGTGCGGCGGTGACCACGGACCTCGGCCTCGTCGCGCACGCCGCCGAAGGCGATGCGGTGGTAGCGCCGCCCCATCGAGCGGGCGATCGATCGGCCGAGGGAGGTCTTGCCGACACCGGGCGGGCCGATGAAGCAGAGGATCGGCCCCTTCTTGTCGGCGCGGAGCTTGCGCACGGCGATGTACTCGATGATGCGCTTTTTGACCTTCTCGAGGCCGTAGTGGTCCTCGTCGAGGCAGCGGCGCACGTCGTCGACGTCGAGCTTGTCTTGCGTCGACTTCGCCCAGGGCAAATCCGACAGCCACTCGAGGTACGTCTTCGTGACGTTGAACTCCGCCGATTGCTGCTGCATGCCGGCGAGTCGCGAGAGCTGCTTCTTGGCGATCTTCTGCGCGTCGTCGGAGAGCTGCGCGAGACGGAGGCGCTCGCGGAGCTCCTCGACCTCGTCGTCCTCGCCCCCTTCGCCGAGCTCCTCTTTGATGCTGCGCATCTGTTGGCGGAGGATGAGCTCGCGCTGCGATTTCCCCTCGTCCGCCACCATGTCGTTGATCTCGCGGCGCACGCGCAAGACCTCGAGCTGCTTCTGGACGATGGCGGAGACGGCGCGCACGCGCGCCTTGGCGTCGAACGTCTCGAGGATGCGCTGCTTGTCGACGACCTGCGCCTGCTCGACGGTGAGGTTCGAGGCGATGAGATCGGCGAGCGCGCCGCTCTCGCGCACGTTGTCCAAGATGCCCGCCGTCTCCTTGGGGAGGTTCGGCATCAAGGTGAGCACCTCGCGCATCGACTCGCGGAGCGTCGCGCCGAGGGCGTCGAGCTCGGCGTCGCGCTCGAGATCCTCGGGGATGCGCTTCACCTTGGCGCGCATGTACGGCTCGAGGGCGACGGGCCCCTGCATGCGCAAGCGACCGAGGCCGTGGAGCACCACCGAGTAGTTCCCGGGGCCGAGGCGAATCACCTTCACCACGCGGGCGACGGTGCCGACGTCGAACAGATCGTTGAACCCCGGCTCGTCGACGTCCGCCACCTTCTGGCTGACGATGCCGACGACGGCGCGCTCCTGGCCGAGGAGATCCTCGACGAGGCGGACGCTGCGCGCGCGGCCGACGTTGATCGGCACGACGCTCGCGGGGAAGACCACGCTGTTGCGTAGCGGGAGGATAGGAAGCGTCTCGAGATCGAGCGTGCGAGCGTCGGACACGATGCCACCTCTATAGCACAGGGGCGCCCTTTCCCTCGGCCTTCTCCAAGGCGAAGGCGGTCGGCGAGGGAGCGCCCTTCGACGTGCTCGACGACGGCCGCCGAAGCCTCGGATCGGGCAAGCGCATTGGGCAGAGGGGCGCACCGTGCTACCGTCCGCGACCGCAGCGATGCGGAGCGTTCTCCCCTACCTCGCCTTGTCCCTCGCGCTCGCCACGGCGACCGGTTGCGGCGGTGCGCAGGCGCAAGATCCGCAGGGCGTCCTACGCGCCTATGCGCGCGCGCTCGAGGACGGCCGCGCAGACGACGCCTACCGCATGCTCAGCGACGAAGCGCGCCGCGGCGTCTCGCTCGAAGCGTTCCGCCGCATGGTGAAGGACAGCCCCGACGAGGTGCGCGAGATCGGCCGCGCCCTCGAGCGCCCCACGGCCCCGCCGGTCGTCACCGCCACGGTGAGCGGCCCCGGCGGACAAGAGCTCGAGCTCGTCCTCGAAGGGGGACGCTGGCGAATCGACGCCTCAGCCATCGATTTCTACGGCCAGGACACCCCACGGCACGCCGTCGTCGGATTCGTCCGCGCCCTCGATCGCAAGCGCTACGACATCGTGCTCAAGTACGTCCCCGACGCGCACAAAGAAGGGCTCGACGCGAGCAAGCTCAAGGCCGCGTGGGAAGGCACGGACAAAGAGGCGATCTCGCAAATGCTCGCCAATTTGAAGCAAGCGCTCCCCACCGCGTCCATCGAGGAGACGGGCGACCGCGCCGCCCTCCCCTACGGCGCTGGGACGATGCAGCTCGTGCGGGAGCACGGGCTCTGGAAGATCGAGAACTTCGACTGACGAAACGGACGGCCACCATGATGATCCGACGCTCCACATTTCTGCCCCTCGGCCTCGTGGCCATGACCGCCGCCCTCGCCGCTTGCGAAGTGCACGCCGGCACCGGCAGCGCCGCGCAATCGCCGGCCAACGCAGCGGCTGCACCTGCGCCTGCGCCGGCCCCCGCTCCTGCCCCTGCGCCCGCGCCGGCCCCCGCTCCGGGTGGCGTGGCCACGACCCCCGCGGCCACCCCCGCCGCCACCTCGGCGACCACGACCCCCGCGGCCGCACCGGCGACGCCCACGGCCCCCGCGGCGACCTCTTCGAACGGCATGGCGAGTCGCTTTGGTCGCGTGAAGCCGATCGATCCGAGCGCTGGCGGTGGCGGCGGCACGCCGGCGAACGATCCGCGTATGCACGCGCACGTCGGCGCGCAGAGCCGCACGGCCGGCTCCCCGGCGACGCCGCCCGTGACGACGCTCCCGGTCGCCCCCGACGGCGGCCTCTGATCTCGCGGCGCAGAGCCTTCGCGCCACCTCGAGGCTACTTCGCCTTCGGCACCGTCACGTCGGCAGGTCGCACGTAGAGCGGCTCGAGCGCGTCGACGTCGGTCGGTGCGCGTTCGGCCGCGATGCGCCCGATGATCTCGACGCGCGGCAAGTCGTGCGGCGCCTCGCTCGCGACACGCACCGGCACGCCGAGGGCGTCCCACGCGACGAGGCTCGCCCCCGCGCCGCCGACCACGAGCGAGCGCGCGTCCCCGAGGCGCGCGCGCACCCACGGGACGACCTCGGCCAAAGGCACGTGCGAAGGTGCTTCGCCCGCGAGGCGCACGTAGAGCTCCCCCTTCAACGCGTCGAGCGCGACGAGCACGCGCCCGCCTTCGCCGGCGTCGAGCCCCGCTCCCACGGCGTCGAAGGCGTCGACGGCGACGACCTCGGCCCCGGTCGCGAGGAGGATCCCTTTCACCGTGGCGACGGCGATGCGTGTCCCGGTGAACGATCCCGGCCCCACGCCCACCGCCCAGCGCGTGATCGCGCGCGGCGTGAGACCCGCGCGCGCGAGCGCTTTGTCGAGGAGCGGAAGGAGCGACTCCCCGTGCGCGTTCGACACGCGCTGCTCTTCGAGCGCGAGGAGCGAAGGTCCGTCGAAGACGGCGATCTGTCCGAGCGCCGTCGACGTGTCGAGGGCGACGAGCTTCACAGCTGGGCGAAGCGCCCGCTGCGGAAGGCCGCTTCGAGCAGCTGATCGACGCGGGCGATGAGCTCGGGCGCGCGCGGATCGGGGGAAGCGCCGAGCGCCGCTTTGATCTCGTTGAGCGCCTTGAGCTGGCTGAAGAGCTGCACGTCGCCGAGACCGCCCGCGCCGGTGAGCACCTGACGCACGCGATCGATCTCCGCCCCCAAGGCCTCGATGCCGATCCCCGCGGCGCCAACGCGGCGCGCGTCGGGGTGATCGCGAAAGTGGGCTTCGAGGACGGGAGACACGATGGCCTCGAGGATCGCCGCTTGATCCTCGTTGTTCCAAATGTGCTTCAGCACGAAGAAGTCGCTGGCGTCGGGCTGGGCGCGCCCGTCGAGGTACGCGCTCGCGGCGAAGAGCTTGAGGAGCTTCACCACGCGTCGGTCGGAGAGCGTCACCCCCTCGGCGCGGATCTGGAAGACGAGCCCCTTGTAGGCGCTGAAGAAGTCCTCGGAGAACCGCATGCGCTGACCGAACGAGCGATGCAGCGCGCCGATCTCCTTCGCCGAGGCCTTGGGCTCGAGCGGCGCGTCGACGAGCCCCATGATCTCGTTCTTGAGGCCCTTCTGGAGGAGATCCTGAAAGTGGTACGCGTCGAGGTTGTCGCTGCGGATGCGGAGGAGGAACCGATCGAAGATCGCCGTGAGGGTCTCGTCGGTGGGGACCTCGTTCGAGGCGCCGAAGCACGAGAGCAGCGGGCACCTCAGCACCGTGCCGCCGCTCGTGTAGCGCCGCTCGTTCAAGAGCGTGAGGAGCGCGTTCAAGATCGCCGAGTTCGACTTGAAGACCTCGTCGAGGAAGACGACCTCCGCCTCGGGGAGCATTCCTTCGATGCGCCGCTGGTAGCGCCCTTCACGGAACGCGGCGATGTCCACGGGGCCGAAGATTTCGTTCGGCTCGGTGAAGCGCGTGAGGAGGTACTCGAAGTACTGGGCCTGCAGCAGCTTGGCGAAGGTGCGAATGAGCGCGCTCTTCGCCGTACCCGGCGGCCCGATGAGCACCGCGTGCTCGCCGGCGACGGTGGAGATGAGCAAGAGGCGAATGACCTCTTCTTTGCCGAGGAAGGAGCCCTCGAGGCTCTTGGCGATCTGCGCGAGGCGCAGTGGGAGAGGCTGGGTCTCGAAGCCGACCGACATGCGCTCGCGAGGCTACCACGCCTCCCTTCGCGGCGAGGGGGTGGCCATCCTCGTGGGAGTCTCGTAAGGTCCGAGCACGATGGGTTTCGCTCGTACGCTGCTCTTCTCCTCGTCGGCCGTGGCCTTCGCCACCCTCCTCGGTTGCTCGAACTCGGGTGACGACAAGGGGTGCACGCTCCTCGACTGCTCGAGCAGCATGACGTTCCTCGGCTACGCGACCCTCCCTCACGACGAGATGCAGAAGGCGACCATCGTCGCCTGCCTCAAAGGGAGCTGCAGCCAGGGCAAGCCGGCGAGCCTCCCGGGCACGAGCAACGACAAGATCCAGGTCGCCTTGAGCGGCGGCGTCTCGGCGCAGGCGTACATCTATTCGCCGGACAGCAAGGGCTACAAGGT
The DNA here is from genome assembly GCA_964531795.1 of uncultured Polyangiaceae bacterium. Taxonomy (GTDB): domain Bacteria; phylum Myxococcota_A; class Polyangia; order Polyangiales; family Polyangiaceae; genus CAZHHD01. The sequence goes on along the minus strand of CAZHHD010000005.1, from coordinate 198,538 downwards.
CGAGGTCGTCTATTCGATCTCCGACCAATCGCCGAAGAACGGCGACCCTTACGAGCTCAAGATCCTCGCCGGCGACGGGTCGACGCACGACGATTATCAGGCGACGGCGACGTACCAAGAGGTCACGCCGAACGGCAAGGATTGCCCGCCGGTGTGCAAGATCTCGACGATCGACAAGACCATGTAGCGGGGCCGCGGGGCGTGAGCCCGCGCGCGCGGTGAGCGTCGGCCGCGCGACCCGAGCTACGGCACGGCGACGCGGTCGATCTCGGTCTCGGGCGGAAGCGCGTTCGCGTCGCCCACCGCCGGCCGGTAGTACGTGGCGCGGAGGTTTCGGTAGAGGAGCACCGCGTCGAGCTCCACGGCTCCCGCGGGGAGCGTGCTCGGCGCCGCGACGAAGACGTCGAGGCTCTCGCCCGCCGGGATGCGCACGTCGTACGGCAAACGCACCGTGTCGCTGAGCTCGTGCAAGAGGAGCGGCGTGCCGTCGGCGCGCGCGATGTCGAGCGTGAGGCGCGCGGCGTCGTGAGGGATCGTGCCGTCGGCGGCAGGCCCGCCGTAGCGAGCGATCACCTTCTTCTGGGCGTCCACGGCCTGGAGCTCCACCCACGGCTCGCGCAGATCGCTCACGCCGGTGGGGAACGCGTGCCCGGCGCGGTTCACGAGGTGCACGGTGACGACGTTCCCACTCCGCGAGGCTTGGATGCGCACCGCGCCGGTGAGCCGCGTCTTCACGCGGTCCTGCGTGTCGGCGTCGCCGAAGGTCGTTGCAAGATACACGTTCCCGCCGATGGCCGAGTGATCGACGAGGCCGGCCTTCACCTCGGGCATGTGACAGTCGACGCAGGTCGTGGGTGTCGGGCCTTGGGCGAAGGGCCCGCGCGACCACTCGCCGTAGGTGTCGATGGCGACGATGCCGGTGCCGGGGACGAACTGCTCGTGGCAGCCGCCGCAGAACTCCGGCTTCTTCACGAGCTCGAGAGACTTTTGCCCCCACGCCTTGTGATCGTCGTCGAAGTTGTGCGCCGCCGCCTCGAGGTCGGCGTTGCCGCCGGCGCGAATGGCCCGCGTGACGTCGTGGCACCCGAGGCATGTGACGCCGCGCCCGCTCGTCATGCTCGAATCGCCGCCGCGGAGCGAGACCGGATCGTGGCACCCCGCGCAGAGCTTCCCGTACTGCGCGCCGTGGAGGCCGTTCTCCACCCCGGCGCAGAAGCGGACCATCTTGTCCTCTCCCGCGTGGGCGTGGCCGCTCTTCTTCCAGGCGTCGTACTCTTCCTTGTGGCAGTTGCCGCACCACGCCGTGTCGTAGTTCGGATCGGGCGCTTGGCCGGGGATGAGCCACGTGGGGCCGAGCGGCAAGTCGCGCGCGATGACCCGCGCGAGCCTCCGCGCCATCGTCACCGCGGCGGGGCTAGGCGCGTTCGGATCTTCTTCGCCGGTGCGGTCTTGCCCGGTGCGATCGGGCGCGAGGCCCCCTTGTTCGCGGAGGGCGACCACCACGTCGTGCGGTGAAAACGCCGGGCCCACCGGCGTGGGCGCGGTGGAGAAGAGATCTTTGAGCCCCGCGTGACCGATGCGTGCGTCGATCGCCGGGTCCACCACCTTGGCCATCGCGAAGAACGCGTCGTTCGTCCCGACGAACCCGTCGAGGTGACAGCTCCCGCACGCCATCCAATCGTTGCCGGTGGTGGCGAGCTCGCCCTTCTGCGAGTTGGCGCGGTAGAAGAGCGTGAGCCCTGCACGCATCTCGGGATCCACCGGATCTTTGGCCACGAGCGGGATCGGATCGCCCAAGAGCCGCGGGTGCTTCACGAGGCTCCCGCCGGCGAGGTCCAGGCGCACGAGGGTGTGCGACTGATCGGCGAGGACGAAGGCGCGGTCCCCCGCGGTGTCGAGCGCGAGCCCCACCGGATGATCGCCGGGGAGATTGCGCACGAGGTCGATCGCGCGCCCCGAGAGGACGTCGAAGACGAGCAGATCTTCGCTCCCGCACGCGAGGGCGTAGGCGGCGACGCCGTTCGGATGGATCGCGGCGGCGCACGGCTGGGAGACGATGGTCGCGTTCCCCTTGGGATCGGGGACGTTGATGGCGTCGAAGAGGACTTTGCGTCCCTGAATCGTCCCGCTCACCGGATCGGTCACGACCTCGGTGCGCAGCTGGGAGAGATCCACCACGCTCACCGCCGGGAAGACGGTGCTCTGGAACTGAAACGGGTGCGTCTCGGCGAGGAGCTCGTGCGGCACCCACGCCTCGACCCCGTCGGGCGCGAGGGCGAGCGACTCGAAGGCGAAGGGGTGCCCTTGCGGGACCTTGGGGTCGGGGTCGGCGTCTTGATCGGCGAGCGGCACCTCGCCGTCGACGGCGCGCGTGTCACGGTTCACGATGGTGACGCGCGCGTCGATGCGGTGCGTGGCGTAGAGCTCGGGGCGAAGGCGCGAGACCGCGAGACCGGCGGGGATGGGCCCCACCGGGATATTCTGCGCGAGCACGCCGAGCGTGCGATCGACGACCGCGACCGCACCGTCGTCCTCGAGCGAGACGTAGAGGAAGCGCGGATTGGCCGCGTCCCACACCGCCGCGCGCGGGTGCGTGCCGAGCGGGATCGTGCGGCGGACCTCGTGGGTCTCGGCGTCGAGGAGCGTCACCGCCGCGCCCTCGCGATCGACGGCAGCGAGCCACACGGCGTCGGGGCTCAAGGCCACCGAACGAATGTCGCGACCGACCTGGATCTCCTGAAGGACGCGCCCTTGATCGATGTCGACGAAGCTCACCGTGCCGACGTCGCCGTTCGCCGTCCACACGTCGCCGCGCTCGAAGTCGTAGACGACGGGAGACGACGAAGCGTCCTTCCGCTTGTCCTCGGGGATGATCGCCGGCGGCTTCGCCTCGAGCGGGCCGAGCCCGGCGTCGGCGGCCGGCCCGGCGTCGCCGCGCACGCTCACGTAGTCGTTGCCACCACACGCGGGGAAGGCCGCGAAGGCGCCGACGACGAGCGCCGTCGCGGCGAAGAGAGACGCGGAACGAGGCATCGCGGCCGACACCTTACCACCGTGCCCGGCCGTTCGGGCGCGCCGGAAACGGCGCTCTCAGCGCTTCGCGGCGGGCTTGGGATCGGCCGCGACCGGGTCGCCGTACGCGTCGAGGACGAGCGGCTCGCCGAGGTGCAAGGTCTCGAGCGCGGAGGCGATCTTGCTGCGGTCGCCCACGATGACGACGCGGAGCGCCTTCGTGCGAAGGTGCTGGGTAGCCGCCTTCTTCACGTCCGCTGCGGTGACGGCCTCGATGCGCGCGCCCCACTTCTCGTACTCGTCGAGGGGGAGATCGTAGACGACGAGATCCTCGAGCGCCGACGTGACGTCGCCGAGCGTCTCGAAGTTCCCGGGCAGGCCGAGCTTCAAGTGCTCCTTCGCGTCGCTGAGCTCTTCGGTCGTGACCTCGCGCTCGAGCATCGCGCGGACCTCTTTGAAGAGCTCCTGCACCGCGGGCGCGGTCGCCTCGGCGAACATCGCCCCGCCGGCGCTGAACGGCCCGGCGCCGTGACGCATGGCGAAGCGCGAGCGCGCTCCGTAGGTGTACGCGTGGGCCTCGCGGAGGTTCATGTTGATGCGGCTCGAGAAGGCGCCGCCGAGGATCGCGTTCATCACCGTGACGGTGTCGCGATCGGGCGCGGAGAACGGAGCGCCGACCTCGGTGAGCAAGACCTGCGACTGCGTCGCCCCGGGAAGATCGACGAGCACGAGCCGCGGCACGTCGGCCTTCTCGACCGGAGGCTTGGGCGGCGTGATGCCTCCGCCCGGGGCGCGCCATGCGCCGAACGCCGCTTCGAGCTTGGGGGCGATCTCGGCGCGCGTGACGTCGCCGGCGACGACGATAGCCGCGCGCGAGGGGACGAACGCAGCGTGGTACGCGGCGACGACCTCGGGCCGCGCGATCCTCTGCACGTCCGCTTCGGCGCCGCCCAAGGCGTGGCCGTAGGGATGCGCGCGCCCGTAGACGGCGGAGAAGAGCGCGTTCCACGAAGCCGCACCGGGGCTCGTCTTCTCTTGTTGGAGCGCGGAGAGACGACGGGCCTTGAGGCGCGCGACCTCGGCCTCGGGGAACACGGGGTGAAGCACCTCGTCGGCGAGGAGCGCCAGCGCGGGATCGAGGAACTTCTTCAGCACCTTCACGCCGGCGTTCGCCGAGTCCCACCCGGCGAAGGCGCTGTGCTGCGCACCGATCGCCTCGAGCTCGTCGGAGAGCTGAATCGCCGAGCGCGTCGTGGTCCCCTGGTCGAGCATGCTCCCCATGAAGGAGAGGACGCCGGGGCGCACGTTCGGAAGATCGCCCGCGCCCCCCTTCACGACCACGCGCAACGAGACGATGGGGAGATCGTGACGCTCGACGAGCAGCACCTTGAGGCCGTTCTTCAGGCGGAAGGTCTCGATGTGCGGCGGCGTGAAGGTGACGGACCCTTGCGCGTCGGGCATGTGCTCGCGGAACGGCGCGTCGGGCGTCTCCCGCGCCGCGGGCTCGGGCGCGGCGAGGCGCGACGTCGGCGGGACCGGCGGAGGCTCGGGCGGTGCCGGCGGGAGAGGCGGCGTCCCTCCGCACGCGGCCAGCGCGAGGAGCAGCGTTGCGACAAGACCACGCGACGACATGCGGCTCATTTCACACCTCGCAGCTCGCCGGCGATCTTCGCCCCTTTCTCGGGCACGATGCGCGTCACGATCCTCCGATCGCGCGGGAGCCAGGTGGAGAGCGCCGCCATCACCTTGGCGTCGGTGGCGTCTTCGTAGCGGGCGATGTCTTGGGCGAGGTAGTCGGGGCGACCGGCCATCTGGTTGTAGGTGTTGATCTGGTTCGCGCGGCCGCTGTCCTTCTCGAGGCCGAAGAGCAGCCCCGAGGTGTACGAGGCCTTGGCGCGATCGAGCTCTCCCGGCGCGAGGCCCTTGTCGGCGAGCGTCTTCAGCTCTTCGTCGATGGCGCGAAGGAGCTCGTCGGGCGTGTGACCGGGCTGCGCGGTGGCGATGATCTCGAACTTGGATCCGAGCTCGCCCGAGCCCTGGTACGCGTGGACCTCGCTGGCGATCTGCGCGTCGTAGACCAGGCGCTTGTGGAGCCGGCTGGAGATGCCCCCGGTGAGCACACGCGCGAGCAGATCGAGCTCGGCGTCGCCAGGCGCGAAGATCTTCGCCGTGGGCCAGCTCAGGACCACGCGGCCGAGCGCGACCCCCGCGGCGACGTCGATGCGCTTCTCGCCCGGGAGCTTCACGTCGCCCGGCACGGCGCGGGGCGAAATCGCGTGACCCGGGATCGGACCGAAGTACTTCTCGACGAGGGCGCGCGTGGCCTCGGGGTCGATGTCGCCGGCGACGACCAGGGTCGCGTTGTTCGGCACGTACCAAGCGCGGAAGAAGGCGCGCACGTCCTCGAGCGTAGCGGCGTCGAGATCGTGCGGCGAGCCGATGGTCAGCAAGCGGTAGGGGTGACCCGGCGGGTAGAGCTGCTCGTGGATGAACACGGGGACGAGGCCGTAAGGCGCGTTCTCGTAGTTCTGGCGGCGCTCGTTCTTCACCACCTCGCGCTGCCCCTCGAAGGTGTGCTGGTCGACGTGCGAGAGGAGGAACGCCATACGATCGCTCTCCATCCACAGCGCCAGCTCGAGCCGGTTCTTGGGGACGGTCTCGAAGTAGTTCGTCCGATCGGTGTTGGTCGTGCCGTTGATGTCGGTCGCCCCCGCGCGCTCGAGGTAACGGAAGTACGTGTCCTCGGGCAGGTGCTTCGACCCTTGGAACATCACGTGCTCGAAGAGGTGGGCGAAGCCGTTCTTCCCCGCGGGCTCGTCCTTCGAGCCGACGTGGTACCAGAGGTTCACCGTGACGATGGGCGTGCGCCGGTCGACGTGGAGGATCAGCTCGAGCCCGTTGGCCAAGGTCGTCTTCTCCACGGCGAGGGTCGGCGCGGCGGCCGCCGGCGCAGCGGCCGAGGGCGCGGGGACCGGCGTGGCGGTCGGGAGGGGCGTTTTGGCTGGCTGGGCCGAGCCCACGAAGGCCCACGTGGCAGCGAAAAGAGCGAGCGCGGAGGCGACGAAGCGCGCCGGGCGGCGCACCGAGAGGGCGAGGGCGTGCATCATTCTCCTTCGTTCGGTCTCGCCGAACGCTCGCCACCTTAGTACGATCGAGGCATGGATCACGGGAAGTCGACGCGCGTCTCCATCGTCGAGCAGGGGCTCACCGATGTCTTCGAGCGCCTGAACGACATGGCGCCGAGCGCGCGTGTGCGAGAGCTCCGCGCCCGCGCGCAGTCGTACGAGCGGGTCGTGCAGAGCTGGGCGACGCAACCGCCGACCGAAGAGCAGCGCAAGACGATGACCAAGTGCGTGCTCGATCTGAACGTCGAGGTCATCGACGCCGCCCGCGAAACGACCTGAGCGTTCGCCGCGCCCGTCGGCACCCCGCGACCAGGAGCGAGCGCACCCGCGCCACGGCGCGACCCCGCGTCCAGCCTCCCTGGATCGCTCCACCCCCCGACGCGCCGCGGGTGGCCCCCGGACAGCGAGATGACCAGCCGCATTATGGCGGCTTTTCCTGGATTTTCCCCTCCCCGAGGCTCGGCACGGTGCATGCTCTATCGTAGGGCAAGGTACGACATGTCCCTCCACCGTCTCCCCGCAGTCCCCAGCCTCCCCGAGGCCGTCCCCACCACCCGCTCGGCCCCCCCCGAGCCGCACGAGAAGCACGCCAAGAAGGCGTGGCTCAAAGAGCTCGCTGCGCGCTCGTTCGGTGCGTGGGCCACCTCGGTCTCCCCCGCGACGCTCGACGGCATCGTGCGTGTCGAGACGCGCCGCACCGTGTACCGCTTCGAGGACGGCGTGTGCACCGGGCAGGCGCGCCGCGACGGTGGCGACCGCGACGCCCGCGTGATCGGCATGCGCATCGTCGGCTGGCTCCTCGCCGAAGGACGCGTCTCGAGCTCGTGGGTCCCCGGTGCTCGCGCCATCCTCTGGCGCGCCGAGGGGCCGGGCGGCGAATCGGTCGTCGCCCTCACCTCCCCCGCCTTCGCGCTCGTCCCCGGATCGCCCGAGTCGCAGAGCCGCCCCCGAGCGCTCCCCCCGAAGCTGGTCGTCCCCTCGCCCCCCTCGCAGACGCGGATCCAGATCACGGCTTGACCGCCGTCGCGCGAGCGAGGAGCGTGGGCGGCCATGCGCCGGCCCTTCGTCCCCTTCGTCGCGCTCGTCCTCATCGCCTCGGCGTGCGCGCCCGCCGCGGAGTCGCCCCACGCGGCGCGCCCCACGCGCCCGCTCGTCGTCCTCCACGACGCGGGGGAGCACGCCGAGCCCGAGCCCGAGGTGCGGAGCGACGGCCACCTGCCGGCGACGGCCGTCCCCGAGCGCTACGCGATCGATCTCGACGTCGATCCTCGCAACGCTTCGTACACGGGACGCGTGCGCATTCGCGTGTCCGTTCCGCGCGCGACGTCGTTCGTCGTGCTCTCGGCGCGCGAGCTCCACGTGACGCGCGTCGTCGCCGACACGACCTCGGGGAAAATCGTCGGCCACACACGCGGGCGAAAGTCGCACGGCTCGAGCGAAGAGGACGAGCTGGTGCTCCGCTTCGATCGCCCGCTCCCCGTGGGTGAAGCGACGCTCGCGCTCGACTTCGACGCGACCTACGGCGAGTCGCTCGCCGGGCTCTACCGCGTGAACGAGGGAGGCGCCTGGTACGCCTTCACGCAGCTCGAAGCGACCGACGCGCGCCGCGCCTTCCCCTGCTTCGACGAGCCCGCGTTCAAGGTCCCCTTCGACGTCACCGTGAAGGTGCCGTCTTCGATGATCGCCGTCTCCAACACCCCCGAGACCTGGCGCATGGAGAAGGACGGCAAGACCACCTTCGCCTTCAAGACCACGCCCCCCTTGCCGACGTACCTCGTGGCGCTGGCCGTGGGGGACCTCGACGTGCGCGAAGGCCGGAAGAGCCCCTTCCCCGTTCGCCTCGTCACGGTGAAGGGGAAGGCGGCGCTCGGCGCCCAAGCGCTCGACGCGACCGAGAAGCTCGTCGACGTCCTCGGGACCTACTTCGGGATCCGCTACCCGTACGAGAAGCTCGACGTCGTCGCCGTCCCCGATTTTGCCGCCGGCGCGATGGAGAACGCGGGGCTCGTGACCTTCCGCGAGGAGCTCCTCCTCCAGGATCCCAAGCACCCGTCGACGCGAACGCAGCGCAATCAAGCGCTCGTCATCGCACACGAGCTCGCGCACCAGTGGTTCGGCGATCTCGTCACCATGCGCTGGTGGGACGACACGTGGCTCAACGAAGGCTTCGCCACCTGGATGGAAGCGAAGGCGGTCGATCTCTACCACCCGAGCTACCAGGCCACGCTCGAGCAGGTCGGCGACGCGCAGGAGGTGATGGACACCGACGCGCTTCGGTCCGCGCGGCGCGTGCGCCAACCGGTGACGAGCGTGGGCGAGGTCGACGAAGCGTTCGACGGCATCACCTACGACAAGGGGGCCGCCGTCCTCCGCATGCTCGAGGGCTACGCCGGGGAAGACGCGTTCCGCCGCGGTGTGACGAGCTACCTCCGTGCGCACGCCTGGGGGAACGCGACGGCGCACGACCTCTTCGTCGAGCTCGATCGAGCGTCGGGCAAGCGCCTCACGCCGATCGCCGAAGACTTCCTCGACCAGACCGGCGTCCCCACGGTCTCGGTGACGCGCGAGTGCAGCGCGTCGGGAAGCCACGTCACGGTGCTCCAGTTCCCGTGGCAGCCGACCGGCTCGCCGCCGCCGCGCCATCCGCTCCCCACGTGGGACATCCCCGTGTGCCTCGGGCTAGGACCGGGCGAGCCGCGATGCTTCTCGCTCGACACACCCCGGACGACGTTCGACGTGCCGGGAAAGTGCTCGGCATGGATTCACCCGAACCTCGGCGAGCACGGCTACTACCGCTTCGACCTCGGCAAGACCGACGCCGAGGACCTCGCCAAGGCCCTCCCCAAGCTCGACGTGGGCTCGCGCATCGGCGGCGTCGCGAACCTCTTCTCCATGGTGCGCGCGGGCTCGCTCGACGCCGACGTGCTCCTTCGCGTGCTCCCTCTCTTCGACCACGAGGAGAACCCTTACGTCGTCGAACAGATCACCGGGGTCCTCGATCGCTTGGACAAGAGCGCGGTGAGCGACGCCGCGCGCCCGGCGTTCCGCGCGTACGTCAAAGCGCGGCTGGCCCACGAGAAGAGCGCGCTCGGCTTTGCACCGCGCGCGGGTGAAGAGGAGAACGTCGCGCTCGCGCGACGTGCCGTGCTCCTCACACTGGCCGAAGACGCCGAGGACGAGGCCACGCTCAAGGAGGCCGAGACGATCGCCGCGCGCTGGCTCGTCGATCCCACGTCGGTCGACGCCGACACGGGCCCGCTCGCGCTCGAGATCGCCTCGCGACGCGCCGGCGAGCCTCGGTTTCGCGCGCTCCTCGACGCCGCGAGGCACGCGAAGGCCCCCGAGCATCGCGTCGCAGCCCTCCGCGCACTCGGCGGCTTCTCCGATCCGGCGCTCGTCGCGCGCGCGCTCGACACGCTGCTCGACGACGACACGAAGCAGCAGGACGCGCGCTACGTGCTCCGCTCGGTGATGTCGCACCGTGCGTCGCGCCCTGTGGCCCTCGCGTGGGTGCGCACGCATTGGGACGCAGCGCTCGCGCACTTCACGAGCCACCTCGCCCATCCGCTGCTCGATCCCGTCGGAGGGATCTGCTCGCGCGAGGTCGCCAAGGACGCGGACGAGTTCTTCACGCCGCGCATCGCGTCGATCGACGGCGCTGCGCGGCCTCTCGGCGAGGCGCTCGAGCGAGCGCTGACGTGCGCCGAGCTGAAGGACGATGCCCTCCCCGCCGTCGACACCTTCTTTCATGTCCCCGGGCACGAAAAAGGTCGCGACACGCGCCCCGCCGCCGGCTCTCCTCGATAGCCCCTCTGCGTTCACGGCCCCCGTCACCCGGCGTTCACGGTCCCGCGCGCCCCCGGCAAATTCCCCGGGATCGGTGTGGAACGACCCTTGAATTGGTGCGGTGTACACCCACCGCGCACCGGTGGCCGAGGTCCCGCGCAACGACGCGCCAGGACAATCGCGCCTCCGGCGTCACGCAGGGATAAGGGAGAGAGGGGCCATGCGTACACTCGGCATCGTCACGAAGAGCGCGCTCGTCACGTTGGGGCTCGTGATGCTCGGCATCGGGAGCGGCTGCAACATCAAGCAAGACACGTCGGACGAGTTTCGCGACGCCTTGCCCGAGCAAGGCGACGTCGCGTTGAAGGTACCGGGCGCGTCGGGCGGATCGAGCGGCACCGCTTCGACCGGCGGCCTTCGACTCTCGAGCGGCGGCGCCGGCGGGAGCGCCGAGTGGTACGTCTTCACGCGCGACGTCACCGCGGGCGTCGACATCACGACCGGCGTCATCCTGGGCGGCATCTGGGCGCTCGTCCACTCGCCGGCCACGACCATCGATCCCGCGGGGAAGGTCGCGACCTGGGGTCCGGGGCGCGCCAACGCGCTCGACCCGGTGGTGTGGCGCTTCGTGGTCAAAGAGGTCGGCGACAAAGAGTACGACTACGAGCTCGACGGCCGCCCGAAGGACTCGACCAACGACGCCGACTTCAAGGCGGTCCTCACCGGCCACGGCTACGGCCGCACGCGCCCCGAGCACAGAAAGGGGAACTTCGCCGTCGACAACGACACGCTGCACGCGCTCGATCCGATGCGCGGCGGCGAGGGCGGAACGGCCACGGTGACGTTCGATCTTCGCTCCTTCCCCGCGACCATCGACGTCGAGCTCCACCCCACCGACAAGGCCGGCCAGGCGTCCATCCTCGTGACCCACGAACAGGACGGCGGCGGCTCGGTGCGCATCACCGGCCTCGGAGACATCGACACGCCGAAGGACGGCACGCTCGAGAACATCGACGAGCTCAGTCGATGGAACGTGAGCGGCGCGGGCCGCGCGGATCTGCAGCTCTCCGGCGGAAGCCTCTCGCAGACTGTGAAGGGCTCGGAGTGCTGGGGATCGAGCTTCGCCCGCACCTACTACCAAGACAGCGTGAACTACCGCCCGAGCGAGGGGGACGCGTCGACGTGCGCGTTCGCCCAGGCGCAATTCTGATCCAGGACACGGGGGATCCAGGACGCGCACGCGTCCCCCACGAGCGCGGCGCGCGGGCAATGAAGCGAGCGCGCCGCAGCTCGAATGCTATTCTGTCGGCATGAGGACCCACCTCGGCCTCGCGGCCGCCGCCGCCGTTCTCCTCGGCTCGTCCTTCGCTCACGCCACGAACGGCATCGTGGGATCGAACGGCAAGCCGAACATCAACTACCCGAACGGCGACACCTGCAAGCGCTGCCACGGCAACGCAACCGGCCCGACGGTATCGATGACCGGGCCGGCAACGCTGACCGCGGGGCAGACCGCGGAGTACACGTTCACCGTGGGCAGCGGCACGCGCCGCGCGGTCGACATCGCCGCCACCAACACCGAGATGGGGACGCCGGCGAAGTACCTCGTCGTGCTGACACCGACGAGCAACACGTCGCAGTCGTTCGACGAGATCATCCACTCGACCACCGGCTACAACCCGGCGAACAACCCGAACGGCACCTTCAAGTTCAACATGAAGGCGCCGATGACGAACGGTACCGTGCGTCTCTACGCCGCGGGCCTCGCCTCGAACAACCAGAACAACGACACCGGCGACAGCGCCACGCTCATCACCAAAGACGTCGTCATCACCGGCGGGATCGATCCCGACGCGGGGATCCCCGTCGGCGACGGCGGTGGTGGTGGCGGCGGCGGTGACGGCGGCGCGACCACGTCCGACGGCGGATCGGGCGGCGGGGGTGGCGGCGGCGGCGGCGGATCGGGCGGCGGGGTCGACGGCGGCGGCGCGGGCGGCGGGGGCAACGGCACCGATCCGGGCGGGCTCTCCTCGAACGACTCCGGCGGCTGCAACGTCGGCGGGGGCGAAACCGGCTCGGGCTTCGCGCTTCTCGCAGCCTTGGGCGTGGTCACTGCGCTGACCAGCTCGCGCCGCAAGCGCCGCGGGTAAATCCCCGCGTGAGCCTCTCGACGGCTCGCGCACGCATCGGATATGACCGGGCCAGCGGGGCCGTGGCGCGACAGCGAATTGTCGGCGCCACGCGTGACCCGCACCCATCTCCATGCGCCAACTCCTCCGCCCGCTCCTCCTCCCCCTCGCCCTCGCCCTTCCCCTCCTCGGTGCCGAACGCACCGCCTCCGCGCAGACCGCGCGAGGCTTCGCGCTCGACCGCTTCGATCCTTCGGAGCGCGGAAGCGAGTGGTTCGTCATGGACACGCTCGACATGCGCGGCAAGCTCCGCCCCGCTGCGGGCCTCGTCGGCGACTGGGGGTACAAGCCGCTCGTCCTCTACGACAAGAACGGCAACGAGCTGAAGGACCTCGTCGAGCACCAAGTGTTCGTGCACCTCGGCGCGAGCTTGAACCTCTACGACCGCGTGCGCGTCGCCTTCAACCTGCCGCTCGCGCTCTACCAAACCGGCGACGACGGCGTCTCCAACGGCTTCAACTACAAGGCGCCCGAGTCGGCCGTCGGCGATCTTCGTCTGAGCGGTGACGTGCGCCTCCTCGGCGAGTACGGGGACGTCGCGACGCTCGCCCTCGGCGCCGCGCTCTACCTGCCCACCGGAGATCGCGACAGCTACACGAGCGACGGCAACGTCCGCGTCGCGCCGCGCGCCATCGTCGCCGGCGACATCGGGCCGTTCGTCTACTCCGGCCGACTGAGCTTCGACTACCGCCCGCTCGACGACAACTTCGGCGCGCGGCCTCTCGGGAGCGAGCTCGGCTTCGGCGCCGCCGCCGGTCTTCGCGTGCTCGAGAAGAAGCTCGTGGTCGGACCCGAGATCTACGGCACGACCGTCGTCACCGACGAGCAGTCGTTCTTCAAGAAGCGCACGACCCCGGTCGAGGGGCTCCTCGGCGCGCACTACACCGTCTCCGACTTCCGCTTCGGCGCAGGCCTCGGCACCGGGTTCTCGCGCGGGTTCGGCTCGCCCGTCCTCCGCACGGTCTTCTCCGCCGAGTGGGCACCCGCCGCGGTGGTCGACACCGACGGCGACGGCATCAAAGATCCCGAGGACGCGTGCCCCACGGTCCCCGGCGTGGCCACGAACGATCCGAAGACCAACGGCTGCCCGCCGCCGCCGCCCCCCTCCGATCGCGACAAGGACGGCATCCTCGACGGGCTCGACGCGTGCCCCGACGTCCCCGGCGTCGCCACGAACGA
>CAZHHD010000005.1:11215-185147 GCA_964531795.1 uncultured Polyangiaceae bacterium | reverse complement strand
GCATCCTCGACGGGCTCGACGCGTGCCCCGACGTCCCCGGCGTCGCCACGAACGACCCCAAGACCAACGGCTGCCCGTCGGATCGCGACAAGGACGGCATCTACGACGCACAAGACGCGTGCATCGACGTCCCCGGCGTGAAGACCGACGACCCGATGACGAACGGCTGCCCGCCGGACAAGGACAAGGACGGCGTCTACGACACCGACGACGCGTGCCCCGACGTCCCCGGCGTGAAGACGAACGATCCGAAGACCAACGGCTGTCCGCCCGATCGCGACGGCGACGGCATCCTCGACATGGACGACGCGTGCCCCGACATCGCCGGGCCGCGCGACGGCGATCCGAAGAAGAACGGCTGCCCCGCCGCGCGCATCGAAGGCGGGCAGATCAAGATCACCGAGCAGGTGAAGTTCAAGACCAACAGCGCCGAGATCCTCTCGGAGAGCGACGGCATCTTGAACGCGGTGGCGCAGATCCTCAAAGATCACCCCGAGATCAAGAAGCTCGAAGTCCAGGGCCACACCGACAACAAGGGCGCGCCGGCGTACAACAAGTCGCTGAGCGACAGGCGCGCGGCCTCCGTCGCCAAGTGGCTCACGACCAAGGGGAAGGTGGAGAAGAGCCGCCTCTCGTCGCACGGCTTCGGCCTCGAGCAACCCATCGACACGAACGCGACCGAAGAAGGGCGCGCCAACAACCGGCGCGTCGAGTTCCACATCGCGCCCGACGCCGCCGCGACCGATGCCGCGAAGCCGGGTGCCCCGGCGCCCGCGGCCAAGCCGGACACGAAGAAGCCCGCAACCCAAGGGGGTACGCCGTGAACGATTCGACGAACAGGAACACGGGCCGAGGAGGAGACGACATGGGTGCTCGATTCGTCGAGGGAAGCGGCAACGCGAAGCGCGCGGGCAAAGCGCTCGGCGCGCTCTGCTTCGCGCTCGTGACCTTGGGGGCGAGCTCCGCGGGCGCCACCAACTCGGTCACCTACTGCGACTTCTCCAACCAGACGCAGATCTCGACCGAGCTCCAGGTCAACGGCGACGCCGTCGCCTCGGGCTCGCAGCTCCACCTCACCCCGAACTCGGGGAACAAGAGCGGCAGCATCTTCTTCAAGTCGGCGTTCCCCTGGACCGCCAACACCTCCTTCCACACGCACTTCCGCTTCCGCATCTACCCCAACGCCGACGCCACCGGCGGCGAGGGGATCACCTTCATGCTGCAGAACAAGAAGGTGACGTCCGTCGGCGGCTCGGGCGGCGGGCTCGGCTACAACGGCGTGACCAACAGCGTCGCCGTCGAGTTCGACACCGTGCAAAACTCCGGCGATCCGAGCGGCAACTACGTCGGGCTCTTGGCCGACGGAAACTTGAACACGCACCTCGCCTCGGCGGCCGCACCGATGAACCTGAAGGGCGGGAGCACGCTCGACGCGTGGATCGACTACGACGGCCCGACCGACGCGCTCGCCGTCTACCTCGCCACCTCTCCTTCGAGCAAGCCGGCGAGCCCGCTGCTCACCGCCACCGTCGACATCTTCGCCCACGTCGGCGCCCAAGCGTTCATCGGCTTCAGCGGCGCGACGAGCGGCGGTGCCACCGACAACCAGGACGTCGACTACTGGGTCTTCAACGGCACCGACGTGTCACCGACCGACTGCCTCCCCTGCTCGACCGACGCCGACTGCGCTTCGACGCCGCTCACGCCGGCGTGCGAGCCGAACCACTTCTGCGGGCAGTGCTCGTCGACCAACAACTCGGCCTGCGTGGGCACGCCGACGCCGGTGTGCATCGTCGCCGTGGGCGAGTGCGGCGGCTGCAACTCGAACACCGACTGCTCGGGCAACACGCCGATCTGCAACCTCGGATCGCACTTGTGCGGCCCCTGCACCGGCGACAGTGACTGCACGAACCCCGCGTTCCCCGCCTGTCAGACCACAGGTCCCCTCGCGGGATCGTGCACCGAGTGCGGGACCAACCCGGCGCAATGCAGCGGCTCGACCCCTGTCTGCCTCACCGGCGTGGGCACCTGCGGCTGCACCGACAACGGCCAATGCCCGGCGAACACGCTCTGCCTCGGCCAACCGCCGACGTGCCAGAACGGCTGCATCGTCGGCCAGAAAGACTGCCAGAACGGCCTCGTGTGCTCGGTGCAAGACGGCGGCACCGGCGTGTGCACGAACCCGGCGACGGGCTGCACCGGCAACGGCGACTGCACGGTCGATCCGCTTCGCGTGTGCGCGAACCCGGGCCCCTCGGGCACGTGTGTACAGTGCACACAAACCGCCGACTGCACGGGAAGCCGTGTGTGCGACACGACGAACAACACCTGCGTCGAGTGCACCCCGGGGAGCACCGGCAACTGCTCGTCGCAAGGCAGCGGCCCGACTTGCCTCCCCGGCGACGTCTGCGGCTGCCAGACCGACGGCGACTGCGGAGGCCTCACCTCGGGTCGCGTCTGCGACGACACGCAGCACGTGTGCATCGCCGGCTGCCGCGGCCTCGGTGGCAACACCTGCCCTCTCGGCCTCGTCTGCTCGTCGCAGGACACGACCATCGGCTCGTGCGGCTCGCTCGTCGGCGACGGCGGAACGCCTGACGGCGGCGGCCTCGACGGCAGCGCCGGCGACGCCGGCAAAGACGGCGGCGCCAAAGACGGCAGCACCGACGGCGCGGCCGACGACGGCGCGGTGAACGACGGCGCGGCCTCCGACGGCTCGTTCCACGACGGCAGTAGCGGCGGCGACGGCGCTGCAGGGAACGACAGCGGCGAAAACTCCGGCAACGGCACCTCGGTCGAAGGGGGCGGCTGCTCCTGCTCGACCGCGGGTGGCGGCGAAGGCGCGCCGTTCGGCGCGCTCTTCGCGCTCGGTGGTGCGCTCGCCCTTTGGGGCGGACGTCGCCGCCGTCGCGGCTGATGCTCACCCCCTTCGTCCCCGGCATCTGGACCGAGGACCGGCGCGCGCGCTTCTTCGGAGTCGAATGCGGCTCGCGCATGACCGTCGTGCGCCTCCGTGCGGGTGGGCTCTTCGTCCACTCGCCGGTCGGCCTCGACGACGCCACGCGCGCCGAGGTCGACGCGCTCGGTGAGGTGCGCGCCGTCGTCGCGCCGAGCATCTTCCACCACCTCCACCTGGGCCCGTGGATGCAGGCCTATCCGCGCGCGGTCTTCTTCGCCTGCCCGGGCCTCGACTGGAAGCGCCCCGACTTGGCCTTCACCGGCGTGCTCGGGGACGTGCCGCACGAGATCTGGGCCGACGATCTCGACCAGGTGTTCTTCTCGGCGCGGCGCGAGAACGAGGTCGACTTCTATCACCGCGAGAGTCGCACGTTCCTCTGCGCCGACGCGCTCCTCAACCTGTGGAACCACCCCTTCCGCGGCACGCGGGTGGCCGCGCGCATGATGGGCAACCGCGCGCCGGGCGTGGGCTACCTCGAGCCGTTCATGATCCGCGATCGCAAGATCGCCCGACGCCAGGTGGATCGGATACTCGCCTGGGACATCGACGGCGCGGTCCTCTCGCACGGCGACATGCTCGCGCACGGCGCCCACGAGGCGATCCGACACGCGTACGCCTGGCTCTGAGCCGGCTCACCCCGCGTACGAGTCGTCCTGCTCGATGCGCGAAAGCACCCAGTCGAAGTCACCGGTCGTGACCTTCACCTGGCAGTACTTGCACACGCCGGCCATGCTCACTTGCAAGGGGGCGCCGCAGTTGGCGCACGCGAGATCGGTGCGCGCGGGGCCCTTGCGCTGCGTGCCGCGAATGACCGTCCAGTACTCGGAGTACGCGCGCTCGCGGCTCTTGCTCCCGCACACGACCGAGCCGTCGTCGCGCACGGTGTAGTCGAGGCCGGTGGCGAAGAGCCGCACGGTGATGGCGTCGTAGAAGGCGTCGGAGGAGATCTTCACGAGCTCCATCTGCGTGATGCGCGCGCGCTCGGTGACGTTCCTGAGGTGCTGCGCGAGGTAGGCGTCGACGTAGTACTTCTGCGTCGAGAAGAGCGCGTCGCTGAAGAAGGGGCGCATGCCCGAGAGATCACGCTGCGACCACGCCGCCTGAAACTGCTGAAAAATGAGCCCGACGCGCTGCTTCACCTGTTCGGGGTGGAACGCCGGGTCTTTGGTCGCGAGGTGCTGCACGGCTTGGGCGAGACCGCGGTCGTAGATGGTCGGCTTGTCGGTGCCCCGCTCCTCGACGTTCGCCGTGAGCATCGGCGCGCGCGCTTCGCGGTCGACGATCTGGATCCCTTGCACGACCCAGTCGAAGGAGCCGTCGTTGACCGTCCGCCCGCAGTGACGGCACTTGCCGCCGAAGAGCGCGTCTTGCGGCGCGCCGCAGCCGGGGCACCCGAGGACACGCACGCGATCGGGCGTCCGCGACTTGGCCCCCGGGCCGCGCGCGAGCATCCAGCGCTCGACCACGTAATAGCCGCGCCCCGCCTCGGTGTAGTTCGTCTCGAACTCGACCTCCACGCGCGAGCCTTGCGGCGTGGCTTCGACGTGGCGCACGTGGAGCGCGCCGACGATGACGTTGGTCACCGGGCCGCGGGTCGCCGACATCACGGTGCTCGCCGCGGCCGGTGAGAGGTACGCCGAGAGCCGATCGAGCGGCGAAGCGGGGGGGCTCCCTGGAGGCGTCGCCACCGGCGTCCCGCGTGCGGTCTGCACCTCGGTGTAGAGCGAGTAGAGGAAGTCCTCGAAGATGACCCGCGAGAACATCGGATCGACGACGCGGATCGCCTCGAGCGTCGGCTGGAACGACGCACGGGCCGCTGCCTGGGCCGCGCGCGCCTCGGACTCGGCGAGCTTGCGCTGGATGCGCACGGGATCGGGCATCCCCGTCTCCCAATCCCCCTGCTTTTGGAGGCGGGCCTTCAAGACGAAGTAGACGATGATCGCGATCGTGACCGGGATGCCGATCGCCGGGTGCTCGAGGATGAGCCAAATCAGGAGCTGGATGATGGCGCCGGCGCCGTCGCTGCTCCCGCCGCCACCACCACCTCCGCCGCCTCCCCCGCCGCCGCCCGAGCCCCCGGAATACGAGCCGCCGCCACCCGGTCGCGCGAGCGCGGTCGCGGCGAGGAGCGAGAAGGCCAAGGCGAGGAGCGCTACCTTCGCGACGCGAGGAGAGACGCGCCTCACGCGACCCCCACGTCGTCCGGGAGCTCGTTCACGTCGTCCGCGCGACGCGGCATCGAGGGGGCGAGCGCCGGCCCGAGCGCGTCCAAGGCGGCGACGAAGTCGGCGAGCTTGGGCGAAGCGCCTTCGATCGACGCCTCGAGCCGCTTCACGGCCTCGTCGAACGCCGGTCCGGCCTTCTCCTTGTCGATGCCGAGGTCGAAGACCACCGCGACGCGCCGCTCGAGCATGCCGACGAGCACGAGGATGCCGTTCCGCCCGCTGGTCCGCGCGAGCTTCTGCTCGTGGAACGTCTGGTACGCCCTCTGACGCACGTTCTCTTCTCGCACGCTCTTCGGCGAGAGCCAGCGCCGCAACGTGGGCGAGCGCGAGGAGAAGAGCGCCGCGAGCCCGAAAACCACCGCGGCGTCGATCGGGATCCACGTCGTGGCGAAGACCTTGTCCGAGTAGAGAAGGAACGTGAGGCACGCGAAAGCGGCGATGGCGGCGAACGCCAGATCCGCGGCGGCGTAGTCCCCCGCGCGACGGCGCACGGCGACGACGAC
This sequence comes from uncultured Polyangiaceae bacterium, assembly GCA_964531795.1. Lineage (GTDB taxonomy): Bacteria > Myxococcota_A > Polyangia > Polyangiales > Polyangiaceae > CAZHHD01. The sequence goes on along the minus strand of CAZHHD010000005.1, from coordinate 179,460 downwards.
CTCCGCCGAGGTCTGTTGCTCCACGCGCTCCACCGCCGCCTTCACCGCAGCGCGCGCGGCATCGCTGAAGAACTCACGGCTCGACACGACAGCGAGCGTAGCTTCGTTCGCGCGGCAAGTGCACGAGCGTTTGATATCGTGAGTCCGAGATGCGAAGTCCCCGGAACCGTCTCGCGATCGGAGCGATCTTGATCGCGTGCGCGACCGGATCCTGCCGGTGCCGCGGCAAAGACGCGACGACCGACCGTCCCGCACCCGCGGCGGGCGGGTACGCGGACTTCATCGGCGAGCTTCGCGAGGCGGGGATTCAGTCCGAGAGCACGTGCGAAGAGCCTCCCTGGTCCAAGGAAGACCTCAAGGAGTATCGCGAGCTCAACGCGAAGATGGCGGCGAAGTACCCCGACACGACCGGCGTGTCCGGCTTGACCCTCGAGGCGCTCGCGCGCCGGGACCCGGACACGTTCGTCTCCGAAGTCGAGTCACGCGTCTCCGACAGGGCCGCCGCCGTTGGAACCAGGGCCCTCTCACCCGCCGAACGCGCGATCCATTTTTATGGCGAGCTCGAAGGCGAAGTGAACAACGGTGGCTTCCATCAGTACTTCTCCAACTCGTCGGGGAACTGCGCCCTGCAAACGCTGGCGGCGCTCCGCACGATCGACGCGCAGGAGCTCGCGGCGCTCTTCGAGCGGGCGCTCGCGGTCTTTCCGTCGTCTCGCCCCGCCGAGGATCGCCGCACGCGGAACGAGCAGATGTCGCGCATCCCCAACGAGTTCGAGGCGTGGAGCACGCACGACGAGGCGTTCTACAAGATGACGGGCAACGACGCGCGCGCGGCGACCTACCTTCGCGCGCATCTCGCGGAGCTGAATCTGCCCGCGCGTTAGCGGTACCCCCCCCCGGGGTCGAACCGGGATGCTCTTTCGAGCCGCGAATTTTAAATTCGCTGCGTATGCCATTCCGCCAGGGGGGCAGAGCACCGATCGTAGCGAAGGCGGTGCGATTCCGTCAGGCGATCGCGCGGGTGGCCCCGACCGGCCGCCCGCGTTCACGCCAGGTCGCCTCCGGCCGCATGCACCAGCGTCCCGTCGGCGATGATCTTCACGATCGCCTCGATGTCCTTGTAGAGCGGGCGGTCGCCGGTCATCGGATGTACGACCTTCCGCACTTCGCGCTGCAGCGCGGCGACGGCGCGGCTCGGCTCGAGCGGTCGCCTCTGGTCGATGCCCGCGGCCGCGGTCATGATCTCGATCGCCAGGCAGCGCCGCACGTTCGTCACCACCTCCACGAGCTTCTTCGCGCCGATGCTCCCCATGCTCACGTGGTCCTCCTTCCCCGCCGACGACGGGATCGAGTCCACGCTGGACGGGTGACAGAGCACCTTGTTCTCGCTGACGAGCGACGCGCTCGCCACCTGAGCGATCATGAAGCCCGAGTGGAGACCGCTCCCCGCGGCGAGGAACGGGGTGAGCCCCGTCGAGAGCGCCGGGTTCACGAGCTGCTCCATGCGTCGCTCGCTGATGCTCGCGAGCTCGGCCACCGCCATCGCGGCGAGGTCGAACGCGAGGGCGAGCGGCTGCCCGTGGAAATTCCCCCCGCTGATGAGCTCCGCCTCGCCCGACTCGGTCACGAAGACGCTCGGGTTGTCGGTGACGCTGTTGACCTCGCGCTCGAGCACGCCGCGCACCCACGCGAGCGCGTCGCGCGTCGCGCCGTGCACCTGCGGCATGCACCTTAGGGAATACGCGTCCTGCACCTTGCCGCAGTTGGCGTGACTCTCGGCGATCGGGCTGTCGGCGAGGAGCGATCGAAGGTTCGCGGCGACGAGGGCTTGGCCGGGGTGCGGGCGCGCCGTCTGGAGCCGCGCGTCGAAGGGGCGGCTCGACCCCTTGAGCGCTTCGAGGCTCATCGCCCCCGCCGCGTCGGCCACGGTGCAGAGACGCTCGGCCTCGAGGAGCGCGAGCGTCCCGAGCGACGCCATGTATTGCGTGCCGTTGATGAGGGCGAGCCCCTCTTTGGCTTCGAGGACCAGGGGCGAGAGCCCAGCTTGCGCCAGCACCTCGGCGCTCGGCGCGGCCTCCCCGACCAAGGTCCGCGGGCGCGAAGCGAGCGTCCCCGGCGGATCGAACGAAGCCTCGCCCTCCCCGATCATCGCCAGCGCGAGGTGTGCGAGCGGGGCGAGATCGCCCGAGGCGCCCACCGAGCCCTGGCTCAAGATCTGCGGGTGGACGCCGGCGTTCAGCATCCCCACGAGCAAATCGACGAGCTCGGGGCGCACCCCCGAGTGACCGAGCGCGAGGACCTGCGCACGGAGGAGGATGATCCCGCGCACCTCGGCGATGGGGAGCGGCGCCCCAACGCCGGTGGCGTGCGAGCGGACGAGGTTCCGCTGGAGCGCGCGGATGTCGGCCGCGGAGATGCGCACCTCGCTCAGGGCGCCAAAGCCGGTGTTGACCCCGTACACACGAGGTGCCGCGTCCCCCCCCTCGGCGATGCGGTCGATCGCCGCGCGGGAAGCCGCCGCCTTGACCCGTGCACGGGCGTCGAAGGCCACGGGGCGGCCGCGGACGGCGACGTCCTCGAGGTCGAGCAAGGTGATGGGCTGGCCGACGAGCACCGGGGCGAGGGTCATGGACACGTCCGCGTTGCTACCGCGCGCGCCGAGGGCCCGCAAGCGTCCTGACCTCGGGTATGCTGCGCGCGCCGATGACGCTAGGACGCCGCTCCGCCTATCTCTCCGGGCTATTTCTCCTCGTGGCCGGGGCGGACGCCCGCGCCGAGGCGCCTCGCGCCCAAGACCCCACGGCGGTCCCCGACGATTTGCCGCGCCTCGTCCTCGAGACCGGCCGGCCGGAAGTGAAGAAGGCCGAGCCCGATCTCGTGCGCTTCCTCATTCACGGAGAGTACCAACTCCGTGCACAGTACATGCGCGCGTTCCCCCTGGACGTCTCCACCAGCGTGGCGATCCAGAAGCCGGGCGCCATCGAAGACTCCTTGGGACAGAAGCTCTTCACCTCGCACTGGCTCCGCTTCACCCCGCGCCTGCAGATCCAAGAGAACTTTCAGCTCATCGGGCAGATCGATCTGCTCACCGGGCTCGGTATCGGCCAGACGGCGCACGACACGAGCGCAGATCTCGACCCGCGCGACGATCACAACGCCTTCTCCAACGTGCAGCCGCGCTGGCTCTACGCCGAGATCCTCACCCCCATCGGGCTCTTTCGTGTCGGGCAGCAGCCGAGCCACTGGGGCCTCGGCATCGTCGCCAACGACGGCGACCACCCGAGCCTCTTCGGCGACTACCGCTACGGCGACATCTCCGAGCGGCTCCTCTTCGCGACGCGCCCCGCGGGCAAAGACAGCCCGTTCGCCGTCGTCGTCGCCGGCGATCTCGTCTACCGCGATCAGCTCGCGCGCATCACCCGCGGCGACCAAGCGTTCCAAGGGGTGCTCGCCGCGCTCTACGACAAAGGGCCGAACCAGATCGGCCTCTACGGCGTGTGGCGTCGCCAGGTGAACGACAAGACGAGCGTCGCCCCCTATTCGACGTACACCGACGCGATCGATCTCGGCATCGTCGACGCGGCGGCCAAGTTCGCCACGAACGTCGCGGGGACCCCCGACGCCTTCGTCTTCGGCGGGCTCGAGGCGGCGGTCGTCGTCGGCTCGACGAACGCCGTGCGCACCCCCGACCAAGCGCTCTCCGGCAGCGACACCACGGTGCACGCCTACGGCGGCGCGGCGCAGCTCGGGGTGGTGCACCGCGGTTACACCGATCCCGACAAGACGGGCACCGTCCTCGATCCCGTCACCTTCGGCGACGTCGTGGGGCAGCTCGAGGTCGGCTACGCCTCCGGCGACGCCGATCCGTACGACGGCACCGAGAAGCGCTTCGTCTTCAACCCCAACCACAAAGTGGGGCTCCTCCTCTTCGACGAGGTCATGCGTTGGGAGACGGCGCGTGCGGCGACGGCCGCGGGCGACCCCCGGCTGAGCAACGGACAGCGCCCGGCGGCAGGCATCGACCTCTTGCCCTCGAACGGCGGCGTGTTCGGTGCACAGTACATCTATCCCACGATGCTCGTTCGACCCAAGCGGTGGCTCGATCTCAAGGGGGGCATGGTCCTCGCGCAGACGACGAGCGACTACGTGGACCCGTACCGCGTGGCTACCAAGGGGGCCTACACGAACTACCGCGGGGGCGATCCGGGCAAGCACGACCTGGGTGTCGAGCTCGATCTCGGCGTCGAGGCGCGCGCCCCGCTCGACTACGGCGTCACGCTCAGCGTCGGCGCCCAAGGGGGTGTGCTCTTCCCCGGCGGCGCGCTCGCCGACGCGACGGGCACGACGATGAAGACGCCGTGGGTGGGGATCGGTCGCGTGGGGCTTCTCTTTTGATGCGCGGGAGACCATCGATGTCAGCGAGCTCGCTCCTCCGTATTTTCGGCGTGACCGCCGCGCTCGGCGCGACGCTCGCGGCCTGCGCCGTCGACACCGCGCCGCGCGGTCTGAAAGAGACCCCGCCCGGCGACGGCCCGATGGTCGTCTTCGATCTCACCCACCAACCGCTCCCCGAGATCCCGGTCCCCAACGACATCGCCACCTTCGCCGATCCGTCGAGCCGCACCGGGCGTCGCCTCAACGTGAGCATGCTCGCCCCCTCGCACCTCGAGCGCGAAGCACGCCAAGGCTTCGCCGAGATGGAGGGCTGGGGGACCTTCGCGCCCATCCAGGTGAAGTTCGATCACGGCCCGCACGACGACCTCCACAAGCCGGCGCTCGATCTCGAGGCGATCCGCGCGCACATGCAGGGCGACGGGCACGATTTCTCCGACGACCCGCTCTACGTCGTCAACCTGACGACCGGCCTCCCGGCGATGCTCGATCTCGGAGACGGCGACTTCCCCATCTCCATCCAACAGCCGGGGAGCTACTACTCGAACGATCCCCACGCCGACGCCTCGAACCTGATCTACGAGACGCACGAAGAGGGGGCCGGGCTCACGCAGGCCGACTACAAGCCGAGCCTCGATCTCGACTTCGACGGCGTGCTCGATCACCCGAACACGCTCCCCGCCCCTGGGATCCCCGGCGTCGACGACGTGATGTCTTGGTACGAGCGCCAGACCGACACGCTCATCGTGCGTCCGCTCCTCCCGCTCGAGGAGAAGACCGAGTACGCGGTGGTGCTGACCGATCGCCTCCGCGGCTCGGACGGGAGCCCGGTGCGCTCCCCCTTCCCCTACGTGCATCACCCGGCGCAGAAGGACGCGATCGACAAGCTCTCGCGCGTGCTCTCCGACGCTTCGAAGCACGCGTACTACGGCGACATCGCCGGCACGGCGCTCGACCACGTGGCCTTCGCGTGGAGCTTCACCACGCAGCCGGTCTACGAGGACATGCGGCTCCTTCGCGACGGGCTCCACGGCCAGGGGCCGTTCGCGCGCCTCGCGACCGATTTTCCGCCGACGGTCGAAGCCTTCCGCGCCGTCGGTCTCGCGCGGACGTCGGACTCGGGGCAAGAGCCAGGGAACCTCGGCGCCGATCCGCGTTGCGCCGGGAAAACCGGGCTTCCGTTCATCGTGCATCCGTCCGAGCTCAAAGGCTCGCTGGCGCAGCTCGTCGGGCAGTTCTTCGGCGGCGCGGGCTCGCAAGAGCAGATCGACGCGCTCCTCGCGACGCTCGACGACATCGATTACATCGTCATCGGTCACTACCAGACGCCGTACCTCGTCGGCCCCGATCCGGCGCACGAAGAAGGGGGCGATCACTTCCAGCTCGACTTCAAGAGCGGCTCGGGGCGCGTGACGACCGACGGCGGCGTCTTCTGGCTCGCCGTCCCCAAGGCGCGCGGCGGGCAGAAGCCCCCCTTCCCCACGGTGCTCTGGGCGCACGCCACCGGGGTGAACGCCGTCGAAATCTTGGCGCGCGCCGGCTACTTCGCCCGCCAAGGCTTGGCGATGTTCGGCATCGACATGCCGGGGCACGGGCTCGTCGTCGACCACGGCCAAGAGATCCTCGTGCAAGGGATCCTGACGCAGCTCTGCTTCGTCCCTTGGACCGACGGCGTCATCGCCGGCCGCGCGCACGACCTGAACCACGACGGCAAAGCCGACTCGGGCGGGCTCCTCTGGACCTCGCACATCTTCCACACGCGCGACAACCTGCGGCAGTCGATGGTCGACTTGATGCAAGGGAGCCGCATCCTCAGAAACTTCGGCAGCGCCGGGGTCCAGGACTACGACGGCGACGGCAAGAACGACGTCCTCGGTGACTTCAACGCCGACGGGATCCCCGACGTCGGCGCGCGGTCGCCCATCTACGTGGCCGGAGACTCCTACGGCGGCGTGTCGGCGCAGCTCGTCGGAGCGGTCGACACCGAGCTCACCGCTTCGGCCCCCATCTCGGGGAGCGGCGGCGTCATCGACGTGGCGACGCGCTCGACCGGCGTCATCGATTGGGTCGACGAGCAAGTGCTGACGCCGATGGTCGTCTCCGTCCCCGCGTCCACGCGCCCACCGGCGGCCGACGGCTCGCTTCAGACACGCTGCAACGGTACGCAGCGCTCGGTGCGCCTCGTCGTGAACGATCTCACCGACTCGAAAGAGATCGAGATCGCTTGCCTGAACCCCGACGAGCTCGGTCCGAAGATGACCGTGGTGCTCACCAACGTCGCCACCAAAGAGACGCGCTGCGCCCGCACCGCCGAGGACGGTCGCTTCCGCGTGCCGGTCCCCGCGAGCGTCGGCGACAAGCTCGACGTCCAGATCTACAACGCCCCCGACGTCGTCAAATCCTACGACGGCTGCGAGGTCCCCGACGGCGCGCCGGTCGGCCGTCGCATCAACACCTGGGAGCAAGCCGCCGCCAAGCTCTCGCCCATCGACGATCCGGACATCGCGTGCACGGGCGACGCCGGCTGCGCGCAGTTCCGTGATCAGCTCTACCCGGTGGGCGATCCGCTCATCGCGCCGCAGGAAGGGCTCGGCCTCCTGCGCCAGTCGCCCGAGTTCCGTCGCCTCATGATGCTCACGCAGGCCGCGCTCGATCCCGCCGATCCGGTGAATTTCGCGCCGTACTACCTGCTGAGGCCCATCCCCGCGATCGACGGTCACCCGCTCCCGCCGCGCCCCATCCTCACGAGCTACACCGTGGGCGACACGTTCGTCCCCATCTCCACCGGGTACTCGTTCGCGCGCGCCGCCGGGCTCTTGCCGTTCTTGCCCCCCTCGGCCGCGCGCACGTACCCCGAGTACGCCGACTACGCGACGCCGCAGGTGCTCTACGACGCGTGGGGCGGGCGCACCCCCGACCGCGTGCTCATCGAAGGGGGCGCGGTCGAAGGGGTCTCGCGTCTCGCGCGCTCTCCCGCGGGCTCGCACTGCGCGGCGAACTACTCGCCGAGCCCGACGTGCAAAGGCCCGACGACCCGCTCGCCGAGCGACTGCGCCGACACGCTCTTCGACGCCGATTGGCTCGCCGAAGGGACCGATCTCTACGACGCGCAGCACCCCGCGGTGCCGCTCCGCCTCGTGCGCGCCGCCTCGGGGCGCGCGGTGGATCCTTCGTCGCTCGACCGCGTGTGGGCCCCACGCATCACCGGCGTCCCCTTCGCCGACGACACCGCCGGCTATGTCCCGAGCGGCCCCGTCGCCGGCCTCGTGAGCGCCTACGTGAACCCCACCGGGCAGCACGTGTGGACCATCGGCGATCCGTGCAAAGCCTTCGACGACGCGGTCTACTACGACCAGCTCTTGGCGCGGTTCTTCGCGAGCAACGGGACCGACGTGTACTACGTGAGCCACCCGCGCTCGCACGACTGCATGGCCAAACAGACGTGCGACTTCCTCAACGTAGGGCGCTGAGCTAGCGTCGCCGCATGCGCTACTTCATCTCCCTGGATCCGGCAGCCACCGACGACGCCGCGCAGGTCGAGGTCGACGTGCACGAGCTCCCCGACGGCTCGCTCGAGGTCAAAGTGGACGGCCGCCCGGTGGATCTCGACGTCCGCGACATCGGTCGCGAGCTCTCGGTTCGCGTCGACGGTCAGGTGGTGGATCTCACCATCGAAGGCACGCCGCCGGACGTCGGCATCATCGCCAGCGGGCACCGCTCGTACGTGCGCGTCGTGAGCGAGCGCCAGCGCGCGGCCGAGGCCGCCAAGAAGGGGCGCGGCGGACAGAGCGAGAAGGTGCTCAAGGCGCCGATGCCCGGCCGCGTGGTGAAGCTGCTCGTCGCCCCCGGGGACGAGGTCGCCCAAGGCCAGCCGCTCCTCGTCATCGAGGCCATGAAGATGGAGAACGAGCTCCGCGCCAAGGCGCAGGCGAAGGTCGCCGAGATCCACGTCGCCGCCGGCACGGCCGTCGAAGCGAACGCGAAGCTCCTCACGTTCGCATGACCGGCGCGGCTCTCCCGCGGACCACGCTCGCGCACCTCCCGACGCCGCTCCGGCGCGCCGCTGGGCTCGACGCGCTCGTCGGGGCCGAAGTGTGGGTGAAGCGCGACGACGCCACCGGCGGCGCCGAAGCGGGCAACAAGATCCGAAAGCTCGAGATGCTCCTCGCCGCCGCCCAGGCCGAGGGGGCCGACACCGTGCTCACGTGCGGTGGCACACAGTCGAATCATGCGCGCGCGACCGCGCTCACGTGCGCCGCGCTCGGCCTCCGCGCGGTGCTCTTCCTTCGCCGCGGCGACGGCACGTCGAGCGACGAAGCGCCTCCGCCGGCCTCGGTGGGGGGCAACGTGCTCCTCGATCGCCTCGCCGGCGCCGAGATCCGCTGGATCTCGCGTGCAGAATACACGCGCCGAAACGAGGTCATGGCCAGCGCCCAAGAGGAGCTCCGCGCCGCGGGGGCGAAGCCGTACGTCGTCCCCGAAGGGGGCTCGAACGGCCTCGGCGCGCTCGGCTACGTCGAGGCGATGCGCGAGGTGAAAGAGCAGATGGGCGATCGCCCCTTCGACGTCATCGCCGCCGCGTGCGGCTCGGGCGGCACCGCGGCCGGCATCGCCCTCGGCGCCGCGCGTCACGGTGTGGCCAAGGAGACGTGGGCGTTCGCCGTGTGCGACGACGCCAAGACGTTCGAGACCGCCATCGCGCGCATCGTCGCCGAAGCGCGCGCGCTCGACCCTTCACTCCCCGCCCCCGCGAAGGTCCGCGTGTGCGATCGCGCGCGAGGCCCCGCCTACGGCGTCATGGACGACGCGCAGCGCGCCTTCCTCGCCAGCGCCGTGCGCGCGAGCGGCCTCGTCTTCGATCCCGTCTATACCGGCAAGGCGCTCTACGGTCTCTCGCTCGCCGTCCGCCGCGGGGACATTCCCCCCTCGGCGCGCGCGCTCTTCGTCCACACCGGCGGGCTCCCTGGCCTCCTCGCACAAGCGGCGAGCTTCGGAGAGCTCGCGTGACGCGCGATCTCCGCGCCGGCGTGCGCAACGTCGGGTGGACCGTCGGCGCGTACGGCGTCGTGCACCTCGTGGGGGCCATGCTCGCGCGGAACGCCACCGGCGCCGCGGCGGTCGAAGCCGTGGTGGCCGAGTTCAGCGCCGGTCGACTCCACGTCGCTTGGTCCGATCCCAACGCTCCCGTCCCCGACGGCGCGGCGATCGCCAAGCGCGCCGGGCGCGGCGCGCTCTTCGGCGCCGGCGCGGCCACGGCGATGATCGCGGTCGCGAGCCTCACTGGCGGTCTTCGCTTCGGGCACGTGTCCGGCTCGGCCTCGTCCCTCGTGCTCGGCCTCATCGTCGTCGCGCTCAACGCCGTGCGTGACGAGCTCATCCTTCGCGGCATGGTCGTGCGCGCGTTCTCCGACCTCGTGAGTCCGATGTGGCTCGTGGTCATCGCCGGGCTCGCGGCGGCGGCGTCGTACGGAATCGAAGGCTCGCCCCTCGGTATGGTCGGCGCGGGGCTCGCCGGTGCCTCCTTCGCCGGCCTTTGGCTCCACGACCGAGGCGCATGGCTCGCGTGGGGGGCTCACTTCGCCTACGCGGCGGTCCTTGGCCCAGTAACGCACGGTGGGATCTTCGACGGGCGACCACAACCGGGGCTCTTCGGCGGTGGGGACGCCGGTCCCGAAGGGGGTCTCGCCGGGATCCTGGTCCTCGTTGCGGCGGCGGTGGCCGCGACCGTATGGGCGCGCCGAACCTCGCCCGCGTCGACGTGAACGGGGTAGGATCGGCCCCGCCCATGGACGAGCCCCCGAGGAGCGGAGCCTCCCCCACCGCGCTGCCCAAGAGCGCGCCGCAGTCGGATTCGACGCGCGACGTCGCCGCCGAGGACTTCCTCTTCCATCTGTACCGAGGGAGCGAGCTCCTCCAAGACAGCCGCGTCCTCGAAGCGAAAGAGGAGCTCGAGCACGCGCTCCTCCTCCAGCCGCGCGATCCGAAGGGGCAAGATCTCCTCGCCACCGTCTACTTTCGCATCGGGCTCTATCCGCGCGCGATCCAGATCTACGAGCAGCTCCTTCGCGACAACCCGAGCGATCCGGCGCTCAAGCTCAACGTCTCCCTCTGCTACTTGAAGACCGGGCAAGCGAATCTGGCGCGCGCTGCGCTGGAGGACGTCGTCCGCGCGAACCCGGCGCATCGCCGCGCGTGGGGTTACTTGGGGCTCGCCTACGAGCGCCTCGGCGATCACGAGAAAGCCGAGGCGGCGCTCGATCGCGGCGGCCACGCGGCGATGGCGCGACGCATCGCCGATCGTCGCGGGCGACCGAGCTTCGCCGTGCCGCAGCCGGAGGATCTCTCGCGCGAATCGATCGCCGTCCGCGCGACGGCCGCGAAGGCGTTCGACGATCTCGAGACCGGCCACGCAGACTTCAGCCTGGCGGAATCTTCCAAGCGCACCGGCGACGGTGAGCCGTGGCGCGCGGTCGAGCTCGGGCAAGCGCAGCGCGGCCGCGCCGTCACCGTCCCCGCCGCCGCGTCGCCCCGCGTGACCACCAAGCCGCCCGTGATCCCCGAAGATCCCGGCGCCGCCGACATCCCCCCGCCGCCGCGCGTCCCCTCGAGGCCGCTCGGCCGCTCGGTCGCTCCGCCGATGGTGACCGCGGGGCCGCCGACCGTGATGCTCGACGTCAGCGGCGGAGCGGTGGCCAGGCCGAGCCAAGCCGCGTTGCTCGGACCGGCGTCGCGCAAGCTCGTCGCGAGCTCGCAGGCGGTGACCGTCGAGAACGGCCAAGTCGTGCTCAGCCTCGCGCAGCACGAGGTCGCCGCGCGCCTCGAGACACTCCGCGCCTACAGTGGGCACCTCGACGCCACGCTGCTCGAACGCAAAGGTCGCCTCGCGAGCCGCGACGACAAGGGCGGCGCCACCGAGCCCCTCGGCGGCATGGTCGCTCCGCTCCACAAGCTCACCGGCGACGGCCTCGTCGTGCTCGGCGCGCGGCCGGGGCGCGCGCTTCACCCGTGGGCGGCGCAAGGCGACGAGCTCCTCTTCGTGCGCGAAGACTTCCTGCTCGCGTTCGATCTCGTCCTCTCGCACGAGACGGGTCGTCTCGCGCGCGGGGACGACGAGCCGCTCTGGCTCGTGCAGCTCCGCGGCCTCGGCGTGCTCGTCCTCGATCTCCCCGAGCCGCCGCGCGCGCTCGACGTCACCGCTTCGCGATCGGTCACGCTCCGCTTCGGGGCGCTCGTCGGCTGGTCGGGGCGGCTCGTGCCGCGCGCGCTCTCGCCGGGCGAAGCCCCTGCGGCGCAGCACGGCCTCGTCACCCTTTCGGGCGAGGGGACCGTCTTGGTCTCCGGTCGATGACCGCCGCCGCCCCGAAGGCGCGCGCCGAGCGCCGCCGCACCCTCGCCGAGGACGCGGTCAATCTGCCGAACCTGCTCACGATGGGCCGGGTCGTCATGATCCCGGTCTTTTTGTGGCTCCTCGATCGCGACACGCCGGTCGACGGTTTTTGGGCGGCGATCGTCTTCACCCTCGCGGCGCTGACCGACGCCCTCGACGGCTACTTGGCGCGCAAGCTCGGCGTCGTCAGCGTGCTCGGCAAGCTCCTCGATCCGCTCGCCGACAAGCTCATCGTCATGGCCGCGCTCGTGTGGATGGTGCCGATGGGGCGCATCCCCGCGTGGGCCGTCGTCATCCTGCTCGCGCGTGAGTTCAGCGTCACCGGGCTCCGCAGCGTCGCCGCGAGCGAAGGGGTCGTCATCGCCGCCGGCCAAGAAGGGAAGACGAAGACCGCGCTCCAGATGATCGGCATCATCGCCCTCGTGGTCGGCTACCCGTGCCGCCTCTCGTACCTCGGGATCGATCTCGGCGTGGTGGATCTCATCCACGTCGGCCGCATGCTCATCTACTTGTCCCTCGTCTTCTCGGTCGCGAGCGCCGCGCAGTACACGCGCCTCTTCGGCGCCGCGGTCGAAGCGAAGGACGCGAAGCTCAAAGAGCGCGCGTCCTCGAGCGAGCTCGACGCGGATTGAGTCGCGCGGCGAGCGAGCTCGACGCGAACTGAGCCGCGCGGCGAACGCCTCTTCCCCCGCGGGTACCTCGCCCGCGAAGCGGCCCCCTGCCGGGGCGGAGTATAGGGGCGGGCTAATATTAGCTTGCGCTAATGGACACCCCCGTATCCGTCCCAGAGCCGCCGCCTCCTTCGCGTCCCCTTCACAGTCACACCGCGCAGCACCGCGTGGCGCTCACCGCGGCCGCCGCGCCAGCCACGCTCACCGCGCCCCCGGCGCTAACCACTTGCTGCTACCTGGCGCCGCCGCCTAGGCTCGACGTTCACGCATCCCGTCTTTCTCGGGGAGGATCCACTTGAACAAACTTTCTCGCATCGCTTCCGCCGTTGCCCTCGGAGCCGTCGCCGGCGCCACCTTCGTCGTTCAGCCTGGCTGCAGCAGCAGCTCGAGCAGCGGTGGCGACACCACCGGTGCCGTCGGACAGCCGCCGGCAAAGCCCGCGGGCGCAGCGGCTGGCACCGGCCCCGAGCACAACTTCGCGGTTCACACCTGGCAGCTCGGCGACAAGCCCCGCGCGGGCGGCGCGGCGTCCACCACGGCGTGGAAGCAGTTCGGCTACAACCTCGACGGCAAGGTCTCCACGCGTACGTCGACCGACGGCTGCAAGCTCGTCGCCGGCGCGAAAGACACCGTCAAAGACGACGGCGCGAACGGCATCGACAACTCGCTCGGCGCCAACATCCTCCCGATCATTCTCGGCGCGCGCGCCACCGCCCCCGACGACATCAACGCGGCCGTCGCCGACGGCACGTTCACGCTGATGTTCGATCTCACCGGCCTCACCGGCGAAGCGACGCAGACCGCGACCGGCCTGAGCGGCATGGTCCTCGCGGGTGCCAACTTCGGCGGCAAGCCCACCTTCACCAAGGCCGACAACTGGCCTGTCCGCCCCGAGACCCTCACCGACAAGACCAACCCCAAGAGCTCGTCGCTCGTCCTCTCCGACGGCTACGTGGTCAACGGGCAGTTCGTGGCGCAGCAGACCATCAACGTGAGCCTGGTGTTCGGCGGCGTCGCCATCTCGCTCCCGATCAACCACGCGATCATCAGCTTCGCGGTCAACGGCTCCTCGGTCACCAACGGGACCATCGCCGGCGTCGTCTCCACGAGCCAGCTCATCGCCGAGTTCCAGAAGGTCGCGGGCGCGCTGACGTCGTCCTTGTGCGGCTCGGGCTTCAACACCATCGCCACGCAGATCAAGCAAGCGTCGGACATCATGGCCGACGGCACCGCCGGGGATCCGGCGACCGAGTGCGACGGCATCTCGCTCGGGCTCGGCTTCACCGCCGACGAGATCGGCATCCCGACCAAGGTCGGCGATCCCTCGGGCACCGTCACCGACAAGTGCAACTCCGACGGCGGAACGGACTGAGCCACCCAGGCGCGCTCACGGAGGGCCCTTCGCTCTCCGTGAGAGCGCGCGCTCCCGCGCCCCTCAGCGAAAGTGAGGGATGACCTTCTCGGCCATCGTGCGGATGGACTCGAGGATGAGCTCGTGCGGCTGCGTCCCGGTCTGCATCACGAGGATGAGCTCGTCGACCCCCACGTCGACGAAGCGCTGCACGCTCTCCTTGGCGCACGCCGGGTCTCCGATGACCGTGGAGAGCTGCGAGCGCGGCGTGTTCCGCGCGGCCATGAAGGCCTCGACCTGCGCGTCGGGCGGTAGATCGCGCGGCGCTTTCAAGGGCCCGAGCGGCCGATTCTCGGTGCCGTAGTAGTTCATCATCGACCGCAAGAAGAACTGCGCGCCGCACAGGCCGTAGCGCGCGGCCTTCTTGTCGTCGGGGAGGACGAGGCTCGCCGGGTTGCAGCAAAAGCGATCGGTCACGCGAAATCCGACGGGCTTCGCGCGCCCGATGGCCTCGCGGTAGTTCTGCACGTTCTTCGCCAGCTCTTCGTCGCGGTACATGGCGAGGTTCAACGCACCGAGACCGAGCTCCCCCGCCGCCACCGAGAGCTCCGGCCGGCTGCACGCGGCGAACATCATCGGGTGCGGATCTTGGACCGGCTTGGGGACGATCTGCGTCGGCGGGACGTTGAAGTGCTTGCCGCTCCACGAGAAGACCTCGTCGCGCCACATGCGCGGGATCATCTGCAGCGCTTCGAGCCACTGGCTCTCGAGCTCTGCGGGATCGATCTCGAAGGCCCCTTGCTCGGTCCGTGTTCCGGATTTTCCGGTTCCCCACATGACGCGGCCTTCGCTCAAGATGTCGAGCGTGGCGATGCGCTCGGCGATGCGGATCGGATGGTTGTAGCGGCCCGGCAAGAGCGTCACGCCGTGACCGATTTTGATCTGCTTGGTGCGCGCGGCGACGAAGGCGAGAAAAATCTCTGGCGCCGACGAGTGCGCGTACTCGCGAAGCCCGTGGTGCTCGACCGCCCAAATGCCGTCGAAGCCGACCTCGTCGGCGAGGACCGCCTGCTCCACGCAATCGTGGAACACCTGACGCTCCTTCGCGGGCGTCGGATTCGAGATCTGCATCTCGAAGAAGAGGGAGAACCGCATCAGCGCCCGACCCAGCTCAGACGCGTGACCGTGTCGCTGATGAGCATCTTCTGGATCGCCTGCGGGCCTTCGTAGATTTGAAGGAGCTTCGCGTCCCGAAAGAGCTTCTCGGCAAGGCCGGCCTCGAGGTAGCCGCTCGCGCCGAGCATCTCCATCGCCTGGTTCGTCACCGAGACGGCCATGTTCGCCCCCACGAGCTTGGCACAGCTCGAGAGCTTGGTGGCTTCGGCGCCGTCGGGGAGCTCCGCCGCCGCGCGCCACGCGAGCGCGCGTGCCATTTCGATCCCGGCCTCCATCTCGGCCACGTGGAAGCGGAAGTCCTGCTGGTCGATGAGCTTCTTCCCGTCCCCCGCGGCCCGCGCGTGACCGTGCTGGATGACGAGATCGCGCGCACGTCGCGCCACGCCGACGGCCATCGCCGAGATCCCCACGCGGCTGGCGCGGAGGGCGCGCATCCCGATGACTGCCCCCTCCCCCGGCCGGCCGAGCTGATCCTCCGCCGGAACGAAGACGTCGTGAAAGACGACCTCGCCGGTGTCGGACGCGCGCTGGCCCATCTTCTTGTAGGGTGCACGCGTCTCGACCCCTTCTGCCGAGCGCGGGACGACGAAGCAGGTCAGCCCCGGAGGGCCAGGCTCGATCCGCGCGAAGACGAAGAAGGTCGATGCGACGTTGGCGTTCGAGATCGTCGACTTGGTGCCGCTCAGGAGAAAGCCTCCCGACGTGGGCCGGGCGGTGGTGGTGGCGGGCCGGCCGAGGAGGTTGGCGCTCCCTTCGGGCTCGGTCCACGCGTGCGAAGCGAAGCGAAGCTCGGTGGTGAGCGGGCGGACCCAGCGCTCCTTCTGCTCGGGGGTGCCGAAGTGGAGAATGCCGCCGGTGGCGAGCCCGAGGAGGAACGTGGAGGTCGCGACCCCGAGATCGCCGTAGCCGAATTCTTCGGCGGAGAGGACGAGCTCCATCGGCGTGCGCCCGCCGCCGCCGAGCTCCGCCGGGATCATCGCCGTCACGAAGCCGGCGTCGAAGGCCTTCTCGTAGAGGTCGCGCGGGAAGCCCCCGTGGGCGTCCAGATCGGTTCGCGGAAGCACATGCTCGCGCACGAACGCGCGCGCCTTCGCTCGCCACTCGCTCTCGCGGGGGGTGAGCGCGAAATCAACCACGCGCAGTGCCTTGGGCGTTGGGCTGGGCGTTGATGAGCGGCACGAGAGCGCGCAAGAGATCGCCCACCGTGAACATGTCGAACATCGACAAGGTCGAGGTGTCGATGCCGTAGCGCTCCTCCAGCCGGACGAGGAGCCAGGTCATTTGCACCGAGTCCCAGCCGAGCTGGGCGATGGGGGCCTCGGCGTGGAGGTGCGTCTCCACCGTCTCGCGGACCGCGGCCAGCTTGGCCTCGTCGCCCTTGGCGGTCTCGTCGGCGGCCATCTTGATCACCAGCTCTTTGATCACCGAGAGGAGTTCCGTTTCCGTCACGCGGCCGAGTATATGCTACCTGCCGTGAAGGAGGAGGCCCCGACCCTGCTCGCCGCCCTCGCGTCCGCGGCGCGCCGCGAGGACCAGATCGGCATCACGCTTCTCCCCGACAAGGAGAACGCCGGCGACGAGCATCGGACCTTTGCCCGCCTCCACGCCGACGTCGAAGCGACGGCGCGCCTGCTCGTCGAGCGCGGGGTGCGTCCGGGCGATCGCGTGCTCGTCGTCTTGCCCACGTCGTTCGACTTCATCGTCACGTTCTTCGCCCTCGAGCGCGTGGGCGCGATCCCCGTGCCGTCGTATCCGCCGGTGTCGATGGAGCGGGTCGAGACCGCCCTCGAGCGCCTCGCGCACATCGCCAACCACGCGGGCGCGGCGTGGTGCGTCGCGAACCGCAAGCTCCGCGCCGTGCTCGGCGATCTCGGCCTCCGCGCACCGACCTTGCGTGGCGTGTTGACGCTCGAGGGGGCGCCGGCGACGTCGAGCCCCGCGCCTTCGACCGACATCCGTCCCGCGGTCGGCCCCGGCGATCTCGCCTTCCTTCAGTACACGAGCGGCTCGACGGGGCGCCCCAAGGGGGTCGCGCTCACCCACGCGAACGTCTTGGCCAACATCCGCGCCATCGGCCTCGCGCTCGAAGTGGGCCCCGCGGACAAGACGATCTCGTGGCTGCCGCTCTACCACGACATGGGGCTCATCGGCGCGCTGCTCTCGGCCTTCGTGTGGCAGACGCCGCTCGTCTTGATGTCCCCCTTCGCGTTCATGATGCGCCCCTCGCGGTGGCTCACGGCGATCAGCAAGCACCGCGGGACCCTCTCGGTCGCCCCCAACTTCGGCTACGCGCTCGCGGCGAAGCGCGTGACTCCGAGCGAGCGCGAGGGGCTCGACCTGCGCTCGTGGCGCTCGGCGATGAACGGCGCCGAAGCCATCAACCACCGAAGCCTCGTCGACTTCGAGCGGACCTTCGCGCCGCACGGCTTCGACGCGCGCGCCATCTGCCCGGTGTACGGCCTCGCCGAGGCGTCCCTGGCGCTCACCTTCCCGCGCCCTGGGGAAGTGACGCACGTCGAGCGCGTGGACCGCGCGGCCCTCGCCGACGGGCGCGCCGTCCCCACGGAGGCAGACGACGCGACGACGCTCACCTCGGTCGGGCGAGCGGTCCCTGGTCACGAAGTGAAGGTCCTCGGAGAAGACGGCGCCCCGCTCGCCGATCGCCAGGTCGGCCACATCGTGGCGCGCGGCCCGTCGATCATGCAGGGCTACTTCCGAGATCCGGAAGCGACGAGCGCCGTGGTGAAGGACGGCTGGCTCACGACCGGCGATTTGGGGTTCATGGTCGAGGGGCGGCTTTACGTGACCGGCCGCGTGAAGGATCTCATCATCGTGCGCGGGCGGCACTTCTTCGCCGAAGACATCGAGCGGGCGGCGGAGACGGTCGAAGGGGTGCGCCAAGGGCGGCTCGTGGCGTTCGGGAAGTACGACGACGCCGAAGCGCGCGACGCCGTCGTCGTCCTCTGCGAGTGCAAGGAAGTCGACGAAGCCGCGCAGCGTCGCATCGCCGAGCAGGTCACCGAGGTCGTGTCGCGTGTGTGCGGCGCTGCGGTGGACGAAGTGGTCTTGGTCGCCCCCGGCACGATCCCGCGGACGTCGTCGGGCAAGCTTCAGCGATCGCTCACCCGCGAGCTCTATTTGAAGGACGCTCTCACCCCCGAGCGAACCGGCGGGCTCGGGTTGGTTCGAGTGTTCGCGCGCTCGGCGGCGGGGCTCCTCGCGATGCTCGGGCGACGCGTCGCCCAGAGCGACTGAGCGTTCACGCCGGCGGCGCGTCCTTCTTCATCGTCGCGTCGAAGGCGAGGCTAAAGATCGCGCGGCTGTCGTGCGGCATCCGGAGCGCCAAGCGCTTTCGCGGCGTGCGAAGGACGATGCGCTCGTCCCAATCGAGCATGTGCGCGAGCACGTCAGCCATCGCGAGCTCAAAGGCGTCGATGCGAAGATGACGGCCCTCGAGTCGGAGCGTGCCGGTGGCGAGGAGCGCCGGATCCCGCCCGCTCACGTCGAGGACGCTCACCGGACCTAGGCTCTCGAAGCGCTCGGTGCGTCGCCACGCCTCACGCCATCCATTTTCCGCCGCGCGGAGCGCCTCGGCGATGCTCATCGATCCGCGTTCGCCGTTCGATCCCGAGCTCGTCAGTCGATTGTCGGTCGTGACCGTCCAGCGCCCCCCGCAGCTCGCGCAGGAGAGACGATTTCCGTGGTCGGTCGGCGTGTCGTCGTCGAGCACCGCGTCGGCGCCACACGAAGGGCAGTAGCGAAGGAAGCGCGCGAGCCCCGCGGCGAGCCTCCGCCCACGCACCGGCCAGCGCG
This sequence comes from uncultured Polyangiaceae bacterium, assembly GCA_964531795.1. Lineage (GTDB taxonomy): Bacteria > Myxococcota_A > Polyangia > Polyangiales > Polyangiaceae > CAZHHD01. The sequence continues at coordinate 160,670 of CAZHHD010000005.1, read as the reverse complement.
GGGACGTCTCGGGGTCGACGCGAATGCGCTCGGCGACGTAGCGCTCGACCGATTCGCCGCGCTCGAAGCGCTTCGGCGGATCGAACTCGAGGCGCAGCTTCGTTCGTCGCGGGCGCGTGGCCCACGAAGGCCACAGGCGATCGCCGTTCAGGAGGCGCGCCGTCACCACCGGCACCTCGAGGAAGGAGACGAGCTGCTGCAAGCCGGGTCGCACCGGGCGCGGGTAGCCGTCCCAGGTCATCTCCCCTTCGGGGAAGAGACCGACCGCGCCCCCCACGCGGCACCACGCCTTCAACATGCGAAAGGAGCGCGTGTCCGAGTCGAGCTTGCGCTTCGGAACTTGCCCCCACCACGCCGCGAATCGCCCCGGGAGCCCGAGGTCCATGGCCGGCTCGGTCACCAAGAATTGGATGGGGCGCCGCGCGTGGGTCGTGAGGAGGATCGGATCGAGGACGTTGGTGTGGTTCATCACCACGAAGAGCGGCCCCTCGCGGAGGTGCTCGCGCCCCTCGACCTCGACGCTCGTGGCCCACGGACGCGTGACCAGGCGCGCCGCCCAGCCGCCCCAGCGCACGATCCGTTCGTTTCGCGTGACTACGCTGGCCGACGGCTCGATCGGAAGGGCCATGCGTCAGATCGTCTTCAAATACTCGACGATCGCGTCCTTGTCCTCGGCCGGGAGGTCGACGCCGAAGCGATGCCCGCGGTTCCAGTTCCCCGACTTGGCCGTGTCGTAGCGGAAGATGACGCGCGCGTCGTGCTTCTGCTGGGTCGCGTCTTTGGCGCACTCGTGCGGCGCGGCGCCGGTGGCGGTGCACGCGATGCCGACACGCGCCGAGTCGTACTCGTTGAACCCACGGAAGAACACCGTCGGTCGATTCGCTTCGTCCTCGAGCAAATCGCGCAGCGACGGCACCGAGCCGTTGTGAAGGTACGGCGCCGTCGCCCACACGCCGTCGAGCGGCGGCGCGATGTACGCCGGCTGCGCGTCGACCGTGAGCATCTCGTCGTAGCCGTATTTCTTGACCGGATCGCCCATCGCCGTGGTCATGGCCAGCGCGCGCTCGGGATCGACGCCGAGCTTCTCCGAGCGAACGCGCTTGTTGGGGTACGTGTGAGGGCCCGGGCCGTAGGTTCCGTGGCAGCCCGAGCACGTGTCGTTGAAGAGACCGTGGCCGCGCTCCGCCTTCGCCGCGTCGACGGGAAAGGGGAACTTGGGCGGCGCGATCCCTTCGTTCAAGTACGCGAGGATGTCGTCGAACACCGCGCGGTGAACGAGCACCTCGCGCGGCGAGCGCCCCTTCTCGAGCTCGGTCAGGCTCGCGCGCACCGCGGCGTCACCGGTCAGGCTTCCGTCGAGGAGCGTGTGCGTCTTGAGCTTCTGGTTGTAGACGTTGGGGATGTCGACCCACGCCTTGTGACCGTTCTCCGGCACCTTGAGGACGCGCTTCCACACGTTGATCGCGTCGGACCGACCGGGGCCGAGCTCGGTCGTGAACCACTCGGTGCTCTTGTTGGCGATCTTGGCGCGCGCGATGGCGAGGTAGGCGCGGATCTCTTGGCGCTCCAGAAACGAGAGGGGCTTCCCCTTCTTCTCGGCGACCTCGGCGACGGCGTCGACCGTCAGCTCAGGGCGCTTCAGCGCGGTGAACATCGAGATGCCGAATTGGTGCAGGTTCAAGTTGGCGTTCGGCGCGCCGACGATGGTCTGCCCGGCGACGCGCCCGGTGTGACACACGGCGCAGTTGGTCGCGTAGGCGTCCATCCCTTTGACGGAGACGCGCACCAGGCCGATCGGCGGGCCGTTCGGATCGTCGGGGCGAGCGATGAACCCCATCCCTGCCCACCCTTCGACGAAGAGATCGGGATAGACCTCGGGGAGCGCGTCGTAGACGGCGACCGGGATCGAGAAGTAGTTCTTGGAGCCGAGGTCGGACTGGGAGAACGCGGCTTCACCGCGGGCCACGTCGCCGTGCGAGGGCTTGGGGATCGGTTGGAAGTTGTCCCAGAGGGCGTTGATCCCGACCGCGGCGACGAGCAAGCCGACGCCCTTCCCGAAGAGCTTGAGGCGACGCTTACGCTGGGGGGTCATGGGCTCAAAGCAGCGTAGGGGGTCCCGTGAGGGGGTGCAACGCGGGTGAGGGGGCGCGGGCGCCGCGGGCGCGCGTCAGCGACCTAGGCTACTTCCTCCCCGGCGCGCACCATGAAGACGGCGTGGGCCCGAAAGAGAGCATCGTGACGCGTCCCCTCCCGCGGCAGGTCTCGCTGCGCCTCGAGCTCGAGCGAGCCACGCGCTCGACGAGCCAGCGCCGGAGGACCACCGGAGAGGGGAGCGACGGCTTCGGCGGCGGCGGATCCATCATGGCTCGCGGTCGTCTCTTCATCGTCGTCGCACAATCCGTCCGGAAGCGTTCGGCCTCCGCGCGGTCTCACGGAGGGAGTTGGGGGAAGCGTGTCGCGCGCGAGACATCCGCGACGACATCCTGAGGGATGCCGTCGACGAGCACCGTGACCACGAACGTGTACTTGCTGTCGTCCGCGGGGAGGTCGCCGCTCACGAACGCAACGACCTGCAACGTTCGCCCCGGAGCGAGGGCGAACGGCTTGCTCCCATCCGGTCGCTTCTCGCCCCAGTCGACGTCGGTCACCTCGAGGGGACGACGCGCACCGAACTTGAGGTGGTCGATTCGCTCGATGCGTACGCTCGAGGTCCTCGCGCCACGGTTGGCGAAGGAAAGTCGAACGTGTCGCGGCGGTCCCGACGTCGTCACGAACGTGTCGACGTTCGCGATGCTCACGCCCGATGCCGAGGCGCTCGACGCCGTCGATGGTGTCGGCGGCGGCGTTGACGGAAGCGTTGACGGCTCTCCGCCCGCAGAGGTCGCAGAGGTCGGCGTCGCCGCCTGCGCAGCATCCGGGGACGCTTCCTGGGCTCGTGTTCTGGAAGGGTCGTGGCAGCCGCCGATCACCTGGATGGCAAGGATGACGCTGCAGCCGAATGCACGCAGGGGGCTCACCGCCTTTCGACGCTACCACGGTGCCTTTCTCGGCCGTGTAGGCGGGAGGGACCGCGCGACATCGCCGTCCCTGCGCCGTCATCTTCCGCCGTACCGCTTCGCCTCCTCGATCATCCGCTTCCCTTCGTCCCCTGCGCAGCCGATCGCGAGACCGGTTTCCGCTCCGCGGTACTCGCAGGTGGTCGGGCCGTCTTTGCACCTGGCTGTGCTCCCGGAGGTCCACGGCTCACGACCGCACGTGCACGGCGCATCGTCCATCATGAACGTGGGGCACGTGCCGTGTTCCGCGAGGTCGCGGCGCTCGCGCTCGAGCTCGAGGCACGCGTAGTTCGGGTCGATGATCGGGAAGAGCGGACCGAGTCCGTCGCGGAGCGCCCTCTCACGCTCGGTGCGCGTGGTGGCGATCACCGCCGGCGCGCAAATGCGTCGCGAGGTCTCCCAGCGCGAGATGTAGTGAAACCACAGGGCGCCGCCGCCGAGCGCCGCCAGCCCTGCGAGGACCACCACCGCACGAAGGACGGCCCGGGTGCGATCGGCGCGCGGCCACGTCGTCACCCAGCCCACGGCGCCGGCCGCCATGAGCACCACGCCGCCGCTCAAGAGCCAGCGCGCAATCGGCCACAGCGACCGGGGAATGCCGCCCCAAAGATCGTACGACGCGAGGAGCGCGCCGAAGGCGAGCGCCGACAAAGCTCCCAGCGCGAAGAGCACCGCGTATGTGCGTCGCGACATGGCCGCTCGAGACTACCGAGTTGTCGGGCGCGCCGCCGCGGAAGCTACGCTCCGCGACGCGCCTTCAGTTGGGTCCTCGCGCCGCGACCATGTGCACCGTGCCGTCGCGCGCTGAGCGGCAGGTGCACCCGCTCGACGACGAGTGCCCGTCGGCGAGTGCGAGGTTGAGAAGCGACCACGCCGAGCCTGCTCGTGTGGCCAGAACGCACGCATGATCCGATTGGGAGGAGAGGTACTCGTAACCGACGAACACCGTTCCATCGGGAGCGACGGCGAGGCTTGGATCGATGGACGCCCTCTTGTCGACGACCTCCTTGGTCCAGCCGTTCTGGCGCACGGCGTATCGCAGCTCGGTGCTCGCGCTGTCCCGCTACGCCGGATTCGTGAGCTACCCTCGCCTCCCGCCATGAACGACCTCTCCCCCGACGCGCGCCTCGCGCTGGACCGAGCTCGCGCGAAGAAGCTCAGTTACGCGGTGCGCGTCCTCCGCGCGCCCGACGGCCGCCTCGTCGCGGTGCTCGGAGAGGCGCACATGAAGCTCGCCGAAGCCGCCGAGATCGGCCGCGCGGTCGTGGCGAGCTTCGAGCTGCGCGGGGTCGAGACCTTCCAACGAAAGAAGGTCTTTCTCGGCCGCGCGCTCGGCGTCGTCATCGAGCTCCCCCGGCGGCTCGTCCGCCTCCTCTCGCTCGGCGCGGTCAAGGGGAGCACCATCACCGAAGCGAAGCAGCTCCCCTCCGGTCACACCGTCGAGATCGAACGCGCGAAGGCGGTGCCGTTCGGTCTCCACGTCGCCTCGCTCTACCTCACGGCGTTCTTCGTGGTCGCGCTCCTCACGGGTCTATCGCCTCTCATCGCACTGGTCTCTCCGGGAGCTGCCGCGGCGATCGCCGTCCTCGCCATGGTCTTCAACGCGCACATGCTCCTGCTCGTCCCGGCGGTCGTGCTGCGTCGTCACGCGTGGAGCTGGCTCGTGCATCCGCTCCTCGGGATCCTGACGCTGCGCGACGAGCTCATGGCCGCGGGGACCGTCGAGATGCTCGCCGACCATCCGGGCGAGGCGGCGGTCGTCGTCATGGGGCGCGCGCACGTCGCCGGCTACACGCGCCTGCTCCTCGAGACCTACGGCTTCACGAGCGTGAGCTAACGCGCGCACCGCGCTCGCTCGTCTCCGTAGGCCTCACGACACCGCGCGAACGTTCTCCGCCGCGCGGTCCTCCGCGCGCGCCGGCCCCCCGAGCACCTCCCCCAGCTGCTCGAGGAACGTGGCGTTCTCTTCCCGGCGACCGACGCTCAAGCGGAAGAAGCTCGCGAGCCTCGGCGCGATGGCCTTGGCCTCGGCGGCGAACTCGCGAATGGCGATGCCGCGGGCCAAGAGCCTCTCCGCGAGCCACTTGCCGTCCCGCCCGTCGTTGAAGCGCGCGAGCACCTGGTGCGTGTCGGAGCCGAACACCTCGATGCTCGGGTACGCCGCGAGCGCGGCCTCGATCTTCAGGCGCTCGGTGCGCATGTACTCTGCAATGAACGGCAGGTGCTCGGGGCTCGCCTTCACGGCGGCGAGCGCGAGCTCCTCTTGGAGGACGCCGAGCCGAAACCCCGACTCGCGCGACGAAAGGAGCTTGGCTGCCCAGGGGGGCGCCGCCGCAAAGCCGATGCGCGCGCCGGCGAGGCCGTAGGCGAAGGAGAACGACCGCGACACGATGAGGTTGTCGAGCTCGCGCACGTGGCGAATGAGCTCGGTCTCGCGCGCGAGCGCGGGATCGAGCAGCTCGACGTACGCCTCGTCGATCCAGAAGAGAGACTCGGCCCGGCGCCGCATCATCGCCAGCATCTCGGCGCGGTCGAAGACCACCGTGCCGTTGGGGTTCCCCGGCGACGCGATGTAAACGACGCTCGGCCTTCGCGCGAGCATGGCGTCGAGGCCGGCCACGTCGACGCGAAAGCGCCGCTCGCGCTCGATGACGGGCGCGAGCTCCACGCGGAGCCCCTTGGCGCGCGCGCCGAGCGGGACCTTGAAGTAGGTCATCTCCGGCGTCACCAGCGGGTAGCCGGTCCCCGAGAGGAGGTGCTTGGCGCTCCGTACCACGCTCGAGCGAATGCGGTTCTCGATCAAGATCGGCAGACCGCGCGTGAGGAGCGGCCCGCTACCGTTCGCGAGGACGATGCCCGACTTCGGTACGCCGTGGAGCTCCGAGAGGGCGGTCAGCAGACGCTCGTTGTGCTCGTCCGCGTAGAGCGCCAGACGGAAGTCGCCCGAGAAGCCCGCGAGCACGGCGCGGCACGCCTCCGGGCAGTAGCAACCGTTGTTCAAGCGCAAATTGATGCCGCTCATCCCTCTACCCTAGCGGACCTTCGGCGCCGGAGGCCGCATCCTTGCCCGGATCCGCCGCACACGGTATTTTTGCCCTGACTCCGAGGTAGAGTCCCCACGCCATGCTGCTCCCTTCGGCGACCCCGCGGCCGGTTGATGCCCTCCGCGCGCGAAGGAAGGGCGCGAGTCGGTTCCTGCCTCTCGCCGCCGTGGTCTTCGCCGCGCTGGGTGCTGCCGCGTTCGTGTGGCGGCCGGTTCGGGTGACGACCACCGACGTCGTGCGGGGGAAGGCCGTCGACGCGGTCTACGCGACGGGGACCATCGAGCCGGTCGAGCGGCTGACGATCCGGGCCAAGGTCGCGGGATCCGTCGAGCCGTTCACGGTGCACGAAGGCGACGCGGTGAAGGAAGGCGACCTCATCGCGCGCGTCGATTCGCCGAGCCTCCACCACGAGCTGGCGCGGGGCGAGGCCGATCGCTGGGCCGCCGCGCAGCAAGCGTCCGCCGACGCGCCGGAGGTGGAGGCGCTCCGCGCTCAGGTGCGCGCGACCGAGGCCGATCTCGTGAACGCGAAGGACGAGCTCGCCCGCTCGGTGCGCTTGAAGGAATCCGGGACGACCTTCGAAGCCGACGTCGATCGCTGGCGAGCGAAAGTCGCGCACCTCGAAGCCGAGCACGCGGCCCAGGAGGCCCGTCTCGGCTCCCTTCGCATCGAGCTGACGGCGCGCTCGCGAGGCACCGCGGCGCTCGCGAGCTCGCTGGCGGATCGGGTCGGCGACGGCGACGTCCGCTCGCCGTTGAACGGCATCGTCCTCGCTCGTTACGTCGAGCCGGGCGAGGTCATCGCCCCGAACCAGCCACTCTTTCGCGTGGGCACAGCCGACAAGCTCCAGCTCGAGTGCGCGGTCGACGAGGCCGACGTCGGACGCGTCGCCCCCGGGAGAGCCGTCGCCATCTCGCTCTACGCGTTCCCCGACACGGTCTTTCACGGCCACGTGACCGAGATCTTCCCCGACGCCGACCGCGTGACCAAGACGTTCCTCGTGAAGATCCACGTCGACGATCCGCCGGCGGGGCTCCGTAGCGGCATGAGCGCCGAGGCGAACATCGTCATCGACGAGCACGAAGGCGCGGTCCTCGCCCCCGCCAGCGCGGTCGACGCGCACGGCGAGGTGTGGGTCGTGACCGCCGGGCACGCCGAGAAGCGCGTCGTCCGCGTCGGCATCCGCGATCTGCTCCGCGTCGAGGTGCTCGACGGCCTCCACGAAGGCGACCAAGTCGTCACGACGGGCATGGCCGCGCTCTCCCCCGGCGCGCGCGTCGCCGCGACCCACACGAAGCCCGATCCCGCCGAGCCCGCCCCCAAGAAGACCGGGAGCTGATCCCGTGGCCGACGGCACGAAGGAGCCCGCACGTGCCCCCGTGCTACCTGAACGGGGACCTGGAGGACGCGAGCCCGCACGTGTCCCCGTGCTACCTGCACGGGGACTCCGCACCGTCCTCTTCGTGGCGCTCCGTCAGCTCCGCGCGCGCAAGCTCCTGAACGGCGTCGCGTTGGGGGGCGTCGCGCTCGGCGTGCTCGTGCTGATCGTAATGAACGGCATTTTGCAGGGGTTTCAGCAGAAGTTCACGCAGTCGGTCTTGAACATCTCCCCCCACGTCACGCTCTACGACACCGAGCTTCGGTCGCAGCCTTCGCTCCTTTCGCGGTTCGAGGGGACGTTCGTGGCCGAGCGCATCTCGCACGCGAGCCCGTCGGATCGGCAAACGCGCATCAAGCGTCCGAGCGCCATCGTCAGCGCGCTCACGAAGCTCCCCGAGGTCGAAGCAGCGGCGCCGTCGCTCGCCGGCATGGTGATGGTGGAGTACGGCGGCAAGACGCGCTCGCTCGATCTGCGCGGCATCGAGGTGTCGGCCGAGGAGCGCGTGACGCCCATCGCCGAGTGCGTCCTCTCGGGGAAGATGTCGGCGCTCGAGGTCTCCTCCGACGGCATCGCCGTGGGGAGCGGCGTCGCCAAGGATCTCGGCCTCCACGTGGGCGACGTCGTTCACGCCGCGGCCACCGAAGGCCAGCCGCTCGACCTCAAGGTCGTGGCCGTCTTCGAGTCGGGGATCCCGCGCATCGATCAGGTGCGCGCGTACACGCGCCTCCGGACCGCGCAGGCCCTCCTCGGCAAGCCCAACGTCATCGGACGGATCGAAGTCCGCCTCGTCGATCCGGAGAGCGCCGTCGAGGTGGCCGATCGCCTGGAGAGCGCGTTCGGCTACGACGCCGAGAGCTGGCAGGAGGCGAACGCGAACTTCCTCTCCATCTTCCGCATGTTCGGCACGATCGTCTGGTTCGGCATCGTCGCCATTCTGCTCGTCGCCGGCTTCGGGATCCTCGCCATCCAAGTCATGATCGTGCTCCAGAAGCAGCGCGACATCGCGATTCTGCGCTCGGTGGGTCTGCGTCAGAAGGACGTGATGCGGATCTTCCTCCTCCAAGGCATCGTCATCTCGCTGATTGGGGGCCTCTTGGGCGAGGGGCTCGCCAAGATCGCCATCCACTTCCTCGCGCAGCTCAAGATCAAGGCCGAGGGGTTCATGAAGACCGACATCTTCCTCGTGAACGACGATCCGAAGATGTACCTCTACGGCCTCGCCTTCGCTTTGCTCGTCGGCGTCACGGCATCGGTGGTCCCCGCCTGGCGCGCGGCGAAGGTGGAACCGGTCGACGTCTTGCGAGGGCAGATCGGATGACGGACGGGCTCCCGAGCGACGCGGTCCTGACGGTGAAGGATCTCTGCCGCTCGCTCGGCGGGGGCCGCGGCGAGAGCGGGCGCGCCATCCTCGAGGACATCTCCTTCTCGGTGCCGCGGGGGCAGTTCGTGGCGCTCACCGGCAAGAGCGGGAGCGGCAAATCCACGCTGCTCTACCTCCTCGGGGCGCTCGACCGCGCGTCGTCCGGGGAGGTGTGGCTCGACGGCGTGGAGCTCGGCACCCTCGACGACGACGACCGGGCGGAGCTCCGGAACGAGAAGCTCGGCTTCGTCTTCCAGTTCCACTTTCTGCTCCCCGAGTTCACCGCCCTGGAGAACGTGGCCATCCCCATGCTTCGACGCGGCCTGTCGAACGAGGAGGCCGACGAGCGCGCGCACGCCATGCTGGCGCGCCTCGGGCTCGAGAGCCTGCGGGAGCGAAGGCCCGGGCAGATGTCCGGCGGCGAGCAACAACGCGTCGCCATCGCCCGCGCCGTCGCCAACGACGCCAGCGTCATCCTCGCCGACGAGCCCACCGGGAACCTCGACACCGCGAACGCCGCGCAGGTCGTCGGCATCTTCCAAACGCTCGCCCGCGAGCTCGGTCGCACGGTGGTCATGGTGACGCACGATCTCCGCTCCGCCGAGCTCGCCGACCGGCGCATCGTCCTGCAAGACGGGCGGATCGTGGAAGACGTGAAGATGTAGGGGTTTGCGGCGGCGAGGCCCACACCTCGCGGGACGACCGTGGGTCAATCGTCGCCCAAGAAGAAGACACCGCCGCTCGCCCTGCGGCGCGATACGCTGAGGACGTGCGCCGAGACGTCCTCGCTTCGGTGAGCCTCCTCCTCCTGCTGGCTGCGTGCTCCAGTGACAAGTTCGCCCTCACCCACGGGGACGCGGGTGAGCTGGACGGCTCGGCCGGCGCCGACGGCGGTGCCTGCGCGGCCGACACGTGCTCCTCGAGCGATCCCTCGTGCCACGCGTACGACTTCGCGAGTGGCTGCCCAGGCGACCTGAGCTTCGGAGGCGACACGACCGGCGTGACCGCGGAATGCACCGGGGGCCAACTTCACATCGCGGCGAAGGACACCCTCGACGTCATCGCCATCGTAGACACCACGACGCCGGGCGCGGCCAGCGTCGCTCGCATCTCGGCGGCGGTCGCGGTGAAGGATTGGGACGGCGGACCGATGCTGACGGTCGCCCTCAGCGGCCAACCGCTCGCCGAGGTGCGCACGGTGATCGCCGCCTCCGGCAATCCGCGTTTCAGTCTCTGCGTCCCCAACGGGAGCTGCGCGGCGGAGACGTTCGACGCCCGTCTTGGCGTCGCCGACCGCCTCGTCCTCGAGATCTCCGACAAGCAGACGACCTTCAGCGTGGGGTGTCAGACGGTGGCGACGCTCCCTACGTCCACGGGCACGACCGGTCTACCGTCGAAGGCGACCCTCGAGCTGACGTTCGGCAAGATCGACGGCAACCCGATCGACGGAACGCTGGACGATCTCGTCTTCGCGTTCCGCTGACCGGGCTCCCAGCTCAGTGCAGCTGCACCGACTGCACACCCCAGTAACCGCTCGAGAGGTAGAGCGTGTTGTCCTGGCGCGCGAGCGACTCGGTCCACCAGCCGCGGGTGCGGACGAACTGATCGAACACCGGCGCCGAGCTCGGCGAGAGGCGGTAGATGTCGACCCCTTCGTTGCCCCAGCCCGAGGTGATGATGGCGCGGTCGCCTTCGACGCCGAGGAGCCAGCCCCAGCCCTTCTTGTCCGACGCGACGCGGTCGATCGGCGCGGCGGGGTTCGTGAGGTCGAGCTCGTGGAGGCTCACGCGCGGCCCGGCGTTGGGATCGGGCGCGTTCGGGTTCTTCGGCTCGATGTAGCGCTCCGAGCTCATGTACGCCTTGTTGCCGCGGACGAAGACGTTGCCGACCCAGCCGTCGAGCTGCGTGGTGCTCTGGAGGTAGGCGAGGTCACCCTGCACCTTCACCACCGAGAGCTCGTCCTTCGCGGTGTCGTTGAACCAGCGGTAGTCGATCGTGTAGAGGAGCGTCGGATCGGTGTCGGAGGCGCCCACGAGGAGCCCCGGCACGTTGATCTTCGCGCCGACGACCGGGTGCGCGCGGTCGGAGAGATCGATCTGATCGAGGTAGTAGCGGACGATCCCTTGCGAGCTCTGGCCCGTCGCTTGGTTGTAGGTCGGGTAGACGATCCACTCGTAGTGGCTCGTGTAGAGCTTGTCGCCCACCGCCCTCATGTTGCCCCACCAGTCGTTCGCCTCGGGGGCGATGACGGTCGAAGCCAGCGTCGGCGCGTCGGCGTTGGCGAGGTCGACGATGTACATCTTCTGATCCGCCGACCACGTGCCGTCCTGGTTGTAGACCGGCATCCAACGGCGGAACGCGAGGGCGTTCCCCTGCACTTGCACCGCGTCCGCCCCCTCGTACCAGTCGTACCAGTAGCAGCCACCCCAGCCCCAACCCCAGTAGCTGTAGCCCGAGGTGTCGACCGGGAGCTGGACCTTGCCGCGGAGCGCCGCGCCGCCGTTCGAGAGATCGACGACCTGCACTTGCGGGGTGAAGGCGTAGCAACCGGTGTTGCCGCCGCTGCCGCCGCGCGGAGCGCCGGGATCGGTCGCGCCGCCTTGGCCCGTCGGGCACGCCACGGGGACGCGCACGTTGGTGACGATGTACTCGAGGTTGCCGTTGTTGAAGGCGCGCGCGTTGACGCCGTCGATCTTCACCGTGATGCCGGAGTGCGCGTCAGCGACGTTCTCTTCGGCGTTCTGGATCGGAAGGACGTGCATCTCGGACGCGGTGGTGTCGTTCTCCCACCAGTCGCTCGAGAGCTCGGCGATGCTCTGCCCGTTCGGGCGCGCGCTCACCACGTTCCTCGCGAGAGTGATTTCGTTCACGACCTGCGGCGCGTCGTGGTTCGAGTAGTCGACGACCGAGAGCGCGAGGTCCGAGAGCGACACGAGCCGCCCCTTCACGAAGATGCCGCGCTCCACCCAGCCGTGCGTCTTGGCGGCGCCGGCGGTGCGGAGGCTCGAGGAGGTGAACTCGATGAGCTGGAGGCCGTTGTTGTACTGGTCGGAGTTGTTGTCCCAGCCAGAGAACGGAAGGACGACCAACCCTTGGTTGTCGTCCTTGGTGAACGCCTTGAAGGTGCCGGCCGCCGGGGTCCACGCCCAACCGCTGCCGAACTTCGACGTACCGAGGACGGTCGGCGCCGCCGGGTTCGTGACGTCGAAGTAGCGGAGCGACACCGCCTCGCCGCCGTACGGCGTCTGGTTCGTCGAGTCGCTACCGAGCGCGAAGAGCTTGTTCCCCGAGGGGATGAAGTTCCACACGCTGCCGGTGATGTTCGTGCTGCCGGCGAGCGCGGGGGCCGCCGGGTTCGACACGTCGTAGACCTGGAGCGGCGTGGTGCCGTTGTTCGAGTAGTAGCCCTCGCTCGGCGAGAGGTACATGCGGTTGCCGTCGAAGCGCGTCGCCACGCCGTAGCCGGTCGACGCGATGTTGAGCTCGCTCGCCTTCACCGGCGCGTCGGGGTTCCCGAAGTCGACGGTGGAGAGGACGTAGCCCCCCTGGCTTCCGCCGCAGTACGAGCCCTGGCAGCCGAGCACGTGGGCGTAGTGGTTGTCGGCGAAATCGAGGTTCCAGCGCCCGTTGTCGGCGCCCCACCCTTGCAGGCTGCCGTTCACCGTCGACGAGCCGCGGAGGTGGATGACGCCGCCCGGGTCGGAGATGTCGATGTACTGGAGCTGGCTCTGGCCGCTCGGCGAGCTGTAGGGCTGCGACGGGTCCGACGGGATGTCGTGCGCGAGCATGATGCTCGTCGGCGTGACGTTGAAGATGCCGCTGTAGCCGTCGAACTTCTGGAGCCCCTTCTGCTGGACCACGTTGTTCGCGAAGCTGACCGAGGCGACGACGACCGAAGGACCTTGCGAGGTCGTGCTCCCCGCGGTGGCCGTACCGACGCCGTCGACCGCCACAGCGCCGCCGCCGCCGCCGTAACCGTCCTCCCACATCCCGTACTCCCAGCCGTAGTCCTCGCTGACCGCGTAGAGCACGTCGCCGACGACGCGCGTGTCGCGGACCCAACCGCCGAGGCGCGCTTCGCCGATGCTGTGGATGTTCGTCGGATCGGTCGCGTCGAGGCCGCGGACGATCGAGCCGTGGAACGGCTGCCCGTTGTCCATCGTGCCGTACCAGTCGGCGACGACCACGATGGCGATGCCGTTGCGGACGATCATCTCGACCGGGCTTCCGTAGATGGCGCTCCGGCCAATCAGCTTCGGGCTGTCGACGTTGGTGACGTCGAACACCATGAGCCCGCGGTACGCGTTCAAGTAGTAGAGGCGGTTGCCGTCGAGCCGGTAGAGGTCGGTCTCCTCGACGGTGCGCGGGGGCGCCGTGCCGGTCTTGTTCTGGCTCGGCGTCGCGCCGTTGTCGGCCGCGCCCGCGGAGGCCTCACCGCCACCACGCCCGCCGCCGAAGCTCGAGCCGCCGGCAGGAGGGGCCGATTGAAAGGAGGTCTGCCCCTTCACGCGGCCGTCGGGGTTCTGTTGCCCCGCATCACCACCGCCGGACGAGCACGCAGGGAGGAACGTCGACAAGGCCGAGAGGCCGAGGACGCTGGCGAGAGGAGCGAGGGAGCGGAACGAGCGGGAAGCCATGCGGTTCTCCTGGGAAGAGGGATCGAGGTCCTGTCCGCCCAAGAGCAGGACACATGCCACGCGCATCTATAAGAGATCGTTCGGATTCACTCGCACGTGGCCGCGCCAACGTGTGCCAGGTGGCACGAGGACGGTCACGTCTCACCAGTACGGCGCGCCGTACGGCCGGGAGCCGGGGAGCTCGCGCTCGAAGATCCAGATGTCGCGCGACGTGCTGGCGTGGATGTCGAGGCGCGGCCAGGTCTTGCTCGTCCAGGTCGAGGTGTACGCGAGGTGGTAGCCGAAGCTGTTGCGCATGAGCCCCTGGAAGAAGCGCGTCGCGTCGACGTCGCTCCCGCTCGCGATCTGCGTCGGCGGGAGGACGCGCCCGTGCTCGTCGGTCGCGTGCGGATCGAGGAGGTAGCGCCACACGAAGCCGTGGCTCACGACGATGAAGTGCGGGTGACGCCCGCCGACGCGCGAGTACGCGTCCTCGCGCTCGACGATGCCGGCCATGGGGTTCCGCTTGGCCACCGGATCGGGCCCCACGCGCTCCACGCGGGCGCCGCGGGGGAAGCGTGGAAGGTACACGTTCAGGCCGTGCACCTCGATGGTGTCGCCCTCCTTCACGTGGCTCGCCATCCACGCCTCGGCGTCGTAGCGCGGATCGAGCACGAGGTTGGCGTCGACGTCGAGCGCACCGAACGCGCCGTAGGCGAGCACACCGGCGACGGCGCCGTAGGCCCACGGGCCCCCTTCGGCCTCACGGTCGGAGCCGAGCCCCGAGAGCCGATCGAAGAGCCACCCGAGCGCGAGCGCGACGTAGACGCTCACCAACGTCATCTGCGGCAAGAGGAAGCGATGCTCGGTGCGCCGCGCGACGAAATTGAAGAGCAAGGTGAACGACACCGCGCCGAAGAGCGGCACGAGGCCGAGCACGAGCCCTCGGGGTGACGAGCGCGCTTTCGCGAGGACCAGCACGAGCCCAAGCACCACGAGACCCGCGAAAAAGAGCGGGTAGTAGCGGTCGAACGCGCGGAAGGTGTCGACGAGCACGTCCCACCGGCCCGTCCAATCCGCCGAGTAGTGCGCGAAGTCTTGGCTCGCGCTCCCGGTGAGGAAGTGGAGCCGCGCGCGGAAGCCGGTGGGGTTCAGCACGATCGCGTCGGTGACGAGGAAGAGCCCAGCGCCGAAGAGGAGCGCGCGGCCTGCCTGAGAAGCGAGCTCGCCCACGCGCGCGCGCGCTTCGCGATCGACGAGGAGCCACGTGACGAGCGTGAGCGGCACGCCGAGGAGGAGCACGCCGTACGCTTGATCCTTCGTCCCGACGGCGAGGACGGCGTAGACAGCGCACGCGCGGAAGCGACGCGGCTCGACGCGCGCCACGGCGCGAACGAGGGCGAGGAGCGCGAGGCTCGTCCAAAAGAGGTACGGCACGTCGAGGTTCGAGGTGTGCGCGTAGTAGGTGAGCGGCCCGTTCACGCCGGTCGTCGCCGCAGCGAAGAGCCCGGCGCGGAGAGCGGCGCGTCGTCCCCTCGCCTGCCGCTCGGCCTCGTGCGCGCTGGTGGGGGCGGTGGCGGAGCTCGTACCGGCGGAGGGTACGGCGCGCCACGCCAGGACGATCTCTTCGGTGATCTTCGCCATCGCGTAGGCGATGCCGAGCGACATGACGAGCGTCGTGGCGCGCGCCACGTACGCGATCGGGGTCATGTACCCGGGCTTCAGGATCTCGGAGATGATGTCCGGCGGCGCGAGCGAAGGCGCGCGAAGCAGCGCGACGAGCGTCACCGGCAGCGTGAGGAGCCCCAGCACCACGAGGTGCACCGGCGGGTACGTGTAGAAGTGCCCGGGGGAGAAGGTCTCCACCAGGCCGGCGAGAAAATCGCGCGGGGCGACGCCGTCGTTGTCCCAGCCGTCGGTCGAAGGGAGCCCCCACCCGAGCCCGATGAGGCGCACGAGCGCCAGCAGCAGAAGCAGGCGGCCGAGCGGGGTCGTGACGAGCCAGCGAAAAAGTCTGGCGATTTGGCCGCCTACGCCGCCTGGGACACGACGCGCGCCTCCGCCCCGAAGGCTCCCGGGCCCCTCGCCTGCGCCCGCTGGGGGAGAGCCCGAAACCATACGAACGGGCTCAATATCACGGCCCTGGCGCCGTCGTGGACCCGAAGAGTAGACTGCGCCAGGCTTTTGGGCAGGTCATGACGTTGCGCGCCCCCCACACTGTACCCTCGCCCTCCGGGACGGGGAGCGGAGCCTTCGAACCGGGGGCCGGAGACGACGCGCTGGGCGCCCCGTCCGCGCCGGTCTCGACCGCCATCGAAGGGTCCGGGAGCTTCCTCGCGTGGGTCGGCTTGAGCGCGCTCATCGTCGGTGCGGTGCTCGTCTTCTGGCTGTTCGACGCGCTCCCGTTTCAAGATTTGCCGGCGCACGAAGGGCTCATCGCGATGCGCCACCGCTTCGGCGGCTCCCCCTTCGAGCAGCGGTTCTTCGTGCTGGCTCCTCACATCGGGCCGTACTCGCTCTTCCGCTTTTTGGGCGAAGGGCTCGTGCGCGTCTTCGGGCCCGACGCCGCCGTCCGCGCGCTCGCGACGTTCCCCGTGCTCGCCACGCCCGGGGCGCTGCTCTTCGCGCGTCGACGCCTCCACGGTGACGTGAGCCCGACCGCGGGATTTCTCGGCGTCACGCTCTCGTTCGGCTTGATGACGCTCCTCGGCTTCGCAAGCTACCTGCTCGGCGTCGCCATCATGCTCGTCGGCCTGACGCTGTGGCTCGAGCTCCTCGTCCGCGCCGATCGCGGGGAGCGCGCGCGCAAAGAAGAGCTCGCCGTTCTCTGCTTTGCGCCGCTCGTCTTCGTGGCGCACGGGCACGCGTTCGTTCTGTTCCTCATGCTGGCCGGCGTGGCGGCGATCGTCACCGGCGATCGTCTGCGGCGGCTCGTACGCCTCCGCGCCCTCGTCCCCGCGGTGCTCCTCGCAGCGTGGGTCGCGTGGATCGAGCGCGGCGCCTCCACCCCGCCGGGATCCGTCGCGGTGAACCTCGGCACGCTCGAGCCGCGCTTCCAGGGGCCCTCGGACAAGCTCTCGCTCCTCATCACCCCCACGCTCATGACGCGCTCGGGGATCGACGTCTTGGTCGGCGTCGCGCTGTGGGGCCTCGTCTTCGCCGGCACGTTCCTCACCGTGCGCGATCTCCGCGCCCGGAGCGGCGCCGCATCGACCCCTTCCTCGAGCGCTCGGGAAGACTCCCTGAAGCACACGCGCGCGCTCCTCGCCGGCGCCGCCGTCATCACCGTGGTGTTCCTCGCGCTCCCGCACGCCATCGGGTGGTTCGGCTTCGTCGACGGCCGGCTCGTCCCCATCGCGCTCTTTCTCGCGCTCCTGGCGATGCAGCGCGAGGCGCTCGGTCGCGTGACACGAACGCTCCTCGACAAGGGCGCGCCGGTGCTGGCGACCACGATGGTCGCGCTCCTCCTCGTGGCCTCGCGGCGCTTTCAGGCCGAGGCCCGCGGTTACCGCGAAGTGCTCGCGCATGTTCCCGGCGAAGCGCGCCTCCTGAACCTGCCGCTCGATCCGAACAGCGACGTCTTCACCGCGCACCCCTTCATCCACTACGACAAGCTCGTCCTGGCCGAGCGGCCCATCGTCGTGAGCGACGTGTGGTTCCACCAGGGCTCCGCGCTCTACCCGACGCCGGAGAACCCTGCCCTTCACCTGCCTTCGAGCTACAGCGAGAGCGATCTGCGCTACATCGACTGGCCGGCGTACAAGCTCGACGACTGGGACTGGGTCCTCATTCGCACGCGTCCTGAAGCCGCAGCGCCGAGCACGCCGAGCCGCCTGTACCTCGCCGATCACCGCGGCGGGTGGTGGCTCTACCACCGCGCGACGCTCTAGCCGCCGGCGCGCGGACACCTCGACGCATGCGCGAGCACCTCGAGAGCCTGCTCCTCGTCCTCGCGGTGGGCGCGGTGGTGGCCATCGCCGCGAAGCGCGCGAACATCGCCTACAACGTGGCGCTGGTCGTCGTCGGCCTCTTGCTCGTCTTCGCCGACGTCCTCCCCCACGCGCCCATGGATCCGGAAGTGGTGCTCGTGGTGTTTCTGCCGCTCCTCGTGTTCGAAGGAGCGCTGATGGCCGACGCCGGCGCGCTTCGGCGCGCGAGCCGGCCAATTTTGGCGCTGGCGATCCCCGGGGTCGCCATCTCGCTCCTCGGGACCGCGGGGGTCGCCGCCAAAGGGCTCGGTCTCCCGTTCTCCGCCGCGCTGCTCCTCGGCGCGCTGCTCGCCATCACCGACACGGTGAGCGTGCTCCTCGCGTTCCGCAGCGTGCGCGTCCCCTCGCGCCTCGCGGCGATCATGGAGGGCGAGAGCCTCTTCAACGACGGCACCGCGCTCGTGCTCGTGAGCGTGACCACCGGCATCGTGGCGAGCGGGCGCTTCGACCTCCAAGCGAGCGTGCGCGAGCTCGTGCTCGCCATGCTGGGCGGCGTGGCGGTGGGCGTGGGCTTCGGCGCGGTGGGGGCGCTCGTCCTTCGCCGCACGCCCGACCATTTGACCGCGATTTTGGCCTCGATCGTCCTCGTCTTGGCCACGTCGCTCCTCGCCGAGCGCGTGCACGCGTCGCCGGTCATCGCCGTCGTCGTCGCCGGCCTCGCCGTCGGTCGTGAGGCGCGGAGCGCGCTCGAGCCGGCGCGCGTGCTCGCGCTCCAAGGTTTTTGGGAGACCACCGGCTTCTGCCTCAACGTCATCCTCTTTCTCCTCGTGGGCATGCAGATCGACGCGCGCTCGCTCCTCGCCGAAGCGCCGTCGATCGGGCTCGCGGTGCTCGCGCTCCACGTCGGTCGCGCCGTGGCTGTCTACGGAGGGCTCGGGCCGCCGCTGCACATGGGCGGCCCCCTCCCGCTTCGCTGGAAGCACGTGATGGTCGTGGGGAACGTGAAGGGGGCGCTCTCGATGGCCGCCGCGCTCGCGCTCCCCACCGAGCTCCCCTTCCGCGAGCGGATCTTGAGCATCGTCTTCGGCGTGACCTTCGTGACGCTCGTCACCCAAGCGCTCCCCTTCGGACGCATCCTCGTGGCACTCGGCGTGACGCTCGCGCCGGCCGACGAAGGGCTCGAACGCGCACGCGCACGCCTCGTGGCGGCGCGACGTGGGCAAGCAGAGCTCGACGATCTCTTGGCGGCCGGGATCCTCCCGCGCATGGAGCACGCCGAGCGCCGCGCCACCTTGCAGCGCGAGGTCATCGCCGCCGAGCTCGTGCTTCGCGCGAGCCCCGCCGCGGGCGGGCTCGGGCCGGTGGACATCGCCGTCCTCTACGCGCAGAAGGCGGCGGTGCTCGACGCCGCGCGCCGCGGGCTCGTGGGGACCGAGATCGCAGAGGAAGAAGCGGCCGCGATCGACGGCAAGCTCCTCCAAGGCAACCCGACGCACGACGATTGAACGACGCGGCGGCGGGTCGGCTAAAAGAGAGGGATGCGCGTCCTCATCGCTGGAGCGGGTCGAGGCGGCCTGGGGGTCGCGGTGCATCTTCGCGGGCTCGGGCACGCCGTCACCATCGTGGACATCGACGGCGCCGTCGCTCTGCGCGCCTCGGAGGAGCACGGCATCGTCGCGCTCACCGGCGACGCGACCGACGCTTCGCTGGTACGCGCGGCCGAGGCGGGCAAAGCCGACGTGGTCGTGGCCATGCTCCACCGCGACGCCGACAACCTGGCCGTCGCGCTCCTCGCGCGCGTGAGTGGCGCGCGGCGCGTGATGGTGCGCATGCGCGATCCGGCGTACCGCGAGATCTACGAGAAGGCCGGCGTGAACCGCGTGCTCTCGGAGACCGACGTCCTCGTCGGGGCGTTCGCCACGTCGATCGAGCACGAGCCGGTGCGGCACTCGATGGTGCTCGGCGGCGGGCGCACCGTGGTCTTCGAGCTGCGCCTCCCCGACGACGCCAAGGTGGCCGGACGCACGGTGAGCGAGCTCGCCGGAGACAAGGATTTCCCCCCTTCGTGCGTGCTCGCCGGGCTCTTCGAGAACGGCGCGATGGAGGCGCCGCGCGGCGCGTCGACGCTGGAAGGCGGCATGGACGTGCTCCTCGTGGCCAAGCGCGAGGAGCTCGCCGCGGTCGTCGCCTTCTTCATGCGCTGACGCCGCGCGCGTCTCCTTCGTGGAGACGCGCCGACGCCGCAGACCCCGAAGCGGCTGTCAGTGCCCGATCTGCGGGTGCATCTTCGCGCGCGACTCGCCCTTCGCCGGGCGAAGGTGGCCGAACAAGTAGATGCCGCCCATCAGCGTGGTCCACGGGCGGAAGTACTTGAAGGTCGTGTACCAGCGGAAGGGCAGCGGGCGCGCCACCGCCGGACGAAGGCCGCACGCCGCGGCGTGCTCCTGCGCATGGGTGAAGGCGTCGGCGAGCTTCGCTTGCACCATGTTGGGATGCGCCCGCTCGCGCGCCGTCTTCGACGCCATCTGTCCGAGGCGCGCGCGACGCTGCGGATCCTCGAGGAGCGCGAGCACCGCGCGACCGAAGGCGAGATCCGCCTCCGGGCCGCCGCCGTCGCGACCGCCGGGAGCGAGGAGGACGCCGTTCACGCCGTCTTGGATTTGCGAGCTGACGCCCATGCCGTCGGCGAAGGCCACCGTCGGCGTGCCGCACCAGAGCGCTTCGCCCATGACGTTGCCGTACGTCTCGCTGACCGAGGCGTGCACGAAGACGTCGGCGTAGGCGTAGTAGTCGGCCATCGTCGAGAACGGCACTTCGCCCGGGAAGATGACGCGGTCTTCGACGCCGAGATCCTTGGCCACGCGCTTGTAGAACGCGCTGTCGGGCCCTTCGCCGATGAGCGTGAGGGTGACGTCGGGATCGTGCGGCGCGATGTGCTCGGCGAAGATGCGGATCAAGCGGTCTTGCGACTTCTCCCGCGTGTGGCGACCGGCGCAGAGGAGGCGCGCCCCCTTGCTCCCCTTCTCGCCGAGGAGGCGCACGTACGGGTCGGCGCCGAGCGGGCGATCGAAGTTGTCCGGCTGGACGGCGCGCGGGATGACGTGGATGGGCGCGGTGACGCCGCGCTCACGCCAGTACCGCCGGAGCCCTTCGCTGAGCACCACGAGGCCGTCGCTGTCGTTGTAGATCTTGGCGAAGAGCTCCTCGTACGGGCGGCGGAACATGATCTCGAGGCCGGCGTGGACCGCTTCGATCTTGGAGATGCTCTCGGGGAGCAGCACGTCGTAGGCAGCCGCGAGGTGCGTCGTGTTCACGCAGAGGAGCGGGATCCCCTTCATGCGGCGGAGCCAGATCCCGAACTCGACGAGGAGCGAGGTGGTCTGGGCGAAGATGATGTCGAAGTCCCAACGGCTGGCGTCGTAGACCCACTTCTCCAAGGGGAGCGGGATGTGGACCCCGGGGTACGTCTTCAGGGGGACGCTGGGGAGCTCGATGGTTCCGGGGGCCAGCTCATCCGGTGTTGCGTCGGGGTCACGGGGGCCGATGACTGTGACTTCGTGACCACACCGTCGCAATTCCTGATACAAGAACCGTGTCTGGAACGCTGCACCGTTGGCGTAGGGGATGCGCGTGAAATCGCTGAGGATCGCGACCCGCAGAGGGCGACCGTGCCGAGCCGCCAGCGCCGCGAAGGGGAGCTCTTCGCTCGCCAAAAAGCTTTGCGGTTTCGCAGCGTTGGTCCAAGGACGAAGGGCGACGACCTCGGCCCCGGCGGCCGCGCGGGGGCTCCCGTGAAGGTCGTCGACGTCACGGAATTCTACTCGGTAAGGGGAGGCGGGGTTCGAAGCCATCTCTCTCAGAAGGGTCACGTTTCGTGCCAGCTGGGCCATGACCACATCGTCATCGCCCCGGGCCCGGCCAACGCGCAGTTGGACGGCGCCGACCCGCTTCCGCTGCAAGCAGGATCCGGAACGTCTACCATACGACATGTAGGTGGGCCACCTCTCCCGTACGATCCGACCTACCACTTGCTCTGGCGGGTCGACAAAGTCCGGCGGGCGGTCATCGAGGCGCACCCGGATGTGCTCGAGATTCACTCGCCCTACGTCGCCGCGGTGAGCGCCCTGGCGGTCCCGCGGCGCGCCTACGGGGTCCGGACCTTCGTCTGGCACGCCGACTTCATCGACACCTACCTCCGCGGCGGCATCGAGCGGAAGGTCGGCCCCCGCGGCGCCGACGCCCTCGTCGAGCCGCTCTGGGCGTGGGTCCGCACCATCGCCCGCGGCTGCGCGGCCACGTTCGTCGCCTCGCGGTGGCAGCTCGAGAAGCTCGCCTCCCACGACGTCCCTCGCCTCGTCCACCTCCCCTTCGGCGTCGACAAGGAGCTCTTCACGCCGAGCGCGCGGAGCGAGGCCACACGGCGCGAGCTCCTCGCCGGGCGCCCGGGGCCGCTCCTGCTCGCCATCGGGCGCTTTGCGGTGGAGAAGCGCTGGGACGTGGTCCTCGACGCGTTCCTGCGGCTTCGCGAGCGCCGCGAGGCGACGCTCGTCGTGCTCGGCGACGGCCCCGAGCGTGAGCGCATGCAGCAGCGCGTGGCCGGGCGGGACGACGTGACCTTCCTCGGCTTCGAGCGCGACCGCCACAAGCTCGCCGCCACCATGGCCAGCGCCGACGCGCTCCTCCACGGCTGCCCCTACGAGACCTTCGGCCTCGGGATCGCCGAAGCCGTGGCCTCGGGGCTCCCCCTCGTCGTGCCGGACGAGGGGGGCGCCGCCGAGCAGGGGATCGGCTCGGCGAGCGCCGAGGTCTATCGCGCGCTCGACGTCGACGCGTGCGCCGAAGCCACGGC
Organism: uncultured Polyangiaceae bacterium; assembly: GCA_964531795.1. Lineage (GTDB taxonomy): Bacteria > Myxococcota_A > Polyangia > Polyangiales > Polyangiaceae > CAZHHD01. Next base: position 138,435 of record CAZHHD010000005.1, on the reverse strand, counting down.
GCGCCTCCTCGATCGTCTGGCGCAGGGCCCCGCCGGGCTCCGCGCGTCCGCCGCCGAAGCCGCCGCGCGCGTCCCCTCGGAGCGCGACCACTTCGTGGCGCTCTACGCGCGCTATGCGAGCCTCCTCGCCGAGGCGGGGCGGACACCGAGCTGATCTCCCCGCCTACCCTCGGCCCCGAGGGCGCGCTAGAAGGGCCCCTCCCATGCCGGTGCATGTCTCGATTCACGACGTGACCCCCGCCTTCGAACCGGAGGTGGAGCTCGCCCTCGAGTACTGCGAGGCCGCGGGGACGAAGCCGGCGCTCCTCGTGGTGCCGAATTTTCACGGTCACGCGCCGCTCTCGGCCGCGCCGGCGTTCGCCGCGCGTCTGCGCGATCTCCAAGCGCGAGGCCACGAGATTTATCTTCACGGCTTCTTCCACCGCGCAGGTCTCGGTCCGCGCCGCGTGACGAACGAGGGCAAGCCGCGCGGCTTCGGGCGATGGTTCGCACAACGCATCGTCTCCGCCGGCGAGGCCGAGTTCAGCGACGTGGGCATGCGCGAGGCCGAGGCGCGCCTCGACGAAGGGGCGCGCGTGCTAACCGACGCGGGGCTCCGCATCGACGGGTTCGTGGCGCCCGCGTGGTCGATGCCGAAGTGGGTGCTCCCGCTCCTCGCGACGCGCGGCTACCGATTCACCGAGGACCACACCGCCGTCTACGATCCGAGCGCGGGGCGCGAGCGGGCCAGCGTGGTCTTGAACTACGCGAGCCGCACCCCTTCCCGTCTCATCTCGAGCGTCGCCTACTGCCGCCTGGCGCGTCCGGCGCGCCACGTCTTCCCCGCCCGCGTCGCCATCCACCCGGCCGACATGCGCTACGCGCTCCTCCGCGCCGAGGTGCGCTCGCTCCTCGCGTGGGCCTCGGGCGATCTCGTCGCGCGCGGCGAAGATCTCCTCACTGCGTAGGCACTCGGGGCGCCGGCCAGTGCGTGCGCGCTCGCAGGCGCGACGCTCTCACGCGGTCGGCGCGGGCTTCTTCCGCCACACGTGGAGGAGCGACGGCAGGACGAGGAGCGCGCCGGCGAGGCAGGCGATCTCTCCGCTCATCGCCAAGTGGCCGAACGACTGCAGCGCTTGGTTGTCGGCGAAGAGGAGCGAGCTGTAGCCGATGGTCGTTGTGTAGCTGCAGAGCGCCACGGCGCCGCCGCTCCGCTTCACCGCGGAGGTGATGTCTCCGCCGAGCAGGCGCGAGCGATCGAAGACGTTGAACGGATACTCGCAGCCGATGCCGAAGGTGATGGGGAGCGCGATGAAGTTGAGAAAGTTCAGCTTCATGTCGACGAGCGCCGCGCCGCCCACGGTCCAGAGGACGCCCATGAGCAGAGAGACGATGACGACCACGGCGCCGCGCAGGCTCGCCGTGGCGAGGATGACGACGACGAGCACGGCGGCGAACGAAGCGAAGCTCGCGAGCGGCCCGTCACGCTCCATCGACTTGATCATCTCGGCGAAGATCGTCGAGCGGCTCGCGGTCTGCACGATCGTGCCGTCGGCGAGCTTCACGTTGTCGGTGGTCTTGGCGATGCGCAGCATGTTGCGCCCGTCCGACAGCGACACGTCGTTCTTGTACTTTACATAGAACACGGTGCCGACCGTGCCGTTGTTCTCCTCGAAGCGGCGGCGGAGGAGCGCCGGCAGATCCTTGGGCACGAGCGCGGTCAGGTCTTCGGGCGGGCGGATCTCTTCGACGCGCTTTCGCTCCGCCGGATCCATGCGCTCGAGCACGCCGGGGGTGAGGCGATCGCGGATCCTGTCGAGCACCGCGAGCTTGGCCTTTTGCTCGGCGGGCGAGCCCGGGAGCAAGTCGGCCACCGTCGCCACTTGAGCGACGAGCTGACCTTCGGGATCGCGCGCGTCGTTGTCCAAGATGGCTTGCTTGACGAGCGGCACCTGCTCCGGCGAGTCGGCGAGCATGAGCGCGCCGGCGATGTTCATCTTGCCGCCGAAGACCTTCTCCGCCTTGTTCGACCAGATCCCCGCGCCCGACACCTTCGAGCCGCGCGAGCCCAGGTGGTCGAAGTTGTACTCCCAAGGATCGTGGAGGTAGCCCGGGAGCTTCCACGCGGTCACGACGCAGAGCACGGTGGCGATGCCGAGGAACGCCATCGGCGCGCGCTCGGTGACCTGGGCGATGAGCTTCGTCAAAGGCCCGCGCGAGCCGTCCTTGTCGAGGCGCGGCGGCGGATCGCGGAGCCACGTCGGGAGGTGGTCTTGGATCCACTCGATGACGACGATGAGCGCCGGCACCGTGGGGATCATGGAGAGCCACACGAAGAGCATCCCCACGAAGCCGATCATCCCGAACTGGTTGAAGCCGCGGAAGCGCGTGATGACGAGCGAGCCGTAGGCGATGCCGCCGACGAGCGCGCCCACGAGCTCGGCGCGGAAGGCGTTGAAGACGGCGTCACGTCGCGCCTCGGCCGGCGCTTGCCCGCGCGCGCGGAACTCGCGGTACCGCGAGAGGAGCACGATGGGGTAGTTGATGCCGTTCCCCAGGATGATGGCGCCGAGGAACGCCCCCGACGTGTTCACGTAGCCGAAGGTCGCCTCGGCGAACGCGTAGGCGAAGCCGACGCCGATGAACGCCGGGGCGGCGATGACGATGAGCGACCAAGGCGAGCGGAAGAAGAAGACCACGCCGCCGAGGATGAGGATGAAGGCGATGCCGGTAGCCCACGCGGCGTCGCTGACGAGCGAGTCCTTCTCTTCGATCGCGTTGGGGATGTCGCCGGCGTAGCCGACCTGCATCGTCGGCTCGTAGCTCGCCGGCTTGAGGTCGTTCACCACGTCGCGCACGGTGGCGAGGAGCGCGTCGCCGCTCCGGTCGCCCATGCCCGTCGTCGTGGAGATGATGCGGATGCCGAGATCGTGGCCGTCTTCGGTGGCGAAGTAGCCGGTGGGGAAGTCGTCGCTCTTCTTCGCCTTCGCTTCCCAGCGATCGCGGTACTCGTCCATGCCGAGCGCGGCCTTCTTCTCCGGCACGGCGGGAGGAGCGGCAGTGGCCGGCGGCGCCGGCGCCCCTTGCACCCCGGGCGCGTTCGGAGCCTGCGGCGCGGCGTCCTTCGGCGGAGCGGGCGGCGCTGGGGCAGCGCTCGGCGCGGGCTTCGGGGCTTCGTCGTCGTCGTCGTCGAGGTTCGAGACGAGCCCGCTCTGGATGGCGATCTGCCGATCGAGCGTGGCGTCGGCGTCCTCGAGATCCTTCTGATCGGCGTAGAGCCACTTGTGGTCTTGGAAGAACTTGCGGACGTCTTTCGTCCCCGTCTCCAGGTACGAGATCAGATCCGGCCCACACGCCGCGCGGCACGCGTCGTCCTTGCACGCGGCGACGCACTGCTTTCGCGCCTCGACCTTGGCTTGGAGCTTGGCGGAGATGTCGTCGATGAAGCGCTCGTTCGCCTTCCGGTCGGGCGACTCGACGATGACGAGGAGCGAGGCGCCGCCCCCCACGCGGCCGAGCTGGTGCTCGAACGCCTTGAAGCCGGGACTGTCGCGAGGGAGAAGCTCGAGGAAGTCGGAGCGGAGCTCGAGCTTCGCGGCGTACGACCAGCTGCCGACGACCGCCACGAAGGCGCACAAGAGGACGACGAGCGGACGGCGACCGGCGACGTCGACGATGGCGCCGACGATGAGCTCGAGGAGGCGGCGACCGCGGCCGGCGTGGGTCGGCGCTTCGCTCATGCCATCCCCGCGCTCTTCGCCAGCCCCGAGGCCAGCACGATCTCGTCCTGGATCCGCTTCGCTTGCGTCGCCGCGTCGAAGGCGCGCTCGATGCGCGCGCGGGCCTTCTCCCCCTGGCGGGCGCGGAGCGCGGCGTCGCGTGCATAGCGCACGAATTCGGCGGCGAGCCCGGGCACGTCGGGCGGGGTCCCGCGGACGAGCGCGCCGGTCTCTCCGTCGGCCAACATCTCCGCCACGCCGCCCACGTCGAAGGCGACGACCGGCTTGCCGAGCGCCATGGATTCGATCACCGCGCGGGGGAGCGGATCGGGGTAGACGCTGGGGACGACGGCGACGTCGAAGTCGGCGACCGAGGGCTTCACGTCGACGCGGAAGCCGAGGAAGTGGAAGCGCTTCTCGATGCCGAGCTTTCGCGCGAGCTCACGACACTCGGCGAGGTGATCGGGGCGGAGATCCTCCGGCGTGTCGCCGAGCACCACGAAGCGGCATTTGTCGCGCTCCGATTCGGTCATGCGATCGAGCGCGAGCTTCGCCGCCTCGACCATCTCGACGTAGCCCTTGCGGCGAAGGATGCGCCCTTGGCTTCCGAAGATGACGGTGTCTTTGCCCACGCCGAGCTCGGCGCGGAGGGTCGGAGTGACGGCCTTCGGCGCGAACTCGGCGATGTCGAGCGCGTTGTGGATGACGGTGACCTTCTCCGGGCAGTGCGGGAAGAGCCCCGCCGCCGCGCGCGAGACGCACACGATCCGCCGCACGCCACGGCTCGCGGCGAGGTTGTCGTGCACCTTGCGGAGCGCGCCCGGCACCGACGTGTAGCGGACGTGCCAGAGCGCCGGGACCTTGCTCGACCAGGCGAGCGCGCCGCCGGCGAAATCGGCGTTCGTGCCGTTGCAGTAAATGAGGTCGTAGCGACCGCGCTTGATCACCTGCGTGAGGCGCGCGATGGCCAAGCCCCCCTTGGCGACGTTCCCCACGAGGCGCGCGCCACGGAGCGGGAGCGGCGCGTCGAAGTCTTCGCGCACCATGGCGCGTCCCCACGGCTCGACCGGGTTCTCCACGAGGTTCGGCTCGAAGAGCAGATCGTCGACCACGCTGCCGCTCCCCTTTTCACCACCGCTCAAGAGCTCGCTGATGACCCCCTCGCGCGGGAGCACCACAGCGCGATGCACCACGTCGGGGTCGAGGAACTTGAGGATGTAAAAGAGGCTCCGCCCAGGCCCGCCGTTGCGCGCGGTGTCGTTGACGAAGAGGACGCGCACCTTGCGCGTGGGGGCGATGGCTCCCGGTAGAGCCTCCCGCGACATGGGGGGCTCGCTCTGGCGCCGAGGATCCAGGGACATGTGTTGCTAAGCGGAGTGTGGGGGGAAGATGATCGGGCGGAGCGTGGAGCACGCGCCTTCGTTCGCGTATACCATCGCACGGCCTTGGAAGTTCTCTACAAAGAGTCGCTCGAAGGGGCGGAAGCCGACGCCTACGACGCGTTCGTCGACGCCGCAGCGGGGGGCCACTACGCGCAGACCCGCGCGTGGGCCGAGGTCGCGGTGGCCGGGCGGAGGCTCGTCCCGCATTTTGCCCTCGCCCGCGAGCGCGGAGAGGTCGTCGGGGCCGCCTTGGTCCTTCGGCCGCGCGTCTCGGGGATCCCGGCGCCGGTGGCCATCGTCGAACGCGGCCCGGTCGCGCGGACCCCCGGGGAGGTCGCGCGGCTGGCGCGGGCCCTGGCCCATGCGCTGCGCCTCCGCGGCGTGGGACGTCTCAGCGTGATGCCCTATTGGGCGGGCGAGGACGCGCGCGAGGTCGAAAAGGACCTCGGCACCGTCCGCTTTCGCTCGGTTCAGGAGCTCGACGGCGCCCACGTCGTCACCCTACGCCTCGACATCGGCGGCAAGACCGACGCCGAGATCCTCGGCGGCAAGGAGCGCGAGTCCTTGCGACGAAAGCTCCGCCAAGCGGAGAAGGCCGGCGTCACCACGCGCCGCGGCGACGCGAAGGACCTGCCTGTCCTCCGCCGCCTCTACGCCGAGCTGATGAGCGCGCAGGGGCACACGATGAAGCCCGACGTGTGGTTCGACACGCTGGGTCGCGCCATCGTCGCCCCCGGCGGCGCGCTCCCGGAGGCGGGCAAGGCGCGCGGCGCGTTCTTTCTCAGCGAGCACGAGGGGGAAGCGGTGTCGGCCCTCTTCGCCAGCCGCCACGGTCCTCTCGCCGTCTTCGTGCTCGGCGCCAGCACCGGCGCGAACAAGACCTTCTCCAAGATGGCCCCCACCATGATGGCCGCCATTCGCTGGGCGCGCGACGAAGGGTGCGCCACGTTCGACCTCGGCGGCGTCCCCATGGACGGCGATACGGACTCGAAGCGACACGCCATCGAGCAGTTCAAGCTCGACTTCGCCAAGGAGCGGATCCACCTGGTGCGCGAGCACGCGCGCTGGTTCTAGGCGGGCGAAAGCGCTACATAAGCGCTCGCGATGGCCGGCGTCTTCCTCTGCGTCTCGATCGACTGCGAGTGCGACAAGGGGCCGGCGTGGCGCTCGCAGAAGCCGATGGCCTTCGTCGGGGTGAAGGACGGCATCGCCGAGCGCCTCCAACCGCTCTTCCGTCGTCACGGCCAGAAGGCCACCTACCTCCTCTCCCCCGAGGTGCTGCGCGACGAGGCCAGCGTGGCGACGCTCGCGGCGCTCGAAGGGGATCACGAGCTCGGCGCGCACCTCCACGGCGAGTACGCCGAGCCCGACGCCTTCGAGCCCGACGTGACGAAGGTCTTCCAGCGCGACTACCCGCGCGAGGTCGAGGCCAAGAAGCTCGCTTATCTGACCGACACGTTCGCCCGCGCCTTCGGTCGAAAGCCGACCTCGTTTCGCGCCGGCCGCTTCGGCATCGGCGAGAGCTCGATCGAGATCCTCGACGAGCTCGGCTACACGGTGGAGTCGAGCGTCACGCCGTTCCTCGATTGGTCGTCGAACGGCGCGCCCGGGCTCTCGTTCGTCGGCGCCCCCACGCAGCCGTATCGTCCGAACCCGAAGGATCCGAAGCGCCGCGGACAGAGCCGCGTGCTCGAAGTTCCGGTGACGATCCGCCCGCGCGCGCTCTCGAAGCTCCCCCTCGTGGGCAAGCACGTCGAGCCGCGCTGGCTCCGCCCCACCAAGGGGACCGGGAAAGACCTCGTCGAGCTGGCGAAAGAAGAGATCGCCGACGCGCAACGCACGGCGCCCGATCGGCCGGTGATCCTCAACGCCATGTTCCACAACGTGGAGATCATCCCCGGCGCGAGCCCTTACGCGGCGAGCGAGTCCGACGCGCGCGCCATCCTCGGCCGCCTCGAGACGCTCCTCGCCTTCGCCAAGGCCGAAGGGATCCGCGGCGTGGGGCTCTCCGACGTGCCCGAGCTCTTGGCGTGACGGTGCCGGTGTGACCGACGCGCCTCTCGCGCCGCCGCGGCGTTCCATCGTCAAGACGACGCTCCTGCTCCTTCCGACGCAGGTCGTCTTCCGCGGCGGCGAGGCGATCCTCCCCTTGCTCTTGGCGACGTGGTTCGGTCGCACCGACGCGACCGACGTCTACTACTTCGCGTGGGCGGTCTTCGCCTTCGCCGGCTCGCTCGTCTTCTCGGCGTACCAAGACTCGGCGCTCGTGCCCATCTTGGCCGAGGTGAAGATCGCCTCGCGCGACGAGCTCCCCAAGGTGCTCGGCTCGCTCCTCGCGCACACGCTGGTCCTGGGCTCCGGGCTCTCGGTGCTCATCGGCGGGCTCGCCCTCGCGTGGTTTCGCTTTCACTACGAGGACACCGCCTTCGCGCTCTCGGCGCGCATGGTGATCCCCTTCTGCGCGTTCCTCGTCGCTCTCTCGGTGAAGACCTTCTTCGTCGCCGTCTTGAACGCCGACCACCGCTACTTCGCCTACCCCTTGGCGAGCTCGCTGGCGGTGATCGTCACCATCGGGCTCATCTTCTTCGGGCGCGGGTCGCTCGGCGTGGTGGCGATCCCCGTCGCGTCGCTCGCCGGCGAGTGCGTGGCCATCGTGGTCTTGGCGGGCATCGCCTTCGGTCTGTGCAACATGCACATGACGCTCACCCTGAAGCGCCCCGAGCCGGTGCTTCGCTTCGCGCGGCTCATCGCCGCCGAGGTGGGCGGCGGCGCGGTCACGCGCGTCAACCCGGTGGTCGATCAGCTGATGGCCGGTCTCGCCGGTGTGGTCGGAGGCGGGACGCTCCTCAGGTACGCGGGGGACGTCTCGTCGCTGCCGACGTCGCTCCTCCAAGCGAGCCTCCTCCCGGTGCTCCTCTCGCACCTCTCCGACGACTTCGCCAAGAAGGACCTCGAGATCCTCCGGTTCACCGTGCGCCGCGCGCTCCTCGTCGTGGTGCTCGTGATGCTGGTGGTGAGCGCGCTCCTGTTCGTCGTGCGCGAGCCGCTCCTCCGCTTCGTCTTCTTGCGCGGGCAGATGGACGAGGGGGGCGTGATGCGCATGGCCCACTTGCTCCCCTACCACCTCGTCGGGCTCGCCCCTTTCGGCGCCCTCTTGGTCCTCGCGCGCGCGCACGTAGCGATGAAGAACAGCGGCATCATGCTGGGGATGGGGGCGCTCAACGCCACGTGCAACGCGTTCTTCAACGTGGTGCTCCTCAAGATCATGGGGCTCGAAGGGATCGCGCTCTCGACGTCGTGCGTGCAGCTCGCGATCGCCGTCGTCTTCTTCGTCCGCTTCGAGCGCAAAGTCCGTCGCGCGCGCGAAGAGGCGAAATTCCAGGCGCCGAACGCCGAGACCACGGAGCGGCCGGCTTGAAGCACGTGCTCCACGTGGTCGTCGCCGGCGAGATCGGCGGCGCCGAAAAGATGCTCTGCGATCTGGCGAGCCGCCCCGAGGCGAGCGGCGTCACGCACAGCGTGGCGCTCTTCACCCCCAACGAAGCGCTCGCCGACACCTTCGCCCATGCCGGCCTCCGCGTGCGCGATCGCGGGCGAGTGCGCGAAAATCCCGTCGCCACCCTCGCGCGCTCTTTGGGGAATCGCGACGTGGCGTGGCTCTGTCGTGTCGTTCGCGAAGAGCGCGCGGCGATCGTCCACCTTCACACCTTCGGCTCGCAGGTCCTCGGCACGCGCGCCGGCATCCGAACACAGGCACGCCTCGTCCGCACCGAGCACTCGACGCGCGTCTACGACGATCCGAGCTGCTGGCCCTTCTCGCGCTGGTCGCTCCAGCGGGTGGACGTGGCGGTGGCGATCAGCGAGCACGTGCGCCGCGCCGCGCTCCGGCGCGCGCCGTGGGCCGCGTCCAAGCTCCGCGTCGTGTGGAACGGCGTCGACACGGATCACTTCGCGCTCGCGCCTCCGGCCGACGACGCGCGCCCCTTCACCCTCGCGCTCGTCGGCAGGCTCGAGCCCAGGAAGGGGGTCGATCTCGCGCTCCGCGCCATCGCCCAGATCCCCGACGTGCGCCTCGACGTCGTCGGCGAGGGGGCGATTCGCAAAGAGCTCGAGCGCCTCGCGCGCAGCCTCGGCGTCGACACGCGCGTGCGCTTCCACGGGAGGCTCGACGATCCGCGACCGGTGATGGCGCGCGCACACGCGGCGCTGTGCAGCTCGCGCGCGGAGGGGCTCGGCATCGCCAACTTGGAGGCGATGGCGCAGGGGCGCCCGGTCGTCGCGTTCCCCGTCGGCGGCGTCCCCGAGATCGTGGAGGACGGTGTGACCGGGCTCCTCGCGCGCGGCAACGACGCGGCCGCTCTGGCCAAGCGGATCCGCGACGCGGCGCAGGATCGTGCGCGCCTCGTCTTGCTCGGGCAGAAGGCGCGCGACTTCGTGGTGGCACGCTGCTCGATCCAAGCGATGTGCCGCGCCTACGGCGAGATCTACGCCTCGCTCGTCACGCCGCCCGCAGCATCCCCTCGGTGACGGCATCCATCAGCGCGTCGAAGGCACGGCTATCGAACGCCGAGCCCGAGGTGAGCCAATCGACGTTGTCGGCCGCCCCCGTCTTGCGGTCCCCGCGGAAGTGACCGAGCACGTCGAGATGGTCGGCGAGTCCGACCCAAGCGAGCTCCCCCCAGAGCTGCGAGCGCAGCGGCACGACGCCGTCGTTCGCGCGCGCCCCCGGCGAGCGCTCGAACGCGCGCACGAGCTTCGCCTCCGCTTCTGGACCAGCGTTCGGCGCCGCGCAAGGGTAGCGCTCGTCGTAGCGCGACGTGATGCCGTGAAGTGAAGCGAAGAGCGGCGCGGAGATGACGCTCCACGCGCCCCCGAGCGCCTTCATCCACTGGCCGGGGCTGGGCGGCGGCGCCATCGACGCCGTCGACTGGTAGAGGACCCCGTCGCGATTTTCGACACCGGCCTGGAAGAGGTCCATCGCCTCGGGGGTCACCTGAACGATCGAGCCTTGGTCGTCGCGGATCTGGTCGAGGTAGACGCGCACCTCGCGGCTCCGCGTGTCGTCGAGGACCTTGAGCAGCGCGTCGGTGGCGCGGTCGAGCACCTGGAGCTCGATGCCGAGCATGCGATCGATGCGCCCGATGGCCACGACGAGCGCGCTCGCAGCCGCGAGAGGCGGCGCGCCGAGGGTCAGCGCGAGCACGGTCAACGCGCTGACGGCGTAGAGCATCCTTTGCCCGCTCACCGTCGTGAAGAAGCTCGCCAGCGGCGTGCCGAAGTGCGGCGTGTTCATCGTCGTCACGCTGCGGAGGCGCGGGAGCCAGTCGAGCGCCCCCGCCTCGATGGGGAGCGTCGCGCTCGGCGATGCGACGAGGCGCGCGTCGAGCCCGCCCGTCGAGTGCCCGAGGAGATGGATCGGGCCGTCGTCGTCTGCCGAGGTGCGGGCCACGAGCTCGGCGAGCCGGGCGGCGCGGCGGCGAATGGACGCCGTCGGCGGGACATCGACGACGAACGAGTGCACCTCGCAGCCGGCGGCGCGGAACCGCTTGGCCACGGCCTCCTCGACGTGCGCGAAGTAGTCGTAGGAGCCGAGCTTCCCGAAGCCGAACATCCCCGGAGCGCAGTAGACGCGGTGGATCACCAAGAGCTCTTTTACCACGCGCTCTGGTATCTCCTCGCGCCGTGAGTCGGCAGAGCTCTCTCCTCCCGGTTGTGGCGCGCGAGATCGTCGCCTGCCGCGCCTGCCCTCGGCTCTTGGCGTGGCGCGAAGAGGTCGCGCGCGAGAAGCGCCGGATGTACCGCGACGAAACCTACTGGGGGCGTCCCGTGCCGGGGTTCGGCGATCCGGCGGCGCGGATCGTCCTCGTGGGGCTCGCCCCGGGGGCCCACGGCGCCAACCGCACGGGTCGGATGTTCACCGGCGATCGCTCGGGGGATTTTCTCTACGCCGCGCTCCACCGCGCGGGGCTCGCGAGCCAGGCGGAGAGCACGGGGCGCGACGACGGCCTCGTCTTGAGGGACGTGTTCATCGTGGCCGCCGCGCGCTGCGCCCCGCCGGGCAACGCCCCGTCCCGCGACGAGCTCGCGCGCTGCAGCGTGTTCCTCGATCGCGAGCTCGACGCCTTGCCCAACGCGCGGGTCCTCCTCGCGCTCGGCGCCATCGCTTGGAACGCGGTGCTCGATCGTTTCACGCGAACGGGCGTGGCGCTGCCGCGGCCTCGTCCTGCGTTCGCCCACGGCGCGGAGCTCCGCCTCCCGGGAACGCCGCCGCTCGTCGGGAGCTTCCACGTGAGCCAGCAGAACACCCAAACGGGTCGCCTCACGCCGGCGATGTTCGATCGGGTGGTTCGCCGGGCGGTGGCGTTGGCGGCCCCGCCGCGAGGCGCTTGAACGACCTCAGCTCAACCGTAGAGGACGTCCCCGAAGGTTCAACCAAACTGTAAGAGAATCCCGGGAGGCGACCTCATCTTTGGAGGTCCAACATTCTAAGATTCCACCAATTTGTCCTGCAGATCTGCTTGTCTGCAAGCGTGCGAAAAGGTGCCACCTATTCTACGCGGCGGGTCGATTTGGGGTTCTCAGGTCCCCCGGCGTCTTTTAGGACTCTTCCGTCGCGTAGCGCATTACGCGCCTGACGCTACGGGAGGTGGTTGTTGACGTTTCTCCCTCGTTCTCGTGCCCTGGCTCTGGTTGCGGCCGCTCTCGGCTGCGTGGCTCTGGTGGCGGGCTGCGCCAAGGGGGGCCATCCCCTCGAGGCGGCTCGTGGTGAGGTCGCCGCGCTGAGCGCGATGCGATCGAGCCTCGCCCGCCCCGGCGCCAAAGAGGGGCGTGCGGGAGCCGAGCTGGGTGCGCGCAACCTCGCTTCGATCAGCGGTCTGCAAGGCGGCCTGGCGTTCGGCAAGCCGCGCGCGGGGGCCGAGACGCCGCTCGAGCAGCTGCTCCGCGAGGGGGATCGTCCGATGGCCGGCAACGGCCTCTGCCCGCCGGACATGGCGAGCATCGGGGACCGCTTCTGCGTCGACAAGTACGAGGCGACGCTCCTCGAGATCCTCCCGAACGGCGAAGAGCGCGCGTGGTCGCCGTACCAGTCGGTCGAAGGGCACCTCGTCCGCGCTATCAGCGTCCCCGGCGTGTATCCCCAGGGCTACATCAGCGGGCGCCAAGCTGGCGAGGCCTGCGCGCGCTCGGGCAAGCGCCTCTGCAGAGGGACCGAGTGGCGGAAGGCCTGCATGGGCCCGGAAGAGACCAAGTTCGGCTACGGCCAGGAGCGTGAAGCGGGCCGCTGCAACGACCACGGCCGCAGCGCCATGGGCTCGGTCTACGGCTTCCTCGGCAACGAGGAGCGCGCGGTCGCGTGGGGCCCGGTGAAGATGAACAACCCGGCGCTGAACCAGGTCCCGGGGACGCTGGCGAAGTCGGGCGAGCACGAGGGCTGCACCAACGGCTACGGCGTCTACGACATGGTCGGGAACCTCCACGAGTGGGTGGCGGACACGACCGGGACGTTCCAGGGCGGCTACTACCTCGACACGCACCTGAACGGCGACGGCTGCTCGTACAAGACGACCGCGCACGACTTCGGGTACCACGACTACTCGACCGGCTTCCGCTGCTGCGCCGACGTCGCGCCGTAGCGACTCTGGGCACTAAGGAGCCTGGGCGGTGCCTCCACACGGGATGTCGATCTCGTGCAGCTTGCCGCTGCTGCCGATGCGGAGCGAGCGGGAGCCACACTTGGCGCGGTAGGTCCCCGGCCCTTCGCCGATCACGTGACCGTCGAGGAAGACGCGGTGGCCCGCGGCGGCGCTCCCGACGTGGAGCTGTCCCCAGGTCTCCCCGCTCGATGCGGCGACCGGCGGCGGCGCAGCGGATGCCGCCGCCGAGGGTGAAGGAGCCGCCGAAGCCTCGGGCGCGGCCGAAGCGATCGGCGGCGCCGTGACGCTGGCGAGCGGCGAGGCCGCGGCGCTCGCCGAGGGAGCAACCAATACACTCGGGACCGCGAGCGGCGGACGCGCGCTCGCGCTGGCGACCCGCGGGACGGGCGCGCTGGCGCTGGCCGCGGGCTCGGCCCCTGCGTTCGACCGGCCCCGGAGAAGGAAGAACGCGCCGGCGCCGAGCACCACCACGAACACGAGGACGAACGCACCGATCGCCCACAGGCGGCCCCCCTTGTCCTGCAGGGGAGGCTCGAGCGGCGGCATCGACGGGGCCACCGGCGCAGGCACGTACCAAAGCGGGCGCCCCGGCTCGTCGGCCGGCGCGGCGGCGGCGGGCGCCTGCGCGCGCGCCTCCTGGACGGGCGGCGCCACCGGAGGCGGGGCCGCAGGCGCGGTGATGGCCTGCATCGAAGGATGCGTCGTGGCGAAGGCTGTCGCCGCGAAGGGCGAGACGGGGCGCGGCGTGTACGCCGGCGCGGAGGCGATGGGGGGTTCCATCGGCGCTGTCTTCGGGACAGCCGGGGTCAGCACGGGGGGCGGGAGCGGAAGCGTCACCGGCGGCGCGAGGGGCACGGTGTCGGGCGTCGCCTCCGCCACGTGGAGCGGCAGCTCGGGGCGTGACTCCACGAGCTCCGGCACGCGTCCCGGGGGGACGGCCGGGAGCGCCGCCGCCTCGGGCGCGCCCCCCATCGGTAGCTTGTCGCCGAAGGCGAGCGTGCGCGCGCTCACCCCCCGCGCCGGGCGCGGCGCGACCGCGGGGGGCCTCGGAGGCTGCACGGGGCGCGGCGGTTGCGACGGGGCGCGCGGCGCCTGGGACGGCGGACGCGGCGCCTGCGACGGGGGGCGTGGCGCCGCGCGCGGCGGCGGCGGCGCTTCGCCCGCGTCGGGCTCGGTGGGGAAACGCGGGAGCGGGCGCTGCGCAGGGTCGCTCATCCCGTGCGGGAGGAGCGCCACGTTGGTGTCGAAGTCGCTCTCGGAGAGCGGGGGCTCGGGGACGGTCGCGGGAGCGTACGAGCTCGATGGCGGCAGCCCGTCGTCGGTCGTCTCCCGTCCTCCGCGAAGGCGATTGAGCGTCGCCGCCAGCACGGCACGCCCCTCCTCGGCCGACACGATGGACCCGAGCACGTTCGCCGCTTCGTCCGCGCTGAGATCGCGGCGCGCCGGATCGGGCTCGAGCCCGCGCGCCACGAGCGCGCGCAGCTCGGCGGGGAGCTCGGGACGGAGCACGTCGAGCGAGGGGAGGCTCGGGTGCGCCATCGCGCGGAGCGCCTCGAGCTCCGAGAGCGCCTGGTGCTGAATGGCGCGACGGCGCGCGAGGAGCTCCCACAGCATGAGCGAGGCCGCGTAGACGTCGGTGCGCGTGGAGGTCGTCTCGCCTTTGACCTGCTCGGGCGCCATGTAGCCGAAGGTCCCTTTGATGCGACCGACCTTCGTGTCGCCGGTGACGCCGGTGACCTTGGCGATGCCGAAGTCCGTGAGCTTCACGTAGCCGTCCCACGGGAGAAGGACGTTCGACGGGTTGATGTCGCGATGGATGACCGGCGCGGTCTCCCCAGTGTCGGGATCGGGCGCGGCGTGCGCCGAGGCGAGCGCCGAGAAGACGCAAGCGGCGAGGAAGACGGCGGCGCGATCGTCGAGCGCCTCGGTGCGACCGGCGAGCCACGCGCGAAGGCGGTTCAAAGGCACGCCGTCGACGAACTCGAGCACCATCACGAGCTCGCTGCCGTGGCGCGTGTCGGTGGAGAAAAAATCGTACAGCTTGACGATGCACGGGTGGTTCAAGCGCGCGTAGGCGGTGGCCTCGCGGGCGAACATGCGCTCGAACTTCGGGTCGTTCTTGTAGCGAGCGAGGAGCAGTTTGAGCACGACCACGCGCTCGGCGCCGCGCGGCGCGGTGCTCTCCGCGAGCAACACGTCGCTCGTCCCACCGGTGGCGAGCCGCCGGAGGATGCGAAACCCCGCGATGCTGTCGGGGAACGACTCTTGTTGCTCTTGGACCAACGCCGTCCAATTCTACCGCGAGCGGAGGGCGCGCGGCGGGGGACGCTTCACGACCTCGCGCCCGCTGGGCTCAGCTCGGCGCGGCCGCGAGATCTTGCTCGACCTGATCGAGGAGCGCGTTGGCGCGCTCTTCGTCGATGCCGAGCCCCTCGGCGAAGGCGTTGAGCGTCTCGTTCTCTTCGTCGGCGACTGCGTTGTCGGCGAAGGCGATGGCGGCGGCGAGGACGAAGGCGACCTCGGCGCGCGCCGCGTCGCCGTCGAGCGCTTGGACGACCTCGTTCATGCGCTTCTCCCGTCCGTCGGCGGCGATGGCCTTGGCGGCGCGGTCGAGCATCTCGTCGATGTGGACCGAGCGGAGCGTGTCGTCGGAGAGGTTTCGGAGCGCCCCCTTGAGCACGTCGCGCTCTGCGGCGCTCACGTCGCCGTCGGCCGACATCATGAGGAACATCGCCTCGCAGAGCGGGCTGTACTCGGCGATGAGCGTCTCCGCGGCGGCGCGGTCGAGCGTGATCGACGGGTCGAGCGCGACCGAGGGGCGAGCCCCGCGCGTGCGCAGTTGATCGCGCAGGCGCGCGATGGTGGAGCTAGAGAGCCAGATGACCATCGCCGCGGAGCGTAGAGCAACGCCCGAGCGATGGGAACGGTCGAATCAGTCGTTGAAGAGATCTTCGAGGTCGGTCTTCGTGAGCTTCTTCGCGCCGCCGATGTCCTCGCTCAAGACCGCGCCGACGAGCTCGCGCTTCTTGCCGCCGAGCTGGAGGATCTTCTCTTCGATCGTCCCCTTGGCGATGAGCCGGTACGTGGTGACGACCCTGGTCTGGCCGATGCGGTGCGCGCGGTCGGTCGCCTGATCTTCCACCGCGGGGTTCCACCACGGATCGAAGTGGACGACGGTGTCGGCGGCGGTGAGGTTGAGCCCGCTCCCGCCGGCCTTGAGCGAGATGAGGAACACCGGCGGGCCGTACTCGCTCTGGAAGTTGTCGACGCGCGCCTGACGATCTTTGGTCGAACCGTCGAGGTACTCGTAGGGGACCTTGTCGTGCTCGAGCGCGCGGCGGATGAGCGTGAGCATGCTCACGAACTGGCTGAAGACGAGCACGCGGTGGCCGCCTTCGAGGCAGGTCTCGATGAGCTCGCGGAGCGCGCCGAGCTTGCCCGAGTCTTCGTCGGTGAACTGGCGCGGCAGGTTCAAGAGGCGCGGATCGCACGCCGCTTGGCGGAGCTTGGTGAGGCCGGCGAGAATTTGGATCTGGCTCTTGGCGACGCCGTTCTTCTCCACCTCGCCCATGACCTGCGCGCGGACCTCTTTCAGCACGGCCGCGTAGAGCGCGCCCTGCTCGCCGGTGAGGTCGCAGTACTGCTCGGCCTCGATCTTCTCGGGGAGGTCCTTCGCGACCTCGCTCTTCGTACGGCGCAGGATGAAGGGGTGGATCGTGGCGCGGAGCCGCGAAGCCGCCTTCTGATCGCCGGCGTCGATGGGGCGCGAGTAGCGCTCCTCGAACTTGTCGAGCGGCCCCAGGAGCCCAGGGCTCACGAAATCGAAGATGCTCCAGATCTCGGAGAGACGATTTTCGATGGGCGTGCCGCTGAGCGCGAGGCGACGATCGGCCTTGAGCCGCTTGGCGGCGCGAGCCGTGGCCGAGAGCGGGTTCTTGATGTGCTGCGCTTCGTCCAAGATCGCGTAGCGAAGATCGAGCTTGGCGAGGAGCTCTTCGTCGCGGCGGAGGAGCGCGTAGCTCGTGACGACGACGTCCGCCTTCTCGAGCTCGTCCGAGCGTTCCTTGCGGTCTTGCCCGTGCCACAGCGCGTACTTGAGCGAGGGGGCGAACTTGTCCATCTCGCGCAGCCAGTTGTTGACCACGCTGGTGGGCGCCACGATGAGCGCCTTGAACGGACGCTTCGACTCGGCCTTCTCGTCGGCGCTCTTCACCGCCAAGAGCAGCGCGAGCGTCTGCACCGTCTTGCCGAGACCCATGTCGTCGGCGAGCACGCCGCCCGATCCGATCTCGTGGAGGAACGCGAGCCACTGAAAGCCCTGCTCCTGATAGGGGCGGAGCGAGGCCTTGAGGTTGCGCGGCTTCTTCGCGCCCTTGATCTCGTCGATCTCTTTGAGCTTGTGAAAGAGCTCTTTCGCGCCGTCGGAGACGTTCGCGCGGCCGACCTTGTCGAGGAGCTCCTGCAAGCGCCCGGCTTGCGAGAGCGGGAGCTTGCCCCCCTGCCCTCCGCCGGTGGCGAGGATCTCGGCTTGGCGGAGGAGCACGTCCTTCACCTGCTGCGCGTCGAGTCGCGCGAAGGAGCCGTCGGCGAGGCGCACGTACCTGCGGCCTTCGGCGAGGCAACGCGCGAGCTCTTCTTGGCTGACCGCGACCCCTTCGCTCTCGAAGGAGAGACGAAGCGAGAGCCAGTCGACGCCGCTCGACACGCGGGCGTTGGCGCTCAGCGCTTGGCCGCGCACCTGCACGTCGACGAGATCGTCGGGGACGAAGAGATCCCAGTCCTCGGGGAGCTGGGAGATGCCGTCGGTCCAGAACTGGATGGCGTCGTCACCGCGGGCCAAGAACTCGTTGCCGTCCTCGTCGGGGACGAGGCCGAGGTCACGCAGCTTGCCCGCGGCGTCTTGCTGCGCGGCGATGTCGCAACGAATGCACTTTGCACGCTTCTGGGACGAGCCGGGATCGGCCGGCTTCACGATGACCGGCGGGGTCATGCCGTCGGCGCGGACGTCGATCTCCACGTCTTCGTAGGCCGCGCGGAGCGAGACGCGGGCCTCGGTGAGCGAGCCGCCGGCGCGCATGCGGAACGTGGGGACGAGATCGACGACGTCGGCGACCTGCGAGAGCTCGGGGAGCTCGGCGCCGACTTCGAGGGCGACCTTGGGCAAACCCTGGGCGATGAGCGCGGGGAGCCCGTCGATGGGCTCGTGGATGAACGGCGCGCGCACGAGCCTCCGGATGGCCGCCGGCGAGACGCGTCGATCGATCTCGCGCGCGACCCCTTCTTGCGGATCCACGTACCAGCCCGGGCTCCCCTCGAACCACGCGCCTTGGGCGACGGTGAATTTTCGCGGATCGCCGGGGCGGAAGAACGAGGACTTCACCTGCACCTGCGTGCCGTCGGCGCTGAGGTCGAGATCGAACCGCGGGCGCAAGGGCTCGTCGCCGAAGCGGAGCTCCATCATCTGCGGCTCGACGATGACGCGACGTCCGCGGAGCAGCGGGAGCAAGTCGCTCGCGTCTTCACCGCGCACCTCGATGCCGACGCGGCGCGGGCCTTCGTTCTCGAAGCGCGCGAGCAAGCGGACGGCGTCGCGATCGGCGGTGGGGGTCTGCCCTTGCGCGGCGAGGAGCGCGCTCGGCAAGAGCGGCGTACGCGCGTTCGGATCGAGCAGCGTGACGGTGAGCGAGCCGGGGCGCACCTGAATGCGGTACTCGATGGTCTTCGGTACCGGAGGCATCGGCTCGGGGAGCCAAGCGTCGATGCCGGTAGAGACGACGCCGGGCGCGCGCATCGAGCCGCCGCCGGTGAGGGCCGGTGCTCCGCCGCGTGTGGCCGCGGCGAGCTTCAGCGCGCGGGCACGCCCGCGGCGTCCACGACGTCCGCTCATGCCCGCCTCCCCTTCGTAGGCGCCCGAAGCGTGGAAGCTTCCGCCGGCGCTGTGGCCGACGACTTGGGCGCCGAAGCCGTTCTCGCTCGGCTCTTCTCGTGGAGGTCGCGTCCCGCGGACTTGGTCTCGAACGGCGATGAGGAGCGCAGCGACGTGTTTGCAGTGTCCATTGATTTTCGAGAACGCGGGGCAGGTGCAGGTCGAGGTGAAGCCCGCGGGGGTCACCGAGATCTGCACGGCGTAGGGGGTCGGCTCGGTCCCGCGGACCTGCCCGCGCGCCGAGATTTCGGCGACCTCGATGCCGTCGACGGCGCGCCTTCGCACGTAGTCGTAGCCGCGCAAGAAGGCGCGAGCGCCCAACAGACGGCGCAGCGCGCGGTCGTTGAGCGTGGAGATCGCTTCTGTGAAGGGGGTCGACACGGGCCCGTGGGGCGATGGGGAGAGAGCGCGCGCGATGGCGCTCGGCTGGGGCTCTTTGAGGACGCTGCGAAAGCGCAGCGCGGGCTCTTGGAATCTCGGTGAGGCGCTGCCCCGCAAGAAGCGGGGGCCCCAGCGCGCTTTCGCGCGGTCCCACCGAGGTGCGAGGCGAGAAGCCCTCGCGAAAACGACGGGTAGCACCGGTTTTTCGCCAAGGCAACCGGCGAGTGCGCGGACACGGCTTCTCCCCGGCGAGGAGGTGGGGTACCCCTCGTGGCATGCGTCCGGCCTGGGTGTCGCCCCTCGTCCTCTCTCTCGTCGCGGCTTTCGCCGTCGGCTGCACGAGCCCCGTCGCCGCCGGGCTCGACGAGGAGGACGCCAACCGCGTCGTCGTCGCCTTGGGTCACGCCAACATCGACGCCGAAAAGGAGGCCGATCCCGCCGTGGAGGGGAAATTCCGCGTCCTCGTCGCCCGCGACGACGCGTCCCAGGCGCTCTCCACGCTCGGCGACGAAGAGCTCCCGCGCCCGCGCCCGCCGGGGCTCCTCGAGGCGACGGGAAAAGGGGCGCTCGTCCCCAGCGCCGCCGCCGAGCACGCGCAGTACGTCGCCGGCATCTCCGGCGAGCTCGAGCGCTCCCTCGGCGGCATCGACGGCGTGCTCTCGGCGCGCGTCCACTTGAACGTCCCCGCCCCCGATCCGCTCCGCGACGGCCCGGCGCCGAAGGCGACAGCGAGCGTGCTCCTCGCCTACCGCGGCTCGACGCAGCCCATCACCACCGAGTCGGTGCAACGCCTCGTCGCCGGCGGCGTGTCTTCGCTCGCCCCCGCCGACGTCGCCGTCATCGCCGTCTCGCGCCCGGCGCCGGCCCAAGGCGGCTCGAGCCAGCTCGCGCACATCGGCCCGCTCGCGGTGGCGCGCGGATCGGTGCGCCCGCTGCAGCTCGCGCTCGCCGGGCTCATCGTCGTGGTGGCGGCGCTCGCCGCGGCGCTCCTCGCCGCCTACGCCCGCGTGGCGCGGCTTCGCCAAGAGCTCGACGCGCAAGAGCCCGCGCGCGGAGGGCGACCGGCCGCGTGATTTCGGTTCGCGATCTCACCATGGCGGCGCGCGGACGCGGCGGCGCGAACGTGCTCGATCACGTCGACTTGCACGTCCCCGCCGGCTGCCTCTACGGCCTCATCGGCCCCGGCGCCGCGGGCAAGAGCGTGCTGCTAAAGATGCTCGCGGGGCTTCTTCGCCCCGACGCCGGCTCGATCACCATCGACGGGCAAGAGGTCACGTCGCTCTCCGAGCTCGACCTTCAGCAATTTCGTCTGAAGCTCGGCATGCTCTTCCAGAACAACGCGCTCTTCGATCACATGAGCGTGTTCGAGAACATCGCCTTCCCTCTTCGCCGCCTGTACGCGCTCCCCGAAGAAGAAGTGACGTCGCGCGTCGCCGAGCGGCTCAAGTGCGTGGCGCTCCCCGGCTTCGAGGACCGCCTCCCCGGCGGCCTCTCCGGCGGGCAAAAGAAGCGCGTCGGCGTGGCGCGTGCCACCGTGACGCGCGCGCCCATCGTGCTCTACGACGAGCCGGCGGCGGGGCTCGATCCGGTGACCTCGCAGAAGATCTTCGAGCTCTTGAAAGAAGAGCAGCGCGCGTCGAACGCCACGGTGGTCATGGTGTCGAGCGATCTCGATCGCTTGCTCACCGTGACCGACCGCGTGGGGATGCTCTATCGCGGGAAGCTCCTGTTCGACGGCACGACCGAAGAGGCAAAATCGAGCCACGAGCCGTACGTGCGCCAATTCGTGCACGGGCTCACCGAAGGGCCGCTCTAGCGCGGCGCGCGCCGCGCGCGAGGCACGGTCATGGCGAGCTTCGTCTCCTTCGTCCTCGCGCTCGTGACCAACACGGTGCTCGCCTTCGCCGTGGTGCTTTGGGACGAGCGAAGGCTCCCAAAGGAGCAGCTCGAACGGGCGTGGCCGCCGGTGAGCCGCACCCTCGCCGTCGTCGCCTTCGGGCCCTTGGCGTTGCCGGTGCACTTCTGGCGAACGCGCCGCACCGTCTCCGGGCTCTTCTTCGGCGTGGGGCTCCTCGTGTTCGTCTACTTGGTCGATCTCGTCGAGCTCTACGCGGTGGCGGCGGCGTTTGGCGTTCCCACCGACGACGCGACGCAGTAATTTCCCTGCCCCATGGCCGCGCTGTCCCCACCGAAGCCCTCGCCCGCCACGCCTCCCGTGGCGCCGTCGCGCTTCGTGAACACGGCCGAAGCCGCCGGGCGCGCCTTCCTCGGCATCGCCGAAACCGTCGGCGGCATGGGGGTCCTGTTCGGAAAGATCGTGGCGCGCCTCTTCCCGCCGCGCATCGACGGCGCCGAGCTGAAACGAAACCTCTACAAGATGGCGGTGAAATCGCTCCCCATCGTGGTGGTCACGGCGCTCTTCACCGGTGCGATCATGGTCATCCAAGCGGCGCCCATCGTGAAGCGCTACGGCGCCCAGGGGCTCCTCGGGTGGGGCGCGGGCTTCGGCACGCTGCGCGAGATCGCGCCTCTCCTCACCGCGCTCATGATCTCGGGGCGCGTGGGCGCCAACAACACCGCCGAGCTCGGCACGATGGTCGTCACCGAGCAGGTGGACGCGCTCCGCGCGCTCGCCATCGACCCCATCTCGTTCCTCGTCTTGCCGAGGTTCATCGCCATCACGGCGACGCTCTTCATGATGACGCTCTACGCCGACGCGCTCGCGCTCTTCGGCGCGGCGTACACCGGTCAAGGGCTCCTCGCCGTCTCGCCGGTGGCCTTCTATCACGGCATCACGAGCGGCCTCCTCGGCTTCGGCGACGTCGCCAACGGCCTCTTCAAGAGCTTCGTCTTCGGGCTCGTCATCGCCCTCGCGAGCTGCCACTTCGGCCTCTCGACCAAGGGTGGCGCGCCCGGCGTCGGTCGCTCGGTGAACGCCACCGTCGTCGCCAGCGCCGCCGGTGTCTTCGTGCTCGATTACCTCGTGAGCTTCCTCCTCGGCTGATCGATGCAGGTTGCACCGAACGACGCGAGCCCGCCGAGCAGCGAAGCGCTCGTCCCCCTCCCCAGCGAGCCAGGGGCGGTGGCGGCGCTGGGCGCGGCGGCCATCGACCTCGCCGTCGGCGGGCGCGAGCTCTACTCGGTCTTCGTTCGCACGCTCTATTACGTCTTCCGCGGGCGCAAAGAGAAGGGCGCCACCATCGAGCAGATGTACCTCGTGGGGAACAAGAGCCTCTTCTTCGTCTCCATCACGATGGGCTTCATCGGGATGATCATGGTCTACCAGGCCGGTCTCCAGTCGAAGCGCGTCGTCCCCGACTACACGATGCTCGGCGCGACGTACCTCGAGCTCCTCGTGCGCGACTTCGCCGCGTCCATCGGCTCGCTCATGCTGGCGACGCGCGTCGGCGCCGGCATCGCCGCCGAGATCGGCTCGATGGTCGTGACCGAGCAGATCGACGCGCTGCGCATGTGCGCCGCCGACCCCATCGATTTTCTCATCAAGCCGCGCTTCCTCGCGAGCTTGGTCATGACGACGGTGCTCATCGTGTGGGCGGGCACGGTGGCGTTCCTCGCCGGCGCCGTGACCGCGCACGTGGCCTTCGACGTGCCCTACCAGACCTTCTTCAACATGCAGCTCATCGACGTGGGCGACGTGGCGACGGGGCTCGCCAAGTGCATCGCCTACGGCGCGGCCATCCCCATCGTCAGCGGCTACTGCGGGCTCTCGACCTTCGGCGGCTCGGAGGGGGTCGGCTGGGCGACGACCCGCGCCGTGGTGAACTCGTCTCTGGCGATCATCATCTTGAACTTCTTCATCTCGGGAGCGGCGTTCCTCATCTTCCCGCAATAGGCGCGCTGCTCGTTCGACCCCGCATGATCTCCTTCAAGAACATCGTCAAATCGTTCGGGCCGAAGCGCGTCTTGGACGACGTCTCCTTCGACGTGAAGAAGGGCGAGGTGTTCTTCATCATCGGCGCCTCGGGCGTGGGGAAGAGCGTGCTCATCAAGCACCTCATCGGCCTGCTCTACCCCGACAGCGGAGAGATCTTCCTCGACGGCGAGGAGATCTCCCGCTTCGACGAGAAGGCGATGTACCCGGTCCGCATGAAGTGCGCGATGGTGTTCCAGCACTCGACGCTCTTCGACTCCATGACGTGCGCCGAGAACGTGGCGCTCCCTCTGCGAAAGCACAAAGGCCTGAGCGCCAAGAACGCGCTGAAGGAGGCGGCGCATCGCCTCGAGCAAGTGCACATGCACGAGTTCGCCGATCGCTACCCCGCCGAGCTCGGCGACGGCATGCGGAAGCGCGTGGCCATCGCCCGGGCGCTCACGCTCGACCCGGAGTACGTGCTCTTCGACGAGCCGACGACCTCGCTCGATCCGGTGAGCGCGCGCCGCGTCGACAAGTTGATCCGCGAGCTCTCGAGCCGCCTCGGGGTGACGTCGATCGTCGTGAGCCACGACCTCGTGAGCATCTTCTCGATCGCCGACCGGATCGTCATGCTCTACAAAGGCAAGGTGAGGCTCCTCGGCACGAGGGAGGAGTTCCAAGGGACGAAGGACGAGATCATCCAGCAGTTCATCCACGGGCGCGCCACCGGCCCGATGGACATGTGAGCGAGCAGCTCTTCCTCGGCGTCCCGCAATAGCGTAGAAGGATGGGCGTCGCGCATGGCCCAAGAGAAGTCGATCGAGGTCAAAGTCGGGGTTCTGATCCTCGTCTCCATGGCCATCTTGGGGGCCTTCATCCTCGTGATGGGCGGGCTCTCGTTCGAAAAGACGTACCCGATCTACGTCGACTTCGACAATCCGGGGGGCCTGCAGTCGGGCGCTCCGGTGCGCATCGCCGGCGTGAAGGTGGGCACGGTCGACGAGCTCAAATTCATGGGCGGCCAGATCGACGCCAAGACGGGGCGGCGCACGCTCGTCCGCGCGACGCTCAAGGTCCAAGTGAAGGTCAAAGAGACCATCCACGAGGACGCCGACTTCTACGTGACGACGCAGGGGGTGCTCGGCGAGCAGTTCCTCCAGATCGAGCCCGGGAGCCCGGCGCGCGCAGTCTTGGCCGAGGGATCGATCGTCAAAGGCATCGATCCGCCGCGGCTCGACCTGTTCCTCGCCAAGGCCTACGAGCTCCTCGACACCACGGTGACGGGGCTCAAGAACAACCGCGAGCTGATCAGCGACATCGCCGTGAACACCGCCGGGCTCTTGAAGGGGCTCAACACGGTGCTCACCGACAACCGCGAGCGCATCAACCGCACGATGGAGAACTTGGAGAAGCTCTCCGCCGAGGCCAACGCCCTCACCAAAGACGCCCACGCCAAGATCAACGATCCGAAGGTGCAGCGCACCATCGACAACATCGACAAGATCTCGAGCGACGTCGCCCGCGACTCCGGCCCCATGCTGAAGGACGCCCGCGAGGCGCTCGCCAACGTGAACCGCGCCTCGGCGGTGGTAGGCGATCCCGATCAGCAGAAGAAGCTCAAGAAGGCCCTCGACGATCTCGCCGAGCTCGCCACGCGCGCCAACGCCACCGCCGCCGACGCGCAGACCATCGTCGCCCACGTGAAGAAGGGCGAAGGGACGGTCGGCGCTTTGGTGATGGACGAAGAGGTCTACGACGACGTCCAGGAGATGGTGCGCGACTTGAAGCACAATCCCTGGAAGTTCCTCTGGCGCGAATAGCCGCGCGGAGCGAGGAGCGAGGTCGCGCGCCCGTGCGCGACGAGCCTCACGTGCGCGTGTAGCGGCCGAGGAGGTTCGCGATCACCATCACGAGCTCGCCCGGATCCACCGGCTTGGCGATGTGCACGTTGAAGCCGGCGACGAGCGCGCGCGTGCGGTCCTCGGCGCTGCCGTAGGCGGTGAGGGCGACGGCCGGCGTGTTGCCGCCCGACTCGGCGGGGAGCGCGCGGAGCTTGCGGAGGAACGAGAGGCCGTCTTCGCGTGGGAGGCCGATGTCGGAGACCACGAGGTCGAAGCGCTCGGCCACGAGGCTCTCGAGCGCCTCGGCGGCGTCGTTGGCGGTGACGACGATCGCGCCGCACAGAGAGAGCACCGAGGTGGTGAGCGCGCGCGTGTCGGGCTCGTCTTCGACCACGAGGACGCGCACCCCCTCGAGCTCGGCGGCGGGGACCGGCGTGCCGGGGAGCGAGTCTTCGGCGTGCGAGGAGGAATCGAGCGCGGGGATCCGGGCGACGAACGTGGCCCCCTTCCCCGCCCCCTCGCTGCTCGCGGAGATGGTCCCGCCGTGGAGCTCGACGATGTGCTGCGAGATGGCGAGCCCCAGCCCGAGGCCGCCGTGCCCGCGGCTGATGGCGCTCTCCGCCTGGCGGAAGCGATCGAACACGAAGGGCATGAACTCGGCGGCGATACCGCGCCCGTCGTCGCGAACGACGATCTCGACGTGGTCCTCGCGGCGATCGAGCGAGACCTCGACGTGCCCTCCGCGCGACGTGAACTTCACCGCGTTGCCGAGCAGATTCACCACGACCTGCCGCAACCGATCGGCGTCACCGAGCACCGAGCCGGCGTCGGGGTCGAGCGTGGCGCGAAGGTCGATGCCCCGCGCGTCGGCCGAGGGGCGGAGCGCGAGCACGGCGTCCTCCACGACGGCCAAGATGGCCACCGATCGCACGGTGAGGCGCAGGGTGCGGCTCACGATACGCGTGACGTCGAGCAGGTCCTCGATGAGCTGCGTCTGCACGCGGGCGTTCCGCGCGATGGTGTCGAGCGCTTGGGACCTTCGCTCCTCGCTCAACCGGCCCACTTGAAGGAGGCGCACCCAGCCGATGATCGCGTTCAGCGGCGTCCGTAGCTCGTGCGACACCATCGCCAGGAAATCGTCCTTGGCGCGGTTCGCTTGCTCGACGCGCGTGCGCTCTTCGTGCGCCAGGGCGTAGAGCCGCGCGTGGTCGACGGCCACGGCCAGGCGGCGCCCGAGCTCGCACGCCATCTCGAGCTCGTCGTGCGTGAAGGTCCCGCGGGTGTTCTGCACGAGCGCCAGCACGCCGAGGACGCGGTCGTGCACGACGAGCGGCACGCCGAGGAGCGCCCGGGGGGCGATACGGCGGAGCACCTCGCGCTCTTCGTCGCTGCGCGCCCAGGCCGCGAGGGTCTCCTCGGTGACCTCGAGGCACGTGGGGGTCCTCGACTCGAGCGTCGCGCCGAGGCCAAGCGGCGGATCCTCGAGCCCCGTGAGGCACGTGCGCCACGCGCGTGCACGGTCGGGCTCGACGTCGTCGATCCGCACGGCGACGAGACGCTCGTCCTCGCGGAGAAGGACGATGCACGCGTCGGCGAGCGTGGGCAGGAGCAGCGCGCCGAGGTGACCGAGTACCTCACGCTGATCGAGCGTCGACCCGAGGAGCGCGCTCGCCCGCGCCAAGAAGCGGAGCGCGTCGATCGAGGCCTCGCTGCGCGCGTGTCCGCGTCGCACTTCGTCGAGCTCACGACGAAGGTCTTCGGCCGGCGGATCGCTCGGCCGCGCGCTCACGTCAGTCTCCGCCGGCGTCGTCGGGGGGGGCGCCGGTGTCGGCCGGAGGGCCGGTGTCGCCCGGCGACGGCGCGTCGTAGGCGGCGTCTTTGGCCCCTGCCTCACCGGCGTCCTTCCCCGGGTTGGGCTCGGTCGATTGCACCCCAGTCAGATCGTTCGTGCAGGTGCTCGGCCCGTTCTTCTGCGGCGCGCAGATGAGGCCGTTCTCACAGTCGGTGGCCTGAACACACTCCCCGCCGGCGCCCACGAGCTTCGGGGTCGAGCTGCACGCCACGACCGAAGGGCCGACGATGGCGACGGCGACGAGGCACGCCGCGCCGAACGCGGCAGCCCAGGCGGTTCCGTGGTGGAGAAGCCGGGTCACGCTTCCAGGGTAACCCTTCGGGCGCCGTTCAGGCGAGGGTGATGAGGACGTCCCCCTCGTTGACCGCTTGCCCTTCGGTGCAGTGGATTTTTTCCACCGTCCCCATGGACTCGGCCTCGACGGGCATTTCCATCTTCATGGACTCGAGGATGACGCAGGTCTGACCTTCGGTCACCTGGTCCCCCTCCTTGACTTCGATCTTCCACACCGTCCCGGTGATGTGCGCGTTCACGGTCGCCATAGGGGGGGACACTACCCAATTTCGACGCGCACGTCGGTTTCAAAGTGGCATGAACCAACCCGCTTCGCCGCGTGCCCCCCGCCTCGTGCCGAGCCAAGTCCCCGGGAACGGCAAGCCGAACGGGGCCCTCCGGGCGCCCGGAGCCCAGCCGGGATCAAGAGAGCGCGAAAGAGAGAGCGAAGGGGGTTTGCGCCCGCGCGCGGAAACCGCTAGCTTTTTGTCCCGTACGGAAGGCGAACGCGCGATGGCGGAACAGAAAGAAAGTTCGGTCCTCTTCTCTCTCAAGGAGCTCATGAACCTTGAGGAAGACCGGATCAAGCAGGAGGAAAACGAGCGACGACGCGTGGAGGAGGCCGCGGTGCAAGCCCGCCTCGCCGAAGAGCGTCGCGCACGCGAAGCGGAGGAGTCTCGCCTTCGCGCCGCGGAGGAGGAGCGCCGCCAGAACGAGCAGCGCTCGCGCGAGGAGCAAGCGCGCCTCGACGCCATCCGCCACGCGGAGATCGAGAAGGCTCGCCTCGAGGCGGAGAACGCCGCGCGGATGGAGCAGCTTCGTCGTCAGCAGGAGCACGAGCAGAAGATCCACGCGCTGAGCCAGGACCAGGGGAAGAAGAAGCTCCTCTGGATCGCCATCGGCTCCGGCGTGGTCCTCTTCATCGCTCTCATCGGCGGCGGCGTGGCCATCAAGAACTCGATGGACCGCCAGAAGGCCCTCGAGACCCAGCTCAACGACTTGAACAGCGCCAACAGCGAGCTCCAGGGGAAGCTGGCGAGCGCCACGACCCCCGAAGAGCGCGCCCGCCTCGAGGCCGAGATCGCCGCCAACCAGCAGGCGATGAAGGACTTGAAGGATCACCCGAGCACCGCGCCCACCGTGGCGCCGAAGCCGGTGGTCCACGCCGCGCCCAAGCAGAACACCGGCGGCACCCCGTCGAAGCCCTGCAACTGCACGCCAGGCGATCCGCTCTGCTCCTGTCTGTGACCGCCGGGGGAGCCGCGTGAGCGGCCCCCTCGACGTCCGCTCCGAGACGACCATGCACACGGCGAAGGACGAAGGCGCCGAGCGCATCGTCTTCGCGCTCGATCATCCGTCGCTCGAGGCAGCGCGCGCGAGCGCCGAGCTTTTGGCGAACGACGTCGGCATGCTGAAGGTGGGGCTCGAGCTCTTCGTCGCCTCGGGGCCAGAAGGGGTGCGTGCGATCGCCTCCGCCGGCGCGCCCGTCTTCCTCGATCTGAAGCTCCACGACATCCCCGCCACCGTCGAGCGCGCGGTCCTTCGCGCGGTGGATCTCGGAGCGCGTGTGCTCACGGTGCACGCCGCGGGGGGCGGAGAAATGCTCGCGCGCGCAGTGAAGCGCGCCGAAGGGAGCTCGCTCGCGGTGACCGCGGTCACGGTGCTCACCTCGCTCGGCGCCTCCGACCTCGCCGCGCAAGGCATCGACGCGAGCCCGGCCGAGCACGCCGAGAAGCTCGCTCGCCTCGCCTTCGATCACGGCGTCAGGAGCTTCGTGTGCTCGCCCGAGGAGGTCGCTCGGCTCCGCGCAGCGCTCGGCCCCAGCGCGACCTTCTTCACCCCCGGCGTACGCCCCCAAGGCGCGCAAGGCCACGACGACCAAAAGCGCACCGCGACCGCCGCCGAGGCGATCGCCCGCGGCGCCGACTACGTGGTGGTCGGTCGCCCGATCCGTGACGCGAAGGATCCGCGCGAAGCCGCGCGCGCCATCGCCCGTGAAATTTCTGCCGCCCGCGCGGCCGCCAAAGAAGGAAGGTCCGCGTGAAGCCCGAAGCCCGAAGGCCGCGTCCGATGGCCCCCGCCAACGTCGAGGGGCGCTTCGTGTGCGGGATTCAACCGGTGCGCGAAGCCATCCGCGCGCACGGCGCCAAGGTCACGCGGGTGCTCATCGAAGGCGGCGACGCTCCGCAGCTCGAAGCGCTCGCGCGCTTCGCCAAAGACCAAGGGATCAAAGTGGAGCGTGCGCCGCGCGCCGAGCTCGACGTCCTCGCGCAAGGAGCGCGGCACCAAGGGGTGTGCGCCTTCGCGCCGCCGCTCACGGTGCTCGATCTCGACGACGTGCCGCTCGAGCCGACGTCGCTGTTCATCGTCCTCGACGAGCTCGAAGATCCGCAGAACTTCGGCGCCGTCGTCCGTTCGGCGGTGGGCCTCGGCGCGAGCGCCGTCGTCTTCCCCGAGCACCACGCGGCGCCGCTCACGGCGGCGATGTTCCGCGCGTCGGCGGGGGCCGTAGAGCACGCGCGCCTCGTCCGCGTGGCGGCGCTCCAGACCGCGCTCGCGCGTCTCGCCGCCGAAGGGGCCACGGTGGTCGGGCTCGACGCTTCGAGCGAAGAGAACATCGACGCGCTCCCCCTCGGCGAAGGGCCGGTGGTGCTCGTCGTCGGCGCCGAAGGCAAAGGGCTCCGGCGTCCGGTGAAGCAAGCGTGCACGCACGTGGCGCGGCTCCCCATGGCAAAATCGATCGGCTCGCTCAACGCCTCGGTGGCGGCGGCGATCGCCCTTTACGAAGTGGTGCGTCAGAGGCGATCGTCCTCGGCGTGACCCCGCGATCGCCTGCGCCTTCCGCGAGCCCCGTCGGCGGCCACGTCGGCGCGCCCTTCCCCACCCGCCTCTTCCTCTTCGCCTTCTTCGGGTGGACGTTCGACTTTTACGATCTGGTGCTCCTCGGCTTTCTGAAGGAGCGCGTGGGCCACGATCTCGGGCTCTCCCACGCCGCCGAATCGTGGATGCTCGGCGTCGCCCTCGGCACCTCGGGGATCGGCGGCATCGTCGCCGGCGCGCTCGCCGATCGCTACGGCAAGCGCACGCTCCTCTCCGCCACTGTCGCGCTCTACTCGCTCGGCTCGCTCGTCTCCGGGCTCGCCCCTTCGCTCTTCGTGTTCCTCCTCGGCCGCGGGCTCGTGGGTCTCGGGGTGGGAGGCGAGTGGGCCATCGGCCACGGCATGCTCGCCGAAGCGGTGGATCCGCGGCATCGCGGGAAAGCCTCGGCGGCGCTCCAATCGGGCGAGCCCTTGGGGGTCGCCTTGGCGGCGCTCGCCGGCTACTTGCTCATGCCGGCGGTCGGCTGGCGATGGGTGCTCATCGGGTCGAGCGTGACCGCGCTCCTCGCCGTCGTCGCGCGAAGGTCGGCGCACCTCCCCGACGAGCCGGTGGGGCGCAGGGTGGGCCTCCGTGAGTTGCAGAATGCACATATTGGTCGGAACCTGGCGGCGGCGTGGCTCCTCGGCGTGTTCAAGCTCGGCACCTATTGGACCTGCTACACGTGGCTCCCGAGCTTCCTCTCCAAGGAGATGGGGCAGTCGATCGGGCGCTCGATCACCTGGATGCTCACCGCCCAGCTCGGGCAGCTCCTCGGCATGCTGACCTTCGGCTTCATGGCCGATCGCGTGGGGCGGCGCCCGGCGTTCGCGCTCTACTCGATCCTCACGGCGTGCGCCCTCGCCCCCCTCGCCTTCGCGTGGACGACGCTCAGCGCGCATCCTTTCGCGTTCTGGTCGGCGATGTTCTTGCTCGGCCTCGGCTCGGGGTGCACCGCGGGCTTCGGCGCTCTCTTGGCCGAGCTCTTTCCCACCGAGGTGCGCGGCACCGCCATGGGGACGACGTACAACCTCGCGCGCGCGGCGCAGCTCGGCGCGCCGGTGCTCGTGGGCGCGCTGGTCCAAGCGCACGGCCTCGCCGGCGGGCTCTCGGTGCCGCTGGTGCTCGCCGTCTGCACCGCCTCGTGGGTGTGGGTCCTCCCCGAGACGCGCGGGACGGTGCTCCCGACCTTGGCCTCGCGCGAAGCGGCTACGCCTCGCGCCCCATGACGATCCCGCGCACCTCGAGACGGAGCGAAGCTCTCCGCGCGGCGAGGAATGCAGGCGCGAACGGCGGCCCGCCGGTGAAGGCTTCGACCACGTGCCCTACGGCGAACGGGAGCAAGTGCACGCCGCACATCGTCAGCACGACCTGCTTCGCGTCGCGTACGGGGAACGCACCTTCGCGCTGACCGGCGAGGACGAACTCCTCGGCCGCGCGCATCACCGGCATCACCGTCCCTTCGAAGCGCTCGCGCGCGAAGGGACCCCAGTCCATCATCTCGCGCACGACGAGCCGCGCGGCGCACGGCTGCTCGCCCATCGCGTCGACGAGCGAGTCGGTCATGCGATCGAGTCTCTCGGCGAAGTTCCCCGGCGTCGTCGCGCTGATCACGATGACGTCGCCCAGGCGCGTGAAGATGGCCTCGAGCACGGTCGCGTAGAGCGCGTCCTTGCTCGGGAAGTGGTGGAACAGCGACGCCTTGCGGAGTCCGACGCGCTCGGCGAGGTCGGCCATGCTCGCCCCCTCGTAGCCGCGCTCGGCGAAGAGGCGCGTGGCTTCGACCAGAATTTCGTCGCGACGATTCCGGCCAGAAGAAGAAGGGGGTCCTTGCATCACTTCACCTCAATGACGACCGTCTCCATGGAGCGTACAGGTTTCAAGAGGTCCGTGACACGTTCGACGAGCGTGGCCTCGGCATCGCGGGAGAGCAGCGATCCGGCATGGAAAAGAGCGAACCCGACGTATTCGTGGAGGAGCTGAAGCAGCCAGGCGTCGGGGTCCTCGCCCGCTAGAGCTCCCAAGTTCCGCGCCACACGGTCGGGCTTGAAGCTCCCGTCGTCGAGCGGGCCCGCTCCTTGGAAGAGCGGATCGTAGACGCCCCCGCCGGTGGCGAAGCGCGAGAGGCCGTCGCGAAGCTCGGCCCCCTTGCCTGCTTGGTCGCACGCGTGGTGGATCTCGACGAGCGGCGGATTGAAGGCCTCGACGATGCTCTCCGGCCCCTGCGGGCGCGACGCGCTGACCTGCACGAAGCCGGCGTTGATGAGCTGGAAGACGGCGCGCGTCACCTCGAACTCGAGCTGACCGATGCGCCGACCGATGTCGGCGATGCTCCGCTTGCCGTCGCACTCGCCGTAGACCTCGATGAGCTCTTCCGGCGGCTTCTTGTCCCCTTTGGCGCCGGTGGGCGTGGGGATGTAGTCGTCGTTGGGGATCTTCTCGCGGAAGAACTTGAGCTCGTCCATACGCCGCGCCCCCTCCATGAGGAGCGCCGCGGCGTTCAGGTTGTGACGGCCGAGGAGCCGCTTCTCGTCGAAGCGATCGAAGAAATAGTACATGCCCTCGCCGACGTGGAGCGCGCCGTAAAAGACCTCTTCGGCCTGACGCGCCATCATCGGGTAGAGCTCTTCGGCGGTGACGAACGCGAGCTCGATGGCCGCTTCGCCGAGGCGTTTGCCCGAAGCGGCGGAGACCTTCACCGCCTCCTCGAGCTGCTCGCGCGTCACGACGCCGAAGCGGTAGAGGGTCTCGCCGATGCGCTCGGAGGCGACGAGCGTGGTCGCGCCGATGAGGGCGCCGCGCTCGAAGAAGAGCGAGCGCGAGCCGTGCTCTTCGAGGACGAGGAGCTCGCCGTTCCAGCTCGACTGGGCGATGAGCGCGACGATGTCGCAGAGGCCGCCGGGCGTGCGGATCTCGCCGGCCATCTTCAGCACACGCGCGAGCGTGGCCGGATTCTCGCCTCGAAGGACGAGTAGCTCAGGCGGGCTCGGCGCGAGACGCCACTCTCCCGCTCGAGATCGCAGCTGCTGGCTCGCGTAACGGCCGACGGGGTGGACCGTCCCCGTGACGTCGACGCGGAGCAGATCCTCGCGATCTGTCATATTCTTGAGAGGATACACGAACCCCGAGCCAGCGCGACTTTTGGGGGAGGAGCCACGGATGAGCGGCAAGACAGCGGATGAACTGGCGAAGAGCCTGGCCCGGGCGGGATACCTGGCCGACCAGGAGCTCGCCCTGACGGCGTGGCTGGCCGTCTCCCTGGACCGCCCGCTCCTCGTGGAGGGGCCGGCCGGCGTGGGAAAGACCGATCTTGCCCGCGCCCTGGCCGAGGCCCTCGGCCGCCCGCTCCTCCGCCTCCAGTGTTACGAGGGGCTCGACGAGGCCAAGAGCCTCTACGAGTGGGACTACGCCAAGCAGATGCTCTTCACCCAGCTCCTTCGCGGGGCGGTGGAAAAAGAGACCGCGGGGGCCGCGACCCTCGCCGAGGCCGCCGACAAGATCGCCCTCGGCGGAGACGCGTTCTTCAGCGAGCGCTTCCTCGTCGCCCGTCCGCTGCTCCGCGCGCTCACGAGCGAGGAGCCGGTGGTCCTCTTGCTCGACGAGGTCGACCGCGCCGATCCGGAGTTCGAGGCCTTCCTCCTCGAGATCTTGGCCGAGCGTCAGGTGACCATCCCCGAGCTTGGCACCATTCGCGCGAAGCACGCGCCGCTCGTCGTCCTCACGACCAACGGCGCGCGCGACATGACCGACGCGCTGCGAAGGCGCTGCCTCCACGCCTTCCTCGACTACCCGCCCCCTTCGCGCGAGACCGCGATCCTCGAGCTTCGCGTCCCCGGTCTCGGCAAAGCGCTGGCCGAAGACCTCGCACGCGTGGCGGCGAAGCTCCGCGCCCTGGATCTCCGCAAGTCGCCGAGCATCGCCGAGAGCATCGATTGGGGCCGTGCTTTGCTCCTCCTCGGTGCGAGCGCGCTCGACAAGGAGACGGTGCGCGCAACCCTCGGCGTGCTCCTGAAGTACGACGAGGATCGAAAGAAGGCCGAGGCGAAGCTCGACGCGGTCCTCGCGCGGTAGTCGCTCCGCTCGCGCGGAGCTCGATGCGCGGCGCCCGCCGATCTGCTCTCGAGCGCGGAGTCTCGGTGGGCATCCTCCCAAGATCCTTATGCAGCATACTGCATCATCAGACTCAATAATATGCAGTATGCTGCATGTCCACTTACCGAGATGGGGGGCCCCGAGCCTTGGCGGGCGCGCTCCCTAGCCCTTCGCGCTGCGCCTCGCGCGGCGGAGGCACGCGGCGAGGGCGAGCGCGATCCCCGCGCCGAAGGCCACGGGCGATCGCGCCGGCGCACCGCTCGAAGAGCACGAGCCTTGGCGCGAAGCCGGCAGATCGTATTCGCTGCCGAGATCGTCGGTCACCGCGGAGGTGAAGGCGTCTTGGGCCTCGGCCTGCGTCTGGCTGTCGTTCGCGCTTTGCCCGCCGTTCCCCGCGGGGGCCGAAGGTCCTACGGCGAGCGGCTTCTTCGTGGCCGTGCCGGCGCAGGGGGCGTTGAACCCCGCGAGCATCATGCCGATGGCGTTGGGATCCGAGATCATGTCGACGTGCGCGTTGGTCGTGACCGACGACGTGAGCACGAGGTTCTCGACGTTGGTCGCGTCGTCTTGGAAGCCGGTCTCGGGGCTCACCAAGAGATCGGCGATGGCGACGATGTTCGTGTAGCAGACGTTCGGCGCGGCGTCGTTCGTCTGCTTGCCGCGCACGTCGGCGCCGACGGTGACGTACGTCCCTTCGTTCTCTTCGAGCCCGCCGTGCACGTCGTTCCAGTAGACCGGATCGAAGAGGTCCGCGGTGAAGTTCGACGACGCGGTGGCGGCGAGCGCGGGGTCGACCATGCCGAGCGGTGAACCGACGGCGGCGTAGGTGGCGAGCGCGAGCTTCACCACGTTTTGTACCGAGAAATTCGGGTCGATCTTGCGTGCAGCCAGGGTGAGGTTCGGCAGGAAGACCGCCGCGTCGAGGAACTTCGCGACGCCGGCGTGCGCGTAGGGGTGATGCAGCCCGCCGAAGGAGACGAAGCGGTGCACCTTGGCCGCCCCCCCCTTCTTGAGGATGAAGTCGTCGAGGACGCCGGTCCCCGCCGAGTGACCGACGACGTCGACCTTCTGCGCCTTCGTTTGCGCCAAGACCTGATCGACGAAAGCGCCGATCTGGTCGGCCGAGGTGGAGAGGTGGTCTTGCCCGTTCGCGCCACCCGGCACAAATCCGTAGTTCTTGGCGTAGACGCAGTAGCCGGCCTGCACCAGCGCACCGGTGATGGCGGTCATCCCGCGGAAGTCCCCCGCTTGTCCGTGCACTACGACCGCCGGGTACGGGCGCTGCGGCGAAGGGACGCAGCTCGGGTCGTTGAGACCAGCGGCGCGCGCGCTGGGGGAGAACGCGGTCGTCACGGCGAGCCCGGCAAGGAGGCCGAGCGCCGTCGCGCGCGCTGGGCGGCTCGCTCGCGGCGACCGCTGCCCAAGGGGAGACGACAGGGTCGCAGGCTCGTTCGCGGGGGTCGCGTGGATGGACGTCGGCGTCACCGCAGCGCTCGTGGCGGTCATCTTCAAGACGAGGCTCCTTCGTTGGGGGCTCCGCGACTTCGCTCGCCCGCTCCACGAGAGCCTTTAGCGAGGACCGTGCCCGCGCTCTCGGCGCGCCGAGGTGCTCTCCGAGCACCGCCGACCTAGCGTGCCGGCGGCGCACGTGCAGCGTTCCTTCGCCGGATTTTTTCGCTCGAATCGCGCGCACCACTCCGGCCGGCGGCAGCTTCGCGCACCTACATTCTCGCTGGATCGAGCCCCATCCACGCCCCGGATCCCAAGATATACAGCATGTATACTTTCCGGCGTTAGCGAAGCTCGGCCACCTGCTCGCCGAAGAGGCGCTCGAGCCCCGAGAGAAGCCCGTCACCGACCTCGACCTTGTGCTCGGGCCCGAGGCTCAGGGTCGCCTCCGAGCCGTCGCGGAGCGCGACCTGCACCCAGACCTCGCACCCGCCCCGCTGCGCCGCGAAGAGATCCTTCATCCGGCGGATCTGCGTCGCGTCGGTGCGCCGCTCGTCGAGACGCACCGTGAGGCGACGCACGCCGTCGGCGACGACGGACGCCAGCGGACGCACCTCGTTCAGGAAGATGGTCGGCTCGCGCTCCCCCTCTTCCTCCGGCGGCGCGTCCTCGTCGCGGCGGGGGAAGCTCACCTTCCCGGTGACGAGCACCGGCTCGCCGCTCGTGAGGAGCTGCGCGTAGGCGTCGATCTCTTTGCCGCGGACCTTCACGTTCACGCGACCGCTCAAGTCCTCGAGCTCGAAGAAGGCGATTTTCCCGCCGTTGTCGCGGAGGATCTTCTCCCGGTAGCCCTCGACCATGCCGACGAGGTGCACCACCGCCCAATCGGACTGCGACGCGCACGAGGCGACCTCGATGGCGTCGAGGCGCGCCAGCGCGCCGGCCCCTTTGACGTAGCGCTCGAGCGGGTGGCCCGAGACGTAGAAGCCCAGCGATTGCCGCTCGCGCACGAGCATCTCGCGCCGGTCCCACGGGTCGCACATCGAATAGTCGCCGGCGCTCGGCCCGACCGCTTGCGGCCCGGCGTCGAACAATCCGAACATCGACGTCTGCCCGCGCTCGCGATCGCGGCTCGCCGCGCGCGAACGCTCGAGCGCGACGTCGATCGACGCGAAGGCCCGCGCGCGCGACACGCCTTGCGCGCCGAGCGTGGAGTCGAACGCGCCGCACTGCACGAGCGCCTCGAGCACCGCCTTGTTGATCTTCTTCGCGTCGACACGCGAGGCGAAGTCGAAGAGATCGCCGAACGGGCCGCCGGCCGCGCGCGCCTCGAAGAGCGTCTCCAGCGCCGCCCCGCCGACGCCGCGCACCGCGCCGAGGCCGAAGCGGATCTGCGGCCCGAGCGGATCCTTCACCCGCGCGCCGCGCACCTTCTTCTTGTCCCCCTCGGGGTTCGCGTAGACGACCTTGAAGTCGGTGTCGCTCTCGTTGATGTCCGGCGGGAGCACGGTGACGCCCATGGAGCGCGCGTCGGCGATGGTGCGGACCACCTTCTCGATGCGGTCCTTGTCGCTCGTCATGATCGCGCAGAGCAGCTCGACCGGGTAATGCGCCTTGAGGTACGCGGTCTGGTACGTGATGAGCGCGTACGCCGCCGAGTGGCTCTTGTTGAAGCCGTAGCCGGCGAAGTACTCGAGCAAACCGAAGATGTGGTCGGCGTCTTCTTGGGTGACGCCCTTCTTGAGAGCCCCCTCGACGAAGATGCTCTTCTGCTTGGCCATCTCCTCGGGCTTCTTCTTGCCCATGGCGCGGCGAAGGAGGTCTGCGCCGCCGAGCGAGTAGCCGGCGAGCTCCTGCGCGACCTGCATGACCTGCTCTTGGTAGACGACGACTCCATACGTCGGCACGAGCAGGTGGTCGACGAGCGGGTGCATCTTGGCGATGGCTTCGCGCCCGTGCTTCCGGTTGACGAAGTTGCCGACCATGCCCGCGCCGAGCGGACCCGGGCGGTAGAGCGCCACCGCCGCGACGATGTCTTCGAAGTTGTCGGCGCGCAGATCCTTGAAGAGCTGCTGCATGCCGCTCGACTCGAGCTGGAAGACGCCCTTCGTCTCGCCCGAGCCGAGGAGCACGTAGGTCGGCTTGTCGTCGAGCGGGACGGTGGCGAGATCGAAGGTGCGCCCTTCCCGCTTCAAGTCCGGGCGCTCGTTGATGAGGCGCTGCGCGATGTCGAGGACGGTGAGCGTCTTCAGGCCGAGGAAGTCGAACTTGACGAGCCCCGCCTGCTCGACGTCGTCCTTGTAGTACTGGGTGACGTAGGCGTTGGTCTTCTCGTCCTTGAAGACGGGGACGTGGTCCCACAAGGGACCTTCGCTGATGACGATGCCGGCGGCGTGCTTGCCGGCGTGGCGCGTCAGCCCTTCGAGCTTCTGCGACTGGTTGAGGAGCTCTTTGATCTGCGGCTCGGTCTCGGCGCGCGCTTTGAGCTTGGGCTCGAGGGTGAGCGCCTCGGCGATCGTGTACGTCTCCGCCGGCGTCTTCTGCGGGATCAGGTTGGCGATCTGCTGCGCCTCGATGGGGGTGATGCCCATCGCGCGCGAGACGTCCTTGATGACGCTCTTCGCCTTGAGCTCGGCGAAGGTGGCGATCTGCCCGACGCTGGTCTCGCCGTATTTCTTCTGCACGTAGGCGATGACCTGGTCGCGCCGGTCCATGCAGAAGTCGACGTCGAAGTCGGGCATGCTCACGCGCTCCGGGTTGAGGAAGCGCTCGAAGAGCAGGTTGTAAGGAATGGGATCGAGATCGGTGATGCGCATCGCGTAGGCGACGATCGATCCCGCGCCCGATCCGCGCCCCGGGCCCACCGGGATGCCGTTCTCCTTCGCGTGGCGAATGAAGTCCCACACGATGAGGAAGTAGCCGGGGAACTTCATCTTCGCGATGACGTCGAGCTCCATCTCGAGCCGCTTCGCGTAGGCCTCTTCGTCGACCTTCTTGCCGGTCTTTTGGAACTCGGCGAAGCGCGCGTGGAGCCCCTCCTTCGCCACGTGACGGAAGTAGCCCTCGGTGTCGTAGCCCTCGGGCACTTGGAAGTTCGGGAGCATGGGCTCGCCGAGCTTCAACTTGAGCGCGCACTTTTCGGCGATGGCCAGGGTGTTCTTGATCGCCTCGGGGTGCGCCGAGAAGAGCTTCGTCATCTCGTCGGGGGACTTCAGGTACATCTCGCTCGAGCCGTGGTGGCGCTCCTTCGCCTCCACGTAGGTGCGACCGCTCTTGATGCACGAGAGATAGAGGTGCGCCTCGGCGTCGGTGCGCTCGCCGTAGTGGACGTCGTTGGTGGCGACGAGCGGCAGGCCGAATTTCTTCGCCGCTTCCACGAGGATGCCGTTGAGCACCGGCTGCTCGGGGAGACCGTGATCCTGGAGCTCGACGTAGAGGCTCCCCGGCTCGAGGATCTCCGAAAGGCGACCGAGGAGCGCGGTCCCGGCCGCCGGTCCCTCTTCGAGCACGCGCTGCGGGACGAGACCGCCCATGCAGCCGGTCATGCCGACGAGCCCCTTGGCGTGACTCGCGAGCTCGTCGAGCGTGACGCACGGGACCCCCGCCGGGGCCGACGGGTGCGGGTCGACCTGCCCCTTGGAGACGAGCCAGACGAGGTTCTTGTAGCCCTCGGGCGTCGCCGCGAGCAGCGGCAGGTGCCGGCTCTTGGCCGCCCCCGCCGAGTCGTCGAGCACCTCGAGCTCGCAGCCGAGGATCGACTGGACGCCCGCCTCCTTGGCCGCCTTGTAGAAGGTGATGGCGCCGAACATGTTGCCGTGATCGGTCACGGCCACGGCCTTCATCCCTGCCGCCGCCACCTTCTTGACGAGCGGCTTCACCTTCACCGCCCCGTCGAGCATCGAGTACTGCGTGTGCACGTGGAGGTGGACGAACTCGGACATCCCCTTCGCCTTACCGCAGGGGGGGCGGAGATGGAACGGACGCGGCGCGTCACGAGCGCGTGGGCGTCTGCCGGCGCGCCGCCCGCCTCGAAGCGAGCATCGAAACACGGCTCTCCCCTTGCCCGTCGCCTCGCCCCCGCGTAAGGTTCAGCGCCTCGTCCTGACCTAGATTTGCGGGGATTCCCGGGAGGAAGACGTATGAAGCTTGCAGGCATTTTCAGCGCGCTCGGTATCGGTCTCGGTGCGCTTGCGTTCGTGGCGTTCCAGGGCTGCAGCAGCAGCAGCAGCGACAGTGGAACCGGCGGCAGCGGCGTCGGCGGCCCCCCGGCGAAGCCGAGCGCCCCGGCGACCACGTCGACCACCGAGAAGAACTTCGCAGTGCACACGCTCCTCCTCGGCGACGCGGCGCGCGGCGGCGGCGCCCAGTCCACCTCGGCGTGGAAGAAGTACGGCTACAACGTCGACGGCGTCGTCTCGAACGGCGACGCGACCCAGGGCTGCAAGGGGACGAAGGCGGCCAAGATCGACGGCGACAACGGCATCGACAACTCGTTCGGCGCCAACATCGTCCAGACGATCCTCACCACCGCCGGCCAGGACGCGCCCACCAAGATCAACCAGGCGATCTCGGACGGTAAGTTCACTGTCATGCTCGACATCACCGGCCTCTCGGACGACGCCAAGCAGTCGGCCACGGGCCTCAAGGGGATCATCCTCGCGGGTGGCGGCTTCGACGACGACGGCGGCACCAAGCCGACGTTCACCTCGGCCGACAACTGGCCGGTGCGCCCCGAGCTCC
Source organism: uncultured Polyangiaceae bacterium (assembly GCA_964531795.1). Classification (GTDB taxonomy): domain Bacteria; phylum Myxococcota_A; class Polyangia; order Polyangiales; family Polyangiaceae; genus CAZHHD01. Next base: position 98,416 of record CAZHHD010000005.1, on the reverse strand, counting down.
TCTCGAACCCGAGCGATCCCAAGAGCTCGACCATCAGCCTCGGCGACGCGTACGTCAACGCCGGGACCTTCGTCGCCAACGCCGAGGTCAAGTTGAGCCTCATCCTCTTCGGGGTGTCGCTCGATCTCAACATCCACCACGGCATCATCACCTTCGATCACACGCAGCCGAACCACGCCGACAACGGCACGATCGCCGGCGTCGTGAAGACGACCGAGCTCGTCGAAGGCCTCAAGAACATCGCCGGCTACCTCGGCAACGGCCAGCTCTGCAGCCAGGCCGCGCTCCAGGGCCTCCTCGACACCATCACCGCCGCCTCGGACATCATGGCCGACGGCAGCGCGGGCGATCCCGCGACGGCTTGCGACGGCATCTCGGTCGGCCTCGGCTTCACCGCCGACGTCATCGGGAACCCCGCCAAGGTGGCCGCGCCCACCAAGGCCGAGCCGAACCCCTGCGACGCCGACGGCGGCAAGTAGTCCACGCCGACACCCGACGAGGCCGCGACGCTCAGGCGTTCGCGGCCTTCGTCGTTTTGTAGCTACCCCTTGGCCGCAGCGACGACGTGCGGCGCGAGGTGCAGCGCGAGCGAGTAGATGCCGATCTGCGGCGGCCCGCCGATGCTCGTGGGGAAGAGCGATCCGTCGGCGACGAAGAGCCCCTTCACCTGATGGTGCTCCCCCGTCGAGGCGACCGCGCTCTTCTTGGGATCTTCTCCCATGCGCATCGATCCCATCGGGTGCACGGCGGTGAGCGGCACGTTGTGCGGGCGCACGAAGCTCGTGTCGAGGCGATCGAGCTCGCGCGCGTCCTTGATGCGCACCGGCGGGATCGCCGGGATGGTCACCTCGCGCGCGCCAGCGGCGAGGAGGAGCCGCGCGCAGGCCACGAGCCCCTTGGCGAGCTGCTTGCGGTCCGACTCTTCGAGCGCGTAACGGATGCGCGGCCTGTCGGCCTCACCGATCATCACTTCGCCCGAGGTGTGATCGTGGATCATCGCCGTGAGCACGGCGAGGTGCGCGTAGCTTCGCATCGCCTTCATGTGCGCCGCGCCGAAGCCGGGGAGCGTCGAGGCGGTGGCGATGGGGTGCGCGAAGGCGGGGACGATCCACACGCGCTTGTCGCTCCCTTCGCGGAAGTCGAGGTGCTCGGTGCACTCGTACGATTGGGGGATCCCCTTCTGGCTCGCCAGCGGGCGATCGAACACGCCGGCCACCACGGCGCCGGGGTGAATGCGGAGCCCGCGCCCCTGCTGCCCGTAGGGGTCGGGCAGATCGCTCACGCGCGCGAGAAAAGCCGAGCCGACCGCGCTCCCCGCGAGCACGACGACCTTGGCGCGCACCCGCACCTCGGCCACCTCTTCGCCGTCCTCGCCAAGGGCGACGCCCGCCACGCCGGTCACGCGTCCACCCTCGGTCAGGATGCGCCGCACGGTGACGTCGCAGGTGATGCGCGCACCGGCTTCGACCGCTGCGGGGAGGACCACCTTGAGCGCGTTCTGCTTGGCGTCGTACGCGCAACCGAGCTCGCAGAATCCGCTCTGCTGACAGCCGACGCGATTGTGCCGGAGCGGCCCCGCGCGCCACCCGAGCTTCTCGGCGCCGAGGCGCAGGACCTCGTTGTTGGCGTTGCGCATCTCCGCGGGAATTTCGACGACCGAGAGCTCGCGCTCGATCTGCTCGAAGCGCGGCGCCATCTCCTTGGGCGAGACGCCGGCCACCCCGTGGACGCGCGTCCATTGGTCGAGGATCTCGTCGGGGATGCGCTTGCAGAGGTTCGTGTTGTGCACGGTGCTCCCGCCGAGCCCGCGCCCCTGGAGGACACGAATCGCGAGATCGTCGGTCGTGCGGCCGCCCATGTCTTGAAAGAGCATCGGCAGCATTTGTTCTTCGCGCTGGTTGAAGTCGGCGAAGGTGTGGTGCCCCCCCTCCTCGAGCCCCACCACGTCGACCCCCGCGCGCGCGAGCTCGCGCAGCACGATCGACCCGCCGGCGCCCGTCCCCACGACCACAGCGTCGGCCTGGATCTCGTTCACGCCCCGCAGATCCCGCCCCTTGGCGATCGACCCCGGCATCACCACCACCCCTTCTCGGGGCGGTTCACCAAGGGCCCCTCGTAATCGAGCGCGCGCCAGGTGCGAGGGTCCTTGTAGTAGCCCATGAAGACGAGCGCCTTGAGCCCCTCGAACCCGCCGCGGAGGAGCGTGTTGTCGTGCGCCTCGAGGTTCGCGAGCACGACGTCTTGATCGGCCGGCGCCAGCGCGGTGAAGCGATGCGAGAAGCGCGCGCCGAGCGGCGCCACGTGCTCGACGTAGGCGAAGAAGCGCAAGAGATCGCGCTTGAGCGGCGCCGCCATTTTGCTCACGTAACCGTCGACGAAGCCAGCCACGTCGACCTCGTCGGTGGTCGGCATGCCTGGTCCGTCGGCGGCGGCGATGCGGCGCGCGGCGTGCTCGAGGAAGATGAACTGCCAGGGATCGAGCACCTTGAGCTTGGCGACCCGCTCCTTCGGCAGCTCGTACCCGCGCGTACGGAAGAACGCGACGACCGATCCGGTGGCGACCAGCGCGCCGCCGACGGCTGCGAGCTTGAGGAGCCTTCGGCGCGGGAGGAGAGCCACGAGGCGACTATACCGTTTTGCCCGGAGCCCCGGAGCGGACTACCTTCTCGCGCGTGCATCTCTTCGGGCTCACGGGTGGCGTCGCTTCGGGGAAGAGCTCGGTGGCCGCCCGCCTCGCGCAGCGTGGGGTGCCGGTCATCGACGCCGATCAGGTCGCGCGCGAAGCCGTCGCCAAAGGGACGCCAGCCCTCGCCGAGATCGCCAAGACGTTCGGCGCCGAGTACCTGACGAAAGAAGGCGAGCTCGATCGCAAGGCGCTCGCCGCCGTCGTTTTCAAGGACGAGGGCAAAAGGCGCGCGCTCAACGCCATCGTCCACCCGCGGGTGGCCGAGCTCGGCATGGCCCGCGCCGCCGAGCACGCCGCGCGCGGCGCGGAGCTCGTCTGTTACGAGGCGGCGCTCCTCGTGGAGAATCGTCTGACCGAGGCGTTTCGTCCGCTGGTCGTCGTCGCCGCACCGCCGGAGCTCCAGCTCGCCCGCGCGATGGCGCGCGACGGCGAGCCCGAAGACGTCGTCCGCGGTCGCCTCGCCGCGCAAATGCCCCTGGCGGAGAAGGTGGCGCAGGCGGATTTCGTGGTCGAGAACACGGGCACCCGCGACGACCTCGTCCAGAAGACCGACGAGCTCCTGGAGAAGCTCTGCGCGCGCCTCGGGATTGATCCGGCGCGATATCCCGCGCCGCGCTGAAGGCCGAGCAGAACGGCCGCCAACTCGGCTACTCTCCGTACCGATGGCCGAGCGGCCCTCTTTCGGAAAATTTCGCACCGGCGTCTCGTCCCCCTACGGAACGGGGACGACCGACGAGGAGCGGCGCGTCGGCAGCCCCGAGGGGATGTCCAAGCCGGGGCTCGTCCTCTTGTTCGCCCCGAACTACACGCAGTTCGCCGCCGCCTACGTCTTCCAGGTGCCCGAGCTCATCTTGGGGCGCGATCCGACGGCGTCGATCTGCATCCCCGAGCAGGCGGTGAGCCGCCAACACGCCAAGATCGCCTACGTCGCCGAGCAGTGGGTGCTCACCGATCTCGGGAGCCGCAACGGCACGATGGTCGACGGCGCCTTCATCCACGAACGCCAGCTCGAGCACCTCCACGAGATCCGCATCGGCGACGCCATCTTCAAGTTCGTCGACAGCGGCGCCGAGAAATACGTCGGCTACCGCATCGACGGGACCACGCTCGGCCCGCGCCGCGCCACGCAGCTCACCGAGCTCGTCGGCGGCGCGCAGATGGACGGCATCGCCGCCGAGATCGAACGCATCGCCAAGACCGAGCTCTCCTGCATGGTCCTGGGCGAGACCGGGACCGGCAAAGAGGTCGTCGCGCGCGGCATCCACCGCGTGTCGGAGCGCAAAGGCTCGTTCCAAGCGGTCAACTGCGCCGCCATCCCCCAGAACCTCCTCGAGAGCGAGCTCTTCGGCTACCGGCGCGGAGCGTTCTCCGGCGCCGATCGCGACAAGCCCGGCCTCGTGAAGCTCGCCGACGGCGGCACGCTCTTCCTCGACGAGATCGGCGACATGCCCCTCGACGCGCAGTCCAAGCTCCTTCGCGTCTTGCAGATGCGCGAGGTCTTCCCCCTCGGCGGCACGACGCCGGAGAAGGTCGACATCCGCGTCGTGTGCGCCACGCACCGCGATCTCCAGGCGCACGTGGCGGCGGGGAAATTCCGCGGCGATCTCTTCGCGCGCCTCAACGAGCACGTCGTGCGCCTCCCGCCGCTCCGCGAGCGCAAAGAGGACGTGTACCTCCTCGCCAAGGCCTTCGCCGCCCGGTACGGAAAGCCGGAGCTGGCCTTCACCTTCTCGGCGATGGTCGCGCTCGTGCACTACGACTGGCCGTTCAACGTGCGTGAGCTCGAGAGCTGCATCAAGCGCGGCGTCGCCCTCACCGACGGACGCCCGCTCGACGCGCCGCAGCTCCCCGACGCCATCGTCGAGTTCATGAAGGGCTACGGCGAGCGCAAGCGGAACAACGAGCCGAGCATCTTGCCGCCACCGCCCGTCGGGCTCCCCGGCGCCGGCGCGGTCGCCCTCCCCGGCTCGCTCCCTGGGGCTCTCGGCGAGGCCGCCGCGCGACGTGGCGCACCGACGGAAGAGGAGCTCCGCGCGCTGCTCGCGCGTCATCGCGGGAACGTCGCCGCCGTCGGGCGCGAGCTCGGCAAAGAGCGCATGCAGATCCACCGCTGGTTGAAGCGCTACAACATCGACCTCGAGACGTACCGCGACGAGTGAGCCGCGCATCCTTGGCCGCACGCCACCTGGTCGCGCGCTCCGTCGTGCGCGCAGACCACCTCTGCGATCAGGGCGCGTCTTCCTCGCCCACCGCGGCGATCTTCAATCGGTCGCCCTCGCGCCTCAGAACGAGCACGAGCACGTCACCGAAGTAGCGCTCACCGTTCACGCGCGGCGTCGTCACCGGTGCGCGAACGAGCACGTCACCGGGATCCATGACGGCGGGCCGTGCCGGCGCTCCCGGCGTCCCTAGGTCTTGGTACGCGTGACGCTCGAAGCGGTCGGGATCCACGTTCTCGAGGCCGGCGGTATGCGCGTAGTCGAGGGACTTCATCCGCGTGGTCCACGCCTGGAGGAGCGCGCTCCGCCCGCCGTGAAGTCTCGGGTCGAGCGACACGACGTCGGTCGTGAGGAGCGCAGCCAAGCCCTCGATGTCCTCGCGTTCGAAGGCGGTGAAGTACGCTCGCACCACGTCGCCCACGGCGTCGTCCGCCAAAGGCTCGCGTAGCGCGACGACCCCGCGCGCCGGCGCGCGGTCGCCCGCGTCGGGGAGCGCGGCCGGGGGATCGAGCGCTACGCCGTCGGGGTGACGCGTGACGTCCTTGGGCATCTCGGTCGCGGTGACGAGCGGGCCGCCCGCGCACGCCGCGCACGCGAGCACGACGGCTCCAAGCGCGCCGGCCAAGGCGCGCCGAGCTTCAGAGCGGCTCGGTCTTCGGGTCTTCACCACGCGAGAGCGTCACGATCGCACGATCGGCGACCGGCTTCCAGCGCCCGCCCGGCGCGCCGTCGTCGAAGTCGCTCGCGAGCAGGGTGAAATGCATGTGCGCCAGCTCGGGAGCCTTGCGGCGGAGCGCGAGGTCCTCGCCGATGAGCACGTCCGCCTCTCCCTTGCCGGCGAAGACGCGAACCGCCATGGGGGCGCCGCAGTGCGCGGCCACGATGTGATCCCCGTTCGTGAGGACGATGTTCATCCCCCCGGTGACGCCGCCGACCTCCTCCGTCATCCCGTCGACGACGGCGATGGTGGAGCGAAGCGCTTCGTTCACCGCCGCGGGCTCGACCACCATTTCTTGAAGGCGGCCGGCGTCGTGGAGGAACGAGAGGAACACGTGGAAGACGATTTCGGAGTCGGTCTCGCCGCGGATGTCGCCGCGCAAGAACTCGGGCACGCTCGCGAGCAGACGATCGCGGAGCGCGTCGAACTTCGCCACCGTGCCCGTCTGCGCGAAGAGCCACTGGCGGTAGCGGAAGGGGTGCGTGTTCTCGGTACGCAGCGCCCCGACCGTGGCCGAGCGTACGTGGCCGATCATCACGTCGGCGCGGACGTCGCCCGCGTTCTTCGCCACGTCGATCTCGGCGCGGTCGTCGATGGGGCGGCGGCGCATGAGCACTTCGCCCCCTTGGTAGAAGCCGATGCCCCATCCGAGCGGCGAGATGCGCGCGTCACTTCCGCTCGTGTGCGGCGTTCGCACGCGGAGCACCTCCGCCTCGGAAGCGAGGACGCGCCCAACCAGGTCTGCGCGGTTCCCGATGAGTCCGAAGAGTCGTGCCATGGGTCTCCTTCTAAACCTTACGAAGCGGACGGTGGGGGGCGCTACTTTTCACGCGATTAAGGTGGGACACGCGCTCCACTCGTTTTGTTCACCCCTTGCCTTCGAGAGGTACTCGTGACTAGGCGGATCTGCTGCCCATGCTCCCTCGGGGAGCTTCGTGCTCGGACGCTCGACGTGAAGCACCGGCTTTGGGATCGAAGATCACGCGACCTGCGTCGACCGTCCCTTCATAGTTAAGGACGATCGCGAGGCGGTTCAAGCTCCGCCCCTGTTTCACTTGGCCTCGTCGCTCGACCCGACGTCCTCCGCCGGTACGTGATGCGTCGCGCGAGGCGCGGCCGGCTCGCTCGCCTCGGCAGCTTCGAGGACCATCGTCGTTCGCGCCTGCACGCGGCGCGCGAGCAAGCTCGCGAGCGCGCGGACGCCCAGAGGAGCCAACATCGCGAGCCCAAGGGCTATTCCCCAAGCCGGGATCGTCACGGTCTCTCTTTGCCACAGGGAGAGAGAGAGCGCGACGGTCGTCGCATTCCCGGGGTGAATCGACGCCGTTCGCGAAAATTATTCGAGGAGATCGGTTATCGACGGCCGCACCACGACCGGGCTTCGCGCGTCGGCCACGCCGACCGCCACGCTCAGGAGCGGCTCGGGATCCTTGCTCCCGCGGCTGAGACTCACCGACACCGAGACGACGTGGTTGTCGCGCGACGGGGCGCCTCCGTTGCCGAAGGGGCCTTGCTCCGGCTTCTTCTCGACGGCCACCGAGGTGAGGAGGCGAACCGCCCGAGCAAAGGGTTTGTTCGGTTCGCTCCCCTCCTTCAAGACGAACCGCGAGAGCGTGCAAGCGTTGGAGACGAGGGCGCCGTTGTCGTCGCGCATCGCCGATCGCGTCCCACCGGTGACGGCCACGAGGACCCCTTCCGGAGCCCGGCCCGCGTAGGCCACGAGCTCGCCCGGCCCGCGGGCCACGACCGCGAGAGGAACGCGCCGGGTCGCGAGGACGCGTGCGCCCGCGGTGCCGGCGTCGATCGCGATGGCGCGCTCTTCCAAGACGGGGCTCGCTCCACCGAAGAGTCGGTCCGACCGGACGAAGAGCACACCGGTGCGCTCGTACTCGAAGATGGAATCGGCGGGCGCGCCGTCGGTGCCGGCGCCGACACGGGTGCCGAGGCACGAGGGGTGCTCCTGGCCCATGCCCACGCGGAGGACCGACGTCCCGGTGTCGTTGCTACGCTCCACCGTGATCCCCTCGACGTGCTCCTTCGCGGCGATGTGCGCGGGCGCGTCGAAGCGGAGCGCCGAGTCGACCCCCGCGGGGAGCGCGTGCGTCCCGGTCATCGCCGCGGCGACGCTCGGCGTGACGACGCCGAGCGCCAGGACCAAGCCCGCGAGCGCGCCTCTCACAACGACCTCACGTACGCCTCGAGGGCGTCGAGATCCGCGGGGCTCAAGTGCGACGTGTTCCCCATGTTCTCGTTCTTCGTGAGTAGCTCGCGCAAGGTCCCGTAGCGCCCGTCGTGAAAATACGGCGCGCTCCCGCCGACGAAGCGAAGCGACGGTGTGTCGAAGTCCTTCTTCGAATCGGCCGAGGCGCCGCTCCCCACGTCGTGGAGCTCTCCGTCGGGGGCGACGCCGCCTTTGCCGTGACAGGTCGAGCACGCCGCTTCGGGCGAGTGGAAGATCGCCTCTCCCCTCGCGCGCTGCTTGTCGGCCACGCTCGGCGCGGGGGCCGGCGGCGGCGCCATCGTCGTCACGTAGGCCACGAGCGCGTCGAGCTCTTCGCCGGCGAGCCCCGCGCCGCGCAAGCGCTGAAACGTGTGGGTGAGGTGCCCCTTCACGCTCTCGCCGTTTCCGCTCCAGGCGTAGGGCGCGGTGCCGGCGAGCCGCCCGGCGAGGGCCGGCGTGTTGCGCGGACCGTCGGGTGTGGCCCAGGTGAGCGAGTCGTCACGGCCGTCGGGGTGGCAGCTCGCGCACGCGCGCCCGTCGCCGGAGATGCGCGTGTCGCCCGTGGTGTGGAAGAGGCGGCGGCCGAGGGCGACGTCGCCTTGCGAACCCGCCGCGGGGCGACGGCTCAACGCGATGTGCGTGGTCGGCGCGATCTCCGCGCTCGTGGGATCGTCGGCGCCGGCGATCGCGACCACGTGGAGCGAGCGATCGAATTGTCCGAAGACGACGGCGCGACCGCGCGCGCTGTCGATGGCGACGCCCATCGGCCCACTGCCCACGTGCCAGCTCGCGAGAATGGCATCGTGCGGCGCCGCCGAAGAAGCGTCGTACTCCACGAGCGTGTCCGAGCCGAGGCACGTGACGAACAGCGCGTGCCGCTTGGCGTCGACGGCGGCGGCGCGCGGCAAGAGACACTCGCTCTCGGGCGCGATGCCGAAGCTCTGCGCCGGGTCCGCCTGCACGCGCAGTGAAGGCTCGAACGGCGTGTCGGTCGACTCGTCGATGACGGCGACGTCGCCCAGCTCCGAAGGTTGCCCGCTCGAAGTTCCGTAGCCCGAGGTGCGCTCCTCGATGTTGCCCGAGTCGACGAGCACCTGCGGCGCGAGAATGCGCCCCTCGGGAGCCACCGACTTCGCCAGCGCGAAGCCTTGGCAGGCGGTGCGCTCCACCTTCTCCGCCACGGCGTGAAGCGTACCGACGGGCTTCGCCGAGCCGGCCTTCGAGCGCATGACGACGCGACGACGATTCGCCGTGGAGTCGGGCGCGACCATCGGGATCTCGCGGACGGCGTGCTCTTTGGCGTCGAGATCGACGACGCTCATCTTGGCGCCGACGGCGTGCGACAAGAACGCCTTCTTGCCGTCGTCCGAAATCACCACCGCGCGCGGCTCGCGCGGAACGTCCACGTCCCAGCGTGCTTCGAGCGTGCGCATGTCGAGCGCGGCGAGCTTGTGCCCCCATCCGCCCGTGACGAGGACCGTCGCGTCGTCGGGCGCGATGGCCAGGGCCACCGGCTCGGCGGGCGCTTCCACCACGCAGCGACGCTCGAGCGTCCCTTCGGGTGCGCCGGTCGGCTCGAGCACTTCGACCGAGGCCTTGTCGCGAAGACCGACGATCACGCGACCGTCGGCGGCGACGACCAGCTGCGAAGGCGATCCGTCGAGGAGCACGGCGCTCGCCTCCTCTTTGCGATCGAGATCGATGACGTGCACCGTGGTGTCGTCGGCGTCGGCCACGTAGGCGAACGTGTGCGTGCCGTCGTGTACCAAGGCCACCGTGCTGCTCTCGCGCACGTCGGCCAACGGGCGCGCGCCGCGGCCGGGATGCATGCGACCACACCAGGGGCGCGTGCTCGCCGCCGAGCGCGCCACGGGTGAGGCCTCGTGACGGCCGCTCACGCAGCTCGCCGCCCCCACCGACGTCACGCCGACCGCCACCATCAACCAACCTGCCGAAGCCGAAACGCGCAACAAGCTCATGCTCCCTCCACCGCCCTCACCTGTTCGAACGCCCGCCGAAGAGACACGCTTCCCGTGACCTCGCGCCCTTGGAGGCGCGGGCCTCGCTCGGCCTTGGGTCGATGGACATTCCGCGCGCCCCCAGAGTTCCCGCGCGTATCCTCGAGGTCATGCAAAGCCCCGTGGTCATCGGGAAGCACGTCTACCTGCGCCCACTCCACCGCGCCGACGCCGCGCGAACGGTGCCATGGGTCAACGATCCCGAAGTGACGCGCAGCGTGACGTTGCATCGCCCCATGAACGTCGAATCTCAGGAGGAATTCGTGACACGCCCGGCGTCGCCGTCGGACGTTATTTTCGGAATCGCCACGAAAGACCCCGACGTCCTCATCGGTACGACGGGGCTGCATCGTATCGACGCGCGGGATCGCAAGGCGATCTACGGAATCGTGATCGGCGACAAGAGCGCGTGGGGGAAGGGTTACGGCACAGAGGTGACCGGGCTCATGCTCGAGTACGCGTTCCTCACGCTGAACATGAACCGCGTCGCCCTCGAGGTGATCGAGTTCAACGAGCGCGGGATCCGCTGCTACGAGAAGGTGGGGTTTTCGCGCGAAGGGGTCCTACGTCACGACGCCTACCGCGAGGGGCGCTACTGGGACACGATCGTGATGGGGATCCTGCGCACCGAGTGGGATGCGCGGCGCGCCGCGGGCTGACCGACGGCGAGGAGCGAGCGGGCTCAGCCCTTCTCTTTGCCCGTGGGCTGCACGAGGAAAGGGACCACGTGCTCCTTCTGCTCGAACTGCGTGCGGTATTGCGCCGCCGCCTGCTGGGTCGGGAACGGACCGACGCGCACGCGGTACCACACGCCGCGCCCGGGGACGTTGGCTTCGATGACGTGCGCCTTGTGGCCACGCGCGCGGAGCTGATCGGCGAAGGTGTTGGCCTCGGCCTGCGAGCGGAAGGAGCTCACTTGCAGCTGGTAGCCCCCTTCGTGACCGGCGGGGGCCGATGGGCCTGCCGCGGTGGCCATGTGGGCCGAGTCGTTCGCCGCTTTGGTGAGCGCGTCGCGCGGGCGCGTGACGACCGGTGTGGCCTCGAGCACGTTCTGCGCCGGGAGCGGGACGACCGGGAGCCGGTCGGCGGCGGGCGGCGGGACGGGGACGATCCCCGGCGGGAGCGCGCTCGCCGAGGGGGTCGGGCCGCGCACCGCGGCGAGGGCCGTCGTCGGGTTGTCCGAGTCGCTCAAGATACCGGGGAAGGTCACGTCGTGCGGCGCGAGGTCGACCGGCTTCGCGCCCGGCGATCCCTGCGGCGCCCCCTTCCCTTGCTGCGCCACGAGCGCACCGAGCGGGTCGGTCGGCGCGACCGGCGCGGCGCGATGCCCGCCGAGCGCAGCGAACGCGAAGACCACGCACGCCCCGCCGAGACCGAGGAGCGCCAGCGTCACCCCGCGCGGGGTCCGCGTGTCGCGATCCTCTTCTTGGATTTGTTCGAGGTTTCTCACGGTTCCGTGGTCCATGGTCATCATTCCGATCTCCTCGATCGTCAGCCGCTCTCGTCGCCCTCACCGTCACGCGCCTGCGGGTCACCGGCGGCGGCGACGGGCATGTCCATCCGTTCCGGCGCCCCCACGCCGAGGAGCCCGAGGCCGGCGGCGTACACGCCACGGATCGCTTCGATCCAGGCCAGGCGCGCCGCGGTCTTCTCGTGGTTCCACCGCGTCTCCCAGCCGGCCTCGGCGCGGGTCGAGGCCTGCGGGAGGATCGGATCGGTCTTCAGCCGCGTGAAGTAGCTCTGGAACTCGCGCGCGAGCTCTTGCACGTAGAAGACGATCTTGTGCGGCTCACGCGTCTCGGCGGCGGAGCGCACGACGTCGGGGAACTCGGAGAGGCGCGCGGTGATGGCGAGCTCGTCCTCGTGGACGAGGTGCTTCCACGCCTCGGGCGCGAGGTGCCGCGGGCGCGCGATGCCGAGCTCGTCGGCCTTCTTCAAGATCGAGCAGAGGCGCGCGTGGCCGTACTGGACGTAGAAGACCGGGTTGTCGAGGCTCTTCTTCTTCGCAAGGTCGATGTCGAACTCGACGTTCACGTTGGCGCTGCGCGAGAGGAAGAAGAAGCGGATCGCGTCGCGGCCTGCGCCCTTGCGCCCGGCGGCCTCGTCGATCTCGTCGGCGACCTCTTCGATGGTGACGAAGTTGCCGGCGCGTTTGCTCGACTTGAGCGGCTGCCCGTCCTTGAAGATGAAGACGAGGTTGTAGAGGAGCACTTCGTAGCGCGAGCTGTCGAAGCCGAGCGCGTCGAGCGCGTTCTTCATGCGCGGCACGTAGCCGTGATGGTCGACGCCGAGCACGGTGACGAGGCGGTCGTAGCCGCGCGTCACCTTGTCGGCGTGGTAGGCGATGTCGCTGGCGAAGTACGTGTAGTTTCCATCGGATTTTTTGACGACCCGATCCTTGTCGTCGCCCGCGCCCTTGCCGGCGAAGAAGAGCGCGCCGTCCTTCTCCACGAGGTGTCCTTCACGGCGGAGCTTCTCCAGCGCGGGCGCCACGGCCCCCCACCGGTGGAGCGACTCCTCGCTGAACCAGACGTCGAAGTAGATGTCGAGCGAGGCGAGCGTCGTGCGAATGCCGGGGAGGACGCGCGAGCCCTCGATGCCGCGGAGCATCCAGGTGATGCACGAGCGCGCGAGATCGTCGCCGCCCTTGGCCAGCACCTCGGGGTCGACCTTCTTCAAGTGATCGGCGAGCTCTTTGACGTACTCGCCCTTGTAGTGCTCTTCGCCGAGCTCGCGCCCTTCGGCGGCGGTCTTCACGCTGTCGGCGAAGTTCCGCACCTGGTTGCCGAAGTCGTTGATGTAGTACTCGCGCGTGACGCGGTGGCCGCACGCTTCGAGGAGGCGACCCACGGTGTCGCCATAGATGGCGTTCCGTCCGGAGGCGACGTTGATGGGGCCGGTGGGGTTCGCGCTCACGAACTCGAGATCGATGCGCTCGCCGCTCGCCGCCGGGGCGCGGCCGTAGCCCTCGCCGGCGCGAAGGATCGCGTCGAGCTCGGCGTGGAGCGCGCTCGGGTGCACGCGGAGGTTCACGAAACCCGGGCCGGCGATCTCGGCGCTCTTCACCACCGGGTCGCCTTCGAGCGCCTTCACCAGCGCTTCGGCCACGGCGCGCGGCGGCTTCTTCGCCGGCTTCGCCAAGACGAGCGCGACGTTGGTCGCGAGGTCGCCGTGCTCGGCGCGCTTCGGCCGCTCCACCGTCCACGCGGTGGACGTGGCGACGAGGGACGCGCCCTCTTCGCCGAGCGCTCCCTCGCGCGCGAGACGCACGAGCGCTTCGCTCAGGGTGGCTCGAACTCGATCGGCAAGGCTCATCTAGATCTCCTCTTCGCTACCCCCCAAGCCCGTGGACGGCCAACTTTAGGCCAAACGGAAGCGTCGCGCGCGGGCACCGGGAGAGAGCGCGCGGGCGCGTTCGATCAGCCGCGCCCGAGCTCGAGGAGCTGGGCCGCCTTCCAGCGCGTCTCCTCGGTCTCGCGGCGCGGATCGCTGCCGGCGACGATCCCCCCGCCGGCGAAGTACTCGCCTACCCCCGCGGCGGTGACGACCGCGGTGCGGATCGCCATGGCCAGGACGAGGCTGCCGTCGCGCCCGACATAGCCCATAGCCCCGGTGTAGAGCCCGCGCCGACGCGTCTCGAGCTCCGAGATGATCTCCATCGCGCGGATCTTCGGTGCCCCCGTCACGCTGCCGCACGGGATCACCGCGCGGACGACGTCGGCGAGCGACGCGTCCTCGCGGCGCCGGGCGAACACGCCGGCGACCCGCGAGTGCACGGTGCGCCCCGAGACGACGCGCGGCGCCCCTTGGACCCGCACCGTGCCCGGCCGCGCTACCCGCCCGAGATCGTTTCGATGGAGATCGACGGCCATGGTGAGCTCGGCGCGCTCTTTGGGATCGGCGTCGAGCTCGCGCGCGAGCTCACGGTCCTTCGGCGCGTCGGCGCCTCGCGGCCGAGTCCCTTTGATGGGGAGCGTGCGAAGGCGGTCGCCGCGCACCTCGAGCGCGAGCTCGGGGCTGCTCCCGCAAATCGCGAGGCCATGGTCACGCAGGAAGAACCCGTAGGGGGCGGGCGCTCGAGAAAAGAGGCGCAGAAAGAGCTCGAGCGGATCGCCGCGCAGGCGGAAGGCGATCTTCCGCGCCACGTTCACTTGGTAGACCTCGCCGAGGCGAATGAAGCGGAGCGCCGCCTCCACGCGCGCGGCGTGGTCTTCGTCGCGGTCGTCGAAGGCGACGTCCTCCACCACGAACGGCGAAGGCGCGGGCACAGGCGCCGCGCGGAGCCGATCGAGGAGGCGCGCCGCCGCGCTCGCGTCGTCGGCTTCGATCACGACGCGACCGCTCGGCCGATCCACGCGAAGGACGGCGTCGTAGCGGAGCCACATTGGCTCGGTGACGCTCGGTGCGGGCCGTGCGTCGGCGCTGCGCCAGGCGGAGCGCTCGACCTCGCGCGTCGCCTCGTAGGGGACGAACCCGATCCACCGCGGCGCGGCGGGGAGCCCGCCATACCCGCGCGCCGGGCGCTTCTCCGGAGGCACCCACGCGCGCACGCGCTCCACCGGCTCGGCGGCGAGGAAGTGGCTTCGCGCGTCGTCGGGGGCGAACGCACCGCGATCGTCGCTCGCGAGCACGGCCAACCCTTCGGCCGCGGCGAGGCGCCTCGCCAGCGCGATCACGTCGGGTGCCTCGGAAATTTCCCGAAGGAAACCGTATTCGGACGACGTGCTCATGATCCTACTGCGCAAAGGGCCGAAGGCGACCGGGTGCGATCACGACCCGCGCGCCGCCGGACCGTACCAAATCCTCCGCCGCATCTGCTAAACGCTTCGTCCGTGTCGGTTTTCTCTATCCCGTCGCGCGCGCGGCGGCCGCTCGGCCTCGCCGCGGCGCTCGTCGCCGTGGGTGGCCTCGTCGCCTGCTCTTCGCAGCTGAACGGATCGGTGCAGCTTCTCACCGGGGGGGAGAGTGACACCTTCTCGCGCGCGCCGGCACCGACGACGCTGATCGTCGACGGAATCGACCAGGACGGCGGGACGACCGAGCTGGCGCACGCATCGCTCCCCGCGGACAGTGTGGACCTCGGCGAGCGTGATCAAGCGGCGATCTACACGGTGCGCGTGCGCGCGGTCGACGGCGCCGGGAAGATCCTCGTCGCCGGGAGCTCGCTCCCGGTGCAGCTCGGCGCGCTCGAGGGGGCGACGCTCCCCATCTTCGTGCAACGCGTCGGCGAGCTCGCGCGCATGCCCGGACCGGTGGCCGACGCGCGCGAGCGCCCCGACGTCACGCTGATCCTCGGGCGCTACCTCCTCGTGACCGGCGGATCGACGACGCCCGCGCAGAGCCAGCTCTACGACCTCGCCTCGCTGAGCCCCTTCGAGCTCCCGCCGGCCTTGCCGCGCACACCGAAGTGCGTGACGGCGTACGGAACGCGCGTCCTCTTGGTCGACGAGGCCGGTGCGACCTGGTTCGAGCTCGCCGACTCCACGAGCACCGCGGTCACCGCACCGAACGGCGGCTCCTTCGCCGAGATCGTGGGCGGCCGCGCCATCGCCGCGCCCGACGGGTCGTCGTACATCGTCGGCGCGACCCGCACCGAAGGGGGGGCGACCTCGCGCGTGCTTCGCATCGCCAAAGACGCGAGCCTCTCCTTCGCGTCGCTCACCGAGCCGCGCCTCGGTGCCGCAGCGGCGTGGGTCCCGGGCAAAGGGCTGCTCGTGGCCGGCGGCAGCGCCGACGGCGCGGGGATGGAGCTCTTGCCCCCCGACGCCTCCGCCGCTGTACCGCTCCCGTTCCCGGCCGATCCCGTGGTCGGCGCGGGGGCGAGCGCGCTCGACGCTTCGCACCTCCTCCTCGCGGGCGGAGTGAGCCCCGCCGGCGCATCGGCACCGACGCGCGTCGCCGATCTCGGGTGCAGCATGGGATGCGCGCCGGTCACCTGGCCGAACCTCGCGATCCCGCTCACTTCGGCACAAGCCTTCACGCTCGATCCCGCGTCAGCGTTGGTCGTCGGCGACGACGCGAGCGGCGCGAGCCACCTCTTCACGCTCCGCGCCGACGCGGCGACCGAGGTGCCCTTCAAGATCGGACGCCACGGTGCGCGCGGCGCAGCCGTCGTGGGCGGCGCGGTGGTCTTCACCGGCGGCGCGACGACGCTCGAGCAATACGCCCCCTGAATGCCGAGCGCGGCGTTCAGTCGACGGCGACGGCGTGCCGCGGCGTGACGATGCTTCGCACGAGCGGCGCGCTCGCCTGAGCGCCGGGCCACACGACGACGTCGCGCAAGATCCCTTCGCCCAAGATCGTGGCGCCGGCCCCCACGACGACACGCTCGAGCGTGACCTTGGGCGAGACGCGCGCCGTCGGGTGCACGAACGAGCCTTCGCCGCGCGCCGCGAGCCAAGCCATGTTCGCGTCGAGGTAGGTCGCGCTCGAGCCGATGTCCCAGAAGTCGCCTTCATGAGGCACGGCCCGGACCTCGGCCCCCACGTGAAGCGCCGGCAGGTAGAGATCGGCGATCAGGCAACCGTGCGGCGGAAGGCGGGCGCGAAGCTCCGCACCCACCACGTGGACCCCGAGAAAATCCGCCGATCGCACCTCTCCTGGCCGCGTCGTCTCGCGACGAAGGCGCACCACCCGCCCCTCGGCGTCGAGCCCCACGTTCCCCGAGTCCCCCGCCGCCGCACGTACGCACAACGTGGCCCCAGCGCCTGACGCGCGGTGCGCGGTGACGAGCTGCGTGACGTCGATCGCGGCGAGAATGTCGCCGTTCCACACGAGCACGTCCCCGGCGCCGAGGAGGCCCGCCGCGCGCTCCACCCCGCCGGCCGTGCCGAGGAGCTCGGCCTCGCGCGACACCGCGAGCTCGGTCGCTCCCCATTTCTCTGCGCGCCGCGCGGCCTCGAAGAAGCCCTCGATCACGTCGCCGAGGTGAAAGGCGTTGACCACGAAGCGTCGAATCTCCGCTGCCGCCAAGCGATCGAGCACGTGCGCGAGCGCGGGCCTATCACCCACCGGGAGGAGCGGCTTCGGCAGCTCGTCGCTCAGCGGCCTTAGGCGTGAGCCGAGTCCGGCGGCGAGCAACATCGCGGGGATCACCCCCGGTGCTTGCCACGGAACGCGCGTGACCTCAATTTTTTGCCCGGCCGCGCGACGCAGTGTAGGCACGGGGAGATGCTTCGCCCCGCCTTGTTCGCCCTCGTGGCCGCCGTCGTGCTCGCCGCGTGCGGCACCGACGCCAGCGGCGTGGAGGCGTGCCGCCAAATCGAGGAGGCGCGCTGCCGCCAAGGGCCGAACTGCGGCATCGACATGTCGAAGCCGGTCCATCGCGACTCGCCGAAGACCGACATCGACGCATGCATCCGCTGGTACGACGACGCGTGCATGCACGGCATGATGGTGGCCGATCCCGGCGGACCGCAGACGCAAGCCTGCGTCGCCGCCATCAACACCGGCGATTGCCCTACGGTGCTCCACCCCGAGTCCAACGCCGCCTGCGCGTGGCTCCTCCCGCCCAACACGCCGGCGAGCGACGCCGCGGCCGACGGACCGACCGACGCCGGGACGTCTTCGCCGGGCAAGTGGTTCGACGCCGCCGGCATCTTCGACGCAGCGCATCCCTAGTGTCCCGAGTCTGAAGTTCGTCGGCATGCCGACGAACGTTCGACTCGGGCCCCTAGCCCACCCTTGTGGGGTTCTGCGACCCCCTCATCGCTTCGCGATGAGACTCCCCCGCGTCGCCTTCGGCGAGCTCGTGCGCTGCACGAGCCGTTCACTGGCACGGCCTAGTTCCGGAGTCAGAAGGCTCGGCGCCGAAGGCGACGAACTTCGGACTCAGGACACTAGCGAACTTCGCTCACCCCTCGGCCGGCTCCTCCGGCTCTCCTTGGACTTCGGCGTCGGCCCCCTCTTCGTGGGCGACGGCGTCCAAGGGGATACGAACGCGTGCAATATGCATACGTTCGCCGAGCTCCACGCGCCAGAACGACGGCCCGTCGCCGCTGCGGCAGCCGAGCGTGAGCGAAGGGGCTGCGAGGAGCCGGAAGTCCGAGCCCGCGGGGGTGCGCTCTTCGCTGATGTGACGGTGTCCGTGGAGGACGAGCGTGGCCCCCACCTCGGAGAGCACCTCGCCCACGGTGCGCGCGTCGTCGAGGCGCATGCCGATCTCCGGCGCCGCGCGACGGCCGACGCCACGCGGGAGCGGGACGACGTGGTGGTGCAGGGCCACGAGCTTGTGGCGCGCCCCCTTCCACGCAGGCCCCGCGGCCACCTCGCGGAGGTACGCGAGCTGCTCGGGACCGATGGCGCCGTTGTGACGGTAGAAGCGACGCTGCGGCCGCGCGCACGAGTCGAGTCCGACGATCACGACGCGCCCCTCGTCGAAGACGCGCGTCCACGCGCCGGTCGGGTGAAGCTCGAGGCCGAGTGTCTTGGCGAACGTCGCCCACGCCTCGCGCTTCTTGGCGAAGGTCGGCCGCGGCCGCCCGCTCCCGGTCATCGGGAAGAGGTAGAGGTCGTGATTGCCCGGCACGGCGAGGAGGGCGCCGCGCGACCGCGCTTCGGCGAACGCCGCGCCGACGAGCTCGAAGCCGTCGCCGTCGTCGGTGAGATCGCCGGTCACGAGCACCGCGTCGGGCTGCGAAGCATTCACGGCGAGCGCCGCGCGGAGCAGGCGCAGGTTCGAGTTGTGCGGCGCGCCGGCGGAGAGATGGCGCAGCGCCCCTTCGCTCGGGATGTCCTTCGCGAGGGTCTTCGCTCGACGCGCTTCCAGACGACACGCCTTGGCCGCCGCGCGCTCGATGGGGTCGAGGTGCTCCTTGTCCTCGCGCTTCGAAGGGACGGCGTGCGCGTAGCCTTCGGGATCGAGCAGCGACACCCGTCCGCGGCGTGCGCGCTCGCGGAGCACGCGCCAGCCGGCCTCTTCCCACGCCACCTCGTGGCGGGTCACGTCGGCGTCGGCCACGCGAGCGCTTCGTCGCACGAGGTGCGAGCGATCGTGAAAGGTGTCCCCGAACGTCGAGACGTGAAGGTCGGAGACGTGGGCGAGGACGAAGGCCTTCACCCCCCGAGCATCACATACCGGCGACGATCTTGAAGCTCTCTCCGTCAGGAACGAGCTCGAGGCGGTTGTCGGCCACCGTGTGGCGCCACTCGGCCCCCTTCAGCCCCGGGATCCGGTAGCTCGCGGCGTACGTGTAGTCGACGTAGACCTTCTTGGTCTCGGTGAAGGTCACCTTGCGGTAGCGGATCTCGTAACGGATCCCTTCGGTCTTCACGAAGACCGCCGCGAGGTAGTCCTTGAGCCCCTCGTAGTCGATGTCGTCGTCGTCGAGCGTGTTGCCGCCGTCCTCGTGGTAGCGCGGGCTCGCCATCTTGAGGAGCTTGCCGATGTTCTTGTCCTCGACCGCGTGGCGGTAGTCCTCGCAGTACGAGACCACCTTGCGGTTGTCGCTCGTGTCCTCGACGTCCGTGTTGGGGATGTACGTCTTGGAGCAAGCCACGCAGGGGAGCGCGAGCGCGAAGATCAACCAGGCGTTCTTGGTCATGGGAGGCGGTACGGAGGAGCGTTCGAACGGGAGGTCAGTGCAACATCGAGACCACGCCGAGAGTGCGCGCCAACGCCCCTTCTTAGACCCCATTTCGCGCGGATGGAGCGAGAAATCGGCGAGGGGTCGCGACGCGAGCCGATGGTCAATTTGTCAGCGCCGTCCTCTCGACCCCTCGGCCGCGCGACAAGTCGTCAGGCGGGCGGCGCCGGGTCGAAGGTGATCCGCGCGCGGGCCACGCATCCCCAGCGGCTCGACGCGGCGACCTCGGGGGGCGGCGCCGCGCCGGTGAGGGGCGCGAGGGCGAGGTGGCCGATCGCCGAGCGCTCGGCGCGCGGCACCGCGTCGAGCGACACGAGCTGGCGCTCCACGTGGGCGACGCGCGCATAGCCGCTGGACGACGACGTGACGAGGAGCGCGATCGCCCCCGCCTCGGGCATCGGCTCCCCCAGGGCACGCGCGAGCGCGAGGGTCGCGGGCCCTGTCACGTCGGCGGCGACGACGACGACACGGTCGGCATCGCCGGCGCGCACCAGATCGATCGCTGCCGCGAGCGCCTCGACGGCTCCCGAGAGCCCGGCGCCGACCGCGAGCCCCGGCCCGTCGAGCCCAAACGCGAGGCTGCACTCCCCGGCGACGGCATGCGGCGTCGTCGCGGGGAAGCGGCGTGCCTCGGCGGCCGTCGCGCCGCGAGCGAGCACGCGTTCGAAGTACGTCGCGTTCGTCTCCAGGGTCGCGAGCCCGTGACCGACGACGACCCCAGCCCCCGCGAGCGAGCCAGAGACCTCGGCGAGGCCCGCCACGGCTGTGAGCGCGAGCCGCGCGAGCGCGTCGGTGCGCGCGAGGCGCTCCACGGTCGACCCCACGCGCGCCGCCAGGCCTGGGAGGTCCGGGGCTTCGTGGATCTCCACAGCGCGCCCCACGAACACCTCGCGCACGCGGCGCGCTCGCTCCACCGGTGCATCGCGCGTCCACACGAGAGCTGCGTCGGCTCCACCGAACGCCGCCGAAAGCTTGAGCGCCGCGCGCGGCGCCCCTGCGGCGCTCGTCGCTCGCAGCGTCACGCCGAGCTCTTCGTCGCGATGCTCCGCGGCCGCGCTCGCGGGGAGGATCCCGCGCGTCATCGCGTCCACGCTCGCGAGCGACTCCAACGCACCTGCGGCCCCCATCGTGTGACCGATCTGCCCCTTCAGCGGATGGACCAAAATGCCGGGCTCGCGCGGGCCGAGCACCCGCGCGATCGCCTTCGCCTCGGCGGCGTCGTTGAACGCCGTCGCGGTTGCGTGCGGGCTCACGAGATCGATCGCGCGGGGCGCGACGCACGCGTCGGCGAGCGCGCGTTCGGCGGCGCGCGCGAGCCCTACCCCTTCGCGATGAGGCGCCGTGATGTGCGTGGCGTCGGAGGCCGCGCCGAACCCGGAGAGGAACGCGCGCGCTCGCGGCGCCGCGCGTGCGAGGGCCACGATCGCCGCCCCCTCCCCCACCGACATGCCGTCGCGATCGCGCCCGAAGGCGCGGGCCGGCGGTGACGCGGTCGTCGCCCGAAGCGCCTCGAAGCCCGAAGCCACGAAGACGCTCACGGCGTCGAAGCCCCCGGCCAGCACGAGGTCGCACGCGTCGTCTTGGAGCCAGCGGAGCGCGAGCCCCATCGCCAGGGTCGACGCCGCGCACGCCGTGAGGACGAGGGTGGCCGGCGCGAACGACGCGACGCCGGTCGCCGCAAAGACGGAAGCGAGCGGCGCGAAGTAGGTCGCCGAGCGCGCCACGTCGACGGGGACCGGCTCGCCGCGCTCGAGCGCGCGAAAGAGGAGCTCTGCGCCGCGCATGCCGCCGCTCGACGTACCGAGCGCGAGCCCCACGCGCTCGCTCCGCCATGCCGGTCGCGCCACATCGAGATCCAAGGCGCAGGCGCGGAGCGCGCGCCCGAGGAGCACGACCGCGCGGTCTTCACCGGGCAGAGCGACAACGCTCGCGCGTCCGGCGAAGGGTCGCGCCAAGCCAGCCTGGGCGAGCTCGTCGTCGCGCGCGATCGCCGTGGTCGCCGGCGCGTCCACGTCGGCGACGCCGAGCGCCGCGCTCCCCTCGCCGAGCGCCGAGACAGCTCCCCAAGCGACGAGGTGCGCGCTCACAGCTTGAGCCCAGGGTCGTCGGGATCGACGAACGCCGCAGCGTCCGGCGGATCCGCCGAGACCGCTTCCACGAGCACCTCGACCTCGAGCCCAGTGCCCAATTGCGTGTAACGTGCACGATCTCCGCTCCCCGGGCGAACGCGCCGCGCCACCCACTCGAGCCGGTCGCGCGCGCCTCCCTCGCGACGAACGGCCACGAAGTGGCGACGCCCGCCTTCTTCCAGCGCCTGAAGGACGACCGTAGCCTCTCGCTCGCGAAGGACGAAGACCTCGCCGCGCGCTTGCTCGTGGACGCTGAGCAGGCGACCGTCGAGCGGCTCGATGAACCACCAGCGGAAGAAGCCGATCGGCAAGTCGGCGCTGGCCTCGCGCTTCCCACGACGCGTCATCTCCAGGCCGGGGACCGAAAACCGCCACGCGTCCTTCGTGGCCCACACATCGAGCGCCGTGCTCCCGCCAGGGCCGATGAGGATCATGCGCATGGCGCGGTGGGGGTCCACCGCGACCGCACCGCGCCCCTCGAGCACACGCCCGGTGCGCGGCTCGCGGACGGCGACGCGAATGACCTCCACGTACGGGCGCCCGATCTCGGCAGCGGCGCGCAGGTCGGCGAGGCGAGCGCGCGCGGCCAGCCACGTGGCCTGATCGATCGGGCGCGGCGGCGGCGCCGAGCTCGCGCAGCCCAGGAGGCTCGTGAGCGCGATCGCGGCGATCGCCGCGCGAACGGGTCTCACGGCGCCACCAAGCGCACCGCCGCGCCGCGCCCGCGCGCCAGGCCGACGACGAGCGCCTGATCGCACGCGCGCGCGGACAAGAGCGATGTCGCCGCGGCGAGCGCCATGGCCCCGAGCCCTTCGTGCTCTCCGCCTGCCCCTTCGCACACGCGACGCGGCACGGCGCGCCACGTCGACGCGGCGAGGAGCGCGTCGAGGCCGGCATCTTGTCGCGGGAGCACGACGACGGCGCGGCTCGAGGGAGGCGGCAGCGAAGCGAGCGGGGCCTCTTCCTCCGAGCGCCATTCGCGCACGTCCGCAACGACGGCGAGAACCCGCGCGGAGCGCGCCGCCGCCGAAGCCGCGTCCTCGAGGACCACGACCGCAGCCCCTTCGGCGCGCGGGCGCCGCGTGACCTCTTCGCGATCGAACAGCACGGCGATGCGACGCTCGGCGATGAGGCTCCGCTCCTCGAGCGAACCGGCGACGACGCGATCGGCCTCCCCGGCGCGGACGAGCTCCACCCCCTGCGCGAAGGCGCACTCGCCGCTCGTACCGAGATCGGCGACGGCGAGCGCGGGGCCGCGCAGGCCGAGGTAGATGGAGACGTGACCGACCGGCGAGCTCGGGACGAGGTTGGGGAACTCGGCCGGGCTCGCGAGGCGCGGCCCCTTCTCGAAGACGCGATGCATGAACGCGGCTGAGGGATCGACGCTCCCGAACGCGCTGCCGAGCACCACGCCAGTGCGCATCGCTCGGTCGTCGTCCAGGGTCAGCTTGGCTTCGGCGAGCGCTCGTGCGGTGACGACCGCCCCCATGCGTGCGGCGCGATCGAGGCGACGCGCGCGCGCGCGGTCGAGGGTCGCGCCCGGATCGCCGAGGAGCGAAGCCCCCGCGTCGTTCGGCTCGAGCAGGAGCTTTGCGTCGTCGGTGCCGAGGAGACCGCGCGGGGCGAGCGCCGCCGCCGCGGTGACGACGACAGGGCGCGGAGCCGGGCGCTCCGGCGCCGGTGCGTTCGCGCGGGTGAAGACGAGCGCGGTGTCCATGCCGCCGAAGCCGAAGGAGCTGGAGAGCGCCGACGAGACCTCGGCGTCGCGCGCCTCGAGGACGTGCGTGAGCCGACACGCTTCGTCGGGCTCCTCGAGCCCCGCCGTGGGGACGAGGCGCTGACGATCGACGACGAGCGCGGTGATGGCCGCTTCGATCGCGCCCGCCGCACCGAGCGTGTGTCCGATCTGCCCCTTGGAGCTCGAGACGGGGACGCGCCGCGCCTCTTCTCCCAGCGCGCGGACGAGCGCCGAAGTCTCCATCGCGTCGTTCAGCGGTGTGGCCGTGCCGTGCGCGTTGACGTAGCCGAGCGCCGTCGCCGGCACCGAGGCGCGGGCCAAGGCGGCGCCGATGAGCGACGCCGCGCGCACCCCTTGGGGCTCGGGGTTCGTCACGTGGTGCGCTTCGGCGCCGGACGACCAGCCGGCGAGCTGCGCGATCGCGCGGGCGCCTCGGCTCTTGGCCGACTCTTCACGTTCGAGGACGAGGAAGCCCGCCCCCTCGCCGAGGTTCAATCCGCGACGGCGCCGGTCGAACGGACGACACGGCTCGGGATCGATGGCGGCCAGGGCGTTGAAGCCGGTGAGCGTGAGGCGACAGAGTCCGTCGGATCCGCCGGCGACGACGACGTCGACCGAGCCGTCGAGCAGCCACGCCGCCGCGGCCACGAGCGCGTTGGCGCCGCTCGAGCACGCGGTCGAGAGCGTCCTCACGCGCACGAACGGACCGATCGCCTCGTGGAGGCAGTCGCCCACCGAGGTGAGCGGGTGCGAGAGGAGCTCGACGAGCGCTTCGTGTGCGCCCGGATCCTCGTGGAGCTCAGCGAGGCGCTCCTCGGCTTCGTACATGCCGCCGGTGGTGCCGCCGACGACGAGCCCCACCCGCGCGCGCCGCACGTCGACCTTGGCTTGGGCAAGGGCCTCTCGCGCGGCCGAGAGCGCCATCACGCCGGATCGGGACCAACCGGCGACGCGATCGCGCACGAGCGATCCGCTCTTCGGCGCCTCTCTGACCTCCACGTCGGGCACCGTCGCCGCGAGCGTGGCCCTTTGATCCTTCGTGTCGAAGAGCGTGATCTCACGGAGCCCGCGTTCGCCGCGAAGGAGCGCGCTCCAGGTCGCCTCGCGGGTGGCGCCGACGGCGGTCACGAGGCCGATCCCCGTGACGAGGATCCGGCTCAGGGTCCCGCCTTCTCCCCCGCGGCGCTCTTCTCTCGACCGACACGGGTGATGAACTCGGCGAGCGAGCTCACCGAGCGGAAGACCGGCCGCGCCTCTTCCCCTTCGGGAATGCGCACGCCGAAGCGCTCCTCGATGCTCGTCGCCAGCTGGAGCGCGTCGAGCGAGTCGAGCCCGAGAGAGCCCGGAGCCTCACGCGGATCGCCGAAGAGGAGCGCTTCGTCGCCGATGCTGCTCGGATCGCGCCCTTCGAGGTGCAGCTCGCGGACGATGAGCTCTTTGAGCTCGGACGTGAGAGGGGCGTTCGACATCACGAAGGCAAGGCGCGCCGGAACTGCCAGCGCAACGCGCGGGAACATAACGCCTCTTCGGAGACGGGGCCAGCAGGGCCCGCGCGCCTCAGGTGGGAACTGTCTCCCAGGGCTCGAGATCGTCGCGCTTGGGCGTCGGCGCGGACGGCGCCTGCGCAGGTAGAACGGCGGGGGGCGCCCACGGATTGTCCTGTGCGCGCGGCGGCTTCAGCTCGGCGTCGAGCGTCCACGCGGCGAGGCCGGCCGCGACCACGCAAGGAACGAGCGCCAAGACCGCGCGCCGTCCGCGACGAAGCGCAGCGCGAATTCCGCGGCCGGAGGAGCTCGAACCGAGACCCGCCATGCTTCAACGATACGACCTCCGCGAGCCCTTCGCCAGGGGCGAGCCCGAGCGAAGAGGAGGCGCTCGGCCGCCGGGATGGGACCGATGTACGCGCAAGTCGGCTCTCGCACGGTCGGGGGCGCGATTGCGCTTGGCTTTTCGGTCCTCTCGGATACGCCTCGTCGCATGGGCACGCTCGTTCACTACTCGACCGAAAAAGGGGTCGCGCACCTCGTTCTGCATGACCCGCCGGTCAATGCCTACACCTACGAGATGTTCAAGGAGCTCGACGCCGCCGTCCTCGAGGCGCGCTTCGACGACGACGTCCACGTGATCGTCGTCACGGGCCACGGCGACAAGTACTTCTGCGCGGGCGCGAACATCAACATGCTCCGCGAGTCGGACGCGAGCTTCAAATACTACTTCTGCCTCCACGCGAACGAGACGCTGCTCCGCCTCGAGCAGACGCCGAAGCTCTGCATCGCGGCGCTCAACGGACACTGCGTCGGCGGTGGTCTCGAGGTGGCGCTCGCGTGCGACCTCCGCGTAGGACGCCTCGCGCCGGCGTCGGAGCAGCCGTTCATGGTGGGCCTCCCCGAGGTGAAGCTCGGCGTGCTCCCGGGCACCGGCGGCACGCAGCGCCTCGCGCGGCTCGTCGGCAAGGGGAAGGCGATGGAGCTCATGGTCGAGGGGGCGAACGTCACGTTCCCCCGCGCGCAGGAGCTCGGCATCTTGAACAAGGTGTGGCCGAGCGAATCGCTCGAGGACTTCGCGCGGCAGGTCAGCGCCTACGCGCACGAGTTCACGACGCCCAACCGCGCCGCGCTCGCCGTCGGCGCGATCAAGCGCAGCGTGCAGAGCGGCCTCGAGATGGGGCTCGAGCAAGGGCTCGCCCTCGAGCGTGAGCTCCAGGCGAACCTCTTTGCGACGGCCGACGCAAAAGAAGGGCTCAACGCTTACGTGGCGAAGCGCAAGCCCTCCTTCCGCGGTCAGTAGCGGCCGCGGTCAGCAAAGAGGCGCGCGGCGCGCGCCTCGCCGATCAACCGCCGCCGGGGAGGCAGAAGCCGGTGGTCGTGTTGCAGCTCGCGCCCTGGATGCAATCCGCGGGGCCTTGGCAGGGGAACGCGCACTTTTGGTACTGCGTGTTGCAGTGCGCGAGGCCGCAGCCGCTGTCGTTCGAGCACGGCAGCGCCAGCGGGCCCGGCGTGGCCATCTGGCCGCCGGCCGCGGGAGCTCCTTGCGGCGGGGCCGCGGGCGCGCCTTGCTGCGGATAGCCCTGCGGCTGCTGCTGGGGATACGCGCCTTGCTGCTGCGGGTAGCCACCCTGCTGCGGGTAACCGCCCTGCTGCGGCGGCTGGCCGTACGGTCCCTGCGCGCTCATCGCGCCGTTCGGGGTTTGCGGGTTTTGGGAGGCGTCATCCTCCTTCTTTCCGCAGGCGATCGCGACGATGCAAAGGCTGACGACGCTCAAGGTGGCCAAAGTGCGCATGAAAAGTCCTCCAGAAGGGGCGGTGAGATTGGTACAGACGGGGTGGTGTCCCGTCAACCGACGTTTTTCGGCTATCCGACGAGCCGCGGAGCCTTTCGCGCGGCGCGTGCGGAACGGATGACGGACCTTTCCCTCTCGCTTGAGGAACGCGCGATGCGAAGCGACCTTACGGTTCGACGAGGACGACGCGGCAGCGCGCCGGGCGCGTGGCGCACCCGGGCCGCGCTCTGCACGACGGCCGGGCTCGTGCTGCTCGCCGGGTGCCACCGCGCCGAGCCGCCGCCCCCCGAGCCGACCGTGGCGAGCACATCGAGCGGCGCGCGGGCACAGTCGGCGGGCGACGCGAGCTTGCCGGGGCCGAGCGACGCGTCCCTGGCCGGTGATGGATCGCCGCGCGACGCAGCGACGGAGGGCGATCGTGACGCCGCCGCGAGCGCGTCCCACCTCGACGTCGACGCCGGCGCCCTCCCCCAGACGCGCGATCGACCGAGCGCGAGCGGCGCCGAGCACGAGGCGCGCGTGCGCGCGTTCTGGGAAGGGCTCGTGGCCGACGATCCCGATCGCGCGCTCGACTTCTTCTTCCCCGTCGCGGCCTACGCGCAGGTGAAGGACGTCGCCAACCCGCTCGGCGATTGGCGAAGGCGCCTCGTCCACAACTTCGAGCGCGACGTGCACGCGCTCCACGCAGGGCTCGGCCAAGATCCCGAGCTCGTCGGCCTCGAGGTCCCCGACGCGCGTGCGCGCTGGGTCGAGCCGGGCGAGGAGTACAACAAGCTCGGCTACTACCGCGTCTACGGGACCGTGCTGCGCTGGACGTCGCGCGGCGCGAACGGCACGCGGCGCGCGCACGAAGCGCCGGTGAGCTCGCTCATCTCGTGGCGCGGCACCTGGTACGTCGTGCACCTCACCGGCTTCAAGTGAGCGCAGGGAACGCAGCGACTCGCCACGTGGGATGCGCACGAGCGCCCGAGAGACGCGTCGAATTCTTCAAGGATCTTCAGTGGGCCCAGTGGGACTTGAACCCACGACCTACGGATTAAAAGTCCGCAGCTCTACCGACTGAGCTATAGGCCCGAAACCGCCCCTCTCGATACGGGAGGCGGCGCCGTTCGACAAGACCCCGTTTACTGCACCTCGAGCCGCATGCCGTGGGCCACGAGCGGATCGACGACGTGCGTGTCGTCGATGGGCGCGCCGCCGACGCTGAGCGACTTGAGCTTCTTCAGCCCGAGGAGCGGTCGCAGATCCTTCACGCGCGTGTTCTTGATGCTGAGGCGCTCGAGCTTGGTGCACGTCGACAGCGGCGCGATCGACTCGACGGGCGTGTCGTCGAGCTGGAGCTCGGTGAGGTTCACCATGTTGCCGAGCGGTCCGATGTCGGCGATCTGCGTGCGGCCGAGATCGAGCCGGTCCATCTGCGCCAGGTGACCGAGCGGCGTCGCGTCGCTCACCTTGTTGATCGAGGCGCGGAGCGAGACGAGCTGCGTGAGCGTCTGCAGCGGCGAGAGATCGTCGAGGTCCCCTTTGCCGAGGAAGATGTCCTTCACCCCGGTGAGCTTGGGGAACACGCACGGATCGAGCTGATTCACCTCCACCTGGGTGAGGTTGATCGACTTGATCTTCGCGAGCTCGCTGAATTGGATCGGCCCCTCGGGCTTGGCGAGCTTCTTCCGCACCTCGGCTTCGAGACCGGGGATGTGGAAGACGACTTCGCTCCCCCCCTCGCATTTGATGGGCTCTTTCTTCTTCACCTCGGGCGCGGCGGAGGCGCTCGGGGTCGGCGCGGGCGTGGGGACGGCAGCGGCGGTCACCGAAGCCGACGGCGCGGCGGGGGCGACCTCTTTCTTGTCGTCGCAGCCGAGAACGAGCGTCATGGCGCCGAGCGAGACGAGGGCGAGGAGCTTCATGGGGCGCGAGTTTAGAGCAAGGTCCGCGGCCGCGTCACCTTCGGAGGAGGCGTTCGAGCCGGCGCGCCCTTGACGATGCCGGTGCGCCGCGGAAGGATCCGCCGCATGCTCGACGCCCTCCGCGCCTCCCTGCACCGCGCCATGACCACCGAGACCTTGGACGGCCTCGCCCCCGTGCGCGTGTCCAAGGACCTCGCGCGGCGCGCGAACCGACTCCTCGGCGCCCCCCTCGCCTCGCGCGAGGATCTCGAGGCGCGCCGCAAGGCTCGGGAGAAGCTCTCGAGCCTGAGGAGCGCGCCCCGCGCCGAAGAGAAGGCACCGCGCGCCGACGCGCCGGTGATGATCTACTTCGAGGCGAACAGGAACGCGCGCGGCCTCGCCCGCATCGAGGAGCTCCTCGCGGCAAAATCCTACGCCTACCAAAAGCTCGACGTCACGGGCGACGAAGCCACGCTCGACTACGTGATGCACAAGGCCGGGTGCAAGGCCGACGATCTTCCGGTCGTGTTCGTGGCCGGCGAGGTCATCGGGACCTACGAGCAGCTCGTGGCGAGCGACGTCAGCGGCGCCTTCGAGCGCGCGGTGCGCGGCGAGCCGAGCAAGCCGGGGCGCGCGTCCTGACCGAGGCCGCGGTTCGCTCGTTCAAGATTCATTTCGTCGAGCGTCGCGTGCGCGTCGTGCCGGCGCGGGACGCCGCCGGGTGCGCGTTCGCCGGGCCGGGGGTGGATCTGCCGCCGGCCGACGTCGACGCCGCGGTGCGCGCCGCCGCGCCGCTCCTCGCGTGGCTCGACGCGCTCGAGCCGGGGGTACGCCTTCGCTCGTTGTCGCTCGATTGCGCGCGCCCGCGTCTCCTCGCGACGATCACGCCGCTCTCCGCCGAAGATCGACCGCGCGCGGTGCGCGTCGACGGAGCCGCGGCGGAGGAGGCGCTGGTCCGCGCCGCGCCGCTCCTCGCGTGGCTCGCCGAGCGTGCGGCGATTCAGCTCGCGCGTCGCGTGACGTGAGTCGAGGCGCGAGCGCGCCTCAGAACGTCCCGAGCACGAAGAGCCCGCCCGAGCTCCGGGTCGCGCGCGGCACGAGCTGCCAGCGGACCTTCGCTTGCGTGGCCGTGTGGTGCGGCGCCGGATCGTCGACGAGCTCGGTGTGACTCGGGAGGCCAATCGCCACCAAAATCCCCCCGAGCGCCTGCGCCGCGCCCGAAGCCACGAGCGCCACGCGGTTCGCCGTCTCCTCCGAGCACGGATCGACCGGAAGATCGGCGGGGAGCCCGGCGGGCGGCTCGCACTTGCCGCGCGTCGCGAGATCGAGCCACGGGCCGAGCAACGGAGCGACGAGCGCGCGGTCTCCTTTGTGCCCCGACGTGACGCCCACGTAGAACGCCGGCGCGTAAGCGATGAGCCACATGAAGCCACCGGCGAGGAGCGCGAACGTGCTCCGCGTGGTCTCGACGTGTCCGCCGCCGGGGACCTGCTCGCCGTCCTCGAAGACGCCCGAGACCTCGATGCGATCGCCGGGGTGGAGCGGGACCTTCGTATCCCCTTGCGCGAGCTGACCGTGCACCTCGTCCGTCCCCTCGGGCGAGAACGCCGAACCGGGGACGAAGACCGTGCGCATGCCGTCGGACGAGCGCACCGCGGTGATGCGGTCGTCGCCGCCGACCTCGATCACGTCGCCTTGGCGGAGCTTGTAGACGAAGACGCCGTGGGCGTTGGGGATGACGACGTTCCCCTTCTCGACGCGCGCGTCGGGCGAGAGCTCGCGCCGGCTGTCGCCGCTCACGATGGCGCGGGGAGCCATGCGCCCACCCGCGGTCATGGTAGCGACGTCCGAGGGGGGCACTTGGCGGTACACCTCGAGCGACGACGAGCACCCCGCGAGGAGCCCGAGCGCGCCGCACGCGAGGAGCGCGCGCGTCACGCCGCGCCTCGCTTGAAGACCACCGACGTACCGAGACGTCCAAGGCTCCGCGCTTCGAGGCAGCACGGCGAGCCGGGCTCCACGATTCGGCAATCTTCCGGCCGATGCTCGTACACGGCGCAAGGGAAGCGCCCCTCTTCGCGCACGTCGAGGGCGCCACACCGCTCGCCTTCGTTCTTCATGAAGCGGAACCCGGGAGGACGCGGATCGAGCTCGGTGAACGTCTCGAGGTAGCGCTTTCCTGCGGCCTCCATGCGCGCGTCGTCGCTCACGAGCAGGTGCACCGTGCGCGGCGGGTGGTGGCAGCATCGCCCGCAGGCCACGCAGTCGGCGCCGTCGGGGTCCGGTACTCCGTGGAGCGGCGAGGGCATGAAAGCCCAACTTAGCCCATCGCGACGACGGGCGCCCGCGTCGCCTTCAGCTCCCACGACTCCTTGCTCCCGGCACGCGCCGGCGCGCGCCGCGCTTCAGCGAGCCACCGCCGAGCCACACTGCGAGCACGGCGCCGAGGACGTGCGAGAGGAGCTCGCGCATGCTCCACGCCGCGTGCAGATGCGCGAGCCCGCTGAAGAGCGGCGCGCCGCGCGAAACCACGTCGGCCGATGCGGCGACCCACACCGCCAGCGTCGCCACCAAGACGCCGCGGAGCGCGCTCTTCTCCTCGGCGAGCGCCGATGCGAAGAGCCCTGCGAGCAGTCCCACGCTCGCCGCGAGGGGCACACCGTGCGGCGCCGCGCCGAATCGCACGACGAGCGCTGCGCCGAGCAGGGCACCGACGAGCGCCCCCAGAAACGCGCGTCCACTCCATCCGAGCCAATCCACGTCAGCGCTCCGTCTCGAGGACGGCGCGCGCGCGGCGTGCGTCGGCGGTGAAGCGCACGAGCACGGGGTGAGCCCACTCGAGGAGCCGATCCCACCCGGCCCAGCTCTCGGCGTAGGTGAAGAGGCGCTCGTCGTCGGGATCGCTGTGGTGGAAGGCGTGGTAGCGCGCCGAGGCGAAGCCGAACGTCGCGCGCGGCCGACCGAGCCGCTGCTTGCGCAACGGGACGTCGCCCCACCAGCGGTGTTGGTAGAGATGAAAGAGGAGCGAGTGGGCGAGCTTCAGCACCGCGCCGAGGAAGAAGCCGACGTTGCCGGTGAAGAGCGAGAGGATGCTCAACCCCGCCATCGTGAGCACCGCGGCGCTGCCGTAGGTCGAGAGCTCGTAGTCGTCGAGCTGCGGCCCGCGCTTCTCGCCGTTGTAGCGGCGGTGGTGACGGCTGTGCGTCTGCCGGTAGCGCTCGCGATCGTGATGCACGAGGTAGTGATCGAGCGCGTAGACGAGGTCGGAGACGACGAAGACGGCGAGCACGGCGGCGGCGGTCGTGACGACGGGACCCAGGGCGAACGGCATGGACACCTCCCAAGTGGTTCAATGACTCGATCATATGTCCACTTAGCAAGAGGCGGACCATGCCTCCTGCGGCCCAACGAGCGGCGTGCGGGGAGGAGATCGTCGAGCCCCGCGGTGAGCGCACGTAAGAGGATCGCCTGGAAAAATCAGGCTCGCGGCGCGCGGCCCGGGGGCGACGGAACGTGGCGGGTGCTACCGCGGCGCCGGTCATCGCGCGTGGCCGGGCATGAGGCGCGACCGTCCGTTCGCGCCCGCACCGCGAACGTTCCGAGACACACGGACGGGGGCGTCGGCGACTCGCCTCTGAGCGCGCGCCGGCTCAGGACGCGCTGAGCGGCCACCTCGCTCGCGCGTAGTGCGCGGCGAGCTTGCGAAGGTCTTCGCGGAGCTGAGGGACGGAAGGCCGATTCGCCGGATCGCGACGCAGCGTCCAGAAGAGCAGCTCGGCGAGCGGGCTCATCCCCGGTCGACCCGCGAGCTGCTTCAAGAGCGGCGGGAAGCCGTCGTGGGCGATGTGCGCCGAGATCTGCGCGAGCTCGGTGTCGCCCTGAATGAGCGGGTGGCCGGTGAAGGTCTCGTACGCGAGGCAACCGAACGCGTACACGTCGGCCGCTTGCGGTGTCGGCTTGATGCCGTCGCCCACTGCTCCCCAGACCTCCGGCGCGCCGTAGCAGCCGGTGGCGCAGCCCGGGCGAATGTGTCGACCGGCGAGGCCGAAGTCCACGAGCACCGCCTCGGCCCCTTTGCGGAGGACGACGTTCGACGGCTTCAAGTCGAGGTGACCGACGCCCACCGCGTGCATGGCCACGAGCCCGCCGAGCACGTCGTCGAGCACCTGGAAGCACTTGGGCAAATCGAGCGCGCCCGACTCGACGACCTGCTCGAGCGTGACCCCTTCGACGAGCTCCATCACCAAGATCGGCTTGGGGCGCGCAGCGAGATCGAAGGTGACGAAGCGCGCGAGGTTTTGGTGCGGCGGGAGCGCGATGAGCGCCGAAGCCTCGGAGCGGAACATCTGGAGGAACTCCGCCTCCGACAGCACGCGCGCCGCCGTCGCCGAATAGTCCGGCACCTTGAGCGCGAATTTCTCCGCTGCGTCGTCGTGACGGTCTTCGACGCGGTTCACGACGAACACCGAGCCCGAGGCCCCGGCGCCGAGCGGGCGAAGCAAGTAGAAGCCGCCGAGCGTGCGGCGCGGCGGGACCCACGCCGGGAGCTGCTCCGAGACACGGAGCTGGGGCATCTCTTGCGAAGGACGATCCACCGGGAGGAGCAAGATCGGGGCGAGCAGGGCGCGCACCATCGCCGCGAGGGTCGGCGGCACGTCGGCGTAGAGCGTGGCCTCCGCCGCCGAGAGCATCGCGGCGGTGAGCGAGGGCTCGCTGCCGGCCACGACGCGGGCGACCTCCACCGAGAGGGTGCGATCGTCGGGGTTGGGCGAGACGACGGAAGGGCGCGAGCGATCGGGATCGACGCGCCCCTCGGCGCCGCGACCGAGCTGCGCCACGGCGGAGAGCGCGGCCTCGAGCGACGTGAGGACGCCGGCGTCGGCGGTGTCGCCGACGAGGACCTTGAGCGACCTCGCGCCTTCGACGGCGACGAGCGCCGACTGCAGACGAACGAGCGCCGTTCGAAGCGCCTCGCCGCGGCTCGTCGCGTTCAAGAAGAGCTCGGAGGTCAAGTCCGAGAGCGCCTTCAAGCGCGCGCTCGGTCCGGTGGCCGTCGGCGCGGGGCCGGTGGGATCGAGCAGCGAATCGACGGGGGCGTCGCGGCTCGTGGTCTCGGCCGCGTCGCACGCCGAGACGAAGGCGGCGTAGCGCCCGAGCGGGTGCACGAGGTCGGGGTCCATCGAGGCCTCGGCGAGCGTCACGAAGTCCGAAGGCTGCGCGAACGCGCGCGCGCCGAGCAAGAGCACGTCCGCGGGATCCAGGGCCTCGGCACGCACGAGCGCGTCGATCGCGCGAGCGAGCGCGGCGAAGAGCGTGCGGCGCAGCGCGGGCGGAGGTCCGGCTTCGAGCCGCGCGAGCAGCGCGCTCGTGATCCTCGACCAGCGCTTGCGGAGCGAGGCGCCGCGCGCCGCGTCGTCTTGTCCGCCGACGTCGCTGTCGACGAGGTGCAGGAGCGCGCGGAGCCGACGAAGACGCAAGGTGGCGTGGGGGACGGCTCCGTCGCTGCGCGCCGCGTGCGTGCGGTTCGACAGCGGGGCGCCGTCGGGGCCGCGCGTCGGCGTCGCCTCGCGGGCCAAGATCCACGAGGCGAGCCGCTCGCGCACGCCGTCGAGCTCACCCTCGTGTGCGCGCGCCCCTTCGGTGCTACCGAGGTGGAGCAAGTCGGCGAGCGTGCTCCGCTCGAGCAAGGTGATGTCGAGATCGCGCATGACCGCGAGGGCGGTGCGGCGCGCGGTCGACCCCCCCTTCCCTTCGGCGTCTTCGTCCTCGTCCTGCGCCAGCGCGTCGAGCGTGTCGACGGCGCCGCCGGCGGCGACGAGCACCTCGCGCGCGACCTGGTACGCCTCGCGCGCGCCTTTGGTGACGAAGGCGTCGAGCGCGTCGGCGAGCTGCTCGCGCACGGCGGGATCGTCGCGCCGCTCGCGGGAGAGATCGCGGAGGATCTCGCGATCGAGCGCGGCGCGCCCGTCGTCGAGCTGCTTGGTCGAGAGGGAGTCCTTGAGCGCCGAGAGGGCGATCTCCGCCGCGCGCTCCCCCACCGGCCCGCGACCCATCTCCTGAAAAATCTCGGTGACGGCCTCGGCGGCCTCGAACGGCGCTTTGGGGATCACTTGGGCCACGAGCGTCCCCGCGGCTTCCGGCTCGGCCTCGGCGGCGCGCGGGAGCCCCCACAAAAACGCAGCGACGATCCCGCGATCGCGCTCGACGAGCCCGAGGGTCAGCGCCGAGCTCACCGCGCGAAGCGCCGCGTCGGGCGCTACGGCGATCATCGCCGCCATGGAGGTCGCGCCGCGTCGCCACTCGGTCGGCGAGAGCGTCGGCGCGAGCGCCCCTTGCACCTCGGCGCGGAGCTCCGGGACCCACGGCGCGAGGAGACCGCGGGCCACCGCCACGTGACGCCACACGAGCGACTCGCGATCGTCGAGCAAGCGGCGGAACGCATCCTTCACCGCGTCGCTCTTGAAGACGCGGAGCGCGTACTCGTCCCCTTGCTGCGCGCGCTTCGACGCTTCGCGCGCCGCGCGCTCGAGGATGCGCGCGGCGAGACGACGCGCCGGGAGCGACCCGGTCGAAGGGAGCGCGACCCACTCGCGGACGAGGTCACGCGCCGAACAGAGCGCGAGGGCGAGCGGCCCGTCGGCGATTTGCGCGGAGAGCGGCGCCTCGGTCACGAGGGCGATGCGCGCGCGCACGTTGGCGGCGTGGAGCCCCTTGCCGTTGCCGAGCGCCATGCGCGTGGCCATGGCGGCGAAGGTCTCGGCGTTACCGGTGTTCACCCGCGCGAGGACGCGGCGCCCGACCTCGCGCTGCTCTTGCCCGAGCGGAAGCGCGGCGGCGAGCGCGTAGAGCGCGGCACCCGCGGCCGGGGGGGCGAGCCACTCGAGGTCGTCGACGAGCCCCGCGGCGATGGCCGCTTGGACTCCTTTGGCGAGCGCCTCCGGGTGCAGGCCTTCGAGCGGGCTCGGCCCTTCGTCCTCGCCCCAACGGGCGAGCGCCGCCATCGATTGGCGCCAAGTCGCTCGGCGTTCCTCGACGTCCTGCAGCTTGTGCAGCTCGAGGAGACCGCCGACGTATGCCCAGGGGCCTTTCACGGGTGGCGAACGCGCGCCGCAAGGGACGCGCGAGACGACCAGGATAGCACCGTTTCGTGCTATCCAGCGTCCCGTGATCCTGCTCGAAAATGTCACCAAGCGCTTCGGCCCCAAGATCCTCTTCGAGGGGGTGTCGATGCAGTTCGACCCCGGAAAGCGCTACGGCCTCACCGGGGCAAACGGCGCCGGGAAGTCGACCCTCATCAAGATGTTGGCGGGCGACGAGGACACCGACGTCGGCGCCATCAAAATCCCCGGGAGCCTCCGGCTCGGCGTCCTGAAGCAGAATCACTTCGCCTACGACAAGGAGCGGATCCTCGACGCCGTC
Organism: uncultured Polyangiaceae bacterium; assembly: GCA_964531795.1. GTDB lineage: Bacteria > Myxococcota_A > Polyangia > Polyangiales > Polyangiaceae > CAZHHD01. The sequence goes on along the minus strand of CAZHHD010000005.1, from coordinate 62,518 downwards.
CTCATGGGCAACAAGGCGCTCTGGGACGCGATGCAGGAGAAGGACAAGCTCCTCCAGGGCGAGGTCACCGACGAGGTCGGGATCCGCTTGGGCGAGCTCGAAGGGACCATCGCCGAAGAGAACGGCTACATGGCCGAGGGGGAAGCCGCCGAGCTCCTCGAGGGTCTCGGCATCCCCAGCGAGAAGCACCTCGACCCGATGTCGTCGCTCCCCGCCGGCTACAAGCTGCGCGTCCTCATCGCCCAGGTGCTCTTCGCCAAGCCCGACGTCATGCTCCTCGACGAGCCGACGAACCACTTGGACCTCGACTCGATCCGCTGGCTCGAGAATTTCCTCATCGACTACAAGGGCACCCTCGTCGTCATCTCCCACGATCGTCACTTCTTGAACGCGATCGCGACCCACATCGCCGACGTCGACTACAAGACGATCACGATTTACACGGGAAATTACGACGATTTCGTCGCCCAGAAGTACGAGAACAAGCAGCGCGCCGAGCAGCAGACGGCGGCGGCCAAGAAGAAGATCGACGAGCTCCAAGGCTTCGTGCAGCGCTTCGGCGCGCACGCCGCGAAGAGCAAGCAAGCGCAGTCGCGCCTCAAGCAAATCGAGAAGCTCGAAGATCAAATCGAGACGAAGGGGGTCAAGCGCTCGAGCCTCGTGCGGCCGTACATCCGCTTCGAGTTCGAGAAGCCGAGCGGCCGCGACGTGCTCCGCATGGAGGACGTCGACAAGTCCTTCGGCAAGCAGAAGGTCATCTTCAAGGGCCTCTCCTTGAACGTGAACCGCGGCGACCGCATCGCCGTCATCGGCCCCAACGGCATCGGCAAGTCGACGCTGCTCAAGCTGATGGTCGGCGCGTACAACGGGCTCGAGAAGGATCTGAAGAAGGACGTCCTCGAGGCCGACAAGGGGACGCTCGTGTGGGGCCACGACACGTCGGTCGGCTACTTCGCCCAGGACCACCACGAGGCCCTGGGACACGCCGCGGCCGGGACCACCGCCTTCGAGTGGCTCTATCAATTCGACAAGAACGCGCCGCAGGAGAAGATCCGCGGCATCCTCGGCAGGCTCTTGTTCTCCGGCGAGGAGGGGCTGAAAAAGACCGAAGCCCTCTCCGGCGGAGAGGCCGCGCGCCTGCTCCTGGCGAAGCTCCTCCTCCTTCAGCACAACGTGCTCGTGCTCGACGAGCCGACCAACCACCTCGACATCGAATCGATCGAGGGGCTCCTCGACGGGATTCGCCTGTTCAAGGGGACGGTCGTCTTCGTGAGCCACGACCGACACTTCGTCGGCGAGGTCGCGACGCGCATCGTCGAGCTCAAGCCGAGCGGCGAACCGGGCGAGACGACCGAGAAGCGCGGCGCCTGCCGCATCGAGGATTTCGGCGGCAGCTACGAGGAATACCTCGAGCGCGGCGGCGGCGACTTCATGAGGAAGTGAACGTATGCTCCCGCGGGTGAAGGTAAGACTCCGCACGCGGGACTTCGCCCGCACGACCTTCCGGCCACGCCATCGTGTGATGGCCAAGGCCTTCGCCGAGGCGTTCCTCACGGACGACGCACCCATCGACGACGCGCGCCTCGAGAGCTTCGTCGACGATCTCGATCATTTCATCAGCCACGCCTCGAAGACGCTGCGCTTCGGGCTCGCGTCGATGCTCGACGTGATCCGTCTCCTCCCGCCCTTTCTCATCGGACGCTTCGCCACGTTCGACGATCTCCCGCTCGCCGATCGCACGCGCATGCTCGAGGCGATGGAGCGCTCCAAGGTCACGGCCTTCGTGCTCATGTTCGTCGGCTACAAGACGGTCATGGCGATGGCCTACTTCGAGGATCCGCGCGAGCTCGCGAGCATCGGCTACCTCGGCCCCGATCGTCATCGCTACAAGCTCGGGCTCCCTACCGCTCCGGTCGAACGGGCGGACGACGGCGACGCGCACGCGCCGCACGAGGCCACGCCGTGAGCGCGGGCACGATCCATCGCGGACGCGAGATCACCCGGCCGGTCTCGCTCACGACCGACGTCGTCATCCTCGGCTCGGGGGCCGGGGGCGCGGTCACGGCGCGTGAGCTCGCGCGCGCGGGGCTCGACGTCGTGGTGCTGGAAGAGGGGGGCTACTACACGCCGCAGGAATACGGCGCGATGACCCCTTCGCACACGATTCGCCGCCTGGCGCGCGAAGCGGGGCTGGCCACGGCGATGGGGCTCGGCGACACGCCGCTCATCAGCGCGCTCTCGGGAAAGTGCGTGGGCGGCTCGAGCGTGCTCACCGGCGGCGTGTGCTTCCGCATCCCCGAAGAGGTGCTCCACGAGTGGTCGCATGATCTCGGTCTCGCGCGGATGACCCCCGAAGGGCTCGATCCATTCTTTTCCGACGTGGAAGACGCCGCCCACGTGGAGACCGTCCCCACGCACATGCGCTCGCGCTCCACCGAGCTCTTCGTCGAAGGGGCCGACAAGCTCGGCATCGAGATGAAGAGCCTTCGGCGCAACACCAGCGGCTGCCGGGGCGCGGCGCGCTGCAACTTCGGCTGCCCCAACGGCGCGAAGATGAGCGTCGACATCTCCTTTCTCCCCGACGCCGTCGCGCACGGGACGACCATCTTGTCCGACGCCCTCGTCGAGCGCATCGACATCGCCGGCGGGCGCGCGCGCGGCGTCTCCGGGCGCTTCCTCGATCAAGAGACGGGCGAGCCGCGTGTCCCCTTCGACGTGCGCGCCAAGGTGGTCGTCGTCGCCTGCGGCTCGCTCCACACGCCGATTCTCCTCCGAAAGAGCGGCCTCGACGCGAAAGACATCGGCCGCCACCTCACGCTGCACCCGGGGTTCCGCGTGTGCGCGCTCTTCGACGAAGAGGTCGACGGTTGGGACGGCGCACTCCAGAGCGTCTACTGCGACCAGTTCTTGAACGAAGGCATCACGCTCGTCGGCGTGTACACCGCGGCCAACGTCCTCGCCGCCGGCTTCCCCGGCGTGGGCAAAGAGCACCGGCGCTTCGCCAACCAACTCCGAAACCTCGCCGTCTTCGGCGGGATGGTCCACGACGACCCCGGCGGCACGGTGCGACGCACCTTCTCGCGCGAGCCTCTCGTCACCTACCGAATGACCTCGCGCGACCGCGCGCGCATGTTCAAGGGGATGCACATCCTCGGTCAGATGGCCTTCGCCGCCGGCGCGCGCGAGGTGATCCTCCCCATCTTCGGCTCGCCGACCTTCACCAAGGAGAGCGATCTCAAATTCCTCCTCGAGGCCCCGCCGCCGGCGAAGCGCGTCGAGTGCATGTCGTTTCACCCGCTCGGCTCGGCGAAGATGAGCGTGACCGACAAGGGGGGCGTGGTGAAGCCCACCGGCGAGACGTGGCAGGTGGAGAACCTCTTCGTCGCCGACGGGAGCGTGCTCCCCACGAGCATCGGGGTCAACTCGCAGCTCCCGATCATGGCGGTGACGATGATGATCGCGCGCGGCATCGCCGACGACTTCGGACGCCTCGCGCGTCGCGCGCTCGGGTGACGCCGTGACGGACGACACCGGCAACGGTGGCTCGCAGGTGACGAAGGTCGCCCGTAGAAACCTCCGCCCCGGCCTCGCGGTCGCCGCTGCGGTGCTCGGCGTGGCGTTCCTCGCGTGCAGCGGCAAGATTGATCCGAGGCTCGTACGTCATTGGGCAGCCAACGACTTCGAGTGCGACGATCGCGTCGTCGACGTCGAGCGCATCGGCGATCCTTCGCGCTACCGCGCGCGCGGTTGCGGGCACTCGCGCGTCTACGACTGCGTGGTGAAGCCGGACGACACGGTGAAGTGCGAGCCGGTGGCCGAGGTCGCCGCCGGCGGGCCGCCTCCAGGGACCGAGATCGCCCCCGGCGGATGCGACTGCTCACATCCCCACTCGACCGACGAGCCCAGCACGAGCCCGCCCCCGGCCACGCCGGTCATGCCCCAGAAGCCGTACCGGCAGTAGCGCGGCAGCCCCGGCTCGAGCCCCCAGGACGGTCCGCTCGCCCTCGGGCCGAACAACCGAGGCGTTCGGCCCCGCCGGTGCGGACTGAATTCCTCAATTACTCTCCGTGGATAGAGTGTGCGCTCCCCCCTTGACGCGGGACTGCGCTGGTACCACAGTACAAAAAATGAGTCGCCGTTCACCTTCTATACAGAGCGATTCATCTCCTGAGCACGAAGTCACGCCGCTCCGTGCGCGCATCCGGCAGGTGACCGCCGAGGCCATCGCCACCGCGGCCGAAGCGGTGTTCGCCGAGCAGGGGCTTCACGACGCCCACGTGGGGGACATCGCCAAGCGCGCCGGCGTAGCGGTAGGGACGCTCTACAACCATTTCAAGGACCGCGAGACGATCCTCGCGGGCCTCCTCGAGGTGCGGCGCGCCGAGCTCGTGCGGCACCTCGACGCCGGCGTGGCCGCGGCCAAGGGCGCCTCGTACGGCGACGCGCTCCGCGCCTTCGTCGCCGCGTACTTCGAGTTCTTCAACGAGCACCGCCGCTTCTTCCACATCCTCATGCAAGGGGAGACGGCGAAGCTCCAGGCCACCTACCCGGTCGCGGCGAAGGTCCCGAGCCAGTGCATGCGCGAGATCTACGCGCGCGTCGAAGGGCTCGTCGCGCGCGGGTGCGAGGACGGCACGCTCGATCCGGCCGGGATCGAGATGTACCCGGCGCTCTTGCTGGGGATGATGCGCGGCATGGTGCAGCACTCCTTCTTCGTGACTCAGCTCGGGGGGCGAGACGACTACGAGGTCGACGTAGATCGCATCGTGAAGGTGTTCCTCGACGGCGCACGAGCGAAACCGTGACTCAAGCAGCCTCCGCACTCCCTCTCGCCATCCCCCGACCCAAGACGAACAAGTGGCTCGTCACGGTCTCGGTGACGTTCGGCACGCTGATGGGGGCGATCGACGCGTCGATCGTCAACGTCGCCATTCCCCACATCCGCGGCGCAGTCGGCGCCACCGTCGAAGAGATCACCTGGATCTCCACCGGCTTCGCGCTCGCCGCCGTGCTGGTGATGCCGCTCACCGCGTTCCTCGGCCGCCTCTTCGGGCAGAAGCGCGTGTACATGGCGTGCCTCGCGCTCTTCGTCGTCGGCTCGGCGCTCTGCGGCATGGCGCGCACGCTCCCGGCGCTGGTCGCGTTCCGCGTCATCCAAGGCTTCGGCGCCGGCGCGCTCCAGCCCACCGAGCAAGCGATCTTGCGTCAGACCTTCCCGCCCGAAGAGCAAGGCATGGCGATGGCGCTCTTCGCCATGGCGGTCATGATCGGCCCCGCCGTGGGGCCCACGCTCGGCGGCCTCATCGTCGACCACTACGCCTGGCCGTGGATTTTCTACATCAACGTCCCCGTCGGCGTGCTCGCGCTCTTCATGGTGTCGAACTTCGTCGAGGAGCCGGAGGACATTCGCGCCTCGAACCGAGCGATGGCGGAGAAGCAGCGCGCCAACATCGACTGGATCGGCATCGGCCTCCTCTCGGTGGGCCTCGCGGCGATGCAGTACGGCCTCGAAGAGGGCGGTCGCAACGACTGGTTCGAGTCGCCCATGATCACCGGCTGCTTCGTCGCCTCGGTGATCATCCTCTCCTTCTTCGTGGTGCGTGAGCTCACGGCGCCGGTGCCGGCAGTCGACCTCTCGCTCTTCCGCGATCCGGTGTTCACTTCGGGCACGCTCATCGGCGGCGTGATGTTCGCCATGCTCATGGCCATCACGTTCCTCTTGCCCGTCTACATGGAGGAGGTCTTGGGCTTCACCGCCACGCAATCGGGGCTCGCGCTCATGCCGCGCACGCTCGTGATGATGGCGGCGACGCCGATGGTAGGGAAGCTCTACAACAAGGTCTCCCCTCGCCTCTTCGTGGGCTTCGGCGTGGTGCTCTTCAGCATCAGCGCTTACCAAATGAGCCACTACACGCTCGACACCTCGCCCGCGGGGGTCGTCTCGTCGCTCATCATCCAGGGGGTCGCCTTCAGTTGCCTGTGGGTACCTCTGACGACGGTGGCGCTCTCCAGCATCCCGCGCCACAAGCTCGCCGACGCTACCGGCTCGAACTCCCTCATCCGCCAGGTCGGCGGCTCGGTCGGCCTCGCGATCTTCGCGACGCTCCTCACCCGCTACCGCGTGACGGCCCGCAACGGGCTCACGGCGCACCTCACCCCCGGCCGCCACGAGGTGATGGAACGCCTCGCGGGGAACTCGGGCTTTTTGCGGTCGCACGGCGTCGATAGCGGCTCGGCGAGCAGCGGCGCAACCGCGCTCCTCGCCGGCACCCTCGAACGCCAAGCGACCGTCCTCTCCTTCGAGAAGACCTTCCTCCTGGCGGGGATTCTCTTTCTGGCGGTCTTGCCGCTGCTCCTGTTGCTGAAGTCGGCGCGCACCGCCCCCAAGGTGGACGCCCACGTGGAGATTTGATCATGGACCTCGAAACGCACGACGAACCGCTGAGCCCGACCTCGAAGAAGGGGAAGAACGGGAACGGCACGCACACGAACGGCAACGGCAACGGGGGGACCGGCGCGAGCACCAAGGAGAGCGCGCCGAAGGCCGAAGACGTCGTCACGAAACCCGCGGAGAAGACGGTGGAGAAACCGGCCAAAAAGAACCGTGGCTATTGGATCGTGGGCGGCCTCTCCGCGCTGCTCCTCGCCGGCGTGGGCGTGTACGCCCTCGTCACCGCGAACCAAGAGACCACCGACGACGCGCAAATCACCGCCGACATCGTCCCCATCGGGACGCGCGTGTCGGGGCCGATCACGCGCGTCCTCGTTCACGAGAACCAGCTCGTGAAGAAGGGCGATCTCCTCGCCGAGATCGACGACGCCGACTACGCCGCCAAGGTGAAGCAGGCCGAAGCCGAGCTCGCGACCGCCGAAGCACAGGCCGCCTCGGCCGACGCGCAAGTGCAGGTAGTCGACGCCACCTCGCGCGGTGGGTTGAGCAGCGCCAAGGCGCTCATGTCGGGCTCGTCGGTCGGCGTGCGCTCTGCCGACGCGCAGGTCGAAGTGGCGCGCGCCGGGGTGACGCGCGCCGAGGCCGACGTGAAAAAATCGGAGCTCGATCTCGCCCGCGCGCGGGAGCTCCGCCGCGCCGAGGCCATCCCGCAAGAGCGCCTCGACAACGCCCAAGTCGCGAACGACACCGCCAAGGCTTCGCTCGCGCAGGCCAAGGCGCAGCTCGCCGCAGCCGAAGAAGCGCGGAGCGCCGCCACCGCGCGCGTCGGCGAGGCGAAGGGGCGCCTCGATCAGAGCGCGCCGGTCGACGCGCAAATCGCCACCGCACGCGCCAACGCCGATCTCGAGCACGCTCGCGTGCGAAGCGCACAGGCTTCGCTCGACCTCGCGAAGCTCCAGCTCTCCTACACGAAGGTGACGGCGCCGGCCGACGGCATCGCCTCGAAGCTCACGGTGCACGAAGGTCAGCTCGCCGCCGAAGGGCAGCCGGTCGTGGAGCTCGTCCCGACGGCGACGTACGTCATCGCCAACTTCAAAGAGACGCAAATCGGCCGCGTGCGCCCCGGCCAGCGCGCCGAGGTCGTCATCGACGCGTTCCCCGGGCGCAAGCTCGAGGGCAAAGTCGAGAGCCTCGCCGGCGGCACGGGATCGAGCTTCTCGCTCCTCCCCGCGGACAACGCCACCGGCAACTTCGTCAAAGTCGTGCAGCGCGTCCCCATGCGCATCGTGTGGACGAACCCGCCGCAGGATCTTCCGCTTCGCGCCGGGCTCTCCGCCGAAGTGACTGTGTTCGTGGAGAAGTGACATGCGGAAAGCTCTCTTCGCATCCGTCGCCCTGACGGGGGCGCTCGCGTCGTTCACGGCGCACGCCGCCGAGCGTGTCCTCACCGTGGCCGAGGCCGAGCGCATCGCCATCGAGTCGAACCCGCGCCTCCAAGCCTCCGAGGCGCGCGTCCGAAGCGCGCAAAACATGGCGCGCACCGGCCCCGGGCACATGCTCCCGGTCATCAAGGTCTCGGACGAGTACCAGCACTACGACAAGGAGTTCGGTATCGCCTTCGGCTCGTCGACCTTCGTCGCGCGCGACGCCGACACCAACACCTTCACCGCCTCCGCCGATCAACCGCTGCTCGGGCTCCTGCGCGCACTCCAGGAGCGCCAAGGCGCGTTCGCCAACGCGTACGCCACCGGCGCGCAACGCGACACCGATCGGGCGACGGTGAAGCAGCTCGTCGAGATGGGCTACCTCCGCCTCTTCGAAGCGAGAGCCCTCGAAGACGTGGCACGCGCCTCTCAAACCGAGCTCGCCGACGAGATGACCGTCGCCGAGGCGCAGCTCAAGGCCGGCGTCCTCACCAACGCCGATCTCCTACGCCTCAAGGTCGCGCGGGCCAACGCCCGCCAGCAGGAGATCCTCGCCCACACGCAGGCCGAGGTGGCTCGCGCCGATCTGCTCGGGGTGATCGGCCTCCCGCTCGACGACGCGAGCGTCGAGTTCGCCGAGCCGCGCGAGCTCCTCACGCGCGCAAGCTCCCCTCGCCCGAGCGCGCGCCAAGCCCAAGAGCGCGCCATCGAAAAGCGACCCGAGCTGATGAAGCTCAAGCTCCTCGGCGAGGCCGCCGATCGCAAGCAGCGCGCCCTCTGGTACGCGCTCCTCCCCGATCTCAACGCCGAGGCGGCGTACACGCGCGTCGACGGCCAGGTCTTCGCCCCCAAGAACAGCGCCTACGTCGGCCTCAAGCTGAATTGGGCGGTGTGGGAGTGGGGGACGAGCTTCTACACGCAGAAGGCCGCGGAAGAAACCGCCGACGCCGCGCGCTTCGACCTCGACGCTGAACGTCGCGCGGTGGGCGTCGAGGTGTCGACACACCTCGCCCAGGCCGAGGCGAGCAACGCCGCCGTCGACGTCGCCCGCCAGACCATCGAGAGCGCGCAAGAGGCCTACCGCGTCACCGAGGCGCTCCTCAAAGCCGGCTCGGCGACCACGACGGACCTCCTCGACGCCGAGGCGGCCCTCACGCAGGCGCGCTTGAACCTCACGCGCGCCGAGTACGAGCAGGCGATGGCCCGCGTGGCGCTCGAGCACTCGATGGGAGAGTAGTCACCCGAAATCTGAAGTTCGGCGCGAGCGCCGAGCCTTCAGATTCAGGGACTACACGACCCTGGTGGGCCTGCGGCCCCTCGTTCGCCTCGCGAACGAGCCTCCCCGCGCATCGCTCACGCGACGTATTTCGTGCATTCTGCACGAAATACGCAGGCGGGCGATCAGGCAAGGCCTTCGCTAACGCACATGCGCCGATGCCTCGTCGAAAGGAAGCCACGAGGCCCGTGCGTTAGCCACGTCGTCGCCGGACCGCCGCCTTCGCCTTTCGCGAAGCTTGCGGAGCGAAAGGCGTCGCGTGAGCGATGCGCGGGGAGGCTCGCGACGGGAGCGTCAGCGACCGAGTGAGGGGGACGCAGTCCCCACCAGGGTGGTAAGAGCGGGGCGGCTAGGCGCTATGCGCGCGCTTCGCCGGAAGTCGAACTCGACTTGTAAACCCGCTCGCTCTCGCCCCGCTCATAAGCGCCGAAGAGCTTCCCCCACGACGTGTTCGCGCGCCACTCCTCGAAGGTCTTCTTGTCCTTCAAGGGCCAGCGGTAATAGTCGTGGTAGGCCTCGCTGCCGAAGATGAAGACGTTCACGAGCGGGGTGTGGAAGAAGAGCTTCTGGAAGCGCTTCATCGGGCCGAACCACATGATGTCGCCGACCTTGCTCGCGCCGTTGTCGCCGACCTCGAAGCCCCACGACTCGTGCGAGATGTCGTCGCCGACGATCTCGATGTCGCGCGGATCGCCCACGCCGAGGCCGTCGTTGTGCGCCACGTTGATGAACTCGAGCGACATCGGATCGAAGCCCATCATCTTGGCCGCCACGGCGTCGATCGCCGTCTGATCGGCGGACGCCAGCATGTAGTCCTTGATGACCGGGATCATCGTGCGCGGGCCGGGGCCGTTGCCGGCCGTCGTGCCGTCCATCACCGCGAAGATGCCGGAGTGGATCTCCTTCTGAATGGCGAGGAGGTCGACGAGCGTCTTGTGGATCCACGAGTGCGTGTAGTGCCGCTTGGTGGCGAGGAGGCCGCCGAAGGCGTTCTTCATCGCGCCGGTGGTGGTCGTGTAGATGTGGCACTTCACCGTCGGCAGGTGGAGGATGTTCTTCCCGAAGAAGTAGTCGGGGATCTGGATCCCCTCGGGGAAGATCTTGTGGAGCACGTGCATCTTGGCCTTCGGCCGGTACTCGACCCACTTCATGTCCTCGGGCTTGAAGTTGTAGAGGACGGGGATGTCGTACTTCTTGAAGAGCGGGACGTAGTTGTTGAGGTCCTCACCCTTGAAGGCGTTGGTGACCACGGTCTTGTTCTGCACGCAGGAGATGTCGGTGAGCCCCGCGTTCTTGAGCGCGAGGATCGTCCCCTCCATCTGCCACGGCGTGGTGTTGGCGCCGGGGAACGGGTAGTGCCAGGAGATGTTGTCCTTGAGGATCGTCGTGCGCCCCGCGGCGAGCGCGTTCTTCATCCCCGCCATCTCGCAGAGACGCTCGGTGTCCTTGAGGATCGTCTCCGGCTTGCACTTGAGAACCGCAACCTTCGCCTTCGCCATGTCTGCTCCTGATCCTTCTTCTCTGCCTGATACGTCTTAGTTGCGGAACGCGCGCTTGCCCGCGTACACCGCGCCGGTCCCCAGCTCGAAGCCGATGCGAAGGAGCTGGTTGTACTTCGCCACACGGTCGGAGCGGGAGAGGCTCCCGGTCTTGATCTGCCCGGCGTTCGTCGCCACCGCGAGGTCGGCGATGAACGTGTCTTCCGTCTCGCCCGAGCGGTGGCTGATGATCGAGCGGTAGCCCGACTCGGTCGCCAAGCGAATCGTGTCGAGCGTCTCGGTCAGCGTGCCGATCTGATTCAGCTTGATGAGGATCGCGTTGGCGATCTTCTGGTCGATGCCGCGCTGGAGGCGCTCGACGTTGGTGACGAAGAGATCGTCGCCCACGAGCTGCACGCTCGCGCCGATGCGATCGGTGAGCCCCTTCCACGCGTCCCAATCGTCCTCGGCGCAGCCGTCTTCGATCGACACGATGGGATAGGCCTTCGCGAGCTTCTCGTAGATTCCGATGAGCTCTTCGCCCGACACGCTCTTCTTGTCGAACGTGTACTTGCGGGTCTTCGTATCGAAGAATTCGCTCGCGGCGCAGTCGAGCGCCAGCGCCACGTCTTTGCCCGGCTTGTACCCGGCCTCTTCGATGGCGCCGACCACCGCCGCGATGGCCGCTTCGTTCGACTCGAGGCGCGGCGCGAACCCACCTTCGTCGCCGACGGCGACCGTGAGCCCCTTCTTCTTCAGCGCCGCTTTGAGCGCGTGAAACACCTCGGTGCCGGCGCGGAGCGCCTCGTCGAAGCTCGGCAGGCCGAGCGGCACGATCATGAACTCTTGGATCTCGAGCCCGTTGTCGGCGTGCTGCCCGCCGTTCAGGATGTTCATGAGCGGCGTCGGGAGGACACGCGCCTGCGTGCCGCCGAGGTAGCGCCACAAGGGGAGCCCCACGACGTCCGCCGCCGCGCGGGCCACCGCCATCGACACGCCGAGGAGCGCGTTGGCGCCGAGCTTCCCCTTGTTGGGGGTGCCGTCGGCGTCGAGGAGGACCTTGTCGATGGCCGGCTGGTCGAGCGAGTCCATGCCGCAGACCGCCGGGCCGAGCGACTGGTTCACGTTCTCGACGGCTTTTCGCACCCCTTTGCCGAGGTAGCGCTTCTTGTCGCCGTCGCGAAGCTCGAGGGCCTCGTGCTCACCGGTCGACGCGCCGCTCGGCACCGCCGCGCGCCCGCGCCCCGACTCCGTCTGCACTTCCACCTCGACCGTGGGGTTCCCACGCGAATCGAGGATCTCGCGCGCCAAGACCGCCGTAATCTCGCTCATTTCTAAGGGTTGCCTCCGGCCGCGAAGTAGCACGGAGCGGGCCGCGCGGCCAGCGGGGAGCACGTCGAGCGACCGGACAGGGGGAAGAAGAACAGCCTCGCCGCGCTCAGGGGGAGGTGCGTCGGCGACGGCGGACCCGCCGTTCGAAGGCGGCGCGGGCCCGGCGACGCCGCCATCCCCCGCTCCGGCTCCAGCGCTGCTCGCCGGAACGCACGACGGATCGCTCCACGTGACCTGCCCGTCCTCGCCAAGCGCACCGACCTCGTAACAAGTCCCTGCTGAAGGGGCCGTGGGCTCGAGGAACAGCGCCGCATCGCAAGCGGACGTCCTTCGGGGCTTGGCTGGCCCATACGCCAGAACCAATATTAGCTACGGCTTATACTCGCATCCCGCGCGCGTGCTGGTCGCACGCCCGGCCGAGGAACATCTCACCCCCCACAATGCCGCGACATCGTCCCGCCGGTGCAGGCGCTCGCCGGCTGCTTCGTCAGCGCGCAGTACGAGGCGCGCGGCGCTTGGTTCGAGTCGGCCATGGCGGAGTCCCAGATGCCGGGCCAGCCGGGGCCGGCCTGGATCGCTTGCCACCAGTAGATGCGGTCGACGCGCGAGATGCTGGTCATCGAGAACACCGCCTGGGCGCCGCGGAACTGGAGGTCGGCGCGGCCGTTGGGGTTCAAGCCGCTCATGCCGCACGTCACCTTGCCGCCGCCGCCGTGCTCGAGGAGCGTGCCGGTCTCGGTGAGCCACACGCGGAGCGTGCCGGAGGGGACGTTGGCCTTCGCCTCGAGGTCGCCGAGGAAGCTCGAGAAAGCGCGCGTGCCGTGCGCGGTGCCGTCCGTCGTGTCGGCGTACGGGTGAAACGCCCAGAGGCGCGGGAGGCCGCGGAGCTTGCCGTTGGGGTGCGCCTTCGATTTGACGTGGGTGAGGATCTCGTCGCCGTAGCGCTTCCAGAAGGGGAGCGAGTTGGCGTCGCCCTGGTAGGAGAACTCGCCGGCGATGAGCTCGACCCCCTTCGCGCACTTCTTCTTGATCTGGCAGCGACGCAGCGTGACTGCGCCGTCGACGTAGTAGACCGCGCCGTCGGCCTCCTTGTCGGTGACGCCGTGGAGCTCGAGGTCGGGCTCGTTCACCACGCCCCACGCCTTCACCTCGGGGAACTGGCGAATGAGCTTCCAGAAGCGCGCGCGGAAGGTCTTGTGGGGGAGCGGCGAGATGCGCTCGTCCTGGTTCGTCGCGGGATTCAGCTTGTTGCGCATGACCGACACGCCGACGACCGGCTCGAGGCCGGCGCCCTTCACCGCGTCGACCCAGGTGCGGAGCTTCGCCGGATCGTAGACGCCGTGGCTGTCGGCATAGAAGACGATGCGTGCGGTCTGCAACGAGTACGCGCCTTGGCGCCAGCTCGCGTGGAGCTTGGGGTAGAGCGGCGAGGTGATCATCGCCGGCGCGTCGACCCCGAGACCGAACATCTTCTTGTCGCCCATCGAGAGCGCGTCCTCGGACTCGCCGGTGTCGTCCGTGTCGGCTTCGGGGTCGTCGCTCGCGTCGTCGGCGCTGAGGGCTTCGGCGAGCTGGTCCTCGCTCATCGCGTCCTCGTCCCCCTCGTCCCCGGGGGCGGCAGCGCACCCGCCGGTCAGGACCGAGCTCGCGAAGAGGGTCACCAGGCCGAAGATCGCTCCGAAGCGTTTCGTGTTCATGCCGAGGGATATTGCAACCGCGATGCCGACCCAGGGGACGGCCGTGGAACGCGCGACGCCTCGAGAATTTCCCTCGATTCGCGATCTGCCCACCCCACCGCCGGCCCCCAGGGCCCCCGCCCTGCTCGATCGAGGCGGATCGCGTCTCCGTTGGGGATCAGCCGATCCTTCGCGAGGGGTCGCGCGTCTCCTCGCGAACGCCGCGGACTACCGCGGGAGCTCGCGATCCCGGGAAAAACCCGCTTCGGCGCCCGGAGGCCCCCCCCCGGCGCCGGCCGCCGCGAGCCGCCGCGCCTCCACCCGGTCGCGGAGGCGGAGGAACGGCTCCTCGATCCACCGGCGCGTGAACGTTGCCGCTGCCACGGCGAGGAGAAGCGCCACGACGAACACGAGGAGCGTGCTCTCGGCGGCGGGGCCGAGCAGACGACGCGTCGCCACGACAATCGGCACGTGCAGGAGGTACACGCCGTAGCTGACGCGGCCGACGTGGGCGACCGCACCGACCTCGAAGAGGCGCGTGGGCCGGAGCACCGCGGCCCCCACCAGCGCGGTCATCACCAGGTGCGCGACGAAGAGCGGCGCCGCGTACACCGCCACGCCGACGAGCGCGGCCAAGGCCACGAGCGCAGCGAACGGGCGCGCGAGCGCAAAGGCGAGGAGCTCGAACACGCGGCGCGAGCGGAAGCCCAACGCGAGGAGAGCGCCCAGCGCGATGGGGGTCGAGATGCTTCGGAGCATGCGGAGCGCCGTCGGCGCCTGCCCGAGCACGCCGTCGAAGGCGCCTCGCTCCGCCGCTTGGTCGACCGCGAGGAGCAGCGTCATGAAGAGCGCCGGACCGAGGAGGGCGCCACGGCCGCGCTCTCCGATCGCGACGCCCGCGCTCCTCGCGACGGGCTTGCCCCTCGATCCGCGCGAAGCCCACACGCCGCCGAGCACGAGGGCGCACGGCCACACGACATAGAATTGCTCTTCGGTGGCGAGCGACCAGGCGAAGGAGAAGACCACCGGGTGCGGCACGTCGAAGTCGACGAACCAGTTCGAGGTGTAGGTCGCGAACGAGAGCGCGCTCCGAAGAAAGTGGTCGCGCACCGGCCCCGCCTCGCGGAGCCACAAGGCGTGGGCGACGAAGCCGCCGAGCACGACGTAGTAGAGCGGAAAGATGCGAAACGATCGGCGGAGGTAGAACGACGCGAGATCGATGGCTCCCCTCGCCTCGCGCTCGCGCAAGAGGAGCGTCGTGATGAGAAACCCGCTGATGACGAAGAAGAGATCGACGCCGAGCGGTCCGCGGCCGAGCACGCCGGGGAGCACCGCCGGGGTCGCGTGGTGCCAGACGACGGGAACTACGGCGAGGCAGCGGAGACCGTCGAGCGAAGAGAAGCGCGCGGTCGCGATCCACGTGTCGTAGCGGGCGCTCATACGTGGTTCACGTCGCCCCTTCCGCCGTGGCCCACCCGTGCGAGAGCCGCCCCTCGAGTCGGTCGCGCCTCCTGAGCTGCGCGGCGTCGAGGAGCATGCGCCCGACCCATCGATACACGTTGAACTCGCCCACGACCTTGCGCATGGCGCGCATGCGGTCGCGCTGCTCTTCCGGGGTCATCGCCAACGCCGCGGCCATCGCTGCGCTCGACTCCTCGAGGTCGTAGGGATTGACGATCAACGCTTCCGTGAGCTCGCGCGACGCGCCGGTGAACTGACTGAGGAGCAGCACGCCGCGCTCGTCGGTGCGAGCCGCCACGAACTCTTTGGCCACCAGGTTCATTCCGTCGTGCAAGCTACTCACGTAGCAGAGGTCCGCCGCGCGGTAGTAGCGGTACACGGTGGGCCGCTCGTGATGAGCCCGTAGAAGGGCGATGGGCTTGTACTTTCCTGATCCGAAGCGCTCGTTCACGCGGGCGGCGACGCGCTCCACCGCTTCGTTGAGCTCCTGGTAGCGGGGGATCCGCGTGCGGCTCGGCGCCGCGAGCTGCGCGAACGTGAAGCGGCCGCGGTACGCGGGGAAGCGCTCGAGCAGCCGCTCCACCGTGAGGAGGCGCTCCTCGATCCCCTTCGTGTAGTCGAGACGGTCGACGCCGATGCCGAGCAGCGCGTCGGGCGGCAGGCCGAGCTCCTCGAGCGTCTGCGCCCGGCACTCGGCGGGGGTCGGGAGCGTCTCGAGCCACTCCGCCGGCCACTCGATGGAGATGGGGTACGGACGAATCAGCGTGCGCCGCGCCGACTGCACGACGGCGTTCTGCTCGCGATCGATGCGCGACTCCACGAAGGCGTCCACCGCGTCGAGGAAGTGGTTGCAGTGCTGGCGCGTGTGGAATCCGACGATGCTCGAGCCGAGGAGCCCCTCGATGAGCTCCCTTCGCCACGGACAGATCCCGAACCTCTCGGGGTTCGGCCAGGGGATGTGCCAGAAGGTGATGATCGTCGCCCGGGGGAGACGCCCGCGGATCATCCGCGGGGCCAACGCGAAGTGGTAGTCCTGCACGAGGACGATGGGGTCGTCGCTGTCGACCTCGGCGCAGACGACGTCGGCGAAGCGCTGATTCACCGTGCGGTAGTGCTCCCAATCTTCGGCACGGAAGACAGGCCGCGTGTGGGCGACGTGGCAAAGCGGCCAGAGCCCTTCGTTGGAGAAGCCGTAGTAGTAGCCCTTCTCTTCCTCTTCGGAGAGCCACACGCGGCGCACGACGTACGACTCTTCGCCCGGCGGCACCTTCACGCGCCCGCGAGCGTCGGAGGTCTCACGGTCCGCGCTGCCGCTCCCATGAGCGACCCACACCCCGGAGCAGGCGCGCATCACCGGCTCGAGCGCGGTGACGAGGCCGCTCGCCGGATGCATCACCTTCACCTCGCCGTTGGTCGTCCGCTCGTGCACGTACGGCTCTCGGTTGGCGACGACGACGATGCGCTCGCCGTCGAGGTTCTTCCGCAACGTCGCCTTCAAGCGCGCCGGCGTCCACCGTAGGCCCTCTTGGTCGGCGTCGTCGCGCGAGACGAGCCGCTCGGCGAGCTCTCGCACGTCACGGAGGAGCGGCAGGTACTCGGGGAGCCGCTCGCCTCGGAGCGCGCGACGGAAGTTCTGGGTGAAGCCTCGCCACGAGAGCCTCGCCGCGACCAGCGTGACGGTCACGGCTCCCATCGCCAGGATGAAGAACGCGCCGAGCAGCATGTCGCGCGTCGCCGCCTCGCGACGGCCTGCGTAGCTCAGATCGTGGACCACGAGCGCGTAGCCGAGGTGTCGCGCGCCGTCGTCGATGGGAATGACGCTCACGTGCACGGCGCCTCCCGGGAGGTCTTCGCGAACACCGAAGAAGTCGCGGCCCGCACCGGGGTAGCTCTTCGTACCGCGACACGAGAGACCGGCGGGGAACGCCTCGGACGTGGCCAGCACGGTGCCGGCGTCGCGGCAGACGGCGACCCCCATGATGCGTTCGTCGCGAGCGATCTCGGAGAGGCGCTGCGCGATCCCCACGGGATCGTCCCAGTGGTTCACGAGCGTCTCGCGCGCACCGCTCACGACGGCGCGCGCGCGAAGCTCGACGTCGGTCTCGAACCAACTTCGTGTGGTACCGACAACGAAGGCATACGTGGCCCAGCACACGAGGCCGAGCCCGACGAGGAGCAGCGCTACGAAGCGGATGAGGCGGGCCACGAGTACCTTTCGGTGCAGAGGTCGGAGGCGAGTGGGTCCAAGAAGCGTGCCGCGCGGCCGGCGACGGAGCTCTGGTTTGCGCAGGGTGCCGCTTCTGCGCACGCCGCGCGCACGCAGCGCGTAGCGGCCCTTCCAGCCGAAGCGCCACGAGGTTGCCCGAAGAGGGAGCGCGACCGCCGCGCGCACCCGAGGCAAGAGCTTCGACGCTTCCAGGAATCGCTCGGATGGCTCACCTCCTTCGCACGCGTTTCGCGTGGGGTGATCGTGGTTACAGTTCGCCGAATGAGCGCCAGCGCCACGACTGCGATTCGTCTGGAAGAGCTCGGCTTGATCGGCAACTGCCAGGTAGCGGCGCTCGTTCGCGCGAACGGCGACATCGTCTGGAGTTGCTTACCGCGCTTCGACGCGGAGCCGGTCTTCGGCGCGCTCCTCGACAAGGACGACGGCGGCGTGTTCGCCGTGCGATCGCCCGACGGGGCGCTTGGCCGTCAGCGTTATCTCCCCAACACGAACATCCTCGAGACCACCTTCGAGGGGCCCGACGCCTTTCGCGTCATCGATTTCGCTCCGCGCTTCCACCTCTACGGCCGCACCTTCCGTCCGCCCATGCTCGTGCGCGTCGTCGAGCCGCTCCGCGGCACGCCGAGCATGTGCGTCTCGTGCGAGCCTCGCCTCGGGTGGTCGAAGAAGCGGCCGCGCGCCGTCCCCGGCTCGAACCACGTGAGCTACGACGGCTTCGACGCCGAGCTTCGCCTCACCACCGACGTCCCGCTCTCGTACCTCGACGGCCGTCCGATCGCTCTCACGAGGCGGCGCCACTTCGTCTTCTCCTGGGGCGCTCCGGTGGAAGAGCCGCTCGCCCCGCTCGCCGAGCGACTCCTCGGCAACACCGAACGGTACTGGGAGAGCTGGGTGAAGCACTGCAACGTCCCGCCGCTCTACCAGAAGGAGGTGATTCGCTCCGCCTTGGCGCTGAAGCTCCATTGCTTCGAGGACACCGGCGCGATCGCCGCGGCGCTCACCACCTCGCTCCCCGAGGCCCCTGGCACCGGACGCACCTGGGACTATCGCTATTGTTGGCTTCGCGACTCGTACTACGCGCTCAACGCCTTTCGACTCCTCGGCCACTTCGAAGAACGCGAGCAGTTCATCGAGTTCTTGATCAACATCGCCGCCTCCGCGAAGGACCTCGAGCTCGCGCCGGTCTATCGCATCGACGGGCGCGGGAGCCTCGACGAGCGCACGCTCCCTGAATGGCCCGGCTACGAGGGTGAGGGGCCGGTGCGTGTAGGGAACGCCGCGGCGCACCACACCCAGTACGACGTCTACGGAGAGATGGCGCTCGCCCTCTCCCGCGTCTTCGTCGACGAGCGCTTCGAGCGCGAGCGCACGCGCGCGGTGTGGGACTTGCTCCTTCGCCTCACGCGGCGCGCCATCTCGGTCGTCGGAAAGCCGGACGCCGGAATTTGGGAGTATCGGAACGAGTGGGTGCCGCAGACCTTCTCGTCCCTCATGTGTTGGGCCGCGGCCGACCGCGCGGGGCGCATCGCAAAGGTGGAAGCGCCGGGGGTAGAGCGCGAGCTCCTCGGCGCCGCCGCACGCATCCAAGAGGAGATCCTCACGCACGCTTGGAGCGACGAGCGCCGCAGCCTCGTCGGCGGCTACGGAGGACGTGACCTCGACGCAGCGCTCCTTCAAGCCGTCACGCTACGTCTCCTGCCTGCCTCCGACGCGCGCCTCCACGCCACGGTCGATGCCATTCGCCGTGACCTCGATCGCGAGGGCTGGCTCCTCCGCTACAGCGCCGACGACGGCCTCGGCCGGCCGAAGGTGGCCTTCGTCTTGTGCACGTTCTGGCTCGTCGAAGCGCTGTGCACGTTGGGGCGCATCGACGAAGCACGCAGCACGATGGCGCGCGTGCTCGCGAGCCTCCCACCGCTCGGCCTCGTCGCCGAAGACTGGGATCCGGTCGAGCGCCGCATGTGGGGGAACTTCCCGCAGGCCTACTCGCACGTCGGTCTCATCCACGCGGCGTTCGACGCCTCGCCGCGCTGGTCGGAGATTCTATGAAGCGCCGTCGATCGCCGCCCAGAAGCCGCGCACCTCGTCGAGGCTCGTCATCTGGCGCGCCGGAGGGAGCCCGGCGAGGAGCGCACGGCCGTAGCCGCGGGTCTTGGCGCGACGATCGAGGAGCGCCACGATCCCGGCGTCCTTCTGCGTGCGAATCAGTCGTCCGAAGCCCTGTTTCAGGGTGAGCGCAGCGCTCGGCACGCTGTACTGCGAGAACGGGTTGCCTCCACCGCGCTCGATCGCTGCGCCGCGCGCCGCCACGACCGGGTCGGTCGGCACCGCGAAGGGGATCTTGTCGAGGATGACGAGACGCAGGGCGCGCCCCGGGACGTCGACCCCTTCCCAAAAGCCCATCGTGGCGACGAGCACCGCGTCGCCCGCCGCACGGAAGCGCTCGAGGAGGCGCGGCTTCGGTGCGTCGCCTTGCAGGAGAAGCGGCACCTTCAGCCGACGCGCAAGCTCGGCATGTGCCGCGCGCATCGCGCGCGTCGACGTGCACAAGAGGAACGCGCCGCCGCCGGTGATGGCTACGAGCTCGGCGGCGCGCTCGGCCACGGCGCGAGCAAAGTCGGCGTCCTGCGGCTCGGGAAGATCACGCGGGACGTAGAGCGCCGCGCGCGAGGCGAAGTCGAAGGGCGAAGGGACGACGAGCTCCTCGGCGTCGGGCGGCGCACCGAGCCGCGCCTTGGCGAAGTGGAGGCTCGGGAGATGCTGCGCGCCCGCCGTAGCGAGCGTCGCGCTCGTGCACACGACCCCCGGCACACGCTCGAACAGCGCTTCGCGGAGCGTGGGCCCGACGTCGACGAGGCTCGCGCCGAGGACGACGCTTCGCTCACGGACTTCGAGCCACGCCACGCGCGCCGGGAGCTCGGGGGGCGGCGCGGGAGGATCCTCCTCGGCGTGCGCCACGTCGTCGAAGAACGATGCGTCGACGTCGCGGCCGCTCGGCGGCGGGACCGAGGTGCGACGCCCGCGGCTCGACGGCACCGGCGCTTCGTTCGACGCGTCGAGGGCGATGCGATCGAGATCGCGCGTGAGCTCCCGCGTGCGGCGACCCACGAGGGCCACGGCTTCGTCGGCGAGGTGCGACTCGGCAAAGCCGCACAAGGCGTCGAGCGAGCTCGCCAGCCGCGCGTGCGCCCGCGCCGTCTCGCCGCCCAAATCCGCGTGGGTGAGCGCGCGCCTCTCGCCACGCGCCGTGGGGGCGACTCGCGCGAGGGCGGCGAAGAACTCGCGCGCCGCCTCGTCGACCAGATCGAGCAGCGCGCGCCCGCCCCCCGCGCCCATGACCGGGTCGGGGATGCGCGCGGCGAGGAACGATCGACGCGCATCGCGGGTGAGCGCCTCGATCCGCGCGCTCGAAGCGCTCACACCGAAGAACATGGTGGCCACGTCCTCGAGCTGGTGGGCCTCGTCGAAGATGACGGCGTCGTACGGGGGGAGCGCGCTCGCGCGCATGCCGTCTCCTCGCCCGTGGCGGAGCGCGAGGTCGGCGCAGAACAGGTGATGGTTCACCACGACGATCTGCGCCTCTTCCGCCTGACGTCGCATGCGCGTGACGAAGCACGACTCATAATGCGTGCAGGGTGCACCGATACGAGTCTCGGTCGACGATTGCACCTTGCGCCAGGCGTCGGCGTCGTCGTGCAGATCCTCGATCTCTCCGCGGTCGCCCGACTCGGTCTCGCGCGCCCAGCGTTCGATGCGGAGCAGATCGGGCGTCACCGGCTCGCCGCTCGTCCGCGCCTCGTCGAGGCGGCGCTTGCATAGGTAGTTCGTGAGGCCCTTCATCATCGCCGCGCGGAAGACGACGCCGTGCTCGGCGAGGAGGCGCGCGACCAGCGGAAGGTCCTTGTCGACGATCTGTTCCTGGAGCGCGCGCGTGGCGGTGGAGACGACGACCCGCTTCCCGCTCAAGACCGCGGGGATCAAGTAGGCCAACGTCTTGCCCGTTCCCGTGCCTGCCTCCACGAACAGCGGTCGATCGAAGGAGAGCGCCGCCTCGATCGCCTCGGCCATCGCCAGCTGCCCCGGGCGGTCCTCGTACCCCGGAAGAAGGCGCCCCAAGGTCGACGGCGAACCGTCCGGCCCCTCTCCCATGACGTCTCGAACGCGAAGCACTGCCGGCGGAGCATACGCGGTTTCCCCCTCGTGTCGCGGCGGGGGCCGTCGATCCCGTCGATCCCCGCGAAATTCGCGCCACCCGAGAGGCGCTTGCTACGATGACGGAGACCGTGAGCGTTCGTCCGCACCCCAGCTTGGCCGCCATCCTCGCGCGCCGCCCGCGTGAGCGACCGCCTGCGCCGCCGCGCGGAGGGACGCCGCCGGTCGAGCTTCGTCTAGCCATCGGACGCGAAGGGATCGGCCTCGAGCTCGCACGACCCGCGTCGCTCGACTGCCTCACGGTGACCGAGGCCTCGGTGGCCTTCCCCAACGTGCGCTTCCCTCTCGATGTCTCGGGCGGTGTGGGGAAGTTTCGTCATCGGCGCGGCGTCCTCGAGCGACTCTCCTTCGAGGTCTCGCTCGACGCGCTCAGGCGCTGGTCGGCGCCGCGGCTTCGCGGCCTCCTCGCCCCCGGCGCGGCCGACGTGTGGGTCGCGACCACGAAGCACGGAGCGACGGTGGGGATCTCGGGGACGGCCGATCACGCGGGTCCCATCCTCGCCTTCGACGTGGTGATCGATCCCTCCGGCGCCGACCTACGTCTCGTGGTCGTGCGCGCGCGCGGGCTCCGGCTTCCCGCACCGGCCACGGCGCTGGCGATCCGCGCGGTCGAGGGGCTCCTCGGCGACCGGGCGGAGCGTGAAGGGGCGTCCTTTCGCTTGCCGGAGGCCCCCGAGCGCCTGGCACGCGCGCTCTTCCCCGAGGCCGGCGCGCGCGCCCCCTCGGCCGACGACGTGGTGTGGACGGCCGTCGCCCCGGCACGCGATGCGTGGATCCTGCATGCATCGCGCGGCGCCGTGCCGGCCGAGCCTTCGGACGCCGCGGCCTTGGCCCGCGAGCTCGCCGCGCTGCTTCGCGCCGCCGACGACGCGCGCACGCTCGGCGACCTGGAGAAGGCACGCGCGCTGGACATCGCCGCGCTCGAGCGCGCCCCGCGCCACCCGGAGATCTGCGCGCGGATCGCCGAGATCGACGCTCACGTCGGCGGGCGCGCCGAGGCCGCGCTCGCCACCCTCACCGAGGCGGGCGGCGCGGCGGCCCACGCGCTCCTTCGTGCCGAGCTCTTGGCGGAGATCGGCGACGTGGGCGGCGCCCTCGCGGCGCTCGAGCGCGCGGCCGACGGCGAGATCGTCCCCAGCCTCGCCGCGCGAGCCTTCGCCCGCGGCGCCGAGCTCGTGGCGAGCCGCGCCGACCAGCTCGCGTGGCTCGATCGCGCAGTCGTACGCGCTCCCGGCGCGATCGATCTGCGCTGGCAGCGGGTGGAGGCGCGCTTGGCCGAGGGGCGCCTCGAAGACGCGCGCGCCGACGTCGAGCAGATCGAGGCGCTCACCTCGGGCTCGCTGCTTCGCTACGCGGTGTTTTGGCGCGCAGGCAAGGCTTGGCAGAAGGCCGGGCTCGTGGCCGACGCGGCGCCGCTCTTCGAGCGCGCGCTTCGATTCGTCCCCGACGAGCCGGAGGCCTTGGCGGGGCTGGGCCGTGCGCTCATCGCGCAAGGCAAGACGTCACGCGGCGTCGCCCTCTTGGCGCGCGCCGTCGATCTCGGCGGCAAGCACGACGCGGTGCTCGATCTCGCACGCGCGCTGGCCGGGCCGCTCGGCGATCTCCCGGCGGCGGTGGCGCGGGCTCACGACATTCCCCCGACGGCCCCCGAAGCCCCGGCGGCGCGCGCCCTCGAGGGGCGGCTCCGCGGCGAGCTCGGGGATCTCGCCGGCGCGTCCCTCGCCTACGCGCGACTGCGTCAGCACGCCGAAGCGCGCGTGGACGATCCGCGCGGCGGCCCCGAGCTCGTCCCTCTCCTCGCCGAGGCGGCGACCTTCGAGCGCACGGCGCGGCTGGACGCGCTCGCGGCGCAACGTCACCTCGCCGTCGCTCTGCGCCTCGCGCCCCGCGACGCGGCGATCGCTGCGGCGTACCGCGAGGTCGGCGCGGCCATCGCCAACCTCCCTTCGAGCCACGAGACGCGCGCGCCCGAGCCCTTGGCGGCTTCCCCCTCGGCCCCGCCGGCGACGAGCGCCGTGCTCACACCGGCGAGCCCGACGCACGAAGGCGACGACGAAGCCGAGGTGGAGAACCTCACGCGAAAGCTCCACGCGAATCCGGCAGACGAAGGGACGGCGGAGACGCTCGTCGTCCTTCTCATGCGCCTCGCGCGTCACCACGAGCTGCTCGCGCTCCTTCAGACGCGCGTCGAAGATGCACCTCGCGAGAAGCGCGCCAAGTGGATCCCGGCGCTCCGCTCCACCCTCGAGGCGCTCGAGGCGGACGCACGCGAGCGCGGATCGGACGGCGAGGCGGGCTTCTACGCCGAAGAGCGCGCGCGCCTCGACGACTGAGCGCCCCGCCTTCAGGGGTGAAGGACGACCACCGACGACGGGAGTCCGTCCCCGGGGACGCGCCGCACGGCGTGCCACCCTTCCGGGACGATCGGATCGGTGAAGCGAAAGAGCCACTCCGAGTCGATCGGTGACAAGTTCACGCAGCCGCCGCTCCTCCCCTCGCCCCATTGGTCGTGCCAGTACGCCTGGTGCAGGAGGTAGATGCCGAGGAAGCGCTGGCTGTACGGGACTTCAGCGTGAATGTAGTCGCTCCCGTCGTCGAGGCCGCTGACCAGCGTCGTCGTGACGAGCTTCGTGTCGATCGTGTACGTGCCGAGCGGCGTCGTCGCCGGCGGCTGCGGCTCGTGCGGGACGTGCTTCACCGCGCCGAGCTTCCCCGCGGAGATGAGCGTGGCGTAGACCGGCGTCGCTTCTTCGTAGGCGACGAGCCAGCCGCCGAGCGCCGCGACCTCGAGCCAGCGGTGACGATCGCCCGGCTCGGCGGGGCGCGTGTAAGGGGCCTTCGCCTCCGGCTCGACCACCGTGATGTCTCGCTTCGCCGCCCACGGCCCTTCGCGCGTCTCGTAGTAGAGCGTCCCGCTCGGCCCCTCTTCCTTCTGGCCGGTCAGATCGAGGACGACGTGGCGGTCCCACGTGGCCGAGGTCTTCACGAAGCGGTGCTCGCCCTCGCGCGTGAACTGTTCGCGCGGCGTCCCGCGCACGAAGGCGATGGGGAGGCGATGATCTTTGCCGAGCTCGACTCCGTGGAACTCGACGTGCGGGTACGGCTCGACCGCGTCCTTCGGCGCGAAAGACATGTCGTTGCGACGAAGCCACGCCTTCCCGCCGGACGTCACCTCTTCGGTCCAGGCGACGGTGTTCTTGGCAGCGAGCTCCTCGTGGTAGTCGATCATGGTCGGCGGCCACTTGGGGGTCGCGACGCCGGGGAGCGTGCGCTCGGGGGTGAACCCCTTGGAGACGCCGTACTCGTAGGGCCAGGGCGAGCCCGCGCGCGGCGTGTGGCGCCGGAGCTCCACCACCACGGCGTCGTCGGCGTCGAGCGTGGCCGCCACGTCGTCCACGCACACGAACCCGCGCGGCTCGACGGCGTAGAAGGCGAACTTGTTCCCCTTGGCGCCCGGCGTCTTTCCGCACCCGTCGCCCGCGTGCGAGACCGGCTCGGTCGAAGCGAGGCGCGCCGACTCTCCGACCGACAGGTATCCGATCCAATCGGCGGAGGCGTTCGGCTTCCCGCGGATCGACACGAAGCGCGTGCGCGCATACACGCGCGGCCCGGGAGCCAGCTCCGCGGAAGCGTCGACCTCGGCGGCGTCGCCCGCGGCCTCCCTGCTCGCGTCGGTCGGTCCCGCTTCGTCGAGCAACGGTCGCGGCGCGGCCGGGGTCGCGTCGAGCACGGGGCCGAGCCCCTCGGGGGGAGCATCGGTGGTCCGACCACAACCGAGGAAACACGTCAGGAGCGTGCCAACGGCGGCCGAATGTGCGAAGACTCCGAGGCGATGCACGGCTCGGCGGAGCATGGGGGAAAGCCCCTCAAAGATCAAAAGTCCTTGGCCCTCGGAGCGATCGCGCTCGGCGTCCTGGTGCTGGGGCTCCCGTCGGTCTCCCGCGGCGAGTCTCCCCCCGGGCCTCCGGCTTCGAGCGCCGCGAGCGCGACGAGCTCGGCCGACACCGCGAGCAGTGCGAAGCCGGAGACGGCCGCCGCCGCCCCGAAGCCCCCGACCGATGCCCCTACGCCGAGCCCCCACCCTGCGGCCCCGGTGGAAGCGGTCGAGCCCGCGGGCGCGGTCCACGTCGGGCACTGCCAAAAGCAAGAGGCGCAAGCGTTCTTGATCCGTGGCAACTGGTTCCCCTCCGCCGGATCGAAAGAAGACCTCGCCAAGGCCAAGGCGATGCAGGAGCACGCCGTCCGCTACCGCACCGAGGAGTACGGCTACTTCGAGGGCTTCGGCCAGCACGAGTGGAACTCGCACGCGCCCGCGCACTACGCGCGCGGCACCAAGTTCATGGGGCTCCCCGTGGAGGTGCACGAGAAGATCCTCCCCGCGCTCGTGTGCGTCGAGCGCGCGATCAAGGACAATCCTGCGCTCCTCGCCTACCACCCCGAGGCTCTCTCCGGCCTGCGGCGGAAGAACACCTACCGCGGCGGGGAGGTGTCGAACCACGTGTACGGCATCGCCGTCGACATCGATCCGCACAAGAACACGTGCTGCGGGTGCGTCGCGCCGTGGAACAAGAACCCGCTCTGCGCGCGCCCTGCGGCCACACCGTACGAGCGCATGGCGATGCCCAAAGGGTGGGTCGAGACCTTCGAGCGCTACGGGTTCTATTGGCTCGGTCACGACGTCCTGCGCGACACGATGCACTTCGAGTTCCTCGGCGAGCCCGAGCACATTCAGAAGTAGCAGCGCGCGAGCGCTCTCGCCTCGAGCCGCTCTTCTGGTGAGCTACGGCGCGCCGAGCGCCGCGCGCGCGTCGGTGAGCGCGCCTTCGACGTCGCCGCGGGAGAGCCCCATCGATTCGGCGATACGACCGAGCACGTCACGCTCGACGTCGCTCACGTGACCGTTCGCTTCAGCGATGAGCGCCGCGATGCGCAGCACTTCGTGAGCATGGCTCTTTCGCACGACCGTCTTGCCCACGCGAAGAATGCGCGTGTCCATGCCGTCTTCGCTGAGCTGATCGGCGAGCTCGGTGACGAGCTCTCCGATGTGCTTGGGGGCGACGGTGCCGCCGCACGCGGCGGTGACGACGCGCTCGAAGGCTTGACGTTCTTGGGCGTCGACCACGCCGTCGGCCGCGGCCACGAGGTACGCGGCCTCGACGATGCACTCGAAGAGCGCGACGGCCATCGGATCGAAACCGGTGGGGACGGTGGCGTCCTCTTGCGGCTTGGCGCCGTACGCTGCCGAGGCGAGGGCCAGGATGGAACCCTCCGGGATCGAGGCGTCCGTGTCTCCCTCGGCGCGGGCCGGAGTCCGCGCCACGCGCGCGAGGAGGTCGATGCGATCGTCGTTCGCCATACCCGTTCGAGGGGAGTCTACGCTCATCTCGGCGCCGACGGGGGCGAGAAGAACATTTCGTAACTGCCGTCCTCGCCCGTGACCGCGCGCCCGATCTCCAAGGCCACGGTTTTTCCTTCAGGAACGGCGTAGGCGCGGACGAGGGCCCCGCGGAGGGGGGTCGACCCGGTCGGGTCGAAGAGGGTCAGCCCCGCCCGGATCGGCACCCCCACGAACATCGGCGGGAGGAGAACATCGGTCGCGTCGATGCGCTGCGAGGCGCTCACGATCCACGGGAAGCGCGTTCCTTCGGCGGGCCGCACGGTCACGTCGTAGAAGCCCGGATCGAGGCGAAGGGAGAAGGCGCCGACGGCGTCGGTGGTCGCGCGCTCGACGCGCTCGAGCGACGCGAAGGGGAGCGGCGTCGTCGGCTCGGCGGCGGGGCGGGCCTCCACCTCGGCGCCCGAGAGCGCGCGTCCGTCGGTGAGCCGCACCGTGCCGGAGAGCGACGCACGACGCACCACTTCGAGCGACTTCCCTTGCTGGATCGGATCGGTGCCGAAGACACGCTCCGAGATCGCCATCGCGTACGGCGTGGTCTCGTCGGGGACCACCGCGACGTCGTACGTGCCGGGCGGGAGGCGCAGCGCGTAACGGCCCTGGCCGTCGGTGTCGAGGTCGGTCTCGTAGCGAAGCACGACGTTGTCGGTCGAGAGCGCGCCGGGATCGCTCTTGCTACGAAAGAAGACGCGCGCGTGAACGGGGGTGCGCTCGGGGAGGCCGATGACGACGCCGGTGACGAGGACGGACGGCGAGAGGTTGGGGTACGTCTGCTTGCGCCCAATCGTCGGCTCGGTCGGTGCGACGAGCATGGGGATCGCCGCGAGGCGCGACGGCGGCCGAAGCACGAGCTCCACCTTCAGGTCCTGGAGCACCCCGCGACCGACCGTCTCGAGGACCACGTCGTTCGTCCCCTCGTGCAGCGTGGCGACCGACGAGATGCGCTGGCGCGTGGCGCTGTCGTCGATCTCCGCCGTCCAATCGGCGAGCGAAGGCCCCTTGGAGTCGATGGTGAAGGTGCGCTGCGCGACGTCGTCGATCGTCCCCATGGGGACGATCTGAAACGGGCGACCGGTGATGGCGACGACGTCGACCTGCGGCGGGAAGGCGTCGGAGAACGGCGGATCGGGGACGATGGTGCGCTGGTAGCGGCCGAACGGAAGCGGGACGTCCCATGCTACGGGGGCCGAGCCACCCGGGCCGCGGGGCGCTCCGTCGATGGGGAGGAGCTCGGGGGAGAGGTAGCTCGCCTCGAGCGGCAGGAGAGGAAGGCCGGTGTCCGAGGCGAGGGAGGTCGACCCGGGAATGGGGTCGAGCGGGCGGAAGTAGACGTGCGAGGGGAGCGAAGTGTCGCCGCTTCCATTTTGCAGGAAGCGATGCACCGCGAGCTGCGCGTCCTTTCCCGCGACGTAGAGCCCGCCCGATCGACCGAGCCGCGGGATCAAGATGCAGCGCCGCCCGATGGGACATCGCGCGGACGTCGTTTGGAATTGATCCGACGGGACGGCGAACGTGAAGCTGGGCGCTACCGTTGCGGTGTCGGGGAGCGAGACGACGAGCGTGTACGGGAGCGTGCTGTTCACCGAGCAGAAGCCCTCGGGACTGCACGTCGCCGTCTGCTCGAGCTGTCCGTAGGTGGTGCACGCGTGCGCCGGGCAATCGTTGGTCGGTGCCCCCGTCCCGCTCGTCTCCTCGGTCGCGGTGCAGGCCGCGAGCACGAGGACGAGCCAGCTGAGACGAGCGGTGCGCATCAGTCCGAAGGAGCGTCGGGCGCGCCGGCGTCGGGGAACGCCGCGTCGTCGCCCACGCCGCCCTCGTACGGCGTGCACCCGGCGAGGTTCGTCCCCGGAGGTGCGTAAAACCAGGTGATGGAGTCGGAGCCCGAAGGATCGGCCGAGCGCGCGCCGTCGAAGCGGAGCGCCACCACGAACTCGATGCGGTGGCACGCGCCGAGGAGGCGCTCGCGGTTGACGCTGAAGCGCACGACGTCGAGATCGGGCGAATCGCTCGTCCCCCCGCCGCTCCCCGACTGCTCCGAGTCGGTGTTCTGCAGCGGATCGAAGTCGACGAAGACGCGCCACTCGTAAGGCTTCGTCGGATCGGGGACCTCGACGGGGACACGGAACTCGATCGGCAGATCGAGCAGCGGCTGATTCGAGGGGGGGAACACCGAGCCGGCGACGATCGTCGGTCGACGCGAAGGTGGCTTCGGGAGCTCGGGCGGGGGATCGGCGAGGATGCACGCCGCAACGCCGAGAGAGAAGATCGAGGTGGCGAGGATCGAGAGCGACCAGGCGACCGGGCGACGCATCACGGCCTCGAGAATCGGAATCGTCCGGTGGAGGCGGGGTGGGTCGAAGAGCCGGGCGGTGCGGCCGATCGCCAGCGCGCGTCTGCGTACGCCGGTCGCGTCGCGAGACGGAGCAGGTCGGCGACCGCAGGATGATTCGCGCAGAGCGCGGCGAGCATCCCCTCCCCTTGCATCGGCGCCGTCTCGACGAGCACCTCGCCCAAGTATGCGCCCACGGCGTAAGCGAAATCGCCGTTCAGGAAGAGCGCCACGCGGCGGCACGCTTGGCGCGCTTGCTCCACCAGCGCGGCGTACTCCTCGTGCTGCGGGCCGCGGAGAAGGTCCTGCAAGCGGCGCTGCGCCGTACCGGGCACGACGCGCCACAAAGATTCGGCGAGTCGACCGCTCGCGAGATCGAGCTCGCGACCGTACTCGGGCGGTCCGAACGCGCCGAGGAGCGCACGCAAGGTCGCGCGACCTTCGTGCTCGGGCTGTCCGAGCAGGAGCGCGTGTCGCGGAAGCGCCGAGGCGAGCGCGTGCCCGAGCGCGTGGCGAAGGTCCGGCGTCTCCTCGCGCACGTCACCGGTCAAGACGGCAGCGGCGGGGTGGAGGAGCGCCACCGAAGCCACCAGCGCACCGTTCGTGCGACGCACGTAGAGCGGGATGCGCGGCAAGTCGAGTAAGCGCGCCGCGACCTCGTAGAGCCGCGTGAGCGGCGACGCCCCGCCTGGCTCCACGTGCTCGAGCCCGGTGAGCGAGTACGACGAGGGATCGCGGGCGAAGAGGCTCGACGACGATTCCCACAAGATGCCGAGCGCCTCGGCGGCGGGGCTCTGCGAGCCGAGCAACAGCGGGAGGAGCCCAGGCTGCTCGATTTGAGCGGTGAGCGGAGGCGTGGGCAACGGCCCGGCACCCGCGTCGAAGGCGCGTGCGACGTGCTCGACCGCGCGCGCATACGCCGGGTTGTGATCGGCGAGCGCCGCCTGACGGAGATCGTCGAGCCGCGAGAGCACCCCGGGCGCGAGCTCCACCTCGGCCCGACGGACACGGAGCAGATCGCCGCTCCGCCCCTCGAGACCGTGCAAGAGCTCGGCGAGATCGTCGCCTGCCTCGATCGAGCCCTCCGCGAGCGCGTCCCAGAGCACCGCCTCGGCAGCGCCCGACGCGCCGCGCTCCACGTGGGAGCGCGCGAGCGCGCGACGCGCACGAATGCGCTCTTCGACGGTTCCCGCTTCGCGGATGGCGGTCTCGAGCTCGGCGATGTTCTTCGAGCGGGGCGAGCGCGGCGCCTCCGACACGCGGATCTCTTGGTGAAGAACCTCGGGCTCCTCGACGAGCTCGACGCCCTCCTCGAGCGACTCCGGCGCGGGCGGCGCGGGCGGGCGCGTGCGACGCACGAGCACCTCGAGCTCCCCGACGAGCTGCGCGCGCTCGACGGAGCCTTCGGGCGAGAGCGAGATGGCCTCTTGGAACGCACGCTCTCCTTCGGCGTGCTCGCGATCGTCGCCCGAAGCGAAGAAGAGCCGGCCGAGCTGCGCCAGGATCACCGGACGATCGCGCGCATCCGCGCCGCGCGTGAGCTCGAGCAAAACGGCGCGCGAGCGTGTGACGTCACCGAGGCTCGCGGTGAGCTGGGCGGTGCGCTTCAACGCGGCGGTGCGCGTCTCTTCGTCGAAGGTCGCTTCTTCGAGCATCCGGAGCGCCTCTTCGGCGCGCTCGCAGCGGACCGCGGCGTCGGCGGCGGCGAGGGCCACGACGCCACGCGAGCGGAAGCCGAGGAGACTCCCCGCGAGGGCGGCCTCGAGCAGCGGCAGGGCGGCGGCGAAGTCCCCGCGACGAATCATGCGCTCGCCGAGCCCCATCGCCACGAGGGGGTGCGCGCCGAGCGCACCGTACGCGGTGGTGAGGCACTTCACCGAGGCCTCCTCTTCACCGGCAGCGGTGAGCGCCTCGGCTACGAGGAAGGTCCTCAGCCCTTCGTCCTCGCGATCGAGCGTGCCGACGATGCGGTCGAGCTCGGTCACCGTCGCGCGTGCTTCGGTCGGCGAACCCGCGCCGCGCGCGCGGTACTCCATGCCGCGCGCGAAGAGCTGCGTCGAGGCTTGCGTCGGCTCGGCCTCCGCGGCGCGGCGCGCCCACGCGAGCGCCATCGTCGCGTCCCCCACGCGCGCCGCCGCTTGCGCCGCTTCCACGAGGAGCGCGCTCCGGTCCGCAGGGACGCGCGCTTGCTCCGAGAGGAACGCCAGCGCTTGCCCGAGCTCGAGGTCGTCACGCGCGTCGCGTGCGAGCTCGGCGCGGAGCTGCTGGAGCGGCACCGAAGCGGGGTCTTTGGCGACGAGCTCCTTCAAGAGCGCGAGCGCCTTCTTGGGCTCCCCCGCCTCCTTCAGCGCCATGACGGCGCGGAGCTCGAGGTCGACCTTGGTCTCCGCCCCACGCGTGAGCTCGGAGAGACGACGCCACAGGGGCGCGACCTTGTCGAGCTGCCCGGTCCGCTCGTAGAGATCGGCGAGGTAGCGGAGCGCGTTGATGTTGTCCGGCCAATCCTCGAGCAGGGAGCGAAGCTCGGAGGCCGCTTCCTCGGTACGACCGAGGCGCTGCTCTAGGATGGCCGCGCGGCGGAAGCGCACGGCGCGGAGGGCGTCCTTGTGCTCGGTGAACTGCGCGAGGCGTGCGGCGCGCCACGCGAGGTGCTTGGCGAGCTGCTCGTAGTCGTTCGACTCGCGAATGACGTTCTCGAGGACGCGATCGGCCTCTTCGTCGTCGGGGATGAGCCCGAGGACCTTGCGCCACGTCTCGGCGGCGGCGCTCGGATCGGCGGCCTCCATGTACGCCTGGGCGAGGCGGCGGAGGACGGCGGGGCGCTCACTCTCGGGCGAACGCACCTCGACCTCGCGCAGGGCGAGAACCTTCAAGTCGGCCGCGCCGGCGAGCTCGGCAGCGCGCTCGAGCGCCGTCCACCGCGCGAGCGGCTCGGCGTCGAGGAGGGCGGCCTCGCGCAACGCCTCGGCGGCGCCACGCACTTCGCCCGCGGCCTCGCGGACCGCGGCGACCTCGGCCCAGTGGCTGGCGCGCTCGAGAGGCAACACGTCGTCGCTCGCGGCGAGCTCCTCGTGCGTGCGCTCCGGCAGCGGCGACTCGGGCGCCGCCACTTCGGTCGTCGGCGGCGCCGCGCCGAGGAGCTCGGCCCGCTCCTCGGGCGAGATCTTCTTGTCGAGCTTGGCGGTGAGCGCCGGATCAGCGAGCCGCTTCACGGCAGCGTCGGCCTCGCGCACGAGCTCGACGTCCTCGGGGTCGCGGATCGCCGCGTGCACGGCGAATCGATCGACGAGCGCGTCGTCACCACGCGTGGCCCCCACGGCGCGGAGCAGCTTCAAGAGCGGCACGCCGACATTGGAGTACGGCTTCTCGATCTCGGCGCGCGCGCGGTGGAGGAACTCGCCCGCGCCGCGCGCGGCACCGAGGGCACCGGCGTATTGGACGAGCACCAGGTACTCGTCGAGATCGGCGTCGGCGGCCATCGCGCGATCGAGCGCCGAGATCGCGCCGTCGCCGTCTTCGAACGGATCGAGCGCGAGGCGGCTCATGGCGATCGCTGCGCGCGCACCGTCGGGGCCTTCGGCACGGGCGGTGAGCATGCGGCTCGCGTTGGCGATACGAAGCGCGACGGCGTCGATCTCTTCGGGCGCACACGCCAGGAGCTCGCGGACCGCGTCGCGAAGGAGCGCGAGCGTGCCGACGCTCGCGTCGAGGAGCGCCGCGCGCAGCAAGATGTCGACGCGGCGTCGCGCACCCTCTTCGCCGGGACCTGCGGCGCGCGCGGCGCGAAGGAGCCAGGCGGCGCGTCCCGAAGGGCCCTTCGAGAGCTCGGCGACGGTCTCGATGGCGCGGACCGCGGCGCCGAAGTCGCCGGCGCGCTGCGCCACACGAGAGAGGAGAAGGAACGTCGCCCCTTCCGAAGGAACGGCGAGGAAGGCCTCCGCCGCGTGCTTGAGCGCGAGCTTCGCCTCGCCGTGCTGCTCGAAGAAGCGCGCCCCGCGGTAGTGCGCGGCGCGCCGGCCGTAGCGCCCGAGCGCACGACCGCCCATCGCTTCGTAAAGAGGAGACATGGCCGAAGGGCGCCCGGCGCCGGTAGCGCCCTGTTCGGCGGTCTCGAGCGCGCTCGCGTGCTCGGGGCTCCGCGAAAGCGCGAGATCGGCGAGCTCGAACGCGCGCCACGACTCTCCGAGCGAGAGCGCGGCCTGCGCGGCGTCGGCGGCGATGCTCCCGGCGCGGCTCGCGGTGGGCTCGGCCTCGGCGAGGGCGGCGAGGCGCGAGAGGGCGAGATCGGCGCTGGAGAAGCGCGCGAGATCGAGCGTCATCGTGCGGTAGCCGCCGGCACCCGTGAGCTCCGCAGCCTTGATCCACGCTCGGATGGCTCCTTCGGGATCTTCGGCAGCGTCCCAAAGCGCCGCGCCCAGCGCGCGGAAGGCCGAGGCCGCGCGGCGCGGCTCGCGATGGGCCGCCAAGAGCGCGTTCGCCTCCTCGATGGCGAGGCGCGCGTCCCCCGAGGTCACTTCCTGCGTCAGGTGCTCGACGCGCGCGAGGACAGCGTCGCTCGGCGCCTCCTCGGGACGACCCTCCGTGAGGGCGCGGTAGAGCGCGCGCGCCTCGCCGTCGGGATCACGCGCGGCCTCGCAGCGCTTGGCGAGCTCGAGGAACAAGCTGCGGCGCTCGTCGGCCGGGGCGCCGGCGTCGATCCATCGTTCGAGGGCGACGCGGGCCAACGCGCCGCTCGCCTCGCGCTCGGCGACGGCGAGGATCGCCTCGCGCAGCACGGCGTTCCGCGGACCGAAGGTATCGAGCGCGCGACGCGCCACCACGACCGCGCGATCGGCGTCGAGCACCGCGAGGTCGCGAAGCGCCTCGGCGAACATCGAGGCGATCGCCGAGGCGGGCTGCGGCTGCGTCGCGAGCCACACGAGGCTCTCGGAGAGGCGCGACGCGTCCTTCGCGCGCACGACGCGTTCGAGGAGCGCTTTCACGACCGAAGCGTCCCCAGGCCGCAGGGTGACGTGCTGCTGCGACCACGCCACCGCGTAGCCGGTCTCGCCCAAGGCTTCGAGCGCCGTGGCGAGCGCACCGCACGTCGCCCCGCGAGGCGCCACGACGCGAATCGCCCGTTCGAGCGCCGAAGCCGTGGTGCGATCAGTGAGGCCGCTCGAAGCCGCGGCGAGCGCGCTGATGGCGCGCGCGGAGCTCGAGTCGTTCTGGCACGCTCGCTCGGCCGCGGCGCGCGCCGAAGGAGCGTCGCCGGCAGCGAGGAGGCGCTCGGCGGCGACGGCCAAGAGGACGGTCTTCACGGCGGGCGCGGTCTCGTCGGCGACGCGCTCGATCGCCCGCGCGGCGGTGACGAGATCTCCCGCGAGAGCGGCGTTCACCCAAGCGATGCTCGCGAGGCGAAGGCTCTTTGGCGCGAGGCTCCGCGTCTCTCCGTGCGCCTCTTCGACACGCCCGCCAAGACGCGCCTCGCGCGCGCGCTCGAGGCGCGCCTCGGCGTCGTCGTCGATCCCCGGCCCGAACGTCCCGCGAAAGAGCTCACGGACCGCGCGCCGCAAGCCCGCGCCGTCGTTCGCATCCATCGCCGCGAAGAGCGCCGTGGCGTCGCCCGGTCGATCGGTGGCGAGAGCGCGCAACGCCGCGCGCGGCTCGTCGGCGGCGCGCTCGCCTTTCAGCGCGATGAGCTCGGCGTAGGCGACGGCAGCGCGCGAAGGCTGCGCGAGCGGCCCGACCGAGAGACGCGCGAGCGTTTCGTAGAGGCGCCCCTTCTCGACGTCGGGCGCGAGGTCGGCCGCGGCTTCGAGCCGCGCCGCGAGAGGCTCGAGGAGCCCGGCGCGCACGAGCACTTCGTGGAACGCCGCGTCCCCTCCCCCGCCGAGACGTGTGTCGAGCCCTTCGTCGAGCGCAGCGCCGAGGGCACGTGCGACGTCACCGGCGACGAGCGCGGCGACGCGACGACGCGCATGCGCCGCGGCCCCTTCCTCTGCCGACGTGAGCGCGAGTGCGCTGGCGTGCGCCCGCTGGATCTCGTCCGCTGCCGCGCTCTTCGGGTCGAGCGCGGTCGCGAGCGCGTCGGCGGCGGCAGAGCTTTTGGGACAAGCCTCGAACGCGCGGAGGAGATCCTCGAGCGGCTCTTCGCCGCGACGCGAACGGCGCGCGGCCGCCTCCACGTACGCGTCGCTCGCCGACGCCGCGGAGACGACGTCGGGCGCCCACGCGGCGAGCGTCGCGCGCATTTCGAGCGGGAGCGGCGCGTCGGGGTCGATCTTCGCCGCGTCCTCGAACGCCTCGGCGGCACCGGTCGCGTCGGCGGCGCGGGCGTACAGCACCCCCGCGCGGACGAGATCGGACGCCGATCCGCCCGCCGTGGGACGCAGCGTCGCCGCCGCGAGCCCCGCGTCGCCGAGCCCTTCGAGCCAGGTCGCGAGCTCACGACGTAGCTCCGGATCTTCTTTCACTCGGAGCGCGCGGAGGCCCAGCTCGGCGGCGCGCTCGAAGCCGCGATCGTGGGCGACGAGCCAGCGCGCGAGCGCGACCGACGCCGCGACCTCTTCCGCCTCGTCACCGGCGGCGTGGGCACGCGCGATGCGCGAGCGAAGCACCGCTTCTTCCGCCGGCGGGAGCTTGGCGCGCGTGAGCGGAGGGGGCGCCGCGCTCGGACGCTCCACCGGCCCCGCGCGTCCAACCGACGGCGGCATGAGCGTCATGCGCCCCGTGACCGCAGGGTCGCTCGGTTCAGGCTCGTCCATGGGCGTCGCCATGGTACCAACCCCTGCGCGCCCGCTCCCTCTTTTTTACCGGAAAACGAGGGCGTACGGCATCGCGGCGAGCACCTTCTCCCCGTCGCCGAGCGGCGCGAGGCCGGCGACGAAGGGGACGAGCTCGGGGGCGAAGCGCATCGCGAGGTCGAGCGGCCCCGACGCCGCCCCGAACGGGGCCCGGCTCTGCGCGTCGGGATCGTCCCCCAAAGCCTCGAGGAGCTTGGGGCGCCCTTCGACGACGTCGACCGGGGCATCGGCGGGGAGCTTGGCGAGCTCGCGGGCACGGGCGATGGCCGCGTCGAGGCCGCCGAGCTCGTCGACGAGGCCCCGGTCCTTCCCCTGACGACCGGAGAAGATGCGCCCCTCGGCCGAGGCGGCGATCTTGTCCACCGGGAGCTTCCGCCCCTCGGCGACGCGCGCCAGGAACAGATCGTAGACCGCGGTCATGGAGTCGAAGACGCGAGCGCGTGTGTCGTCGTCCCACTTCACGAGGAGCGACTCGTAGGCCGCGCGGTTCGCCGCGTGCACGTCGCCGCGCTTGGCGGGGAACGTCTCGCTGTGCACGCCGAAGCGCTCGAGCGCGTCGCCGATGCCGATCTTCCCGCCGACGACGCCGATCGAACCGACGATGCTGCCGGGGTCGGCGTAGATGACGTTGCCCGTCGACGCCAGGTAGTAGCCGCCGCTCGCCGCCATGTCGCCGACGCTCACGACGATCGGCTTCTTCGCGCGAAGCGCCATCAAGCCGTGCCACAGCAAGTCGCTCGCGAGGGCGCTGCCGCCGGGCGAGTCGATGCGCAAGACGACGGCCTTCACCTTGTCGTCCTTCGTGAGCTTGGTGACGATGCGACCGAGCTCTTTCTCGGTGATGCCGCTGCTGCTGCCGGTGAGGCCGCCGCCCGGGCGCATGGAGATTTCGCCGCTGGCGCGCACGAGGGCGACCGGCGCTTGACCGCCTTCGTCGCCGCTCAGCGCGCGCACGAGGTCGCCGAGATCGTCGGGCTCGTCGGTCTTGCCGCCGCCGAAGCGCATCGACTCGCGCACCGCGCCGGTCGCGGTCTTCTCTTGATCGCGCGCGTCGTCGAAGTAGCCCACCTCGTCGATGAGCCCCTTCTCCTTGGCCCGCTGCGGAGAGAACGGCCCGTCCTCTGCCGCCTCGCGCGCGCCCGGCTTCGGGCGCCCCTTGCCGAGGCCGTCGAGCCACGACTCGCGCATGTCCGCCAGCACCGACTCGAGTGAATCGCGCGCCTCGGGGCTCGGCCCGTCGCGCGTGAGCGGCTCCTCGGCGCCTTTGAATTTGCCCACCTGCAAGAAGTCGATGTCGACGTGGAGCTCTTCGGCGAGCAGCTTGTGCAAGTAGATCATCTGCACAGCGAGCCCGTTGGCGCTCACCTCGCCCGCCGGCGAGACGAAGATCTTCGTGCAGCCGCGCGCTGCGGCGTAGAGCGTGCCGTTTCCGAAGGCGTCGCCGTGGCAGTAGACGGGCTTCTCCTTCTTCACGCTCTCGAGCGCTTCGCCGAGCTCCTGCGCGCGCGCCATGCCGACCGACGTCATGCCGAAGCGGACGAGGACGCCGGGCGCGTCTTTGTCCTTCTTCGCTTTCTCGAGCGCGCGGAGCGCGTCGTCAAAGGTGGGCTTCTTCGGACCGAAGCCCATGAGCCCGGGCTCCGACACTTCGGGAAGGCCGCCGGAGATGTCGAGCACGGCCAGCGCCGGACCACGGCGCGGCTCGACGGGCGTGGCCTTCCCTGCTTCGCCTTCGCGCGCACGGCCGTGGCACGCGACGAGCGCGAGCGCGAGCGGCGCGGCGAGGATGAGCGCGCGCCTCACGGCGATGCACTTCCCGAGGCAGAGGTGGCGGGAGCCGGCGCGGCCGTCCCCTCGGTCGCCGTCGCCGCGGGGGCGGCCGTCGGGGCGGGGGCGGGCTCGGAACGCGAGTGCACGTACGACGGATAGCTCCCTTCGGGGAAGCGGTCGACGATCTCCTTGTAGGCCTTCTGCGCTGCGCCCCGGTCGCCCGACTCCCACTCGACGTCGGCCAAGCCGATGAGCGCCGGCATGAAGCTCGGATTCGCCGCGACCGCGCGCTTGTAGAACGCCTGCGCGCCTCCGAGATCTTTCTCGAGGTGCGAGACGTCGCCGAGGCCGGCGAGCGCCTCCGAGTCACCGGGGTTCTTGGCGAGCGCGGCGTCGTACAAAGTGCGGGCGCGCGGCAAGTCGTGACGTTGCTTCGCCGCGTCGGCCTGCGCGAGGAGCGCGCGCGGATCCCCCGTCGGCACGCCACCGCCACCGCCGCCACCACCTCCGCCCCCTGCGGCAGGCAACGAGTCGACACCGACCAGCGTCGGACCCGTGGAGCTGCTCCCGAGCGCAGCGCTCGACGACGGGCTCGGCCGAGGCGCGCCTCCGTCGAAGACCCCGCGATCGACGAACGCGCGAAGCTCGGCGAGCAGCGGATGCGCGCGCGGCAAGAACGAGAGACGTTCGAGCTCCTCACGCGCGCGCGGCGCATCGCCGGAACGCGCGAGCGCGTACACGAGGGCGGCCCGCGCCCGCCCGGCGTTGCCTTCGCCGGCGACGGCAGCGCGGAGATGCTCGAGCACCTCGGGCCACGGCGGGTCGAGCTCGGAGAGATCGAGCGCGCCGAGCACGTACGCCACCTCGGGCTGCGTGCCGGCGGCCGCGTTGCCGGTGAGACGCCCGACGAGCGCGCGCGCCGCGTCGCGGTCGTCGTGGATGCGGAGCGCGTCGAGCTTCACGCGGATCGCCGCCGGATCTTCCGGCGCGACGGCGCTCGCGTCTTCGGCGGCGCGCTTCGCGCGGTCGGCGAGCTCGGCCAGCGTCTTCTTGTTCACCTGCATCGCGTCCGATTCGTTCGGGAGCAGGCGCTGCCTCAGCCACGCGACGTCGGCACGCGCATTGGCAACGCGCGCGAGATCGACGAGCACTTTCGGATCCTTCTCGGCGAAGGCGCTGGCCTTGTCGAAGCTCGTCTGCGCGGCGTCGATGTCGCCGTTCGCGAGCGCTGTCTCGCCTTGCGTGAGGAGCGCCGCGACGCGCGGGTCGCCCGCGCCAGCAGTGCTCTCGCCGCCGTGACCGGCGAGGTACGGACGAAGCGCGAAGGCGCCCACGATCATCGCTCCGCCGAGCAACACGACAGCGACGATCCATCCGAGGAACCTCCGCGGCGGCGGGTTTGCCCCCACGATCGCCGCGGCGTCGGCGCGCGGCTCCTCGTCGAGCTCGGAGACGAACGATCGTCGCATCGCCGGCGGGGGCAAGGGGGACGAGACGTCGATGGCCGCGGGCTGCGACGCGCGCTTCGGCAACGGCGGCGGGATCGATCGCGTGCGCGCAGGCGGCGGCGGACCGGTGCGCCGCACGGGGAGCGTCTCCGGCGCTTCCGACGCCGGATCGTGCACCGCCGGATCGGGCGGCGGCGGCGGCGGCGGCGGGACGGCCCCGGCGAGATCGGGCGGCCGCAAGGTCGGCGTGCGCGGGCGCATCGGAGGCAAGTCGGACCGGCGCGGCGGTTCGCTCAGTTGACGCGGCGCGGGTGCGCCGGGGGGCGGCGGCGGGCGCGACGAGGTGCGCGGCGGCGGCGGCGTTCGCGCACCTTCGGGCGGAAGCGACGGCGCCCGCGCCTTCTCGGTGAAGAACGGCTCGAGCTCGGCGATCGACTCGAGCCGACGCGGCGGGCTCCCGGTGCGCGCGAGGCTGTCTTCTTTGGCGACGCGCTTCGCGAGGATCGCGCGCTGGAGCTCCTTCAACGACGTGAGCACCACCTCGGTGCCGTCGATGCGAGTGACGACCCAGCGATCCTCAGCCGCGCCCGCGCCTTGAGCGGCGCGCCGCACTTTGAACTGGTTGCCGCAATTGGTGCACTTGACGGTCGTCCCGCGCTCGCTCACCAGCGCGTCGTCGAAGTCGTATTCCGCTTTGCAGCGTTCGCACTGGACGTACATCGGCGGAGATAGATGGTGGAGGGTGGCGCGAGGCTCGGTCGGGGGCCGTCCGTGAGCCCGGGGCGCGAGGGAGACCCTATCAGTTTTCCGGCGGCTCCGCCCCGCTGCGCATGACGCCGGTGTCCACACGCCGCGTGAACCGACGTGCACACCCCGCGCGATCCTCGGGGGAAAGGGGCCGAATCCGGTCACGGCGGTCCCTATCGGCCGAGGCACGTGCGTTGCTATGTCTCTCTGCGTAGGGAGACGCACGATGAAGCGATGGCTCGGTCACCTCCTCCTTTTGCCCATGGCGCTCGGCACGATCGCCATGCTGGAAGGCTGTCCGATTTACTCGGACAACCACAACCACCGGGTCTGTCAAAACGGCACCTGTTACAGCTGCGACAACGACTACTACGACAGCTACAGCTGCATCGGGTGGCAGTGCGACACGCAGCTCGATTGCCCGAACGGGTACACCTGCACGAGCCAGCACGCCTGCGTGGTCGGCTCGTCGCAACCGCCCACCGGCACGACCTCGTGCTCGCAGCCTTCGGACTGCCCGAGCGGGCAGACCTGTGGCGCCGACGACAAGTGCCACAACACCGACTGCTCGGCGGCCGGCTGCCCCAACGGCTATACGTGCACTCTGCAATCGGGCAAGCTCGCCTGCGTCTCCACCGGCAAGAGCGACGGCGGCCCGACGTTCACCGGCTGCAAGAACGACGGCGCGTGCGCTTCCAAGGGCGCTGGCGCCAAGTGCTTGAACGGTGACTGCGTCGCGCCCGCCGACCAGTGCTCCGACGCCACCCAGTGCCCGACCGGATCGCAATGCGTGCAGGGCGCATGCACTCCGTCGTGCGACGCGACCCACCCGTGCGCCACCGGTTACTCGTGCGACACGAGCAAGGGCGTGTGCACCGGCAACCCGACGCCGTGCGGCTCGACCGGACAATCGTGCAGCGGCAGCACCGTCTGCGTGGAGGACCACTGCGTGACCCCGTGCGGCGCGGGGAACACCTGCTCGCAGGGGCTGATTTGCATCGGCGGGGGCTGCATCCCCGACCAAAAGCCCCAGTTCGTCTGCACGACCGAGGGGACGCAGGACGCGTGCGCCTCGGGCAGCACCTGCCTCCACCACAGCTGCTACATCGCGTGCAGCGCGGACGCCGGCACGCAAGCCTGCCAAGCGGCGGACAAGTTCAACGAGTGCAAGCAGGTCCAGACCGGCACTGGTACGTATTCTGTATGCGGGTCGAGCTCGAACCTCGGCACCGAATGCGATCCGACCCAGGGAAAGAACTGCACGAGCCCGCTCATCTGCATCGACGGGTTCTGCCGCTGATCTTCGCAGCGTCGCTGGCGGTCCTCGCGTGCAGCACCAGCGCGAGCGACGCCAGCGATGCGTCGACCGAGGCCGCGGGCGATGATGCCGGCGGCTTCGTCGACGGAGGCTCGGTCTTCGATCTCGACGCGAGCGCGGTCGAAAAGGTGCGTCGCACGTTCGGCGGCTGCCAAGGGAGCGAGGAGTGTCACGTGGGCGGCGCCGCCGGCCTCACCTTCCCTGCGGGCAACGAGCTCGCGAACGTGGTCGGCGTCGCTTCGACCGAGCGCCCCGATCTTCTTCGCGTGAAGCCGGGCTCGCCCTTCGAGAGCTACCTCTACTTGAAGGTCGTGGGCGACGGCGGGATCGACGGCGGATCGATGCCGCCGGGAGGCGCCGATCCGCGCCTCGCGGTGCTGCTCGGCGCGTGGATCGAAGCCGGCGCGCCGCCGCAGTAAGAGCTATCGGCCCGCTTTGGTGCCGAGGTCTTCGAGCACCTCACGCGCCTCGCGCGCGAGATCGCCGATGGAGACCTGCGCCCCTTCGCCGACCTCGTCCTCCATCTCCACGTGGCGCGCGTCGTCGACGAGCGGCGCGAGGAGCGAAGCGCCCGAGGCGTCGCCGACTTCGACGAGCGCTTCGATGGCGGCAGCGACCGCGTCGGCGTCGGGATGGCCGAGGAACTTTCCGAGGAGCTTCATCACGCCGGGCTCGGGGACCTCGGCGAGGAGGTACGGCAGCTCGGTCAGCGCCACGTTCCCCTTCGGGAGCGACGTGAGCGCACGCTCGATGCCGAGCGCGACCTCCTTGAAGCGATCGAACGCGAGCCCCTCGAGCGCCTCGCCGGCGGCGTGACGCGCCTCGGGCTCGTCGTGCCCCAAGATGCGGATCAAGAGATCGACGGCTCGCGGCCCTTCCATGTCGCCGAGCAGGTCGGCGAGGCGGACGAGGCGGAGCGCCGCCTCTTCTTTGTCCTCGAGCCCCATCGCGTCGTCCACCGCAGCGGCGGCGGGGGCGAGGAGCGCGTCCCCGCGGGCGCGGAGCGCGCGCGCGGTGGTGCGGACGGTTCGTTCGGCGGCGAAGAGCTCGAGCAAGGTGGGGTCGATCACGGCGTTCCCTTAGCGCGCAGGGGGCGCCTGCCGCAACCTCGAGCATGCGGAAGGAGGGCGCCCGGCGTAAGATCGAGGCGTGCGCGAGCCGATCTTCGTCGCCGCTTTGGTGCTCACGCTGACGTCCCTCGTCGGCGCATCGGCGCGCCGCGCGAGCGCGCTCCGCGTGCCCGTCTCCGAAGCTCAGGTCGACCTGGGCGCCGAGCTCCCCACAAGCGCGTGCCCCGCGGGGACCTTCCCCGATGGCGAAGCGTGCGTGCACCTGCCGACGGCCGACGACGAATCGCTCGACGCGCCGGTCGCAGAGAATGCGCACCGCGATCGATCGGGGCGCTGGGCGATCTACGATCAGATCCCGCGACGCCCCGAGCGTCCGGCCGATTACGACGCGTACCGGTACCCCATTCCCCCCGGCCTCCCCGGAGGGCACTTCGTGGTGAGCGGCTACGATCTCGATCGGCCCGACGAGACGCAGCGGCGCGGCGCGCGCATCCACGCGGTGGGGCACGGCGGCGTCGATTTGCCGCAAAAGAAAGGGACGCCCGTCACGCTCGTCGCGCTCGAGCATCAAGAGGGGGACGCCGAGGTGCTCTTCACCGGCCCGCTCTTCGGCACGACGGTGCTCACACGGCACACGGTGCGCGAGGCAGGGCAGCTCCGCGACTATCTCGTGCTCTTCGGCCACCTCGACGCCGTGGCGCCCGGCCTCACCGCAGGCGCGCACGTGAAAGAGGGCGATCTCCTGGGTTACGTGGGCGACACCGGCTCGCCCGAGCTCGTCCACCTCCACCTGGAGGTGCGCCGCGTGCGGGACGGCGTCGATCCCCGCAGCGCCGGCGTCGGCGGGGCGCTCCTCGACGGGCACGTCAGCATCGTGTGCGATCCGCGCAACGTGCTCCCCCTGCAGCGCTGACACGTCGCGTCAAAAGGTAGCTTGCGCTTGCGCATCCAGCAGGCGACGATAAATGCAGGTCGTGTCGGCACCCCCTGCGCGAAATGCAGCCGCCCCCGCGTGGGACGGGAGCGGAGAGCAGGCCACGCCGTCTTCACGGCAGCCCGCGAGCGGATACCTGTGCCCGAAGTGCGGACGCACCTTTCGCGACGGTGACGTGATCCCGTCGCACTGCCCGAGCGACGCCACCCCCATCGTGCTCGCGCGCCACTGGGCCGAGCAGCACAACGATCCGATGGTCGGGCGCACGCTCGACGACCGCTTCACGATGATCGCCAAGCTCGGCGCCGGCTCCATGGGCGCCGTCTACCGCGCCAAGCAGCAGGCGATGGGCCGCGAAGTGGCGGTGAAGATCCTCAGGAGCGACAAAGCGCTCGACGAGGCGGCGAAGGCGCGCTTCCTCCGCGAGGCACGCGCGACGAGCCTCCTCGCCTCCCCCCACACCGTGACGGTGTTCGACTTCGGCGAGTGCCCGAGCGGCGAGCTCTATCTCGCGATGGAGCTCCTCGAAGGAGAGTCGCTCGGCCAGCGGCTCACGCGGGTGAAGCGCATCTCGGCGGCCGCCGCCGTCGACACGGCGAAGCAGGCGCTCCGTTCGCTCGCCGAGGCGCACGCGAAGGGGATCGTCCACCGCGATCTCAAGCCGGACAACCTCTTCTACGCGCGCGTCACCCACGGCGGCGACGTCGAGGAGGTCGTGAAGGTCCTCGACTTCGGCATCGCGAAAATGCTCGGCCAAGGCGGCGGCGAGATCAACGCCATCGAAACGCAGGCGGGCACCGTCTTCGGAACGCCGCGTTACATGTCGCCGGAGCAAGCGCAGGGGAAGTCGCTCGACGGCCGGAGCGATCTGTATTCGCTCGGCGTCCTCCTCTACCAAATGCTGACCGGGCGCCCGCCCTTCACCGACGACGACGCCATCATCGTGATGGCGCGCCACATCAAGACCGCCCCCAAGCCGCCCCGCGAAGCGGCGCCCGACGCGGCCATTCCCCCCGAGCTCGAGGCGGTGGTCCTCCGCGCGCTCTCCAAAGACCCGACGCAGCGGCCGGCGACCGCCGAGGCCTTCTCCGCCGAGCTCACGCGTGCCCTCGAAGCGGCACCAGCGATCGTGAGCGGCGTGCGCACGTCGATGCCCGCGGCGGCGACGCTCGACGCCCCCGCGGCCCCTTCGGACGACACGCTCTCGGCGGCAGCGGCCCCGGCGCCTCCGCGCGCCATGT
Source organism: uncultured Polyangiaceae bacterium (assembly GCA_964531795.1). GTDB lineage: Bacteria > Myxococcota_A > Polyangia > Polyangiales > Polyangiaceae > CAZHHD01. The sequence goes on along the minus strand of CAZHHD010000005.1, from coordinate 18,004 downwards.
GGCCCTTCGCGCTCGCCGGCGCCGTCGCGGTGGCGATCGTCGTGCTCGCTGGCGCACTCCTCTTCCATCGGCATGCGAGCAGCACACCGAGCGGCGAGCCCTCCGCCGACACCACGACGACGCCCACGACCGGCGCTGCCTCGTCCGCTCCCCTCGCCTCGAACCCGACGAGCGCTACCGCCTCTGCCGCCGCTTCGGGGCGTGACGACGTCCCCACGGTGGACGTGGCCAACCTCCCCAAGCTCCCGCCCGAGCCCCACCACGGCGGCGCGCGCCCCCACGGCACAAGCACCGGACGCCCCAAATCCTCGGCTTCGGCCCCTGTGGGGAGCGCCGAAAGCCCGGGTCGTTACGGCATCCTGGAGTGATTTTCAAAAAGTGATACCGTGCCCGGCCGGGCCAACATGGATCCGAACGACATTGAGACGCTCGTCCAGCGGCTCGTCGCGAATCCCCACGACGAAGAGGCGCTTGCCTATGCACATCAGGCAGGCGCCGCAGATCCGAGGGGTTACGCGGCGCTTTTGGAGCGAATTGGGAACGAGACCCAGGATCCCGCTTACGCCAGCCACTGGCTGAGCGAGGCGGCCAACGTCTGGCTCACGACACTGGGCGACGCCCACCGCGCCGCGCGCGTCCTCATGGCGGCGATCGATCGCGATCCCACGCAGCAGGTTGCCGCCGAGCGCCTCGCACAGCTCTATCGAGACAAGGGGGACGCCAAGGCCCTCGCCGCGCTCCTCGAGCGTCGCGCCAAGGCGCTCTTTCCGCTCATCGGCGCGCAGCCCGAGCTCCGCGGCGACGTCGCGGGGATGTACGAAGAGGTCGGTCGCCTCTGGACGGAGGCGCCGCTCGCGCAGCAAGCGGGCGCCATCGATCCGAAGAAGAAGGCCCTCGACAACTTCCGTCGCGCCATCGAGCTCGATCCCACGAGCCAGTACGCGATCTTCCACGCGCGCGAGCTGATGAAGCAGCAGTCGCTGTGGGACGACGCCTACCAGCTCTACGACATGGAGCTCGGCCTCGAGCAAGAGGGCGAGCGCAAGGTCGCGCTCCTCCGCGACGAAGCGGCCACGCGCCGCCTGGCCGGCGATCTCCAGGGCGTCACGCGCACGTTGGCGCGCGCGCGCCAGGTGGACGAGCAAGATCCGGGGCTCCAGCAGGAGTTCGCCGCATCGATCCTCGATCGCATGCAGGCCGGCGAGCCGGTCCCCCCGGGTGAGCGCACCCTCGCCTCCGAGCTGCTCGTGCAGCTCGCCGAGTCGTACGACGGCGAGCACGGCCTCGCCTACGCCGGCGCGGCGCTCGACATCGCGCCCGGCCACGATCGGGCAATGCAGCTCTACGTGTACTATGCACGCACCTTGCAGCGCGACCAAGAGCTCCCCCCGCGCTTCGCCGCCTACGTCGAGGCGAACCCCAACGGCACCATGGCCACCGAGGGGCGCCAGGCGCTGGCCGCCAGCTACGAGCTGGCCGACGAGATCGACAAGGCCCTCGAGGTGCTCGAGCCGCTCCGCGCCAAAGGCGACGCGACCGCCGAGTCGAGGATCGAAGAGCTCCGCGCGCGCGCCAAGGCGCGAGGCCCGGTGTCGGCGAAGCCGGTCACCGGCTCGAATCCTTCCGCCCAGTCGCTCTCGCTCGCCTCGGTCAGCTCCTCGGCCTCGGGGAGCGGCACCGATCCGACGAGCGGTCCGCGCTCCTCGGGGGCGCACGACATGGAGCCGCCGGCCAAGCGCACGAGCGTGCTTCCACCGGACAAATTGCAGGGGATCCTCGACGCCGCGCAGATGCTCGCCGGCAAGGGGAAGAAGGTCGAGGCCTTCGCCAAGTACAAGGAGATCCTCGACTCCGATCCGGCGCAGCCCGAAGCGCTCGCGTGGGTCGAGGACTACCTCCGCACGAAGCGCGACTACACGCAGCTGAAGGACGTCCTGCTCGCGAGCGTGCGCGTGATGGCCTCGCTCAGCGAAGGCATGGAAGGGCGCAAAGAGCGCCTCCGTGAAGTGGCCGGCCTCTGCGAAGGGCAGCTCCGCGACATCGACGGCGCCATCGGCGCGTGGAAGCAGCTGCTCGCCATCGACCGCGCCGACGACAGCGCGCGCCAGTCGCTCACACGCCTCCTCGAGCGCACGCAGCGCTGGGATGATCTGGCGAACCTCTTCGAGCAAGAGGCGACGATCGCCAGCGAGGTCGACACGAAGATCGCCCTCGAGCGCAAGCTCGCCAGCCTGAACGAGAACAAGCGCAAGGACTTCGGCGCCGCGGCCGAGGCGTGGGGCCGCATCGCGCGGCTCGCGCCGGAAGACGACCGCGCCATTCTCACGTCGTCGCGCCTCTTCGAGAAGGCGGGGAACCTCGTGCAAGCGGCGGCGGTCATCGCCGACAACGCCGCGCAGCTCGAGGATCCGGTCGCGCGCGGCTCGCTCTTCGAGCGCCTCGGTGAGCTCCGCGAGCAGCTCTCGGACATCTCCGGCGCGGGGACGGCCTACGCCGAAGCCGCCGACGCGCAGAAGAGCGCGCGCCACTGGGACAACGCCGAGCGCTGCTTCATCGCCGCCGAGAAGTGGAGCGAAGCGGCCAACGCCGCCACGCAGCGCGCCCAGCTCACCGGCGATCCGAAGCAACAAGCGGCGCACCTGGGCCGCGCCGCCGACCTCTTGGTGCGCATCGGTGACGAAGCCGGCGCCCTCGCCCGCCTCGAACAAGCCAGCGAGCTCGACCCGACGGCCGACGACTACGCCATCGCCGTAGCCAACCGCTACGAAGCGAGCGAGCGCTGGCTGGATCTCGTCGAGCTCCTCGTGCGTCGCGGCGATCGCCTCGCCGATCGCGCCAAGCGCGTGGCCATCCGCCGCCAGACAGCGGTCCTTTACGCGCAGCAGATCAACGACCGCGACGCGGCCCGCGAGCAGTGGCTGAAGGTCCTCGAAGACGGCGACGATCGCGAGGCGCTCGAGAAGCTCATCGACTACGCCGTCGAGCGCGACGACCACACGGAGGCCGCGACCTTGCTGAGGCGCCTCGGCGGCATCGCCGTCGACAAGGCCGACAAGGCGCGCGTCGCCTTGCGCGAGGCCGAGCTCCTCGCCGAAGGGGTCGGCGACATCGACACGGCGATCGTTCGCTACGAGACGATCTTGAGCGACCTCGATCCGACCTGCCGCCCGGCGCTGCAAGCCATCGCCGACTTGCAGGAGGCGCGCGACAACCCCGCCGCCGCCGCCGACGCGCTCGAGCGCGAGCTCAAGCTCGTGGCCGACGGACAAGAGCGCGGCCAGATCGCCGCGCGCCTCGCGCGTCTCTACGAGCAGCTCGACGATCCTCGCGCGGCGATCCGCGCGCTCGATCTCGTGCGCAAAGCCGACCTCGAGGACTTCGACGCGCTGACGCGTCTCTGCGAGCTGTGCGAGCGCGTCGAGCAGTGGGATCGCGTCGCCGAGCTCTTGGCCGAGCGCATCGAGATCGAGGGCGACGAGGTCGAGGCCGCAGCGCTCACCTTGAAGCTCACCATGGTCCTCGCCGACAAGCTCGATCGCGGCGACGAAGCGCTCGCGGCGTTGACCGAGCTCGCCGATCAAGGGGACCCCAACGTGCGCCAGGCGTACGTGGAGCTCGGCGACCGGCTCGGCTGGAAGGGGATCGTCGCGTCCAAGCTCGTCGACTGGTGGTTCGACGCGAAGAACGGCCCCGAGCGCACCGCGGCCCTGAAGGGGGCGTTCGAGCGCTTCGCCGCCGTCGGCCGCGACCAGGACGCCGCCCGTGTAGCGATCGAAATCGTGCGCGCCCGCGCCGGCGATCACGACCTCGCCGTGCGCCTCGAGGAGCTCGCCGTGAAGACGAGCGATCACGACGCGCTCTCGGTCGCGCACGACCTGCTCGCGCGCGACCTCGTCGGCTCCGCGCGCGCCGCCGAGGTGGTGCGCCAGGCCGAAGCGATGGTGCGCGCCGGCATGCCGCGCGACGAAGCGATTCAGCACGGCGAATCGGCCCTGGCCAACGTGCCGGGCATCGAGGCCGAGCCCTTGCTCGACCGCCTCGCCGAGCTCACCGACAAGCCGCACGAAGTGGTGGAGCTCTACGAGCGTCAGGTCTCACGCTCGCGGGCACCGCTCGATCGCGTGCGCGCCCTCGCCCGCGCGGCGCAGGTGTCGGCGGCGCGCGGCCACATGGAGCGCACGCGGAGCCTCTTCGAGCTGGCCCTCACCGGCACGCCCACCGACGACATCCTCGAGCTGCTCGAGAGCTACGCCGCCGACGGCGATCGCTCCACCGGCGGCGAGCGGCTTCGTCGCGTCCTCTGCACCGCTTACGGATCGGGCGGCGGCGGCGCGCGCGACGGTGGCAAGACGCGCAGCGGGCTCCTCAGGCGCGCGGCGAACATCGCCCAGCGCGATCTGCACGACATCGAGCAAGCGTTCGTGTGGCTCGGGGACGCGCTCATCGCCCACGTCGACGGCGAGACGCTTGACGTCATCGAATCGACGGCGCTCGAGCTCGGCGAGCCGCGCCGCGCCGAGCAGGCGCTCACCCGCGCGTTATCCGAGGTCTTCGACGGCCCCCTCGTCCGCCAGCTCCTCGCGCGGCGCGCCAAGCTCCGTCGCGAGCAGCTCGGCGATCGCACCGGCGCTGCCGCCGACCTGAAGAAGCTCCACGATCTCTCGCCGCAGGATCACGCGGTGCTCGAGCAGCTGTCGTCCATGTTGCGCGAGCTGGGAGACTTCCGCGGCATGGTGCAGCTCTACGAGGATCAGATCCTCCGCGGCCGCGACATGGGCGCCCGCGCCGAGCTCGCGCGCAAGGTCGCGCGCATGTGGGAAGAGCAGCTTCAAGACCCGCGCGAAGCCGCTGACGCGTGGCGCCGCGTGCTGCGCATGCGCCCGAGCGATCCCGAGGCCACCGACGGGCTCGAGCGCGCGAAGAACAACACGCTGAAGCGCCCCGACCCCAACGCCGGGCCGGACGCCTACGCGCCGCCTCCGCCCACCTACGTTTCCCTCACGCCGCCTGGATCAGGCCAAATCCCTGCTCCGCCAGCCCCCTCGTCGGGGAGGCCGCTCGTCGGTCCGCCGCCGAAGTCCGTCGTGCCGGCACCGACCGGCCCCTTCTCGCGTCTCCCCACGAGCGAGGTCCCCTCGCTCGCGGACGACGCGCCGAAGACCGTCGGCGGCGCCGAGCTCGAGATGGAGAGCACGAGCGACACCGCCGACTCGACCCCGCCCGGGAGCGTGACGAAGACCGTGGCCGCCGTGGAGGTGCCCGAAGAGGCCCACCCGCCGCGCACGCGCCCCTCGGCCGAGCCGAAGCCCGCGGGCTCGAGCGAAGAGTCGACGCAGCCGCACGCCCTCAGCATGGAGCTCATCGCCGCGATCCGCGGGACGGGCAAAGGCAAAGGGAAGGCGTCGGTCCCCCCGCCGGCGATGGCCGCGCCGATGCCCGGCGCGATGCCGACGCCGTTCGCCGCGCCGATGCCCGGCTCCAAAGCAGCGCCGATGCCGTCGCCGAGCGGGATGCCGGCGCCCCTCCCCGCCGACGTCGCTCCGAAGACGGAGAGCGTGGCGCCGAAGAAGGCGCCGCAGAAGCCCCGCCCCCTCGCCGTCCCCGACGAGCGCGAGGACATGATGACGAGCCCGGGTGGCCCGGGCTTCACGCGGGGCGCGGCGAGATCGTCGGTCGACACGCCGCTCGAGACCTCGATGAACACGCCGCTCGAGACGCCCGTCGACGTGCACGTGGAGGACGATCCGGTGCCTCCGGCCGCGGAGCCGGCGGCGTTCGGGTCGTTCCACGACACGCAGGCGGGCGCGGCGATCCCGGCCGAGGAGCTCTCGGCTTCGGACCTCCAGCTCTCGCCCGACAGCTCGGACGAGGTGCTCGTGGTCGACGACCTCGCCGAGATCGTCGAAGAGTCTTCGGACGAAGAAAAGCCGCAGAAGCCGAAGTCGACGATCCCGCCACCGATCCCGCGTTCGTAGGGGCGACGGACCTAGCGCACGGCGGCGACGCGCCCCTGCCCGGCGTGCGCATGGACCTCGACGTCGGCGCCGAGGACGAACGGATCGTTGTCGTCCCCGTGACCGAACGGCGCGCCGGAGAGGACCGGGACGCGCAAGCGGCGCGTGCGTTCGGCGATCACCTCGTCGACGGTGACGCGATCGGGCCCGGGATCGCACTGGGTGAACGTTCCGAAGACGACGGCGCTCGCGCGCGCGAGGTGTCCGCCCAAGAGCAGCGACGTGAGCATGCGGTCGATGCGGTACGGGCGCTCGGTCACGTCCTCGAGGACGAGCACCGCACCTTGGGGGACGACGAGGCGCCCTGCAGCGGCCATCGCCTCGACGAGCGCCAGGTTGCCACCCACGAGCGGTCCGCGCGCTGCTTCGCCCGCGTGCACGACGCGGAGACCGCTCCAGGAGAGCGGGGCCGCCGTCCCCTCGAGCACGCGCAGGAACGCGAGGCGCGTGCGCGGGGTGGCGCGTCCGAGACCGGTCACGTGCGGCGCGTGAACGGTCGGCACGCCGGCCGTGTTGGCGGTCAAGTGGAGCGCCGTGATGTCGCTGAAGCCGACGAGCCACCGCGGCGCTTCGACGAACGTGGACCAAGGCACGCGATCCAAGATGCGCATCGCCCCGTAGCCGCCGCGCGCGGCGATGACGCCGCGAATCCCCGGCGCGACGAGGGCTTGGGCGAGCTCGTCGGCGCGGCGGTCGTCGTCGCCGGCGAGATACCCCGCACGCCGCAAGACCGAATCGCGCACCACGAGGTCGTAGCGACCGGCGAGCCACGCGA
>CAZHHD010000005.1:0-11115 GCA_964531795.1 uncultured Polyangiaceae bacterium | reverse complement strand
CGCCGCAAGACCGAATCGCGCACCACGAGGTCGTAGCGACCGGCGAGCCACGCGAGCCCGCGGAAGAAGTCTTCGCGACCGAAGGGGCTCGACGGCGCCACCACGGCCACGCGGTCGCCGGGGCGAAGCGGCGGGGGCACGCGCGCCATGCGCCGAGCCTAGCATTGTCCGTCGGAACACCGACTTTTCGTCGCTGGCGCACCGCGCGCGGGGCGCGGGCTCGGGTGGGTTGTTCCTCTCTTGCCCTGGGCTCTTCGGCGGCATATCCAAAGACCGTGCAGAGGAGCGGTTCCACGAGCGCGCTCGCGCGCATCAGCGACGTGGCGCGGGCGTCACGCCCGTTCGCACGAAGGCTCGTGGGCCTGGCGAACGACGCCGTCGACGCCTGGATGACCTCGCTCCTGGGCGAAGAGTTCGAGTCGCGGCTCGCGCGCGTCCCCGTGGCGCTCGGCCCTTCGGGGATCGATCCCTTCGGCTTCGATCCCGAGTGGGCGAAGTGGGCGCTCTCTTCGGTTGCGTTTCTCCACCGTTACTACTTTCGCACCGAAGTGCACGGCGCCGAGAACATCCCCCAAGGGCGCGTGCTCCTCATCTCCAACCACTCCGGTCAGGTGCCCATCGACGCCGCGATGATCGGCGCGACGCTCTTCATGGACGTCGAACCGCCGCGCTTCACGCGAGCGATGGTGGAGAAGTGGTCGCAGACGCTCCCCTTCGTTTCCATGCTCTTCTCGCGCGTGGGTCAGGTCGTCGGCGTCCCGGAGAACGCGCGACGCCTCCTCGAGCAGGGCGAGGCGCTCCTCGTCTTCCCCGAAGGCGCGCGCGGCATCTCCAAGACCTTCGATCAGCGCTACCAGCTGACCGAGTTCGGGCTCGGCTTCATGCGCTTGGCGATCGAGACCGGCACTCCCATCGTGCCCGTCGCGGTGATCGGCGCCGAAGAGCAATACGTCTCCCTCGCCAACATCCAGACGCTGGCGAAGGTGCTCCGCATGCCGGCTTTCCCCGTCATGCCGCAGCTCCTCTTGCCCGGCGGCGCCCTCCCTCTCCCCACGAAATACCGCATCTACTTCGGTGAGCCGCTCCGCTTCGGCGGCGATCCCGACGACGACGACGCCGTCATCGAAGAGAAGGTGTTCTTGGTGAAGGCGACGATCCAATCGATGTTGAACCGCGGCGTGAAGGCTCGAAGGAGCGTGTTCTTTTGACAGCGACCCCGAGTCAAAGGACGCACGATCGCGAGCGGGCTTCGGCGACGCCGGGCACCGTGGTCATCACCGGCATCTGCGGGCGGCTCGGGAAGCGCTTGGCGCGCGTGCTGCACCGCGAGCGCCCGGTGATCGGCGTCGACCGACGCCCCTTCCCCGACAAGCCGAAGGACATCGACCATCGTCAGGTCGACGTACGACGCAAAAAGCTCAAGGACGTCTTTCGTGGGGGGGACGTCGCGGCAGTCGTCCACCTCGGCGTCATGCACGATCCGCGCGCCTCGGCGGCCGAGCACCACTCGTGGAACGTCGCCGGCTTCGCCAAGCTGCTCGAGTACGTCGCGCAGTTCGACGTGCCCAAGCTGGTCGTGCTCTCGAGCGCCAACGTCTACGGCCCGCAGCCGGAGAACCCGCAGTTCCTCTCGGAGGAGGCACCGCTCCTGGGCGGCGCACGCTTCGGAGAAATCCGCGACCTCATCGAGGTCGACATGTTGGCGCAGAGCTTCTTCTGGCGACAGCCGAAGACCGAGACCGTCGTGCTCCGTCCGGTGCACATCCTCGGCACCGTGCGCAACGCCCCCTCGAATTTCCTGCGCCTGCCGACCATCCCCAAGCTGATGGGCTACGACCCGATGGTGCAGGTCATTCACGAAGCCGACGTGGTGCAGGCGATCAACTTGGCGCTCGAGCCGGGAGTAAAAGGAATTTTCAACGTCGCCGGGCCCGAGCCGCTCCCGCTCTCGCGCGTCATCGGAATCCTCGATCGCCCGAGCATTTCGATCCCCTACAGCATCGGTCGCGCCGTCCTGCAGCGGCTCTGGTCGCTCCGCCTGAGCACGTTCCCCACGCCCGAGCTCGACCACATTCGTTACGTTTGCATGGTGGACGACACCCGCTCGCGTGAGCAACTTGGCTTCCGCCCCGGCCGGACCATCGAAGAGACAGTCCGAGCCGTCGACGGAGAACGTTGACCCCCATGCCTAGAGACGTCTACGGCCGCTTCTTTCGCTCGGTGCTCTTCCCCACGTGGGAGGGGACGGTACGGCGACGTCCAACCCTCTCGCGCCTCGCGTACCTCGAGCGCATGCAGTGGCGCTCGAAGGACGAGCTCGAGGCGACCCAGCTCGGCTCGCTCCGCCGCCTCCTCCGTCACGCGTACGACAACGTGCCGTACTACCGTCAGCGATGGGACGCCGCCGGGCTCTCCGATCGCGACGTCACCACGCTCGAGGATCTCACCAAGCTGCCGGTGCTCACCCGCGAAGAGGCGCGCGCACACGCCGCCGAGCTCGCGTCGAGCGCGCCGCCCGTCATCGAGGTCCGCAAGAACACCGGCGGCACCACCGGGCAGCCGCTCCTCTTCGGCTACGATCTCGGGAGCGAGCACTGGCGGAACGCCGTGCGCCTCCGCGGCTACGCGTGGGCCGGCTATCGACCGGGCGACCGCGCGCTCTTTTATTGGGGTGCGCCGGTCGAGAGGCCTCCGCCGCCGGCGCGTCGCGCGAAGATCGCGCTCGATCGCTTCATGAAGCGCGAGCACTACTTCCCGTGCGCCGTCTTGGACGAAGAGCACATGCGCGAGGTCGTGCGCGCCATCGAAGAGATCGGCCCGCGGATTCTCGTCTGTTACACGCAAGCCGGCGCAGAGCTCGCGCGCTTCATCAACCGAGAGAAGCTCCGCAGCTGGATGACGCTCCCGGTCATCTGCGGCGCCGAACGACTCGTTCGCGGCGACCGCGACGATCTCGAGCTCGCCTTCGGCCCCGCGGTGTTCGAGACCTACGGCTGCCGTGAGGTGATGCTCATCGGCGCCGAGTGCGAGGCCCACGAAGGGCTCCACTTGTCGGTCGAGAACCTCGTCGTCGAAGTCCTCGTGCACGAGGGGGGCAAGACGCGCCCCGCCCGTCCGGGCGAGCTCGGCGAGGTCGTCATCACCGACCTTCACAACTTCGGCATGCCCTTCATCCGCTACGCCAACGGCGACATGGCGGTCGCCGGCTCGGGCGCGCGGTGCTCGTGCGGGCGCACGCTCCCTCGCCTCGAATCGGTCGAAGGGCGCGCGACGGATCTCCTTCGCGACGCGCGCGGCGCGGCGGTGACGGGGATCGCCTTCCACGTCCTCTTCACCGGGCTGGCCGCGGCGGCGCGCCAGTTCCAGGTCGTCCAGCACAAGGACCGCTCCGTCACCTTGCGTATCGTCCCCGGGGAAGGGCTCGACGGCGCGACGCTCACCGAGGTGCAGCAGCGCGTGGGCGAGATCCTGCAGGGCGTGCCGGTGAAGATCGAGCGCGTCCAGGAGATCGCCGCGACCAGCGCGGGCAAGCGCCGCACGGTCGTCGTCGAGCAGTGAAGGGCGAGCGGCTCGCGCTCAGCTCACCACGCTCACGTCGTTGTCGTAAGCGAGGTACGGCACGGCGACCATGCCGCGGAAGTTCGCGTCGCCCAGGTCGACCTCGAGCGAGACGCGTCGCACGTTGAGCGGATCGAAGCGCCACAAGCTGTTCACGCCGCTGCCGTTGGAGAAGCCGAGCTCGTAGCCGGCAGCGCGGAGAGCCGCGCGCGCGGCCGGCGCCTTGTCGAGCCCTTTGCCCACGGGGTAGGCCACCGCGCGCACCGGTTCACCGAGGACCTCCTCGAGCTTCATGCGCGAGCCGTGGAGCTCGTCGTGGAGGCCACGCTCGGTCAGCGTGTGGAGCGTGCGGTGCGTCCGCGTGTGCGACTGCACGGCCATACCGGCGGCGCGCATGGCTCGCACTTCCTTCCACGTCATGAGCAGCGGCTCCACCATTTGCCGCTCCTCCTCGCGCGAGATCGACACGCCGGCCGCTTGTTCCACGTGTTCGAGGAAGCGGGAAAGATCGAGATCGAAGTGCGCCTTGGCGATGGAGAGCAACGCACGAATGGTGCGCGCCCGGTCGTCGGGGCGGGCACGCGGCAAGGAACGCCGCCGCGGGTACGTGAGCTCCAAGACCTCGCGCTCGGAGTGCTTGAGGACGTAGTTGATCCTGTCCCACCAGAAGAGGCGGCGCTCCTCGACGTAGTCGGTCGCGATGAAGAAGACCGCAGGGACGCCGTGCTTCTGCAAGATGGGGAGCGCGACGTCGTAGTTGTCGCGGTAGCCGTCGTCGAAGGTGATGAGCACGGGGTTGGGCGGGAGCGACCCTCCGCGACGAAAGGCGAGAAGATCGTCGAGCGAGATGGGCGTGCAGTACTCCTTCACGAAGGCCACTTGGCGATCGAAGGCGTCGGGCCGAACGTCGATGACCTGGTCGTCCAGTCTGTGCGCCGTCGCCGGGTCGCCGACGCGGTGGTAGGTGAGCACGGTGAGCCAAGAGCTCCGCGCGCGGCTGCGCAACGCCATGAACAACGACAAGGCGCCGCTTTGATCGAGCAATCGCGAAACGAACGCTCTCGCCAAGGTCCCTCTCCTCCCCTACGGCCCGCTCACGGATCGCGCACCAGCTCGCCGACTGTGACGAGCTCGTAGCCGGAAGCGCGCAGATCGCCGACGATCTTCGGGAGCGCTTCGAGCGTCCATGTCTGCCCTTCGTGGAGCAGCACGATCTCCCCCGGACGGACGTTCTCGGGGCTCACACGTCGCTCGACCACGCGCGGATCCTCGGTGCGGCAGTCGTCCGAGTCGAGCGACCAGAGCACCGAGGTGTAACCGGCGGCTGCTACGCGCAGCAGGCTCGTCAGGTTCGTGTCGCCGCGCGGCGGGCGCACGAAGGGGCGCGACGTCGGCGCCGGCGGGAGGACGTCGCTCGTGTGCACGAGCTCGTCGGAGAGCGTGGGGAGCGCCAGCGTCGGAAACGGTCTGTGCGAGTAGCCGTGACCGGCGACCTCGTGACCGCCGGCGACGATCGCCCGCACCAAGTCCGGACGCGCTTCGGCGAGACGCCCGACGAGGAAGAACGTGGCGCGCACGCGGAGCTCCTCGAGGAGATCGAGGTAGCGCGGGGTCATTGCGTCGGGACCGTCGTCGAACGTGAGCGCGACCTGGCGTCGCGTGCTCGGTCCGCGCGAGAGCAGGACGGTCCTGGGGAGGGCCACGGCGGCCGCGCCGTGGACGAGCTTCGAGCGGAGCCGGGCGACAGCGGAGACGCCTCCCCGCTGGGCACGCGAGCGGCCGGGGGCGGCCGGCGGCGGGGCTTCCCTTCTCGGATCCACGACCTACGTTGTACCACGGTCGGACGCCGCATCCTCCGACTGAGCCCACGAATCCCAACGTCTCCGGAGCCACAGATGTCCCAAGCGAAGGAGGAGGCCGACGCCGAGCAGTTCGAGGTGCGGTGCCCGGTGTGCAAGCAGGTGGTGAAAGTCGACCGAACCCAAGCCGAGCGCGAGATGCGTGTCCGCTGCCCCAAGGGGCATGACATCCCTCTGGTCAAAGCCTGGTGACGGGAATGCCCGACCCGTTCGGGCGGTTTTCCCCACGTCTCAGCCGTCTACGCCTCGTTCACGCATCCCGGGGGGGAGCCAGATCCTCAGATCCAACCCACCCCGCCATGCGTATTTCAAATCAACCGCCCGGTCCCGCTCGGCGAAGCCCCGGCGGAGGCCCACCATGAAACGATCCGCAGCAGCAGCAATCTCCCCCCCGACCGTCGCTCTCCTCCAGGCCGCCCCGGCCAACGAGGACGCGGTCCACGCTTACTTTCGCAAGCTCGCCCGCCTCCCCCTTCTCACCCGTGAGGGCGAAGCGGAGCTCGCGGCAGGCATCGAGCGCGGTGAAAACCGCATCGTGCACGCCCTCGTCCGGTCGCCGGTCGCCGTGCGCGAGCTCGCGCTCGTAGCGCTCGAGCTCTCGGAGGGTCGCCTCCAACTTCACGAGGTGTCACGTCACGCCCCCGCCGACGGCGAAGATCCGCTCGGCATGACCGTGGCGCAAGCGACGCTCCTCCTCGCGCCTGTGCGGAGGCTCGCGCGGCTCTCGAAGCCCACCGAAGCCGCGCGCGAACGCGCCCGTGTCTCGCTCGAGAAGCTCCGCCTCACCCGGCGGGTCATCGACCGCGTCTCGCGGCGACTCCGCCAGGAAGACAAGGACCGCCGCACCCGCGCCGCCCTCGACAAGGGGGAGCGTGAGGCCGAGATCGCTCGCGCGCGCCTGGTGGAGGCGAACCTCCGCCTCGTCATCGCCCTGGCGAAGAAGCACGACCACCAAGGCCTCCAGCTCGTGGACTTGATCCAAGAGGGGAACATCGGCCTCATGCGCGCGGTCGAGAAGTTCGACTACCACCGCGGCTACAAGTTCTCGACGTACGCCACGTGGTGGATCCGCCAGGCGATCGCCCGCGCGCTCGCCGACCAAGGGCACACCATCCGCACGCCGGTGCACATGGTGGAGACGAGCCGCAAAGTGGCGCGCGCGCGGCGCGTGCTCGAGCAGCGCTTCGGTCGCGAGCCGAGCCCCGAGGAGCTCAGCCAAGAGCTCGCCATCCCCGTGACGAAGGTCGCCATGGCCCAGCGCGCCGGGCGCGAGCCGGTGAGCCTCGAGACCCCCATCGGGGAAGAGGACGACGGGCGCCTCGGTGACTTCATCGAGGATCGCACGGTGGTCACCCCCATCGAGACGATGACCAAGCGTCGCTTCATCGAGGAGACGCACGAGCTCTTGAAGACGCTCTCCGAGCGCGAGCAGCGCGTGCTCCGTATGCGCTACGGCATCGGCGGAGAGACGGAGCACACGCTGGAAGAGATCGGCGCGTCCTTCTCGCTCACGCGCGAGCGGATTCGTCAGATCGAGACCCAAGCGATGCGGAAGCTCCGCATGCCCCAGCGGGCCGCACGCCTCCGCGGCGACCTCGATCGCTGAGACTCCGCTCTCAGTTGACCTGCTGTCCGTTCACGCACACGTTCACTTCGAGCAGCACGTAGAGCAGCGCGAGCTCCTGCGGCGCGAGCTGCGCGCTGCCGTTCGCCTCGGTGTGGTACGTGCTGAAGAGCACACGACCGCACCCGCTCTGGAAGCTCACCGTCGTCGGGCGTGCCCCCTCCGGCGTTTGCCCCATCACCCACGCCTTGGGAGTGACGGCGATGGGCTGACCGTTCGGATCGACGGTCTGCACTTGGTGCATCCCTTCGATGATGCTCCAGTTGGCCTTCACCTGGAAATTGGTGATGTTCTGCGCGACGAGCCAGTCGCTCATCCCCTGGTCCTGCACCGTGGCCGGGGCGTCGTACTCGCTGATGCAGCCGCCGCCGAAGCCGGTGTTCGCCCCCTTGAAGTCGAGGTACTGCGGCCACGGCTGGTGCACGTACTCGTACGACCAATCGGTGACGTAGAAGCGCCCGCCGGCGAGCACGTAGTCCTGAAGATTTTTGATCGACTGCGCGTCGTTGTTGTAGCCGTCGCTGCACTGCGAGCACGGGCGGAAGACGATGTTGTACTTCGCGAGGACGCTCGGATCGTGGAGGATCGACTCCTGCGTGAGCCCGCTGCCGGTCCCCTGCTCGTAGATGTCGAACGAGCCGCTCCCCGCCACGTACCCGCCCCCCGCGCTCACCTGCCCGAGACCGAGCTTGGCGAGCGAGGCCTCGATGGGGTCGTACGTCCCCTGGATGATCGCCATCTTGGGGATCTCGTCCCCCTTCGCCTTGTCCATCTTCCCAGGGAGGCTCGTGAGATCTTTGCCGAGCGGGTTGTCCCCGGGGGTGACGGTGATGGCGCGCACGCGACGGAAGTACCCCTTCTGCACGACGAGGAGCTGGTCGCCCGCCGAGGCGTTGATGGAGAAGGATCCGTCGGCGGCGGTGGTCGCGTACGGCGTCCCTGCGCCGAGCTGGACGCATTTGTCGCAGGCCACGCCGTCGGGCATCGGGTCGGGCGCCGTGTTCGTGAGGTAGACGAGCGCGCCGGAGATGGGGATGCTCCCCTCGGGCGCGAAGACCTTCCCCGTGAGGTGCGCCGAAGGAGCCTGCACCACGTCGCCCTGGAACGTCGCGTCGACGATGTCCCCCGCGTCGGGGGGCCCGCTGTCGGCGGTCTCGGTGAACTCGTGCCGCGAGCTGCTCGAGCATGCGGCAATCGCGACCCCAGCCAACGCCGAGACGACAAGGAGGGCGCTGATCTTCATGGCCCCCGGGATAGCATAGGAACGGCGGACCGCCCGCTCCCCCCGTCACGAGGTCTCCCCATGGATTCGCCCGTCGAGCTCGAAGCCAACCCCTTCGGCGAAGGCCAACCCTGCTTCGGCTGCAGCCCCGACCACCCGATCGGTTTCCATCTGCGCTTTGCCCGCGAGGGGACGTCGGTCGTGACGCGCTTCGTGCCCGGGACCCAGTACCAAGGGCCGCCCGGCATCTTCCACGGGGGGCTCGTGGCCACGCTCGCCGACGAAATCGGCGCGTGGACCGTGCTCGGCCTGCTCGGGAAATTCGGCTTCACCGCGTCGTTCAAGGGGCGCCTCCTCACGCCGCTTCGTATCGGCGAGGAGATCGAAGGGCGCGGCTTCATCGCCAAAGACGGCGCACGCGTCGTCGGCGTCGAGGTCGTCCTCCGTCAGGGGGGCTCGGACGCGTTCCAAGGCGACTTCACCTTCGTTCTCCTCGACCGCGGCGGCGCCGAGCGCCTGCTCCGGGGGCCGATCCCCGACGCGTGGGAGAAATTCTGTCGCTGACGCACTCGCGCGACGGCGCGGGCTACTTGGCCGCGTCGCGCGCGCCGGCGTCGGGGACGACGACCAGCGCCACGGGGACCGTCTTTCCGTACGCCGGATCGCGGAGGAAGCGCGCGAAGCGCAGCCACGCCGACATCGCGTGCTGGACGTAGTCGATCCGCACGTCGCTGTTCAGAAGGCTCTCGCGCACGCCGCCGCGCATCTTCTCCGGGTGCGCGAGGAAGTAGTCGTTGTCGTCGCCGAGCTGCTCTGCCCGCATGAAGCACGCGAGCTCCATCGCCGGCCCTTCGATCCACGCGGTGTCGCGCCCCATGAAGCGCGAGAGCTCGAGGCTGGCAGCGAGCGCCTCGAGGCGCGTCGACGTGGGCGTGGTCTCCCCTTGCCCGTAGAACGCTCCCAAGTAGTCGGGCGCGGGGGCGGTGTCGCCCCGCTTTTCGCCCTTCAGAATGGCGCGAGCGATCTTGAACGCGTGCTCGGCGTACGCGTCCTTCTTGGTCTCCCGGTAAAGGTCGAGGAGCGCGTACGAGAGCCAGTGATCGTGGATTTGATGATCGAGGTCTTCGTGGGCGTCACGCACCTCGACGAGGTAGTCGGCCCCCTTCTTCGCTGCGTCGAGCCACGCCGAGCTCGGGTCGCGCTGGTAGAGCCGAATGAGGCCAAGCACCGCCTCTCCCGCGTAGTACGAGACCTCCTTCTTGAGGTGCTTCGAGCCGGGCGACTCGCGCTCGACGTCGGCGTTCTCGCGGAAGTGTCCGTCGGGGTACTGCTGGTGGACGATGAAGCGGCCGATGCTCCGCATCGCCTCGAGGTTCGTGCTCTGGCCGGTGAGCTCGGCGTGCTTCGCCATGGCGATCATCGCCAAGCCTCCGCCGCCGACCTTCTGCTGCTCTTCGTCCGACGACTCGGCGAGGAACGACCCGTCGGCCGTCGTCGTCAGGCGCGTGGCGAGGTACGCGAGCGCAAGCTCCGACTTGGCGAGAAGCGCGGGATCGTGGCTCTCTCCGTAGGCTTCGAGGAGCGCGTACGTCGAGCCGGCGTGGCGAAGCGTGCCGTAGCTCCTGTCGATTCGCTCGTCGACCGGGTGCACCATGTACTGGTAGCGCCCCTGCCCGTCGAGCACGCGCGCCAGGTAGTCCGCGCCCGAAAGAACGGAGCCGACGAGCTCCTCGGGCGTTGCCCTCGCGGCGCGCGGTGGGAGCGAGCGCGTGACCGATTCGATCGTCCCCGGCTTCTTCCCTTCGACGAACGACGCGCTCGTGAAGCTGTACACGGTCGCGTGATCGAGCGCCGCGAGGTCGAGCCCTGCCCGCGGCGCGAGCGTCGCGCGAAGGCGCGCCTCGGCGAGACGCGAGGTGTCGTTCTTCACGTTCTCGAGATCGAAGTATTTGAAGGCGAGAAATTCGGTCGGGGCGATGGCGCCGACGTGCTCACGCCCTTGGGTGGCGACGAAACCGTGGAGACCGAGCTCGTGGAGCGGCGATCGCAAATCGCCGTCGAGCACCGTGGCCTCCGCGCCCGTCATGACGTCGAGCTGGAGGCGCGGGCTCGGCGGCGCCGACGTCGCGAGCGCTGTCGCGGCAGCTTCCACCGAGGCGAGGAGCGTGTCGCCCAACCCCGTCGCCACGGCGGGAGCATGCCCCGGTGACCACGCCGTCAAGACGACGCGTTGCCCGGGCCGCGCGGCGATGGGGGTCTCGGGACGCGGCGTGTGCGTGACGATGGCGTGCGCGACCGCCAGGTACGGCGCCGCGTCGAGATCGGGCCGCGGGGCGAGGTCCCCGAAGATGGCCTTGTCCGGCGGCGCCGGATCGTGCCGTGTCTTGCACCCCGAGGAGGTCGACGCGAACGCGACGACCGAGACGACGGCGAGGAACGCGGCGTTTTTGCGGCGCACGGCGGCGACGGTAGCGGCCGGCGGGGGCGGACACAAGGTGGACGACTGGACGAGCGCGCGAGGCGCGAGCCGTCGGGGCTCGTACTTCGCTGCGCTCTTACGTGGTGAGCGCTCCCCTAGTGTCCCGAGTCTGAAGTTCGTCGGCATGCCGACGAACGTTCGACTCGGGCCCCTAGCCCACCCTGGTGGGGTCTTGCGACCCCCTCATCGCTTCGCGATGAGACTCCCCCGCGTCGCCTTCGGCGAGCTCGTGCGCTGCACGAGCCGTTTCCTGGCACGGCCTCGCTGGGCTCGCACCATGAAGCCGGAAAATGCGGCTCCCCAATGCTGGGCGCGTTGGGCTCGCGCTCGTGCGAAGCACGAGTCGCCGGAGGCGACGCGGGGGAGGATCGCG
>CAZHHD010000004.1:173295-318443 GCA_964531795.1 uncultured Polyangiaceae bacterium | reverse complement strand
CGCTCCTTCTATATGCGACAGAATCGGCGGGCCAGTTCTCGGGGGTCAGGTCACAAGCGCGAGCTATTACATCTGCGGGGACGCAAAGAAGCGCGGTACGTGCTCCAACCGCCTGATGCTCCGGGAGGACGTCGCTCGCGGCGCAATCCTCGGAGGCATTCGCGGCGAGCTCTTCACGCCGGCGGCAGTAGCGTTTCTTCGCAAGAAGATCGCCGAGCGACTGCGCACGCGAGCGCAACACGTCGAGGCCGACCTTGCTGAGCGCGTCGAGCGGCTCCGCCGTACCGAGGACCGGATCCACGGCCTCGTGAAGTTCATCGCCGAAGGCGACGAGTCGAAGTACGTGCGGGAGACGCTTCGCGACCTCGAGGCCCAGGCGAAGATCGACGCCGCTGCGGTCGAGGAGCTGAAGCGCGAGATGAAGTCCCCAGTTCGCCTGCCAACCCCTGAGGCACTCGTCGACCGCGCGCGCGACCTCGAGAAGGTCTTCGCGGCGGACCCACTCCGAGCGCGCGAGGCGCTTCGCGGCGTCTTCGAGCGCGGCCGGATCGAGATGCACCCGCACGAGGACGGAGCGTACCGGGCGAAGGCCACCTTCCTCCCGCTCGCCGCCGTGGAAGTCGGCGACCTTGGTGCACGCGCCGGCTACGCGCCCGTGAAGATCGCGTTCGAGGTGACCGTTCCGAAGCCACCAGACCGCCGAAAGAAGCTCCCCAAGTAGCAGCAGCCGGCAGGTGCTCGCTCTTCGCGAAACGCACACACTGCAATCCTGCTCGGCGCCAGACCTCGACGTAATCTGGCAACAAGCAGAGTCTTTAGGTCAACGCATCGCTGGCGCAATCTCGCCGCCGGGCTCCCCGGAGTGGCTCCGGTAGTCCCAGTCCCAGCGCTTGAAGAACCGGAGGTCCTCGAGCGTGAACTCCCCTTCCGACACCAACTGGTGATCCTCGACGAGGATCCCCGCGCACGATGCGAGCGCATCCGCGATCGCATTGGCGACGCGGACCAAGGTGATCTCGGTCTTCTCGTCGGACACCGCCTCGCTTCGCGCGACGACACGAAGGACGATTCGGTAACTTTCTCCTGCCTCGAGCTCGTCGTCGGGATCGATCATCAAGAACAGGCCCGTGACGCGCTCGCCGCTCCGCTTCAGCTCCTTTTCGATCTTGCGGTAGGCAGCCTGTGCCCTCTCGTTGAACGCGTCCGGAAAGGCGGCGCGGACGTACCGCTTGGCGACCCATTCGCAGAGGAGCCGCCGCTCGTCGCGCCCGAGTCGAATCGCATCGTGTGGCTTGTGATCCTCGAGCACCGACCGCGGCACGACAAGACGCCGATGGATCGAGAATCCGACCGCCACGGTCTCGGTAGCCTTCTCGACGTCGAGGTGAAGGCGTCGTGGATTGCGACCGTGCCGCAGCCCGTTGTCGACGCTCTCGAGGAGGGTGCCCGCGATCAGCTCGACATGCGGCTCGACCTCGTAGGATGCGTGCACGAGGTCGCAGTCCTGCGTGAGAACGATCAGCAGTGAGGCGCCGTCAGCGTGGGCGAAGCCATCCGCGGCAAGCTGCTTGGTCAGCGCTTCGGGCAGGACCGACCCTTGTTGCCAGCCGTTGAGGTTGATCTTCGAGGCGTCGGCCACGTCGTCTCCTCACGGATCACCGTTCTTGCGCGACGCCCGGGACGACTCGCGCGTGAAGTTCGCGTCCACGTCGGCTTCGCGGAGCGGCTGGAATCGAAAGCGTTTGGCGAGCTCCGCGCCGGACCTCGGGCGTCGCGCTTCCTGACGTGTCGATGCTTCCACTATGCGGTTCATCGTTTCGAGGACGCGAGGACGCGAGATTTCCTCGGCCGAGAGAAGGTCCATCAACGTCCGACCGCCGGGCCCGAGAGGCTCCTTGCGATAGTTCCCGACCGACGTGCCGGAAAGCGTTCGCCATTCGCGGGCGAGCTCGAACACGGTGCGGAGCCGTTCCAGATTCTTCGGTGCGGCGGGCGCCTTGCCATCCTGCCAGGAGTAAACCGTCGGGCGCTGCACATGGAGAACGCGTGCGGCTTCGGCGACCGAAAGGGAGAGCCATCGGCGAAGCAGCAGCACTCGATCCGCCGTGGTGAGCGCGGCCTCGGATGATCTCTCGCGGACGATCGTGAAAGGTCCAGTTCGCGCGTTGGCTCGGCTCCAGTCGACTACCTGCACGCCACCCGTGCCAAGCGCTGCCGTCGCGATGAGGTACACGGCCACCGCCTCGCCGCTCGCGCCCGACCCGACACCCACGATCGGCCCGTGCTCGGCGCCGGTGCTCCGGAGCTGTGGGTGGAGTGCAAGTTGAGTCATCGCGCAGCCTCGATTCGCTCTTCAGCCTTCCAGCGCTTTCGTGCGTGGTCTGTGACGCATTCGCGGAAGGCGAGGTCCAAGTTATCGTGCAAGCGCCACATGTACTCGAGGACCTGCTGAGCATCGTACTCGCGGGCAGTCTCCGAGTAGTGATCAAAGTCCAGAAGGGTGACCACCTCCTCGGGGCGAAGAACCACGGCGCTGTGGTCGAGCGAGGTCGGAACGAGGTCCGGGGGCAGGAAGCTCCCATCGGACGCTTGGAAGCAGCGAACCACGAGCTGCCCGACTTCCGTAGTCCCGACGATCTCGGATCGATGGAGGCTCGAGTGCATGCCCACCGAACCGTCCGAGATTCCGTGCAGGCCGGGCTTCACATAGTCAGTCCAGTTCTCGCCCTCTTCCGTCTGAATCAGGTCGACGTAGCGAAGGCCGAGGCGCTCGACGAGCGAGGGTTTCACGACCTCGCCGACCACCTCGAGCGCTAACGCCAGGTGCTTCGCGAAGGCGTCGAAGGTGTCGTAGGCGCGCGTGTGCAGCACGACACCGTTCTGCGAGAGGATGATCCCGGTCGCCCGCTCTTTGTCCTGAAACTCCCACCGCGGATGGACACGGAGCTGGGGCGGACTACCGGGCGTGAGCAGGATTTCCTGGACGTTGCTCTCCGCAAAACGCGGAAAGCCGCGGCGGCGGACCCGCTCCTGAACCTCGGCCGCATAGTCGGCCATCTTCGCGACGGGCGAGGTTCGCACCTGCGCAAGCACCATAACCAGAGGAGACTTATGAAGTTTTAGCGGCGGCTTGCTTCGTTTCATGGCGCGCTTTACACTTCACTTTACACATCGTGTGGCCGGTTGCCAAGTCTCCTGCAGCCCAACCGCGCCCGACCAGACCGAGGAACAGGCAGTAGTCATGAGACTCGAAGTAGCCCCGATCACCGACACCTCGTCCTTGGCTCATGTCTCCCCGAACCAGCTGATTGCGCTGATGGGGAGGAGAGCTCCCCAGCTCGCCGCCCGAGCCAAGCTGAGCGGCAAGCCGACGCTCGAGGAATTGGCGGACCTCATCCGCGGCATCCAACCCGAGGACGAGGCGGACGGTCTGCTCGAGGACCTCCACCTCATCGGACGAGTTTGCCTTCACGAGGGGGCAGAGGATCTACTCCTGGACAAGGGCATCCCGCTCGTCGGCACCTCCCTCGGCGATGCGCTCGTGGGCGCCGCGCTCGAACGCCGCGACAAGTTCGACGCGATTGGTGACCACGCGACGGTCACCGCTGCCTCGAAGGGATCTACCTTCACGCTGTTCGAGCCTCGGGAGCGACGAGGAGATCTCCTGATCGCGAAGGGACACGTGTCCCACGTGCGAGCCGCATGCGCCGCCCTGTTCGACGACCTAGGGCAAGGCTCTCACTGCGAAGTCCGCTTCTACGTCGAGCATGACCAGACCGGGTTTCTCATCGACCACGCAGGGGCCCGCCGAACAGAGCGGCTGATCAACGAGCGGGAGAAGCCCGAGGTTCGCCAGTATCGACCGTTCCGCCACGACGTCGTCCTGCTGGAGCGGAAGAGTGGCAAGCTCCGCATCCTCGCGCGATCGGAGAAGGAGCGGGTGTTCTACGCGAATCTCGTCGGCGAGCTTCTCGTGGGGAAGAGCGGGTACTTCATCCCCCGAGAGGCGTACGTCTTGGACGCGATCGGCGCGGCGGACTATCGCGACGTCCTGCACGACCTCGTCGATCAGGAGATCGAGCGCGTAGCCCTTAGGGAACTGAAGATGGTCGGCGAAGACGACTACACGACGCGCCACGTGCTCGCCTCCAACGACGTGCTGTCGAGCCTCCAAAGCTCCGGCATCGCGCTCGACAACTTCATTCCGAAGCAGGCGAGCTTCACGATCGTGCCCCGCGTCCGCAAGGGGCGCCGCTGCTACCACTTGACGGTCTGGAAGGGGAATCGAATCAAGTGCGACGCGCCATGGAGCGAACGCACGGTGGACGAGATCGTCGCGCGACTTCGCCTCCGGCGAGAGGCGGCTTGAATCCCTGGCCTCACATCGGGCGCCATGAACGAACGGTGCGTCGCGTGCATGACTGGCAGCGTCTCCTCGGCGCCGGCTTCCCCGCCTGGTCAGGCCTGCTGCAACGGATCGACGAACCAGCTGGCCTTCGCTTCTCGGCCGACTTCGGCGCCGGCGAGGACGAGTTCGAACTCACACGTGACGCTGACGGCTTCGTCGCCATCCCCACCGAGGGGGTGACACCGCATCGGCTCAACGTGACTGAGGCCGAATTCGCTCGCTTCGATCTGCCTCGCGTCCTTCGCCAGCTTCGGGACGCCGCGGGCTGCGTCGGGGACATCGAGTCACTGGCCACCGGCGTATACCGTCTGGGCGAGCGCACGGTCGCGACCAAGCAGGTCGTCCTACTCGCGGCCCCTCGTGGGATCCGCCAGCTATCTGGTCGCGAGCGCGCGAGGGTGACGAGCCGTCAACCCCGCGAGTATGCGAAATTACTCCTCGTGCCCGACCTTCCCTCCGTCCTCTCGTCACAGGTGGAGGAGCTCACGGCTGGGAGGGTCGCGTTGAGCGAGCTCGGGGAAGCGCCGCCCCTGAGAGTCGACTGGAGTCCGCTCGCCGATGACCGCTTCGATATCCCGCTCGGGGATCCGGGCTTCTTCTTCGGTGCTCGTCACGCGGTCATCGTCGACCCTCAGCAGCAACGCATCTGGCTCGAAGGCCGTGAGCTCAAGGTGAAGGCCGATGGCCATTCGTATCGTCTCCTCGCACACCTGGCGGAGAACGCGGGCATGGTGGTGCCCACGAAGGAGCTCGCGAACAAGGTCCTCGAAGCCGAGAGCGACCGCTCCGAGGCGAAGATCGTCTCCGATGCGAAGAGCGAGCTGATGAAGGCGATCAGGACGTGCCTGACACCGGCTCCCGCCTCGTCGCGGCTCCACGCGGCGTCGCTGATCGTGATCGAAGATGGGCGCGCGCGACTCAACATCGACGCTGCCCTCGTGAAGGTCATCCGGCGACTTTCCGTCCGCTGATCCCCTTGTTTTTGGCACCGCCCGCGTCGGATCCCCTCGCTCGACGCCTCGCGCCCGCGAAATCGTCCGTCGGGTCTCCGGCCGACACGTCGGGCTCGAAGCCGTACTCCATCAGTGTCCCCGGGCAGCGCGGTGCTGCTCCGGACAACCTGAAACGGAGTACGTCATGGAACACGAACACGAAGGCGCTCATTGCGGCCCGGTGCACTTCTTCCTCAACCGTCAGCGCAAGGAGTCCCTCGACCACACGCTGACCGGCCACCAGCTGAAGGCGCTCGCCGGGGTCCCTGACGCCGACGAGCTCTTTCTCGAGACCGACTGCGGGGACGAGCTCGTCCCCACCGACGCGACCGTCCTCGTCCGCGACGGGGATCGCTTTCACTCGATGCCCTCGCCCCAGTACGGCGACGGGCTCCCGGCAACGGTCGCAGCGCAGATCGACGAGGTGCTGGCCACCTACAAGGGCGAGGTGCGGGGCGAGGCCGCCCAGGGGCTCGATGTCATCCTGCGCGACGTCAGCCTCCCGGCGGGCTACTCCGTCACCAAGGCGAGCATCCTCATCAAGGTGCCGACGTCGTTCCCCGACGCCCGGCCCGACATGTTCTGGGTGAGCCCGCCGCTCGCACTGGCCAACGGCGCGCAGCCGCAAGCAACGTCGATCGAGACCATCGGGAACGAGTCGTGGCAGCGGTACAGCTGGCACCTCCAGCCCCATGCGTGGCACGCCGGCACCAGCCGCCTGCGTGACTTCGTGCGCGCGGTGCTGGCACGCCTCTACCGGGTCGGGTGAGCGCAATGAACCACACGATTCGCTTCACCGAGCCGCAGTGGGCGGCACTCCAGGCAGGTCTCTGGAACCGCACGGACGTCGAGACTGGCGCGATCGTGTTCGCCGAGGCGACGCCGAGCTCCGGCTCGGCGTCGCTCGCGGTGCGCCGGGTGATCCACGTTCCGCCCGAGGCGTACCGCGCCCGCAAGCCCGACTTCATGGAGCTGGACCCGATCTGGATGAACCAGAAGTGCCTCGAAGCGCGACGGGCCGGGCTCTCGGTCTTCACCGCGCACACGCACCTGGCTGATGGGCCGGCATGGTTCTCGTGGGCCGACGACGCAGGCGATCGCCGACTCATGCCGGCGCTCCTGGCGCAAATGCCCGACCGCCTCCACGGCGCCATGAACATCACGCGCACCGACGCGCTCGCTCGCGTGTACCTCGATGGCTCCTTCGTGCACGCGCGAATCTCTGTCGCTGGTGCTGGCCTGCAGGCCCTGCCCCACAGAGACCCGACGAACGCCTCGCACGGGACGCACGCGCGCCAGGAGCTCGCTCTGGGGAGACTAGGGCAGGCGCGGCTCGGGGCGATCCGCGTCGGAATCGTAGGGCTCGGCGGAACGGGCTCCGTCGTCACCGCGTTGCTTGGGCGACTTGGCTTGCGCTGGTTCGTGCTCGTGGACGGCGACCACCTCGAGGCGTCGAACTTCTCGCGTGTGCTGGAGAGCGTCCCTGCCGACATCGAGCGGCGGACACTCAAGGCGAAGATCGCAGAGAGGGCCCTCCGAACCGTCGTGCCGGACGCCAACATCCTCGCCGTCGAACGGCACCTCGTCAGCGCCGACGACCTCGAGGTCCTGTCGTCGTGCGACGTCGTCTTCTCCTGCGTTGACCAGCTCGCCCCGCGGGCCCTGCTGAATCGTCTCGCCTATGGTGCCCACGTTCCAGTGATCGACATGGGCAGCGCGTTCCGCGTGGACGAGAGCGGGAAGATCGTCTCGCAAGGGGGCAAGGTCGTGGTCGTCGGGCCCGGGCGGCCATGCCTGTGGTGTTGGGGCGACCTCGACGCCGAAAGGATCCGCGTCGAGTCGCTCAATCCGGAGGAGCGCGAGCGCGAAGCGGAGCACGGCTACATCACGGGCGCCGACGAACCACAGCCCTCGGTCGTGACGTTCAACGCGACGCTCGCCGCGGCCGCGGTGACGGAGTTCGTGCGCATGGTGACGGCCTTCGCGGGAAGGGACACCGCACCAGACCGCATCAACTTTGATTTCGAGAAGGGGACTGCGACGCGGGCGCGAGTGCGGTCACTTGACGGTTGCCGTTTCTGCAATCCCGCAGAGACCGATCCCCGTCCGCACGCCGCGGGCGTCACGAGCTACTAGACCCGCAAGCTCCCCTCACGGCCGCGCATTCGCTGACCCGCGAAAGTACTTCCCGCGTGCTCGGATGCCCCGCCCGCTACCCCGGTAGCTCCGCCACGCCCAAGCCCACGGACAAAACACGAAGCCCCTCCGTCATCGGGAGGGGCCCATGTGAACCGACGTTATCGTGGTACGTCTCAGTTGCGCGGGTAGGATTTGAACCTACGACCTTCGGGTTATGAGCCCGACGAGCTACCAGGCTGCTCCACCGCGCGTCAGTGGCGGCAACCTACACCGTTGAATTCCTATGTCAAGACGAGCCGCGCGGCGCGCGCACGCTCCCCCGCGCGAAACCGGCACAAAACCCCGCGTTCGCCGCCGCCCCGCAGTGCGCCGCGCCGCCCTCTCCCGCGCACGACGTCGCGCCCTCCCGCGCGCGCCGTCCCGCCCTCACACTGGTCGCCTCGCGGGATTCCGCAGCGCGCGCATCACGTAGACGAGCGGCACGCTCGCGTACAAGACGAGGCTCGCCATCGGGCTGACGAACGCCACCGCGATGGCCACCACGTACGTCGCCGGCGCAGCGAGCGCGAGCTGGTACTCGCCGGCGATCGCCGCAAAGTTTTCATCGCGGTCGACGAGCCCTCTTCGCACCGCGTAGTGCCACGTGAAGAAGTGCGCCGTACCGATGGCGAGCAGGTGCGCGCCGTAGAAGAGGACGATCGAGCGGTCGGTGCCGTACTTGCCCACGAGCGTGGCCGAGAACGGCACCGCCGCGACCAGCATCAAGAAGAGAAGCGTGAGCCAGATCAAGACTTGGTCGGCGCGGCGAATGTAGTGGAACTGACTGTGCTGCCCGACCCAGTACACGCCGAGCACGATGAAGCTCACCACGTAGCTGAGGAGGTGCGGCCACGAGATGACGAGGATCTTGGCGACGTCGACACCGCCGCCCGGCATCCGCGGGACGTTCGGGACCTCGACGGTGAAGACGAGCAGGGTCATCGCGATCGAGAACACGCCGTCGCTGAGCGCCTCGAGGCGACTCGTGCGCAGACTGCTGGATCCCGAGCGCGATCGCCCTTCGTCGCCCACGACCGCGCTCTACGCGTGGCCGTGTCGCGCGGTCGCTGCGTGGTAGATGACCACGAGCACGATGGCGCCGAAGAGCGACATCAAGAAGCCCGCGGGTTGGTTGTCACGGTAGAGACCGGCGAAGCGCCCGATCATCCCGCCGAGGAACGCGCCGCCGATTCCCAGCGCGATCGAGATGATCCATCCGCCAGGGTCCTTGCCGGGGACGAGCCAACGAGCGACGGCTCCGACGACGAGACCGAAGAGTAGAAATGCGAGAATGTGCATCATGACGTCCTCCTGACGAACGTGCGATTCGTGCGCGACCGCTCGAGCCGCGCGAAACACGTGTGGCCAAGATCGAGCGAACGCGGATCGCCCTCGTGCATCGCGCGTGCCCGTCACCCTCTTCCGCGTTCGCTGCAGCGCGGGCTCGATCCGGCGAGCGTCGTCGCTGCAGGCAGCGCGTCACCGCGCACAATCCGCATGCTCCCGGGGGCTCGATCTACGTCACGCGCGTGCGCACATTGGTGGACGCGGCACCCCGAAGGAGAGGAGCCGCCGCCTCACGCAGGAGGATTCGATCATGGCCACCGCTCGCGTCACCCAGAAACCGCCGCCGCCGTCGCCGCTCACCGACGAAGCGCGCGCCGACGAGGCCGGCGAAGAGTCGTTCCCCGCGAGCGATCCGCCGTCGTGGACGTGCGGCATCGACCCGCACGACTCCGTCCCCCCTCCACCGAGCACGCGTCGTGCGACGCGCGAGCGCAAGTCGCTCCGCCGGCGGAAGAACGCGCCGGCGACGCCGCACTGAGCGCGGCGATCAGAAGTGAAGGACGCCCATCTGCGTGGGGGTGAAGGGGAACGCGCGCGCCGGCTGATCCACGGTGCGCCAGTGAAGGAGCTTCCGCGTGACCGACGGGCGAATGCGGCTCACCGTCTCGTTCCCCGAGCACAAACCTTGGTCGATGACCACGCCCGACGCATCGAAGGTGCCCACGCACCCCTTGTCGAGCACGTGCGTCGCGTCGAGCGCGAGGCCGTAGGCGTCGGGGAGATCGGCCGTGACCGCCACCGCGCCGGCGGCGTCGAGGCGCACGACCTTTCCGCTCTTCGAAGAGCCGGACGCGCGAAGCGTGAGCACCGCCCCGCCGCCGTCTTCCACCACGTCGATGTCGAAGCTCGTGCCGAGCAGGACGGGATCCGCGCCGGCCTTCACTGCGTAGTAGTTGACCGAGGTCGGGTCGCTGTAGCCCTTCGTGTACACGGGCTCGCCGGCCACGGCGTACGCGCCGCCCGGGGCCACGTACTTGATGAGGCTGTAGGTCGAGGGGACGGGCACCCGCGTCACCGCGCCGCCGTGCGCCGGGTTTGCCGCGAGCGCGAGCGCGCGGCTCCGCGTGGCGTTGGGGCCGACGACGTCGGTGTAGAATGCAAACGTCCCGTCGTAGGCGAAGGCTTGCTGGCCGAGCCACTGGATGTACGACGAGCCGAGCGGCGCGAAGCTCGTGAAGGCTCCGCTGTCGACGTCGAGGCGCCCGAGCTCGGTGCCCGTCGGCGTGCTGTGCGAGAGGACGACGCTCTTGCCGTCGAACGACGTGTTCCACCCGTCCCACGTGAAGAAGGCGCCGGTGCCGTAGCTTCGATCCAGCGCGCGGAAGGAAGGCGCGCCGCCCGAGAGATCGACGAGACCGAGCGGGCCGTGGTAGCCCATGCCGCTGTTGTAGGGGCGAATCAGGTAGCGCTGGCCGTCGTCGCTGCGGGTGAAGAAGTCGGCGCGGTCGGTGGGGAGCCGCTCGCTCCAAGGGATCGACGCGGTCGTCAAGTCGATGATACCGACCTTGACGATGCCGTAGCCCCACGCGGCGAGGATGCGCCCCTTGCCCGCGTAGGAGAGGAAGCCGTTGGCGAACGCCGAGGTGCCGTCGGGGCGATAATCGGTGATGAGATCGTCGGAGACGACTTGGAGCTGCCCGGCGGGGAGGTTCGCGTCCCACGCGGCGAGGCGCACCGTGACGTGGCCGGTGGGGATCTGCGTCGACTTGGTGCTCGGCGGGACGATCTCCCAAAGCACGTAGCTGTCGTCGGCCTCGACGAACGTGATGGCCTCGGTCGCCTCGTAGTGACCGACCGTCGTCTGTTCGCCCGTCTTCACGTCGAGACGAACGATGCGCCCCTGGCTCGTGCCGTCGGAGCAGAAGTCGAGGTAGGTGATCCCCTTCTGGCGGAGCGCGTCGTTGTCGGTGTGCCCGCAGAGCGGCCCGAGCGTGAGCTCGTCGCCGAGCTTGCCGCTCGAGGTGTCGGTGTCGCCGCCGCTCGTCCCTCCGCAGGCCGCGGAGGCGATGGACAAGAGGCCGAGGAGCGAGGCGCCGGACCGACGAAGAAGGGTCGACATGCGGCGCGTCTTTGCAGCAGGTATGCCAATGTAGGCAAGGGTTGCTAGACCCCTTTTTCACGACAAATTCGGCCTATGGGGGCCGGGCCCCTGGACGTCGCCGCGGTCCCCGCGAGCCTGGGGCGATCCACCGCCGCGGTCCCCCGAGGCCGTGGCCGGCGCGCAGACCGCGCGCGCGTCTCGCCCGCACCTCCCGCGCGGTGAATCTCGCGTGCGGTGCGTGCGTCCAATGATCAAGATCCAACTACGTCCAGCGCCGTGCCCTCCGCCACGGGACGCTAGGACACCACTTCGAGGAACTCATGCCCCCCTCCACGCGTCTTCGCTGGTCGATCCCTGCCCTCGCCCTCACCTTGCTCTCGCTCGTGGCGACCCCTTCGCACGCCGCGGGGCAGACGCAGGACGCGCAGCTCGATCGTCTGGCGACGACCGGCCACTCGCTCAAGTGGAACTACACGCCGCAGGGGAAGAACGGTCGCTACGGCCACTCGGAGGTGCTCATCAACGCGCCCATGGCCGCGGTGCGCTCCCAGGTGCTGGACTTCTCGCACTACAAAGAGTTCGCGCCGGACAAGTTCAAGAACGCGCGGATGATCGCCAAGAGCGGCCCCAACGTGGACGTCTACTTCCAGGTGCCGATCATGCACGGCATGATGACGCTCTGGTACGTGTCCCGCTTCGGCGCGCTTCGTCAGACTGCGCCCGGCGTCGAGACGGTCGAGGGGAACTTCGTCAAAGGCAACATCAAGGACATGAACATCGTCCTCACGATGCGGTCCATCGACCCCCAGTGGACGATCTTGAGCTGCGATCTGTTGCTCCTCCCCAACATGCCGGCGCCGCAAGGCGCGGTGGACGAAGAGCTCCGCGACGCGGCGATGCAAGCGGTCGACGCCATCAAAGATCGCGCGCAAGGCCGCAAGGGGGACGTCCCCTTCCCCGGGATCGCGGCCGCTCAGGCCCCCGCGCAGCCGACCCCGCCCGCCCCGGCGACGCCGCCTGCTTCGTCGAGCACCGCGCCCACCGACGCCCCGCAAGATCCCGCGCCGAAGGGCTGAGCGCCCGCGGCGCTCGAGGCTCTTCGATCAGCGCACGAAGCGGAGGTGCCCCTCGGTGCGCCACCACTCGCGGTAGCGCGCCTGCGCGCGGTCCCGCTCGCGCTTCGGCAGATCGTCGTAGTACCCGAAGTACTCTTTGGTGATCGCCTTGAGCTCCTCGCCCGAGGCTCTCCGCACCCCTTGGCTCTCGTGCACGAGCGCGTCGATGAGCCACTCCACGCGGTGACGTGACGAGTTCTGGTTCCACCACGTGGTCCAGCGCTTGGCGTCGCGCGCGAAGTCTTGTCGCGTCACCACGGTGAGGGCTCGGCGCGCGGCGAGCGCCACCTCTTCGTCGGCGTCGGCGAGCACGGCGATGAACGTGGGGACGGCGAACGCGCAGCGAATGTCCTCGAGCACCCCGAGCATCTCCAAGCGCTTGCCGCGGTCCATCGCCGTGTCGCGCACGACGCGACCGATCTCGCGCGCCACTTCGTCGCCGTGCACCCGCGCGATGGCGGCGGCGGCGAGGCGCGCCGCACGACGCACGCGCTCGCTCGGATCGGAGAAGCGCGGCATGAGCACGGGGACGATCTCGGGGTACGCGAGCTCGGTGACGGCGAACGTCGCCCAGAAGCGGCGCTCCTCGTCGTTGCCGTCGAGGAAGGGGAGAATCGAGGGCACCGCGATGCGCCGCTGCATCGTGAGGAGGCGGAGGAGCGGCCCGCACGCGCTCACCGGCGGCCCGTCTTCCTCTTCGAGGCGCGGCTCCTTCACGATCGGCCCAGGGAAGCGGGCGATGATGGCCCCCATCGCGTGCTGCCCCTGACGCAGGAGCTCGGCCTCGGCCTGCTCGTCGTCGACGTTCTGGATGAAGCGCTCGACCAGCACCTCGAGCTCGCGGCTCACGTCCACGATCACCGAGGGGAGCGACTCGCCCGGCGTGCGCGAGGAAGGCGGGCGACGCGGCGGAACCGCGATGCTCGACTGGCTCGGCGGCGGGCCGTCGGACTCTTGCTGCGCCGCTTCGATCTCGGTGAGGAGCGAGCGCGCCGCTTCGTCGTCGAGATCCTGCGAGGTGACCTCCGGCGGAGGCGGGCTCAGAGGGATGAGCGCCACGGGCGGCGGCGGCGTGGAGCCGGGGGCCACGTGCGCCGTCGGCGGGAGCCTCTCGTCGGCGCGCACCGGAGCCACGCCGGGATCTTCGCGAGGGATCGGCGGCCCGCTCGGGCGACGCACGATGACGCTCGCCGCCGGGGGCGGAGGCTCGGCGGCCCCTGCGCGACGCTTGGGGATCGCGAACGGCGGCTCGACGACCGACGTCTCTTGCGGCGTGAGGATGGCGCGGCCGAGGGCCTCGGCGGCGCGCGTGGTGTCGACCGGCGCGGAGGGGATCTTCTTCGGCTGCGCGGCGGCGAGCTTCTGGGTGATGAGGTCGGAGACGTCCGCGCGACCGGCGTTCGAGCCCGGCGTCCCCGCCGAGTAGCCGCCGAGCTTCTTCCGCAAGATGATCTTCTCGAACGCCTGACCGACGAGCGCGGCGAAGGCCACGACGTCCCCCACGAGCTCGGTGTCGACGCCCGCGTCGGCGGCGTCGCCGTAGAGGATCGCCACTGCACGGCCGCGCACGATGAGCGGCAGAGCGACAACTGCACTCTGCACCTTTCGTTCGAGATCGGTGAGGAGCACTGCGTCGAGACCGTCGGGCTCGGGCGCGCGGAGGATCGGCCCCGAGGTCGCGCGCGCGCCGGCGAAGAGACCAGGGAGATCGAGCGGCACGCCAATGCCCGTCACCTTGTCGCGGTCGGCACCCGGCCCGTAGGCGTCGCGCCCTTCGGCCACGTCGCCGTGGACGACGAAGATGGCGGCGTACTCGAAGTACTGGCGCGCAAAGTCGAAGAAGAGATCGAGCAAGCCGTCGCGGGTCTCGACCGCGTCGAGCTCGGTGCGGGCCTTGTCGAGGGTCATCGGCCCGCGACGACGACGCGCCCTCCGCGGCGGCGCGGAGAGCTCGCGAAGAAGCGTCTCGCGGCGCTCGTCGCGCACCACCACCGGCGGCAGGGACATCGGATCGGTAGGCGTCGGCTCCACCGGCGCTTCGGGGTTTTGGATCCCTTCGAGCGCGAGCGGAGGGGCGGGCGACATGGGCTTCGCGTCCACCGCGGGGAAGCCGAGGTTCGTCGGCCGTTGTGAAGGGATCCGCGCGCCGGTGAAGCGACCGGGGGCGACGGACTCCGGGCGCGGCGGCATGTGCGGCGCGGGCGGCTCGGCCATCAAAGGAGGCCGCGACTCGGAGACGCCCACCGACTCGCCGCGGAGGCGCTGCGTGAGCCTTTCGTAGCGCCGCTCGAGCGGAGCGCCGTAGACGCGCGCCAGCGCCTGACGGACGCGCACGACCGAGGCGAGCCGCTGCTCGAGCGGCACGCCGAGGGCGAACATCAGCTCTTCTTCTTCGCGCGCGTTGAGCGGCTCGGCGACGGCCACGAGCAGCTGCTCGGCGTCGGCGTTCATGCGGAGCGGATAGAGCGCGCGGCGGTTGGCGAGATCCCCGGGGATGAGGGCGCGCGCGCGCGGATCGGGATCGGGGAGGACCCCCGAAGGGGCCGGGAGGATGCCGGCGGCCTCGGCCGCGGCGTCGTTCAGCTTGGCCTCGTCGACGGTCGCGACCTCGAGGAGGTTCGTGACGAGATCGCCTCCGTAGAGCACTTGCCGCGCGAGTGCCTCCTCGACCTGGCGGATCGTGGCGATTTCCCGCTGGACGATGAGGGAGCTCAGGGACATTCGAGAGGCTCTTCCGAGTGTCTCTTCGGGCTCGGGGAATTGTCAATCTTGCTGGGCAAATCGTGCCTCCAGCGCGCGAACCAAATCCTCCAGCGTATGCGGGTTTGCCGTGCAATCCACGCGAACTCCGAGCTTCTGCGCGGCTTCCGACGTGATCGGCCCGATGGCGGCGACGACCACCTCTTCGAGGAGGCGCGGTGCATCTGGGCCAAGCAGCGCCACGAGGTGCTCGACCGTGCTGGCCGACGTGAGCGTCACGGCGTCGATTTCGCCTGCCAAAAGGCGCGCGCGCAGCGCTTCGCCGACCTCGCGCGGCGGCGCCTTGGTCTCGTAGACCGGCACCACGTCGACCACGCGGCCTGCCGCGCGGAGGGTCTCGGGCAACACCTCGCGCGCGACCTTGGCGCGAAAGATCACGATGCGCGCGCCCGAGGGCACACGCGCGAGGAGCTCCTCGGCGAGCCCCTCGCCGCGGAACTCCTTGGCCACCACGTCGGGGGTGGCGCCGTGACGCTCGAGCGCCGCCGCTGTCCCCGGACCGACCGCCGCGACGAGGACGCCGTGGAAGGCGCCGGCGTCGCGACCTTGGCGCGCGAGCTCGGCGAAGGTGCGCTCGACGCCGTTCGCGCTGGTGAACGCGGCCGCGCGTGCGTCGCCGGGGAGCGCGGTGATGGCGCGCTGCATGGGGAGCGGATCGTCGGGCGGGACGATCTCGAGGAGCGGGACGACGACCGGCTCGGCGCCGCGCCCCCTCAGCAATTCGGCGGTGGCGCTCGCCTGGTCGGCAGCGCGCGCGACGAGGACGCGCTTGCCGAGGAGCGGACGCGAAGGGTCCTTCGCCTCGCCTTCGCTGGCCCGCCCGCTCATGCACCCGAGCGTAGCGGAAAACGCTCGACTACTGCGGCGCGCAGGTCGAGACGCCGGCGCCGACGATGAGCCCCGGATAGGTCGTCACCGGGGTGAGCGTCTTGTCCGTCGGCCGGTAGCGCGTGACCTTCGACGTCGCCTGCGGCGCGGTGAACATGTAGAAGTCGCCGCCCCAGAAGGCGAACGCCCAGCCCTGGCCTTGGTCGAGCCCGGCGAGGCGATCGGCGGCCACGACCGCAGCGGTCTGCTTGTCGATCTGACCGATGAACGAGTCGCCGGTGCCGCCGCTCAAGGTGTCGGCGTAGAAGGCGAAGAGATCGCCGGCGCCGGTGCCGGTGAGCTCGGCGCGCGTGACCGGGGGGTTGAACGTGCCGACGACGCCGAGCGAGAAGGTCGAGGTGTTGATCGAACCGAGGCGACCGCCGGTGAAGGCGGTGCCTTCGTCGGACGCCACGAAGAGCGTCTCGGTCGTGGGGCCGCCGGAGAGGTTGTTGGCGGCGTAGCCCATACCGAAGGTCTGGAAGCCGTGCTGGTCGACTTGGAAGTTCGTCCCCACGCACGCTGCCGTCGACGTGCTCACGCGATAGAGGTGGCCGTCGTTGAAGAGGACGTACGCGACCCCTTTGCGATCGACCGCCATCGAGAAAGGCGTCGTGCCCGAAGGCGCCGGGCAGGCGATGACGCCGATGCGACGGAACGCGGCCGTCGGCGGATAGAAGCTCAAGAGCTCGTTGTTCGTCGTGACGAGGTAGACGAGCGTGGAGTCGGCGTCGGGACAGTCGGTGCGATCGACGTCGCGCGGAGGGCGCACGTCGATGAGCGGGAGCGCGTCTTCGTCGATCGCGTCGTCGCCGCCGTCGAGATGCTTCGGTCCGTCGCCGCCGGTGTCGGCGGTGCTCGCGGTTTGCTCCTCGTCGTAGGGGAGCGCCGTGCGGCTCCCGCACGCGAGGAACGCGGCTGTGGCGAGCGTAAGCACCACGGCGGCGAGGGTTCGGCTGCGGCTCCGCATGGGCCCCTACCATCGCGCGCGTCCCCCCGGCGGACAAGGTCCGATTTGCCTCTCCTCGGCGAAAGCCGCGGGCGACGACCGGGGCGCGGTGGTATCAGAATGGCATGGGTTTTCCCCGGATTCGCCCCCGTCGTCTGCGTGTCTCGCCGGCCATGCGGGCCCTCGTGCGTGAGACCACGCTCGCCCCCTCCGACCTCATTTACCCGATGTTCTTCAGCGCGACGGCCGACGCGCCGGTGCCGATCCGCACCATGCCGGGCATCTCGCAGCTCCCGGTGAAACATGCTGCAAAAGAAGCTCGCGAGCTCGCGGCGCGCGGCATCGGCGGCGTGATCCTCTTCGGCCTTCCCAAGACCAAGGATCCGAACGGCGAGAGCGGCTGCGATCCCGACGGCCCCGTCCCCCGCGCCGTCGCCGAGATGAAAGACGCCGCACCGAACCTCATCGTCATGACCGACGTGTGCGTCGACGAGTACACCGACCACGGCCACTGCGGCATCCTCCGGCCGAAGAAGCAGCCCGCGGGATCGAAGCGCGAGGTCGAGCTCGAGGTCGACAACGACCGCACGATCGAAGTCTTGGCGCGTATGGCGGTGATGCACGCGCGCGCCGGCGCCGACGTCGTCGCGCCGAGCGACATGATGGACGGTCGCGTGGGTCACATTCGTGAAGCGCTCGACAAGGAGGGCTTCGAGTCGACCGCGCTCCTCAGCTACGCGGTGAAGTACGCGAGCTGCTTCTACGGTCCGTTCCGCGACGCCGCCGACTGCGCGCCCAAGTTCGGCGATCGCGCCGGCTACCAGATGGATCCGGCCAACGCGCGCGAGGCGCTCCGTGAAGCCGCGCTCGACGAAGCCGAAGGCGCCGACATGCTCATGGTGAAGCCGGCCCTCCCCTACCTCGACGTGCTCCGCGACGTGCGCGCGGCCACCGAGCTCCCGCTCGCCGCGTACAACGTCTCCGGCGAGTACGCGATGCTGCACGCCGCCGCCGCCGCGGGGATGCTCGACCTCGATCGCGCCATCCTCGAAGTGCTCACGTCGATCCGCCGCGCCGGCGCCGACATCGTCCTCACGTACCACGCGCCGCGCGCCGCCGAGCTCCTCGGGGGGTGAAGGGGCGCCCGCTCAGCGCGCGCAGACGCGGAGGCACGCCCGGTAGTTGCGATCGCAGGTCGCGATCTTCTTCGCGTCGACCTTCGCGTCGCTCGCCGCGGTCTTCGCCTCCGGGCCTCGGCATCCGGTCCAGGCGTCGCGGCACGCGTCGGTGCAGCGCATGAGCGGCGAGGCGGCCACCGTCGCCGGCAAGTCCACGTGCTTCGCCGAGTCGACCCCCGCGTCGCCAGGGACGAGCGCGGCGACGCCCCACGTCGTCGACGTCCCTCCGCCGCTCGTCGCCACCGACGTCGAGCCGCCGGCGTCGGCCGCTTCGCCGAGGGTCTTGGGCGGCGGCGCAAACGCGTTCCGCGGGCCCGAGGTCGTGTCCCGGTCGCGCCCTTCCCCCGGCGCAGCCTGCATCATCGCCTCGTCGGTGGGGAGCTCGCCGCCGGCGCGGAGGGCGCGGCTTCGCGAGAGCGCGTAGTCCACGCGGTCGCGCGTCTGCCCGTACGTGTAGCCGTGGAGCCACTCGTCCCAGCAGCCGGCCTTCTCGCGCATGGCCAGGCTCGGGTTCTCTTCGAGCGCGTAGCAGTGCTCGAAGCGCGCGTCGCCTTCGTAGACCGCCTGGAAGCTCGGTCCGCATCCGCTCGTCACGCCACCGACGACGGCGAGCGCGCCAAGGGAGACCATCCCGGCCGCACGCTTCACGCTCGGTCCTCGGCTTTCCCCCGCTGTGGCTTGGGCGCCCCTCACGTCCTCCAGTCTATCAGACCTCGCGCGGAGAGGCTTTTTCCCGCCCCTTTCCCCGGGCCAACGAGGGCTCCCCTTTACGGAGAGTCGCCCCTAAAGTACGACCTCGGCAGGAAAACCCGCAGTTTCTCACCTCGTCATGTTCACCGGCCTCGTGCAGCAAAAGGGGGAGATCGCCAGCCGCTCCGCAAAAGGGGCCGGCGCGGTCATGACCGTGCGCGCACCGTTTGCGGAGCTCGTGCTCGGCGAATCGATCGCCGTCGACGGCGTGTGCCTCACCGTCGAGCGCATCGTCGCCGGCGGCTTCACCGCCGACGTCTCGGAAGAAACACTCCGCCGCACCACGCTCGGCGCGCGAAAGGTCGGCGCCAAGGTGAACCTCGAGCGCGCGATGCCGCTCGGCGGGCGCATGGGCGGGCACCTCGTGACCGGGCACGTCGACGGCGTCGGTTCGCTCGTCGCTCGCGAGCCGATGGGGAACGCCGTGCGCATGGTGTTCGCCTATCCGCCGGGCCTCGCGCGCTACCTCGCCGAGAAGGGCTCGGTGGCGATCGACGGCATCAGCCTCACGGTGAACGGTGTCTCCGGCCCCACGCCTGGCGGCACGCACGGCGAGGCCGATCCGGCGTGCCGCTTCGACGTCGCCATCATCCCCCACACGCTCGAACAAACCACCCTCGACACCCTCGCCGTCGGCGGCCCGGTGAACCTCGAGGTCGACATCCTTGCGCGGTACGTTCTCCGCGCGCGCGAGGTCGACGCGATGTCGCCCGCCCAAGACTCCGCCGCGGGGACGACCCGCGACGAAGCCCTTCTCGCGCGCCTCGGGCGCGCAGGATATTTGTGATGACCCCCGGACTGCTCGACGTCGATCCGAAGCTCATCGAGCGCGTGAACCGCGGCCTCGCCGAGATCCAAAAGGGCCGCATGGTCATCCTCGTCGACGACGAGGATCGCGAGAACGAAGGCGACCTCACCATGGCCGCCGAGTTCGCCACCCCCGAGGCCATCAACTTCATGGCCATGCACGGCCGCGGATTGATCTGCCTCACGCTCGCCGAAGAGCAGATCGAGCACCTCGGCCTGCCGATGATGCAGGCGCCCGGTCGGAGCGGCCCCACGCTCGGCACCGCCTTCACCGTGAGCATCGAGGCGCGTCACGGCGTCACCACCGGCATCAGCGCCGCCGACCGCGCGCACACGATCCGCCTCGCCGCGAGCCCCTCGTGCAAGCCGGACGATCTCGTCACCCCCGGCCACGTCTTTCCGCTCAAGGCGCGGAGCGGCGGCGTCCTCGTGCGCACCGGGCAAACGGAGGGCTCGGTCGATCTCGCGCGCCTCGCTGGGCTCACCCCCGCCGGCGTCATCTGCGAGATCATGAACGACGACGGCTCGATGGCGCGGATGCCCGACCTCGAGCTCTTCTCCAAGAAGCACAATCTCCTCATCCTCACGATCGCCGATCTGATCCAGTACCGGCTCCAGACCGAGCGCCTCGTGCGGCGCGTCGCCGAGCACACGATTCGCCTCGATCAGACCGGCACCGATTGGCGCTGCGTGGTCTACGAGAACGCCACCGACGCGCGCCAGCTCGTGGCGCTGGTGAAGGGCGATCCTTCGAGCGGCGACTCGGCGCTCTGCCGCATGCACGCCGGGTCGACGCTGGGCGACACGTTCGCCTCCACGCCGTGGGAGGGGGGACGAAACCTCCGCGAGTCGCTCGCGCGCATCGAGCAAGAGGGGCGCGGGGTCGTCGTGTACATCCCGCCGCGCGGCAACGTGCTCGTCGAGCTTCAGGCCTACGCCGCCGCGCCGAGCACCGCGCAAGGGGACGCGCCGCTCCGCGAGTACGGCCTCGGCGCCCAGGTGCTGTTCGATCTCGGCCTCCACAAGATCCGGCTCCTCACCAACAATCCGCGTAAGATCGCCGGCATTCACGGGTACGGCCTCGAGATCGTCGGGTCGACCCCCCTCACCGAGTCGCAAAGCGAGAGCCCTTCCGAATGAGCAAGTCTTCCCCCGCCCAAGGTCCGCGTCACGTCGAGGGGACCCTCGTCGCCCCGAGCGGCGCGCGCTTCGCGCTCGTCGCCAGCCGCTTCAACTCGTTCATCGTCGATCGGCTCGTCGAAGGGGCCGTCGACGCGCTCGTCCGCCACGGCGTCGAGGCGAAGGACATCTTCGTCGTCCGTGTCCCGGGCGCGTGGGAGCTCCCCGTCGCGGTGGAGCGCGTGGCGAAGAAGAAGAAGGTCCACGCCGTCGTCGCCCTGGGCGCGGTCATTCGCGGCGCCACCCCGCACTTCGACTACGTCGCCGGCGAAGCGGTGAAGGGCATCGCGCAGGTGCAGAGCGCCACCGGCGTCCCCGTCTCCTTCGGCATCCTGACGACCGACACCATCGAGCAAGCCATCGAGCGCGCCGGCACCAAGGCGGGCAACAAGGGCTGGGACGCCGCGATGAGCGCGCTCGAGATGGTGAACCTGCTCGCCGCCGTCGACGCCGCGGGGCTCTAGCCGACGATGGGCGCTCGCCACTCCGGCCGCGAGGCCGCGCTGCAGATGCTCTTTCAGCTCGAGGCGTCCGCCGAGGACGTCGAGCGCGTGATTCAGCTTTATTTCCAGAGCTTCGAGGCCGAGCCGGAAGGGCGCGCCTACGCCGAGAGCCTCGTCCGCGGCGTGTCGAGCGATCTCGCCGCCATCGACGAGCTCCTCAAGGCCGCCTCCACGCACTGGCGCCTCGAGCGCATGTCGCGGGTCGATCGCAACCTCCTCCGGCTCTCGGCGTGGGAGTTGAAGCACAAGACCGACGTTCCGCGCGCCGTCATCCTCGACGAGGCGGTGGAGCTCGCCAAGGCCTTCGGCACCGAAGACTCGGGCGGGTTCGTGAACGGCGTGCTCGACCGCGTGGCCGACGAGCTCGGGCGAACGAACGAAACGGCCTGAGCGCGAAGCCGATGGAGCTCCTCTTCGTGCCGCCGGATCTCCGTCGCATCGACGAGACGAGCGCCGAGATCGTCGCCTGCGCGACCTACGAGGACGTGCTGCCGATGCAAGGGCTGGCGGGGCTGCTCGATTGGCGGCTCGGCGCGCGGCTCTCGCGCTTGATTCAAGACGGCTTCGTGACCGGCGCGCTCGGTGAGGTGCTCTGCGTGCCTGCGCGCCCGCGCCTCCCCTTCGACAAGGTTCTCCTCTTCGGCGCCGGGCGCCGCGCCGAGTTCGACGAGTCGCGCTTCGCCCTGGTCGTCGCCTCCGTGGCGCGCGCGCTCGAGGGGCTCAGGACACGTCGCGCCGTGGTCGAGCTCCCCGGGCGGAGCGACGCCCGGGTGAGCGCCGAGCGCGCCGCCGAGATCGTCCTCGCGCAAATCGGAGATTCGCCGGCCCACGACGCGTGGTGGCTGGTGGAAGAGGCCGAGGCGGAGAAGACGATGAAGAAGCGAGCCATCGAAGAGCAGCGGCGCGCGCGCCACGCGCCCGACGCCGCGGCCCCGAAGAGCGGAGGCGCGTGATGCTGGATCTCGAGATCGGGCGACAAGGTCCTCCGCCGAAGGACGCCGCGACGCTGATCGTCGTGCGCGACGGCGAAGCGGGCCTCGAAGTCTTCTGCGTCGTGCGCCACAAGAGCTCGGCTTTCCTCGGCGGCGCGGTGGTGTTCCCCGGCGGCAAGCTCGATCCGGAGGACGGCGACGCGGCGTGGAGCGAGCTCGTGAACGCGCCCCGCGCGAGCGCTGCGGGGCTCGCCGACGATCCGGCGGTGCTTCGTGGGCTCGCCATCGCCGCGTGCCGCGAGGCGCTGGAAGAAGCGGCCATCCTCCCGGTGACGAACGGCACGGTGACGCACGACGAGGCCCTCGCGCTCCGCGCCCTCTTGGAGAAGGGGGGCACGTCGCTCCGCGAGCTGCTCGCCGCCCGCGGGCTCAAGCTCGATCTCGCCGCCCTCGTGCCGCTCTCGCGCTGGGTGACACCGGTGGTGGAGGCGCGTCGCTTCGACACGCGCTTCTTCCTCTTGGCGGCGCCGCCCGGGCAACACGGTGCGCACGACGAGCGCGAGACGACCTCGAGCTTTTGGGCCACGCCGCGCGAGGTGCTCGCCCGCTTCGACGCCGAGACCATCCAGCTCGCGCCGCCGACGCACCGGACCCTCGAGCTCCTTGCCCCCTTCGCCGACGTCGCTGCGGCGGTGAAGGGATCGATCCCGCTCTCGCTCGCCCCCATCTGTCCCGAGGCGGTCCAAGTGACGACCTCGGACGGCGACACGATGGCCCTCACGCTCCCCGGGGATCCGCTCCACTCGGTGAAGGAGCGGCGCATCGAAGGGACGACGCGCTTCGTCCTTCGCGGCTCGCGCTTCGTGCCGGAAAATCCCTAGCCGACTTCACATCCCCCGGCCGTAGGCCTCGATGGCGTTCACCACCGCGTCCGCCAGACGCTGGCGGTACTCCTCGGTCGCGAGCGCCTGCTCTTCGACCGGGTTCGAGATGTAGCTCGTCTCGAAGAGCGCGGCCGGCATTCGCGCACCCACGAGCACGTAGAAGCCGGCGTTGTGCACGCCGCCGTCGTGGACTTGCGTGTACTTTGCACGAAGCGAGGCTACCGCTGCCTTTTGCATCAGCTCGGCCAGGTGCGTGGAGTGGGTCGCTTGGTCGGCGAGGCGCATGCTCGCCAAGATGACGCCGAGCTCCTGCGTCGCCGCCTGGCTCGTCGCGTTCTCGCGCGAGGCGACGCGCGCCGCGACGATGTCGTTCGAGGTGTCGAGGACGTAGGTCTCGATCCCGCGCTTGTCGTGACGGTCGGCGGCGTTGCAGTGAATCGAGACGAACAGATCCGCCGAGGCGGCGTTGGCGCGCGCGGTGCGCTCTTCGAGCGCGACGAAGTGATCGTCTTCACGCGTGAGGACGACCGAGATCCCGTGCTTCGTGAGCACGGCGGCGGCGCGGTTGGCGATGTCGAGGGTGACCTCCTTCTCCTTCACGCCGGTGGGGCCGATGGCGCCGGGATCGGTGCCGCCGTGCCCGGGATCGAGGACGACACGCGCCACGCGCCGCGTGGTGGAAGCGCCGCCCGGCGGGGTGCGCGCCACGTCGAGGACGACGCGGAACGGCTCGAGGAGATGAAAGGCGCGGCGGTACGCGCGGCCGTCGAGCGCGAGCGACACGCGCGTGCCCGTGGCGGTGGCCTCGACGTCGATGCCTTCGAGGATCCCGCCGACGGTGGTCCTCGGGGCGACGGCACCGTGATCGACCCCGTCGAGGATCACCACCACCCGCGGGCCGCGCCCCGCCGCGCCGGGAGGCGCCGCACCGCTCACGTCGTCCTCCACGCGAAACTGCACCGGCCGATCGAACGTGAGCACGACGCGCGCCGCTTCTTTGCCGGCCATCGGCTCGATGCGCGTCACGTGCGGCGGGCCTTGCACCGGCAGCGGCTTGGGGAGCGTGCCGGGGATCGCCCCCTCGCCGGCGAGCTCGAGATCGACCCCTTCGAGCACCGACGTCGCCGGGCGAAAGGCCGAGAGCTCGGTCATCGCCGCGCCAAGGCGCTCGGGGCACGCGCCCGTCGGCGCGCCTCTCGGCTCGTCGCGGGAAGGGACCCCGCCGTCGAGGCTCTTGCCGAAGAGGCGTCGGTCGGCGCGATAGAGCTCGAGGTACGTCGCCGTCGCGTCGTGCGCGAGCTCGCCGGAGAGGAACGCAGCGCGAAGGGCGGCGTCGCACGCGCCGGGGAGCGATCGGTCGCG
Source organism: uncultured Polyangiaceae bacterium (assembly GCA_964531795.1). Lineage (GTDB taxonomy): Bacteria > Myxococcota_A > Polyangia > Polyangiales > Polyangiaceae > CAZHHD01. The sequence continues at coordinate 294,191 of CAZHHD010000004.1, read as the reverse complement.
CGAGGCGAGCACGAGATGATCGATCGCCTCTTTGGCGTCCTGCTCCTTCCCTTCGACGCGGTAGATGCGCTCGAGGAGACGCGCGGCCAGCACCTCGAGCTCGGCGGCGCGCGCGCCTGCGCCTTCGCGGTCGGCGGCGGCAGCGACCGCCTGCGCGAGCCCCACGACTTCGGCGCGTGGAGGGAGCGTCACGTCCACGGGGAGGAGCGCCTGGGCGCGGGCCACGGCGTCCGCCGCGGGCCCGGCGTCGGGGGCGTGATTTCCCCCGCCACACGCGCTCAAGGCGAGGAGAACGAGCGCCGCGCCCAGAAAAAACCCGCGCGCGGAGCTCACCGCGCACAAGCGTAGGCGCGCCCTCCCGAGCGGGCTATTCTCGAAGCGCATGTCCGACAATCAAGCGCCCCTTTACGCGGATCGCACCACCGGCCAAGTGTTCTCCGACGCGCGGGCCATGGTCAACGCCTACATCGCTCGCTTCGCCGAACGAGCGGGGACGAAGCTCGAGCCGCTCGACGGCTCGGGCTACACGCAGATGAAGAAGGGCTCGGCCAACGTCGGCGTGAACGTGCTCGAAGATCACGGCGTGCTCCTCCTCCTCGCCCCCATCATGGCGGTCCCGGCCACCGGACGCGAGGCGCTTTACCGGAGGCTCCTCGAGCTCTCCTTCATCACCACGAGCGACGCGGCCTTCGCCATCGACGCGCAGAAGGACGAGGTCTACGTCCGCGCGCTCCGTCGCCTCTCGGGGCTCGACTACGAGGAGTTCGAAGACCTCATCGACACCGTGGGCAAGGTCGCCGACGCGTGGGACGACGCCCTGAAGAAGGACTTCGGCGCGTAGGTGAGGCAGGACGGCGCGTCTTCGCCGTCGTTTCCTCGCATCTACGACGGGGGGAGCGCCTCCGAACCTCGAGTAGCGGCCCCCGAGCCCGGATGGTATCTTTCTCCGTCGATGGCTCAAGCGATGGGGGCGAGATCCGCCTCGAACTTCGATCCCGCGCGCGTGGCCGAGCTCGATCGCCTCGCCGGCGCGATGCGTCCGGGGTGGGAGCACGCCGACGGCCCGCTCGCCATCCACGCGCCCGTCCCCCCGGCGCCGAGCACCAATCCTGGCGGCATGATGGCTCCGGCCGCGCCGCCCGCGCCCCCGTCGGTCGACGACGCGGCGGCGACGAACGTGCTCCCGGCCCTGACCGAGGCGAAGATCAGCGAGATTGAGCCGGAGGAGCTGCTGCCGGCGGATCTCGTCACCGATCCGATTCATCCGCCGGGCACCAACGGCGTGGCCACCGCGGTCGCCGCTCCGGTCCCCGTCGCCGATGCGCCGAAGCCCGCGAGCTTCCCGCCGCCGGCGCCGCGCACCGTTTCGTCGGCCCCTCCGGCGCCCCGAGCGGCCCCTGTCCCCCGCGCCGTCGTCTCTTCTCCCAGCCTCTCCGATGCGCTGCCGGCGATTCGTCCTTCGCGCAAGCCCTTGTGGATCGGGCTCGGCATCGCCGCCATCGTCGGCGGTGGCTTGGTCTACGCGTTCCGCTCGGGAGGCGAAGAAGCGACGCCGACCCCCGCGGCGCCGACGGCCACGGCGAGCGCAACGGCCGCGGCGCCCAAGATGGACATCCCGCCGGTCCCGGCGGCGACCGAGACGAGCGCCCGCACCGAGAGCGCGCCGGTCAAGCCGAGCGCTACGCCCGACACGACGACCACCGCGGCGAGCAACGCCTCGTCCACGCCGACCGTGGCCGCGACGCCGCGCGCGGCCATCACGCCGCCGCCGACTCACACTCCCGTCACGCCCCCTCCTGCACCTCACACGACGACGCACGCCGCTCATTCGAGCGGCGGCGGCGCGCCCAAGTCGACGTCGGCGCCGAAGGGCGGCAGCGGTGGCATCGTGCGCGACGTCCCCTTCTGAGAGCCATGAAGACTCGCCCTATCGCGTTCGCGCTCCTCCTTGCTTTCACCCCTGCGACACTGAGCTTCCCCGTCCCCGCGTTCGCGCAGCAGGACGACGCTTCGGTGAAGGCGGCGCGCCAGCGCTTCGAGGAAGGGGTGCAGTTCTACGACAAGAAGCAATACGAGAGCGCCCGCGCCGCGTTCATGCAGGCCTACGCCCTGCGGAAGCACCCGGCGATCTTGCTGAACCTCGGCCAGAGCTGCCTGAAGTCAGGGCACCACGCCGAAGCGGCGAAGTTCTTCCAGCAGTACCTCCGCGAGGCGTCGAACATCACGCCGGCGCAGCGCAGCGACGCCGACCAAGGGCTCGCCGAGGCGCGCACCAAGCTCGGTCGCCTCGAGGTCTCGGCCCCCACCGCGGCGGAGATTTCGGTCGACGGCGCGGTCGCCGGCAACGCGCCGCTCAGCGATCCGGTCGACGTCGAGCCGGGGACGCACACGGTGAAGGCGCGCATGACCGACGGCACCGTCGACACGCGCTCGGTCTCGGCCAGCGCAGGTGAGAAGGTGAAGGTCACCTTCACCACCGCGGCCCCGCCGCCGCCCGTCGTCGCTCCGGTGCCGACCCCCGCGCCGACGCAGGAGCCCGCCCCCACGCCGCCGCCGGAGAGCACGGCCCCCAAGGACGAGCATCCGAATCGCCCGCTGGTCGAGCCGCCGGAAGAGCAGAAGAAGAGCAAGGGGCTCCTCTCGCCGCCGAAGACGATGGTGCCGGTCTACATCGGCGCCGGGCTCGCGGTCGTCGGCATCGTCGACGCCATCGTGTTCGGCGTGGCCAAGTCGCAAGCGCAAGACAAGGCGAACCAGGTCGCCGCTGACATCAAGAGCCACGGCGGCAGCGCGGGCGTGTGCGTGTCCAAAGACCCCACCGTCCAAGCCAAGTACGGGGCGGCCTGCTCGGCGCTGAGCGACGACAACAGCAAGGTCGACACCGACGCGACCCTCGCCAACATCGGCGTCGGCGTGGCCATCGCCGGCGCGGCGCTCGGCATCGGCTGGTACCTCTTCGCCCCCAAGAAGGGGAACGACGAAGCTCCCACGGCGGCCAAGTCCGCCCCGCCCATCTCGCCGATGATCGGCCCCGGCTTCGGCGGCGCCGTCTTCCACAGCACGTTCTGAGAGCGCTCGGGCGCGGGTCCTACCCGCCGTAGCGGACGATCTTCACCGGCCCCGGCACCATTCCGTCGGTCCCTTCGGGGCGCGCGAGGGCGGCGGCGTAGCAGGCGTCGTCGTCGCATCCCGCATCGACCAACGCGTCCGCCGGCGAAGCGACGCGCTCGATACCGAGCGCGCCGTCTTTGGCCGCGCGTACGAAGGCGACGCCGGTGAACGGTGGCGCGCCGCGACGCGCTTCGCGATCGGGGGCATCGGCTCCTTCGGCCTTGCGCTGGCCCCACGCGACGACGAGCGCCCCCTTCTTCATGCCGGTCCAGAACGGACCGCCGTCGGCGCCGCACTCGAGCGGATCGCTGGCGCTCTCGCTCTCGGTCTCGGTCTCGGCGCCGCTTCGTGAAGCACGCGTGACCACGAGGCGCTGGCGCGCCGCTCCGTCGGGGCACGAGGCGCCGGCGTCCTCCCGCGTGGTGACGACGTAGACCGACGTGTCGTCGGCGTCGGCGGCCACGAGCGCGCCGTCCCCGGAGACGCGCGCGTGGAGCCGGCGCCAGGGGCCGAGCGTCTCTCCGCGAAGCTCACGAAAAGCCACCGCGCCGCTGCCGTCGGGGAGGACGACGCCGAAGTCGTCGCCTTCCGTGTACTCTACATGGTCGTGCATCTCGCCGCCCGAGGGGGCCTGCGCCACCACGAGCGATGCAGCGTGCCCGCCGTCGGCGCCCGCGCGCGCGAGGCTCACCGTCCCCTCCCCTTCGACGAGGGGGAAGACCTTGTGCGTCCCGCAGGCGAAGAGCACGTCGCCGTCGTCGCTCTTGAGCGAGAGCTCGGCGTGCGAGCTCGGATCGGCCCACCCTCGGCGAAACACCGAGAATCCGTGGTCGCGGCCGACCCACGCGAGGCCGTCCTCGGTGGCGCAAGCGCCCCCCGAGGTCTTCTCCGCCGCGCCGCGCGTGGCGCCCGCAGGGTCGACCGAGGCGAGGAGGCGCGTCGGCTTCCCCCCCGCGAGCCCGCGAAAGAGGACGAAGGCGCTCCCGTTCGACGAGGCAAAGACGTCGAGCGCAGCGTCGGGGGCCCAGCCGACATGATCGAGGACGTCGCGCGAGAAGGCGATGCGCCCGTCGCGCTCGACCCGGGTGAGGACGACAGCGCCGCGCGAGGCCGCGAGACCGGCCACGAGCACCGCGCCGTGGCTCCCGGGGATCACCGCGGCGCCGATGGGGGCCGAGAGCGCCGGCGCCTTACCCGCCGCACCGCCCGACGACGCGCTCGAAGCGACGGTGGGCGCCGTCGACACCCCGGCGTCGGCCGACGTCGTCTTCGCGCCGCCGCACGTGCATCCCGAGAGAAGCGCGAGCGGAGCGACGAAGAGCCCGAGAGAGGCGCGGCTCCAAAACATGTCCGCGAGCCTAGTTCATGCGTGCGCATCGCCTCAACCTCCGTGGAGCAGCTTGCGAAAGGTGGTGCGCGGGTAGCCGGCGGCGCGCGCCGCTGCGCTCAGATTGTTCTGGTGACGCGCGAAGAAGGCGCGCGCGTTCTCCGGCGTGAGCGCGAGACGCGCGAGCGCCGGGCCGCGAGGCCTGAGGGCGCGCTCCACCATATTCCCGTCGATCATGGCCTGCTCGCCCGCGTGGTCGGCGGCCCGGAGCAGCACGTTGCGGAGCTCGCGCACGTTCCCCGGCCACTCGTGCGCGGTGAGCCGCGAAACGGCGCACGACGTCAGGGCGCGTGGCCCGACTTCGGTGCGCGCGTCAGCGAGGATTCGACGCGCGAGCGCCGAGACGTCCCCCGGGCGCTCGCGAAGCGGCGGCACACGGACGACGAGCACCTCCAGCCGGTGAAAGAGGTCGCGACGAAAGCTCCCCGACTCCACGCGCTCCTCGAGAGGCACGTGCGAGGCGGCGACGACGCGGACGTTGGCGCGCGCGCCGCTGCCGCTGCTCCCGACGCGGCGCACTTCGTAGCCGTCGAGCGCGCGAAGGAGCTTGGGCTGAGCGTCGAGTGGGAGCTCACCGATCTCGTCGAGGAAGAGCGTGCCCCCTTCGGCCTCGGCGAACGCGCCGGCGCGCCGCCCGGTGGCGCCGGTGAACGATCCTCGCTCGTGCCCGAAGAGCTCGCTCTCCACGAGCTCCCGCGGGAGCGCCGCCACGTTGATGACCACGAACGGACGACCGGCGCGTGGGCCTTCTTGATGCAGCGCGCGGGCGATGAGCTCTTTCCCCGTGCCGGTCTCTCCGGCGACGAGCACCGGCGCCGAGTAGCGGGCGAAGCGGCGCACGCTGGCGGCGACGCGCCGCATGGGGATCGACTGACCGACGATCCCCGCGAGGGGGCGCACGTCGAGGAGCGCCGCGTCGCCCTCTTCGTCTTCTTCGCGCGCGACGAGCAACGTGCTCCGCCCCAGGGTGACGACCGCGCCGGCGAGCGTCCACGCCTCCCGCACGCGGGCGCTGCCGACGAAGGTGCCATTGCGCGAGGTGAGGTCCTCCACCGCCACCCCGCGCCCGTCGACGACGAAGGCACAATGACGCGAGCTGACCGTGTCGTCGATGACGCGCAGATCGGCCTTCGTCGAGCTTCCGACCACCGTGCGCCCCTCGAGCAGCGGCACGCGACGCATCCCCTCGTCGTCGTGGATCTCGAGCGCCCACCCGTTCCTGGTGAGGACCTCGGGCAACTCCACCGTCATCGACGACTCTCGGTCCTGGGCCATGGCTCATCCTCCGCTTCTGGGGTGTAGCGACCCATCGGACGTTGTTGCGACGGAGTTGCGTGTGGCTCATGGCCCAGTTGACCTTCACCCTAGTGGGCCTGCGGCCCCTCGTTCGCTTCGCTCACGAGCCTCCCCGCCCTCGCTGACGCGACGCGTTTTGCGTCCGCAAAACGCGAAGGCAGCGAAATTGGCAAAGCCGTCCCTAACGCACGAGCCTTGGGGCCTCTCCAAAGAAGCCACGCGGCGGTGCGTTAGAGACGCCCTCTCAGACCGCTGCCTGCGCCTTTTGCGGAGCAAAAGGCGTTGCGTCAGCAAGCGTGGGGGAGGCTCGCGACGGGAGCGTCAGCGACCGAGCGAGGGGGAGCAGAGCTCCCCACTAGGGTGAGAGCGAAGAAGACGCTGGAGCGAGGCGTGACAGTCGAATGGCGGCGAACGACCGCCCACGACCTACCCGACCGCAATACCCAGCGTCTTCCTGAGCGTGAAGTACTGCTCGCTGACGGAGAAGACCAAGAGCTCCTTCATCTTGTCGGCGGGCGGGAGATCGCCGGGGAGCTGCGGCTCGGCGGCGATGATCTTCTTCGCGATCTCGAGGTCGGCGCAGAGCAAGAGCCCGGCGCGGCACCCGGTGGTCTCCACCGACTGCATCCACTTCTTGAGGTCGGCCTTCGCTCCGTCTTCGATGAACTTCGTGACGACGAGGCGGAGGCTGTCCCGCTGAATCGGCTGCATGTACTTCACGAGCTCCTGCGCGGTGGTGCCGACGGCTTGCGCCATCTCCGGCGGGACGGCGAAGTCGTTCATGACGATCTTGATCGCCGAGAACAACATCACCTTCAGCTCGTTCATCGTGGGGAACAGGTTCCGGATGTAGTGCTCCCCTCGGTAGTACGAGAGGTGCTTGCCGACGATGAAGGTGAGCTCCTGCGGCGTGAAGCCGGTGAGCACCGTCTGGCCGGCCACCGAAGCGGGAGGCGACGCGGGGACGGCCACGAGGGCGCCGGCCACGTCGTTCCTCACGTAGAGCTCGGGGAGCGGCACGCCGAGCACCTGCGCCGCCCACCCGAAGGTCTTGGCGAAGGTGACCGTGCTGGTCGCCGGGTCTTGCTTGAAGCGCTTGTCGAGCGAGGGGAGCTGCCGCGAGGCGCGCAGCTGGTTCGTCTTCGCCACGATCGCCGCGGGGGTGATCATCTCGAAGATCTTGCCGATGTAGAGGTTCTCGTCCTTGTGGAAGAGGTTCTTCACCCACTGCTCGTTGTCGAGGCGGCTCTTCACTTGGATCATGCCGCGGGGGCGATAATCCTCGAAGAAGCGCTGCTCCTCTTCGTCCGCCTTCCTGAGGAACGCGAGCGCCGCGCACATGCACCACGCGCGGTCGTACTCGTGCTGCTTCAAGTACAGCTTGTAGAGGCTGCGGTACGGGTCGACGCGCATCGGATCCTTCTGGAGGACGATGGCGTGCTCGCCGATGGCCGCTTCCATCTGGTCCGTCGCCTCGAAGAGCTCGGCGAGGATCTGACGCTCGACGGCCTCGTCGGGCTTGTAGCGCGTCGCCATCTTGAAGGCTTCGATGGCGCTGTTCACGTCGCTCAGGCGGTCACGGTAGATGAGCCCGAGGTTGTGCCAGAGGTTGTACTCGAGCTCCGGCTGGTTCGCGTTCGCGCTCGAGAGGCGGCGAAGCATCTTGCGGAAGGCGCGCTCGAGCGACTTCCAATCCTTCTTGGTGGTGAGGATCTTGTTGATGCGCTCGAAGGCCTCGAGGAACGTCGGGTTCAAGTCGAGCGCTTCGTTGAAGAGCTCGACGGCGCGGTCCTGATCTCCCTCTTTGTCGCGGTAGATCTGGGCCATCGTGTAGATGAACTTCGACTTGCGGACCGAGTCCTTCTCGAGGTCGGCGATGGCCGCGATGGTGTCGATCATCTTCGACCAGTTCTCGACCTTCTGATAAAGGGCCAAGAGCTTGTGAAGGAGCGGGTGGTCGGTCGGGTTGATGTCCCGAGCTTCCTCGAGCGCTTCGATCGCCTTCTGCGGGTTGTTGTCGTTGTCGTTCCAGACGTCGGCGATGTCCTGCAACATCGCGAAGCGCGCGTCGCCCTCGAACACGTTGTCGAGGATCTGACGCTTGTAGGCGACGACCTGCTTCCAGTCCTTGAGCTCGCCGTAGAGCGAGACCAACGCTTCGAGCGTGGGCCTGTGCGCCGCGTCGACGCCGAGGGCCTTCTCGAAGTTGTTGATCGCCTGCTTCGCCTGCCCTTGCTCGCGCTTGATGCAACCGAGCTTGTAGTAGACGTCGGCGCGTGACTCGTTGTCGTCCTCGGGGAGCGCCGTCAGCACCTTCTGGAAGTTGGTGAGCGCGGCTCCCCAGTCCTTCAGGCGGAACGACACCTCGGCGAGGCCGCGGATCGTGACTTGGTCGGTGAGGTCGAGCTGCAGCGCGGCCGAGTAAGCCTTGAGGGCCTTGTCGTCCTTGCCGAGGGCGGCGCACACCATACCGAGCTTGTTGTTGAGCTCGTGCTGCTCGGAGCGCTCACGCTTGCCGGCCTTGCGCACCACCATGTCGAGGAGGGGCTCGGCCTTCTCCCACTCCTCGCGAGCGATGTACTCGTCGATGAGCGGGAGCGCGGCGTCTTCGTTCTCGTCGTCGGCTTCGTGGGCCGCTTCGAAGGCGAGGATGGCGCTGTCGTGATCGCCCAGCTGCGTCTCGCGCAGGGTGCCGAGCTCGACGAGCAAGCGCGCGCGCTGACGCGGCGCCTGGGTGTAGCTCTGCTCCTGATCGATGTAGCGCGCGGCCTTGTCGTAGTCGGCGTTGTCGAGGGCGATGGCGCGGACGGCACCGAGCGAAGGCAGGTGCCCCGGGTCGATGTCGATGGCCATTTCGTAGCGGTCTTGCGCGGCGACGCGGTCGCCGAGCTTCTCGTCCAAGGCCTTACCGATGCGGTAGAAGGCCTCGACCCGCTGCTTCGTGTCCTGCGTGAGCTCGGCCACGCGGGTCATGAACTCGATCGACTGGTTGGCGTCGCCCTGCTTGTCGTAGAGCTTGGCCAGCGAGTCGAGCGCCGGGATGTTCTGGTCGTCGAGGTCGACGATGTTGCGGTAGGCGTCGATGGCCTTCTCCGCGTCGTCGATCTCGTCGGCGTAGACCTGGGCGATGAAGCCGTAGAGGTCGACCTTGGTCTTGCGATCGAGCGTCGCCGAGACGTGGCGCTCGTAGGTGTTGATGAGCTCGAGCCACTGGCGGAGCTTCCGGTAGTTCCGCTCGAGGGCGAAGTACGCGTCCTCGTGGTTCGGGTCGATCTCGAGCACCTGCTCGAGCCTTTGCGCCGCGATCTCCGCCTTGAGGAAGTGCTCCTCTTGGAGGCGAGCGAGGTGCATGAGGACGTCGATGCGCTCGCGCTCGGTGCTGACCACCTCGAGCTCGGCCTCGAGGACCTTCACGAGGTCCGGCCACTGCTGGAGCGTCTCGTACACGCGCACGAGGCCGCGGATGCCTTGGAGGTTCGTGGGATCGATGTCCAAGACCTCGCGGTACACCTGCGCCGCCTTCACCGGCTCGTTCAGGCTGGTCTCGTAGAGGCCGGCGATGCGGAGCTTGGTGTTGGCGATCTCGACGGCGTCGGCGAGGGCCGGCACCTTGCGCGAGAGGATGTCGACGAGGTCCTTGTTCTGACCACGCGCCGCGTAGATGCGCTCCAGGTTCTCGAGGGCCGCGATGTACTGTCCGTCGACCTCGAGGGCGCGGGTGAAGTACGTGATGGCCTGATCGGTCTGGTTCATCTGCCCGTCGAGCAGCTCGCCGAGCTCGGTCATGATCTCTTTGCGATCGATGTCGGTGATGGCGACGTCGAGCGCGCGAGTGAGCGTGGTACCGAGCTGCTGCCAGTTGGCGCTCTTTCGATAGAGCTGGCCCATCTGACGGAGCGCGCCGACGTTGTTCGGGTCGAGCGCGACGATCTGCGCGTAGTACGGCTGCGCGAACTCGGGGTGGCCGAGGTCGTCGCCGTACCACTTGGCGAGGTGCAGGCAGAGGCGGATCTTCTCCGCCGGCTGCTTCTGCTCCTTGAGCCACGTGTTCGCGGTCTGGATGACCTCGCCCCAACGCCCGGTGGCTTGCGCCATGCGCTCGAGGTAACGCGCGGTCTCGCGGTCGTGGAAGTCTTCCCCGAGCGCGTTGAGCAAGGCGTCGAGCGCCTGGTTCTTGTCGTCGAGGTGCTCTTCGAAGACGCGGGCGATGCGACGCAAGAGATCGGTGCGCTCCGAGGTCTCTTCGCGCGTGTCGAGGCGAGCGAGGTAGAGCTCGATGAGCGGCTCCCACCGGGCCGCGGCCTGGTGGCGCTTCTCGAGCTCGAAGAAGGCCTCGTCCGACGAGGGCTCGGCTTCGAGGATCTTCTGGTACGCGGTCGTCGCCGAATCGGGCTCTTGCAGGGTGTCGGTCCAGATGGCCGCCACGCTGCGGAGCTCTTCGATCTTCTCTTGCGCGTCGGTCAGGGCCTCGGCGCGCTGCATCTTGACGTCGATGACGTCGGTCCACTTCTCTTCGCCGCGGTAGATCGACTCGAGGGCGTCCATCGCCTCGAAGTCGGGACCGACCTCGAGGAGCTTGCGCCACGCGTCGGCGGCGTCGAACGGCTGACCGAGCTTCTCGCCGTAGGTCTTGCCGAGCTCGCGGAAGACCTCCTTGAGCTCCTGCTCGTCGAGGAGCTGCGCCGCCCGATCCACGATTTGGTGGAGCGCGCCGACGAGCTCCGCGGCGTCGCCCTGACGGCGGCGGATGGCCGCGATCGAGCGGAGAGCCGCGAGGTTCGCGTAGTCGATGTCGAGGACGCGGTTCCAGTCGTCGAGGGCGGTGTCGTCCTTCTGGAGCTTGTCGGAGAAGATCCGCGCGCGCCGCGTGAGGATGTTGACCCGGTCGTCGTCGGTCGCCGCGATCTCGAACTCACGCTCGAGGATCTCGACGAGCTCGCGGTGCATCCCCTGCCCGTCGTAGAGGTTCGCGAGGGCGGCGAGCGCCTCCGGATCCTCTCCGCGAAGATCGAGCACGACCTTCCAGGTGTCGATAGCGCGCTGCGGCTCGCCGAGCTTCTCGGCGGCGAGGTGGGCGATCTTGGCGCGAATCTCGGCCTCGGCCACGTCGCCCGAAGCGTTCTCGAGCTCGCGCTCGTACACCTTGTTGAGCTCGGGCCAGTTCTGTTGCGACTCGTAGATGCGACCGAGGGCGGCGATGGCCCCTTCGTGCGCCTTGTCGAGGTCGTCGAAGATGCGGCGGAACGCGCGGATCGCGTCGCTCGTCTGGACGAGCTTCTCCTCGTAGATCTCACCGAGGCGCGCGTAGAGCTCGACGAGCTCCAGCGTGTCGGTGTGCGCCTTCACGCGCTGCTCGAGGATCTGCGCGAGCTCCGGCCACGACTCGATCGAGAGGTAGATGCGATCGAGGTTGGCGAGCGCTTCGACGTCGAGCGGCTCGACGCCGAGGACGTACTTGTACGTCTCCTCGGCCTTGGTGATGTCGCCGAGCTCGTCCTCGAACGTCTTCGCCAAGCGCTTCCCGAGGGTGCGCTGGACGTTGGTGTCGGTGTGGAGCCCGAGGATGTCGGCGTAGGCGTTGGCGAGCGTGTCCCAACCGCCGTCGACCGTGGCGGCGAGGCGCGGGGCCTCTTCGCCGGATTTTTCGTCGAGCGGGTACTCCTTGAGGGCGCGGATGTAGACGCCGAGCGTCGCCGCGAGGTCGAGGAGCTTCTCTTCGTGGAGCTCGGCGATGCGGTAGTAGGCGGCGAGCCGCTCTTCCTGGCCGCTGACGACGCCCTCCTGCGCTTCGGTCGGGATGTGCGCGAGCTGGGCCTCGTGGACACCGACGAGCTTCTGCCACTCGCCCATCTGGCGGTAGAGCGGCTCGAGGATCTCGGCGATCTCGACCTGCTTCACCTGACGCGCGAAGAGCGACTCGAGGGCGGCGAGCGTCGCCTCGTGATCGACCGCGGCGTTGATGACGTCGCGGTAGGCGGAGATGGCCGCGTCCAAGTTTCCGAGCTTGGTCTCTTCGACCTGGCCCAAGCGGTACTTGAACTCGAGGATCTCGTCCGGGGTCTGGCCGATCTCCGCCTCGCGGGCGAGGATCTGGGCGAGCTCGCTCCAGCGCTCGGTCTGGAGGAAGAGGCGATCGAGCGAGCGGATCGCGACCTGGTTCTCCGGCTCGGCGTCGAGGACGAGGCGGAAACGCTTGATGGCGTTGTCCACGTCCTCGAGCTGGACCTCGTAGATTTGCGCGGTGCGGAGACCGAGCTCGACGAGCTTGTCGGGCGTCTCGGTGAGCTTCTCGAGCTCGACGTCGTAGAGGCGACCCACTTCCGGCCACCGGTTGACGACCATCGCCAAGCGCTCGAGGTTCTGCAGCGTGAGCTCGTTGCCGTTGTCCAGCGAGAGCGCGCGCGCGTACGTGTCGAAGGCCGAGGCGTGGTTGTCGAGCGCGTCTTCGTAGAGGCGCGCGATGCGGTGGAGGAGGTCCACCTTCTGGAACGCGTCCGACGCGTGCGCGACCTGGACCTCGTGCACGCTGATGAGGCGCGGCCAATCGCTCGCCGCTTCGTAGACCGGCTCGAGCACCGCGGCGGCGCCGAGCGGATCCTTCGTTCCGCTCTTCAGCCCTTCGAGGGCGCGGAGCGTCGGCTCGTGATCCGGCTGCTGCCCGAGGATGTCGCGATAGAGCTCGATCGAGCGCGTCACGTCCTCGAGGCGCTTCTCGTAGAGCTCGGCGATTCGATACTGGAAGCTGATGGCCTCGCCTTGGTCGGCGGTCATCTCGCTCTCGCGCGTCAGGACGCCGAGGAGCTCTTGCCAGTTCTGGGCTTGCTCGTAGAGGACGTCCAAGCGCGAGAGCGCCTGGAGATCGTCGGGGTCGAGCTCGAGGATCTTGTTGTACGTGTCGGTCGCCTTGGGGACGTCACCGAGCTCGCGCTCGTAGACCGCGCCGACCTGGTAGTAGATGCGCTTCTTCTCCTCCGGGTCGACGACGAGGTCCGCCTTCTTGGCGTAGATGTCCATCAGGTCGTGCCAGCGGGAGAGCCCGAGGTAACGCTTGATGAGGGCGTCGAGTGCGCGGACGTCGTCCGAGTCGAGCTCGAGCACCTTGTTGTAGACGGCGATGGCCGCCTCCGCCTGCTCGAGGACGTCCTCTTCGATGGCCGCGGCCTGGAAGAGGGCTTCCTTCTTGGCCGGCAGATCCTCGAGGATCTCCGCTTTTTTCTGCAGGATCAGCGAGAGATCGGGGTACCGCTCGGTGTTCCGGAACAGGCGCTCGAGCGACTCGGCCGCCGCGAGGCTCGCGGGATCGATCTCGAGCACGCGGCGGTACAGCGCGATGGCCGTGTCGACGCTGCCGATGTCGTTCTCGTGCACGCGCGCGCTCATCATGTAGAGCGAGCTCGCGAGCTCGGTGTTCTCGGGGGTGAGCTCGCCGCCGGTGCCGACGATCTGCACCGCGAGCCCCTCGAACACCTGCGCCAAGTCGGCGAAGCGTGAGGTGGCGCGCGCCACGCGATCGATGCGCTGCTGCGTGTCCTCGTTGGAGGGGTCCTCCTTCAAGGCGCGCGCGAGGGTGGTGAAGGAGGAGTTCAAGTCCCCCGCCGCGTCCTCGTGGAGCTGGGCGATCTGGTGGAGGAGCTCCACCTTGCGGTTCGCGTCGTCCGAGCGGCGCACCTGCACTTCGTGCACGCCGATGAGCTTCTGGTAGTCGCCGAGCTGGCGGTACAGGGGCTCGAGGAGATCGGCGATGGTGAGCTCGTGCTGCGGATCGCGGCCGAGGCGCTCGAGCGCCGAGAGCGCCTGGGCGTTGGTCGGCTCGCGCTCGAGGACGGTGCGGTAGCCCTCGATGGCGACGTCGATCTGCCCCATCTCGCTCTCGCGGAGCGCGGCGAGGCGGAGCATCAGGCTGATTTGCTGCGCGTCTTCCTGCGCGAGGGAGAGCTGCGCCTCGAGGTTCTCGGCGAGCTCGCTCCACATCTTTTGACGGGTGAAGAGCGCGTCGAGGGCTTCGAGCGCACGCTCGCTCGCGGGGTCGAGCTCGAGCACCTTCTTGTAAGCGGTGACCGCTTCTTCCGGGCTTCCGAGCTTCTCGTCGTAGATGCGCGCGGTGTTCACGAGGAGCGCTTCGCGCGCCTCGGGCTCGAGCGCGAGATCGATGCGGCGCTGAATCACGCCGATGAGGTCCGTCCAGCGCTCGGTTCGGGTGAAGAGGTGCTCGAGAGCTTGGAGCGCCTCGGCGTCGGCCGCGTCGAGCGTGAGGACGTGGAAGTAGCCCTTGGCGGCGTCGTCCACTTGTCCGAGTCGCTCGTCGATGGCCGCGACCTTCATCCAGTAATCGCGGGCGAGCTCGGCGTCGCTGAGCCCTTCGGCGATCTCTTCGTAGAGGGCGACGAGCTTGGGCCACGCGTCGGAGACGTCGGCCACCTGCTCGATCTCGTGACGCGTCTCGGCCATCCCCGGCTCGTCCTTCAGGGCGGCGGCGAGGGCGGTGAATGCGCGGGCGAAGTCGTTCACGCTCTGCCCGCTGATGCGGGCGATCTTGCGCTGGAGTTGAACGCGCTTTTGGACGTCGCTCTCCGACGCGCTCAAGATCTCGAGCGTGCCGATCAACTTGTTCCAGTCGCCGCGCTCCTCGTAGATGTTCTCGAGGATCGCCGCGGCGTCGGCCTTCAGCGTCTCGTGCGTGAGGAGCGCCTCGAGCGCGAGGCGAGCGCCTTCGTGCTGCGAGTCGAGGAAGAGGATCTCGCGGTAGTTCTCCAGCGCACCCGGCGCGTCGCCGAGGTGCTTTTCGAGCGTCCCGCCGAGGCGGAACTTGAGATCGATGAGCTCGGCCTCTTGGGCGTCGAGCTCGATGCGACGACGAAGGACGTCGACGTACGGCTCCCAGCGCTCGAGCTGTCCGTAGAGGACGTCGAGTGCAGCGAGCGAGCGGGCGTCGGCGGGCTCGTCGTCGAGCACCTGGTTGTAGGTGTCGATGGCCTTGTCGACGTCTTTGATCTCGGTCTCGAAGAGCTTGGCGATCTCGTATTGGATCACCTTGCGATCGGCGGGCTCGAGCGCGAGATCGCGCTTCTTCTCGTAGATGCCGAGGAGCTCGGTGAAGCGCGAGGTCTGACGGTACAAACGCTCGAGCGCGCTGAGCGCCGTGTCGTTGTCCGGCTCGGCCTCGTACACCGCGCGGTACGCGGCGAGCGCGCCGTCGATGTTCCCGACTTCGTCGACGAGGATGCGACCGAGGCGGAGGCGGAGCGCCACCGCGAGATCGGCGATGCCGTCGGAGTCGGCGGTCGCGATCGCCTTCTCGTACGACTCGATGAGCTTGTCCCAACCGCCGGTGACCTTGGCGGCGCGCTCGACGTCGGTCGCCGCTTGCTCGTCGCCGGGGGCGATCTCGAAGGCCGCGAGGTAGCGCTCGAGAGCGCGCTGCGGGTCTTTGACCTTCCCCTCGTAGAGGGCCGCCACCTCGCGCAAGAGCGCGAGCTTGGTGTGCGGATCTTCTTCGTGACCGAGCTTGACCTCGATCGCGTTGGCGAGCGCCTTGCCGTTGTTGGCGGCGGTGTAGATCGGGATGAGCGCTTCGGCCGCTTGGAGGTTCTGGGGCTCGAGCTCGAGCACCTTCTCGTACGCCTTCGCAGCGCGATCGTTCTTCTGCTTCTTGTCCGCCCAGAGCTGGGCGATCTTGAAGAGCAGGCCGATCTTGGCGGCGGCGTCGGTCTCCTTCGCCTCCTGCTGCTCGAGGACGCGGATGAACTCGTCCCACTTGCCGCTCTCGGCGTAGAAGACCTCGAGGTCGTCCCAAAGGCCGAGCGCGAGGTACTTCTTCTTGAGAGCTTCCTGCGCCTTGCGATCGTTCGGATCGAGGACGAGGAGCTGGCGCCAGGCTTCGACGGCGCCCTGATCGTTGTTCAGACGATCGCCGTAGATGGTGCCGAGCTTGGTGAGGACTTGGATCTTCGCCGCGCGATCGAAGGTGACCTCGGCCTGCTTCTCGAGCACGGCGGCGAGGCGGTCGAACTCCTTGGAACGCTCGTAGAGCATGCCGAGGGCGCCGAGCGCTTCCGCGTTCGAGTCGTCGCTCTGGAGCACTTCGTTCCAGAGCTCGATGCAGACTTCGGGCTTCTTGACGCGCTCGGTGGCGAGCTTGGCGATCTCGAGGAACTTCGCGGCGCGCGCCGGACCTGCGTCCATGCGCTCCGCTTCGCGACGCTGGAGACCGAGGAGCTTCTCCCAGTCCCTGCGCTTCTCGTACATCTGGCGCAGGTAGTCGATCGCCGTCGGGTTCTCGGGATCGAGCGCGGTCACCGCTTCGTACGCCTTCACCGCCTCCGCTTGGTTCGCGAACTTGGTGACGTAGAGCTCGGCCGCCTTCATGTAGAGGGCGATCTTCTCGTCGGCGTCGTAGACCATCCCTGCGAGCTGCAGGATCGTCTTCACGTACTCGTTGAAGCGCTTCGCGCCTTCTTGCTTGTCGGCGAGCGCGCGGAGCTCTTGGATCTTCGCTTCGTCGCCTTCGCCCGAAGCTGCGGCGACGGGGGGCGCGGCGGGGGCCACCGAGGCCGGCGGCGGAGCGGACGCGGCGACGGGCGGCGCTGCGGGAGAGACTGCGGGCGGCTCGGGCGTCGGCTCTTTGACCGGCGGGGGCGCGGTGACCGCGGGCTCGGGCGTCGTCTCCGCTTCGGCGGCCGGGGAAGCCGACTCGCGCACGAGCTCCTCCGCTTGCACGGGGGGAGGCGCGGTCGGGTGCATGGACGCGCGCGCCGGCGGCGGGCGCGAAGGGATCGCCATCGCCGGCGCTTCCTTCTTCGAAGAGGCGGGCGCGAGCGACTCGCCGATCTGCTTCTCGAAGGCGCGCAGCTGCGGATGCTCGGGCGAGAGCTCGACGAGGCGCTCGAACGACGAGCGCGCGCGAATGAGGTTGCCCATCTCGCGCCAGGCGATGGTTCCAGCTTGCACCCAGAGGAAGGTGGCGTTGCCGTTCTCGCCGGCGTGGGTCGCCGCTTCTTCGGCGAGCGTGAGGACGCGATTCCAGTCGCCGCCCTTCTTGCCGTAGGCGTCGCGGAGGAAGTGGAAGGCGCCTTCGTGGCTCGAGTCGAGCTTGATCGCGTCTTCGAGGAGGCGCGTGCCGATGTCGATGTTCTGGTGGCGCATCACCCAGCGCTTGCCGAACACCATCGCCAAGCGCGCGCGCTCGGCGTGGTCGGGGACGCTGGTGAGGATCTCGACCTGCGTGGCCTCGAGGTCGTCGAGCTTGCCGTTCTCGCCGAGGAGCCCCTCGTAGACGGCCGCCACTTGCCGGTTCGTCGGGTCGGCGGTGTACGACTTGAGGAGGAGCCCTTCGACCTCCGCCGGCGCGAAGCGGCGGGCGATGCGTGCAGCACGCATGTAGCTGCGCGAACGCGAAGCGGCGTCGCTCGCCTCCCCCGCTTCGCGGAGGAGCTGCGCGACTTGCTGTTGCCAGGTGCCGCTCTCGGCCTGCACGTCCTCGAGGCACGCGCTGGCTTCCTTGTTCTCACCGCTCGAGGCCGCGAGGGCGCGGGCGTAGGTCGCCGTCGCCTTGTCGTAGTCGCCCACGTCTTGGAGCACGTCGCCGAGCTCGGTGAGCAAGCGGGAAGCGGGCATCCCCTGCTGGACGGTCTTGAGCTCCAACTCGAGGAGCTTCTGGACCATGTTGAGCTTGCCGAGATCCCAGTAGATGCCGCGCGCGGCCTCCAGGCTCTCGATGAGCGCCGGGTTCAGCTTGAAGGCGTCCTGGAAGTGCTTGAGCGCCTTCACGCCGGACAGGAACTTCGACTCGAGGATCCGCCCGAGGCGCAGATGGTACGCGGCCTTGGCCGTGTTCTGCCCGTCGCCGGTGATCCCCTTCTCGAGCTCTTCGATCAGCCCCTGCCAATCGCGGTGGGACTCGAGGTACGCAAGACGCTCCTGAAGATCCATGGAAACCCGTGTCGTCCTTGTCAGGGAGCGGGTGCTCTCGCCCCGCGCCTTTTGTGATCAACCGGTACAGCGATTCGGAAATACGTGCAGAGTGAAGCGATCTCCCGAGGGAGCTCGCGAACACTGCCGGGCGGTTGGGACCCCGTCCGGAGAAGCAGGGTACCAGAGCGAAGTGGAGATGTGCGGCACGATTGCAGAGCGAGACCCGCTCGAAGCGAGCCCCCGCTCTCCGGGAAAAACACCCCCGGTCGAGACGCCCGAAGCGTCTCCGCTCTTGACATTTCCCCCCGCGCCCGCCCCTCGCGCGCGCAGTCGCCGCCCCGCGCAGCGCGCACTCCCCCACCAAGACGGTGCCAGTAACCGGCTCGTCGCAGAGCGACGAGCTTGCCGAAGGCAACGCCAGGGGAGGCTCGCTGCAACGCAGCGAGGGGGGACAGAGTCCCCCACCAGGGTGTGCTTGGAGCCGCGCTGTAGCTTCTCCGAAGCTACAGCGTGCCTCCAAGCTGCTTCACGATTTCCTGCGCCTGCGAGCACTCGTCGGCGTAGCGGGCAGCGGCGCCGCCGCGGCACGTGGTCTTCGAGAAGGCGGTGAGCTGCTGGATCGCCTCGTTCTTGCGGGGCGGGTTCGCGCGAGCGTACGCCGCGCCGAGGTTGAAGAAGGCGATCTGCTGCCCCTTCTCGTTGCACTGGCCACACGCTTTGCGCGCCGACTCGAAATCCGCGATCGAGCCGCTCACGTCGCCGCGCACTTCCTTGATCTCGCCCTGGAGGGAGTAGATGGCGAAGACCGCCTTGTCCCCCTCCTTCTTGAAGTTCATGGCTTCCTTCAAGGTCTGGTCGGCTTGATCGAGGTAGCCGAGGCGAATGTAGAGGTCGGCGAGCGGGCCGTAGAACGAGAGGTTGTCCGGCTGCTTGGCGATCGCGTCGGTGTAGTTCTGGAGCGCCCCCTGCTCGTCGTCGAGGTGGAGGAGCACTTCGGCGAGCTCGAAGTTCGGGTCCGCCATGTTGGCGTCGAGCTTCATCGCCTTCTCGAGCGGATCCTTCGCGTCGGCCCAGCCCGAGCCCGTCCCCTTGATGGCGAGCTGTTCGAGCGCGTAGCCGTGGAGGAAGAAGTAGTTCGCGAACGTCGGAGCGATCCCCTCCGCCTTCGCGCAGGTGCTCGCGACTTTGTCCCACTGCTCCTTCTTCTGGTACGCGGTCGCGAGCTTCCAGAGGATGCGGTGGTTCGTCGGGTCGAGCTGCGTGGCTTGCTCGTACTTGGAGATGGCCTCGTCCAAGTTCGACGCGCGCTCCTTGTCCCCTTCGTTGGACATGTTCACGGCTTCGATGTTGTTGCGGGAGCAACCACCGATCGCAGCGAACAACGCGACAGCAGCGACACTCTTCCACGCGCGGCTCAACATGGGCGGCAGTCTAAGAGAGGAGTGGCGCGCGTGTAAACGACGAGATCGCACCCCCGCGCCACTAAGGGCCGCCGCTGTCCCCACACGCCCAGCGTCGGGGAGCCGCATTTTCTCACTCCTGCTGCACACCAACGAGGCCGTGCCAGTGAACGGCTCGTGCAGCGCACGAGCTCGCCGAAGGCGACGCGGGGGAGTCTCATCGCGAAGCGATGAGGGGGTCGCAGAACCCCACCAGGGTGGGCTAGGGGCCCGAGTCGAACGTTCGTCGGTACGCCGACGAACTTCAGACTCGGGACACTAGCTGCGGCGGCGCCTTCCGCGGAGGACGGCGAGGGCCAGGATTCCGAGCCCGTTGACCGCGGCGAAGCCGGTGGACGAATCGGCCCCGACGAACGAGCAGCCGCACCCGTCCGACCCGCCGCCCGCGCCGCCGTCGGCCCCTGAATCCGACTCGCCCGGCGAGCCGCCACCCAGCCCGCTGTCGACGGTCCCACCGGTCCCGCCCGCGTCGCCGCCCAGCGCCGCGTCGCTCGCCGAGCCATCGGCGCCTCCGCCGTCGCTCACGCTCCCATCGGTCGAAGACGCGTCGCCCGCGCCGCTGTCGCCGGCACCCGCGTCGCTCACGCCGCCGTCGAACGACGTTTGGCAGGCGCCGCCGCTGAGGAGCGTCGCGACGTCGTGCTCGGTCACCGGCCCTCCGTTGGACCCGCCGAGAACGTGCAGATCGCACGTTTGAAACGCAGCGACGAGCTCGCGACGGCCGAGAGGGAGCGGCATCGCGAGCTTCGTCCACGATTGGCCACCGACGTCGAAGACGTAGAGGTCGGAGAAGAACGGCGAGCTCCCGTTCCCGTAGGCGGTGCTGCCGCCGGCGACGAAGAGGAGCGAGCGATCGGGCGAAGCCGCCACCGCGAAGGAGTTGATCGGCACCCCGGCGTCGCCGCCGTCCACGACGACGGCGATCGGCGGCCCCTGCGTCCACGTGTCGCTCGCCGGGTGGTAGACGAACACCGTGTTGGTGGCGACGTCCACGTCGCTCTGGCCGCCGAGGATGTAGATGTTGCCGTCGGAGCCGCGGAGGGCGCGGTGTTGCTTGCGTCGCGCGGGCATCCGCGCGCCGATCGACCAGGTGTTCGACGCCGGGTCGTAGATCATCGTGCGCGAGTTGGTGCTGCCGAGGTTCGAGCCGGCGTCGCTCAGCTCGTCACCTTCGCCGCCGAAGACGTACAGCTTGCCGTCGGCGCCGAAATCACCTGCCGTCTCCCATCCCGGTCCGGGGACGGAGGCGTCGGGCGGAGTGGCGGGGGCCAACGTGCTCCATCCGCCGTCCGCGCCGAAGGCGTAGAGCGTGTTGAGCTGATTCGAGGCATAGCCTCCGACGTAGTAGATGACCCCGTCGGGGCCGGTCGCGGCGACGGCGGCGCGCGACGGCGTCGGCAGCGGCGCGAGGCTCGCCCATCCGCCATCGACGTAGAGCACGTCGTGGTTCGTGACCTCGGTCGAGCCGGTGATGTATCCGCCCATGACGTGGATCGCGCCGCCGTGGTCGACGGCGATCGCTGCTTGCGCACGCGCGGTCGGCATCGCCCCGCCGTCACTCCACGCCGCCCGCGCCTCCGCCGAAGCGAACACGACCGACGCACACGCCAACACCCCCGACGCCCGACGCAAAAAGCTCATACGCCCAGCGTCGCGCGAGGGCCTGCACCCGTCAACGATGCCCGTGCGTTAGCTACGCCCTCGCAGACTCGCCGCCTTCGCCTTTCGTGCACTCTGCACGAAAGGCGTTGCGTCAGCAAAGCGTGGGGAGGCTCGTGAGCGTAGCGAACGAGGGGCCTGCAGGGCCCACCAGGGTGAGGTCAGTTCACGCAGCCTGAGGGCGGCCGCGAGAACGACTCAATCGCCGGGGTTGAAGATGATCGGGTAGACGACCGTGACGATGCCGCCTTCCGGCTGCGGGAACGACAGGTTCTGGAACCCGCGCACCACGCAGCTGACGACGCTCTGATCCGGAAGATCCGAGCCGCCGTCGGAGGCCGTGGAGACGGCGCCCGAGCGATCGATGACGAACTTGATGGCCACGCGGCCCTGCAGGTTCGGGTTCGTGCGGAGGCCGTTCTCGTAGCAGAGACGGAAGCGACCGAAGTTCTGGCGCACGATGCGCTGGATGACTTCCGGCGGGAGGCGACCGTTGACCTGCGTCGCGCCCTGACGAATCGAGGGGGCGCGCGTCTGGTGCGATCCGCCGAGACGACCGTGGCCGTTGCCGAAGCCCTGGCCGTTGCCGGTGCCGGCGCCGTGACCGAGGGTGCCGATGTTGCCGAGGCCGATGCCTTCGCCGCGACCGCCGCCGCCTTCGCCGACGCCGGAGAGGCCGAGGCCGCCCGCGCCGAACGAGTCGCCGATCGAGTCGCCCCACATGTTGCCGCGCGCGCTCATCGGATCGTTGCCGAGCGAGTCTTCACGACCCCACGGCGCCGTCGGCGCGTTCGGGTCGGCGCCGCCGCCGACGTTGAGGAGGCCGATCATGCCGAACTCCGCCGCTTCCTTCAGCGCGGCCTGACGCGCGATGTGCGGATCGGGGTTGTCCTGGGGACCTTGCACGCCGTAGCGGTGCCCGGTCTCCTTCGTGGTCGGGTTACCCATCGAACCCTCTTCGCCCTTGGCGCGGGTCCCGGTGCCGCCCTCTTTGGCGTCGGCTTGATCCGACGTCTGCTCGGTCTCGCGCTCCTCTTGCTCGCGCTCGGCAGCGGCGTCGAGGAGGTGCTGCATCTTGAGGATCTGATCGCGGTCGATCGCCTCGCTGTCGTCCGCGCCCATGCTCGGCATGAAGAACGCGAGGGCCGCGACGACGCCCATGTGGAGCAAGAACGAGAGACCGACGAACATGTACGCCGCCGGCTCGAGCTGCGAGAACGCGCCCGAGGGGACCGGCTTACCCGCGTTGACCGCGCTCACCTGGAAGGTGAGGCCGCCCTCGAGCTCCATCTTGGCCTTGGCGCCCGGCGGGAGATCGAACTCGTGTGCGCCCGAGAGCTCGCTCGAGGGGCGCGCGCGGCCCGACTGAATCAGGTCGTGCAGCGTGACCTTCCCCTGGCCGGGGATGTCGACCGTGCCGGTCGTGCGCGGGAGGATGACGAGCGACGCCGAGCCGCCGCGAGCGACGACGATGGGCGCGCGCGTGGTGCCGAGCGTCTCGCTGGGGATGAAGAAGTCGCAGCCGGGGCCCTTGGCGCCGACGACCTCTTCTTCGCCGACGAAGAACGAGCGCGGCGGCGTGAGGTGCTGCACGTGGAGGACGTTGGCGTCCCACATGATCATGACTTCGATCGCCGCGAGGTGCGGGACCTCGACCTCGTCGAGGTTCACCTCGGGGCCGCTCTTGATCATCGTGTACGTGTAGCTACCGGGCGGCGCGTTCGGATCGACGTCGCTCATCGGCATGGCCGCCGCGTGCTGCGGCGCGGCCGAAGCGACGAACGGGTTGCCCCCGGCGAAGGGGCTCGCGCCCGGCGGTCCGCCGAAGGGCGAGGCCGAAGCCGCGAAGGGATTCGCCGCGGCGGGGGCCGCGAACGGGTTCGCCGCGGGAGGGACCGAAGCCGGCGCGGCCGGACGCTGCGACGCGGGAGGGGCCATCGGCGTGAGGGCCATGTCGGCGCCGGCCATCTCCGCCTGCTCGAGCTGAATGAGCGTCGAGCCGATCTGGATTTGATCGCCCGGGCGGATCTTGCACTTGTTGACCCGCTGGCCGTTCACCATCGTCCCCGGCTCGTTGCCGAGATCGATCAAGGTGATGTCCTGCGGCGAGGCGACCTCGATGACCGCGTGCATGCGCGAGGCGAGCTCGTCGTCCACGCGCAGGTGGCTGCGCGGGTCTTTGCCGACCTTCACGATGTCTTGCGCGATGGTGTCGCGGCGCACGAGCTGGTCGCCCTGATAGAGCGCAAACGTGAGCGCGACCTTCGCCTTCCCCTGATCCATCTCTTCATCTCCCTGGCGCGGACGAGGCCGCACCCGGTCACGAGCGAACTAAAAAAACGATCGACTGCGAGGCTGAAACGGGCGGCGCGACCGGCGCGCCGCGATTCAATCAGAGGTTTTCGACCGACTTGAGCATCTCCGGAACGAAGGAGGTGCGCGGACGAATGAGCGTGGTGCGAACCGGGCCGGGGCGAACGCGAATCGTCGCGTCGTTGGGGCCGAAGCCGCCGGCACTGAGCGGGTCGTCGGAGAACTCGTACCCGTAGCCGTCGCCACCCTTGCTGTCCTTCGCCGCGGGGGCGCCGCCGCCTCCGGCGTTTTGCGCGAACGACGGCGCAGCGACGAGAAGGAGACCCATCGCGAGACCACCACAGAGCCAGAACTTACGAGACGTCATGACGGTGCTCCTTCGAGATTGCTTCGTGCGGTCCGTTGCGAGGCTAGCTGATCAGATTGGGAAGCGACCCGTCGACTCCGAGGGCGATTACAGTAGGAGTGTATCGCGGCGGGGCCGATCGGGTCAAATCGCACGGTGCCCGTCACTCAGGACGGACACCGCGGAGACGTAGAAGGTTCCCAAGAGAATGAAACGAGGTGTGTCGCTACTTCTTCGCCGGCGCGGCGGGGGCCGGCGCCGCACCAGCCGCCGGCGCGGCCGCAGCAGGCTCCGGCGCGGCGTTGGTGTTGAGGAAGGTGATGGTGTCGTCGATGTCCTGCATGCGCTCTTTCGCGCGCTTCACGGCACCGTCGTACTCGGCCTTGCCGTTCGCCTTGTCGACGAACTGCTGGAAGATCCCCTTCGCCTGGTTGAGCGCGGCGATGGTCTGCGCCTGCGCGCCGCCCGACTTCGCCTTGTACTCCTGCGTGAGGATGCCTTCGTTGTAGTAGGCGTCGGGGCGGTCGGCATCGAGCTTCTTCGCGGTGTCGAGCTCGGCCTGCACCGCCTTGACCTGCGCGTCGTAGTTCGAGTCGTTGATCTGACCGCGGAGCGCGAGGGCGAGACCCAAGTGCGCGTCGTAGTCGTTCGGACGCATGGCCAGCGCCTTCTGGAGCGCCCCTTGCGCCGCGTCGAAGCCGCGGAACGAGAGGTTGACGAACGCGTAGTTCATCTGCGCTTCGAAGAACTTCGGATCGAGGCCGGCGGCCGACTTGAACTCGCTGACGGCGCCGTTGACCTGGCCGAGCTCGTTCAAGATGAGGCCGGCGGTGTTGTGGATCGCCGGGTAGTTCGCGTTCTTGCGGATCGCTTGCGAGCAGACGAGCTGCGCGAGCTCGAGCTGCTGCACGTCGGCGCGCTTGCCCATCGCCGCGTTGGTCGCGATCGAACGGCCGCGCCCCTTCTTGGAGCTGACCTTCACCGCGCCCGCGCGCTTCTTCGCTTGCTGGAAGTAGTAGAGCGCGAGCTGGTTGAACGCCGGCATGTACGCGTCGTCGATGGCGAGCGCGCGCTGCAGGTTCTTCTTCGCGCACTCCATGTCGTCCTTGCAGCCGTCGCCGCCGGCGGCGGAGTCGCGCTGCATCTGGAACATGGCGAGGTTGACGAGCGCCGGCACGTTCTGGAACTGCGCGTCCAAGACGGCTTGCTGCATCGCCGCGATCGCCTGGTCTTCGTTCGAGTCCACCTTGTACTGGTAGAGCGCGAGCTGGACGCGGGCGTAGTGGAACTTCGGATCTTGCGCGAGCGCGTCTTGGAAGTGCGCCTTCGCTTCCTTGTCGTTGTTGCAGCGCTGGTACGCGAGACCGGCGTTGAAGGTCGCTTCGGGGAGCTTCCCACCGGGCTGCTTCGAAGCCGCGGCCTCGAAGCGCTTCGCCATCGCGTTGCAGGTCGCGTCGGTCCAGTCGTTGGCCTTGTCGTGCGCCGCCATCTCTTCGATGGCAGCGTCGAACTCGGCCTTCGCGTCCGCGCTCACCTGCGCGACAGGGGTGCCGCCGCCCCCATGACCCGAGGGGGTCATGGGGTGCTTGACCTCTTCGGCGCCGCCGCCGCAACCGACGGAGGCGAGCGAGGCGACGACGAAGAGGGAACCGAGGATGCTCGTGCGCTTCATGGTCGTGCTCACTTCTTCTTCCCGCCCTTCTTCTTCGGCTTGTCGCTCGACGACGAGTCGCTGCTCGAAGACGAGGACTTGTCCGCCGACTTGTCCGAGTCCGACGAAGTCGAGCCGCCGCCGCCGGCGCTCTTGTCCGCCGGTCCGGTCTGCGCCGGGTGCCAGATCTGGCCTCCGAGCGCGAGCGGCGGCTGCTTGTCGTCGAGACCGCTGTTCGCCAAGGTGGGCGCGCCGCGGAGCTCGTCGACGACGTGGTATTCGGCCTTGTAGTTCTTCGCGAGCCAGACTTCGCAGCTGCGCGAGAACTCGTCGAAGTACTGGAACTTCACCGAGTAGGCGAGGCAGGTGACGAGCGCGGGCTTCGCCTTCTGCACCTTGATCGGCTCGCTCTTCGCGTCGAGCGCGTCGTAGTAGATGCCGCGGATTTCGGCGTCCTTCTTCCACGCTTCGGGGATCGGCGCGCGACGGAAGTCGTCGACGAAGTCACCCCACATGAGGCCGACGCGCGAACCGGCGGCGATGACCCACTTGGGGGGCGCGTCCGGCTGAAGGTCGACGATCTTCTTGTACTCGGCGGCGACCTTGTCGATCACCGGGCCCTTCTTCTCGAGCCAGTCCTTCACCTTGGTGTTGATGTGCTTCATCACATCGTCCTTGGTGCCGGGGCCCTTGTACTCGGGGAACTTCACCGGGTCGACGAGGCGCTGCTTCTCCTCTTCGGCCGCGTAGAAGTACGCCTCGCCGACGGCGTTGAGCGCCTTGCCGACGCGCTTCGCCTTGGCCGCGTCGTCCTCGCCACCGTACGCCGAGCCGATCTTGGCGACGGCGTCCGACGGGTTCGCCCACGCGGCGCGAACCTTCCCGTACTCGCGCGCGGCGAGCGTCGGGGTGAGCTTCTTGTCCTTCGAGTACGCGCGACCGAGGGTCGCGTGCGCTTGGACGTAGACGTCGGGCGCGGCCTTGTCGATGACGCTCATCGAACCTTCGAGCGTCGACTTGGCCTTGGCCCAGTCTTCCTTCTCCGCGTAGTGCGCGCCGATGGCGAAGGCGATGGCCGCCGTCTCCTTCGGCTTGGACGCACCGTAGTGCGCGCGGAAGGCCGCCGCGTCCTTGATGGCCGCGTCCTCGTCACCGAGGCCGAGGCGAAGGACCGCCGCGTCGGAGAGCGCCTGATCGGCCTTGTCGCCCTTCGGGTTCTCCTTGGCGTAGCGCTCGAACCAATCCGCCGCCTGGTCGTAGACCGCGATGGCTTGGTAGTTCCCGCCGATCTCGTAGACGGCCTTCTTCGCGAGCTCGCCCTTGTCCATCTTGAACTGCGGGTTCAAGAGCGTCATGCGGGCCTTGATGGCCTTGGCGACGAGTCGCGCAGCTTGGAACGCGCGCGCCGAGTTGTAGACGATTTCGTCGAGACGCTCGCACTGCGGCGGCGCGTTCTGGCTGATCGGCGCCTCGCCGTATTTGCGCCAGAGCTCGAAGTAGGTCGTGCCGGCTTGCTCGTAGAGCGAGATGGCGTTCGCTCCGCCCTTGTCGGCGAGCTCGACGAGCTTCTGCGCCTTGAGGCGCTGGATGTCGCACTGGATCTTGCCCAGCGTCGTGCACTGCTCTTCGTTCTTCTTCGCCTTGTCGCCGGCGCAGTAGAGCTCGAGGAACTTGGGCACGTCGGCGCCCATGTCGTCGAAGCAGCTCGGGCGCGGCGGCTGCGAGTGCGCGCCGAGCACGTTGACGCTCTCGAGATAGAGCTGCGCGGCGTAGATGCCGACGTCCTTGTCGGGGTAGCCGACCGCGATCTCGCGGAAGGCCGTCGCCGCCTCTTCCCAGTGCTGCGCCTCGAAGTACGTACGCGCGAGGGCGTACTTCACTTCGACGAGCTGGTCCTGCCCCTTGGCATCGCCGGGCGCCGGGTGGATGTAGCAAATGTAGCGCTTGAAGGCCTGAATCATCCCCTTCTGGTTGTCCGTCAGGGGCTTGGGCGCGAGCTTCGCGTCCTCTTCGGCGCGCTTGTCTGCTTCGCTCTTCTTCTGGCCCGGGAGGTTGCCCGCGCCCTTCTTGTCTTCGCCACCCTTGTGGGTCGCTTCGTAGATGTTCTGGTAGCAGAGCACCGACGCGTACGCGGCCTCGGCGGCCTCCGGCGCGTTGGGGTTGTCGGCGACGACGGCGTCGAACGCCGGACCGCACTCCGCCCAGCGCTGCTGGAAGTAGAGCAAGTCCGCCATCGCGTACTTGATCTTGTAGATGTTCGGCCAGTCTTCCTTGACGATGCGCGGGAACTCGTAGGTCGCGAAATCCGCCTGCGTCCAGTTGTCGACGATCTTCTTGTAGAGATACGCCGCGAGCGACATCGTCTTCTGGTCGCCGGTGCCGCGCTGACCGCCGGAGCCGACGGCCTCGAGGTGCCAGGCCATCGCCGTCTCGGCGAGGAGCGCCGCCGTCTTGTTGCCGCACTCCTTCTTCGAGTCGGCCGAGTGGTTCGCCGACTTGAACTCGACGTACGCCTTCGACTGGTTGTCGAGCTCGGTCTTGATCGCGTCCTTGTTGCCGGACTTCATCGCGAGGGTCGCCTCGCTGATGTGCGACTGATAGAGGCAGTGCTTGTCGCCGTTCTTGTCGCGCACCATGAGGTCGCGATAGAGCGCGATGGCTTCGGGATAGTGGCCGGTATCGAGGTAGTTGATACCGAGGTCGTCCATCATCTTGAACGTCTTGGTGGTCTGACCCGCCGGATCGCCCGAGATGTTGTGGAAGTAGTTGTAGGCCTGCGCCGGGTCGCCCTTGAGCGCGTAGACCGGGATGGTGTCCTTACGCGCGGCGTCGGCGAGCTTCGAAGCGCCCGGCTGCTGCGAGTAGGCGTTGCCCCAGTCGATGGTCTTCTTGAAGGCGTTGAGCGCTTGCTCGAACTTGCCCTGGTTCCAGAAGACGTAACCGAGCTTGTACCAGGCGTAGCCGTAGACCTTGTTCTTCTCCGGCGGGAACTTGATGACCTCGGTATAGGCCTGCGCCGCGAGGTCGAACTTCGACGGGTCGCCTTGCGCTTCGTTGAAGAAGAGCTCGCCGAACGCGAGGTACGCGTTGGGGATGTACTTCGAGTCGGGGCGCTTCTGAATGAGCTCGAGGTAGACCTTGCGCGCGTTCGCGTTGTCGTTGGCCTGCTCGTACTCGTAGGCCAAGTAGTAGAGGACCTCGTCGAGCTTGGAGTAGTTCGGGTACTCGCTCTTGATGAGGCCGTAGTACTTCTCGGCGTTGGTGCGGGCGCCGTTCATGATGCGCGCCGCGTCGTTCGCCGCTTGCTGCTTCTGCGAAGCGCCGCGCGGGTTCGACTTCTTCAAGCCGTCACGATCGACCTCGGCCTGCGTCTTCTCCTTGAAGGCCGCGCTCTCGAGCTCGATGTAGTCCTCGGCCAAGCGACGCGCGAGATCGACGCGGTCGGGCGAGTTCTTTTGGGTCGAGCGGAAGAGGTTTTCGAGCCCCTGGATCTCGGTGACGAGGAGCGCACGAGCACGCGCTTGGAGGCGGCTCTTGCGCTCGTCGCGCGGGATCGACTCGCTCGGCGCGCCGGGCTTCTGGATCTGATCACGCTTCTTCAGATCGGCAGGCGTCGGTGCGCTGTGGAAGTTCACCTGCGGCGCGCCACCGTGCTTCGACACGTCGAAGGTCGACGGGCCGTTGTTCGGGCACGCCGCGAGCTCCTTCTTCGCGGCGTCGCCGACGCACGCGCCACCGGCAGACGCGGCCGCGGCTTCGGCGGCGAAGGCGTTGCCGGAGGAGAGCGCGACGGCCCCCACGAAGAGCGCCGCCGTCAGGCGACGAAGGGTCGAATCGAGAACGGGATTCATCAAACTACCTCCCACACTTCGAGGTGATGGTCTGGCGATAGAAGCCGAGCTCGTCGCGCCAGTACTCGCCGTCGAAGGGCCAGATCACGTGCTCTTCGTCGGGCTTCACGATGTTTGCTTTCGACTCCGCCTGGGTGACTTGGCTCCCCTGGATGGCGACGTCGAGCTGGTTACGCTGCGCAGCGGTGATGTCGATGAGGATCTTCGCGCCGTTGCGGAGGTGCTCGTTGAGCTCGTCGAGGTTTCGCTGGTAGCGATCGCGCGCGAGCTGACCGGCGTTGCGGACGGCGAGGTCGCGGGCGAGCTGGAGCGAGTCCTTGACGTCGTTGCCGAGCGGCGAGGTCTGGAACGTCGAGGGCTTCCCCTTGAAGCGCGCCGTCTCGTCGTCGAGCGCCTTCACGTACTCGAGGTTCCTGAGGAGCTGACGATCGGAGAGCGCGTTCTCGACGATGATCTTCGTCTTCGGCGTGAGACCGGCCTTGTTGGTCCCCTTCTCCTTGTCGTCTTCCACGTCCTTGAGAAACTTGTAGAAGGCTTCCTCTTGGTTATCGCCCTTGAACCGCGAGAGCTGCTTGTTCAAGTCGTCGTAGATCGGCTGATATTTCCCCTGGAACTGCGCGACGATGACCTGCGCGTCGTCGTACTGGCAGTTCGAGAAGTAAATGACCGCCTTGAGGATCTCCGCTTCCGGATAGTGCGAGTTCGGGAAGTAGGGCGCCTGGATCGTGTGGATGTTGCCGAGCGCGTGCGGGTAGTCGCCGGCCATGAAGTACGCCCACGACTCTTCGAAGAGCGCGTCGAGCCAGTACTCGCTCGCGACGTCGACGCGGTTCCAGTACTTCACCGCCGCTGACAGCTTCTGCGAGTCGATGGTCGGCGAGTTGTTCTCGTCGAGGCGAACCGACGCCGAGTAGTACGTGCGCGCCATCGAGAGGAACGCGAGGTCGCGCATGCGCGACTCGTCCTCGACGCCTTCCACGCCCTCGTCGATCGCGCCGACGATGCGCTGGAACGACTGCACCGCGGGGACCGACTTGCGGAGCTGGACGTAGCTGATGCCGCTGAAGAACTGCCCCTGCACGTAGTACTTCGACTCGCGACCGACGCGGGCGAAGTTGCGGAGCGCGTCCTCGTACTGGCGGTTCCGGTACTTGTACCGACCGAGCAGGTAGTTGAGCTGCCAGTACAGATCGCGCTGGTTCGAGTTGTTGAACTTCTCGATCTGCGCGTCGTTGTACTTGCCGACGCGCTCGACGATGTCCGCCGGCTCCGGCAGGTCGGTCGCGAGCTTCGACAGCCACAACAAGGTCTCGTTGAACTTGAGGTGGTTCGGCTTGTCGGCGATCTCGCTGAAGATCGCGTACGCCGCTTGATAGAGCTTCATGCGGTAGAGCGCGATCGCGAGGTGGTACTGCGCGAGCTGCTTGTTCCCCTCGTCGTCGCCGGTCTCGCCCTTGCGGACGCGGTCGAGCGCGAGCGCCGCCTCTTGCCACTTCTCACCGTCGAAGAGGCGCTTCGCCTGCGCCGCTTGCTCGGTCATCTGCCCCGCTTGCGGCGGCGGCGAGTTGTCGACCGGCTTCGCACCGGCCGCGCCCGTGGCGGGAGTCGCCGGCGCGTCGAGCTCGACATCCGTCGCGGCGGGCTGCGCCGCGGCCGGCTTGCCACCCTTCTTCGGTTTGCCCTTTTGCGCGGAGGCTCCGACGCTGGTCAGGCACACCGCCGACGCCAAAAGGAAAACGCTCGCTGAGCGCAGGCTGGACCGCATCGTCATGCTCCTTGGATGTCTCTCGGTAGGCGGTGGCGAAGAATCACGAAGTGCAGAGTCGGGAGAATCAGCCGCGATTCTCGCGGCCGAATTTCTCAACAAAGTCCGGAAGATAGTCTCCGGCGGGCGGCGCGATGGTACGGAGAGTGAAAGAGGGTTGTCAAGGCAAACCCTCGTCACTTCGGTCGTGGGATCAAAAGACTCCGCGCGGCACGAGAGCTTGGGGCCCACGCTCCGCCGCCGAACACTTCACGCTGGAAGAGGCGGACGCGACGTCTCCTCTTCGTCTCGCCACACGCACGCTCGCCCCACCGCCGACGACCCAAGGGGCCCGCCGGCTCGCGCGACCAACGGTAGGAAGGCCGCGGACGACGGCGAATTGCCGCCGCGCCCCCGGCGCCCCCTCGGACTGAGACCGACGCGGGACCTCGTGGACCGTCCGAGCTGCTTGACTGGTTTCGCGCGACTCGATTAGCTTTTCGCCGCCGCCGTGCTCGGCTCGTTCCGCGAGCCCCGAGCGAGGGAGACCCCACGAGATGATCCTGAACCTGTTCGCTTGGAGCCGTTCCGCCTCCAAAAGCCTCCCCCCTCGCCGTGAGGGTCGCAAGGTGATCGCGCGCGTCTTCGGCCTCGGGCTCGGAGCCGTCGTCGTGATGCTCGGCGTGGGTCCCACCGGCCTCGCTGGCTGCAAGGCGACGGGCGTCGGCGATCCGTGCACGCCGGAGCAAGAGTACGACACGAACTTCAACGGGTTCGATCCCGCCGAGGTCAACGTCGAGTCGAAGAGCTTCCAGTGCCAGACGCGCCTCTGCCTCGTGAATCACTTCCAAGGCCGCGTCTCTTGCCAGTATGGGCAGGACACCACGGGCAATCCGCCCGCCGGCGCGAGCGGCGCGTGCACCGTGCCGGGCGATCCGACGAAGCCCATCGAAGGCAACCCCGCCGACCCGAAGAAGGCGAAGGCGGTCGCTCCGCAGTGCGCCGATCGTACGGCGGACAAGGCGGTCTACTGCTCCTGCCGCTGCGCCAACATCGACGGCAAGACCGACGACGGCGCGAACTACTGCACCTGCCCCGACGGCTTCGACTGCACGCAGCTCGTGACGTCGATCGGCGCGGGCGACACCGGCCTCACCGGCGCGTACTGCATCAAGAGCGGCACGAAGTACGACCGCAACAACGCGTGCGCCGCGACCTGCGATCCGACCACGCAGAAGTGCCCGGGCCCGCAAGGGACGAAGTAGAGAGCACCGACTGCGGACGACGCGCTCGCGAGAGCGCGCGATGGGCCGGGAGGTACGCCTCTCGGCCCTTCGTCATTTCACGCGGTGATCGCCCCTTCGATGTATTCTACATGTGACGCGCCGTCGTCGTCGAAGGTGACCGACGCGACGTCGATGCGCATGCGCTCGACGCCCGGCGTCTTCGCCAGGTGAAAGCGCCACAAACGGTCCGCCGCCATCAAGAGGCGCGCGCGCTTCTTCCCCGCCACGCTCGCGAAGGCGCGCTCGAAGGCCCCCTTCCCGCGCGTGCGCACCTCCACCATCACGGCGAGCGCGCCCTTCGTCGCCACGAGATCGACCTCGAGGTGACCGAGCCTCAGGTTCCGCGCGAGGAGGTCGTAGCCCGCGCGCTCGAGGTGGCGCGCGACCGCTTCCTCGGCTGCTCGTCCTCGCGCCGCGCGATCCATGCGAGCTCGCTCGTCAGGGGCGAGCCGCGCGCCTCACTTCTCGAGGGCGCGCTGCATCTCTTCGCGGACCGAGACGACCTTGGCGATCGCCGCGTCGCCCACGCCGGCGCTCTTCGCGTCTTCGATGGCGTCGGTGAGGATCTGCACTTCCTTGGCCTGACGATCTTTGAGCTGCTCGACCATCGCCGAGAAGGTCTCGAAGAAGTCCTGGAGCTCGTCGCCCTTACGGAGCTTGCCGTAGAAGGTGAGCTTCCCCTCGCCCACTTGGCGGAGGAGCATCTTCATCTTGTAGATGGGCCCCACGACCTTGTGCGTGAAGTAGATGCCGAGGAGGCCGATCATCGCGACCATCACGGTGAGGCCGCCGACGAGCGCCCAGAGCATGGTGCGCTGCTGGGTCACGAGCGCCTGCTGCTGCGCGAGGATGCGGTTGTCCTGGTCCGAAGACGCCGAGTTGAACGCCTGGGCCAGCTCCGGGTTGTCCCCGTAGGAGTCCTTGATGTTCATCTTCACGACGTCGGAGACCTTCTTGCTCTCGTCGACGACCTGCTGGCTCTGCTGCACCAGCTTGGTGTTGGTCGAATAGAGGAAGGTGCCGAGCAGCGCGCTGATGAACAGCGACACGCCGACGATCATCGCCGTGTATTTGAGCTGGAAGCGCGCGTCGAGGAGGTAGTTCTTCCAACTGCGCTGGTATCGGCCGGTCTTGGCCGGTGCGGGGGCGGCGGCGGGAGCGGCGGGGCTCATCGCATTCTCCTCGAAGGGGGCACGGCCCGAGCGGCGCACGCCGCCGGCCCATAGCCACTAATTGCAGTCTGCAGCATTCTCCCAGCGCGCGGCAACCCCAGGCAAGAAATGCGGTGGGGGGGTCGCGCACCGACAAGCGCGTTCAGCTCGATGTTCAGCGGTTCCGAGATCCAAGGCGCCATGTCAGAAGACCGAAGCGTTTTGCGCGAAGAGGTCGACGACGTGCCCGGCGGCCATTTGGGTCAGGTTGTCCTCGGTCGACTTGTCGCCCTGGGAGACGCCGTCGGTGCTGAGTGAGGCCGGGACCTCACCGCGAAGGTCGCGCCCAGGATAGGTGAAGACCGCGCACTTCACCTTCACGCGCAGGCTCGCTGCACGCCCCGCCGGCGTGTACTCGTGGTCGACCGAGCACGAGAGGTAGAAGCCCTTCATCTTGCGCTGCTTCATCTTGGCCTTGGCGGCCTCGGGCGTCTCTTTCATCGGCGCGACTTGGTAGGAGCCGAGCTCTTCGAGCTTGTCGCGCATGGCGGCGAGGACGACGTTCTCGATGTCCTGCGTGGGGCGCTTGGTGTTGTTCGTCACGTTGGCCAGCGCGACGTAGAACTTCGCGTTCGGAACGTTCTTTGGCACGTAGTTCGCGGCATTGCCGGAGCTACCGCCGCCCGACGCGGGGGCCGAGCTCTGAAGCGCCTGCAGCGCGCGCGTGAGCTGTAGCTTCACCGCGGCGTTCGATTCGATGTCGAGGCGCGAGCTGATGCAGCCCGTCGCGCTCGACTTGTTCAGGCGCTTGAGCGCGGCGGCGACGGCCTGTCGCACGATCTCGCTCGGATCCGAGAGCGCCTGACAGAGCGGCGTCACGACCTCTTCGTTGTCGGACGCGCCGAGCGCGAGCGC
This sequence comes from uncultured Polyangiaceae bacterium, assembly GCA_964531795.1. Taxonomy (GTDB): domain Bacteria; phylum Myxococcota_A; class Polyangia; order Polyangiales; family Polyangiaceae; genus CAZHHD01. The sequence continues at coordinate 260,111 of CAZHHD010000004.1, read as the reverse complement.
GGCGTTGGTTCGGATACGGAAGTCGTCGGCGACTCCGTCCACCGGCGGGTACTGGAGGCGCTGCACGAGGAAGCTCGTGCGCGCGTCGGCAGCACCCGCCACCGCCGAAGAGAGGAGCACGGCGAGCGCCGCGCAGAGAGCGAGCAGGGGCGCGAGCAAAGAACGCGTCGCGCGGGCTCGTCGTGAGGTCTCGAGCATGCCAGGATCTACGCTATCACGCGACGCCTTCACGCAAGAGGGCTTCAACGCGAGACTCCCTTCCTTCTCCATCGGCGCTTGGGGCTTCGGCACGTTAGGCTCGTCTTCTCCACGTACGGCCACGTACGCAGACCGCACGCAGAAGGTACGCTGATGCACGCCGCGCTCCGACCCCCCAAGACCCGACACGGTCGCGGACGTTCGCATGCAGAACATTTGGACGTGACGGCGCGCCGAATAGTCATCGCCGCGTGCGCGGTGCTCGCGCTGGTCTCGACCGTGACCACCTCGCACGACGCACGCGCGCAAGCGGCGCGGAGGGGCGACAACCCCGCCAGCTTCGATCCTTCACGCGTCGGGGGACCGCTCGTGCATCTCCACGGCGCCGCGCGGATCGAAGCGCGCGCTGCGCGGGCGGGGAGCGACCTCGTCTTGAGCGGCACGCTCGCGGACGACGCCGGCGAGCCGCTCGTCGGTGAGTCGGTGCTCGTCGAGCTCACGCGCGGAGAGAGCGCGCAGAGCGTCCACTTCGACGCGGCGAGCGCGCCGCGAGGCTGCGGCGAGAAGGCGGGCCCGCCGATTCAAGTCGACGACGGACACACCGTCGTGGCGAAGGCCGACGAGGCCGGTCGCTTCTGCGTGAAGCTCGCCCTCCCCGTCGATCGTTACGCCGCGCACCTCGCTTCGAACGCGTCGGCGTTGCTCGACGCCGCCAAGGCCGACGTGAGCATCGACCTCGCGGCGCGCTCGCTCCAGCTGCGGTTCGATCCCGAGCCGCGCGTCCTCTCGCTCGATCAAGAAGCTCTCGTGCTCGACGCCGTGGCCATCGTCGACGAGGACGGCGCGGGGGGCGCGGGGCAGAGCCTCCTTCTCACGTTGACCAACGAGCAAGGGACACCGCTCGGCAGCGCCACCACCAACACCTCGGGGCGCGCGCGCTTCGCGCTCGATCCGACGCGCGTGGGGGCGCCGGGCGCGGGGGAGCTGCGTCTCGCGTTCGCCGGTGACAGCGCGACGAGCGCGGGCTCGCACGTCGCGTCGGTCGAACGCCACGCGCGCGTGCATCTCGCGCTCGACGAGAAGCTCGCCGCCGCCGCCCCCGAAGACGGCATCCCCATCCCCGTGCACGCGACGTGGCGCGGCGGTGACGTGCCGAGCGGCGCGGTGGAAGCACGGCTCGACGACGCTCCGGTGGGCGCAGGATCGGTCGAGCAAGGTCACGCGCGCGTCGTCGCTTCGTTCCTCGCGCCGCCTTCGGCGACCCCCACCGGCGTCGTGCACCTCGATCTCGCGTACCTCCCCGAAGCGCCGTGGTTCGAGACGACCGACGCGCTCACCATCGACGTCCCGGTGCGCGGGCCGAGCCCGTGGCGGCAGCTCCCTTTGGTCGCGACGGCGGCGGCGCTCTTCGCGTTCCTCGTGCTCGGGCGCGTATCGCGACGCCGCGACGTGAACGTCGCGCCGAAGACCGCGGAGCGCGAGGTGCGCGTCGGGCCGCGCATCGAGGTCGTGCGCGCAGCGGGCGAAGGAGAGCGCGGATGGAAGGGGCGCATCGTCGACGCCCACGACGGCGCGCCGATCGCCAAGGCGCGCGTGGCCGTCGAGGTCACCGGCTTCACCGCGGCGACCCACGCGGCGACGGCGTGGACCGACGACGAAGGGCGCTTCGCGCTCGGCACCGACGCGCCGTCGCTCGCCGGCGCCTCGCTCGTCGTCGACGCCCCTTTCCACGCCTCGCTGAAGCGGCCTCTCCCGCCGGCGGGGGAGCTGTCGATCGCCCTCGTGTCGCGGAGGCGCGCGCTCCTCGACCGCCTCGTCGAGTGGGCGCGGAGCCGGGGAAAGCCCTTCGACGTGCGCCCCGAACCGACGCCGGGCCACGTACGCAACGCCGCCGGCGAAGGCGAGGTCGCGCGGTGGGCCGACGCGGTCGAGCGCGCCGCCTTCGGCCCGACCGACGTCGACGCCAAGTTGGAAGAAGACGTCGAGCGGCTCCGCCCCCCGAAGGCGCGTTGACGGGGCGAGCCCCGGCTCGTTACATTGCCCGGCCCGCAGCGCACTGCAGGTAGGAGCGACCGATGGACTCTCCGTTCGTTTGGATCGCGGTCGTCGCGATCATCGCGGTCATCGCGTTCCTGGTTCTACGCAAGAAGCCGACGGCGGCTCTGCCCGAGGAGCAAGCGCCGAGCAAGAAGGGCTCGCTCCCGCCGAGCGCCACGCCCGAAGCCAAGGCGAAGGCCAAGGGTGAGGCCGCCCCCGAGGCGAAGGCGCCTCCCCCTTCGGCCAAGGGGCGCGAGCCCGAAGCGGCCAAAGCCGGCGCCGAGCCGACCCCCTCCGCCAAGCCGGCGAAGAAGCGGGACGTCGCTGCCGTCCGCAAAGGGCTGACGGCCACGCGCGGCGGGTTCATCGCCAAGCTCACCGCCCTCTTCGGCGGCAAGAAAGAGATCGACCCGGCCATCCTCGAGCAGATCGAAGAGGTCATGCTCACGAGCGACGTGGGGGTGAAGACCACGCAGGCGATCCTCGAGCGCCTCCGCGAGAAGCTCCAGAAGAACGAGCTCGCCGACGGCGACGCCGTGTGGGCCGCCCTCCGCGCCGAAGCCACGCGCATCCTCTCGCTCGAAGGCGGCGGTCTCGCGCTTCGATCCAAGCCCACGGTGGTGTTGATGGTCGGAGTGAATGGCGTGGGCAAGACGACGACCATCGGCAAGCTCGCCACCAAGTTCGCGAACGACGAGACCAAGGTCATGCTCGGCGCCGGCGACACGTTCCGCGCGGCCGCGGTGCAGCAGCTCGAGGTGTGGGGGAAGCGCGTCGGCGCCACGGTGGTGCGCGGCAAAGAGGGGGCGGATCCGGGCGCGGTCGCCTTCGACGCCACGACCAAAGCCAAAGAAGCGGGCGCGTCGCTCCTCCTCATCGACACCGCCGGGCGGCTCCACACGAAGTCGCCGCTCATGGACGAAATCAAGAAGGTGCGAAAGAGCGTGGCCAAGGCGATGGAGGGCGCACCGCACGAGACGTGGCTCGTCCTCGACGCGACCACCGGACAGAACGCGCTCACGCAAGCGCAGATGTTCAAAGACGCGGTCGACCTCACCGGCATCCTTCTCACCAAGCTCGACGGCACCGCCAAGGGGGGCATCGTCCTCGGCATCTGCGACGAGCTGAAGCTCCCGGTCCGGTACATCGGTCTCGGGGAGCGGGCCGAGGACCTCCGCGAATTCGACGCCGAGGAGTTCGTGGAAGCTCTTTTTGGCAAGGGGGACGACGAAGCCGAGGCGGCGTAGCGCAGGTCGAAAATCCCGTGGATTTTGCAAGGACGGGCGGGCGACGACGTCTCCCCCACGTCCCCAGGGTCCTCTGGGCCGATTGATATTGATTGGCTGAAATCACGCATGGTATAGTCCGCGGCACTTTTGCCGTAAGCCTGATTCCCCAATTGTTCTAAATACTTACGTTGCGCACCTCGGCCAATTTCTGCTCAAATGGCGAAACGGTGGACGTGCGTGGAGTGGAAGCGGAAGGGGTACCGATGAAGCAGGCTAGGCCCTCGGGCTCGTCGCCCGCGGGGAACAAACGAAGGTCGCTCGCCGAGCTCGCACGCTCGTCGCGTGCCCGCTTCGTCGCGACGTTGTTCGCGACGGGGTTGTTGCTCGTTTCGACGAGCGCACTCGCCCAAAAGAAGAAGCCGGCCAAGCCGCCGGCGGGCGCAGCTGCAGGTGGTGGAGCGGCTGCAGGAGGCGAGATCGAGCTCGATCAGCCGGCTGCGACGCCCCCCGCAGGCGCTGCTGCGGGCGGTGACGTGGAGCTCGATCAGCCCGCGCAACCGGCGACGCCCCCTGCGGGCGGCGACACCGGCGCTGCAGGCGGTGGAGGCATCTGCGACATCGATCCTTCGGCCTGTCCCAAGGCCGAGGACATCAAGAAGGCGCAGAGCAAGACGGTCAACGCCGAGATCTACGCCGTCCAGCAGATCTACGCGCTCCGCAACCACCGCTTCGAGGTGAACCCCTACTGGGGCTTCACGCTGAACGACCAGTTCGTCAGCCACCCGGGGCCTGGGCTCGCGATCAACTACTACATCTCGAACGTCCTCGCGGTCGGGGTGAACGGTAACTTCTACGCGGGCCTCAACGGCGACTCGGACTTCAACTTCCAGAATCGCCGTGCGACGCGCGTCGCAGTGCCGCTCAACGAGTACCAGTGGTCGGGAGCGCTGAACTTCACGTACGTGCCGATGTACGGCAAGTTCGCCGGGTTCAGCGACTTCATCTTCCACTACGACGGCTACCTCGTCGCCGGCGTCGGTGCGATCTCGACAAGGCCGATCCCGGTCATCGACCCCGACAACCGCAACTTCTCGTTCGAGCCGAAGATCGCGTTCAACGCCGGCTTCGGTCTCCGCATCTTCTTGAATCGCTGGCTCGCAGCGACGATGGAGATTCGCGACTACATCTACAACGAGAAGCTCGAGAGCACCGAGTCGCTGGTCGGCAAGACCCAGGCGCAGCTCCAGGACAAGAACACCTGGTTCGGTGACAACAAACTCACGAACAACGTCCAGGCCCAGATCGGAGTGAGCATCTTCATTCCGTTCAGCTGGGAATACCGGTTGCCCAAATGAGGACGCGAGACATGGAAGGCCTCACGGCACAACGCGCGTTCGGGTCGGGCGTCATGCGCTCGGTCTCGGCTCGGCTCGCCGGCGCGGCGCTCGCGCTCGCGGCGGCGTTCGGCACGATGGCGGCGACGGAGTCGACGGCCAGCGCTCAAGAAATCCAGCTCACGGGTCCCCTCGCCGGCGCGCCGGCGGTGCGCAAGCTCCGCCTGTACCGCGAGGGACGCTTCGAGGTCGCTCCGACGGTCTCGTTCACCCTCCTCGACGAGTACCGCCGCACGATCGTCACCGGCGGTCGCCTCCAGTACAACATCACCGATTGGCTCGGCCTCGGGGTGTGGGGCGGCTACGGCGCGGTCAGCATCACGACGGACCTCACCGACCAGGTCGACAACGTCGCCATCCGCAACAGCCGCACGGCGATCAACGTCAACCACAAGAACCCCGACGGCACCGGCAATGCCGCCTTCGCCGATCAAACGGCCAAGATGCAGTGGGTGGCGGCTCCGCAGCTCACCTTCACGCCGTTCCGCGGGAAGCTCGCCATCTTCCAGAAGATCTTCGTCGACACCGACCTCTACGCGCACGCGGGCCTCGCCTTCGTGGGCTTGCAGGAGCGCGGCGACTGCGGCGCGGGCGGCCAACCGGCTTGCACCGATCCGAAGTCCTTCGCGTTGGCCTCGCGTACGGCGCTCTCGCCGACGTTCGGCCTCGGCCTCTCGCTCTACCTGTCGAGCATGATCTCGCTCGGCTTCGAATACCGCGCGCTCCCCTTCTCGTGGAACCGCGCCGGCTTCGATCAGGCGGGCGGAGGGAACAACAACAAGTTCCCCGATCAGAAGGTCGACGACCAAGACCGCACGTTCAAGTTCAACCAGATGATGACGATCGCCGTGGGCTTCTCGCTCCCGACGCATCCTCACATTAGCGACTAGGAGCGGGCGCGACTCGGCGCGGGCGCGCTTGTCGCGTCGGCGATCGGCAACGGCCACGTGTGCAAGGCACACGTGGCCGTTTCCTTTTTGTATCGGCGGGGAGCGCGCTCGGCGCGAGGCGACGGGGGTCGCGCTCGGTGCGCCGAGGCGTGGGTCGCCCACCCTGGTGGGGCTGGCGCCCCCTCGAAGCGCTACGCGCTTCGAGCCTCCCCCGCCTTCGCTGACGCGACGCCTTTCGTGCGTTGCACGAAAGGCGGTTTGCGGTCTGCCAGGACGTTCCGCTGGGTCGCGTAAGGCGTTGGTGGCGGACGCGTGTGGAGGAGCGTTGCACGCGCACCTCGCGACAGCGGACGCGGGCGACGCGGGCCACGCAGGACGAAGCGTGGCGCCAGGGAAGCTGAGGTGCCTGTCGAGAACGAGGCTGGGGGGGCGCCAAAGGCGTTTCGTGCACACTGCACGAAACGCTTCGCGATCTCCGACGGGAGGAAACGCTTCGCGCAGCGATGGCGGGGAGGCTCGCGAAGGGAGCGTGAGCGACCGAGCGAGGGGGCGCAGCCCCACTAGGGTGACAGGCGGCGAAGCGCGGCGCATGGCCGGCCGCGCCGCTTCGCGCCCGCCGCGCTAGGCGCGCTTCCGAACTTTGTCGCCGTCCAGGTAATAGCCGTTCGGAAGCGCGCCCTGGACCCCGGCACGGACATCTTCCGGCACTGCCCAGCCACGCGTCGCGAGCCCTTCGGCCAAGCGATTCTTCACGCGGAAGCTCTCTTCCTCGGGGAACATCTTGGCGAGGTCGGCGGCGGCGGAGGGATCGTCTTGGTGGAAGGTCGCGCCGACGGCGTGGAAGCGCGCCGTTTCGTTCACGTCCTCCAAGAAGGGCTTCACCGCCTCGCGGATCTTCGGGTGCTTGTGCTCTTCGAGCGCCACCAGCAGCTGGATCTTGGGATCGATGAATTTCGCGTACTCGGTGTCCCACTCTTTCAGGAAGCCGAGGAGCTCTTCGACGTAGGCGTCCTCTTCGAGGAGCTCTTTCAAGATCTTCATCGGCCAGGCGAGGCTCTCGGCGTTCTCGCCGAACGTGCGCACGGGGGCGACGGCTTCTTCGCCGGCGGCGAGGATCCCTTGGAAGGCGATCTCTTTCTCTTCCTGGTCGGTGATCGAAGGATCGGTCACGAAGGTGAAGCGACGGAGGAGCGCGGCGACCGCTTCGGCGGTGCGCATCTCGGCGAGGGCGACGAGCGCTTCTTGGCGATCGTAGTTCTGCGCGCGCTTGTCTCCTGCGCGATCAGCCCACTTGGCCGCGGCCGCCTCTTTCTCCGATGCCGGCTTCTTCTTCTCGGTCTTAGGTCCCCCCTTGAACAGATCGAACAAACCCATCGTGACGCTTCTCCTCAATCACCGGGTGCCGCGCGGGCCCCAAAAGCCACGCGCAAACTAACCCACCTTGGCGCCGCCGCCACCTTCGACGTCACGAAAAGCCGAAAAGCCTCCGCGCTGCGCTACGCGTGGCTCGTTCCCAGCGAACCCCCAACGCGCGCACAAGCTTCCCGTCGCTCCGTTCCAGCGACCCCACAACGCCCGTGTGCAAGCCACGCCCTCGCCCGACCCGCCGCCTTCGCCTTTCGCGAGAGGCGAAAGGCGTTGCGTCAGCAAAGCGTGGGGAGGCTCGCCGCAGAGCGGCGAGGGGCCGAGCAGGCCCACAAGAGTGAAGGTTCGCTACCGGAGCCTCAGCCCAGCGGAATGGCCAGCAGGATGACTTCGCGCCCGCGCGTCTGAACCCGGTAGCGAACCGGCTTGCCGTACTTCTGGCTCGCCTCCTGCTCCATGCCCTGGATGCGGCTGCGGAACGCCGCGTCCGAGATGTGATCCGTCGGCTCGCCGAAGCCCTTCTTCGCCGCGATGTACTCGCCGTAGATGCGCGCGTAGTAGGCGTCGACCGGCTCGTTCGCCAGCGCGGCGAGCGCCGCGGGGTCCATCCCTTCGGCGCCGTCGCCGCCGCCGCCTGCGCCGCGGTCGACCGACATCGCGTCCTTGAAGCTCGCCGCGGTGGGGGCCTTCGACACGCGCCCTTCGGCGTCGGTGTTGTCCTCTTCGACGCCCATCAACTGGTTCAAGAGCTGGTCGATGCGGAAGGCGAGACCCCCGAGGTCGGGGTGGTCCATGCTGAAGCGCTTGTCGGTCTGGCCGTTGAGGATGGCGAGGAGCCCCTCTTCGAGCACGGTGATGGGGCCGGTGATGTAGCTACCGAGCAACCAGCCGGCGACGACGACGAGGATGAGGCCGAGCACCGACGCACCGCCGATGAGCGGCATGAGCATGCCGCCGACGTTCTCGATGAGCGAAGCGGGCTTCGAGCTGATGACCGCCGACCGCTTGCCGTCGCCGAAGCCCTCGATGGGCGAGACGGCGATGAGGAGATCGTCGACCTGCGCGACCGCAGGGTGACCCTGGGTGAGCGCGCCTTTGATCGTCTCCTTGGCCGGACCGGCGACCGCGGCGTTCAGCGCGTCGCTCGCGCCCGCGGAGCTCGAGACCACCGAGGCGTTGTCCTTCTCGAGGAGCACGAGCTTGAGCGGGCGGCCGGTGGTGGCCTCGCTCACGCGCGAGAGCTCGTCGGTGAGGGTGAAGCCCGCGGCGATCGCGCCGATGACGCGCCCCTGCTCGTTGCGCACCGGGGCGTACGAGGCGAGGTACTGATCGTTGTGCTCGGCGTTGACCCACACGTCCGAGCCGGTGTGGCCGGTCGTGAGGGTCTCCTTGAGGCCGGCGTAGGCGGACATGTCGTCGCCGCGACCGAGCGTCGAGCCGTTGCGGCCCATCGTCTTGCCTTGCGCGTCGACGAGCACCACCAACGACGGCAAACTGCCGGCGAAGACGGGCGACTTCTTCGCGTCGCTCAGGACGGCGTCGCAGAGCACGGTGGCCGCGTCGCCGCGCGCCGCGGGGCTCGACTTCGACATGACGTCCATCGTCGCCGACTCGGTGGCCTTGGCCGCGAGCCAGCGCTCGGTGCGGAGCCCGTCGAGCTGGAGCCGCGCCGCCGCCGACTGCACTTCGTGCTTGGCGTCGTTTTGCAGCTGCGTCGTGTTGCTGGCGGCGGAAACGAGCGCCGACCGCACGAGAACGAAGGAAAGTAGCCCAATCAAGACTACGATGACGGCGTTGACCGCGATGATCTTCGTTCGCATGCGCCCTCAGGCCTCCCCTCAACACGACACCGCGCCATGGCGGTGCCTCGTGGTGCCCCGAGACGAGGCAGCGTCATTCGATCCGCGAGGGGATCTCGCCATGTGCTGCGAGGCGGGACACCGCTCGGGGGTCGCGTGGGCACGCTACCATTCGCCCGCCAAGTGCGGCAACCGTCTCGGAAAAAGATATGGCTGAGGGGCGACGTGAGGCGGGAGACGAGCAGGGGCTCGACGGTGGCGCGAAGGCCGCTCCGCCGCCCGTTCGGCCTGCGCTTCTCGTCGACGACCCGGCCTTCGACGCCCACGCCCCCCCCGCTTACCACCCCGAGCGACCGGAGCGCCTCACCGCGGCGCGGGCTGCGGTCAGCGAGACGCGCGGCGTCCTTTGGAGCCCCATCGCCGCCCGGCAGGTGACGGCCGACCAGCTCGCCCGGGTTCACGACGCCCAATACGTGGAGGAGCTCGAGGCCTTTCGCGGCCAAACGACCTACCTCGATCCGGACACCTACGTCGCTCCGGGGAGCGTCGACGCCGCCAGACTCGCCGCCGGCGGGCTCGTCGCGCTCGTCGACGCCATGATCGACGGCCCGGTGCCGCGCGGCGTGGCGCTGCTGCGGCCCCCGGGACATCACGCGCGCCCCGGTCAGGCGATGGGCTTTTGTCTGCTCAACAACGTCGCCATCGCCGCGGCGCACGCGCGGGCGCGCGGGCTTTCCCGCGTGCTGGTCGTCGATTGGGACGTGCACCACGGGAACGGGACGCAGGAGATGTTCTTCTCGGATCCCGGCGTCCTCTACGCCTCGACGCACCAATATCCCTTCTATCCAGGGACGGGCGCGGTCGACGAGCGCGGCGAGGGGGAAGGGACCGGCTACACGCTGAACGTGCCGCTCTCCGCCGGCGGCGGCGACGCCACTTACCGGGCTGCCTTCGAACGGGTCATCTTGCCGGTCGCCGAGGCGTACGCGCCCGACCTCGTCTTGATCAGCGCGGGGTTCGACGCGTCGAAGCGCGATCCGCTGGCGGAGATGGAGCTCTCGGCCGAGGCCTTCGGCTGGATGGCGGCCAAGCTCGCGGCGCAGGCCGACGCTTCGGCGCGCGGCCGCGTGGCCCTCGTGCTCGAGGGGGGCTACGATCTCGTGGCGCTCGAGTCGGGGCTCACCGCGGCGATCGCCGGGCTCGTCCACGGCGCGACCCCGGAAATCGCGCGGCGCCCGGACGATCCGGACGTGGCGCTCGCCGCGCAGGGGGCCAAGCTGAGCTGGCCCAAAATCGGCTGAAACGTCCGTTTCGAAGAGCGCGGGAACCAAGCGCGGGAAGCCGGCGACCGGAGTGGTCAGTCGAGTGACCGTCCGCAAAGAAGTGCGAACCCCGCAAGGGCTAGCGAGTCGGTACGGGACTCGGGTACGGTAGAAATCGTTCAGTTGATTGAAATCACACGGAGCTTTCGCCCCCCAAGGCGCGGCGCGGCTCGTGCACAGGAGCTATGGCCCTTGAGCTCCCGCGGAGGCACCCCCGAATGATCCGGCCTCGCATCGTCGCAGGCGCGCTGATCCTGCTCGCCACGACCTTGGTCGGCGCAGGGTGCAGCAAAGACCAGCCCTCGTCCGCCGCCAGCAGCGGCAACCCCACGCTCCCTACCCCTTCGGGCAAATGCAGCCTCGAAGGGGAGACGGCGCAGTGCGCGGTCGAGCTCGGCATGCACGACGGAATCGTCGACTGCGCGCCGGGGACGATGACGTGCCACGACGGCTACTGGAGCTCGTGCTTCACCGACGGGTCGAAGCCGGCGTACAGCGTCGTCGCGCCGGAGCCGACATCGTCGCCGGCGCCGAGCGGTGAGCTTGGCGGCTCACTCCTTCATGGCCTCACCGTGGGCGGGTCGTCGACGTCGTGCACCGACAACCCGTGCAACCCGTACTGCCAGAACTTCCAAGACAGCCCCGACGCCGCGCTCACCGGCGATTCGACGACGAGCATCACCGGGTACGGTTGGCCGTCGCTCGCCACGTCGAACGTACCTCCGGGCTTCCAGAGCAAGGGGAACGATCCCGCCAACAGCTGCAGCGGATGCACCTCCACGAACACCACGCAGGTCTGTCAGGAGGCCTGCCAGTTCGACATGCACTGCGGCTTCAATGGGACGAACGGCTGCGTCGCCTTCGATCCCGCGGCGTCCGGCGCCTGCACCGGCATCGACATCACCGCGCCGCCGACGTGCAGCATGGCCAGCGGCGATCGCCACATGACGGTGTGCAACCGCGGCACCGTCGCCGCCCCGCCGGGGGTGAAGTGCTACGTCTTCCCCGGTAACTCGCCGCAGTTCCCCGACAACAACCCGGACATGACCAAGACGATCTTGGCCATGACGACGGCCACGACGATTCAACCGGGGACGTGCGAGTCGCAGAACATCCCGAGCGGGCTCTTCCCCAACGGTACGCGCTCGGTCATGTGCAACCCGCCGGCGGCGCCGTCGACGACGACGACCGACTACTTCCCGACCGCGACGGTGTCGGCCGGGTCGTGGGTGAGCACGACGAACGCTTACGCGGCCGACGGCGTGAACACGACGCTCCCCCTCGCCACCACGTCCGCCGTGCAGACCGCCACCGCCAACACCAACGGCGGCTGGACCAACCCCACCAACGCCTACGGCACGACGGCGAACAGCACCTACGCCACGGCGACGCCGGCAGCCGTGCTCAGCACGAGCACCAAGCTGCCGACGGCGAGCACCGCGGGATCGTGGACCAGCGCCTCGAACTCCTATTCGAAGACCGACTCCGGCGCCTCGGCATCGGTGACCCTGACCCCCGGCGCTTCCTCGGCGACGAGCCTTCCGGGGGCCAGCACCTACAGCGACGGCACGAGCAACACCGCGACGGGCTGCGTCAGCGGCTCGTGCGCGAGCTGGAACAACCCGCAGAACGTGTACGGCTCGGGCGTCGCCGCGGTGACGCCGGGACGTAACGACAACTCGATCTTCTTCGTCGGCGGCTTCCCCTTTGGCGCGATCCCCGCGAACGCGACCATCACCCAAATCGACGTCTCGGTCACCTGGTCGCAGAGCGCGACCGACGCCAACAACACCGGCGGCATCGGCATCTACGGCGGCTCGGCAACGGGCGGCTCGGGGCTCGGCAAAGAGCTCGCGTACGAGTTCACGAACAGCAACCTGACGACCACGACCGGCACGCAGACCTTCTCGGTCACTGCGGCGCAGATCGCCGCCGCGCACCTCAACGTCACCGACGTCACCGGCGCGAAGTTCGTTCGCGTGCGCGGCGGGCGTAACAACTCCGCCGCCGGCGCGACGATCTTCGTCGACGACGTCGCCGTGCGCGTCACCTACACGACGCCGACCGCGGCGCAGCAGACGCTCGTCCTCAAGAACTTCGGCTTCGGCATCCCCTCGGGCGACACCATCGCCAGCCTGAGCATCAACGTGAAGATGAAGGGGAGCGCCTCCGAAGCGGCGGCGAGCATCAGCTATCAGGCCTACACCGGCGCGACCCCCATCGGCACCGCCAAGACGGTGACGAACCCGTCGACGACGCTCACCGTCGACACGAGCACGCCGAGCATCACGGGGCTCACCGACACGAGCTTCAGCGATGCCAATTTCAGCATTCAAGTCACAGCGGCGCTTGGGACCAACACCATCCTCACGTCGTGGACAGCGTCCATCGACTACGTCGAGGTCTCGGTCACCTACAACACGGGCGCGACCCCTTCGACGCTCGTGTTCCAGAACTTCGGCTTCGGCTCCATTCCCGCGACGGCGACCATCGAGTCGGTGACCACCGAAGCCCGCTGGAAGGTCGACACCGCGAACAACAGCGCCGCGGTGCTCGGCGTCCAGGCGTACATCGGCGGCGGCGCGACCGGCCTCGGCAGCGAGCTCACGACGCCGGCGGCGGGCCCCCCGACGAGCGACACCACCGTGAGCTACACGGTGAACTCGGGCGTCACCCCGGCCGACCTGACCGACGCGAACTTCCAAGTGAAGCTGAGAGCCACGCTGAACGCGGGAGGGACCGCCTTCACCGCCTCGGTCGACTACGTGAAAGTCACCGTCGTCTACTCGACGTACCTTTCGTCGACCGTCACCTACGGCAACTTCGGCATCAGCATTCCGGCGGGCGCGACCATCTCGTCGGTCGTCGTCGAGTCGAAGTGGAACGTCTCGGCGGCCAACGGGACGGCGGTCCTCTCCCTCCAGCCTTTCGCCGGCGCGTCGGCCCTCACCACCGCGGTCACCTCGGGTGGCGGTGGCACCTCGCCGCCGACGACGGCCACGGTGGTGCAAGACACCATCAACGCCGGCAGCGTGACCTCGACCAGCCTCGCCGACGGCACCTTCACCGTGCAGGTCGGAGCGTCACGAAGCGCGAACAGCACGACAACACCGACCACCGCCACCGTCGACTACGTGAAGGTCACCGTGTCGTACACGACGGCGACCTCCGGCAGCCTCACCGAGTGCAACCAGAACAACAACTGGACGGTCACCAAGGACAACCCTGTCGACTCCTGCACTGCCATCACCTCCACCGTGTACGCCCCCTTCACGCAGACGCGCGTCTTCGACGGCGTGTGCCCCTCGGGCTCGCAAGCGACGTGGCGCCTCTTTGGCTACGACAGCACCGAGCCGAGTGACTCGAAGATCGCCTTCCGGTTCCGCAGCTTCGCGCCGACCAACGGCGTGTGCGTCGCGCTCACGCCGGTCACGAGCGGCTCTTCGCCCGCGGCGCTCGTCACGGCGCAGAGCACGCCGACCAACACCCAGAACTGCGCCACCACGCAGAGCCCGGCGACGGCTTCGTGCCCGGTCGATCTCTACACCGGCCTCGGCGGGCTCCCGAAGGCGCAGTACGAGTGCCTCCAGATGGACGCGTACGGCTCTCCGTCGACCGATCTGAAATCCGCTCCGACCTTGACCGACTGGAAAGCCACCTACGACTGCGTCCCCTCGCAATGAAACGAACTTCTCGCCTTCTCCTCCTTCCTCTGGTTTCGCTCTTCACGGTCGCCGGCCTCGCCGGCGGGTGCTCGTCCGCCGATCTGCCGCACGCCAACTTGGGCGGAAACGACTCGGGCGCAGGAGGCGACGGCAGCACCACCGGCAAGGACGGCGGACCGGGCGGCGACGACGGCGGCGGCGGCGGGAAGGACGGCGCAACGGGCGACGACGGCGGCCCGACGAGCGTGACCATCGTCGACGTCCCCAACCTCCCCTGCGCCAAGCCGGGCGGCACTTCGGTCGAGCTCACCGCCGCCACCGGGACGAGCCCCACCTTCGATCGCATGGGGAGCGTCGGCACGTCGCGCTTCGCCTGGTCGACGGGCGGCGGCGGGCTCATCACCTTCCACGACGACTCGACCAACGTCTCGACGCCGGTCGACGGCGTCGCATCGGCGGGGGGCGAGCCCTCGGCCATCGTGAGCCTCGTCGCCTCCTCCGGGGGGCTCGTGCTCCAGCGCTACCACTTCGACGGCTCGACGTCGGGGAGCTCGACGCCGCTGGCGAACCCCGTCCCCGTCGGCGCAGTGATCGCCGGCGGGCCTTCGAAGTCGCTCGCACTTTGGAAAGACGGCGTCGACGTCGTCGGCAAGATGATCGACGCCGGCGGAGGCGTTGCCGGCTCGGTGAGCCTCGGCACCGGCTCGGGCGGCGCGGCGGGGGCCTTCGCGGCGAGCGCGGCATGGACGGGGAGCGACTTCGCCGTGGTCTGGTCACGGAAGCGCACCGACGGCAAGACCGAGACGAGCTTCGCCAAGGTGAGCACCGCCGGCGCGGTGAGCGGCACACGCTCGGTGTTCGTGGACGCGGGGCACTCGGTGGTGCAGCTCGCGAAGAAGACGACCGGCTTCGGCCTTCTCTTGAACGAAGGGCAACCGGCGACGGGGCTCTACGTGGTGCGCCTCGACGACCAAGGGAAGAGCGCCAGCACCATCCTTCACCTGCTCGGCGGAAAATACGGCCTCGGCCTCGCGGCCAACGGCAACGACGTCGCTGCTGTCGGCGTGCTCAGCGACGGGCGCGGCGTGTTCGCCAGCTTCGACGACTCGGGGACTCCGCTCGGACGTTGGATGTGCGTCGACGACAGCGCCGGCGGCGTGTCCTTCGACGCCCAAGTCGCCATCGACACGTCGGACACGGGCTTCGCGCTCCTCTCCCACCGGGTGAACGGCTCGACCGCGCTTCTCCACGTGGACCACGTCGGCATCGGCCTCTGACGGCCGGTGTGACCGCTCGTGCCGCGCGGCCCCGGGGCGCGCTTCGTCGCGCTTGCAACGGGCGCCGGTACGGCTATGTTGTGCCCCTCTCGGTGGCCGTAGCTCAGTTGGTAGAGCGCTGGATTGTGGCTCCAGCTGTCGCGGGTTCGAGCCCCGTCGGTCACCCCAAGGGCGTCGCCCAGCTTCACCGCTGGGCGCGCGGTTCTCTCGAGGAGCTCCGCGGTGCCGTCGGGTAGCGACGGCGCGGTCCCCTCCCCTCCCGCAGGCTTCCTCGCTCTGCGCGTCCTCGGTCGAGGCGCCACCACGCTCACGTTCCTCGTCACCCGTGGGGAGACGATTGCAGTCTGCAAGCGTCTCGTTCGCCGCGCGGTGAGCGACGCCACGGCGCGCGCCGACCTCGTGCGCGAAGGGCGCGTCCTCGCCGCGCTCTCGCTCGAGCCACACGTCGCGCCGCGCTTCGTGCAAGCGGGGGACGACGAGCACGGGCCGTTCCTCGTGATGGAGCACGTCGCACTCGCCACGTTCGCGGCCGAGCTCGCGGCGCGCTCGGGAGCACCCCGCGCGTCCTGGATCGCGGCGACGGCGCGCGCTGCCTTCGGCGCGCTCGACGCCGTCCACGGCGCGCGCGACGCGAGCGGCCCGCTCGACGTGCGCCACGGCGATCTCGCGCCGGAGAACCTCCTCGTGAGCGAGGACGGCGCGCGCGTCGTGCTCGTCGACTTCGGTCTGGCGACGTTCCGCGACGACAGCGCGCCGCCGGGAGGCGCCTTCCGCGGAAGCCTGCTCTACGCCGCGCCGTGGCTCGCGCGCGGTGAAGGGCTCGACGCCGCCGCCGATCGCTTCGCCCTCGCGGCGCTCCTGGCGCACGCGATCCTCGACGAGCCCCCGCGTCGTGCGACGAGCCCGGCCGCGCTCCTCCTCGAAGCCGGCGAGACTCCGCTCGACGCGTTCGCCGCGCGCGCCGCCTCGGCGTTTCGCGCGGCAGGGGCGGAAGACGTCGCGGCACGCGTCACGCGCGACCTCGCCTTCGCGCGGCCCACGCCGCGCTGAGCGCCGTCGGCGCCGGCGGCCGCTTGTGCTATTTGCGCGGGCGACGCCATGCACGACGACAAGCTCGCTCTCGACACCCTGTGCATCCACGCCGGCCAGGCTCCCGATCCGGTCTCGGGCGCCGTGATGACCCCCATCGTCCTCGCCAGCACGTTCGTCCAAGACGGACCGGGCGTGCACAAGGGGTGGGATTACTCGCGCGCAGGGAACCCGACGCGCGACGCGCTCGAAGGGTGCGTCGCCGCGCTCGAGGGGGGCAAGCACGGCTTCGCCTTCGGCAGCGGGTGCGCCGCCACGATGGCCACGCTGCTCACGCTGAAGAGCGGCGATCACGTGATCGTCGGCGACGACGTCTACGGCGGCACGTTCCGCATCTTCGACAAGGTGATGAAGCAGTTCGGCATCGAGGCGACGTTCCTCGATCTCTCCGATCCTGCGCGCGTGCGCGAAGCTCTGCGCCCTTCTACGAAGATGATCTGGCTCGAGACGCCGTCGAACCCGATGCTCAAGATCTTCGATATCGCGAAGATGGCCGAGATCGCCCGCGCGAAAGGGATCCTCCTCGCGGTCGACAACACCTTCGCCACACCCATCTTGCAGCAGCCGCTCGCGCTCGGCGCGGGGCTCGTCGTCCACTCATCGACGAAGTACTTGAACGGTCACTCCGACGTCGTCGGCGGCGTCGCCGTCACCAGCGACGACGAGCTCGGCGAGAAGCTCCGCTTCGTGCAGAAGGCCGCCGGCGGCGTGCCGAGCCCGTTCGACTGCTACCTCGTCCTCCGCGGCCTGAAGACGCTCGGCGTCCGCGTCCGCCAACACGTCGCGAGCGCGAGGGGGATCGCCGAGTGGCTCGCGTCGCACCCGCAAGTCGAGCGGGTGCACTACCCCGGGCTCGCGAGCCACGCTGGGCACGAGCTCGCCTCGCGCCAGATGAAGGGGCCCGGCGGGATGATCAGCTTCGATCTCAAAGGGGGCGTCCCGGCGTCGAGCGCGTTCTTGAAGGCGCTCCGCATCTTCGTCTGCGCCGAGAGCCTCGGTGGGGTGGAGTCCTTGGCGGAGCACCCGGCGATCATGACGCACGCCAGCGTCCCCGCCGAGGCGCGCCACGCGCTGGGCATCGGCGACGGCTTGATTCGCCTCTCGGTCGGGCTGGAAGACGCCGGCGATTTGCGGGCCGATCTCGAGCGGGGCTTCTCCGCGGCGAAGCAGGCTTAAAGTCGCATCGAAGCGGGCAATCGTTTATGCTCCATGGGCTTTGCCTAATGAGGAGACGCGCATGACCTTCGTGAAGATGGCGCTCGTGGGTGCGGTGGCCGTGGCTGCCCTGGGGATCGGCTGCAGCAGCACGTCGTCGGCGACGCCGCGCGTGACGGTGAACACCCAGATGGGCCCGGGCGACGAGGCGGGGGTGAACGACTCCGGCAAGTGCCTGCTCGCCACGACCCCGTGGGTCGTCATCGGCGACACGCTCCACCCGGTCGACAACGGCGACCAGCAGAGCGGCGCGTCGGTGAGCGTCTCCTGCTCGGTGAAGACCGAGGGGACCGGCTTCCAGGTCTCGGGGAGCGCGACGCTCCAAGGGCAAGGGAGCCTCACCATCACCGGCCACTTCGAGCCGCGCGCGGGCGATCCGCCGGCCGACCAGGCGGGGATCCGCGCCGTCTTCCAGCGCGGCGACACCGGCACGTTCAAGCAGGACGACTGCACCGTCTCCTACGCCAACAACCCGAACATGGGCGTGGCGGCGGGCCGCGTCTGGGGACAGATCACCTGTCCGCACGCGACCTACGACCAGCAGGGGCGCACGTGCCTCGGCTCGGGCGAGTTCCGCTTCGAAAACTGCTCTCAATAGTGTCCCGAGTCCGACGTTCGTCGGCAAGCCGACGAACGTACTCGGGCCCCTACCCCACCCTGGTGGGGTTCTGCGAACAGGGTGAGCGCTTAGCTGAGCTCGCCTTCGCGGTCGATGAGCTCGATCATGCCGCTCACTTCGGCGGCGACCTCGAACTCCGGGTTCGTGTCGAGGAACGCCTTCAAGAACTTCTTCGCCGCGACGTGATCGCCGCGCGCGAGGTACACGAGCCCCGTGGCGTGGAGCACCTCACCGTCGTCCGGCGCCTGCGCCAGCGCGACCTGGGCCTCTTGCATCGCCCCCTTCAAGTCGCCGAGCGCGCGGAGCACGTGCGTGAGCGCCACACGCGCGCCGAGGTGCTTGGGCGCCACGCGAAGGCACGCGCGGTACGCGTCGCGCGCCGGCTCGAGCTCGCCGACCTCGAAGAGCGCCACGCCGCTGAAGTAGAACGCGTACGCGTTCTCGCTGTCGGCCTTGAGCACGTCGCGCAGGAGCACCAGCGCCTCGCGGAAGCGCTCTTCGTGGAGGAGCTCGGTCGCTTCTTCGACTGCGTCCCAACGGGCAGCGTCGACGGGGTCGCGGGGGGCTTTTGCGTCCGTGTCACTCATGAGGTCGTCTCCGCGCGGCGTGCGCGCTCGCGTTGGAAGGCGGTGTAGATCTCTTGCGGGATGCGCGTGGGGCGCCCGGTGCGCGTGTCGACGTAGCCCCAGATGGTGCACGCCTTGGCGAGGACGACGCCGTCGCTCACGCGCGCGATCTCGGTGTGACGCTCGCACTTCGCAGCGTGCACGCTGCCCAGCCACGTTCGCACTTCGAGGCGGTCACCGCGTAACGCCGAACGCAGATAGTCGATCTCGTGACGGCGAATGATGAACACCGCACCGAGCCGCGCGTACGCCTCGTAGTCGAGCCCCACCGCCTCCGAGTGCGCGACGGCGACGTCCTGCACCCACCGGAGATAAGCGAGGTTGCTCGCGTGGCCGAGCATGTCGATGTCCGCTTCGCCCACCTCGACGAAATGTCGGTACATGGGGTCGCTGTAGGTGTTGCTCGTCACGAGCCCCTCTATACGGCGAAAAGTGGCGCGGCGCGCATGGAATGTGCTTTCTAGGAGGGAATGCTCGCGGCCGCGAAGTGGTTCGGGATCGAGGCGCTGGCGACACTGCGCGAAGCGGTGCTCCTGCCGCGCGACATCGCCCCCGTGCTCCCCGACACGCGCTCGGGCGAAGACGTCGTCATCCTGGTGCACGGCTTCCTCGCGAGCGCCGGCGTGTTTCGTCCGATGCGTCGCGCGATCGAGCGCGAGGTCTCCGGGCGCGTGGCGACGTTCTCGCATCTCCCCGGCGTGGGCGTGCGCCGCATCGCGCTGAGCCTCGCCAAGATGGTCGACAACATCCCGCAGGGCGCACGCGTGCACCTCGTCGGGCACAGCCTCGGCGGGCTCGTCGCGCGCTGGTACGTCGACGAGCTCGGCGGCTACTCGCGCGTGGCGCAGACCATCTCGCTCGCGGCCCCCTTCGGCGGCGCTCCTGCGGCCGAGCACTTCCCCTTCCTCGTCGGGGCCGACCTGCAGGCGGGGAGCGCGCTCTTGACGCGCCTCCGCGAACGCGCGCGCCCCGAGGTCCCGCACACCTCGATCGTCGGGACGCACGATCGCGTCGTCCTCCCCGAGAGCGGCGTCTATCCGCACGGCGAGCATCACGTCTTGAAGGGGCGCGGGCACAACTCGCTCCTCTTCGACGCCGAGGTGAAGCGCATCGTCGTCGAGCGCATCCGCGACGTGCGAAAGCGCGCGCACGAGCGTCCGAGCGCCCCGCCGCCCCTCGACCTCGCGACCGACGGCACGACCCGCGCGGCGTGAACGCTGGGCAACGCCGGGCCTTTCGTGGTAGCCACGGGCCTCGGTGCGAACCTTGAAGCCAGCGTCCTGTCTCCGCCCGCTCGTGGGGCTCGTCGCGCTCTTCGCGGCGACCCTCCTGGGGGAAGGCGCTGCGCGCGCCGACGTCTCGTCGTGGCTCGCCGTCGGCGGCGGCTACTCGCTCGAGCGCAACGACGTCACCAAGTCGATGGACCGCGCCGCGGCCTTCAGCGCCAGCATCGGCGTCGGCTCGAGCCCCAAGAAGAGCTTCGTCGTGGGCGGCATCCTCCGCAGCGTCACTTACTTCACACTCGGCACCGATCTCACCATCGGCCCTCGCTTCGCCACCGGCGGCTTCGCGCGCGGCCAGTGGGGCGTGGCCTTCGACGCGTGCGTGGGCGCGCGGTGGTGGGGGCTCGGCGACTACGGCCGCTACCCGCTCTCGCCGGTGGTGACGCTCGGCGCGCCCTGGGGCTTTCAGCTCGGCGTGGGCGCTTCCTTGTGGAACCTCTCCGGCACGCCCTACGCGACCGGCGGCTTCGCCGTCCTCGAGATGGATCTCCTCCGCCTGACGGTCATGCGCCAGGGCGCGACCGATCAGTCGTGGTTCAACGCCAGCCCGGCCGGCGGGCGCGACGCCAAGTAGCGCTCCCGGGCACTACTTCTCCGACTTCACCTGCGCCTGCGGGTGGTTCTCGTCGGCCTTGATCGAGTAGCGGACGAGCGCGCGGAGCACCTCGTTCCGCTGCACGTTGCCCACGACGCCTTTGATGTCTTCGTACACGCTCGGGTCGACGAGGAGCGCGCCGAGCGTCCCCTTCCCTTGCTTCAAGTTGTGCACGATCTCGCGAAGGTCGTCGCTCATGGCGTTCACGTTGCTCATGACGTGGGTCGTGTCGGTGTCGCCGTAGATGACCTCGTGCATGAGGCCGTTGCCGGTGCGGATCGCGGTGAGGTCCTTGTGCACCTCGTCGAGCGAGCCGGCGACGTGGCCGGTGATTTCGCCGTCGTAGACCACGGCGTGGGCGATGCCGGGGCCGCTCTTCAGGTGCTCGGTCACGTCGCGGAGGTTCGCCGTCGACGCCTCGAGGTTCGAGAGGACGGCGTCGAACTTCTGCCCCTCGTGCGGATCCATGATGGCGCGGTGGAGCACACTGTCGTTCTGCGCCAGGCCGTCCATCACGACGCGCAGACTATGCACGGTGGAGGTCAGATCTTCGCCGAACTGCGGGTTGGCGAGCGGGCGCGTCCCCTGCTCGACGTTCTCCACCGCTTTGGTGGCCTTGTTGGCGATGTCGTCGAACTTGGCGATGTACTTGTTGAGGTCGAGCGGCTCCTCGGTCTTGAGCGTCTTCCCCGCCTCGAGGATCCCGAGCTTTCCGTCGCTGGTCAGCTCGATCATCTTGTCGCCCAAGAGCCCCTTGTTCACGACGCGGGCGATCGTGTCCTCGCGCACGCGCGGTGACTCGCGCTTCACGACGCTGAGGGTCACGTAGATGCGCGGATCCTCCGAGCTCTTGCTGTGACCGACGCCGGTGACCGTGCCCACGTCGACGCCGCCCATGCGCACGGGCGCGCCGGGCTTCAAGCCGGAGACGTCGTTGAAGGCGGCTTGGTATTGGACCTTCGGGTCCCAGAGGTTCCGGTTCTCGCCGATCATGAAGACCGACGCGCCGATGAGGACGAGCCCCAGGAGCACGAAGAATCCGACCTTGAGAGATTTGGACATCACTGGCTCCGAATAGACAAAGAGAGGCGCGGGGGCGCGCCCGAATGAAGCGAGGGGATCTTACGTCTTAATGCCCCGCGAGGAGCGAGGCGACGTCTTCGTTCTCCGGCGCGCGCCCCTCGATGAAGTCTCGCACGTAGGTGTTGCCCGTCGACTTGAACTCGGCCGGCGTCCCGGCGAGGAGGATGCGACCGCGGGCGATCATCGCCATGCGGTCGGAGACCGAGAACGCCGTCCCCATGTCGTGGGTGACGACGAGGCTCGTGATGCCGAGCGTCTTCTTGATGCCGTTGATGAGGTGGTTGATGCGCCCGGTGTTGATGGGATCGAGACCGGTGGTCGGCTCGTCGTAGAGGAGCACCTCGGGTTGGAGCGCGAGCGTGCGCGCGAGCCCCACGCGCTTCTTCATGCCGCCGGAGAGGTCGCTCGGACGCATCCCCTCGATGCCGGGGAGGCCGACGGAGGCGAGCGACTGGGCCACGCGCTCCATGATCTCGGCGTTGGACATGGTGTTCCAGAACTGCTCGCGGAGGCCGTAGGCGACGTTCTCCCCCACGCTGAGCGAGTCGAAGAGCGCCGCGCCCTGGAACAAGTAGGCGATGCGACGACGCACGTCGTGGAGCTCGTGCTCGTTCATCTTGGTGACGTCGTGGCCGTCGAACTCGATGACCCCCTCGTCGACCGGAATGAGGCCGATGAGCATCTTGAGCAGCACGCTCTTGCCGACGCCCGACCCGCCCATGATGGTGGTGGTCTCGCCGCGACGCACGTCGAGGTCGACGCCGGTGTAGATGACCTTCCTGCCGAAGGCCTTCTTCACGCCGCGAAAGCGGATGAGCACCTCGCCGGGGGCGACGGTGGCCTCTGCGGCGCCGCCGAGGGCGCGCGAAGGCTTGGGTGAGGCGCTCCCGGTCACGGCGCTAGGTTAGCGCGCCGGGGGCGCTCCTCAAGCCTTGGCGGTCTTGGGAGCGCGAGGGGCGGCACGGACCGTCCCCTTCTGCGGCTTGGCCATGCGGCGGTCGATCCACTCGGTGAGCGGAGCCGCGACGTAGATGCTGGAGTACGTGCCGGCCACGATGCCGACGACCATCGCCAGCGCGAAGTCCTTGATGACGCCGGTGCCGTAGATGAAGAACGCGAGCACCGAGAGCATGGTCGCGCCCGAGGTGAGCAGCGTGCGGGAGAGCGTCTCGGAGACCGACAGGTTGATGATGTCGGCGAAGGACTTCCCGCGGTGCTTGGAGAGGTTCTCGCGGATGCGGTCGTAGATGACGACCGTGTCGTTCATCGAATAACCGACGATGGTGAGGACGGCGGCGATGGTGGAGAGGGTGATCTCCTTTTTCAGCACGACGAACACCAAGATGACGACCATCGCGTCGTGCACGCAGGCGATGACGACGCCCGGCGCGAAGCGAAGATCGAAGCGGAACGCCAGGTAGAGCATGATGAACACGATGGCGATGGCCACCGCGTTGCGCGCGCTGTCTCGGAGCTGCTTTCCCGCCTTGGGGCCGACCCATTCGACGCGGAGCGCGCTCTCGGGGGCGACGTCGGCGCCGAGCTCTTTCCTGAGCCCCTCGAGGAGCTGATCGCCCTTCGACTGGAGCTGGATCTCCACGCGGTGGTCGCGCGGGTTGACCTCTTGCGGGTTGGTCGGGCTCTCCCGCAGGTTGATGCCGGGGACGCTGCGGATCTGCTCTTTGATCTTCGCGAGGTCGGCGGTGTCGTCGTAGCGGGTGAGGATCTTGTCGCCGCCGGCGGAGAACTTCACCTCGGTGGCGCGCGCGTTGGGCGGGCACGCCGCTTCGTTGGCCACGGGCGCCTTGGGATCTTCGGTGAGGCAGAGCGCGGTCTTGAGCAGCTCCTTCGAGTGCTCGTCCACCACGCTGACCTCCTGCACGCGTACGAGGTACTGGTACGGCTCGTTCGGGTTGACGACCTGCACCACGTCGGGCGCTTGGTAGCCGAGCTTCTCGACCGCGGCGCGAACGCCGGAGGCGTCGATCTGCTTCTTGAAGGCGAGCTCGACCTCGGTACCACCGCGGAAGTCGGTGCCGTAGTTCGGTCCCGGCCACTCGAGCGAGAGGACGGAGAGAACGACGAGGACGATGGACAGCGTGATCCAGAACTTACGCTGCCCCATGAAATCGAACTGGCGGCCGGGCTTGAAGAACTCCATGGCGTCCTCTCAGAACTCCGCGCCGACGCTGAGGCGCTTGACCTTGGCGTGGCGGACCCACCAGTCGAAGACCAGGCGAGTGCAGTAGACCCCAGTGAAGAGGCTGCAAAGAATGCCGACGATGAGCGTGTAGGCGAAGCCCTTGACCGGGCCGCTGCCGTACTGCGCGAGGATGAGACCGGAGATGAAGACGGTGACGTGGCCGTCGAAGATCGACGAGAACGCCTTGTCGTAGCCGGCGTCGACCGCGGCGCGCACGCTGCGTCCGGCGCGGAGCTCTTCGCGGATGCGCTCGTTGATGAGCACGTTGGCGTCGACGCTCATACCGATGGTGAGCGCGAGGCCGGCGATGCCGGGGAGCGTCATCGTGGCGCTGAACGAGGCCAGCACCGCCATCTGGAGCATCAAGTTGAAGAGCACGGCGAGGTCGGCGACGAAACCGCTCTTCCGGTAGTAGAGGATCATGAAGGCGAGCACGAGGCCCGAGCCGTAGAGCATCCCCTTCACGCCGTTGTGGATGGCGTCGCGACCGAGCGAGGGGCCGATGAGCGACTCGTTCGAGGGGACGATCGGCGCCGGGAGCGCGCCGGAGCGGAGCACGAGCTCGAGCTTGCGCGCCTTCGAGAGCTGCTCTTCCGGATCGCCCGAGCCGAGCGTGATGCTGGCGTGACCGCCGCCGATCTTCGTCTTGATGACCGGCGCCGAGTCGATGATGTCGTCCAAGATGATGGCGAATCGGCGCTGCACGTTCGCGCCGGTGACCTCTTCGAAGCGATCGGCGCCGGCGGGGCTGAAGGTGACGGCGACGTAGTACTGCCCCATCCCCTGGTTCTGCTCCTGGGCGACGGTGGCGTCGGTGATGCTGTCGCCGGTGACCTCGGCGCGGGCGAAGAGGTAGTAGGTGCGCCAGCCGACCTCGGTGGTCTTGCCGGTGTCTTGGTCGTACTCCTGCTCGGGCTCGAAGCCGATCTGGTGGTCGTCGGGGACGTTCAGCGTCGCCGTCCACTTCTTGAAGCGCTCGCGCGCGTCGGTCATCGACTCGCCCTCCTTCTTCACGAGGCGGGCGTAGTGCGTCTGCACCGTCTTGCCGGGGCCGGCAGGGGCCGGCTGCTGGTAGATGCTGATCCCCTCGCCTTCGGGGATGTCGTTGTCTTTGACCTTGCCGAAGAAGTCCGTCTCGTCGTCCACCATCTTGAACTCGAGGCGGGCGGTCTTGCGGATGATCTCTTTGATGTCGTCGAAGGCCTTCTGATTCTCCCCCGGCACCTCGACGATGATGTCCTCGTCGCGCGTGGTGACGCCGGCTTCGCGGAGGCCGAGCTCGTCGACGCGGCGGTTGACCGTGTCCTTCGCCTGCGCGACGGCGCGCTCGCGGATTTGGGACTCGACCTCGGAGCGGATCTTGAAGGTGATTTCGTTCGCCGCGGGGCCGCGCTGCTGACTGAGCTCGGCGGCGAACTTCTTCTGGTAGCGGTCGTCGAGGCGCGTGACGTCGGCCGCGTCGGTGAAGCGCAAGCGAATCACCGCGCTCTCCGGCGTCGAGACGTGCACCTTGCTCTCGAGCTTGGAGAGCTCCTCGCGCGTGACGAGCCCTTCGCCCGAGTGGAACCCGAACAGCGTCGCCAGCTCTTGGCGCATCTCGTCGGCGTAGTGATCGCGCTTGTCGCGGATCGCCTCTTCGACCTCCACCGTGTAGACGAGGCGGAGGCCGCCCTGGAGGTCGAGCCCCGGCGCGATGCCGAAGGTGATGCGCTCTTTGATGTAGCTCGGGCAGGCGATCTTGCCGCCGCTGGCCGAGTCGAGCGTCGGCCAGAGCGCGAGACCTGCGCCGAGGAGCACGCACACCGCGAAGCCCGCCTTCAGCCGCCACATGGAGTCCATCACCGGGAGCAGCCCGACGAGGCACCACACGAACACGAGGCCGCAGGTGGTGAGCCCCCAGAACGAGTCGGCGCGGAAGAAGAGGTAGCCGGCGACGAGGGCGTTGAGCGCGATGAGCGCGACGCGGAGCCGCCCGGGGACGATGAAGAGGGCGACGATGCCGATGACGCTGGCGATCGACGCCGAGTAGACGATGTCCACGTGGATCGCCGGGGAAATCGCCGCAAAGACGGCGGCCGCGGCGACCAGCGCGAGGGTGATCCGGGTGGTGAGATTCACGAAAGCACGCTCCTAAGCGCTCGCGCGCGCGCCGCGCGACGAGCCAAAACCAGTGTCACTTCTTGTCGGTCGCGAGCTTCGCGTCCTTCACGTCGTCTTCGTCCTTCTTGGCCGGCGTGGCATCGACCGCGCTCAAGGTGGACGCGACCATCTGCACGGTGATGCCGGGGGCGATCTTCACCTTGGCGATCTTCTCGTCCATCTCGACGAGCTCGCCGATGAGCCCCGACTGGGAGACGACCTTGTCCCCCTTCTTCAGCTTGCCGCGCGCCTCTTGCTCCTTCTTCTGACGACGGAACGTCAGGAGGAGGAAGGGGACCATGATGAGCAGCGGGAGCAGCATCATAAGGCCGCCGCCGGGGGGCGAGGCTTGTTGCGGCGCCGCGCTCGGAGCCCCCCCCGCGGGGGAGCTCGGCTGAATGGCGACGGCCGTGCCCGCCTTGGGGCCGGTGGTTTGGAGCGAGAAGAGGGAAATTTCCACGGCGTGCCTTCTGATTCTTGCCGGGCGAATTCGTGCGCCGATTGCCTTCGAGGCAGCGGCTGCCGATGCGGCGCGGCCGGGCTGAAGTAGTCTCGCCCGGGGCTTACGTCAACGAGGTCGCGTCTTTCCGGCCCGATCCGCGGAGAAACCGGCGAACCGACCGTTCATTTCCCGGCATTTTGCCTTTCGCCGGGCGGGGCGTGCCCGACCGCGCGGACGGGTGACACCCCTTCGAGGCGCTTCGTGTCTCTCGCCGCGCCGTCAGTCCTTGGCGCAGCGAAAGCCGACGTTGGGCCCCGCCTCGACCGCCGATCCCCAATCCCGGCTCGTGGTGCGGCAGGCGCTGGGCGGCGAGAGCCACCCGCCCCCGCGGAGCACGTGGCTCGCCCCGGCGCGCGGCGACGCCCCCTCCGGCGTGCTCGGCGCGTACCAATCGTCGGTCCACTCTTCGACGTTCCCCGCGAGATCGAGCACGCCGAACGGGCTCGCCCCCGCGGCGTGGGCTCCGACCTTGGCGGGGCGTTTGCCGGTGCAGCTCTTCGCCGTCCCTTCGTTCATCAACGTGGCGGCCAGCGAGCAGCTCGATCCCCAGCCGCCCCAAGGAAAGCGCACCGGGAAGGTCGCGCGCGCGGCGTACTCCCACTCGGCCTCGCGCGGCAGGCGCTTGCCGGCGCTCCGGCAGAAGGCCTCGGCGTCTTGGAAGTGCACGCAGCTCACCGGCAGATCAGGATCGTCGAGGTCGAACGTGCAGCGCGCGCTCGATCGCGCGGGGCGCGCGCACGCGTGACGATCCACGCACGCGCGGTAGGCGCCGACCGTCACCTCGGTCTTGTCGATCCAAAAGGACCGCAAGGTGACGGGGTGCGGCGGCCGCTCGTTCGGCGACGAGATCGGATCGCCCGAGCCCATGGTGAAGGTGCCGCCGGGGAGATGGAGCATGCCGTCGTGCTCGGGGACGGCGATGCGCACCGGCGCGGCCCTCGGATGCGCGTTCGCCGAAGGGGGCGCGCTCACGCTCGGCACCGGCTCCCCTTCCTCTTCGCCTTCTTGCGTCGACGCGGCATGCGCGCGCGAAGCGACGACAGGGACCAGCGCGGCGACCAGCGCGACGAGCGCCCACGGAGCACGCGAGCGCCACCGAGCGGCGGCGGCGCGCATCAGATCGTCGTCCCCGAGGAGGGGGGCGGTGCGCTCGGCGCGGGGGCCGGGGGAGCGGGCGCGGCCTCGGGCGGCGACGCGACGACACCGGTCGCCCAACGCACGCACACGCCGACGGCTTGCGACATCGAGTAGCCCTGGTCGTAGTGGACCTTCACCACCGCGTCGCACCCGAGCTGGGCGGCGCGCACGCGGAG
The DNA here is from genome assembly GCA_964531795.1 of uncultured Polyangiaceae bacterium. GTDB lineage: Bacteria > Myxococcota_A > Polyangia > Polyangiales > Polyangiaceae > CAZHHD01. The sequence continues at coordinate 232,268 of CAZHHD010000004.1, read as the reverse complement.
GGCCGCCGTCGTGTCTTCGATGTCGGCGTCGCCTCCGTGGCCGATGGCTTGGAGGATGGCGATCTCGTAGGCCGGCCGCCGCGGCGCGTCCCCGCCGACGTAGATCTCCGGCTCGTGCGAAGCGGGGGGACCGGGCACACGAAGCACGACCTCGTGCACCTCGGTGTAGCCGCAGCCCGCGAGCAGCACCAGAGAGAGCGCGACGAGCGCGCACCGGACGAGGCGCGCCCTCACGGCGTCCCTCCGTTCGCCGGCGGGGGCGCAGGCGGGGCGCTGGGCGCAGGCAAAGGCGCGCGCGGCGCGGCGCCCGGCGCTTGGCCTTGCGGGAGCAACATCGCGTGACCGCTCAGGGTGAGGATCATGACCTCTTCGTAGGCAGGGAACGTGCGCGTCCCCACGCACGTCGCGTAGTAGCCGCACGGGTAGGTGTACGACTCGACGTGCCAGTGTTCCAGCACCTCGAAGCTCGCCCCCATGTGCTCGAGGACCGCGGCGTTCCCGCCGATGCTCGCCACCTTGCGCGCGAAGACGGGGAAGAGCGTGTCGACCGTCGCCTCGCGCTGGAGCGCGTGCACCTCGACGACGCCGAGATCCGTCGCGCCGCGCGGGCGATCGAGCACGTAGATCGCCACCGGCCCTTCGCGCGCCGGCAAGCGCAAGGGACCGGTGCGGATCGCCGTGCCGCCGATCGACGAGCAGCCGAGGAGCGGCGCGAGCAAGAAGAACGCGCCCAGGTACTTCACGGCGCCGCGCATGCTTACGACGTAGGTCTCGCGCGGTCTCAGAGCAAGTTGGCGGCGATCTCGGCGAGGTCGCTGCGCTCGCCCTTGGACAGCACGATGTGCGCCGCGAGCTTCTCGCCGCGGAACTTGTCCGCCGCGATGGTGAGGCCGTTCGACGCGCTGTCGACGTAGGGGTTGTCGATCTGCCCCGGATCGCCGGTGAGGACGATCTTGGTGCCGTCGCCCGAGCGGGTGATGATCGTCTTCACCTCGTGGGGCGTGAGGTTCTGCGCCTCGTCGACGATCATGAACTGGCTGGGGAGCGAGCGCCCGCGGATGTACGTGAGCGGCTCGACCTGGATTTGCCCGCTCTCGAGGAGCTCGGCGTAGGCCCGCGGACCTTTGCGCGCGCCGCCGGAGAAGAGGAACTCGAGGTTGTCGAAGATCGGCTGCATCCACGGATTCAGCTTCTCGTCGACGTCGCCGGGCAAGAACCCGATGTCGCGACCGAGCGGCATGACCGGACGCGACACCAGCATGCGCGTGTACGAGCCGTCTTCCATCGTGCGCTTGAGACCGGCGGCGAGCGCGAGCAGCGTCTTGCCGGTGCCGGCCTTGCCGACGAGCGTGACGAGGCGGATCGATTCGTCGAGCAAGAGGTCGAGCGCGAAGCTCTGCTCCTTGTTGCGCGGGCGTACGCCGAGCACCCCTTCGCGCGGGACGCGGAGGGCGACGATCTCGCGGCGGGTGGCGTCGTAGCGACCGAGCGCGGTGTGCGAAGGGTTGCTCTTGTCACGGAGGAGCATGGAGAGGTTCGGCGTGAGCTCGCGATCGCCCACGCGCGGCGCGAGCCGCCCTTCGTGGAAGAAGGCGTCCACGTCGCCCGCTTCGACCTCGATCTCGTGAATGCCGGTGTCGAGCTTGTCCCCCTCGACGCGCGTGTTCTCGTACGTCTCCGAGACCATGCCGAGGGCGTCGGCGCGGATCCTGAGGTTCGTGTCCATCGTGACGAACACGGTGGGACGACCGCCGTCTTGCTCGCGGATCTCGAAGGCCGTCTGCAAGATGGCCTGATCCATCGCCGCCTTGTCGATCGCGCTCGGCAGCTCGGGCCGGTACGAGGGGACGGCGACGCGGAGGTGGCCGCCGCTCTTCAAGTCGACCCCCTTCGACAAGGAGCCGCCGCTCTCGCGGAGCTGGTCGAGGAGCCGCGCGATCTCGCGCGCGTTGCGCCCGCGCTCCGAGCCCTCGCGCTTGAACTGATCCACCTCTTCGATGACGAAGATGGGGATGATGACGTTGTTGTCCTCGAAGCGGAAAATCGCCTTCGGGTCGTGAAGCAAGATGTTGGTGTCGAGGACGTAGTTCTTCTTCATGCGGCGAAGCGAAGTACAGCGTTGCCTGCGCCGCACCGCAAGGGGAGAAAGCGGACCGCCTTCGCGCAACCTGCGCGCGGCTCAGGGCGTGACGACGTGGAGCACCTTGGGGTGGTGCTGCAAGAGCGCGAGGACGCGCGTTTCTCCGGCGCGGTGCAGGCGGAGGACGGCCGGAAGCTCGGGCGCCGCGGCGCGCTCTTCGGGGCGCGCGTCCTCGAGCTCGATCCACAGGGCACGCGTGGGATAGCGGGCGGTCCACGCGAGCATGTCGGCCTCGTAGCGCGCGCGCTCGTCGGCGGGGAGGTACGCGGAGAAGACCGTCTGGTAGGCGACGATCGGATCAGGCGCGAGGCGCGCCGTCGCCGCTTCGAGCCACACCGGCATGCGCGCGCCGTGCACCGGGTGGAGGCGGAGCTCGCCCGATTGGAGGAGCGGCGCAGCAGCGGCGAACGCCGCGTCGAGCCGCGCGAGGCGCTCGGCTTCGAACGGCCAGATGCACGCGCGCAGCCAGCGACGCTCGTCGGCGCGACGCACGTCGAGCGGGGAGCGATCGAGCCCGTGACGCTCGCCGATCGGCGGGCCGAGCACGGGGAGCGGCACGCCGCGCGTGTCGGTCCAGGCGAGGGCCAAGCGGTCGGCGACGAGGTTCAGCCCCGCGCTCGCGCCGAGGTCGACGAGGTGCACACGCGGCGCGTCGGCGAGGAGCGTCGCCAAAGGCCAACGCCACGCCACGGCGCGACTCACCTCGTTCGTCTGGACGAAGCGCTCGGCGAGGACGGCGTGGATCTTCGCGCCGGGGGCCAGCGCCGCCTCGAAGACCTCGCGCGGGAATTCGGTGGCTCGGGTGCCGTCGCCGAGGAGGCGCGCGAGCGGGGTGTCGGCCTCTTCGAGGGCTTGGTCCCGGAGCGCCGCCGCGAGGAGGAGCGGACGCTCGTAGCCGCGCGAAAAATGCCGACCGCGCCAGGCGGCGTCGACCGAGCGCGCGCTCGCGCTGGGGATTTTGGCCCACGCGGCGGCGACGCGCATCAAGTCGACGTAGAGCGCGTGCCCACGGGTCGCGAAGTACGCGGCCTGGATCTCGGCGTCTTCGGCGAATCCTTCGAGGCCCAGCGTCATCCTCGCGAATGTAGGGGCGCGCTCCCTCGCGGCAAGCGCGACGAGGGGGCTCCGGCTCGGCCTCGACACGCGCCCCCTCCGTCCGTCATCGTTACGACATGGCCGAAGGTCCGCCGGGGTTCACGCGCGCGGTCGACGTCGCCCTCGGGCGCGCGGCGTCCCTCGTGCGCGCGCTCCCCTCGGCGACGCCGGAGAACGCGGCCGAGGAGCGGCGCCGGCTCCTCGACGCCCTCCGGCGCGGCGAGGCGTGCGCGCCGCGCTGGACGTACGGAAGGCGTGGCCCCTCGTCCGAGGTCGCGCCGCTTCTCCTCGAGGCCGAGCGCGCGCTCCCGCGGGATACGCCGCTCGCCGACGCCTACGCCGCGCGGATCGACGAGGTGGCGCGCGAGGCGGCCATCGAAGCGGCCATCGGCACGCCCGAGCTCGCGCGCGCCGCCGACGCGCGTTACCTCTCCCTGGGGGCGAAGACCGAGGCCGCCGCCGACGCGCTCGCCGCGGCGTGGCGCGAAGAATCGATCCCCGCGGCCGAGGACGAGCGGCTCGTGGCGAGCGACGCCGACGATCCCGACTCCCTCCTCGTGCGCATGCGCGAGGAGATCGGGCGCTTGCGGCTCCCCTTTCGCGTCGTGCTCCACGGAGCGCTCGCTTCGCTGGCGGCGACGGGGAGCGACGCCATCTTCGTGACCGAAGGGCGCCAGCTCACGCACGAAGCCGTCGAGCGCACCGTCCTCCACGAGATCCACGGCCACGCGTTCCCGCGTGCGCGCGCGAGCCATCGCGCGATTGGTCTCTTCTCGTTCGGCACGGCGCGGGGCACCGACGAGCAAGAGGGCTACGCGCTCCTCCTCGAGGAGCGCGCGGGGCTCCTGCGCGGTGCGCGCCGGCGCGAGCTCGCTGCGCGTCACGCCGCCACGCGCGCGATGCGCGAAGGGGCGACCTTCGTCGAGGTCGTGCGCGGCCTCGTGGGAGACGGCGTGGACGACGAGACCGCGCTCCGCGTGGCCGAGCGCGCGTTTCGCGGAGGCGACGGCACCTACCCGGGGCTCGGGCGCGAACGCGTCTACCTCCAGGCGCTCGAGCACGTGCGCGCGTGGCTCGAGCGCCTCCCGGACGACGAGGCGGTGATCGCCTCCGGTCAGGTCGGGACGAAGGCGATCGCCGCGCTAAGGCCGTTCTGCGAAGAGCTCGACACGGGCGCGCTCGGGCCGCGCTCGTTCACTGCGCCTTGATGCACGCGTTCTCGGTGTCCTGCGTGCCGTGCACGAACACCGGCTTGCAGTCGTAGCCCGCGCGGCACGTGCCGGGAACGCCGGGGTTGCACACCGGGAGGCAGTAGCCCCCCTTGTTGCTCCCGAACTCGGCGCAGAACGACTGCGGCTTGTCCGGATCGGCCGGGCAGTCGTCGGCGGTGCAAGCCGCGGTGCACATGCCGCCGGGGAAGTTCGTGGCGCAGAAAGAGCCGGGAGCCACGCAGGTGGCGTCCGACGCGCAGCCGTCGCCGATCCACGAGCCCTGGCCCGACGGGGGACCGATGGGCCCGTCGTATTGGAGGAACAGCGCGTAGTTCTGCCAGATGTTCCAGAAGAGCCAGTTCCCCTTGGAGCCTTCGCCCACCACCGGCGTGTACTGGTAGAGCGCCGCGGTCGAAGGATCGGCGGGGGTGACGTGCTTGCCGTCGAGCGTGACCCCTTCTTGACCCGGTCCCCAATTGCCGGCGGTCACGCCGTGATCGCGGATCTCGTCCAAGCTCGCGCGGAGCTTTCGCGCGAGGCAGTCTGCTTGGCGATCGAAGCCGGCGAGGGCCGGGTCGCATTTCATGCCGACGCCGGGGCAGCCGCAGTTGAAGACGTACTCCACGCGCGAGGGGGGGAACGGGTAGTCCTCCGAGCCGACGAGCCCTTGATCCATTTCGGCGCGGACGAGCAGCACCATGGGGTTGATGCCGTGGATGCTGGCGGCGCGATAAATCGCCTGCGCCGCGCTCACGCCGTTCGATTGGTACGACTCGAGGAAGCTCGGGTGCTTGTAGGGCGTGCGCGCCAAGAAGCGCTGGATGGCGACCGCGTCGAAGGTGAGCGTGTCTTGGAAGGAGCCGGGGTCGACGATCTCGTTCGGGTCGAACGTGGTGTCGGGGGTCACCTTCAGGTCGTCGCCTTGGAGGACGGTCGACTCGCTCGACTTGCCGCAGGCGACGAGCAACACGACGCCGAGCGCCGGGAGGCTCGCGCCCAAGGAGCGCGTGAGGGCAGGACGGCCACGCGTGATCGGCGCCGTTCTCCCCCGCTCCGTGCGAGCGCGATTCATGCCCTCGATGATGCCGCGCCGGCGCGCGGGACGCCAGGAATCGGTGGTCAGCGCGCGTGGAGCGGGATGGGGAGCCACGTCGCGCCGCTCCGGTTGTCGTGCACGACGATCCACACCATGCCGTCGCCCGGCTGTTGCGGTGCTTGGAACTTCGTGGCGGTGCCGTCGACCTTGCCGACGCGCGGCTCGTAGAGGATGCGGATGTCGTCGTCGAAGCGCCCGCCGGTCGAGTAGTAGGCGGCCCACACCTCTTCTTTGAGCTGGGCGCCGCTCGGATCGACGTCGCCGGGGTTCGGCTCTTGGCTCTCCGGCGGGACCTGCACGTCGATCGAGATCTTCGGGCAGTCCTTCTTGTCCGCGGTCGTGCAGTGATCGACCGTGATCCCCGCGGTGAGGTCGATGGGCTTGTCGTCGAAGGTCGCGCCGCTGATGGTGGGGTTCGCGTTCACGCGGTCGTCGTAGGCGTAGACGCGCGTGAAGCCGAGGACGTAGTCGGTGGGACCGAGGCGCGTGTGTGCGTCGTCGAAGCAGGCGAAGGGGACGCTCTGCGGGTTCCCCGGATCGCGCTCCACGAGCTCGATGTGCCCAGCGCACGCCATGTTGAAGACCATGACGAGGCCGTAGGGCGCGTCGGCCCCCGGGACCTTCGGGTGCGAAGAGACGACGTCCTTGGGGAGGGTCACGTGGTAGGTCGACCCCTCGTGGAGGAACGGGGAGATGTCGACCCCCGGCTTCAAGAGCCCGGTGAGATCGCCGGTGGGGACGGGCGGCGCGCCAGCGTCGTCGCCGCCGTCGGCTCCCGCGTCGGCGCCCGATCCGCTGATGCCAATGAGGCCGCCGTCGCCCCCTTTGGCGCTCTGGGCAAACGACGCGAAGCAGCCGTAATACGCGTCCTGCGCCGGGTTCACGCAGGCGAAGGGGAACCAGTAGACGTGCATCGCGCGCGTGCGATCGGGGCGACCGTCGTAGGCGAGCACCTCGAGATCGACCGTGTCGCCCGGCTTCGCGTACGGCTTGCTCGAGCGCGAGGCGAGCATGCGCACCGAGTTGACGAGCGTGATCGGATCGAAGTCCGAAGGAGCGCACGACACGACCGCCGCTCCGGCGAAGATCGTGGCCACGGCGGCGAGCCCGAGGGCGCGAGAGGCGGCGAACAGCTTCGGCGCGCGCATCAGAACTCTCCTCGTACGCCGAGGCTCGGCAAGATCGGCAGGCCGCTCGCGTACGTGCGCTGGGTCGAGTTGTAGTTGTAGCTCACCCCCTCGGCGTTCGCGTGGTTGTAGACGTTCTGCACGTCGAGGTAGGCGCTGAACTGCCAGGCCTTGAACTTCCACACCTTGTCGACGCGGATGTCGAGCTGGTGGAAGAGGGGCAGGCGCGCGCCGTTCCGCGGGTAGTCGGAGAGCGGGAGGAGCACGCCGCTGTTCTCGTCGTAGAAGCCGTAGGTCTGCGGCGTGTACAAGCTGCCGGAGACGAGCCGGAACCTGCCGCCGATCTCCCATCCGCGCCCCAAGCGGTAGCTCCCGAGCACGGTGAGGATGTGCGTCTGATCGAACGGCGAGAGACGCATCGGTGTGTCGGGCGTGTCTTGCCGCTCGCTGCGCGAGAGCGTGTAGGCGAGCCAACCGAAGAAGCGCGCGTCGGGCTTGTAGCGGAGGAGCACCTCGGCGCCGTACGCGCGCCCGCGGCCCACGTTCCCCGCGCCTTGGGTGACGAGGTGGTCGAGCTGCTTGTAGTAGCCCTCGAGCGAGGCCTCGATCTGGTGGGTGATCTCTTGCTCGACGCCGACGTCGTAGTGGTACGCGCGGTTCGAGGTGAGGCCCGGCTGACCGAAGACGAGGTTCGTCTCTTGCGGCTGCGGCGGCTGATAGAAGATGCCCGCGCCCCCCTTCATGGTGGTGCGGGGGAAGCCCTTCGTCAGATCTTGGCGAGCGACCACGCGCGGGCCGAAGTCCCAGCTCTTCGTGTCCTTCGAGTAGTCGAGGCGGACGCCGGGCACGAGGCGCCCGCCGCGCCACGGCGTGATCTCGAACTCGGTGAAGAGCGCGGGGCGGTAGAGCGCGTCCTTGTCGCTCGTCTCGATGGCCGGCCGGCTCAAGAACGGGCCCGGCGGCGGCTGCCCCGGACGCGGCGGCGGGGGGAACCGCACGTGCACGTCGTAAGGCGAATAGAGCATGTCCATGCCCACGTTCATCGTGACGTTCGACGTGATCTTCTGGGCGATCTCGGCGCGCGTCGTGAGCGGGTAGGTGGAGAGCGTGAAGTAGTTGTCACCGAGGGCGAACTCGATGAAGTCCGATCCGAACGCGCCGGTGAGGCGGAACTCGGTGTCCTTCCCCCACTTGGCCTTGTAGCGCGCCTGCCCGCGGTAAAATCCGGTGTGCGCGCTGATGCCGCCGCCGAGCGCCGGCTCGGAGCTCGACGCGCTCTTGATGAGCAGATCGATGCGGTCGTCGGCGCCGAAGAAGAGGAAGCGGATCGAAGAGTTCTTGCCGAGGTCGCGCTCGGCCATCGCTTGGTAGTCGTAGTAAACGGGCGCGGTGGTCACGCCGGCGCCGGTGCTCTCGAGGACCGGCTTCAGCCAGAGATCGACGTACGACCTTCGTCCGGCGACGGCGAAGTTCCACCCGCTGTTCCACAAGGGGCCTTCGGCGAGGACGCGCGCGTCGATGAGATCCACCTGCGCGAGGCCGTGGAGCTTGTCCTTCTTCGGATCGCGGATGCCGACGTCGACGATGCCGCCCATCACGCGCCCGTACTGCGCGCTGAAGTTGCCCGGATAGAAGTCGATCTTCTCGAGCATCTCTGTGGGGACGACGCTGGAGAGCCCGCCGAAGTGGTAGACGAGCGGGATCAACGTGCCGTCGACGAAGACGTTGGTGTCTTGCGGCGCCGACCCGCGCACGATGAGGAGCCCGGCGAAACCGGGCGGGCGCGCGACGCCCGGCAGGTTCTGGAGCGAGCGGAGCGCGTCGCCGTTGGTGCCGGGGATGCGGCTCATCTCGCGCTGCTCGATCGTGCGGCGCGTGACCTCGCGCGGCGGGCGCTGCCCTTTGACGCGGACCTCTTCGACTTCGTCCTCGCCCTTTACCTTCGGCTGCGCGACGGCGGCGGCCTCGGCCTCGGGGGTGAGGCGCAGCACGTTGCCGATCTCGTCGCCGGGCTCGAAGTCCTGATCGCCCGACTGCGGTGCGTAGTGCTCGGCGCTCACGGTGAAGTGGTACGTGCCCGCCTTCACGTCGGCGATTTGGAACGTTCCGTCGGCCGCGGTGACGGCGACGAGCTCGGTGCCGTCTTGGGCGTGGAGCTTCACCTCGGCGCCGGCGACGGGCTTCCCCTCGCCGACCGCGCGGAGCACTTTGCCGACGAAGCGCGCCGGCGGAGGCGTGAAGGCGTAGCCGTGCTTGATGCGCGCGGCGACCGGCTTTCCGTTGCGGAGCGCCGGCTCGAAGGTGAGCTTCTGGGCAGCGGCGACGGCCGCTTCGTCGAAGCCGTGGCCCGCGGGCGTCTCGACGACGGCGCGCGTGACCGCGCCGTTCACGTCGACGTCGAGGATGACCACCACCTGCACGGGATCGCGCACGTGGTCTTTCAGGGCTTGTTCGGGGTACGCCGCGCCTTCGTCCTTCACGACCTTCGGCGGGACGATGGTCACCGGCGCGGGGGCCGTCGGCGGAGGCTCAGCCGGGGGCGCGTCGACTCGCCCCGCGACCTGCGCGCGCGCCTCCCGGGTCGCGACGAGCGAAGCGAGCGCCGTCGCGGCGAGCAGAACCCGCCGGGTAGCACGATGCTCCGTCGACCTCATGGGGCCTCCACGAATACTGAGGGCGGGGCAAAACGACAACCGCTTCGTAACCGAACGGTGAACGAATCGCCGGCTGCTCCGTGCGACCCGACGAGGCGCGTCCGCTGGACATCGGGTGGACACATCCCGAGACGGGGCGGTCCCCGCGCCGCGCGTGAAGTGCGCGGAAGAGCCGTGTTATAGCGTGCCCCGTCCGTGAGCCCCCCCCTCCCCCGCTTCGTCGCGCGCGCGCGTGTCGCTCTTTCGCGTCTCGCCGATCTCGCCTTCCGACACGACGGGGCGCTCTACGTGCTTTGGGCCGCGGTGTGCACGCTCGCTTCGGCGCGCTCGTTCTACGGCTACATGCTCAAGCAGACGGGCGGTGAGTGGTCGGCGCCGCTCGACGACGTCTTCATCCACTTCGACTACGCCCGCTCGACCGCGCTCGGGCATCCGTTCGAGTGGGTGGTGGGGAACGGCTTCTCCTCGGGCAACACGAGCATCCTCTATCCGTTCGTCCTCGCCCTCGGCTACGCCGGCGGCGCCGAGGGCGAAGATCTGATGGTGTGGGCGGCGATCGTCGCCTCGGTGTGCGTCTTCGGGACGCTCCTCGCTGCGCGCGCGTTCTTCCTCGAAGGCGGCGGCGGGCGCTCGCACGAGCGGACGATGCGGGCGGCGTCGTTCCTCTTGCCGGTGATCGTGCTCGGCCTCGGCGCGCTCGACTGGTCCTTGTGGAGCGGGATGGAGGTCGCGTTCTTCCTCGGCACGTGGGCGCTCGCCCTCGTCGCCTCGCGCGGGCTCGACGTCGCGTCGCCCCGCACCGCCCCTTCGCGCGCGTGGCTCCTCGGGCTCGCCGGCGCGGTGATGGTCCTCACGCGACCCGAAGCGGCGACGACGATCGCCGCCTTCGGGGTGGCGTCGGGCATCACCCAAATGCGTCGCGTGGGGGTGAAGCGCGCCGCGCTCCTCGTCGTGCGCGCCGGCGTGCCTGCGGCGCTCGTGCTCGTCCTTCAAGCCACGGCGAACCGCGTCCTCACCGGAGAGACGAGCGCCAACGGCGCCATCGTGAAGCTGGCCATCAACAGCCCGTTCCTCACGCCCGACGAGAAGCTTGCAGACTACATCTTCAACCTGAAGTACGTCGTCCTCCGGAACGTCGAGTACCACTTCACCGACGCACCGGCCTTCGGCTTCCTCGTCCCCGGGCTGGCGCTCGCGGCCTTGGCCGTCAAGGCGACGCGCCGCGACGCGCTCCTCTTGTGGGCGCAGATCGCCGGCTGGCTCTTGGTCGTCTCCTTCAACGGACAGGTGCGCTGGCAGAACGAGCGCTACACGATGCCCGCAGTGGCGTGGCTCCTCGTCGCTGCCACGCTCGGCGCGGGGGCGCTGGTGCATCGAAGGCGCGGCCGGCCGAGCCCGGTCCTCGTCTTCTTCGTGGGGGCGCTGGCGCTCCAAGCGGTGGGGGTCGCGACGCGTCCGCCCAACACCGCGCCCGAGCTTCGCTACGCCTGGTCCCTCGCGGCGTGCGCCGGCGGCGTGCTCGCCGCGCTCCTCTACGTGTGGCCCACGCGCGTCGCCGCCGTCCTGTGCGCGCTGTACTTCGCCCACGTCCACCAAGAGCCGAACTGGCGCGGCCAGCGTTGGTTCTTCGGCCGCGCGTCACGCAACATCCGCGATCAACACATCGTGGCTGGCAGGTGGCTCGCGCATCTCAAACCGCGCCGCGTGCTCGTGGGCGACGCCGGCGCGCTGCTCTACGCGTCGGATCGTCCGGGGCTCGACATCATCGGTCTCGGCGGGTTCAAGAACCTCCCCTTCGCGCGCGCCGGGCTCCACGGCTTGCCGGCGACGATCGAGCTCATCGAGCGGCTCGCGCCTTCGGATCGACCGGACGTGCTGGCCATCTTCCCCACGTGGTGGGGCGTGCTCCCCACGTGGTTCTCGAGCGACGTTTTGGCGCGCTTCCCCGTCGAAGGGAACGTCATCTGCGGCGGCTACGAGGACGTCATCTACAAGGCGGATTGGCGCCTGCTCGGCACCGGCGAAGCGCCGCGTCACCTCCCCGAAGGAGAGTCGGTGAAGGACGCGGTCGACGTGGCCGACCTCGTGAGCGAGCACGAGCACGGGTACGTCTTCGCCACGCCGGCGGGCGGTTGGACCGAGATGAAGATCCTCGCCGACACGACCGACATCGCGCAGGGAATGCCTTCGTACCGGTTCGATGCTGGGCGACGCACGAGCGCGGGGCGCTCGGAGCGATTTTCGGTCCGAAACCTCGCCCCCGGAAGGCCGGCGCACCTCCTCGTGAGGAGCGCGCCCGACGCCGACAGCCGCGTGTTCGTGCGCATCGACGGCGCGCCGCTGCTCGAGCTCGATTTTCAGCCGACCGAGGGCTTCATCGAGGCCGAGGTGGAGATCCCCGCCGACCGCGTGCGCCCCGAGCTCGGCGTCGAGATCTGGAACCAAGGCCCCGGCGACTTCGTCGACTACCACGCGTGGGTCACGCAGTGAGCGTCCTCGGGACGTGGGGGAAGCCGCCCGACGCCGTCGCGTGGGTGGCCCTCGCCGGTGCGCTCGCGCTGTTCGTCATCGGCCTGCGGGGCGACACGACGCGCGCTCCGTTCCGCTGGCTCGCGGCGCACGAAGCGTGGCGCCGGCCCCGCACCGCGCCGACGCGGAGGTTTCTCGTCATCGTCGCCTTCGCCGCGGCGTTCCTCTCGCTCGGGTACATCGAGCACTACCTCCGCGGCGGCCCGCGCATCATCGACGCCACGTCGTACTTCTTGCAGGGGCGCGCGCTCTCCCACGGCGACCTCGCCTTCCACGTCATCGACCCGACGGCGAGCTTTCGCGGCCGATTTCTCCTCTTCCACGAGCCCGATCGCTTGGGCGGCATCTTCCCTCCCGGATACCCGCTGCTCCTCGCCTTGGGCTTTCTCATCGGCGCGCCGATGGTCATCGGGCCGCTCCTCGCCGCCGCGCTCGCGTGCAGCACGTACCTCCTCGTGCACGAGCTCGCAGCGCACCTCGCCTCGCCCCCCACGCCGCGTGAGCGTGAGACGTGGGCGCGCGTCGGTGCGCTCGTCTCCGTAGCGTGCGCCGCGCTCCGCTACCACACCGCCGACACGATGGCCCACGGCGCGAGCGCGCTGGCGATCTCGCTCGGGCTCGTGGCCATGCTCCGCGCGCGACGAAGAGGAAGTGCGCGGGGTTTCGTGCTCGTGGGGCTCGCCGTGGGGTACGTGGCGGCGACGCGCATCCCTTCGTCCTTCGCGCTCGGGCTCGCGAGCCTCGTGCTCGCCGCGCGGCTCACGCCCGACGCGCCCGGTCGATCGGCGACGCGCGAACGCCTCCGTGCCGTGGCCTTCACCTTGATCGGCACGCTCCCCGGCGTGCTCCTCCTCCTCGCTTCGCAGAAGGCGGTGACCGGCAACGCCTTCACCCCGACCCAAGCCGCGTACTACGCGACGAGCGACGGTCCGCCCGGCTGCTTTCGCTACGGCTTCGGCCAGGGGATCGGCTGTCTCTTCGAGCACGGCGACTTCGTGCGCGCGCGCCTCGAAGGGGCTTCGGGGACGACGTCGTTCGGGGCGCTCGCGGCGCTGGGCACGACCGCGCGCCGCCTGCGCATGCACCTCGCCGACGTGGCCAATTGGGAGCCGCTCACGCTCTTGCTCGTCGTGCTCGTCGTTCCTCTCGTGCGTCGCGAGCGCGCGGTCCGCGTCGCCGCCCTGCTCGTCCTCGGACAAGTCGCGGCCTACGCCCCGTTCTATTTCGACGGCAATTACCCGGGCGGCGGCGCGCGCTTCTACGCCGACGTGCTGCCGATCGAGCATGCGCTCGCGGTGCTCGCCCTCGCGCGCGGCGTGACTTCGGCGCGCTTCTCCTTTCTGCAGCGCAGCGCGCTCTTCCTCGGCGCGGCGCTCCTCGGCTTCGCCGTGCACGGCGTGTTCGACCATCGCGCGCTGGCCGAGCGCGACGGCGGACGCACGATGTTCGAGCCCGATCTCGTGCGCGAGGCGCACCAAGACTTCGGCCTCCTCTTCTTCGACACCGACCACGGCTTCAACCTCGCCTTCGACCCGGAGGTGACCTCGAGTCACGGCGTGATGGCGGTGCGGAGGCGGCACGACGATCGCGATCGCATCCTCTACGACGCGATGGGGCACCCGATGTCGACCGCGTACCACTTTCACGAGGACGGCTCCCCCTCCTCGGTGGAGCTCTTCGTGCCGCCGGCGCCCGGACCGGGCGGCTATCGCTTCGAGGCGGAGTCCGACTGGCCGCCGCTCGCGCAGACGAACGGGTGGGCGCTCCCGAAGTGGGTGAGCGGCACCGGGTCGTCGAACGATCGCGTGCTCGAGCTCGTCGCCGCCACCCCGCGCGCCGGCGAAGAGGCGACCGCCAGCGCCGAGATCGAGCTCCCCATCCCCCCCGCGCCGCCGTCGAGCGATCCGGCAGCGCCGCCCCCCGGGCCGCGTCACTTCCAAGTGCGACCGCGCGTGTTCCTCGAAGGAGCGGGCGCACACGGCACCTTGATCCTCTTCGCCGGCGACGGCCGCGCGCCGCCGAAGGAGCGCGCGAGGTGGACGTGGAGCGACGCCGCGAGCGACATTCCGCGTGCGATGCCCTACGAGCTCGACGAAAAAGACATCGGCCTGGTCGCTCCACCGGCCAGGCTAAGGCTCGAGGTGCACCCCCTGCCGAGCGCCCCCACCACTACCCCGGGGAAGGGAGAAGACGCGGCTAGGCTCCGTATCCTGGCCGTGGCTTTGGACAAGACCACGGTCCGGGAAGTCCGCTGACGGCCCTGATTCCGTTGACCTGGGATTGGAGCCACCTGACAATGTCGGGTGGGCCAGGTCAAAGGCCGGGCAAGCGGACCTCGGCGATCTCAGGGGAGGCGACATGACGAAGAGCGAGCTCATCGACGCCATGGCGGCACGCAGCGACCTCACGAAGGCGCGCGCCGAGTTGGTGGTGAACTGCGTCTTCGACGCCATGACCGAAGCATTGCAGCGCGGCGAAGGGATCGAGATCCGCGGCTTCGGCAGCTTCACGGTCCGTCCGTACAAGCCGTACTCGGGCCGCAACCCGCGCACCGGCGAGCCGGTCCCCGTTCCGGCCAAGCGCCTCCCCTTCTTCAAGGTGGGGAAGGAGCTCAAAGAGCTCGTGAACAACAGCCGTCACCTGCCGATCACCGGCGGCGACGACGGCGACAAATAGGCGCGCGCGGCGATAGCAACTCTTTCCGCGCGTTGAGGTACAACGCGGGGCCATGAGCGGCTTCGCCCCCGTCCCCGAGCAGCTCGCGCTCCTCACGCGCGGCATCGTCGATCTCCACGTGCGCGCCGAGCTCGAGGCGCGTCTCAAGGCCTCGTACGACTCGGGCAAACCGCTGCGAGTGAAGGCGGGCTTCGATCCCACCCGGCCGGATCTTCACCTCGGGCACACCGTGCTCTTGCAGAAGATGCGTCAGTTCCAAGATCTCGGTCACATCGCGATCTTGCTCGTCGGCGACTTCACCGCGATGGTCGGTGATCCCACCGGGCAGAACGATCTTCGCCCGCGGCTCACGCGCGACGAGGTCATGGCCTCGGCGAAGACCTACACCGACCAAGCCTTCAAGGTGCTCGACGAGAAGCGCGTCGAGCTTCGCTACAACTCGGAGTGGCTCGACAAGCTCAAGCCCACCGAGCTCGTCGAGCTCATGGCGAAGATGACCGTGTCGCGCATGCTCGAGCGCAACGACTTCGCCCAGCGCTTCGCCGATCACCGCGCCATCTACCAGCACGAGTTCCTCTACCCGCTGCTCCAGGGCTACGACTCGGTGGCGCTCGACTGCGACGTGGAGCTCGGCGGCACAGACCAGCTCTTCAACCTGCTCGTCGGCCGCGACCTCATGCCCAAGTACGGGCAGAAGCCGCAGATCGTGATGACCGTGCCGATCCTCGAAGGCATCGACGCGCGCATCGAAGGCGGCAAGGTCGTGGGCAAGAAGATGAGCAAGAGCGCCGGCAACTACATCGGCATCCAAGAGGATCCCATCGCCGTCTTCCGCAAGGTGATGCAGATCGACGACGACGTGATCTTCCGGTACTTCGAGCTCCTCTCGGCGCGCACGAACGAAGAGATCGCCGCCCTCAAGGCCGAGCGAGCCTCGGGCAAGAACCCGATGGAGATCAAATCGCTCTTCGGGCGCGAGATCGTCGATCGCTTCCACGGCAAGGAAGCAGCGGAGAAAGCGGCGAGCGAGTTCGCCAGCGTCTACTCCGCCGACGCGCTCCCCAAGGACATCCCCGAGCTCACGCTCACGACCGAAGGGCCCACGCTCTGGATCGCCAAAGCGCTCTCGCTCGCCGGCCTCGTGAAATCGACGGGCGAGGGCAAGCGGCTCGTCGAGCAAGGCGGCGTCGAGGTCGATCAAGCGCGCGTCGAAGATCCGCAGCTCCAGCTCGAGCGCGGCAAGCGCTACTTGCTCCGCGTGGGCTCGAAGAATCGGCGCTTCGCTTACGTGACGGTCGCGGCGTGAACCCGCGAGGAGGCGCCGCGCTCGCGCGTTCGTTTCGCGCGCTCGCGGCGCTGGGAGTCTTCGCGCTCGCGGCGTGCGGTGGGCGCCCAGCGGAGGTCGCGCCCAGGCTGCCGCCGCTGCACCTCGATCCGGCGACCGACCTCGCGCCGGCGGCGTCGCTCGTGTGGCTCGTCGAGGTCCATCCGAAGGCGCTCCTGGGAAAACCGGAGACGACCCTCGCCGTGCGCGCGCTCTTCCCCGACGACAAATTCGCGGTGTTCGCCGAGCGCCACGGCGGCGTGGACTTGCGGCGGCTCGACGCCCTCGTGATCGCGGGCTACCCGAAGGCGACGCTCGCCATCGCGCGTGGCGTCGTCGATCCGAGCCGCGTCGAAGCGGCGTTCCAACGATCGGTGCGGGTCGAGGGGCGCGGCGTCGATCGCGCCGGGGGACCGCTCGATTCGATCCAAAGGACGTGGGGGACCGAGCTCGCGAGCGGGGAGCGGCGCCAGATCGCGCTCTTCGGCCATGAGGCGGCCGCGCTCGAGTGGGGCCAGCTCGGCCCCTTGCGCATCGCCGAGCTGTTCGCCGAAGACAAGCTGCACAAGGCCGCGCCGGCGCTCCGTCGCGCGCCGCTCGCGCGCGCCGCCGAGGTGCTCGGCGACGCGCCCGTTCGCGCGTTCGCGCCCGGTCCGTTCGAAGGCGAGTGGGCCGCGGCGTTCGGCGGGCTCTTGGGGGCGAGCACCGCCGTCGCCATCGGCGCGACGCCGGTGAGCGGGGGCGGCGAAGGTGGCGCGCTCTTGGTGCGCATCGCCGTCTTCGGATCGTGGGGGAAAGACGCTGCGGCGGCGGGCACGCGCGTGGTGGCGACCCTCGACGCGCTGTCGTCGAGCGCCATCGGGCGCTTGTGCGGCGTCGATCGACCGATCGCCGGCCCCACCCTGCGCGCGAGCGACGACGTGGTGATCGTCGAGACGACGGTCGACGCGATGGCGCTCTTCCGCGGGCTCGCCGCGGCGACCGAAGCCAGCATGGACGACGTGATGCGCTGAGGCGCGTGCACCGTCGCTACGTGGAGAAGGCACCAGCACCTGGGGGCGGCACGCCTCACTTTGCGGCTCAGCTGCGCGGTCGCGACGACGGCCGGCGCCGGCGCCCACACGGGCCGTCACGACCCCGGGAGGCAAAAAAAGCGCGACGAAATCCCGTGATCTCTTGCGGTTTTGCCGGCCCCCCAGATTGACGGGGCGGGGGGTGCGGTGTTAACGGAATGCTCGGCCTCGACTCCGTGTTGAGAGATCTGGAAGCCACCTATGCCCCGAACCGACCGCTCCGCCGCCCGTCCCCTCGCCGCCACCCCCGCTCGCGCCGCGAAGAAGGGGAAGCCGGCCAAACCGGCGAAGGCCCCGGTGAAGATGAAGGTCGTGAAGCCCGCCAAGGCCGCGAAGGCGAAGGCGAAGCCCCAGGTGCGGGCGGTCGCGAAGAGCACGGCGCCGGCCAAGCCCGCCGAGCCGCAGCTCCGGCTCGCGCCCGCGCCGAGCCCCACCGGCCCGACGGTGAAGAATCCGTCCGCGCCCCCCCCGCTCCCCAAGACGCCGCCGACGATCCCGCCGCCCGCGCCGCGTCACTTGGCGGCTGTCCCCGCGTCGGCGCCGACGAGCCTCGTCGCGATGGTGGACGAGCGCCCGCGCTTCAAGGTGGGCGATCGCTGCGTTCACCCGGCGCACGGCGTGGGCGAGGTCACGACCGTCGAAGCGCGTGAGATCGGCGGCACCGCCGGCCTCTTCTACACGCTGCGCATCCTCGACAACGGCATCAAGGTGATGGTCCCGGTCTCGGCCGCCACGCAGGTCGGCCTCCGCCCGATCATGAGCGCCGAAGAGGCCGACGCGGTGCTCGACACGATGCGCGCGCGCGAGGTCGCCGTCGACATGCAGCCGTGGAGCCGTCGCTTCCGCGCCTACACCGAGATGATGAAGACCGGCTCGGCGTACGAGATCGCCAAGGTGCTGCGCGACATGTACCGCCTGCGCTTCGACAAGGATCTGAGCTTCGGCGAGCGCCGCTTGCTCGATCAGGCGAAGAGCCTCCTCATGAAGGAGCTCGCCTTCGCCAAGCGCGTGACCGAGGCGCAGATGAGCGCCGACGTCGCCGCGATGTTCAGCGCGTAGTCCTCCCCCCCCGCGCCGCGCAAAAAAACTCACTCGACGCGCAACTCCTCGACGGGGCGGCCGATAGGTCCCTTGTCGGCGGGCCAAGGCGCCCCCGCGAGGAGGCGCGATGAAGGACCCGAGAATCGAAGCGCTCGAGCACGAGCTCGCGCGTCAGGACGCGGCGCTCGCTGCCGCGCTCGCCGAGCTATCCGCGCTCGGTGACATCGAGTTTGCGATCCCGGAGGAGAGCCTCCAGGCGATCGACGAAGCGTGCGTGGTGCGTCCCCCGACGCCGCGCGCGGGGTTCGTGGTTCGGGGCTGAGAAGGAAAATAAGGAGAGCCACATGGACCGGACGAATTTGATTCAGCGCAGTGGACAAACTTCCGTGAGCACGACGATGGAGGGGCGTGTGAACCTCGCCGCGCTCGCCGGCACGTCGCGAGCTATGGAGGACGCGTCCTCCCTCACACCGGACGCTCTGATGATCTATTGCCAGACGCGACTCCGTTCGCTCGACAGCGAGATCCAGAAGGCCTTCGACGAGCAGTCGAAGGGGAACTCCATGAAGGCCGAGCTCGCCGAACTCGGCTCGAAGATCACCATGGACCCGAACGGCTTCAACGATCAGGCCAAGCTCGATCAGTACGTCGGCGAGCTTCAGGCCGAGCAGGCGAAGGTCGGGGCGAACTCGCCGCAGGGGCAAGAGATCCAGAAGATGATCGACACGCTCAAGAGCGGGGGAGACTCGACGGTCACCTCGCAGGAGATCGCCAGCATCCAGCAGGGCTTCAAGACCATCCAGAGCACCTACGACTCGGGCTCGGAGCTGCAGATGATCCAGCTCCAGTCGCTCATGTCGCAGCGGCAGACGGCGATCCAGCTCACCACCAACCTGATTCAGACCATGAACGACACCATGCAGAAGGTCGTCGGGAACGTGGGGCACTGATCATGAACGCCACCCCCGTCGTCGAGGAGCTCTACGCCGCAGCGCATTGGTTTCTCGCCCAAGAGCGGGCGCGCGACGCGGGGGCGGTTTTCCGCGCGATGGTCCTCGCCGCCCCCGCCGACGAGCGGGGGTGGCTCGGCCTCGGCGCCTGCCACGAACGTCTCGACCAGCTGCGCATGGCGCGAGAAATGTACGGTCTCGGTCGCGCTCTCGCCGCCCCCTCGGTGCGGTGCGAGATCGCGCTCTCCCGCGTGCTCCGCACGCTCGGCGAAGACGACGAAGCCGCGGAAGCCGTCCATCGTGCACGCGAGATCGCCGACAGCACCGGAGAGCTTCACGAGCTCGTCGTGGGAGAAGGGCCATGAGCGCGGTTTCTGCGACGACATCCACGGCGCGGTACCGGCAGCTCGCTCTCGAGGGCCGCGAAGCGACGAGAGGAGCGAGCGATCTCCTCCCCGCACCAACGACCAGCGCCAGCGGCGACGCGGCGACGGTCCTCTACGCGCTCATGAACCAGCGGCGCGTGAGCTCGATGCAGACCGGGCAGAGCGACGTCGCGACACGACACGCCGAGCAAGAGCGCCACATCGCCGAAGAGCGAGCGGCCCTCGAGCGCGAGCGCGAGGCCGAAGGCGACGGAAGCCGCGGGCTCTTCGCTTCGATCGAGCACATCGCCACGACGGTCGTGGACGACGCCGAAGACCTTCGCGTGATGGATGTCTTCACCGACACGAAGCAGAACCTCGTGGACACCTGGAACAGCCCCAACTTCTGGAAGGACGTCGAGAAGGGGGCCAAAGTGGTCGCCGAGATCGCCGCCGTCGTGGCGGCGAGCGCGACGACCGTCGTCACCTTCGGCGCCGGCGCCCCGGTGCTCGCGCTCGTGTGCGTGGGGGTCGCGATGTCGGCGGCGTCGATGGCCGACTCCGAGTTTCACGTGCTCGAGAAGTGCGGCGTCGACGCCAAGACCGCCGGCTGGGTCGACTTCGGGCTCGCGGTCGGAGGCGCCGCCTGCAACCTCGCCGGAGGCGCAGCGGCCGGGGCGAACGCCGGGACGTCGGGCGGGTTCACCCTCGCCAAGCAAGTCGCCATCACGGCCACTGTCACCCAGGCAGGGGCGACGATGATGGAAGGCGGCGCTCACGTGAAGACGGGGAGCTTCGAGGCCGACGCGATGGACGCGCAAGCCGACGCGACCGAGGCGCGACACGCCAGCGAGCGCAGCCAGCGGGTCGAGGCGTTCTTGATCGAAGCGCTCGCGGAATCGCAGAAATCGCAGGGGCGCGCGCTTGCGTCGCTGCGAGGCAGCATCGCCACCGGAAGCCAAACGATGACCGTTGCGAGTGGGAGGGCGTGATGACGACTTTGGAAGTGGGATTGCAGGTACGGAGCCGCGGGGTTGTCGCTGCGAACGATGTCGACGCCGCGTCGACCCGGTCGGAGCCGCGCAGGGCCTCGGACGCGGGCACGGCGGATCTCCTCCCCGATCCGTTCGCCAAGCTCGAGGCGAGCGGAGATCTCGGCGCCATGCTCGCCGCGATGGTCGTCCGCTCGGGACAAGCCGATCGTCGCGCTCACGACGCCGCGCGCGCCTCGGAAGAAGCGGCACAAGAGCGCGCCGAGAGTGCCCAGGTCCAGGCGCTCCACGACGAGGCGAGCGCGACGCGAGCGGGCGCATGGGTCTCCGGCGTGGCCACAGTGGCGGAGGGTGCATGCAGCGCAGCGTCCGTCGACTCGCGGCTTCCGAAGCAAGATGTCGCCGGGGCCGAGGCCGCAGGACGCGGCGTGCGCGGAGTCGGCGACGCGCTGGGCGGGCTCTACAAGGCGGTCGGCGAAGACCGACACGCCGACGCCGCCGAAGCCGAGCACGCCGCCGGCCGAGCGAAGAGCCGCGCCGACGACGACGCCGAGGGCTCGAAGCGCGCGAGCGCTCTCATCGACAAGGCGCTCAGCTTCTACAAGGAGTACTTGGCGACGAAGAGCGAGATCGCCCTCACGGTCGCGCGCCGCGCCTGAGTCGCGCCTGAGCTCCGCGCAGCGTTACGATTTTGCGGCGGCGGAGACGCTCACCGCGCCGCTCCCCGCCGAGGCTTCGTTTCGTGCGATAACGTCGCGACATGAAGCTCTACACGAAGACCGGTGACGACGGGACGACGGGGCTCTTCGGCGGTGGCCGCGTCAAGAAGGCGAGCCGGCGCGTCGAGGCCTACGGCACGGTGGACGAGCTGAACTCCTCGCTGGGCATGGCGCGCGCGCTCGGCCTCACGACGCAGGGGGAAGAGATCCTCGCCGAGACGCAGGTCGACCTCTTCACGCTAGGCGCCGAGCTCGCGTGCGTCCCCGGCAAAGAGTCGAGCCTCAAGATGCGCCTCGTCGACGCCGACGACGCGACGCGGCTCGAGCACGCGATCGATCGCGCCGAGGCGGGCCTCCCCCCGCTCACCAACTTCGTCCTCCCCGGCGGCACGCCGCAGGCCGCCGCGCTTCATCACGCGCGCACCGTGTGCCGGCGCGCCGAGAGGAGCGTGCTCGACCTCGACGACGCGCCGGCGCGGAGCGACGTCATCATCTACTTGAACCGGCTGAGCGACTTGCTCTTCGTGCTCGCGCGGCGCGAAAACCACGAGCGCGGGACACCCGACGTCCCCTGGGCGCCGCGCGGGATCACCAAGAAGGCCGGCGCCTGACGCAGGAAGCTCACGCGGCGAGGCGCGCGGCGAGCATCTTTCGCCCGCGGTGAAGGCGGCTCATCACGGTGCCGAGGGGGAGACCGAGCTCGTCCGCCGCTTCACGGTACGAACGCTCTTCGAGATCCACGAGCACGACCACGCGCCGAAAGCCGCTGGGGAGCGTGTCGAGCTCGAGCCGCGTCGAGGTCGAGAGACCGACCTGCCGATCCGGCGGAGCGAAGGCTTCGCGCGTGGTCCACGCACACGGGTCGCCGGTGAGGCTCTTGAGGGCGCGCCCTTCGCGACGCTGGCGGCGGTAGCGAGTCACGAAGACGCTGAAGAGGATTTGAAATGCCCACGCGCGGAGGTTCGTCCCGCGCTCGTATTGTTCGCCGAAGCGAAGCGCGCGCTCGATGGTGTCTTGCACGACGTCGTCGGCGGTCGCCGAGTTGCCGGTCAAGCGGAGCGCGCGGCCGCGCAGCTCGGGGACCAGGCGCACGAGCCCTTTCCGTAGCTCCTCGACGTCGCGCGCCACGAGCGGCGGGCGGCGCATCGGCGGGCTGGGGACGACGGCGGGCGTGGGGGCGAACGCGCTTTTCGACGAGTCGACGGGCATCGGGGTTCCTCCGCCCTCCCCTTCAGCAAGGCCGGTGCCTCGACGCCATCGGCGTATTCCCCAGTTATTTCATGGGCACGGGGCGGCTCCCCCGCCCCGCGCGTGTCAACGAGGACAACGCGTGTGGCAACTCCGCCCGCAGAGCGGCCGATGGGTCCGTGATGAGCACGTTCGGGCCGTTCTATTCACGCATCCTGCAGCGGGCGATCAACCACGCCGAGCGGCTCGCCGACGAGCTCGCGCGTGCGCTCGACGACGTGCTCGTCGCCTCGAGCTTCGACCCGTGGACGCCGAGCGCCGCGGAGGTGTGGCTCATCGGGCGCGCCGAGGAGGTGGAAGCCGTCGTCGCCGACGTCGTGCTCGATCGCCAGACCGGCCGCCTCACCGACGAGGAGGCCGCCGCCGAGATCCAGCACTACGTCGATCATCTGATCGCCGGGCTCGCCCGGCACGTGCGCACGCGCTCGCCGCTCCACTACTGTGGGCTCCGCGACCGCGACGACCGCGTGACGCGCTTGGCCGGCCACGACGCCGAGACGCGCGTCCCCTTCTGACCGGCGGGCGGCTCGGGGGAGAGCCCGCCGATCACGGACCGCGGCGCAGGAGCTCTCCGAGCACTTCGGGGACGCCGTCGGCGATCTCGGAGGCGATGAGCCCGCGATCGGCGTGCTTCGTCGCCCAGCGTTCGCCGGAGATCGCGTGCAGGTACGCGCCCACGCAGGCCGACTCGAACGCACCGAGCGAGCAGGCGAGCGCAGCGATCGTCCCGGCGAGGACGTCGCCCGCGCCGGCGGTGGCGAGCGCGGGGGCGCCGCGCGGAGCTATCACCACTCGCCCTTCGGGGGTCGCGATCAGCGTGTGGGCCCCCTTCAGAACGACGACCGCGTGCGTGCGTTCGGCGGCGAGGCGGGCGGCGCGGAAGCGATCGGCCTCGACCTCGTCGGTGGTCATGCCGAGGAGACGCGCGAGCTCGCCGGCGTGCGGCGTGAGGATGCGCGCCGGCCCCTTGGTGAGCAGCTCGGGGCTCCTCGAGAGCAGCGTGATGGCGTCGGCGTCGAGGACGAGCGGACCGAGGTAGTGGCCGAGCACGTGCTCGAGCGCCTCGCGCGCGGGAGCGTCGACGCCGAAGCCGGGCCCGAGGACCGCAGCGCTCTTCCGCGCGAGGAGGCTGTCGAGGCTCTCGCCGACGCGTTCGCGATCGACGGCCACGACCATCGACTCGAGGACACGGGCTTCGATGCTCGTCGCTGCTTCGGGCCAGGTGACGATGGTCGCCGCGCCCGCACCCGCGCGCATCGCGCCGTGGGCCGCGAGGAGGGCCGCACCGGTGCGACCGGGCGAGCCGGCGAGGATCGCGACGTGCCCCGCCTCGTACTTGTGCGTGTCGGCGCGGCGGCGCGTGAGCCAGCGCGTGATGTCCGCGCGCTCGACGAGCTCCGCCGACTTGCCCACCTCCTCCGGCACGTCGCCGGGGACGCCGATGTGCACGACCGAGACGGTGCCGGCGTAGGCCGCCCCCCGCGGAGTAAGAAGCCCGAGCTTGGGCAGCGCGAAGGTGCACGTGGCGTCGGCGCGCACCGTGGGTCCGAGCGGTACCCCGGTGTCGGCGTCGAGCCCCGAGGGGATGTCGAGCGACACCTTACGAGCGCGCGCCGAGTTCAACGCAGCGACGACTTCGGCCCCGAGACCGGAGATCGGCCGATCGAGCCCGGTGCCGAAGAGCGCGTCGACGACCAGCGTGGCCGAGGCGATCTCCTCGCCGAGCCGCTCGACGTCGCGCGAGGTCGTGAGCAGGTGCACGGCGCCGCCGAGACGAACGTACGCGTCGCAGTTCGTGCGCGCGTCGGGGGGACACGACTCGACCGCGCCGCAGAGAAAGACCGAGGGGCGCACGCCGCGGATGCGAAGGTGCCGCGCGACGACGAAGCCGTCGCCGCCGTTGTTGCCCGTTCCGCACACGACCACGACGCGTGCATCGGTGGGAGCGGGCCCCAGCGAGGCGAGGATCTCCTCCGTCGCGCCGCGGCCTGCGTTCTCCATGAGCACCGTGCCGGGCACGCCCGTCACGCCCATCGCGCGGGCGTCGAACGCGCGAATCTGCGCGCGGGAAAGGACCGGGATCACGTGGAGCGCTCCCGCGGAGCGAGCGAGGGGGCGGGGGCCGAAGCGATGGCGACGCGCATCGCCTTCACCGAGCCGGCAAGTGAGAGGAACACCGCGTCGGCGATCATGGCGTGGCCGATGTTGAGCTCGACGATGGCGTCGATGCCGGCGAGATGGGGGACGTTCGCCCGCGTGAGGCCGTGACCGGCCGCCACCTCGACCCCACGTCCTCGCGCGAGGCGCGCGCCCGAAGCGAGCCGTTCGAGCTCGGCCCCTTCGCTCGGGCCGCCGAAGGCGTGTGCGTACTCGCCGGTGTGGAGCTCGACTTGCTCGACGCCGAGGCGCACCGCCGCGTCGATCTGCGCGGCGTCGGCGGCGATGAACAGGCTCACCTTGATCTTCAGGCTGCGCAGCGCGCGCACGTGCGCGGCGAGCGCTGCGCCTCCGCCGACGACGTCGAGCCCCCCTTCGGTCGTGCGCTCCTCGCGCCGCTCGGGCACGAGGGTGACGACGTCGGGCCGCACGTTGGCAGCGATGCCCACCATCTCGTCGGTGGCGGCCATCTCCAGGTTCATCGTGTGGCGGGTCAGGAGCTCGCGCAGCCGAACGACGTCGTCGTCGCGGATGTGACGACGGTCTTCGCGAAGATGCGCGGTGATGCCGTCGGCGCCCGCGTCGAGGCACACGCGCGCGGCCTCCACCGGGTCGGGGTACGGAGTTCCGCGCGCGTTTCTCAGCGTCGCGACGTGGTCGATGTTGACGTGGAGGCGCACGATTCGGAGGCTAGCACGCAGGCGCGTGTGTCAGTCGTCGCTGGCCGCCGAGTTCTCGCTGAGCTCGTCGTCGGTCTTGGGGGTCGGCAGGAGCTCGCCGTTCGCACCGTCGCGACGCACGACGAAGACCTTGCGGCTGGTCGTATCCGGGTTTTCGCGCGAGACCACGCTGATGATGTTCACACCCGGGCGAAGCGGCACGTCGCAGGCAAAATCCATCTTCTTCGGGTCTGCGCCGTTCCGGTTCGAGCGGTAGAAGACCTTGCGCGCGCCCACGAAGACGTACGCATCGAGGAGGCGCTCGCCGTCGGAGGTCGTGCCTTTGACCTCGGTGTGACCGTCCTTGGTGACGAGCATCGGCGGAGCGAGCTCGATGGCCGGCGGCGCGTGGTTCATCGTGTCGTCGAAGGCGACGGTGGCCGCGGGGCTCCCGCCCGACTCGACGTCGCGCACGCGCGCGAAAGCGAAGCGCCCGCCGCCGAGGTTCAACTTGGCGAAGTCGCCGACCGTGGCCTGCTCTTGCGCCGCCGTCCCCGCGGGGAGACGCCCGACGACGCGCGCCGCCGGATCGGGCGCTTCGAGGAGCTCCGTTCCACCGGCGCGGCCGTGCACCGCGGTGTTCGCCGCCACGAGGTTCGCCGGCGAGCTGATGGGCATGCGCACCTTCTCGACCACGGTCTCGCGGAGGTCGTGATCGGCGATCGAGAGCTCGAGCTTCGCTTCGGGATCGGCGAGCTGCGGCTCTACGTCGAAGGTGAAGGTCACCTTCTTCACGTCGCCGGGGTTCATGTTGGAGATGTCGAAGCGCCCCTCGTGGAGGAGCAGGCCGTCTCCGGAGAGGTTCCGGACGTTGGCTTGCGTCTCGTAGGAGCGGCCGTGGCCCACGTTCTTCACCGTGAGGTACATGGTGAAGCCCTCGTCGCGCTGCACACGGCCGTCGCCGTTGCCTTTGCGGTTGTCGACGATTTGGTAGTTGTAGGCGAACACCGGGCGCTCGAGCGCCTTCACCGCGACGCGGGCCTCGGCGTCCGCGGGGGCGCGGCCGCGGGCCTCTTCGAAGTGGATCTTCACGCCGTCGGCGCGCGTGAGGGTGTCGCGCGGGACGCGGCACACGCGGGGCGCGTCCTTGGGGAGCGGCGCGGTGGACCCGATCTTGTGGCCTTCGATGTCGCACCAGCCGAGCGGCGCGGTGGCCGTGCGGCTCTTGCCCGGATCGAGGCGACCGATGATGAGCTCCTTGTTGTCGAAGAGCGGGTTGTCGCTCTTCGAGACCGCGTAGAGGCGGAAGAGCGGCACGGTCCCCTTGTTGGTGACCGTGAGCCTCAGGTTCATCGGGTCACCGGCGGTGACCTCGTTGTTCGCGCGGTCGGTCTCGACCTTGACCTCGACCCCCGCAGGAGCCGCGGGCGCGGGGAGCTGCGCGACCTCGGCCGGCGCGTCGCCCCAGTCGACCCCCATCGTCTTGAGCTCGGCGGCGACCTTGGCGAGCTCGGCGGCGCGCGCCTCGGCGATGATGCCCTTGCCGGCGCGCACTTGATCGAGCCGCTTGCCCGGCGGCACCTTCGCCACGAAGTCGCGCGCGAAGTGGATGGGGAAATCCATGGCGAAGTTCTCGTCGGGGTCGCCGCCGCGCTCGCGGAGCTCTTGGCGCTCCTTCGACGGCAGGTCGTAGCGCACGGTCTCGAGCGGGTGCTGCCCCTCGTGGGCGCGCGAGTTCGAGAGGCTGCGCGAGAGGTCGCGCTCCTTGAGCATGCCGCTGTCGACGGTGAGGTCCATCTCCTGCGCGTCGACGGTCATCGGATCGAGCTCGATGTCCGGCGTGACGCCCGTGCCTTGGATGGAGATGTCGCCCGGCTCGGTGAGGTATTGGGCGATGGTGAGCTTGAGCGCCGCCTTGTCGGGCATCTCGGGGAACACGAGCTGCACGCTCCCCTTGCCGAAGGTGGTCTCGCCGATGAGCACCGCGCGGTCGTGGTTCTTCATGGCGCCGGCGACGATCTCGCTCGCGCTCGCCGAGGTGCCGCTCACGAGGAGCGCGATGGGGTAGTTCGGCTCGGTGCCGTCGACGTGCGCGGTCTTCTCCTCGCGCCCTTCGCTCGGGTTCCCCACGGTGGCGACGAGCGGACCGTCGGCGATGAACTTGTCGGCGACGCGCGCGGCTTGATCGAGGAGACCGCCGGGGTTGCCGCGCAGATCGAGGACGAGCCCTTTGAGCTCACCCGACTTCCGCATGTCGTTGAGCGCGGCGTCGAGGTCCGCCGAGGTGCTCTGCTGAAACTGCTTCAGGCGGACGTAGCCAATCCCGCCGTCGAGGAGGCGGTGCTCGACGCTGGCGACGTGAATGGTCTCGCGCGTGAGCTCGAACGGCCGCGATCCCTGCCAGCCCTCGCTGCCGTCGCGGTGGATCTGGATCGTCACCTTCGAGCCGGGAGCGCCACGGAGGTGGTTCACCGCCTCGTTGAGCCCCATGTTGAGGGTCGACTCGTTGTTGATCTTGGTGATGCGGTCGTAGCGCTTGATGTTGGCGCGCCCCGCCGGCGTCCCCGGCATCGGGTTGATGACGGTGAGCTGCTGATCGCGAATCGAGATGACGATGCCCAAACCACCGAACTGGCCGCTCGTGGAGAGGTTCATCTCCTTGTAGGCCTCGGGCGAGAGCAGGACGCTGTGCGGATCGAGCGTGTGCAGCATGCCGTTGCACGCGGCGTACTCGACCTCGCGAAGGTCGACCTCGGTGCCGCGGAGGCCGTCCTGCACGAAGGCGAACACTTCGCGGAGGCGCGCGGAGACGTCCCACGGCCCTTGCACGTTGTCGACGCGGAACTCGCGCTCCTGCGTGTCGACGCGCACCTTGACCGTCGCCGATCCTTCTTCGTGGAGGACGATGACCTGCGCCACGTCGCGCTGCACGTAGTTGAGCGCGGAGAGGAGCATCTCCTTCGGCTTCACGCGCTTCGGGTCGACGTACTTGTCGCGCACGAGCTTGAGCACTTCGTTCACGACCTTGAGCTGCGTGAGGTCGTACGAGCTCTTCGCCTGTGCGGCGACGGCGGCGTTGTTCGCGGCGATGGCCGGGGTCAGGCCGTC
The DNA here is from genome assembly GCA_964531795.1 of uncultured Polyangiaceae bacterium. Taxonomy (GTDB): domain Bacteria; phylum Myxococcota_A; class Polyangia; order Polyangiales; family Polyangiaceae; genus CAZHHD01. Next base: position 204,104 of record CAZHHD010000004.1, on the reverse strand, counting down.
CCAGAGGCCGCCGCCGTGGAGGCGCAGGGCGAGGTAGGTGGCGAGGCCGAAGCCCACGAGCAAGGACGCGACCTTCCCGAAACGAACGAGCGGCGACATGTGGCGTCCAGTATAGACGCGCGAGCGCGCCGTGGGGTCTCGCGTCGACCCCGGATCGTCGGAAAAAACCCCAGGGAATTTTATTCCCGCGCGCGCGCCGCGCGAGCTCGTCGGGTGCCCGACCGGCTTCGGCGCCCCCGGGGGAACGCGGGTCTCCGAAGGTCGGGCTAGTGTCCCGAGTCTGAAGTTGGTCGGCGTGCCGACGAACGTTCGACCCGGTCTCCTAGTTCCTGAGTCAAAAGGCTCGGCGCCGAAGGCGACGAACCTCGGACTCAGGACACTAGGAGGCGACGCGCTCGATCACCGCGACGTAGAACCCCGCGAAAAACGCGAGGGGCGTCTCGGCCAAGATCGACTCGGCCCGCCGGAGCACACCGCGAAGGCCGGGGATGCGCATCGCTGCGGCCACCGGGGTCACGATGCGCACGCCGTAGGCGCCGTCGAAGCGGGTCCCGGGCGGGAGCACACGCGGGATGATCCACGGCGGATCGAGCCGCGTGTACACCGCGCTCTCTTTGGTGCTCGAGGAGATCTTCCCCGCCGGGCCGAGGCGCTTGGCGAGGCCGCGGAAGCTCAGCGGGTTGTAGAACTCGGCGAGGATCGTCCCGCCGGGGCGGGTCACGCGGGCCATCTCGGCGAGGGCGCGGCCGATGTCGGGGACGTGCGCCAAGACCTTGAACGAGCAGACGACGTCGAAGCTCGCGTCGGGGAACGGAAGCTCGGTGACGCTCCCCTCCACCACGTCGAGGCCGCGCGCGCGCGCGTGCTCGAGCATGCCGGGCGAGAGATCGATCCCCTTGGCGCTCCGCGCGAACTTGGCGAAGCGCTCGAGGAGGAGGCCCGTGCCGCAGCCGCACTCGAGGACGTCGCGCCCGCGGCCGTAGCGTGCCACGAGCTCGATCTCGAGGTCGTCGATGAGCGCGTGGTAGCCGTCGGGCTCGTGCGGCCTCCGCTTGCGCTCGTAAGCGGCGGAGAACTCGTCGTAGTAGGCGCGGGTTTCCTCGGGCGATTGCATACGACTCATCGGCGTGGGGTGCATAGCACGGCGCTCGCGTCGGATCAGCCCGGGCACATTCGGCGCTCGAGCCAGCTCCCCGCGCCGTCGGTGTAATAGAGCCAAAGCGCGCCGAAGCGGTCGACCTCGGCGGCGACGTTCAGGACCGATCCGTTCGTGGGGACGATGCCGAGCGGCTCGTATTTTCCGGCGATGTCGACGCGACCGATCTCGAGCGCGCGGGTCGATCCGACCTCGGGTCCGAGCGGGCGGACGCGGGCGACGTAGATCGTGTGGCCGCCGTGGGTGGCGGCGACCGGGGCGCCGTCGATGCCGTTCGGATACGCCGAGAAGGTCGAAGGCGAGTCGACCTTCGGCGGAACGTCGATGTGGATGAGCGCGAGGCCGAAGCCGTCTTGCGTCTCGTTGGGGAGGAGGCCGTAGGTGTTCCCCTCGGCGTCCACGCCGAGCGCAGCGTGCATCTGGTGGTCCGAGCCGCCGCCCACGTACACGACGGCGTCGGCGCCGACGACGAGGTGCCCCTTCTCGTCGACCGAGAGGACACGCGCGTGCACGGGGGCCATGGCGCGGCGCGCGTCCACGAGCAGCGCGATGACGTCCTTGCCTCGCGAAGCGAGCGCTAGCTCGGTGGCGCCCGCGCCGTCCTCCGAGATGCGCAAAGGCTCGCCGTCGTCGACCTTCATGAAGGCCTCGGACAAGATCCCTTCGCTCGTGCGACGCACGGCGAGGTAAGCGACGCCGGCGTGCCCTCCGGCGAACGCCGCGGCGGCGACGCGCGTCCCCGGGTCGGAGTGGGCGACGATCTGATCCGAGGCCTGGGCGCGGAGGCCGCGGTGGACATCGCCGTTCGTGTCGGCGCAAAAGACGTAGGGGCCTGCCACCTCGCACGCCGGCTTGCCGGTGCGGTCGGCGGTGCCGGGGATTGCCGTGCGGTGCGCGGCGGCCGCGGTCGCCGGCGACTCGATGGCGACGGTGATGGCGCGGGCGACACCTGCATGATGCACGAAAATTTGGAGACCGCCCTCGGTGGCCTCGATGGCGGCGGGCCCGGTGAACGGCTGCTGGAGCGGCCCGGCAAGGAGACGGCACGCGCTCACGCCACCGTCGAGGATGGGCGGCGGGCCGGCCTCGACGTGGGGCTTGGGGGCGCCGGCGTCGAGGACGCGCGCGAGCCACGCGCTGTCGGTCGGTGCGGGGGCCGAGGCGATGGCGACGCTCGCGCCGGCGTCGGTGGCGACCGCCTTCTTGCGACAGGCCACGAAGGGGATGGCCGCGAGGGCCACGAAGACGAGCATCGCGGGCGCGGAGAACGGCGAGCGCACGAACCGCTTTCTAGAGCACTTTTCGCCGCGCGGTGACGATTTCGCACAGGCGCGCCTCACGGGTGCGGCGCGTCCCCCGACAGCCACCGCGCGAGACCGGCGGCGATGGCGTCGACCGCGCCGCTCCCCTTCCCCGCGTACTCGAGGCGGGTGGTCGAGGGCGAGCCGTCGGCGTTGGGGAGCGCGAAGAACGGCACGTACTTCGAGGTGTAGCCGGCGGTGGCGATGCGATCGGCGTCGCGATCGACGTCGAGCTCGAGGAGCGTGAGCCCGGCGAGTCGCGCGTCGAGGGTGCCGGCCTCGAGCGCGGCGCGGAACGCCCGACACGGCTCGCACCACGAAGCGCCCACGTAGACGACGAGCACGCGCCCTTGGCTCTTGGCGGCGAGGCGCTCGGTGCGAATCACGCTCACCACGTCTTGGTCGGCTTGCGGCACGACGCGCGTGATCCCGCGCGCGCCGGGTGGCCGCGCGGTCGGCATGGCCACGCCGGGCGAAGACGACAGCGTGGCTCTTGGATCGGCGGCGGGTGCGGTCGTCGACGCGGTGGAGCGCGAGCACGCTGCGAGCGCGACGAGCAGAGCGACGAGACGCGTCGACCACGCGAGCGGGGCGCGCGCACGCCTCACCGCGGGCGCCCCTGCGCGATCCATGTCTCGACGAGCTGGATGTCCTCGGCGGGGAGCGCGCGGTAACCGAGGGGCATGCCGCGAAGCCCCGGCACCTCGCCCCCCGCCTCTTCGACGTGACGCGCGGCGAGCGCGGCGACGAGGCGCGGCACCCCGCCGGGTCCTCGAGCGAAGATGCTCTGCCGCTCGCCCTTCTCGTCGAGCATGCCGGCGGTGATGGAGTTGTAGTCGGCGAGGTTCAGACCGCGCGGCTTGAAGCCGAGCCCGCCCGAGTTCCCCGGGCCACCGTCGCCGATCGCGTAGTCGGGCTCGGAGTGGCAGTGCCAGCACGTGCGATGAAAGACCTTCTTGTCGACCTCTTCGAAGGTGACCTTGCGCGTGAGGACCGGGAGCCGTTCGAAGGGCGCGACGCGCGGCGGCGGGAGGAGCTTCGCCTGGAGGAGGTAGGCGGTGACGTCGCGGATCTCTTCCTGCGTGAGCGGGATCTTGGGCATCGAGATCCCCGGCTTGCCGGCCATCTCGCCGGAGAGCCAGGCGATGATGCGCGGTGCCGTCAGGCGATCGCGCGCAAAGCGAAGATCGGGCGCGAGCTCCACGGCGTGGCTCAACGCGTCGCCGGGGAGCGTCGTCCCCGCGGGGAGCGGCGAAGGTTTGAGCGCCTCGACGCCGCCCATCCGATGGCACGTGGCGCAGCCTTTTCCGTCGAGCACCTCGCGCCCGTGCGCCAGGTCGGCGCCGGCGAGCACGTCGTCCTTCGCGGGCGGCGCCTCTTCGGGGACGAGGAACGCGGCGATGTCGCGCGCTTCGTCGGCGCTCATCTCGAGCCGCGGCATGCTCGGCGAGAGCGCGGGGCGGAGCTTGTGCGGCTTCTGCAGGTACGATTCGACCCATGCTCGCGTGAAGAGGCTCGCGCGATCGAGCGAGGGGGTGCGCGCGAGGGCGGTGACGCGCGGCTTCCACGTCGGCTCGGGCTTCAAGTGGAACGTGCCGTCCAGGATCTGGCGGTGGCAGCCGACGCAGTCCTTCTCCAGCGGCGCCTCGGCGATGCGCGAGCCTTGGTGGCAGCGGTTGCACTCGAAGCGCTTCACCAGCGCCTCGCCGCGAACGGCGTCCCCGACGGCGGGCTTGGCCACGAGGGTCGGGGCCGACGGCGTGAGCGCGGCGCCGCCCCCTTCCGTCGCCACCGGTTTCTTGCACCCTGCACCTATCGTGAGGAGGAGGGCGAGAGCGAGCGCCGCGTGAGCCAATCGCGTCATGGGGTCCGAGGGCGTGCGGAGAAGATCACGCGCGAAGGAGTAGAGAGTGGGGCTGCGCCCGGAGGGACGCGAGGGATCTGCGTTCAGGATCGCGCGGCGACGGCGGCGGTCCCGCCCACCGGCTTGGCGCTCGCCGAAGGGCCGCCCGCCGGGTGACAGACGCTCGGGTTCCTCGCCATTTCCTCGCAGCGCTTCACCGCGAGCACGCTGCCGCTCGTGTCGCCGGCTTCGGCGCGGAGACGGCCGAGCGCGGCGTACGCCTGCGGGCTCCCCATCAAGTCCTTGTCGGCGAGGGCGCCGAGGATCTTGAGCGCCTCGGCCTTCTGCCCGGGGACCTTGGACATCGCCTCACCGAGATCCGCCTGCATGGCGGGATCGTTCGGGCGCGTCTTGCTCATGGCGCTGAGCTTCGTGACCGACCACTCGAGGTTCTTCGCTCGCTCGTCGGCGGCGTGACCGGAGAAGCCGGCGAGGTTGAGGGCGCCGTCGGCGCGCACGTTGGCGAGCGCGAGGACGCGGAGCGCGCGGGTCTTGAGCGGCTCCTGCCCCGGCTCGGTCGTCTTCAGATCGGGGAACGTCTTCAGCACTTGGCGCGCTGCGGCCACGGCGTTGCCACCGTCCAAAGCGCGCTCGGCGGCGGCGACGTCGGCCGGCGGGTTGGGCTTCTGCGGCGTGGGGGGTCGCACCTCGATGGCCTCCATGCACGCTGTCGCAGGTAAGGCGGTGAGCGCCGGAGCGGCGAGCGAGAAGGCGAACAACGCGAGGCTGGCGATCTTCTTCATGGCGGTGTCTCCCAGTGCCGTTCGACGCCGACGAGGGAGCAGCCTTGGGCCCGCGCTCCTTCGAGATGCTCTGTCTTCGACGCTTCGCCGCGCCAAACGTTCCATCAATTCGACCGGCGCCAGAAGAACGCGCCGACCGTGGGGGCCGATTCCCGCGCGTTTCCTCAGCCAATTTCGTGACCGCGCGAGGGGTCGAAGGTGGGAGGAGGGCTCCTCAGGAGACGCGCGTGAGCCACGCCAAGGGGGCGCTCGACCAGCGGGCGGCGCGTCCGGAGACCGAGGCGCGCGGCGGGAGCGGGCGACCGAGATCGGCCAAGATGCGGTCGACGGCGTCCATCGCGCTGTCGGCGGCGAGCTCGGTCCCCACGCCGCGACCGCCGGCGCCGCACCCCGCCATGTAGAGGCCGCGGATGGGGGTGTGCACGGAGGGCCTTTCTCGGCCCACTTGATCGGGGGTCTGCCCGGTGGAGATCGCCGGGCCGAACTCCTTGCCGATCCATCGCTCGATGAAGGCGACCGAGAAGCGATCGACGAAGAGCGCGTTCTCTTCGAGCCCGGGCACGACGCGGGCGAGGGTCTTCACCATCGCGTCTTCCCAGGAGGACGGCGGATCGGCGAGCTCGACGTCGCTCGTCGGCGCCACGGCGCACACGGTGAGGAGCTGATGCCCAGGCGGCGCGAGGTCGGGATCGAAGTTCGTCGGCACCGGGCAATAGAAGGGGACGATGGGCGGGACGCGCCCCTCTTCGAGCGCGCGGAACATCCCCTTCATGTCGCCGGTGGAGACGCTGAGCAGATCCACGTCGTCGCCCACGCCGCCGACCAAGGCGCCGGCGTCGACGAGCTTCTTCTTCAAGCCGATCTTCGCTTGTACCGCGATCATCGATCCGCGGAGGCGCTCGGCGCGCGCGGCGTAGGCCTCGGGAAAATGCTCGCGACCGACGAGGCGGAGCACGGTGGTGCGCACGCTCGAGGTCGAGACGACAATGCTCGCGGGGAGGAGCGTGCCGTCTTCGAGCTCGACGCCGCGCACGCGCGTGTCCCCCTCGTGCGAGGTGACGACGATGCGTCGCACGCCGGTGCCGGTGCGGACCTCGGCGCCGCGCTCGCGCGCGAGGCGGCAATAGGTCTCGGGGATGGCGCTCGCCCCGCCGCGCGGGTAGCTCAAGAAATTGTCGTGGGCCATGCGGCGGAAGGCGAGGAGCGCTTCGCCGGCGGAGACCTCCCAATACGGGAGCACGAAGTAGAGCCCGAGCAAGAAGCCGAAGGTACCGATGGTCCCCGGGTGGTCGCAGTAGGGGAGGATGAACTCTTCGAGCGTCGTCTTGTCCCACGACGCCGCCTCTTCGTCGCTCATCGCCAGGATGTGCGTGAAGAGCCGCGCGGCGCTGGCGGCCTCCTGCGCCGAGAGCTCGAGCGCGCGACCGAGGCGCGCCACGAACGGCAGGAGCCTTCGCACCTCGGCCGGGACGGCGATGCGCACGACGCCGTCGGGGCCGGGAGGCGGCGGGGAGAGACGAAGCCCTTCGCGCGGCGCGCTCTTCGTACGCGCGGGGAAGCGGAGCTCGGCGATGTCGCGCGTACGGCGAAAGTCGATCGCGCCGTCTTCACCGGCGCGCCGGAGCACGTCGCCGAGCGGCCCTCGCGGTCCGCGCGAGAACATGTGCGTGCCGATGTCGACGTGAAAGCCCTGCTTCTCGTAGCCGGAGCACGATCCTCCGAGGCGGCGGTTCTTCTCCACCAGCGTGGTGGGGATGCCGGCGTGCGCGAGGAGCAGCGTGGCCGCCGAGCCGCCGATGCCCGAGCCGACGACGACGGCCCGGAGCGGCGCGCGGCGGTCGCTCTCGCTCTCGCCGAGGGTGCTCATGGCGGGCGTGCGCTCAGGCGGCGAAGAGGTCGCGGAGGGCGCGCGGCGAGCGGACCGCCTGCTCGCAGGCGGCGACGAACCGACCGACCTCGAGGTTGCCGTCCTTGTCGGTGAAGCGGCCGATCGCGGCGATGGTCTTGGGGGTGCCGTTGCGAAGCACCTTGAGCACCGACTCGAGCAGCGCTTGCTCGGGGAACGCCGAGAGGCCGGCGGTCACGTCGTGGTAGTGGCGGTACATCGCGTCGAGGATCTCGGCGAGGTCGATCTTCAGCGCGGTCATCGGGTTCACGAGATCGTACGCCGCGAGGCAGAGGATGATCGTCGTCGCCAGGTTCTTGGCGATGATCTTGTGGCGGTTCTTCTCGAACTGGTCGTAGACCTCGCCGAAGAAGCGCTGGCCGGCGCCGATGTGACGCGACTCGTCCTTGCCGATGAGGGCGAGGATTTTTCGCACGGTCTCGTCTTTGGCGACGTGGTTGATCTTGTGGAAGATCTGGTTCGCCAGGTGCTCGCCGATGATGTTGATGTTGCCCATCATGAAGGCGGTGTCGTTCTTGTCGATGACGCCGAACGAATAGAGGACCCGCACCCAGAGGCTCGGGGGATCGAGCGGGCGCCCGGTGATCTTGGGGATCAAGCGGCGGAGCGCGTCGTAGTGCTTCGCTTCTTCGAGCGACTGCTCCACGAAGTAAAACTTCGCCTCTTCGCTGCGCACGCCGTTCGAGATGAGCGACGCGCCGGTGACCGCGGCTTTCTCGCCAGGGCAGAGGAACGCGAGCATCGCCGCGATGTGCTCGGCGTACTCGGGATCTTCGCGCACCGGCTCGTCCCAGGGGACGGCGGTGGGGACGGCCCAGAACGACTTCTGGCCGAGCTCGAAGATGTCCCAGCCCTTCTTGTTGGGGTGCTCGCCGGAGTTGTCGAAGACACCGCCACCGAAGAGCACGTGGCGCCAGGTCATCGAGGCGGCGTCACGCACGTCGCGCGCCTTCTGCGCTCTCTCTCGCCGATCGTCGCTGCGACGTGTCATGGGGCGTCTCCTTGCCGTGCTCCTCGGAGGATAGCGCGAACTCAGCGAGGTGCGCGGCGCGCGAGCCAGCGGCGCGGCGCTTTGTGGTTTCGCAGCAAAAATCCCGCGGGATCCCCGGCCGCATCGCCCTCGACGGCCACGAGCCCCGGGCGTGCGCCGCGCGTCACGCGGCCGAGGTCGGCGCGGCCCAATGCCGAGGCGCCGCCCCACGTCGCCATGCGCACGAGGTCGGCCGCCGGCACGCTGGAGAAGCGGTCGGCCAGCGCGCGCGCCTCGGCGAGGACGTCGAGCGAGGCGTTCGACGCGAGCGAGTCGGTGCCGAGCCCGGCCTCGATCCCCGCGGCGCGGAGCGCGAGGAGCGGAGGGATGCGCGCTTCGATGAAGAGGTTCGACCGCGGGCAGAGCACCACCTTGGCGCCGAGTGCGGCGATGCGCGCGAGCTCTTCGGGGCGCGCGTCGGTCAAGTGCACGAGCACGACGTGCGGACCGACGCTCCCGAGCGACTCGGCGTACGCGAGCGGGGGAGCGAGCGGCCACGCGAAGCCCGGCCCTCCGCGCACGCGACGACGAATCCACTCCACCATCGGCCCGCGCCCCTCTTCGAGCGCGGCGCGCTCCGAGGGATGCTCGAGGAGGTGGAGCGTCGTGGCGACGCCGCTCGCTCGCGCGCGCGTGGCGGCGGCGCGCACCACCGCGGGGTGCGTGGAGTAGAGCGTGTGAGCCGCCGGGGCGTAGGCGAGATCCTCGGACGGCCACGCGCCGACGCGGCTCGTCACTTCGTCGGCGAGCGCAGCGAAGCGCTTCGCCGCCGCATCCTCCGCTACACCGAACACCTCGTGGTAGACGACGCCGGCGATCCCCGCGCGCGCCAAGGCGTGCACCGTGCCGAGGCGGTTCGAGACCTCGCCCACCGCGCTCGTCCCCGAGTGCTCGAGATCGGCGACAGCACGAGCGATCGCCTCGCCGTCGTGGTCGGGAGCTGCCTCGAGGCGCGCGGCGACGAGGCCGTCGAGCCACGGGACGAAGCCGCGCCCGCCGGTGACGACGCCGCGGAGAGCGCTGAGCTCGAGGTGCGTGTGCGCGTTGACGAGCCCGGGGAAGGCGACGCCGCGAACCCGCTCGACGCCGAGCCCGGCGTGGCGCGGGAGGATCTCGGCAGCGGCCCCCACGTCGTCGATCGTCCCGTCGCCTTCGACGACCACGGCCGCGTCGGCGAGCGGCGGCGCGTCGCCCCGCAAGAGATGATCGACGTGGAGGAGGCGCATGCGGAAGGGGCGTCGCGAGGGCGGGCGGGCGAAGCCGAGGAGTATAGCGCCCAGGGCTTGCGCGAAGGCTCGGCACTCACGAGATTGGTAGGGTGAAGCCCGGCGACCACCCCGAGTTCTTTCGCTTCCCCGCCCCCGAAGGGCGCTCGCGGGAGAGCACCATCCGCCTCGACGCCGAGGGGGTGTTCTTCCACGACGGCGCGAAGGTCGAGCACGAGAAGCTCGTGCACGCGCTCCACAGTTGGATCTCGCGGCACCCCGACGACGGCCGCTACATCCTGACCAACGGGTACGACTGGACCTATTTCACGGTCGACGACGCCCCCTATTTCGTCCTCGGGGTGCGCCCCGCGGACGGCGCCGCCGAGCCCGCCGCGCTGTCGCTCGTCCTCAGCGACGGCACCGAGGAGACGTGGGACCCGCACACCACGCGGGTGGGCGCAGGCGATGCGCTCTACGCCCAGGTGAAGCGAGGCGCCTCGCACGGGCCTTTCGAAGCCAAATTCAGCCGTCACGCGCAGCTCGCGCTCGCGCCCTACCTCGTCGAAGCCGAGGGGAGCGGAGCGGGCGGGCCGGCGCACGCGTCCGTTCGGCTCGGCGGGACGACGATTCGTATCGGCGCCTGACGCGCGGTCGGATACGATAGGCGCCCCGATGCGTCTCCTCATCGCCGACAAGCTTCACCCGCGCGCCATCGAAGAATTGCGCGCCCTCCCCATCGAGGTCGTCTACGAGCCCGAGCTGACCAAAGAGTCGCTCGAGGCCAAGCTCCCCGGCGTGGGGATCCTGGTGGTTCGCTCCACCGAGGTCACCGCCGCCGCGATCGAGAAGGCCAAGACGCTTCACCTCATCGTGCGCGCGGGGGCAAGCTACGCGACGATCGACGTGCGCGCCGCCAGCCGGCGCGGCATCTACGTGGCCAACTGCCCGGGGAAGAACGCATCGGCGGTGGCCGAGCTCGTCTTCGGGCTCCTCGTCTCCATCGACCGGCGCATCCCCGACGCGATGGCCTCGCTCCGCGCGAACAAGTGGGAGCGCGCCGAGTACGGCAAGGCCGAAGGCCTCTACGGCAAGACGCTGGGCATCGCCGGCCTCGGTGACATCGGCAAGGAGGTGGCGGCCCGGGGCAAGGCCTTCGGCTTCAACGTCATCGCCTGGAGCCGCGGCCTCTCGGCGGCGCGCGCCGCCGATCTCGGCGTCGGTCACGCCACGTCGCTCGAGGACCTGGCCTCGCGGTCGAACATCTTGAGCGTCCACTTGCCGTTGAACGAGCGCACCCGCGGCATCGTCAACAAGCAGGTCCTTTCGCGCCTCCCTGCGCGCGCCATCTTCGTCAACACCGCACGAGCCGATCTCGTCGATTGGGCGGCGATGCGTGAGGCGGTCGACGAGCGTGGCCTCCGCGTGGGGATCGACGTCTACCCCGACGAGCCGCGCGGCAGCTCGGTCTACGAGAACACCCTCTTCGCCGCGGCTTCGGCGAACAAGGGCTTCATCTACGGCACGCCCCACATCGCCGCCTCGACCGACCAGGCGCAGCTCGCCATCGCCACCGAGACGGTGCGGGTGATTCGCTCGTTCTTGGTCGAGGGGAACGTGCCCAACGTGGTGAACGTCACCCACTCGGTCGCAAACTTCCAGGTCGTCATCCGCATGCTCGACAAGGTCGGCACCTTGGCCAACGTGCTCAGCGTGCTGAAGCGGCACGGCATCAACGTCGAAGAGGTGACGAACACCGTCTTCGAGGGGGGCGGCGCTTCCTGCGCCAAGCTCCGCGTCGTGTCGCGCCCGTCGGAGGCGTGCCTGCAAGAGTTCCGCGCCTTCGACGAGGTCCTCCAAGTCGACGTGGTCACGCTCCCCAACCTGGCCTGAGCCGTGGCCCCGCGGGCCTCGGGACTCGGCGCGCTCCTCGCGCTGACGTGGCTCCTCGCGGGCTGCGGAAAGGACGCGCCCAAGCGCGCGATCGACGCCGGGGGCGAGGCGGGGTCGCTCGCGTCGTCTCCTCAAGGTGCGCCCGTCGACGCCGGGCTCGACGGCGCGTCGCCGGGCGACGGCGGCGTGAAGGACGCGGGGCCCGACGCGGCGCTCGTCGAGGACGCGGTCCCCAGCGGCACGAGCACCGACCTGGTCCCGCGGGCGAGGCACTTGCTCGAAGCGGTGGTGCAGGACAACCCCGACTTGGCGACGGATCTTCTCTTCCCGCGCGACGCCTATTCGATCGCGCGCGAGGGGGACGACCCGGGCAAGCAGTGGGAGCTCAAGCTCGTGCCGAGCTACCAGCGCGACGTGCACACGCTCCACAAGCGCCTCAAGGGGAGCACCGCGGCGGTGTTCGTCGACTTCGAAATCGGTCACACGATTCAGCAGATCACGCCGCACAAGAAGGAGTGGAAGCGCCCGCTCTGGCGGGTGAAGCACTCGAAGCTCACCTTCACCCTCGACGGGAAGACGGAGCACATCGACGTGGCCGAGATGGTCGCCTGGCGCGGCGCTTGGTACGTCGTGAAGCTGAGGTAGCTCCTTCAGCGCTTCTTTTCGCTGCTCTTCTTCGCGCCGGGCTTCACCGCGCTCACCTTCGCGCGGGTCGGCGCGCCGACCGGTCGCTCGCCGGTCTTCTCGCGGCGCACCTCTTCGAGGAGCTCCTCGATGCGCTGCGTCTTGTCCTGACCTTCGTCGTAGAAGAACTTGAGCTCGGGGGCGAAGCGGAGCTCGAGGCGCTGGGCGATCTCGCGGCGTAACATGCCGGCGGCGCTGGTGAGGCCCTTGAGCAGCGTGGTGCGCTCCTCTTCGTCGTCGGCCCCTTCGAGGCGGCGCACGTAGATCTTCGCCGCGCGAAGATCGTCGGTGACGATCACGCGGGAGACGACGGCGCCGCGCGTCCGCGGGTCACGCACTTGGCGCGAGAGGAGGAGCGAGAGCTCCTCGCGGATTCCTTCGGCGACACGGGTCGCGCGCTTCGCTTCACTGGCCATACAGGTCGTCTCCCACGGTGATGATCTCGGTCGCGCGGGCGGTGAGGACCGCCTCGGGTTGGCTCTCGGCCTCGCGCGCCACTTGCTCGAGGACCGAATCGCACAGCGCCGCGTCCGCCGACACGACGCACACGCCGAAGACGGCGCGCTGATGAAGATCCTGCGCGTCGACCTCGGCGATCGACACGTCGAAGCGCGCGCGCACGCGGTCGCGAAAGCGCCGCACCACCGCGCGCTTCTCCTTCAGCGAGCGCGCCTCCGGCACGTGGAACGTCAAGCGCAGGACTCCGACGAACACGTAGTGGACCGCGCGAGGAGCGAGGAGCTCAGAAGTCGAAGTTCGCCGAGCCGGCGTCGGGGAGCGGGCACTCGGTCTTGCACTTGCTCTGGGCGCAGGCGGCGAGATCTTGTGCGATGCCCGAGCCCTTGTCGTGGAGCGAGGCGCAGGTGAGGACGCAAGCGATGTCGCCGTCGGCGCATTGCGACAAGCAATCGTTGAACGCTTGGCAATCGGCGCTGGCCGAGCACGCGAGCACCTCGGTGCAGCATTTGCCCTTGGCGCACGTGTCGCAGGTGGGGTTGTCGGAAGCTTTGAAGGTGACGTTGGAGCACGAAGGTCCGTCGTCGCTCGTGCCGCCGCCGCCGTCGCCCGAGCTCCCGCTGTCGCTCCCGCCGCCGTCGCTCTTCGCGCCGCCGTCGACCGCGTTGGGATCGTCCGGACCGGTCGAGCTCCCGCCGCCGCACGCGAGCGCGACAATCCCCGCGGGGACCGAGAGCAAAGCCACGAAGATGAGGGCGCGGTGTCGCATCCGCTGAGCGTAGCAGGCCCGCGCCCGGCTTTCACGCCGGGCGCCCAAGCCTCAGAGCCTCTGCTTGATCTCTTCGATCTCGTAGGCCTCGATGATGTCCTGCTCCTTGACGTCGTTGAAGCCGTCGAAGCTCATACCGCACTCGAAGCCGGCGGCGACGTCCTTCACGTCGTCCTTGAAGCGCTTCAGGGCGGCGAGCTTGCCGTCGAACACCACCACGCCGTCGCGGGCGATGCGGACTTTGCCGGTGCGCTTGACCATGCCCTCGAGCACGTAGCAGCCGGCGACCGCGGTCCCCTTGACCTTGAAGACCTGACGGGCCTCGGCCTTGCCGATCGACTTCTCGACGAGGGTCGGCGGGAGGAGGCCTTCCATCGCCCCCTTCACGTCCTCGATCGCGTTGTAGATGATCGAGTAGAGGCGGATTTCGATCTTGTTCTCTTCGGCGAGGCTCGACGCCTTGCCCGCGGGCCGGACGTTGAAGCCGATGAGGATCGCCTTGGAGGCGATGGCGAGGTTCACGTCGCCTTCGGTGATGGCACCGACGCCGGCGTGGATGATCGAGAGGCGCACCTTCTCGGTGGAGAGCTTGGCGAGGGCGTCGGCCACGGCTTCGACCGAGCCCTGCACGTCGCCCTTGATGATGATGCGGAGCTCTTGCTGCCCCGTCTCCGAGATGCGCTTCGAGAGCTCCTCGAGAGAGACCTTGGCCGTCGAGGGGATGAGGCTCTTGGCCATCTTCCCTTTGCGGCTGTCGGCGATCTCTTGCGCCTTCTTCGGATCCTTCACCGCGTGGACGGGGTCGCCCGCGCCGGGGACGTCGGAGAGGCCGAGGATCTCGACCGGGGTCGAGGGGCCGGCCTCGTGGACCTGCTTGCCGTGCTCGTTCGTCATCGCGCGGACCTTGCCGAAGCCAGGGCCTGCGAGGAGGAAGTCGCCCACCTTGAGCGTGCCGTCCTGGACGAGGACGCGCGCCACCGGGCCGCGCCCGCGATCGAGGAGCGCCTCGAGCACCGTGCCGCTGGCGGCACGACGCGGATCGGCCTTGAGGTCGAGGACCTCGGCCTGGAGGGCGATCATCTCGAGGAGCTGAGGAATCCCCTCGCCGGTGTGCGCCGACACGTTCACGTAGATCGTGTCGCCGCCCCACTCTTCCGGCTGGAGCTCGAGCTCGACGAGCTCGCGACGAACGCGCTCCGGATCGGCCGAGGGCTTGTCGATCTTGTTCACCGCCACGATGATGGGGACCTTGGCGGCCTTCGCGTGGGCGACGGCTTCCTTGGTCTGCGGCATCACGCCGTCGTCGGCAGCGACGACGAGGACGATGAGGTCGGTGACGCTCGCGCCGCGCGCGCGCATCTGGGTGAACGCCTCGTGGCCCGGGGTGTCGATGAAGACGATGGGGCCGCTCGGCGTCGTCGCCTTGTAGGCGCCGACGTGCTGCGTGATACCGCCCGCCTCGCCCGCGGCGACGTCGGCCTTGCGGATCTTGTCGAGGAGGCTCGTCTTGCCGTGGTCGACGTGACCCATGACGGTGACGACCGGCGGACGAACGATGAGGTCGGTGTCGACGACGTTCTCTTCGGCCTTGGTCGTCGCGCCTTCGCCACGCGCGGCAGCGATGATTTCCTCTTCGCTCTGGGCGAGGTCTTCGACCTCCCACCCGAACTCCGAGGCGAGGATCTTCGCCGTGTCGGCGTCGAGCGTGGTGTTGATGTGCACGCCGGTCATGCCCATGCCGAGGAGCTTCATGAGGAGCTCGGTCGACTTGAGGGACATCTTCTGCGCCATCGACTGGAGCGTGATGTTCTCCTCGATGCGGATGACCTTCTTGTGCTCGCTCATCTCCTTGGTGGAGATGACGCCCGCCGGACGACGGATCGGCTGACCGAACATGCGGCGCGGGCCGCCCGGTCCGCCGCGACCCATCATCGGGCCACGACCTTGCGGGCCGCCGGGACGCATCGGGCCGCGCGACTGCGCAGGTCCGCCGGCGCCGGCGCGCGGATCGTATTGAACGCGACGGGCCATCGCCCCGGCAGCTCCGCCGCCGATCGCGGTGCGGGGTGCGCTGGCCGGCGTGGGCATCGGGACGCCGGGACGACCGGTCCAGTACTCGACGCCGGTCTTGGGCGCGGCGCGCGGCGCCGGAGCCTCTTCGCGACGCGGCTCTTCGACGGGCTCGGGCGCGGCGACGACCGGGGGCGGCGGCGGCTCGGGCTCGGGGGCCGCTTCGACGACGGGCTCGGGCGGCGGGGGAGCCGCTTCCATCATCACCGGCTCGGAGGGGGGCGCGGGGGGCGCGACGTTCTTCGTGCTCTTGCGCTCGACCGGGAGAGCCGGCGCCGAGGGGGCAGCCACCTCGCGCACGCTCTTGCGATCTTCGGGGATGACCTTGCGGCTGCTCGGCGCGGCGGGCGGCACCGCGGCGACTTCACGCACGCTGATGGCCGCTTCGACGACGGGGTGTCCGTTGTGGTGCGGCTCGTCGAGGAGCGCGCCGAGGTCGGCGCGGCTCGAAGCGGGCGGCGTGGGGATGGCGCGGCTCGAGGCGACGTCGGAGGACGACCCCGCGGGCTTGGCCACCGCGCGACGCTTGAGCACGCCGGGGCGGATGCGCTCCTCGACCACGTCGTGCGTGCGCTGCTTCTCGAGGTGGCGCTTCACGCGCTCCACGGCCTCGGGCTCCACGCTGCTCATGTGGTTTCGGACGTCGTTGATTCCGACGGCCTGAAACAGCGAGACCACGGCCTTGGGGTCGAGGTTCAACTGCTTGGCGACTTCGTAGACACGGACCTTGCTCATCGAACCTCCGAAACGTGCTCGAAATCACGAATCTCTTGCCGCAGAGTTACGCGGCAGGCGCTCGCCCCACGGCAAGCGCGCAGAATCTCTTCGGCGATCTGGGCGCGGGTGACGGCGACGAGCGCCACGTCGTTCCCTCGCCCGAGGAGCGCGCCGAGACGCTCCTTGCTCCCCCACCCTGCCGCGCGCCCTTTGGTCACGGCGGCCGTCACTTCGGCGCTCGCGGCGATGCTCCCGGCGTCGGTCGCGACGACCACGCACGGCGCGCCTTGCGCGAGCGCCTCGAGGGCGGCGTCGGTTCCCAGCGCCACCTCGCGCGCGCGGTGCGCGGCGAGGAGGAGCCCTTCGACGCGGCGCTCGAGCGCAGCGGCGATCTCGAGGGCGAGCTCTTCGCCCTTCACGTCGATCTTCGTCTTGAAGGCGCGCGCCAGGCCTCCGCGCGCGGCCTTTTGTGCGCACGCGGGGCTCGGGTGCACGTAGGCGCCGCGCCCGAAGCTCCCGCGCGCAGCGTCGACGACGACCGACCCGCTCGCGTCCTTCGACGCGGCGGGTGCGAGCACGAGCCTAACGAAGGCCGACGGGGCGTCCTTCTCCCCGCAGCCGACGCACGTCCGCTCGGTCCGGGCGCTGGTTCGCTCACGGGGGTCCGTGGCGAGCGCTTCGGACGCGTCGGGGCGCGCGTCGTGCTTCGTGTCCTCGGTGCTCATCATCGTCGGGCTCGTGCGTCTTCGCTCAGGCTTGCGCCTCGCGCTCCTTGTTGGCCGCGGCCTTGGCCACCGCCTCGCGGCGCGCGGACTCGATGACCTTGGACTCGTTGCCCAAGAAGTGCTCCGCGCCCTGCTTGATGGCGCGCGCCTTCTTGATGCCGAGGCCGGTCTTGATCGCGAGCTTGTCTTCGTCCTCGCGGTGCACGTCCTCGACGCTGCGGTAGCCCGCCTCTTCGAGGAGCTGGATGGTGCGGTCGCCGACGCCGCGCACGAACAGCATGCGCTCGCGCTCGGTGAGCGGCTCGACGCGGCTCAAGGCGTCCTTGATGCGCTGCTGGCGCAGGCGCTCCATGGTCGTCTCGGCGTCTTCCTTGATCTTGAGGGCGCCGTCGCCGATGCCCGGGATGGCCGCGAGCTCTTCCTCGGTGGCCTCGGCGAGCTCTTCGAGGGCGCGGAAGCCGAGTCGGTACATGCTGCGCGCGACCGCCTCGGTGACCCCTTCGATCTGCTGGAGGGCCGTGATGGCTTCTTCCTCCATCTGCTTGAACTTCGACTCGCTGATGATGTCGAGCTTCCAGCCGGTGAGCTGCGCCGCGAGGCGCACGTTCTGGCCCTTGCGCCCGATGGCGAGCGAGAGCTTCTCGTCCGGCACCACGAGCTCCATGCGCCCGTCGGCCTCGTCGACGATGACCTTGTTCACCTCCGCCGGCTGGATCGCCGCGCACACGAAGCGCGCCGGGTCACGGTCGTAGGGGACGATGTCGATCTTCTCGCCGCGGAGCTCTTGGACGACCGCCTGCACGCGCGAGCCCTTCATGCCGACGCACGCGCCCACCGGATCGACGTCCGCGTCGCGGCTCGTGACCGCGATCTTCGAACGGGCGCCCGGCTCACGCGCGCACGCCACGATGCGCACGATGCCTTCGTAGATCTCGGGGACCTCGCTCTCGAAGAGCTTCTCGACGAGACGCGGGTCGGAGCGCGAGAGAATGACTTGCGGGCCGCGGGCCTCGCGGTCGATGTCCTTCGTGTAGGCGACGATGCGATCGCCCGGGCGGTACGTCTCGCGCGGGGTCTGCTCGCGGAACGGGAGAATGCCCTCCGTGCGACCGAGGTCGACGATGAGGTTGTTCCCCTTCTCGAACCGACGAACGACGCCCTTGATGAGCTCGCCCTTCTTGTCCTTGAACTCGTTGAAGATGAGGTCGCGCTCTTCGTCGCGGACGCGCTGGATGAGCACCTGCTTCGCCGTCTGCGCAGCGATGCGCCCGAAGGCGGTGCGCGCCTGCTTCACGCGGAGAAGATCGCCGTACTCCTTGTCCTGATCGGCCGCCTTCTTCGCGTCCGTCGGGTGCCAGAAGATCTGGAAGCCGAGCTCTTCGCCGAGCTCCGCCTGGAGACCCACGCGCTCCGCGTCCTCGAGGGCGATCTCGCGATCCTCGTCGGCCACGTCGTCGACGACGGTCATGTACTGGAAGAGATCCACCTGGCCGGTGTCCTCGTTGAAGCGAGCCTCGAGCTCACGCGTCGCGCCGAACGCGCTCTGCGCCGCCTTGAGGATGGCCTCCTCGACGGTCTTCACGAGGCGGTCTTTGTCGATGCCCTTGTCCTTGGCGACCATCTCGATGGCCTGCATCAAGTTGGGCTCGGCGGGGGCGTTGTTCTGCGTTTGCTTTGCGATGGCCATGGTTACTTTTTCCTCTGCTTGCCAGGCTTTGGTGCGGGTCCGAACTCGAAGACGAGCCGGGCCGCCGAGACGTTGTCGAGCGCGATCTCGTGCGTCGTCGCGCCCACGGTCAAAGGGAGCGAGCCGTTCTTCGGCTCGCCGAGCACGCCGATGAGGACCTTCTGTCCGTGCACGGCGTGATGGAGCTTGAGCTTCGCCTTCTGCCCGCTGAAGCGCGCGTAGTCGCGCTCTCCTTTGAGCGGGCGCTCCACGCCGGGCGAGCTCACCTCGAGGTGGTAGCGGTGGGGAATGAGATCGGCGACGTCGAGCGCCGGGGAGAGCTCGCGCGCGACGTTGGCGCAGAGCTCGAGATCCACCGCGGCGTCTTTCGTCGTCGCCTTCTTCTCCGCGCTGCCGAGCTTCTCGACGTACACGCGAAGCACCCAGCCGTTCCCCTCGCTCTTGAAGTCGAGATCGACGAGCTCCCCGCCGTGCGCGCGCACGATCGGCCCGATCACGCCGTCGAGGCGTGGACGATCGAGGCCAGCGAGGCCTGCGAAGGGGGTCGAGTGGGGGGCGCGCTCGGCGGACATGGGCAAAAAAGTGAGCAAAAACGAGGGCGAAACACGGCTCGGGACAAAACGAAAAAACGCGGCACCCCGGTTTGGGGTCCGCGTTTCAGACAACCACCAACTGAGGCGGGGCGAAGACTAGCTCCGGGGAAGCCCCCTCGCAAGGGTGATTTGGAGAGGAAACGGCGCGGTCTGCAACCGCGCCGTTCTCCCACAAAGCCGCGAGCGATCAGGCGTCGTCTTCGGCAACGGGCTGCGGCCCGGGGATGATTCCGGCAAGATCCGGATCTTCCCCGGGGGCCACGGCGGGACGGTCGGGGCGATCGGCGCGACGCTCGCGCCGCTTCGCCTCTTTTTCCCGCTGCTTCTCCTGACGACTACGTTCCTTCTGACGCTTGCTGACGCTGGGTCCGCCCCCGCTCACCAGCGCCCGCCGCCGCCGCCGCCGCCACGGCCGCCGCGGTCACCGCCGCGTCCGCCGCCGCCGCCGCCGCCGCCCGGTCCGCCACGACGGCCACCGCCGCCGCCGCCACCGCCGCCGCCCTGGCGCTCGGCCGCCTCGTCGACACGGAGGGGACGGCCGTCGAGGACGACGCCGTTCATCTCTTGGATCGCACGGGCCGCGTCCTTCTCGTTCGCCATGGTCACGAAGGCGAAGCCACGCGATTGGCCGGTCTCACGGTCGGTCACGACGAAGACGTCGGCAACCTCTCCGAGGGCCGAAAAGGCCGCGCGGATCGAATCGGTGGTGGACTGAAAGGACAGGTTTCCGACGTACAGACGATTTCCCATGATGTTTCTCTGCTCTCTAACGAAACGGCTTCGGGAGACGGGCGCCCACCGAAAAGTGGGAACCGCGTCAGTTCACCTGCCATCCGAGCGAGCCGTCGACGCTGAATGGGAGGTCGCGGAGCGGTCTCCGCGACACACGCTGCGTCGCCAGATCATGGGACTCTCGGCGATTTTGGGCGGATGGGCCCGCAAGCGACGAGGGTCAGTGCCGGAAACGTTCGTGACGGCGAGTACGGTAGCGCCGAGTAGGCGGGCGCGCAACCGCGGAATCGTTCGATTTCAACGGACCCTCGGGTGCCTGTAAGGCGCGCGCGGTCGGTGCGTTCTTGGGACATGAACCGCACCAAGACCAGCTCCGCCCCTCGCGCCCGCTTCGTCCTCGCCGCCTTCGTTCTCCTTTGGGGTGCGAGCGCGTGCACCACGACCAGCCCGCAAGTGGGGCACGCCTCGGTCACCGCTGGGCAGCCGGACCCGTGCAAGGAGCCCGCTTCGATCGAGGCGTACTGCGCCGACCGCAAGTGCTCGACGTACGAAGAGTCCGCCGCCTACGCGCGCCACGAAGCGCAGGGGAACGGGATGTTCCGCTACGAGCTCGGGACGTGCGGCTCGTATCGCTACCTGCAAATGCAGGAAGGCATGGGGCTCGGCACCGATTACTTCGACGCGACAGGGAAGCTCGTGGCGACCACGGCGGTCGCCGACGCGCCCCGATGCACCGGAGAATTCTCCTCGAGCGTCGGTGTCATTCCCACCTGCGAAAAGAAGGCGACCGAGCACGGTGAGGCGCACTTCGAGAGCGCCCCGTGAGGCGTTCGACGCGCGCCTCGACCTGAGGATCAGCGACCGTCGGTCGCTTTGACGGCGGGCTTGGGGGCGGCGGGGGAGACGGCCGGGGCCGCGTCCTGCTCCTGGATGATGAACTGCACGCGGCGGTTCCGCGCCTTGTTCGCCGTCGTCACGTTCGGGACGAGCGGCTTCTCCTGGCCGTAGCCCTTGGCGACGAGGCGATCGCCCTGGACGCCGTGATCGACGAGCCACGCTCGCACCGCTTCGGCGCGCTGCTCGCTGAGGATCTTGTTGTGGTCCGCCGAGCCGGTGTTGTCGGTGTGGCCCTGGATCTCCACCTTGTGGATGCGCGGGGTGTGGATGAGCGCGTCGGCGATCTCGCTCATGAGTTGGAGCGACTCGGGGAGGATCACCGCCGAATCGACGGCGAACTGCACCTGCTGCTTCAAGCGGATCTCGTTCGCGCCGACGTTCACGAGCGCGTTCTTCGGGCGCTTGTGCATCAGGAGGTCGACCTGGTTCTCGGTGCGGACCTTGACGTCGAAGGGCATGACGAGCGCGAGGTAGCCGTCGGCTTCGACGGTGAACGACGCGCCACCGGGGGCGATTTGCTCGCCGCGGAAGTTGCCCGAGGCGTCGCTCGAGAACGTGAGCTCGTGCTTCGCGCCGTCGGTGAGGCGCACCGTGGCGTTGGCCACGCCGCCGCCGCCGTCCGCGTCCTTCACGTGACCGACGACCGAGCCCACCTTGGGGAGCGCGGTGAGCGGACAGTCGACGACCACGTCGGCGGTGCTCCCCGCGGGGATCGTACCGGTGCAAGCGCCGTCCTTGTAGCCGTCGGCTTTGACGGCGAAGTCGTACTGGCCTTCGGGGAGGCCTTGCGTCGTGAAGTGACCGTCCGGCGCCGTCGCCAGCGAGGTGAGCTCGTTGTGGTTCGCCCAGGAGACGATCGCGTCGCCGATGCCCGCCGTTTGGCCGGCCTCGTGGACCGAGCCCTTCACGTGCGCGAGCACCTTCTCGAGCGTCTTCTCGACGAGCTTCACGTGCTCGCTCGGCGGGCGGTCCTGCGTGTCGACGTTCCAGCCGGCGCCGAGGTACAGCGTCCACGGCGGGGTCGGCGAGAGCTCCTCGACGAACGTGCCCACGCCGGTCACGCCGACGTCGAGCGCCGCGGTGAGGTTGAAGCCGCGCTTCCAGGGGAAAAACCGCGATCCGAGCGTGAGCTGGCTCGGCACGACCGTGTCGTTGGCCATGCACTTGTCGTGGCTCGGGTTGTTCGGCTTGCAGGCGTACGACTGGCGGTTCGTCGGCAGGAGCATGCCGTACTCGACGAAGGGGCGGATCTTCTCTTCGAGGAGGAAGGCTTCGCCGCCGAGGTTGATGTCGAGGTGGTCGACGCGGTTCACGCCGAGGCCGAAGCGCTCGATGCGGGTGACCGGCTCCTTGCGGGCGTTCTCGGTCGTCTCGAGCACGGCGCCCGAGTTGTCGAACATGTAGTCGGCCTGGAGGCTGAAACGGAGCGGGAGCTTCTTCTCCATGCCGCGGAGGTCGGCGGTGAAGATCGGGCCGAACTTGAAGCCGGTGCCGCCGCCGTCGAGGCCGACCGAGCCGGTGCCGTTGATGAGCCACAGCTCGGCGAAGCCGCCGACGTGGAACACCTTCGACAACGAGGTGAACGCCTTGAGGCCGAAGTCGGTGTCACCGAGCACCTGGAGGAGGGTCGGCTTGTTTTGGTCGTCCGAGTTCGCGTACGCGCGGGTGCCGGCGTAGGCCTCGAGGAACTTGAGGAGGGTGACGCTCAAGGTGAGCGTGCCGCCGATGTGATCGAGCGAGTCGCTCGTGACGTCGGCGCCGCCGCGCGGGTTTCGGCAGGGGAAATCCGAGGTGCAGAGGAAGCCGGCGGAGAAATACTCGGTCGTGAAGCCGAGTCGGAACTGCCCCGGTGCGCCGCTTTGCGCGTACTGCGTGCGGAGGAGACCCGTGCCGCCCGAGAGCGTGAGGGGCTCGTTCAATTTCTTGTCGCGCTCCGCCCACTCGTCGGCCGGAGCCGCCGGTGCCGCCGCGGGCGCCGCGCCGGACGCGGAGGCCGTTCCGTGCGCGCCGTTGTCGGTCGAGGCGCTCCCGCCGAGGGAGACGTTCCCCCCTTGTGCGTGAGCAGGTGCGGCCGCGAGGCCGAGACCGAGGAACAACGACGTGCCGAAGAAGGCCTTTTGTCGCGTCATGGGTTCCGGGTTGTACTACTTCTTTCTTGGGAACCCAATCCCATCGAAGCCCCAAATGGCACCGCGTCCTCCCCACTCCAAGGGGGCCCCTCCCACGTCCGACGAGGCTGCTCCCTCGGCCACGCGTGAGGCCCTTCTTTCCCCGCCCTCCGGCGGCTCCCCCGCTCCTGGTGGGACGTCGAGGACCCCTCGCGGGCGCATCCTCATCGTCGACGACGAGGCCAACGCGCGCGCCGCGCTGAGCGAGATCCTCCACGACGAGGGCTACTCGACCGAGACCGCCGCCGACGGCTTCAAGGCGCTCGGCAAGCTCGAAGACTTCCACCCCGACGTCATCTTGACCGACCTGAAGATGCCCGGGCTCGACGGCATCGCCTTCATGGAGAAGGCCAAGGCCGCGGCGCCTGGCGCGGTGTTCGTCGTCATGACCGCCTTCGGCACCATCTCGAGCGCGGTCACGGCAGTGAAGAAGGGGGCGGAGAACTACCTCACCAAGCCGCTCGAGTTCGAATCGCTCTCGGCGGTGGTCGAGCGCGCGATGGAGAAGGCGCGCCTCCTCCAAGAGACGCGACAGCTGAGGGACCGCCTCCGCGAGCGCAACGCCTTCGGTCTCATCGTCAGCGACGACGCGCGCATGCGCGCGGTGCTCGATCTCGTGGCGCAAGTCGGGCCGAGCCGCGCGAGCGTGCTCATCACCGGCGAGAGCGGCACGGGCAAGGAGCTCATCGCCGAGGCGATCCACGCAGCGTCGCCGCGCGCGCAGAAGCCGTTCGTGCGCCTGAACTGCGCGGCGCTGGCGGAGTCGCTCCTCGAGAGCGAGCTCTTCGGCCACGAGCGCGGCGCCTTCACCGGCGCGGTGGGGCGACGCGACGGCCGCTTCAAGCAGGCGGACGGCGGCACGCTGCTCTTGGACGAGATCAGCGAGGTCCCCATGGGGACGCAGGTGAAGCTCCTTCGCTTCTTGCAGGAGCGCACCTTCGAGCGCGTGGGCGGCAACGAGACGCTCAAGGTCGACGTGCGCATCATCGCGGCGACGAACAAAGACTTGAAGGAAGCGATCGCGCGCGGCACGTTCCGCGAGGACCTCTTCTACCGCTTGAACGTGGTGGCCATCGATCTGCCCCCGCTCCGCGAGCGGAAGGGCGACGTCCCCGCGCTGGCGAACTTCTTCCTGCGTCGCTACGCCGCCGAGAACGGCCGCGCCATCGAGGGCATCGGCGAGGACGCGCTCGCGCGCCTCACGTCCTACGCGTGGCCGGGCAACGTGCGCGAGCTCGAGAACGTCGTCGAGCGGGCGGTGGTCTTGTGCGACGGCCCGCAGATCGAGCCCAAGCACCTGCCGGCGAGCCTCGTCCCCACCGAGGAGCGCGACGGCGCACCGCCCATCCCTGGCTCGACGATCGCCGATCTCGAGCGCTACGCGATCTTGAAGACGCTCGAGGCGTGCGGCGGCTCGACGTCGAAGGCGGCCATGCTCCTCGGCGTCTCCACCCGCAAGATCCAATACAAGCTGCACGAGTACGCCAGCGCGGGGGACGACACGCACGCCGGTGCGACCGTCGCCGCCGTCGATCGACGCGACGACGACGAGAAGGAGGCGACGTGAGCGACGTCGTGCTCAGCGTGAACGGACTGGCGAAGACGTTCACCCCGTCGTTCTCCTTCAAGAAGGTGCGGGCGGTGAAGGGGATCTCCTTCGAGGTGCACCGCGGCGAGATCTTCGGCTTCCTCGGCCCCAACGGCGCGGGGAAGACGACGACGATCAAGATGCTCACCGGGCTCATCGCCCCTACCGCCGGGAGCGCGACGATCCTCGGCGAGGCGGCCCCCTCCCCCCACGCGATGCGACGCGTGGGCTTCCTCCCGGAAAATCCGTACGTGTACCCGTACCTCACGCCGCGCGAGTTCGTGAGCCTGTGCGGCCGCCTCAGCGGCGTGCCGGGCAAGAACCTCTTCGCCCGCGTCGAAGAGGTCATCGACCGCGTCGGCATCACCTACGCGATCGATCGCCCCGTGCGCGCGCTCTCCAAGGGGATGCTCCAGCGCGTGGGGCTCGCGGCGGCGATGGTGCACGAGCCCGAGCTCCTCATCTTGGACGAGCCGATGAGCGGGCTCGACCCCGTCGGCCGCAAAGAGGTGCGCGACCTCATCGTGGAAGAGCGCGAGCGCGGGCGCACCGTCTTCTTCTCGAGCCACATCCTGAGCGACGTGGAGATGCTCTGCGATCGCGTGTGCATCCTCCGCGAGGGCGAGGTGGTGGTGAAGGGGGCCATTCGCGAGCTCCTCCACGCCGACGTGAGGCGGAGCGAGGTCACCCTCGCCGGGGTGGAGAAGGCGCTCTCGGACGAGCTCGCCGCGAGCGGGCTCTCGCTCCGCCCGGTGGGCGCCATGTGGGCCGTCGACGTCGAGGGCGAGGCCGCCGTGCACGATCTCCTGCAAAAGGTGCTCGCGCGCGGCGCACGCGTGGAGAGCGTCATCCCCAAGCGCGAGACGCTCGAGCAGATCTTCGTCCGCCGCGCGTTGTAGACGCTTTAAAACCGCCCTTCGACGCCGAAGAGCCCGCCGTGGAAGCCGTGCTCGGTGGCGAGCGGGCGAAGGAGCGGCGCGAGGACGAGCGACGCGCCTCGCGACGGGGTCGCGCTCTCGCGCGCGGGGGCGCCGGGGGGGAGCGCGGGGAGCGTGCGCTGGCGTACGACGACTACCTCGCTCTGGAACTTCAAGTTCGCTTGCACGACGCCGACGACGGCCGTCGCCACGAAGGCGCCGTACGCGCTCAGGTTGAGCACGCGGTAGGTGTTGGCGCGATCGAGCTCGGCTTGTGCGTCTTTGGTGCGCGTCGCGCTGTTCGAGTTGTAGGTGTTCGCCGCGTCGTTGAGCGCCGAATAATAGAAAGGAACGGCCACGGTGCCGGCGGCGACGAACGCCGCCTCGGCGCCGAGGAACACCCAGCCGAGCGCCGTCTGTCCGTTCTGGAACTGCCCCGCGCCGAAGGGGACCATCGCGATGAAGCGCGAGTGGTGCTCGGTGATCTTCTCTTCCGATGCCAGGCGCTCGAGCATGTGAATGCGCTGCACCTCGCGGCGACGCTCTTCTTCTTCGCGCGCGCGCTTCGCCGCGTCCTTCTTCGCCTGCTCCTCGGCCTGCGCGTTCAAGCGATCGCGAATGCGGCTCCGCGTGTCGGTGAAGGCGTCGAGCACCTCGGTGGGAAAGCTAAGCGGATCGGGCTCGTAGTGCGGGTCCTTGAGGAGCAGCTGCTCGAAGAGCGCGCTCGCGTCCTTGGGGCGACTCTTCGCCACCTGCACCGCACCCCAGTACATGTACGCCTGGGTGACGATCGCGAGATCGTGCAGCGTGCCGCTCTTCGGATCGAGCATCGCGCGGAAACGAGCGTCGGCCTCGTCGTACTGCCGCGTGAGGTACGCGTTGCGCCCCTTGTCGAGGTCCGCTTGCTCGTCGGCCCGCGCCCCGCGCGAGAAGAAGAGCAGCGCGGCGAGCACCGCCGTGGAGAGGACACGACCACGCATGCGTTGGGGGAAAGTACCATAGGGGGCGCGCGAGTCGGTGGGCGCGTGTCGATCCCTCGTCCACGCTCCCCGCCGAACTCGTGGCAGCGGGGCCGGCGGGTGGCATTTGTAAGATCCCGTCAGGTGCCCCTCCCGCGAGCACGCGGTAGCTGGTTCTCATGCACCGCTTCCTCGTCACCGCCGCTGCGTTCGCCACACTCGCGCTTCCTCTTCTCGCCTGCGGCGCCCCCGGCGACGTGTCCGACGACGTCGACACCGCCGCCGCCGCCACCGACATCGGCCCGACGTACTCGCCCGGCGGCGCGCACAGCTTCCACATCGTCGTCTTGGGGACGCCGGCCAAGTGGGACAGCATCCCCGCGCTCGACGACGGCAACGGACCGCTCATCACGTCGGACAATCCGCCGGCGGATCCGGCGCTCCGCGCCAAGTGGGCGCAGAAGATCTCGGCGTGGGCGCAAACCTCGCCCACGCGCGTCGCCAAGCCCGTCGACGCCCTCTACGGGGAGGTCGTGCGCGCGCTGAACGCCGGCGCGGCACGCGTGATGATCGACGAGCTCGCCAGCGAGTCGCGCGCGACCCTGGCGGCGGTCTTCCAAAGGCTCGATCACTTGCAGGCCACGCGGCCCGACGTGCGCGGGCGGTGGGGAGCCTTCGTCGCGCACCACACCACGCTCGGCGGGCTCCCCGAGATCTTCGACCTCTTGCGCGCCGACGCCGAGATCGCCCTGGAGATGTATCCGCGCCAAGCCGACTACTGCGCAGGCGGAGGCGACGGGTACCTCGCGAGCTACTTGCTGCCGACCCTCGGCGAGCTGGTCGACAAGAAGCTCGGCTACCCCGTTCGCCCGGGTACGCCCGCGCGCAGCCAGAGCCACATCTCGGTCGTGCTCGGTGTCACCGACTCCTACGGCGGCCAAGACGCGAACGGGCTCATCGATCGCGCCATGTTCGTCCTCGACAACTCGCCGTACTCCGGCGTCACCAAGCACACGAACGGCGGCTTCGGCGCGTACGCCTGGGACAGCGCAGTGAGCGACGACGCGCGCGACGCCTCGTTTGCTGCAAGCTACAACTATTATGCGCGCCACGTGGGCGGACAGCGGGCCCGCGCCGCGGTGAGCTGTCCCCCGCCTCCGCCGCCCCCTCCCCCGCCGCCTCCGCCCCCCTGCGGCGTGCTCACGGCGAACCAAGGGCTCGCGGCGGGACAGAGCCTCACCTCGTGCAACGGGGTCTACACGCTCGTGATGCAGGGTGACGGAAATCTCGTCCTCTACCACAACGGTGTCGGCTACCTCTGGGCGACCTTCACCAACGGTCGACCGGCGAACCTCGCGATCCTCCAAGGCGACGGCAACTTCGTCGTCTACGACGCGAGCTTCAAGCCGTGGTGGAACAGCCGCACGGACCACCACCCCGGCGCGTTCCTCGCCGTTCAGGACGACGGCAATCTCGTGGTCTACGGACCGAACCACGCGCCGCTCTGGAACAGCGGAACCAACGGGCGCTGAGGCGCCGTGGGCGGCTCACGCTTCGATCTTCACGCCAGGATCGAGGAGCACACCGTCGTCACGACTGAAGACGAGATCGCGCAAACCAATCTCGCGGAGGCGCACGAGGTTCACGTAGACGCGGTTCATCGCCGACTCGTGACGCGTGCGCCCTTGTCCGGGCCACGCCGCAGCGAAGAGCGCGTCGCGCGTGACCGGCGTTCCCGGCGTGCTCCGATGCGCGGCGATCAACGCGGCGAGCAGGAGCCGCGCCGGTTTGCGGCGCGAGAGATCCACCGGCGTCGCGCCGTCGACTTGGATCCAACACGTGTCGGGACCGACGCGGATCCGCGATCGCTGCTCGCCGGCGAGCGGCAAGGGGGAGCGACGCCCGCGTGCCGGCACCGACCGTCTCGCCGCGGCGCCGTCAGCCGCCGCCAGCGATCGCGCGAGGACGCGCGCGGCGAAGAGCTCGTGATGCGTCGGGGGCCGAACGCGTCGCGGATCGGCGTGGTGCGCCAAGCAGCGCTCGGCACGCTCGTGGAGCTTCGCCCGCTTACCCCCGCGCTCGCGCGCGGCCCCGGCCACGTCGAGGAGCGCGCCAAAGAGCTCCACGCACGCCTTCGCCGTGGGGACGCGGCCCTCGAGCGCGCGCGCCCGCGCCTCCTCGAGGTGCGCCTCGGCTTCCTCGGCGCGCCCCAACGCTACCTCGGCGGCGGCGAGACTCGCGCCGTAGATCGCCGCGTAAGCCGGCTCGGCGAGCGCCGCGAACTGCGCGAGGGCGAGGCGGTAGTCTTTCACGGCAGAGCGCGCGTCCGCCGCGGCGAAGGCCACGTCGCCGAGCGCGCCGGTCGCGTACGCCTCACTCCAACGATCGCCGAGCGCTCGGTGACCGAGGACAGCGGTCTCGAGCGAGGCGCGCGCCTCCTCGACCTCGCCGAGCGCCAAGAGCGCGCTGCCGAGGTAGCCACGAAGCTGGCACTCGGTGCGTCGGTCGTCGCTCTCTCCCAACTCGGAGAGAGCGTCGATCAGAGCCGCGCGCGCTTCCCAAGTCCTTCCGAGCTGGAGATACGAGGTTCCGAGGTAGCCGCGCGTCACCGCTGCGCGGCGCACGTGACCGGCGCGTTGGTAGAGCCCGATGGCGCGGATCCGCAGCGCGACGGCCTCTTCTTCACGCCCAGCGCGCGACTCGGCCGAAGCGCGGTCGCCGAGCAGGTTCCCTTCGAGGTACGGCACGTCGCAGCGCGCGAGCGCGCGACGCGCGGCCTCGAAGAAGCGCGCCGCCTCACCCTCGCCACGAAGATAGGAGGCGAGCACGCCGAGACGTGTGAGACACATCCCCTCGAGGTCGGCCCGGTCGACAGCGCGGGCTTCGTCGCGCGCACGAGCGAAGAGCTCGGCGCTTTCGGGCAGCGTGCCTCGCGCCAGCGCCGTTCGCGCACGGGCCACGGTCACGCGCGTGCGAAGCTCTGCGGACCGAGCACCCTCGAGGCGGTCGGCGGCGCGAGCGAGGAGCTCGGCGTACGCGTCGAAGGGGCCGCGTCGGAGCGCGAGGGGCTCGAGCGCGAGGAGCGCCTTCGTCCCGAGCTCGAGAGGGACGTCTTCGCTCGTCCGCGAGGGCGCTGGGAGCGACGCACGACTCACGAAGGCACGGCGGGCGATCGCGGCGAGGTCAGCCTCGCAGGCCGCGAGTCGCTGGCGGGCAGCGCCGTCCTCGTTCGTCTGCACGCGGAGCGCGAGGTCGTCCCCGAGCTCGGCGAAGTACCTCGCGTGCCGCTCCGTCACCTCTTTGGCGAAGGGGCGCGTCTCGAGCTGCTCGGCGGCCAAAGCGCGCAGCGGACCGAGGAGGAGAAAGCGCGGCGCCCCTTTCTCGTGGAGCGCACGAACGAGCGACGCGTTCCTGAGGCGCGCGAGCACCGCGAGGAGGTCACCGCGCGCCTCGAGGCCCTTCGCTGCTGCGATGAACGCGAACGCATCGCGATCGAAGGGCCCGTGGAAGACCGCGCAGGCGGCGAAGATGTCGCGATCCGCGGCGCTGAGTCGCGCGAGCAGAGGAGCGAATGCCTCGCGAAGGCCCCCAGCCCCATCGGCGGGCGCGAGGACGTCGAGCATGCGCGTGGCGAGGGCGTCGAGGCACGCCTCCGCGCCGAGGAGCGCGAGGGGCGCGGCGGTGAGCTCGATCGCCCGAGGATGCCCGTCGAGGAGCGCCAGGATCCCCGTCCACACCGCGGCCTCCTCGGCGTTCGATCCCACGTGGACGGCTCGCTCGGCGGCGCGCGCGGCGAGGAGCGCGCCCGAGGCAGAGGCGAGCGGCGCCTCTCCGACGGCGGGGAGCGCAAGGGGCGGGACCTCGACGAGGCGCTCCCCCGGGATGCCCAACGGCACCGACGAGGTCACGAGCGTCGCCGCTTGCGAGCGAGCGAGCGCCCCCGCGATCGTAACGCCGAGCTCGGACGCGACACCGTCGGCGCCGTCGAAGACCACGAGGCGCCGCTCGGATCCGGCGAGCGCAGCGGTGACGCGCGCGCGCGCCGTGTCGCCCGCGAGCCCCCCGAGGTCCCACCACGCGACGTCGCCGACGCGCTCGGCCACCGCGTCGGCGACGCGGGTCTTGCCGATCCCGGGTGCACCGGTGAGCGTGACGCACCGATCCCCCGCGCGAAGCGCCTCGGCGATCTGGCCCACGAGCGCATCGCGGCCGACGAGCGCCGTCAGCGGCCGCGGACGCGCCGGAGCTCGTTCGCTCGACTTCGCGCGCCGGCCCACCACGCGAGCGATGCTAGCAAAGCGCGCGGCTCGGAGGAGCGGGGGGAGGAGGCGCTCGATTCGTAAGATGACGTAAGGTGCCCACGCGCGCCGTCGGGGTAGACCGCCGGCCATGCGACTCCTTTCGGCCCTCGGCGCACTCTCCTTCGCCATCCTCACTGCGTGCTCTTCGACGCCCGCGCGAAACGGCTATGCCGCAGACGACCCAGCGAGCGCAGGGGGCGACTTCGTCGACGGAGGAAGCGCCGCTCCTGCCACGTGCGTCGCGGCGACGTTGGACGGACATCTACGCCCGCTCGATCTGGTGGTGATGCTCGACAAGTCGGAGAGCATGAAGGACGCCGTCTCGGCCTCCCAGACCAAGTGGCAGGCGGTCTCGGACGCGCTCACGTCGTTCGTCGCCGCGCCGAGCACCAAGGGGATGAATGCGTCG
>CAZHHD010000004.1:150487-173195 GCA_964531795.1 uncultured Polyangiaceae bacterium | reverse complement strand
TCGTGACCGACGGTCTCCCCGAGGGTTGCGACGATCAGGGGGACGTGAGCTTCGCCGCCAAGGTCGCGAAGAGCGCGTTCGACGATCACGGCATCCCGACCTACGTGGTGGGCATCGGCTCGCTCCTGCAGAACCTCGAGGCCATCGCCCAAGCCGGCGGGACGGCGCACGCGCACCTCGTCGACGCGAGCGCGAGCGGCGCTGCGTTCGTCCCGAGCTTCCTCGCCGAGCTCGACAAGGTGCGCGATCAGGCGGGTGTCTGCGCGCTCCCCATGCCGGCCCCGCCCGCGGGGGTCGACTTCGATCTCCACGCCGTGAACGTGAGCGAGTGGGCCTCGGGGACCGAGACGTCGCTCACCTACGACCGCGACTGCCCGGGGGGACGCGGCTGGTTCTACGACGACGCGAGCCACCCCACCGAGGTCGAGCTGTGTCCCGCCACCTGCGCCGATCTGCAAGGCGACGCCGCTCGGCGGGTGACCTTCGCGTTCGGTTGCACGACGCGGGGCGACGTGCGCTGACCCCGAGGTGCGCCTACGGCGCGGCGGGCACGTCGAAGGTCGCGCGCGTCTCTTTGCCGGCCACGAGCGTCACGCGCTCGGTGCGGTTCGACGGCAGCTCGACCACCTGCACCGGCACGCTCCCCTGCTTCATCGTCACGCGCATGGGCGCGCCGGCGTGGAGCGTCACCGTGGGGTCTTCGACGATGCGGTACGTCGCCTCGGGATCGCCGACCACGGTCAAGATCGCCGGGCGAATGCGCATGACGACGTCGATGGCCTCGTCCTTGTCGCCGCCGGGGAGCGCGCGTTGATCGGGCTCGCACGCGTCGCGCGCGCAGGTGAGCTTCAAGATGTGCGGTTGCGTGTCGAGGGTGATCTTGAGCCCCGGCGAGGCTTCGACCGCCGGCTCGCCGTCGACGGCGATCGTCACGCCGAACGGCGGGCGCACGCTGCCGACGAGGATGTGGCGCTCGGCCGGCTTTTGCGCGGGTCGCGGGGCTGGGGCCGGCGCAGGGAGCGGCGCCAAGAGCGCGACCGGCTTGGGCTGGACGGAGGCGGAGGGCGCAGCCGAAGCCGACGCGACGGCGGAGGCGGGCGGGCGCGTGTCCTTCGGCGGCAAGAGCGAGACCGGCTTCCCCCGAAGCGCACGCGTCACGAAGAAGGCCGCGATGCCGAAAGTGACGCCGCCGATCACGAGCGGCACGTACTTCTTGAGGAAGCGCGCGCGCGCCTCGGCGCGGTGCATGCTCGACACGATGCGAAGGAGCTCGCGATCGTGCGGCGCGTACGCGAGCGCCCGGTTGTAGTCGGCGGCGGCGCACTGCGCGTCGCCTGCACGCCGCGCCTTGCCGGCGAGATCGCAGAGCGTGGCGATGAGCGCTTTGTCGTGTCGCTCGAGGTAGCCCTCGGGATCGTCGGAGTACGCTTCGATTTCGCCGAGCGGTGAAGAGACCCCGAGACGTTTGAGCTCGTCGAGGAGCGCGTCGCGCATCTCTGCTGCGGTCTTGAAGCGATCGGCCGGATCGTGCGCCAGCGCGCGATCGAGGATCGTGCTCCAGCGCTTGCCCACGGTGGGCCGCTCGCGTTCGGCGCTCGGGTAGGTGCCGTCGAGCACGCGCCTTAGGACCTGCGCCGGGTTCGTCCCTTCGAAGGGGAGGTGCCCGACCATGCACTCGTAGAGGAGCACGCCGAGGCCGAACAGATCGGCGCGGGCGTCGACCTCGCCCCCTTCGATCTGCTCCGGCGCCATGTGCGCCGGGCTGCCCAGCACCTGCCCGGTGGACGTGACCCCTTGGGCGTCGAGGAGCTTGGCGATCCCGAAGTCGGTGAGCTTGATCTTCACGCGCTCGCCGGGCGAGGTGACGGTCGTCCCCCCTTCCCCTTCGACGACGTGCTCGACCATCACGTTCTCCGGCTTCACGTCGCGGTGAATGACCCCCGCGCCGTGCGCGTGCGAGAGCGCGCCGAGGAGCTCGATGGCCAGCGAGGCAGCGACCTCCGGTGGGAGCGCGCCGCCCTGTTGAAGGAGACGACGCAGCGTGCGCCCGCGGAGGAGCTCGACGACCAGGTATTGCTCGTGCTCGTCGTCCGCCGAGACGTCGTAGACCTCGACGATGTTCGGGTGACGCAGCTTGGCCACCGCCTTCGCCTCCACGGCGAAGCGCGTCGCGACCTCGGTCGAGTCGCGGAGGTGCGGGTGAATCACCTTGATGGCGACGTCGCGTCCGAGGCGTGCGTCGTGCGCGCGGTACACGGTGGCCATGCCGCCGTGACCGAGCTCCTCCACGACCTCGTACTTGGCGAGCGTCGGAAAGCGCCGTGACGCTGCCAGGGGGCCCGACGCGACCATCGGGCCAAGTCTACCACCCGGAGAGGATCCGCAAAGGGAGCCTCACCCCCTACGCGGCGTCGCCTCCGCCCTTGAGCCCCAGGCGCTTCAAGCGGCTCCTCAGGGTGCTCTCGGAGAGGCCGAGGAAGCGCGCCGCCTTCGACTGGTTGCCGTCGGCGCGCGCGAGGATTTGCGCGAGAATTTCCCGCTCGAGGTCGTCGAAGGTGGTCCCCGCCTCGGGGACCTTGAGGAGGATCATGTCGCTCGCGTCGCCGGGCACCTCGCCCGGGGCGGGCGCCTTCGGGCCGGAGGCCGGGGGGGGCACGTCCTCGGGGAGGTTCAGGTCGGGCACTTCGACCTCGCGACCCGCGTGGTAGATGACGAGGCGCTCCATCACGTTGCCGAGCTCGCGCACGTTGCCCGGCCACGCGTGCTTCTCGAGCGCGGCCCACGCCGCGTCGCTCACGCGCGGGAGCTGCCGGTTCATGCGCCGGGCCGCCGCTTCGAGCATGGGCGCGCCGAGCCCGCGCACGTCCGAGGCGCGCGAGCGAAGCGGCGGGATGAAGATCGGCGCGACGGCCAGGCGGTAGTAGAGGTCGAGGCGAAAGAGCCCGGCCTTGGCGTCGGCGAGCAGATCGCGGTTCGTCGCGGCGATGATGCGCAGATCGATGCGCTTGGGGTCGCTGCCGCCCACCGGCCAGATCTCGCGCGACTCGAGGGCGCGGAGGAGCATGGCCTGGAGCGAGAGCGGCGCCTCGCCGATCTCGTCGAGGAAGAGCGTGCCGCCGTCGGCGAGCTCGAAGAGGCCGCGGCGCGAAGCCTGCGCGCCGGTGAAGGCCCCCTTCACGTGACCGAAGAGCTCGCTCGTCATGAGCTCGGGGGGGAGCGCGGCGAGGTTCTGCGCCACGAAGCGACCGCGCTTGCGCGAGCTCCGCTCGTGGATCGCCGCGGCGACGAGCTCCTTGCCGACGCCGGTCTCCCCGTGGAGGAGCACGCTGGCGTCGGTGCCGGCGACGGCGATGACCTGCTCGAGCACCTTGGCCATCTGCGGCGAGGTGACTTGAAGGCGCGGACGCGGCACGGCGCGCTGCACCGTCTCGAGATCGCCTTGGAGGCGCACGTTCGCCTGGCGAAGCTCTTCGACGAGACGCTTGTTCTCGATCTCGAGCTTTCGCTGCTCGGCGGCGCGGAGGATCGTGAGCTTCAATTGCTCGGCGTCCCACGGCTTCTGCACGTAGCTGAAGACGTGGCCGAGGTTCACCGCGTCGGCGAGGTCGTCGTGATCGCTGTAGCCGGTGAGCAGAATGCGCTGCGTGTCACGATGCGCGTCGTACGCCTTGGCGAGGAGCACCGAGCCGCGCATCGGCTCCATGCGCATGTCGCTCACGAGGACGTCGAACGTCTGCTCCTTCAAGATGTCGAGCGCCTCGGGGCCGCTCGCCGCCGAGGTCACGTCGAAATCGGAGGCGAAGACCGCGGCGAAGACCTCGCGCACGTCTTCTTCGTCGTCCACGTAGAGGACCTTCGCGCGCTCGGGCGTGGGTGACGACGCGGGGGCTTCGTCCGGCATGCCGCCGACGATACCGCCAAAGCACCCCTCGAAGAAGGGCCACGCGGGGCCTCTGCTTGGCGCGCCCTCGGCGCCGGCGACCCCGTCGTGGATGCGTCAGGCGGTGGCGGGCGGTGACGCGGCGCTGTCCCGGGGGGCGCGCGCGTTCGCCAAGAGCTCCTCGTGAAAGGTCTTGAACGCGCTCTCCTCCGGCCAGGCCGGCGCTCCTTCGAGGAGCCCCTGCACTTCGGCGCCGCGCCCGCTGTCGATGGCGACCACCGCCGCGGCGTAGCGCATCGCCCAGTGAATCAGCGGAGACGTGCGCGCGGCGCGACGCAGCGCTCGCTCGTCGCGCGCGGTGCTGGTGTGGGCGAAGGCACGGGCGAGCGCGGCGATCCCGCCGCGAAGACGCGCGACCCGCTTCCCGGCCCAGAACCCCGCGGGGCCCGGCACCGGCATGGCCAAGAGCGCCTCGGCCTTGGCGACCGCGCCCTGGCGATCGCCCTCGAAGGTGTCGAGGAGCGTCTCGACGAAGAGGCGCTGCTCGAGCGCCGCGTCCCACGCCGGCCCCTTGGCCGCGCGCTCGAGGGCGCGACGCGCCGCCTCCACCCAGCCGTACGAAGCGTAGGCCGTCGCCGCCATGAGCGGCGCCATCGTCTCCGGGTACATGACCCGCTCGATCG
Source organism: uncultured Polyangiaceae bacterium (assembly GCA_964531795.1). Taxonomy (GTDB): domain Bacteria; phylum Myxococcota_A; class Polyangia; order Polyangiales; family Polyangiaceae; genus CAZHHD01. The sequence goes on along the minus strand of CAZHHD010000004.1, from coordinate 168,632 downwards.
AGCCTTCCCAGCTCCCGAGCACGCGCTCGACGTCACCGCTCAAGAGCAGACGACGCATGCGGCGCCGCGCGAGGTACGGCGGAACGAGCGTGAGGAGCGCGATGAGGAAGAACGGCACGAGGTAGCGCGGGTCTTCCCACGCGCGACGCGCGGCGATCGCGGCGCACATGGCGCTCGCGAGCAGCGTGAACCTGGAAAATGATCGAGCCGACCGCGCCATCGACTCAAAAAGTTAGGTCGGCCGGCGACGCCGAGCAAGTGCAGGTATCACTTGCAACTCGTGGAATCGCCGTAGGTGCAGCTTTCGGGGAAAGCGAAGGACCCGGGGCCCGCCGCGCATTGCCATGTGACCCCGTGCGACGTCACGACCCCGACGAGAGCCCCCGTGCGGGCGTCGTAAAAGTAGCGCGCGCGCGTATCCGTCCCCTCTTCAAAGCGAACGGAGTCGAGTCCGCCGGGACAGGCGGTGCTCATCGCGACCTCGGCAGGCGGGGTGAGCGTCGAGCACCACCGCGAGGGGTCTTGGGCGCTCGGCCAGTCCCTGAGGCACGGCTCCCTGCTGCAGAAATCCTCCACGCTGAGCGCGCAGGCGCCGGCATCGACCCAGGACGCGTCTTCGCCGGCGTCGACCGCCTCCGCGGATCCGGCCTTGGAGCTACAGCCCGCAAGACCCGCGACGAGAGCCGCGACGAGGAGGAAGCGAGCAGCGTCGGTGCTCACCATGACGTGGTCGCGCCCCCATACCAGCTGCCGCCGTTCCACAGAACCTGCTGCCAGCCGCTCCAGGAGTAGTCGTAGAAGTTCGCCCACGATGCTCCATTCGTATCCGTCACATTCACTCGGAGCCTGTAGTCGCCCATGCCGACTACGGACGGATTCGACGGAGTCCTCATCACGACGGACGGCGGATTCGGAAGCGTGTCCCAACCGTGGACCCGCCCCCCCGGCGCCTGGGCGGATGGGTATTGATAAGCGTGCCAGATCTGCCCGCCGATGTCTCCGACGAAGGCGTCAAGGTAGCCCTGGAGGTGGGAGCCGATGTCTGGGTCGCCGGTCAGAGTCGTCCCAGGCGGAGCCCAGGAGTCCTCGGTAAACGAGGTCCCATCGAGCGAGCTGAGCTGGTGCAACACCCCGTCGGCGCCGACCTGAACGACGTCTATGCGAGAAGGGCCCCAAGATGTGGCGGCCGGACTACTCGCGGGTGAGTAAGAGACAGGTATCTGCGTCCAAGCCGTCGCGACCCCTGCGTCCCAGCTTCGGTGGAACAGCGCACGTGCACCTGACGACGACTGGCCCCCAACAAAAAGGTCAATGCGATTGGAGCCCCAGGATGCGACCGACACCTTGCCGTAAAAGCTGTAGGGAGACGGCGCGGCGCCCCAATCATACCAACCATGATGTGTAGCCGCACTGTCCTGAGTATACGCCTGATATATGTGACCGTTGGCAGAGTGAACAAAGAGATCAACATACCCTGGGTCGTGGGACACTGCAGCGGGCGCCGCAACTATCGAAGATGTCGGGCCACCCCATGACTCGTAAGAGGAGTTCGGCACCAATTCCCTATAAACGTTCCCGTCGGTGCCGAGCACAAAGTAGTCGGAGCGTGTTGCCCAAGCCCAGGCGCACGCGCCGCCGTTACGTTGGGCGGCGTTGCTCCAAAGCGGTTGAATGTTGACGCGCCCGTTCGGGTCACTGCTCGGTCCAAGCTGAACGCGCTCTCGGAGCGAGGCGCCTTCGCAGAGATCCCCGATTTCCTGCAGGCTAGCCGCGTTCTCCGTCCAGCCATACGTAATGGATTCTGCCAGCTCGTGCTGCGCGAGCTGCGTAATCGCGCCATAGGTCGTGTTAACGCCACCGCATCTTTTTGCAAAGTCGGGACGTGCCCCGAACGCTTCAAAATAGGGTTCGGCAACGTATTGGTGTCGGTTTGGATCGCCGATGGGGAGCAAGTTGCGAGTACGATCGTGATATCCGCAAATCCATTTGTGTTCATCGCCCTGCATGCCGGGCGGCAGGGCGGAACGCGGATAGGCGAGGATATAAATTGTATTCGCGGGATCGGGGTTTCCCAGTACGGCCGCAACGCCGTCAACCTCCGCCCACTCAGCATCCTGTGTCGGAGCGAGTCCAGGTTGGCTGCTGTAGTCGCGATAGATATAGAAAATTGGAACCGTTGCATTCTGAATTACTTCTGGGGATGCACAGTTCAGTTGCGATTGATAGTATTGCGTCAGCGTATTCCAATAGCGCGTCCCTCCAATTCCCCGCACAAACGACTCGACTACAGGAGCTTCACCAAGTGGGTCGCTCCAATTGCCCGAGGAGTCATACCAACCCCAGTAAATGATCACGACCTGGGCGTGCACGCCGTTTGGCTGGCCGGTGGTGCATAAGTACTCCAGGTTGCCCGCGCGGGAGTGGGCGGGCGCAAAAATTCCGGCCAGGAGCACGAGAAGGCCAATGACCGATACACGCGTATTTCGCGTCAGCATTCGTGTCCCCCTCCTACTGGCAACACGCCAGTGAGAACCCGTCCACGGGCACAGCTCTCGCCGACCGGCAGACACCGGTAGGCTTTCTGCCTCTCGGGCATACGATCAACTGCTCCGCGTCCTCACATCGTGAACTGCGGCCCACGGCGTGACATGGCGGAAGAAGACTGGCGTCCTCGCCAGCATCGGGCAGAGGCGGTCCGATGTAGGAGGAGCCGAGATCGCCGCGAAGCGCGAGGTTCATCGCAGCCGGCGTCTCGACGATAGGCGAGAGCTGAAAGCCCGCCTCAATAGAGACTTGGGGTCCGCCGTCCGTGAATGGCGCGGCGCCGCGGTCGTTGGGCGAGGACAGGCTTGAAGACAGGGCACCCGCATCGTAACCGGCGCTCGACGACGGCGCTTCCAAGGAGGACCTCACCACGCCGTCCTCTTCAGGGGCTTGCGCCCGGGAACAGCCGGCCGCCACCAATAGCGTACCGACGAGAATCAGTACGAGCCGCATTGGCTTCATATCTCGGATCCCTCCGTGTGACGCGTCAGTCCAGCCGCAGCACCACTCCGTCAGTGTTACCTGATCGAATGCCGGAACGCCACCGCTCTTGTTGGAAGTGCGACTCCCCCTCGGACGTGCCTCGTGCCGGGTCGGCCAGCGGAGGCGTTGCCCGCGGGGCGCGCTCAGCCCGACTTGTTCGGGTCGCCGATGCCGTGGCGGCGCAGGTAGCCGCGGACGTGCGCGCGCTCCATGGCGGCGCGACGGCCGATCTCGCTCACGTTGCCGCTGCACTCGGCGTAGAGCGCGGTGAAGTAGTCGCGCTCGAAGCGGGCGAGGATCTCGCGCTTGGCGTCTTGGAAGGTGCGGCCGCGCGTGGGGGCCGTCTCCGCCGCGGTGGCGAGCGGCGAGAGGTGCTGCGCGATGTCGAGCGTCCCCTCTTTGTTGAAGGCGAGCGCGACGGCGACCACGTTGCGAAGCTCGCGCACGTTGCCCGGCCAGTCGTGGCGCATCAAGCGCTCGAGCGACTCGGTGGGGATCCGCGAGTAGGCGTTCTTGTCGCCCATGTCCGAGAGCATGCGGCGGACGAGCGCCGGGATGTCCTCGAGGCGGTTGCGCAGCGAAGGGAGCTCGACCTTGATCTGCGCGACGCGGAAGTACAAGTCGCTTCGGAACGCGCCGTCGTTGACCTCGCGCACGAGGTCGCGGCGCGTCGCCGCGATGACGCGCACGTTGACCGGGCGGTAGCTGTTCGAGCCGACGCTCTTGATGCGCTGCTCGGCGAGCGCGCGAAGGAGCTTGGGCTGCACGTCGACCGGGAGCTCACCGAGCTCGTCCAAGAAGATGGTGCCGCCGTCGGCCTCGGCGAAGGGGGAGACGCGCTTGTCGATGGCGCCGGTGAACGATCCGCGCTCGTGGCCGAAGAGCGCGCTCTCGGCGAGCGAGGCGGGGATCGACCCGCAGTCGACGACGACGAACGGCTTGTTCTTGCGCTCGCTCGCCTGGTGGATGGCTTGGGCGACGAGCTCCTTGCCGGTGCCGGTCTCGCCGGTGACGAGCACGGTGAGCTCGGTGGGCGCGGCCTTGCGGAGGCGCTCGAAGACGGCGCGCATGCCGGCGCTCGATCCGACGAGGGGGCCGAACTCGGCCGCCTCGGGGACGTCCACCTGCTCGGGCGTCGCGGGGGCGAACTCGAGCATCGTGTCGCCGCAGAGGATCATCGTCGGCTTGAGGAGGTAGACCTCGCCGATGCGCGTATCGCCCACGAAGGTGCCGTTGCGCGACCCGAGATCGCGGACGCGGACGCCTCGCTCGGTGGCGACGAGCTCCATGTGGACGGCGCTGACTTTGCGGTCCTCGAGGACGAGGTCGCACGCCTCGTTTCGCCCGACCACCAGCGTATCCGCCCCGATCTCCAAAGAGGGCTTGTTGCCCGTCCCCTTGGTGATGGTCAAAGCTCCGCCGCGAACTTCGAGCTTTCCTTTCGCGACGATGGTGGAATCCACGGAGGCGGTTTTAGCACGACCTCACGCTCTCCCCGCAAGATGTGTGTACGGAAGTTCTGGGTTCGCAGTCGCGCGGCACGAGGTGTAGGCTGCGCGCTCCTTATAAGAAGCGAACCGACGCGGAGCGCGCGGCGCGGGCGAGCTGGGGCGCCAAGGCCCGGCCCTCTGCGCGAGATGGGCCCCGGAAGGACGACATCATGAAGTGGACACACGGCGTGGGATTCAGTGCGGTGGTGATGGCCGTCTCGGCTGCGGCCTGGCTCGGATGCGGCGACGATTCGTCGACGACCGGGGGCACGGACGGCGGCGGATCCGACGGCGGCGGCTCGGACGCGCTCGTTCAACCCGACGGCCAAGGGAGCGACGCGGGCGAAGGCGGCGACTCGGCCGGCGGCACCGACGCCGGTCTCTCCTGCGCGGTCTACTGCGATCAGGTCGTGGCGCACTGCACGAGCGACCCCGGAACGCACCCGCCCCACGAGCCCGCGGTCGACGCCGGCAACCAGCAGTACAACAGCAAGGCCGGCTGCCTCGCCGAGTGCGCGAAGATGAAGCTCGGGACCATCACCGACACCGCCGGCGACACCGTCGCGTGCCGCCAGTACCACAGCGGCGCCCCCGCGGTGGCGAACCCCAAGCTCCACTGCCCGCACGCCGGCCCCTCGGGCGGCGGCGTTTGCTCGGCGGGCGACGCCGGCACCGATCGCTGCGCCACCTTCTGCGGCTTGGCGCTCCAACTCTGCGTGGCCGACGCCGGCATCGACCCGGCGAACGTCCCTTTCACGTCGCTCTCGGACTGCATGAACAAGTGCGGGACCGCGGCCTACACCTTCAACACCGCCAAGCCCGAGCTGATGTTCGACGGCAAGGACTTGAACTGCCGCCAGTACCACCTCGAGGCCGCGTCCGAAGGGATGCCGGCGAGCGGCAACACGCACTGCCCGCACCTCCGCGACGACGTCTCGAGCCCCTGCAACTGATTCGCTGATCTACCGGCGCCGGTAGCTACCGACGCTCGACGCGGTCTCGGTGTACGTGACCGCGGTCACGTCTTCGCGCTCTTCGCGCTCCTCCGGCTCACGGACGGAGCGCGGGGGCTCGCGGCGCGGCGTGTTCCCCATCACGCGGAGCACCTTGCGCCAATCGTCGAGCGCCTCGGAGGCGCTGGCAAAACGACGCTCGCGATCGCGCGCCATCATCTTCTCGAGGAAGCGCTCGATGACGCCCGGCCAATCGTCGCCGGTGGTGGACGCGAGTGAAGGCGGCTCGCGATCGAGCTTGAGCGCGATGAGGGTGAGCGCGTTCGTCCCCTCGAAGGGCAAGCGCCCGGTGAGCGCGCGGAAGGCCACCGCGCCGAGGGCGTAGAGATCCGCGCGCTCGTCGACGCGGGCCGAGCCGCGCACCTGCTCCGGCGCCATGTACGCGAAGCTCCCGAGCGTGGCGTCGAAGGCGGTGAGCGAAGGCTCGCTCTTGCGATCCTTTTTGCTGCGCATCTTGGAGATGCCGAAGTCGAGGATGCGCGTGCGCTCGTCGGCCTCGCCCTCGGGCACGTTCTCGCGCTTCTCGATGAAGAGGTTCGCCGGCTTGATGTCGCGGTGGATGACGCCGGCGCGGTGCGCGGCGCTCAAGCCTTGGAGCGCGTCGTCGACGATCGGCGCGACGTCGGCGAAGGAGAGGTACTGCTCGCGACGTAGGCGCTCGTCGAGCCCTTCCCCGGCGAGTCGCTCGAAGGCGATCCACAGCCGGCCGTTGCGATCCTTGCCGGCGCCCAAGATGCGCGCGACGTACGGCGACTTCACCTGCGCGGCGATCGACGCCTCGCGCTGGAAGCGGGCGACCATGTCCGGGTCCTGGGCTGCGCGCTCGTGCAGGACTTTGAGAGCGACCTTCTCGCCCCCTTTCCCGTCAGCGGAATACACCTCGCCCATCCCGCCCTGGCCGATCAGGCGTCTTACCTTGTACCGGCCGCCAACGACGGTACCGATGAGCGACCCGGAATCCCCGGCCATGCTGATTTGTCGAATCTAGCAGGTTTTGTCGGCACCAACGCCAGGGTTCTTTGTGTAGCCTCGAGGGCAAATGCGCACAGCGAAAGACGTCGAGGCTTACCTCGAAAAGCTCAATCGCCCGATGAGCCCCGTGGAGGGAAATCCCGGGACATTTCTCATTCATGGGGCCGGGGGGATGCCCGCCATCGCGGTGCGTGTCGACGCGCCGCTGGTGGTCTTCCGCGTCTACGTCGGCAACCTCGCCGAAGGAGCCCCGGGCTCCTTGCGGAAGGGGTCGGCGGAGGCCCCCCGCGCCGGCGCGAACGACCACGCCCGTCTCTTTCGCAAGCTCCTCGAGCTGAACGCCCGAGCGCTGGTGCACTCGAGCTACGGCCTCGAGGGGGACCGCGTGGTGCTCTCGAGCGCGCTCGAGCTCGAGAACCTCGACTTCAACGAGGTCGAGGCGACGCTCGACGAAATGGACCTCGCCCTCGCCGAGCAGCTCCCCGAGCTCGTCGAGCTCGCCAAAGCCAACGGCTGAGAGATCGCCATCCCCCCACGCGCGTCCACACGAGTGGACCGCACCGAAGCAGACGCAGGACATCGTCAGGAAGAAGAAGAGATGGGAATCTTCAGCCGCCTCGCGCAGCTCATCAAATCCAACTTGAACGACCTCATCAGCCGCTCGGAAGACCCCGAGAAGATGCTGAACCAGGTCGTCTTGGACATGAACAACCAGCTCGTCGAGGCGAAGAAGCAGGTCGCCGCTTCGATCGCCGACGAGAAGCGCCTGGCCAAACAGTTCGAGCAAGAGAACGCGAACTCCGCCGAGTGGGAGCGCCGCGCGATGATGGCCCTCCGCGCCGGGAACGAAGAGCTCGCCAAAGAAGCGCTCGCCCGGAAGAAGGAGCACGACGCGCTCGCTGTCACCTACAAGGAGCAGTGGGAGAAGCAGAAGGCCGCGGTCGAGCAGTTGAAGCGCGCGCTGCGCATGCTCAACGACAAGATCGAAGAGGCCAAGCGCAAGAAGAACGTCCTCATCGCCCGAAAGAAGCGCGCCGAGGCGCAGAAGGCGATCCAAGACACGATGAGCGGCTTGAAGGACCAGAGCGCCTTCGAGACCTTCGAGCGCATGGCCGGCAAGATCGATCAGATGGAAGCCGAGGCCGAAGCCGGCGCCGAGCTGCAAGAGGAGTACACGGGCGACGTCCTCGCCTCGCAGTTCGCCCACCTCGAGAAGACCGCGGGCGCCGACGACGATCTCGCCGCGCTCAAGCGCAAGATGGGGCTCTTGCCCGCCGAAGCGCCCAAGCCGGCAGAGAAAGAGGCGGTCCAGGCGCGCGTCGAAGCGGCGCCCACCGGCCCCAGCAAGGCCGAGCAAGAAGAGCTGGCTGCCGCGCTCGAAGAGATGGAAGCCGAGCAAGAACAGCGTAAGGCCGGGCGCTCCTGACCTTGGAGCCGGTCCACTCGGAGTCGGTCGACGCGCTCCTCCACCGCCTCGAGGTCGATCCCGAAAAGGGGCTCTCGAGCGCGGAGGCGGCGTCGCGTCTCGCGCGCGACGGCAAGAACGAGCTCCCCGCGCCTCCCAAGCCGAGCGCGTGGAAGAAGTTCTTCGCCCAGTTCGCCAACCCGATCGTCCTCACGCTGCTCGTCGCCGCGGTCATCGCCATCGTCGACGGCGCTTCGAAGACGAACGAGCCGCCGCTCGTGCGCTTCGGCGACGCGATCGCCATCTTGCTCATCGTCGCGCTGAACGCGGTGCTCGGTTACTACCAAGAGCAGCGGGCCGAAGCGGCGCTCGACGCGCTGCAGAAGATGCAGACGCCCAACGCGCGCGTGCGGCGCGACGACAAGGTCCTCGTGGTGGCGGCCTCCGAGCTCGTGGCCGGCGACGTGCTCGAGCTCGAAGCGGGCGACGCGGTGCCGGCGGACGCGCGCCTCCTTCACGCCATCAACCTCGCCACCGAAGAGGCCGCCCTCACCGGCGAGTCCGTCCCCGTGGGTAAGGACGCGGGGGCCGAGGTGCCTGCCGACGCGCCGCTCGGCGATCGCGCGACGATGATCTTCGTCGGCACGAGCGTCGTGCGCGGCAAAGGGCACGCGGTGGTCATGTCCACCGGCCCGCGCACCGAGCTCGGCAAGCTGAACGCGATGATCCAAGACGCGGGGGGCGATCGACGGACCCCGCTGGAAGAGAAGCTCGACGCCTTCGGGAAGAAGATCCTCTGGGCGTGCCTCGGACTCTCCGCGCTGCTCTTCGCGCGCGGCATGATGAAGGGCGGTCGCACCTGGCACGAGCTCCTCCTCGAAGCGGTGAGCTTGGCGGTGGCGGCGATCCCCGAAGGGCTCCCGGCGATCACCACCATCACGCTCGCCCTCGGGATGCAGCGGATGGCCAAGCGCGGCGCGCTCATCCGCAAGCTCGCGGCGGTGGAGACGCTCGGGTCGGCGACGGTCATTTGCTCCGACAAGACCGGCACGCTCACCCAGAACCAGATGACCGTGCAGAAGGTGTTCGCCGGCGACGACGCCTACTCGGTGACCGGCGGCGGCTACGATCCGAAGGGGGACATCCTCGACGCGCAAGGCGAGCCGGTGCACACGCCCAAGAAGCCGCTGCGGCACCTGCTCGAGATCGTTGCACTCTGCAACAACGCGAGCCTCGACGTGGAGAACGACGGCACGTGGCACGCCATCGGCGATCCGACCGAAGCGGCGCTGCTCACGCTCGCGCAAAAGGGCGGGCTCCCCAAGCAGTCGATCGTCAGTTCGCACCAAGTGCTGCGTGAGCTCCCCTTCGACAGCGATCGCAAGCGCATGACGATCCTCACCCTCGACGCCAAGGGGCGCGAGGTGGCCCACTCCAAGGGCGGCGCCGAGGTCTTGCTCCCGCTGTGCACGAGCATCGAGACCGACGACGGCGTGCGCCCGCTGGAGGAGGCCGATCGCAAGCGCATCTTCGAGCAGATCGAGGCGATGAGCCGCAAGTCGCTCCGCGTGCTCGCCGTCGCCCGTCGCGTCATCGAGGCGCGCGAGCGCGCGTCGAGCCCGCCGCGCGCCCCCGAAGAGCGCCCGAGCCTGGAGATCGAGAAGCACCTCACCTTCGTCGGGCTCGTGGGGATGATCGATCCGCCGCGCCCCGAGGTGAAGGAAGCGGTCGCTGCCTGCGCCGCAGCGCGCGTGCGCGCGGTCATGATCACCGGCGATCACAAGCTCACGGCGGTGTCGATCGCCCAGGAGCTCGGGCTCTGGGACGAAGGGGCCATCGCCCTCACCGGCACCGAGCTCGCCGAGCTCTCGGACAGCGACCTCGAGAAGCGCGTCGACCACGTGCGCGTGTTCGCCCGCGTCACAGCCGAGCAGAAGCTCCGCATCGTGAAGGCCTTCAAGGCCGTGGGCCACGTCGTGGCCATGACCGGCGACGGCGTGAACGACGCGCCGGCGCTCCGCGAAGCGCACATCGGCGTGGCCATGGGCAAGGCGGGGACCGACGTCGCGCGCCAAGCGGCGGACATGGTCATCGCCGACGACAACTTCGCCACGATCGTCGACGCCGTGCGCGAAGGGCGGGCGATTTACCGGAACATCCAGAAGTTCATCTTCTTCTTGCTCTCGGCCAACGCCGGCTTGCTCGTGGCGGTCTTCGTCGCGTCGTTCATGGACGTGCCGCCGCTCACGCCGCTCATGATCTTGTGGATCAACCTGGTGACGAACGGCCTGCCGGCCCTCGCGCTCGGCGTCGACCCTCCCGATCCGTCGCAGATGAGCGAGCCGCCGCGCAAGACGACGAGCGGGCTCCTCCGCGCGCGCGAGTACCTCGGCATCACCGTGGTCGGCGTGTGGATGGGGGGCGCGGCGATCCTCTGCTACCTCGCGCCGTGGGGACAGATGGGCGGCCCGACGCTCGCCGAGGAGCGCGCCCTCGCCTTCTCGCTCCTCGCCATCTCGCCCTTGTTCCACGCGTTCAATTGCCGCTCGGCGACGGCGTCGATGTTCTCGCTCCGGCCGCTCGTCTCGCGCGCGCTGGTCCTCGCGGTGGTCCTGAGCCTCGCCATCCACCTCATCTCGATCCTGGTCCCTGCGCTCCGGCCGGTGTTCCGCACCTTCGTCATCGAGCCCAAGGACCTCGGGATCCTGCTGCTCCTCTCGGCGTCGATCCTCCCGGCCATCGAAGGGCTCAAGGTGCTCCAGCGCCTCGGCCTCGTCGGCCAAGGGCTCGGGCCGATGTCGCGCCGCGGCTGAGCGAAGGCACGCGCGCCCGCGACGGGTGACACGCTCGGGCACGCCTTCACCGCGTTTTCGCCGCGTCGAACGCAGGTATAGTGGCGTCGATGCAACGCTCGACTCGTCGCCTGCGCGCTTCGCACCTCGCCTCCACGCTCTTCGCCGTGCTCCTCGCCGGGTGCGGAGGAGGAGCTGCGTCCGCGCCCCCGAAGACGGCGGCGGCGGAAGGCGCCGGGGGGAAGAGCGGCGACTCGATCGGCGGCGACGCGCTCGCGCAAGGAGGGCTCTCGGGGCTGTCGTCCACCGCGGCGCCGGGCGCGACGGGGCTCGCCGCGGCGCTCCACGCCGACAAGATCGAGACGCCGGTGAAGATGGACGGCGTGCCGCGCGAGTGGCCGGCGCGCACGAGCGCCTCGGAGGCGATCGAGCCGGCGGCGTCCGGCGTCACCGCCGCGTTCGGCGTGCAGTACGACGACGACAAGCTGTGGATCGCGGGAGAGATCAGCGACGCGCACTTCCTGGCGGGGAAGAGCCACGCGTCGCTCGTGCTCGCCATCCCCGGCGCCGGAGGATCGCTCGTCCCCTACGAGGTCGGATTCTTCCCCGGCAAACCGGGTGACACCGCGGGGAGCGTGCGCATGCTCTCCGGCGGCGGCACGGGCAAAGACGTCCCGGGCGCGAAGATCGTCGAGGCGCCCTCGACCTCCGGCATCACCTTCGAAGCGATGGTGCCGCTCGCGACCTTCCCCGAGACGCGATCGGTGCGCGTGGGGCTCCGCGCGAGCGCGCGCTACTACGCTCACGAGAAGGGGATCCTCGCGACCGGGCGCGGCGACGTGAAAGATCCGACGTCCCTCCCTTCGCTCCCCACCGAATCCGAGCAATCGATCCTCGACGCGCTCCTCACGCCGCGTGGTCTCGCCGACAAGCCGCCGTCGTTCGACGTGTACGCCGACGTGACCGGCGACGCGCAGAAGGAGCGCCTCTCTGTCTACGGGCGCTACTTCGTCGTCTGCGGCGGCGCGTACCGCAAAGGGACGGAGTTCTTCTACAAGGACCTCGGCGGCGAGGCGCTCTCGCTCGAGACGCGGAACCTCACCGGGCGCGCGAAGGAGGACATCCTGCTGCGGCGTCGCGTGACGCTCGCGTCGGGGAGCGTGCGCGAATGGCTCGAGGTGTGGACGATGGACGGCGACGAGCCGGTCCCCGCCTTCGCCCACGAGATCGCCGTCGAGCACGGCGGAAAGCGCGTCGCCAACGACGTGCACGTCACCCCGAAAGAGATCGAGGTGCACACCGGCACGGTCACCGGGTGGGACGCCGCGAGCTACAAGGAGGCCCCTTCGGCCGACGTCGACGGCATCCTGCTCCCGTGGGGTCGCGTCGCCGAAGAGCAGTACCGCTTCGACGCCACGCAGCCGCACGGCGGAAAATTCGTGAAGAAGGGCGAGGTCGCGCAAAAGGGGAACGAAGCGGCCGTCGCCGCCACGCCGCCCGCCGAGCGCGTGAAGCCCGCCGAGCCGCCGACGCCGCCTGCGCGCGCCGCCTCCGGCGATCTCGGGAGAGCGCTCCTCGACCAATACCGCCGCGAGCACAATGTCCCCGAGAGCGTGCGCCCGAAGAACGACGTCTCGGTCGACGTCGCCGAAGACGCGCGCCCCGAGCGTGTGGTCCTCATCGGACGCGACCTCGTCGTCTTCGGGCCGGGCTTCCACGGCGGGTCGACCTACGCGTTCATCACCCTCTCGCAGTTCGCCGACGAAGCGGACGTGAAAGAGCTCTCGGTGCGGGATCTCACCGGCGACGGCAAGGCCGATCTCGTCGTCCGCGGCGTGCGTCACGTGAGCGCGCAAGATCCCAAGGCCGCTCCCAGCGCGCAGCCCATGGCGATCGATTTCGACGCGCTCTTCGTCTACGAGGTGAAGGCCGACAAGGTGGCGCGCGTCTTCGCCATCGAGACCGGCCGCGCCTCGGGAGAGAGGCACGCGCAAGGGCTCGTGCAGTTCGTCCCCGCCCCCGGCGGCAAGGGCTTCGAGGTCGACGTGCGCCCCGGCCGCGTGACCGGTTGGACCGAGAAGACCTACCCCTGGGCGCAAGACCAGCCGGGCTCGGGCGCGCTCGAGCCGCTGCTCCTCCCCTGGGGCGGGATCCCGAGCCTCCGCTACGCCTACGACGGCACGCAGTTCAACGTGAAGCGCTGACCGCGTCGCGCACGCCGCGCCCGACGACGCGGTAGCGATTCGTCCACGCGCGCGCGCCGTCGAGGCCGAGACGATCGAGGCGCGGGCACACGCGGCGCTCGACCGCTTCGTAGAAGGCTTCGACGCGCACCTCGGGGGGGAGCACGCCGAGCGCGGCCCACGCCGGATCGAACGGCTCTCCGCGCTCGAGTCTGCGGAGCGCGGGGAGGACGCGCCCCTTCTCCACCGCCGCGAGCGCGCGCGACACCTCGACGTGGAGCGCCTCGCGCGCCTCGTCGTCGAGGTCGCCGCGGAGGAGCTCGAGCGCCTCCCAGAAGCCGCGCGCGTGGAGGACCTCGTCGCGCAAGATGAGCCCCAGCGCCGCTTTGGTGCACGGCTCGGTCGAGCCCTTGAAGCCGGCGAGAAAGAGCGCGCTCGACACGGTCTCGCCCATCGCCCCCTCGACGAGGACGATGGAGAGCCCGTGGAGCCAGCGCCCGCGCGGATCCACCGGGACGCTCCGGCGGTCGAGCGGGCGCGCGCGCGGCGGCGAGGCCCCGTACCTTCGCGCGAGCTCGAGGCACAGCTCGGTGTGGCGGAGCTCGTCGGCGACGACGCGGGCGATGGTCCCCGAGAGATCGAGCGGGACGTGGGTGACGTCGACGAAGAGGCTCAGGAGATCGGCGAACGTCGCCGCCGAGTGATGCTCCTCTTCGGCCTTCATCGTCCACGCGCGCGCGGCGAAGGCGACCTGCTCGGCGGTGAACGGCTCGAGCGAAGGCTCGGGGACGAGCGACGCGAGCGGCGAGGCCCTCCTCCGCCGCAGGAACCGCGCTTCGCTCAAACGGAGAAAGTGCACGGGCCCTCGAGGATACAGGTCAGTCGTGAGGTGCGTCGCTGGCGCTGTCGGCGGCGTCGTCGGGCGCGTCGTGCGGCGCGTCGCTCGCGGCGTCCTCGGTCCCGGCGTCGAGACAGGCCGCACCGTCGGGATCGGCGCAGCAAGGATCGGGGCTCGCGTTGCAGGAGGTCTCGGGGAAGTCGCCGCCGTCGAGACCGTCCGCCGCGTCCGGCGCGTAGTTCACGTGGATCTCGGGGTCGCTCGTCGTGCACGCGACCGTAGCGGCGAGCCCCCCCGCCAGCGAGATCCCGAGAAGTCGAAGACGAAAGTCCATGCGATGTGGTTTGCAAGGCGCGAACCAACCGACACGACGCTCGCGCGGCGACGCGCAAATCGGCCAAAAATCCCCGCTTTGGCGCGTGGCGAGCGCAGGCTACGGTCGGCCATCGCACCCACGGGTAGGATCGCCGTGTCTCGCTTCACCCGAGGGCGATCGCGCGGCGCGTGGCCTCGCGGCTACTTCTTCCAAGGATCGGCGAAGTCGCCGGAGGAGGAGCCGCTCCCCGACTTGACGGTCGTCGCCGGTTTCGTGGTCGAGGGCCGCGTGACCGCGGTGAGGCGAACGGCCATGCGCGCTTCGCTCCCGTCGACCTTCACCGTCTGGGCCACGTAGCCCGCGCGCGCGACCGCGAGCTTCACGGTCTCTCCGTCGTGCACGGTGAGCGTCACCGGCGAGGTTCCGAGATCTTTTCCGTCGCGCGTGACGTGCGCGTCGATCGGCTCGACGGCGAGCACGACGAGCTTCGTCGCCGGCGCGGCTTGCGAAGAAGCGGAGGCGCTCGGCGGCGCGGCGAGGGCCGAGGCCGTCGGTGCCGTGGCGACGGAAGGGGGCGGCGGGACGTTCGCGTCGCGCGAGTGCGCTTCGGTCGTCGTGAGCCGCACCAAGATGACGATGACGACGACGAGCAGCCCGCCGGTGATGCCGAGCGCGGCGAAGAGCGGCGCGCGCGAGCGCTTGCCGAAGCCGTTGGGCCTGCCGGGGACCGCCGCCTGCATCGCCGGGTTCCGGAAGTAGTCGGCGGGGACGTTGAAGCCGCCCGAACGCGCCATCATGTCGCCGACGGCGCGCGGCATCCCTCCGGTCTCGAGGAGGGTGAGATCCTCCATGAGCTCGTCCATCGACGCGTAGCGCGACTCGGGCTTCTTGGAGAGGCACTTCAGGATGATCGCGTCGAGCCCCGGCGGCACTTCGCCCGGCGGCGGCACGATGGCGCGGATGGGGACCGGCGCCTTGTACATGTGCTGCGTGAGGATCCCCATGAAGTTGTCGGCGTCGAAGGGGACACGGCCCGAGGCCATCTCGTAGAGGATGACGCCGAGCGAATAGATGTCGGTGCGGTGATCGACGTCGGCGCCCGCGGCCTGCTCGGGCGACATGTAATGCGGCGTTCCGAAGACGCTGCCCGTACGGGTGATGCGGGCGGCCTCGCTCCCGACCTTGGCGATGCCAAAATCGAGGATCTTCACGAAGTCCTTGTCGGTGCCACGCTCGACGATGAAGACGTTGTCCGGCTTGAGATCGCGATGGACGATCCCCGCCGCATGCGCCGCCGAGAGCCCCTGGGCGATTTGCTTGGCGATGTGCACGAGGCGCATCACCGGCACGGGGCGCGTCGCCGACATGACGGCGGAGAGGCTCGCCCCCTTCAAGTACTCCATGACGAAGTACGCGCAGCCGTCGGGGAGCACACCGAAGTCGGAGATGTCGACGATGTGCGGGTTGCCGATGCTCGACGCCGCCTTCGCCTCTTGGACGAAGCGGTTCACCATCTCCTTGTCACGGGCCATGTCGCCGCGCAGGATCTTGAGCGCGACCTTCTTGCCGATGAGGGTGTGCTGCCCGCGGTAGACGACCCCCATGCCGCCTTCGCCGATCATCTCGTCGAGCGAATAGCGACCGTCGACCACCGCCCCGAGGTACGCGTCGCTCCCCGGCTTCGGGTGCGCCGGATCCGTCGGAGGGCTGTCGTCCCCCCCCGGGTTCGAATCGTGCTGCGTCTCGGCGGCCCAGTTGGGCGTGGCCTGGACGGTCTTGGGCGCGGGCGTGTCCATCGGCGAGCCCACGAAATATAGCAAGGCAGGGGCTCGGGCTGGACTTTTCCCCGTCCACGTCGATTTCGCCCAAGAGGGCGAGGTGCGGGCGCGTCTTGATTTGTGCGCAACGAGACCGCGCCTTTGCTAGAGCAACAAGCCGATGGGATACCCGCTCGCACTCGCGCTCCGTTACATGGGCTCGAAGAAGCGGGCGTTCGTCTCGGTGGGGACGGCGTTCGCGATGCTCGGGGTCACGCTGGGCGTGGCCGCGCTCGCCATCGTGATGAGCGTCACCGGCGGCTTTCAGGAGCAGTTCCGCGAGAAGGTCCTCGGCGTGAACGCCCACGTGCTCGTCCTCAAGTACTCCATCGATTTTCGCGAGTACCGCGACGTCATGAAGAAGGTGGAGCACGTGCCCGGGGTCATCGGCGTGGCCCCCTTCATCATCAACCCGATGATGGTGACGCGCGGCGACCGCACGGCGACGGGCATCCTCTTGAAGGGGGTCGACCCCGATCAAATGCCCAAGGTGCTCGATCTGCCGAAGCACATCACCGAGGGGGGGCTCGCGGGCCTTCGCAAGGCGGGAGCGAAGCCGCCCGAGCGCCTCCCCGATCCGTGGCAGACCGCGCCTGCGCCTTCGGGCGCGCCTGCCGCGCCGGACACGTACCCTGACGGCGGCAAGCTCTCCTTCCTCGACGCCGTCCGCCAAGAGATCGCCAAAGACGACGCGCTCGACGGCGGCGCCGCCGCGCCGGTGGCCAGCGCCGCCCCGACGGTCCCCCTGGGCCCCGCGGGATCGCTCACCCCCGACGGAGGCTTCGCCAGCCAGCTCCCCGACGAGGACATCATCCCCGACGACGTCGATCCCGATCCGTGCAAGAGCCCCGAGCTCGTCGCTCAGCTCCCCGGCGTCGTCATCGGGCGCACCCTGGCGAAGCAGCTCGTCGCCGGCATCGGCGACTGCGTGCAGATCACCTCACCGACCATCGGCATCACGATGGGCGCCACCGGCGCGCGCGCCCCCGTGGCCAAGCAGTTCCGCGTCATCGCCATCTTCGAGGCCGGCTTCGATCAATACGACTCGAAGCTCGTCTACACCGACTTGTACGAGGCGCAGGCCTTCTACGAGCAGGGGGACAGCGTGACCGGCGTGGAGATGAAGGTCGACGACATCGACCACGCGGCGGCGATCTCGCACGACATCGCCAAGCTCCTGAACAACAGCGTGTACCATACAATGGATTGGAAGGAGCTGAACCACGGCCTCTTCACCGCGCTGCTCATCCAGCAGATCGGCATGAGCGTCGTGCTCGCGCTCATCATCGTGGTCGCCGCCTTCACCGTCATCGCCACGCTCATCATGGTGGTGCTCGACAAGAAGAAGGAGATCGCGCTCCTCAAGGCCATCGGAGCGAAGAACGACGCCATCCTCCGCGTGTTCCTCTACCAGGGCGGAATCATCGGCCTCGTGGGGACGACGCTCGGTCTCGGGCTCGGCTACGTGTGCTGCAAAGGGCTGCTCGCGTACGGCTTCCCCCTCGACCCCAAGGTCTATTTCATCTCGCGCCTGCCGGTCCTCGTGCGCCCGAACGAGTTCATCATCACCGGCGTCTTCGCCATCGTGATCTGCCTCGTGGCGACGATCTTCCCCGCGCTCTACGCGGCGCGGCTCCGTCCGAGCGACGGCCTGCGGGCGGAGTAGCGAAGCCCCGAAGAGCGCCGCTGCGATCCGGTCAGGCGAGGCTTTGAACGCCATCGCACGCTCCCCAAGCCCCGACCATCGGCGTCTCGCGGCCGGATCGCGGCCACGTCGCGGCGAGATCCCAGGTGGTCACGCAGGGTGCCGTTGACCCCCTCGTAGGGGGGCGGCTACGCTGTCCTCCGGTTCTCGGATGCGCTTTTTCGTCGAGGTGGCCACGATCGGTAAGCCCGAGACGCAGACGTCTTGTGTCGAGGCCGATTCCTGGCAGAAGGCCCTCCAGGCCGCGCGCGAGCTCAGGAACGAGCAAGGCCCTATCAGCGGCTTCTCGATCGAGCTCGTCGAAGACGGATGCCGCGCGGTCGATCCGCTCGCGCGTCTCCGCTACGTCGTGAAGCGCGCCCCCGCCGACGCGCCGCTCACGGCCGCCAAGACGAGCGGCACGAGCGCGGTGGCGAACCCCGCGCGCACGACCGGGCCCACGCCCGCCGCAGCCAACCCCGCCCGCACCACCGGGCCCACGCCCGCTGCCGCGAACCCCGCCCGCACGACCGGACCTACGCCCGCTGCCGCGAACCCCGCGCGCACCACCGGGCCCACGCCCGCCGCCGCCAACCCCGCGCGCACCA
>CAZHHD010000004.1:95343-150387 GCA_964531795.1 uncultured Polyangiaceae bacterium | reverse complement strand
AACCCCGCGCGCACCACCGGGCCCACGCCCGCCGCCGCCAACCCCGCGCGCACCACTGGGCCCACGCCCGCCGCCGCCAACCCCGCGCGCACCACCGGGCCCACGCCCAGCGCCGCGAACCCCGCGCGCACCACCGGCCCCGTCGCGCGCGGAACGACGGCCGACGACGGCACGAAGACCCCGAGCGTCCCGCCGGCGAGCGACACGCACGTGCTGCATCGTCGCTTCGAAGACGCGTCGCCCGGATCGCAGCTCACGTACCGCGAGGAGGTCTACGCCCTCGCGAGCGGCGCGACCGAAGGGGACGCCGAGGGGCTCCTCCTCACGCAGTTCGGCCACGTGCTCCGCACGATGCACGGCGCGCCGCCGGGGAAGTTCATCCACCTCGCGGTGTTCGACGCCGTCTTCGAAGGCAAGCCGCCGTCGGCCCCGCTGGCGACGCTCGTCTGGAAAGATTGGAAGGGGGCCGAGCCGGTCCTCGCCTTCCCGCGTCGTCGTCCGGCGTCGACGAAGACCGCCGCGGCCGCTCCCGTGCGCGAGCCGGAGAAGCGCGCCGAGGCGGTGTCGGTGCATCCCATCGTCAACGCGTCACCGGTCGCGCCGCCGGTGGCCGAAGCCGCGCCGCCGCCGGGCATCGCCGCGCTCGCCGAGGCGCTCGCCAAGGCATCGCAGCCGCCCCCCGCGGTCACGCCTTCGACGCCGCCGCGCCCTGGGCCCTCGGTGCCGCCCGCGGGGATCGCCGCCCTCGCCGAGTCGCTCGCGAAGGCTTCGCAGCCGGTCCCCGCCGCCGCTCCTGTCGCGGCGCCGGTCATCCCGCCGAACCCGGCGCCGATCCTCGAGGTCGAGCCCGAGCCCGAGCCGCCCCCCGCTGCGGCGCCGGCTGCGCCGATCCCGCTCGTCGCGCAGAAGACCCCGTCGGTGCGCGAGCAACCGGCCGCGGCGCCGGCACCTGCCGAGCCGACCCCCGCGCCGCCCGTGGCGATCGCCCACGGCGTCACCCCCACGCCGCCGCCGCAACACGAGTCGGTGCGCCAGCGCCTCTCGTCGCGCCCTTCGTCGAGCAGCATGGCCGCGGCGCGTATGCGCTCGGACGAGCTCATCGCCGTGCTCTTCGAGTCCATGCACGATCTCCACTTCGCGCGCGACTCGGTGGAAGGCGCGGAGTTCTGCCTCGCCTTGCTCCTCGAGAAGCTCCCTTCGAAGGGGGGCATCGTCCATTTCTACGACATGGACAAGCGCGAGTTCGTGATCACCGCGGCCTCGGGGCAGAACATCGACAAGCTGCTCCTCCGCCGTCACCCGACCTCCGATCCGCTGCTCTCGCAGGCGCTTCGCCAGCGCGGCAGCGTGCTCGTGAACGACGCCGCCACCAACGACAGCACCTTCGTCGAGCGGCTCGAGCTCCTCGGCAGCGCCAAGCGCGTGCTCGTCACGCCGATCATGTCGGGCAACCGTTGCCTCGGCGCGATCGAGATCATGAACCCGCTCGACGGCGGCCCCTACACCGACGAAGAGGGGAACGCGATCCAATACATGGCCGAGCAGCTCGCCGAGTTCGTCGGGAGCCACGGCCTCGTCCTCGATCCCGTGCGCATCCAGCGCGGTCTCACGGCTGCCGCCGCCGGCCACTGACGCGCGCGCGAGACCTTCGCCTTCATGGAGCGGACGCGGAAGGGCCGGCGAATCAGCTTCGCGCTCTTGCCGGCCGTGCTCATCGCCGTCGGGATCCTCGCCTACTTCACCTTCCGCACCACGCTGCAGATCGACAAGCTGCGCCAGCAGTCGGTGCTCGAGGCGACGCTCGGCCTCGCCACCGAGAAGGCCGATCGTCTCGACAAACAGATCGTCGATCAAGACAACGTCATCACGGCGATCGCCGATCCTTCGCACCTGACCGAGCTCGAGGGCCGCTGGCTCCCCACAGCGCAGCGCGAGACCCCGACGGTGCGCGCGATCCTCGTGCTCGACGACGCCAACGACGTGCTCGCCTTCGCCTCACGCGCCGGCGGATCGTGGGCCGACGAGGAGACGTTCCGTCGCTTGCTCCTCCAGCGCATGCTCGCCGACATGGAGCTCGGCGCGCAGCCGATGGACGAGCTCCGTCACCTCCACCGCTCGTACGCCGGTCAGAGCTATCTCATCAGCTACTGGCAGAAGACCTGGGAGGGGAAGCGCTACCTCGTCGTCGCGTGGCACGACATCGGGCGCATCGTGAAGTACGTCTTGCCGAACCTCTACACCGAGGTGGCGAGCGGCTCGAGCCGCGTGAACGTCGTCGACGAGGAGGGGCGGCTCATCTTCGGCCCGCCGCTCAGGAGCGGGCAGTTCACCGTCGGCGTGCGCTTCCCCACGACGCTCTACGGGTGGCGCCTGCAAGTCTCGCCCACCGCGAGCGAGGAGCTCGCGAGCCGCGTGCAGTATCGACGCATCCTCGAGCTCGTGATGGTGGGGCTCTCGTGCCTCGTCATCGTCGCCGGCATCGTGACGATCCTCCTCGCCGCCGAGCGTGAGCGGAAGATCTCGTCGCTGAAGAGCGATTTCGTCGCCAACGTCAGCCACGAGCTCAAGACGCCGCTCGCCCTCGTGCGCATGTTCGGCGAGATGCTCCAGTCGGGGCGCGTCGCCAGCGAAGAGAAGCGCCAGGAGTATTTGGCCATCATCGTGAACGAGAGCGAGCGGCTCTCGGCCCTCATCGAGAACGTGCTCGACTTCGCGCGCGTCGAGCGCGGTCGCGAGTCGTACGAGTTCGCCGACGGCGACGTGGCCGACGCCGTGACCCAAGCCGTCACCGTCTATCGCTACCGCGCCGAGCGCGAGGGGGTCGAACTCGTGGTCGACGTGACGCGCCCGCTCTCGGCGCGCATCGACGAGCGCGCCCTCCAGCTCGCGGTCATCAACCTGCTCGACAACGCCCTCAAATACGCGCCGCAGGGGAAGGTGATCCGCGTCGTCGCGCGGCGCGAAGGGGCGCACATCGCCATCCGAGTGGTCGACCAAGGACCGGGTGTCGCGCCCGACGATCAGGACCGGATCTTCGAGCGCTTCGTCCGCATCGCCCCGACCCAAGGCGAGACCAAAATCCGCGGCAGCGGGATCGGCCTTGCGCTGGTGAAACACATCGCCGAGAGCCATGGCGGCCGCGCGAGGGTCGAGGCAGCGGAGCCGGGGCCGGGGGCGTCGTTCGTCATCGAGGTCCCGGCGTCGTGACCCCGCACCGAATGCGTGGCGGGGCGCCGGGGTCGGCCGCTGTTGACCTGCGCCCGCCGCGCGATATCGTGTGCGAAGAAATCGACCCGGCATCGCTGCATTCGCAGCCCTGCGTCGATTGTCAGAGCCGAGACGACTGCTAGGATTGCTGTTCGGAGAGCTCCACGAGCTCATGAGATCGATGGATTGGGAGGTCCAGGTTTTTTCGCATGGCCAATGAGGAAGCGAAGCTGTTCGTCGCCGGGTTGCCGGACAGCATTTCTGAAGATGTTCTGAAGCAGCTGTTCGAGGCAACGGGCGGCACAGTCGTCAATGTCAGCCTTCCGAAGGATCGAGCCACCGGGCGTCCGCGTGGCTTCGGCTTCGTCACCCTGTCCTCCCCCGCCGAAGCGCAAGCAGCACGCGACGCGCTCGACGGATCGCTCCAGGGCGGCAAATCGATTTCGGTACGGCCGTTTCAGGCCGAGCCGCCGCGCCGTGACGGCGCGGGCCCGATCAGCGGCGGTATGGGCGGTCCGCGTCCCGGAGGCTTCACGGGCGGTCCGCGCCCGCAGGCGGCCCCCGATCGCACGCTCTACGTCGGCAACCTCCCTTACGACTGCACGCAGCAGGAGGTCGAGGTCCTCATCAACGGCGCCGTGAACGGCGAAGGTCAGGTGGTGCGCGTGCACCTTCCGACCGATCCCGACGGTCGCAAGCGCGGCTTCGGCTTCGTCACCATGGCGAGCGCCGAGACCGCGAAGTCCGCGGCCGAGGCGCTCAAGACCGCGGACATCCGCGGGCGACGCTTGGTCGTGAACCTCGCGCACCCCAAGGGCGAAGGCCCGCCCCGCCGTGAGTTCGGCGGTGGTGGCGGTGGCGGCTTCGCCGGCGGCGGGGGTGGCTTCGGCGGTGGCGGCGGTGGTTTCGGCGGCGGCGGCGGCGGCGGCGGTGGGTTCTCCCCCGGCGGCTTCGGCGGTCCTCCCCCTCCCGCACCCGGCCGCAAGACGTTCGACGAGCGCCGCAAGAAGTACGGCACGTCGCCCAACGAAGACGGCGGCGGCCCCAAGAAGAAGGGCCGCCCGGGCGAAGAGCGTCGTCGCGGCGGTGGCGGCGGCGGCAGCTGGGGCACCGACGACGACGATTGATGACCCGTGAGCCCGGGCCCCGCGGCCCGGTACCTCTCCCAACCCTTGACTTGCGCGGCTGGCCGCGTAGGTTAGCCCCCCTTCCGCCCCGGGATTCTCGGTGGCGACAGGTTTTTCGGGGCCACGCCCCACCTCTCGGAGCTTCGCCATGCGCGACATCATCAAGATGACCTGCGGCCAGTGCGGCCGCGCGAACTACACGACGACCAAGAACAAGCGGACGATGTCCGAGAAGTTCGAGATCAAGAAGTTCTGTGCGTCGTGCCGGGCGCATCATCCGCATAAAGAAGGCAAGATCTCGAAGGGGTGAGGTTGTGGCCGCCGGCGCCGTCGTGCGCCCGGCTCGACTTCCACGCTTGTGGGCCGTGCCGGCCCCTCAAAACGCTTGCGCGTTTTGAGCCTCCCCACGCATCGCTGCCGCGAACGCGTTTCGTTTCACGAAACGCGCAGCGCCGAACCTGCGGCGGTGTTTCGTTAAGATTGCGTCTGCGCCTCGTTCGAAGGAGGCCGCTGCACAGCCATGCCCTGGCAGGCTCGCCGCCTGCGTTCTTCGCGAAGCCTGCGGAGCGAAGAACGTCGCGTTAGCGAAGGCGGGGAGGCTCACTCGCGGAGCGAGTGAGGGGCCGCAGGCCCACCAGGGTGGAGAAGACCACGGGTAGACACCCCCTTCCCACGTGGTAGAACCCCCCCCAAGTCACCTGTGCTGTACCCGAGGCAAGACAACCCGTGATCTTCGACTGGCTCCACGGCTTGTTCTCGAACGATCTCGCGATCGACCTGGGGACGGCAAACACGCTCATTTACGTGAAGGGCAAGGGGATCGTCTCTTGTGAGCCTTCCGTCGTCGCGGTGCAGCGGGATGCGCGGGGCGGGAACAAGGTGCTCGCCGTCGGGCGCGAGGCGAAGGAGATGCTCGGCAGGACGCCGGGGAACATCCGCGCCGTTCGCCCGCTGCGCGACGGCGTCATCGCCGACTTCGAGATCACCGAGGCCATGCTTCGGTACTTCATCGCGCGGGCGCACAATCGCCGCACGCTGGTGAAGCCGCGCATCATCATCTGCGTCCCCTTCGGCATCACCGAGGTCGAAAAGCGCGCGGTCAAAGAGAGCGCCGAGAGCGCCGGGGCCCGCGAGGTCTATCTGATCGAAGAGCCCATGGCCGCGGCCATCGGCGCCGGGCTCCCCATCACCGAGCCTTCGGGGAACATGGTCGTCGACATCGGCGGCGGCACCACCGAGGTCGCGGTCATCTCGCTCGCCGGCATCGTCTACTCGCAGAGCGTCCGCGTCGGCGGCGACAAGATGGACGAGGCGATTCAGGCGTACTTGAAGCGCAAGTACAACCTGGCCATCGGCGAGCAGACCGCCGAGCGCATCAAGATGCAGGTAGGGAACGCCTACCCGCTCGAGCAGCAGCTCACGTGCGAAGTGAAGGGGCGCGACCTCGTCGCCGGCGTCCCCAAGACCGTCGTCGTCAACTCGGACGAGATCCGCGAGGCGCTCAGCGAGCCGACGAACGCCATCGTCGAAGCGGTGCTCCTCGCCCTCGAGAAGACCCCTCCCGAGCTCGCGGCAGACATCGTCGACAAGGGGATCGTCCTCACCGGCGGCGGCGCGCTCCTCTCGAACCTCGACGTGCTCCTCCGCGAAGAGACGGGCCTCCCCGTCATGGTCTCGGACGATCCGATCAGCGCGGTCGTCCTCGGGAGCGGCAAGACGCTCGACCACATGGAGCTCTTGAAGGAAGTGACGATCGGCTGAGGTCGACGTCGCTCGCGTAGTACGAGGCCTGGCCGTGACCCCGCTGCTCAAGCGCTACCGCGACATCGCCATCGTCGTGGTGCTGCTCGCGGTCCCGTTCTACTTCCTGCGCGCGAACATGCGCCCGAAGGCCGAGCTCAACGCGATGGACCGCGCGGTGCTCCGCATCTCGGCGCCCATTCAGTACGGCGCCGCGCAGCTCGCACGCGGCATCTCCAACTTGGTGAGCGACTTTGGTCATCTCTTCGGGGTGAAGGAAGAGAACGAGCGCCTCTCCTACGAGAACGCGCGCCTCAAGGAGGACGTGCACCGGCTCGAGGGGCTCGAGGTGGAAAACCAAGAGCTGAGGCGCCTTCTCCAGCTCCGCCAGACCACGCCGGGGGAGACGGTGAGCGCGCTCGTCATCGGGAAGGACTTCAACGAGTTCTTCCGCGTCACGCGCGTGGTGCTCGATCGCGGCTCGCGCGACGTGCGCGCCAACATGCCGGTCATCTCGCCCGACGGCGTCGTCGGCAAGGTCCTCCACGTGGCCGGCGACTCGCTCGACGTGCAGCTCGCCGTCGACGCCGCCTTCGGCATCGACGTCGAAGACGAGCGCACGCACGCCCGCGGCTTCGTGCGCGGCACCGGCGATCCCGCGCGCTACGCCTGCCGCGTGGAGATGGTCGCCGCCACCGACGAGGTCGAGACCGGTGATCTGCTCGTCACGAGCGGCAAGGGGAAGTGGTTCCCCCACGGGCTCCCCGTCGGCCGCGTCACCAAGGTCCAAAAGCGCGAGCTCGGCCGCGATCAAGACGTGGAGGCCACGCCCACCGTCAATTTCTCTCGCCTCGACTCGGTCCTCGTCCTCGTCACCCCCACGGGTGAAGACGGCGCGCCCGACGAGCCCACGCAGCCCGGCAAGAGCGCCGCTCGCGGCGACAAGCCCGCGGCCAGCACGGGGCGGTAGAGGGACGCGCGATGCGCAATACGGCGTTCTTCCTCGCGGGCATGGCGCTCATCCTCCTGCAAGAGAACCTCTACCGCGTGCTCTCCTACGTGCACGTCACCGGGTTCGTACCTTCGCTGGTCCTCCCGCTCATCCTCTTCATGGGGGTGCACGAGTACTCTTTGGCGCGCGGCGCGGCGGTGGCGTTCGTCCTCGGCTACGCGACCGATCTCATCGGCATCGCGCCGGTGGGGCTCTACACCTTCACCTACGTGTCGATCTTCGTCATGTCGCGCGCCGCCGGCGTGCGCCTCGCCGCGCAGACGATGCTCATGCAAGTGGGGCTCGCGCTCGCCTTCACGCTGCTCCACAGCGTGATGATCCTCGTGCTCGTCGCCATCTTCGGGCACGACGCCTACGTGCCGCGCGCGCTCTACCCCATGGTGCTCCCGCACGTGGCGGCGACGGGAGCGGTGGCCCCTTTCGTCTTCCGGCTCGCCTCGCGCATCCACGCCGCCACCCAAGCCGCTGCGCGCGCCGACGGCGGAGGCCGCGCGTGATTCGCCGCTTGTCCGCGCACCTCCCGAGGGCGCGGCGATGAGCAACCTGCTCATCCCCCGCTCCGACGTCGGCGAGTTTCGGCGCCGCTACAAGTGGCTCGCGCTCTTCGTGTTCGCCGCGTTCCTCGCGGTGCTGGTGCGCCTCTTCCAGCTGCAGATCGTCGACGGCGCCGAGTACGCCCAGATCGCCCACGAGAACATCATCCGCAAGGTCTCGCTCCCCACGACGCGCGGTGTGATCCGCGACTCGCAGGGGAAGATCCTCGCTTCGAGTCGCCCGGCGTACAACGTGTACGTCGTCCCGGGTCGGGTGATGCCGAGCGCGCGCCCACCGAAGCGCGGCGCGCAGCTCGCGCCCGAAGATCCCGACACCTGGCCGAAGATCGCCGACGCGCTCCGCTTGAACCCCGAGGAGCGCACCCGCTTCGACGAGCGCATCAAGGACGCGTGCACGAGCGACGAGGACAAGTCGCCGTGCTGGCGCCCGGTGCTCGTGCGCGAAGATCTCCCGCGCGACATCGTGGCCGAGCTCAAACAACACCAGACCGAGCTCTCCGGCTCGGAGGTGGTGAGCGTCCCCGTCCGCTACTACCCGTTCAAGAACCTCGCCGCGCACATGCTCGGGTACGTCGCCGAGATCGACGCCGAGACCCTCGCCAAGTACCGCCCCGAAGGATGGGACGCGATGAACGCCGAGGAGCGCTTGAA
This sequence comes from uncultured Polyangiaceae bacterium, assembly GCA_964531795.1. Classification (GTDB taxonomy): domain Bacteria; phylum Myxococcota_A; class Polyangia; order Polyangiales; family Polyangiaceae; genus CAZHHD01. The sequence goes on along the minus strand of CAZHHD010000004.1, from coordinate 142,096 downwards.
GGCGAACCCGCTCGGCTACGAGGCGGGCGACACCATCGGCGCGACCGGCGTCGAGCGCGCGTGGGAGAGCTACCTCCGCGGCCAGCGCGGTTGGGAGAAGCGGGTCGTCGACGCCCGTGGGCGCTACCGAACCGGCCCCGAGGCCGAGCGACTCATCGACGCGCCGGCACGCCAAGAGCCCATCCCGGGGCGTGATTTGCGCCTCACCGTCGACATGGAGCTCGAGCAAGGGATCGAGAAGGCGATGCGCCCGCAGACCGCCGGCGCGGTCGTCGTCGTCGACGTGCGCACCGGGCGGCTCCTCGCCATCTATTCGAAGCCCGACTTCGACCCCAACGACTTGGCGGGCGGCGGCGGCAAGGCGCGCGTGCGCGAGGCGTTCAACAAGCTCTACGCCGACTCGCTCCGTCCCATGCTCGACAAGACGGTGAGCGGTAGCTTCCAGCCGGGATCGACGTTCAAGCCGTTCTCGGCGCTGGCGGCGCTCGAAGAGAACCTGATGGATCCGTCGGGCAAGGAGCGCTGCGACGGCTACCTCTCCTTCGGTCGCCGGCTCTTCCACTGCACCCACGTGCACGGCAAGGTCGACATGCACGACGCCATCGCCGAGTCGTGCAACGTCTACTTCTTCAAGCTCGCCGAGACGGTGGGTATGGATCGCATCGCCAAAGTGGCGGCCGATTTCGGGCTCGGTCAGAAGACCGGCATCGGCGTGAACCCCGAGGCCCCGGGCCGCGTGCCGACGCGCTCGTGGTACGCGCTCCGCTACCGCGGTCAGTTCCGCATCGGCTTCACGCTGAACACCGCCATCGGCCAGGGCGCGGACGCGGTGACCCCGCTCCAGCTCGCCCTCGCCTACGGGGCGCTCGCCAACGGCGGCACGCTCTATCTTCCGCAGCTCGTGCGCGCGGTCGAGACCAGCGACGGCGCGGTCGTGCAGGATTTCCCGCCGCGCGTGCGTCGCAAGGTGAACGTGAAGCCCGAGAACCTCGCGCGCATCGACGAAGCGCTCTACTCGGTCGTGAACGATCCCAAAGGGACGGCGTTCCCCGTGCGCGACGACGCGCTCGAGATCTCCGGCAAGACCGGCACGGCGCAGACCGGCGCCGTCAAGTCAGAGGACGACGATCCGAAGAAGGCTTGGTACTTGAGCCGCGACCACGCCTGGTTCGCCGCCTTCTATCCGTCGAAGGCGCCGGAAGTGGCGGTCATCGTGCTCGTCGAGCACGGCGGCTCGGGCCCCACCACCGCGGCGCCGATCGCCTTCCAGGTCGTGCGCGAGTACGCGCGCCTCGAGGCCGTCCGCGCCGGCAAGCCACCGCCGCGCCCGCCCACGCCGCACAAGAAGGAGATGAAGGTCGTCTCCCCCTTCCCTACGGCCCCCAAGGGGCCGCCGCTCGCGCCGCCCCCTTCGTCGCCGCCGGGGCGCGCCACGGAGGCGCCGTGACGCGCGCCCCCGCCGGGAGGGCCGCGTGATGCGCGACGGCAGCTTGCTCGGCCGCGCGCGCGAGCATTTCGACTGGACGCTCTTCCTCGTCGCCGCGCTCCTCGCCGTGGTCGGCGTCGTCAACTTGTATTCTGCAACCAGCGTGGCGCGCGCCTCGCTCGCCGACATCTACGTGCAGCAGGTGTATTGGCTCGTGACCGGCGGCATCCTCGCCACGGTCGTCGCCGCCATCGACTACCGGCACTACGAGCGCCTCGGCTACGCGCTCTACGGCGTGGGGATCGTGCTGCTCCTCCTCGTGCTCATCTTGGGGCGCGACATCCGCGGGAGCTCGCGGTGGATTTACATCGGCTCGTTCAGCTTTCAGCCGAGCGAGTTCATGAAGCTCTTCCTGGTCATCGCCCTCGCAAAGTACCTCCACGACGATCCGCGGAGCGAAGGGCGCACGCTGCGTGATCTGCTCATCCCCGCGCTGCTCACCGCCGTCCCCACGCTGCTCATCTTGAAGCAGCCGGACCTCGGCACCGGCCTCATCTTGGGGCTCGTCTTCGTGTCCATCTGCGCGCTCACGCGCATCAAGTGGCGCACCGTGCTCGGCATCTTCTTGGGCGCGGCGGTGCTCCTCCCCACGATGTGGGGCTACGGCTTGAAGGACTACCAGAAGCAGCGCGTGCTCTCCTTCTTGAACCCCGAGTCGAACATCCTGGGGTCCAACTGGCACGCCCACCATGCGCGCGTCGCCATCGGGAACGGCGGATTCACCGGCCAGGGCTTCATGAAGGGGACGCAGAACCAGTTCTCCTTCTTGCCCGACCAATACTCGGACTTCCCCTTCGCCGTGTTCGCCGAGGACTGGGGCTTCTTCGGCTGCCTCGTGCTCGTGGTGCTCTACGCCGCGCTCGTGCTGTGGGCGATCCGCGTCGCCGCCACGGCGAAGGATCGCTTCGGCGCGGTGCTCGCCGTCGGTGTGGGCGCGCTCATCTTCTGGCACGCGTTCTTCAACCTCGGCATGGTCACCGGGCTCTTGCCGGTCGTCGGCGTGACCTTGCCGCTCTTCTCCTACGGCGGATCGAGCGTGCTCACGATCCTCATGGGCATCGGGCTCTTGATGAACGTCTCCATGCGACGCTTCCAGAGCGCGCCGTCACGATCGCTCATTTGATGGCCGCGTGACGGCCGAGCGCGCCGCGAGCAGAGGCCCAGCGACGCGCGCCGCGATGCGCACGCCCGTCGCGACCGCACGTCCCTATTGAACGAGGCAGACCATGTCGCCGCCGAGCTGGCTGGCGTCGAAGCAGCACTCGGTGGGCTTGCAGCCCGCGGAGCAGGGACCGAGGGTGGCGCCGAACGAAACGGCGAACGTGTACTCGAGCGTGTAGCTGCCGCTGGAGTCGTCGCAGGCGTTGCCGTTGTTGTTCGAGCCCGTGTCGGGGTTGCCGCCGGCGTCGTAAATCGGGAGACCGCCCTCTTTGCGACCGGCGTCGGTCGTCGTCGTGGTGCTGCTGTCGTCGCCCGTGGACGTGCTCGCGTCGTCGCCGCCGTAGTTCGGTGCTTCGTCGCCCTTCGACGCGTCGCTGGCAGTGCCACCGCCACCGTTTCCGATGTCAGGCGTGGACGAGTTCGCACACGCCAAGAAGGCGATGCCCAGCACGAAAGAGAGGGGGATAGCGCGTCGCACGCCGGAAAGGTACACGGCAAACGGACGCGTGCAAGCCGAGCGATGGGAAATCGCCCAGGGAGACGCGTCGGCGACGCCCGTCCGAACGGGCGGCTACGTCGCGGCGCTTACTTCTTGGCGCCTTGGAGCACCATCAAGTGGTACTTGGCGAACTCGCTCTGGCCGAGGGTGACGAGCACCTCGATGAGGAGGCGGAACGGCGTGTCGCGGTCGGCGATGATGATCGCCTCGCTCGACGTCGCGTCGCGTCCGGTGGCAACGCGAACCTGCTTGTCGCGCTCGCGCCAGCTCTGGAGAGCGTTGGCGAGCGGCGTGATGTAGAGGTCGTTCGGCCCCGAGCGCTTGTACTTCCCCTCGATGCCGTGCGTCGGATCGGCCGGCACCGGCACGACCGGGCTGTCGTCGACGACGATCTGGCTCTTGGAGATGAGCACCGTGATGCCCTCTTGCGAGGCCTCGGTGGTGAGCACGCTCTTCGGCAGCGTGAGGTCGGCCGACTGCGGGATCGACGCCGACTGCTGGCTCATGCTCTTGAGCAAGAACACGAGGATGATGGTCATCATGTCCATCATCGCCGTGATGTTGAGGAAGTTGATCTCCGGCTCGACGGCGCGGCGCTTGGTCTCCTTGCGGAGCTCGCGCTTGTACGTCGCCATGCTCGCCGGCTTTTGACGGCCCGGCGGGACGAACGCTCCGCCCTCGGCGGCACCAGTGGCGGGGGGTTGGTTCATCGCGGAATACCGAACTGGACGTCGGGGAAGAGCTCGTCGCCGTTGTCGTCTTTACGGACGGCGTCGATCGCTCCGATCACCACCTGGTAGGGGATGTTCGGATTCGCGCTGATGGTGACCGACGTCTCGTCTTTGAAGTCCGGGGAGAGGCCCTTGAGCTTCTTCACGCACTTGTTGAGCATCGCGTAGTCGTAGTCGGGGCGACCTTGGTCGTCTTTCCCCGTGCGGCCGACCGCGAGGCCGGGGCCCGTGTCGTCGCAACCAGGGGCCACGTTCCCGCCGCGCGCCTTGAGGCTGAAGCCCTCCGGCACGATGAGCACGGTGAGACCGAGCGTCGGCGTCGTGGGTGCACGCGCGCCGCTACCACCGGCCTTCGGAGGGAAGGTGTCGATGGTGGCGGTGAACGTGACGCTCACCGTCGCGAGCACGAACATCAGCACGTTGGTGATGATGTCCAAGAACGGAACGATGTTGAGCTCGCCACCCTCCTCGTCGGGGGCGAGCTCCTTCGGCGCCGAAAGGCGGCGGATTTTGCTCCGCTGCGCGGCGCTGAGCTTCTCGGGAGCAGCGCCCCCGGGCTGTGCGGCCATGACCATCGGTCGCTCCGCTCAGTACGTCCCGGGGCGCGTCTGGATCGTGAGCAGGTTGAAGACGCGCTCTTGGGTCGCGTCGAGGTCGTGCTGAATGTTCTTCGCGCGTTGGTGAAGAATGAGGTGCGCGATCATGCAGGTCACGGCGATACCGAGACCGAACGCCGTGTTGTACATGGCTTCGGCGATACCGGACGCGAGGATACGCTGGCGGTCGGCGGCCGAGAGACCCGGCGCGGCGACGGCGCCGAAGGTGTGAATCAGACCGAGCACGGTGCCGAGGAGGCCGACGAGGGTCGCGATGTTCGCGAGCGACCACAAGGAGCCGACGCGCTTCTCGACCGCGGGCTTGAGCTCGCCGATCTTCTCGCTCATCGCCGCGTCGATCTCGTCCGGGCCCTTGTTGGCGTGGGTGAGCCCCGCCTTCACGAGCTGGAGAGTCGGGTAGTCACCGGCGTCGCAAAGCTTGATCGCGCGGTCGATGTTCCCCGCGGTCACGAGCTTCTTGATCTGCGCGAAGAACTCTTTCGAGTTCACGCGGTACTTGGTGAGCTGGAACGCCGCGCGCTCGACGATCATCGCGATGACGATCGCGCTGACCACGAGGTTGATCGAGAGGAACGTCGGGTTCTCTTTGAACGCCTCCATGAGGCTGTTGCCGCCGCTCGAGCTGGCTGCTGCAGCCGCCTGTCCTCCATCAAGAAGTGCAACGAACATTCCCCGATGCTCCTTTCGCGTTACCGCGCGCGTCCCGAACCGAAACTTCCGACTGTTGGCCCCTACGTTCGCCGCGCTGCGCTCGAGTCCAATTGAGCGCCCTTGGAGTTCGCCGGCTGCCTTGCTTTGGCGCGAAGCCAAGGGGGCAAACGGAGGGCCCGTCTCCGATCCCGCCCCGGCACTTTCTCGTCGTCGATGACGCGAGAGAGGGACGGACGGCGGCGGGGGTTTCGGAGCGCGTGGGCGGACGATAGCGGAGGCCGATCGGCGAAGTCAACGGCGGTGCGGCGGTTCCCGACGACGGGCCCCAAGCGCGAGCGGAGGACCCTCGGGCCGATCAAAGAGGAGGTGCGGCGCGAGAAGACGAGAAGAGACGACTTCGGGACGATTCACCCCGCGCCTCGGCATTGGACAATCGAGCGATGGCAAACCCACGGGAGAAGCCCGCAGATCGCGCAGCTCGGCTCCCCCGGCGAATCGGCCGCCGCGAACGGGGGCGCGCGTTTTCCCTCCAGGTTGGCCAAAGTTCTATTGACGGAGCGAAGTCCAAGCTTGCATCTTGATTCACCCGCCCCCTCGGCGCGGTCTCTTCGCGCGTCATGACGCACGCTTGCGACCGACGTCTCGGCGGCGGCGCCCGTGGGGCCCGAGGCGATCCTCGAGTGCTTGCTTCTTACGCGCCCGTTCAGATAACGTGCCCCGCGCCGATCTCTGACGTCGAGACCGCGCCCTCAGCTCTGGCGAGGGACGATCTCGCACACGGCGGTCGGCGGCGCTCTCAAAGAAAGCTCACGAAACGAGGCGCCCGCGCAACGCGGGCGGCATGACGGAGGATAGGACATGGCTGGTCTCTGGAAGCACTTCAAGGACGGTGGTTGGGGGATGTACGTCATCCTCTTCTGGTCGATCATCACCATCGGCGTGATCATCGAGCGCGCGCTGTACCTCTACGGCTCGTCGATCAACAAGGACGTGTTCCTCGCCACGATGCAGAAGTGCATCCTCGCGGGTGACGTCGCCAAAGCGGTGAAGATGTGCTCCGCCGCTAACGCGCCCCTCGCGCGTATCGTGCAGTCGGGCCTCATCAAGGTGAATCGCCCGGACGAAGAAGTTCAGGCGGCCATGGACGAGGCGGCTCTCCGTGAGATCCCGCGTCTCGCCAAGCGCACCGGTTACCTCGCGCTCCTCGCGAACCTCTCGATGCTCTCCGGTCTCCTCGGGACCGTGTCGGGCCTCATCACGAGCTTCGGCGCCGTCTCCGGCGAGAGCGTCGACCCGAGCCAGAAGGCGCGCATCCTCGCTGAAGGAATCAGCGAAGCGATGAACTGCACCGCCTTCGGCCTCATCGTCGCCATCGTCGGCCTCATCGGCTTCGCCGTCCTCAACGGCAAGACGCAGAGCCTCGAAGACGACATCAACGAAGCCACCGTGCAGATCCTCAACCTCGTCGTGAACAACCGCCAGAAGGTCAACCTCGGCGGGCTCCCGGCGGCGGCCTGAGTCGATTTTCGGGAACTAACAGCATTTCGTGAGTTCAGTCTGAGAGCAGCCAAGGCGGCGCCCCGGGTTTCATCGAATCCCCGGGGCGCACGCCGAGTTTCAGTAGCCTCCCCTCTCTTTCTCAGGGCGGAGCGGAGGCAGGCGTGAAAGAGGAGCGGACGACATGGGTGGCGTAAACGTCGATAGCGGCGGCGGCGGCGGTCGGAGGACGACGGACTCGGAGATCAACATGATCCCGATGATCGACCTCTTGATGGTCACCATCTCTTTCCTCCTCATCACCGCGGTGTGGACGCACATGGCGCGCATCAACGCCGATGCGCAGGTGCCCGGTCCCCCGCGCCCCGACGAAGAGCAGCAGAAGGTGGAGCCGGAGAAGCAGCTCCACATCGAGATGCGCACGCCGGAGAAGTTCACCCTCGTGTGGAAGCAGGGCGCGACGGTCGTCAATTCGATCGACGTCCCCCGTCAGGACAAGATGGAGGAGCAGAACCACATCAAGGTGGTGCGCTATCCCGACCTGGCGGCGAAGATCAACGACGAGTGGAAGAACACCGGGTCGCACCGCGACGCGACCGACGGCAAGCTCGACCAAGCGATCCTCCACACCGACAACGAGACGCCGTACGTCTACTTGGTCGGTGTCATCGACGCGATCTACCAGACCCACCGCCCGCGCACTGTCGGCGGCAAGACCGAGAACATCCCGGCCTTCAACGTCACGTTCAGCGTGAACTGAAGTGGACGAGTGCACGAGGTGCACGAGTCAACGTAAGTCTACGAAGCGCAGCGAAGTGAACTGAAAGAGCAGAACGAAGATGCCCATCCACACCCCCGGCCGCCGGTTGATGCATGAGGTCCCCCTCAAGTTCGTCCAGCGCAAGGTCCTCGGTTTCGGCAAGCGCAGCACGAACGCCGGCTTGTCGCTCACCAGCATGATCGACTTCTTGGTCGTGACCGTCGTCTTCTTGCTCATGACGTTCAGCGCGTCGGGCGAGACCCCGGTCAACAAGGGGGTCAACCTCCCCAAGGCCGAGAACACGATGGACATGATCGACGCGCCCATCGTCGCCGTCACCGGCAGCCAGATCCTCGTCGACGGCGCGCCCGCGGGGAACACCCGCGCGATCGAAGAGTCGAAGCGCCTGCAGCGCATCGACGAGCTCTTCAACATCTTGAAGGGGAAGCGCGAGACCTGGAAGCAAGCGCGCCCGGGCAAGGACTTCCCCGGCGTCGTCGTTCTCCAAATCGATCAGGACGTGCAGGCCGTCGTGGTGAAGAGCGTGTTCCAGACGGCGGCGTTCGCGGGCTACCCGAACGTCAGCTTCATGGTCAACTCGATCCCCAAGACGCAGCACTGAGCCCACGTGGCCGAGCCGCGTAAGCCCGGTCTCAAGGCGATTCAAGACGCGCGCGAACAGCGCGCGCAAGGGCGGTCGAACCGCGCGAGCCCGAACATGTGGCTCGGCAGCGCCGCCGGCGTCGCGCTGGTGCTCCTCGGGTACCACTTCTTCGCCGGCCGGAAGCTCGACGCGCAGAAGGAGGATCTCCTCGCCAAGCAGCGCGCCGTCGACAAGACGGTGGGCGCCGAGTGGTATCCCTTGCGCGACAAGCTCGAGAAGATCACGGTCGACTCGGCGCTCGCCTGGCCCGACGAGGACTTCGTCGACACGAAGGCCAAGGAGTGGGATTTCCGCACCCTCCCCGGCCTGTACCTCCGCCTCCGCGTGACCGAAGCCAAGGACGTGAGCGCGATCCGCAAGAACGCGCTCGGCTCGTTCAAAGACGGCTTCAGCGGGTGCCTCCTCCGCGAGGCGAACCCGGTGGGCGCGCGCGGCGACGCCGACGGCGGGCTGGGCGTGGCCCCCGATCAACCGTGGAACCTGCGTCAGGCGTACACCGCCACGCGCATCCTCACGAACGAATGGGTCGACGAGGTCAGAGGCTCGACCGACGACCTCCGCCTCCGTGTCTTCGAAGAGCAGTACCGAAAAGACTCGGAGACCGTGATCCCGGTCGCCATCGAGATCGTGAAGCGCGCGCAGTTCTTCTTGCTCGTCCTCGACGAGGACACACCCGAGGCGATGGAGAAGAGCGACGGCGGCCCCATCAGCGCCGAGTCGCTCCAGAGGGTCCCTCACAACGCGCGCGTGCGCATCGTCGACCTTAAGACCGGCGGGGATCTCGCGCACCTTCGCAAGGCGGCGCACGGCTCGTTCGTGATGGCCGGCGGGCAGCTGACCGACCCAGAAGCGACGGCAGCGGTCGAGCGTCAGGTGCAGAGCTGCTCGCTCGCCCTCGAAGTGCAAGAAGCGCTCGGCCTGAAGAAGTAGCCCCCGCTGTCGCCTCGTGTCCCGAGCTCGGCGCCGAAGGCGACGAACCTCGGACTCAGGACACGCACGAGAGGCTCGAAATCACGGCCCGCGCGCGATCACGTGCAGATCGCACAGATTCACGCCGGTGGGGCCGAGCGGGAGCGCGGTGCCGGCGGTGCGGTGCAGCGCGCCGGTGTCGAAGGCGCACGCGGCGGAGGTGAAGCGCTCCACGCCGACGCGCAGGACGCTCGCGCGGTCGACGACAGCGCCCGCGGTGCCGCTCGTGCCGTCCACCCCGTCGGAGGCGCCGGCGAGGAACGCCGTCCCTTCGGCGAGGAGCGGCGCCACGAGGGCGGCGAGGTGACCGGCGCGCCCCCCTTCCCCGCGCGAAGCCCCGCCGCCGGGGACACGAAGCGAGGGCTCGGCGACCCGCACGTACGCTTCGTGAGGAGCGAGCGTCGCGGCGATCTGCGCGTATTCCGCGGCGAGATCGTCGACCGTGGCGAGCGACGGCGCGAGCCGTGTGACGGCAAAGCCGCGTGACGCGAGCGCGCGCGCCGCGAGCTCCACGAGGTGCGAGGGCTCGACGAGGAGCCGCGTCTCTGCGGCGCCTTTCGGGAGCGGCGGCGGCGCGGGGAGGAGCTTGAGCGCGGAAAAGCGCGGCGCGTAGCGCAGGAGCAACGCGCGCGCGTCGTCCTCGGAGGACAACGACGTCACCGTGGGCCCCGAGCCGACGTCCGCGAGCGTGCCGCCGATGACGTCGCTGGCGACGAGGCCGAGCACGCGTCCCCCGGAGGCGACGGCGCGCGCGCCGAGGCGCCCACCGCGCACGCGCGAGATGTGGCGACGAATCACGTTCATCTCGGTGACGCGGGCCCCCGAGGCGAGGAGCTCCCGCGTGAGGGCGATTTCGTCGTCGAGGGTGACCCCCGCCGGGGGCGCCGCGAGCAGCGCCGAGGCTCCGCCCGAGACGAGCGCCACGAAGAGCCCCCCCTCCCCGACGTCGGCGAGCTCGAGCGCGCGCTCGGCCGCCACGACGCTCCGCGCGCCGGGGAGCGGATGATCGGCGCGAAGCACCTCGACCTCTCTGTCGCCGAGATCGCACGGCGTACCGTCGGGCGCCACGACGAGCGCTCGTTCGAAGAAGCCGGGCCACGCGAGGAGCGCTCCCTGCGCCATCGCCGGAGCCGCTTTCCCCACGGCGAAGAGCCGCGCACGCGACGCTTGGGGGCGCGGCTCGGAGAGGAGCGCTGAGGCGACGAGGGCCGCGATATCCACACCGTGAACCGCTTCGAGGAACACGGCCGCGAGCAGGTCGCCGAGCCCTCCCCAAGGCCCCGCGTCGAGGCGGGGCGGCGCGCTCATTGTGCGGCCACGTCGCCGACGTCGACGACGTGCCCCCCGAAGAAGACGTGGTACGCGACCGAGATCGAGAGAAAGAGCGAACGGTCGCTGGGGCCGTCGAGCGGTTGGCCTCCGAGCGCCGCGTCGCTCCAGCGCGCTCCGCCGTGAAAGCCGATCCACGGCCCCGAGGCGCGCGCGAAGATCGGCACTTCGAAGCCGAGCCCCGCTTGGAGCCCCGGTCGCGTGCCGAACGAGCTCCCCACCGGCTGCGCGAAGAATGCGCCGAGCTCGAGACCGAACGAATCGACGGCGAGGTCGAGGCGGGGCACGCCCCACTCCTTCCCCTGGAGCCAGCGCGCCACGAAGAGCGGGCGGAGCTCGAGCCCGGTGGCGAGGACGCGGCGCGGCTCGCTGTGCAGACCGAGCACGTTCCCCTCTTCGTACGTGCCGTAGACACCGATGGTGTCGATGTAGCGGAAGCGCACGTCCGCTTGGAGCCGCGGCGCGCGCGGCGCGATCGTCATCCCGAGCCCGAGCGAGGCGCTGAGATCGCCGTCGATGCGGCCGTAGCTCGTGTCGTTCTTCGGGGGGAGATCGACGGTCTTCGCCTCGCTCTTCTTCTCCTTGAGATTCTGCCAGTCGCGCTCTTCGCTCTCGCTCTCGCGCGCACGATCGGCGTCGCTCCCGTCGGCGCGCGCGGGGCGCGGCACGAAGAGCACGAAGGCAAGGAGCGCTACGAGCCGGGTCTTCATGCCGAGAGGGCTCGCGTGACCTCCTCGCGGAGCTCCGGGGCGAGGACCAGGCGCACACGCGAGAGGACCTGCCCGGCGAGGCGCGCGAGCAAGAAGGAGACGTCGCTCAGCGGGCGAGGCGGCCCCTTGGCGAAGACGACGAGCAGCGGATCGTGCTCGGCGCCGAAGGGGGTGTCGGCGGCCACGTCGAGCCCCACGTAGTAGTCGGGATCGAGCCCGCGTGCGGTGGCGATCTCGCGCGCCGTGTCGAGCGCCCCTTGCCTACCGGAGGTGGTGGCTTGCTCGCCGAAGAGCTCGAACGTCTTGAAGAGCGCGCGGTCGCGCACGCGACGCGACAGATCGGCGAGCACCGGATCGGAGCCCCCTTCCCACGCGCGCATCGCGACGCTCAGGACCCCGTCGTCGAGCGCGAGGTATTCCCCGAGGGGGATCGGCTCGCCGTGCGCCGCGAGCTCGATGGCCTTGGGCATCTGCGGGAGCCTGTCGCCGTCGAGCACGCGCGAAGCGGCGCGCGCGAGGACGGCGCGGATCATCCACTCGGCGCTGCGCGTCGCCTTGTGGAGGTACACCTGCTGGAACATGAAGAGGCGCGCGATGAGGAAGCCTTCGATCGCCGGGAGCCCCTTGGCGCCGTCGATGGCCAGAGACGGTGTGTCGCCTTCCTTCGCCGGGGTGAAGCGGAGGCTCCGGAGGAGCCAGTCGAGATCGTAGACGCCGTAGCGCACGCCGGTGGCGTGGGCGTCGCGGAGGAGGTAGTCGCAGCGGTCGACGTCGAAGGTTCCGCTCACCGCCTTGGCGAGGTACGGCAAAGGGTGCTCGCCGCGGACGAGGGCAGCGACGCGCTCGGGCATCGCCGGATCGTGGGCGGCGAGGACCTTGTGCACGTCGCTCCCCGAATCGAGCACGATGCGCTCGGTCCACACTTCGTGGTGCGGCACGCCGGGGATCGCGTCCTCGAAGAGGTGCGAGAGCGGGCCGTGGCCGACGTCGTGGAGCAGCGCCGCAGCGAGGGCGTCGCGGGCCTTGTCGGTCGTGACCTGCTGCCAGAAGGGGAGCGCGTCGTGGATGCCGCGCAACCGCATGAGGAGCTGCTTCATCACGAACGCCGCGCCGACGGCGTGGGCGAAGCGCGTGTGCTCGGCGCCGGGGAAGGCGAGCGAGGCGACCCCGAGCTGCCGCACCCGACGCAGGCGCTGCACTTCGGGCGTGTCCATGAGTCGGGGGACCACCGACTCTTCTTCGGTCTCGAAGGCGACGAGCCCGTGCACCGGATCGCGGAGGATCATGCGCCCCTCCGTGCCCGCGAGGGGCCGGGCTTCTTCGCGCGTTTCGCCGGGGCGAGGGGGGCGTCGCCGCACGCGCCGTCGTCGGCGTAGGCGCGTGCCACGAGCTCGCCCTTCGCTCCGGCTGCGATCGTCGCGCGACGTTCGGGAGGGACCGGGCGCGTCCCGAGCGCGCGCTCGGCGTGCCACAGACCCGAGAAGCACGTGCCCTTCATCGTGCCGATGGCCCAGGCCGCCGGCTCCTCGGGGCTCACGAGCTCCACCTCCAGCGCGCCGTTGGGCCCGTCGCTGACGCGGCAGCGAACGTCGAGCGCTCTGCCGGCGGCTTGGCGCGCGCCGCCGCCCTCCACGCGTTCGACGCGGAGGCCGGCGCCGGCGCGGAGCAGACGCGCGCGCGTCGTCGCGAGACCGATGGGACCCGCGTCGCCCAAGATGGCGCGACGATCGGTGGCGTGCGCGGCGTCGCCGGTGGTGCCGCTGCCGCAGAACAAATCGATCACCGTGTCGCCCGGACGGGTCGAAGCGCGGATGATTCGCTCGAGGAGCGCGCGCGGCTTCTGCGTGGGGTAACCGGTGCGCTCGCTGACCGCGGCGTGACGAAGCGGCGCGACGTCGGTCCACAAAGCGTCCACGCGGCGCTCGCGGCAGAGCCGCCCCTCGTCGTTGGGGAACAAGAAGTACTTCACGTACACCTTCCCGGTGGCCGTCCGATGGATGCGCCCCTCTTTCTCGAGGCGCGCCACCGACGCGTCGGTGTAGTCGCCGCGCGGCGCGAGGGTGAAGGGGCGACCTTCGTCGTCGCGCCTTATGCTCCCAGGCTCGATCGGCTCGAGGCGCGTCGGCGGCGTGAGGCGCGCCTTCGGCCCTCCGTAGACCACGAGCGTGTCGAGCGTGCGACCGAACTGGGCGCTCGCCGCTTGTCGTCCAAGGTTCGGCGCGCGCCGCCAGACGATCTCGTTGAGGAACCGATCGGGCCCCAGGATCTCGTCGAGGAGCGCGCGCACGAGGTACGCGGCGCGCCAGTCGAGGTGCACCCAGAGCGTCCCTTCGGGGGCGAGCAACGTCGTGAGCGCTTCGAGTCGCGGCGCGAGCATGTCGAGGTACGCGCCCGCCGACCAGCTGTCGTCGTAGGCTCGCGCGCGCCGCACGCGACCGTCGGCGCGTCCGTCGAGACGCGCTTCGTGCACGTAGCTCGTCTGCGAGGCGAACGGCGGATCCACGTAGACGAGCTGCGCGCGGACCCCTTCGCGCCCGAGCGCAGCGGCGACGTCGAGCGCGTCGCCGCGCACGAGACGATGCGATCCGTCGCCGTAAAGCTCGTCGACATGGCAAGCGGAGGTGCCACAGGTGTGGTCGAGCTTGCCGGGCGACCACACGCGCCCCTGCCAGGTCAGCCGGTGCGGCGAGCGAGAAAAAGGCTCGCCGGCGAGCGATGCGTCCGTGCGTCCCGATGCCGGAAGCTTCCCTTTCGTCGCCGATGCCCCCACAAGGGGGGCGCGCGTAGTCGCTACCTGTGCGCGCACTGCTCGATGCTACACCACCGGCCTGAGCGCCTTGCGCTAAACTAAGGGTTCGTGTCCCCGCGCATGATCTCTTCGGCTCCACGACGTCTCGTCGACGTCCTTCGAGCGCTGCCAGCGCGGGAGCTCGACTCTTTGGTCGGGCGCCTCGGGATCCGCATCGATCCGGCCAAGCGTCTGGACGGCCCGTCGCAGGTGGCGCGTGCCCTCGTCTCGCTCCCCGAGCTGCGCGATCCGTCGCGCTTGCCGCAAGCGAGCGTCGAGCTCTTGCATCGCGTCGCCGAAGCGCGCGGGTCGCTCTTCGTCCCGTCGGTCCCGTCGGCGCTCGAGCCGCTCAGCGCGCGCGGGATCATGTACGCGCGCTCCTCGGACGCTCCGGGCACGGTGGAGCTGATGCTCCCGCCGGCCTTCCTCGTGCAGCTCCGCACGTGGGAGGGTGAGGACCCGCGCGGTCTGCGCGCACTCTTGGCACAAGCGTCGTTCGAGACGACGAGCTCGATCGCCGCGCATTACCTCGGTCGTCCGGCGACCCCGCCGATCGCCCTGTCGCTCGAGGCCGCGTGGGAGGTGCTGAGCGACCCCAAGCGTCTCGCGGCCGAGATCGAGCGCCTCCCCGCCACCGAGCGCCGTGTCCTCGACGGCGTGGAGCGCGAAGGCGGCGAGGTCGACACCGAAGAGCTGCTCGAGCTCGAGCGCGAACCGCTTCGGCTTCGCACCGCTTCCGGCGCGGCCCCTTCCCGTCGCGGTGTCGGGTGCTCGCTCGAGCGCCGCGGGCTCCTGATTCCCGTGCACCCGAACCGGCACGTCGTCCCCACCGAGGTGGCGGCGGTGGTCGGTGCGGCGCGCCAGGCCGAGCGCGAGCGACGACGCGCCCAGGTCAAGTCGTTCGTCCTCTCGGGCGACCACGCGCCCAGGCGCGCGCGCTTCGCCGCCGACGCCTCGGTCTTGGCGATGGGGCTCACGCTGGGCGTGCGCGAGACCAACGTCGAGGTGCGCGCCACCATCGGCACGCCGAAGTCGCTCGTGCAGAAGCTCGCCTCGCGTCTCGGACGCGAGACGTCGCAAGTCGCGCTCATCGTCGCGCTCTCCCGCGCCATCGGTCTGTGGGACGCGTCGGCCACCTCGGCCACCGCTCCCCCGGGGTCGCTCCCCATCGGCGATCTCTCGCAAGTCCTCTTCGCGGCGTGGCGACGCGGCGGCGCGTGGGACGAGGCGCGCACCGAGCCGGAGCTCCTCCGCCTCCCGCAAGACGCGCGCGATTCGAGCCCGGTGGGCGTCGTGCGCGAGATGGTCATCGACGCGCTGAAGGAGCTGGCGGAAGGGGGCTGGGTCCCCTGGGAGTCGCTCGCCGGCTACCTGAAGAGCGACGATCGCGTGCCCGGGCTCGCGCGCCTCCTCCGTCGCTGGGCGGAGCGCGTCCAGGTCGAAGCGGTGGAGCCGATGGAGGTCGCGCGCCGCATCGTGCTCGAGAGCCTCCCCGCGCTCGGCATCCTCGATCTCGGCGAGGAGAGCTCGTTCGACGACGACGCGCGCCCGCAAATCACGCTTCGCCTCACCCCCCGCGGAAAAGCCTTCCTCCACGATCGACCGGCGTCGGGCGAGTCGTCGCGATCCAAGTTCCTCGATACGCACGTCCTTCGTCTCGGCACCACGGCGCGCGTCGCCTCGGTGCTCGCCGTCGGGCCGTTCGTCGAGCTCGGGCGCGCGACCGACACGCTCGATCTCATCGTCGCCCCGCAGACGTTGGCGCGTGCCCTCTCGGCGGGCTTCGAGACCGACGCCCTCCGCTCGCGCATCGAAGCGCTGGCGCCGCTCCCCGAGTCCTTGTCGCGCACGCTGGCCCAGGCGAGCGTGGTGCTGGGGCGCGGAACGTTCGTCGCGACCGGCGGCTTCTTGTGGGTCGAAGACCCGGAGCTCCGCGAGCTCCTCCGCACGCGCCGCGCCACCGCCGAGCTCTTTCTCGATCCGTCGCCGCCGTCGGGCCTCCTCGTGGCCCCAGGCGTCGACCTCGAGCGCGTCACCCGAAGGTGCCGAACCGTCGGCGTCGAGATCGTGTCCGAAGGGGAAGTCGTGCGGGCGCGGATCCAAACGCCCGCGCCGCGCGCCACCCCCGGGCGCGGGACGCAGCGCGCCAAATAGCGACCCTACGCCCCAAAGCGCGGCGTGGTCGCTCGACGACTTCTGCAAGTGAGCATATGTGCACGGAATCACTTGTAGATTCCGCATGGATACACTTGCTTCGTTCGAGCTCGGGTGGCACGAGTCGGTGCGCCGATGCGTGCAGGTTCTCTTCGTCGACTCCTCGCCTCGTGCGCGCTCGTGCTCGCGTCGCCCGCCGTCGCGCACGCGCAAGGTGCAAAGGCCGACGGAGCGCTCGTCCCGCCGACGGTGATCGAGCACGTCGACGCGGCCTACCCCGCTTCGGCGGTCGCGAGCGGCAAGCACGCCGACGTCGTCCTCTTCGTCACCATCGACGTCGACGGCCACGTCGCGAACATCGAGGTCGCGCAGTCGGGCGGACGCGAGCTCGACGAAGCGGCGATGGCGGCGATGCACGGGTGGACGTTTCATCCCGCGACGCGCGGCGGCGAACCGGTCGCGAGCCGTATTCGCGTCCCCTTCCACTTCGCTCCGCCGGCGCCGCCTCCCGAGGGGCCCACCGGCGGGATCCCGGCGGGGAGCATCCAAGGGGGCGTCACTTCGGGCGCGAGCGTCGGCGCGTCGAGCCCTTCCCCCGACGCCGTCGCCGGCAGCACGTCACCGGTCGCGACCGAGGTCTCGGAGGAGGTGCGCGTCCACGGACGCCAAGAGCCGGTGAGCCACGGCGCCTCCGACTACCGCGTGCAGGTCGGCAAGCTCGCCGAAGTGCCGCGCCACAACGCGAGCGAGATGCTGAAGCTCGCGCCCGGCATCATGCTGAGCAACGAGGGCGGCGAAGGGCACGCCGAGCAGGTCTTTCTCCGCGGCTTCGACGCACGCGAGGGGCAAGACATCGAGTTTACCGTCGGCGGCGTCCCCATCAACGAGAGCGGGAACCTCCACGGCAACGGCTACGCCGACACGCACTTCATCATCCCCGAGCTCGTCGAATCGCTCCGCGTCGTGGAAGGGCCGTTCGATCCGCGCCAGGGGAACTACGCCGTCGCCGGGAGCGCCGACTACCAGCTCGGCCTCTCGAAGCGCGGCTTCACGGTGAAGGGGACGGTCGGCACCTTCGACACCCAGCGCCTCTTGATGCTGTGGGGGCCGAAGGGGGAGAGCGACCGCACCTTCGGCGGCGCCGAGATCTACAAGACCGACGGCTACGGTCAGAACCGCGACGCGACGCGCGCCACGGCGATGGGGCAGTACGAGGGGCGCTTCGGCCAGCGCGGCTCCTACCGCGTGACGGCGACGGCCTACTCCACGCACTACCACTCGGCGGGTGTGCTCCGGGAGGACGACTTCCGTGCAGGGCGCATCCATTTCTACGACAGCTACGACGACTCGTCGTTCGCCCGCGAACAGACGCCGGAGGGGGGAGACTCGTCGCGCTTCTCGCTGGCCGCCGACATCGAGTCGCGCACCAAGGACGCCACGTTCTCGCAGCAGATCTTCGCCATCAAGCGCGACATGCGCTTGCTCGAGAACTTCACCGGCTTTCTCCTCGACGTCCAAGAGCCGCTCCAAAGCCTCCACGCACAGCGCGGGGACATGCTCGACCTCACCTCGAACGAGCTCACGGTGGGGGCGCGCGGCGCCGCCAAGCTCCACACGCAAGCGCTCGGGCAAAAGCAGGAGCTCGAGCTCGGCTACTTCGCCCGCGGCGACAAGGTGCAGGGCGAGCAGCAGCGCATCGAGGCCAACACCGGGCACCCTTACGCCACCGAGACGAACCTCGACTCGGATCTCGGCGACATCGGGCTCTACGGCGACGCGAACCTCGCCGCGACCAAGTGGCTGTCGCTCCGCGGGGGCGCTCGCGCCGATCTCTTCACCTACGACGTTCAAGACGCGTGCGCGGCGCACGACGTCTCGCACCCCTCGGCGGTGAACCCACCCATCGACCAGAGCTGCCTCGACCAGCAAGACTTCGGACGCCCGCGGCAGCCGAACCAACGCTCGTCGACGGCGAGCACCGCGCTCTTGCCGCGCGCGAGCCTCGTGCTCGGACCGTTCTCGCACCTGAGCTTCACGACCAGCTACGGGCAAGGGGTTCGCTCGGTCGATCCGGGGTACATCAGCCAGGACGTGAAGACGCCGTTCGCCAGCGTCGTGGCCTACGAAGGGGGCGCGGCCTACGCCGGCGCGGTGAAGGACAACTCGATCGTCGTGCGCTCGGTGTTCTTCCAGACGCACGTCGACAAGGATCTCGTCTTCAGCGAGACCGCCGGTCGCAACGTGCTCGGCAACGGCACGACCCGCACCGGGTGGTCGGGGAGCGGGCGCGTGACCGGCTCGTTCTTCGACGAGTCGGCGAACGTGACCTTCGTGCGATCGTCGTACGACGACACGCACCTGCTCGTGGCCTACGTGCCCGACGTGGTCCTTCGCTCCGACACTGCGCTCTTCACCGAGCTGCCGATTCGCATCGAGGGTCAGCGCGTGCGCGGCACGCTCGGCACCGGCCTCACCTACGTGGGTCCGCGAGCGCTCCCCTTCGGGCAGAGGAGCCAAGACACCTTCACCCTCGACGCGTCGGCGACGCTCACGTGGACCCACTACGAGCTCGGTCTTCTGGCGACGAACCTCACCGACCGGCGCAATCGGCTCGGCGAGTACAACTACGCCTCCGACTTCCACAGCCAGGCGCAGCCGACGCTCGTCCCGCAGCGTCACTTCACCGCCGGCGCCCCGCGCGAGGTGTTCGCCACCTTCGCCGTCAACTTCGGAGGGACGTGATGCACGCGACACAGCACACGCTCCCCGTCGTGATCGCGCGGGTCCTCCGGGCGCTCTCGCTCGCGGGCGCGCTCGCGCTCGGCGCCGCTGCGTGCGTGGGCTCGACCGGCGGCGAGGTCTTCACCTTCGACGCCGCCGCCGCTGGACCGAGGGACGCGCAGGCCGGCGCTCCGCTGGATTTCGTGACCGCGCGCGGGTGGCACGTGGTGCTCACGAAGGCGGTCCTCCACGTGGGCGCGGTGTACCTCGATCTCTCCGAGCCGGTCTCGGGGGCACAGAACACGAGCTGCATCTTGCCCGGCACCTACGTGGCGCAAGTCACTTCGGGGCGCGACGTCGATCTCCTCTCGCCCGACGCGCAGCCCTTCCCCACCCCGGGGGAAGGGACCAGCGGCACCGCGCGCGTCGGCCAAGTGTGGCTCACCGGCGGCGACGTGAACCTCGTCGACGACAGCACGCCGATCCTGGTCCTCGAAGGGACCGCCGATCGCGGCAGCGACGTGCGACCCTTCACCGGGCGCATCACCATCGGCGCGAACCGCCAGGCGCGCGGCACCACGCTCGCGGGGGCGAACCCGATCTGCAAGCAGCGCATCGTCTCACCGATCCCCACCGCGGTCGGCGTGAGCGCGCACGGGAAGCTGGTGCTCCGCGTCGACCCCCGCGCGCTCTTCGTGAACGTGGACTTCGGCGCGCTCGCCCTCGTGGGGAGCGCCTACGCCTTCACCGACGACTCGAGCGACCCGCCGAGCTTGAATCTCTACCAAGCCCTCCACGCCGCCGGCGACTTGTACCGCTTCGAATGGGTGGACGCGCCATGAGCACGTCGAGGCGGACCACCACGCGGCTCGCGGAGCGACGCGCACGCATCGCGCGCTACCTCCTCGGGCTCGCGCTCGCCGCCGGCGCGGCCCTCCCTTCGCTCGCCTGCTCCAACATCAACGAGGACGTCTTCCCCGCCGACGCCGGGGCGAACGACGGCGCGGCCAACGCCAACCCGGTGCTCGACGCCGGCGACGGCGCGACCTTCTCGCTCGAGCCCTTCACGCCGCCGGGAGATCCGGGGGGCGGCGGCGTCACCTTCGCCGCGTCGGGCGAAGCGCTCGCCTTGACCGGCTACGCGTTCCCTCCGGCGAGCACCGGGGATCCTGTCTTCGTCGACGGGTGGGAGGTGAAGTTTTCGCACCTGCTCGTCACCATCGACAAGGTGACGCTCTCCGAGCGCCCCGACTTCTCCCCCGGCGATCCTTCGCAGACAGGCGCGGTGGTGGCGGAGGTCGACGGGCCGTGGGCGGTCGATCTGGCGAAGAACGATCCCAGCTACCTGCCCGGCAAAGGCGGCCCCGGCGAGCGCGCGGTCCCCTTCGCGGCGATCGCCCAGGAGAACGCCGCGGGGAGCGGCGCGCTCGTCACCGACGGCACGCGCTACGCCTTCGGCTTCGACGCGGTTCGAGCCACGTCGCACGCCAAGAACGTGAACCTCGATCTCGACGCCCTCGCCGACTACCTGACGATGGTCCAAGGGGGCTGCACCGTCTTTTACGACGGCGTGGCCACGTTCAAGGGGGACGCGAGCTGCAGCGGCGGCGACTACGCCACGTGGCCGAAGAGCGTTCACTTCGCCCTCTGCTTCCGGGCGCCCACGAGCTACCTCAACTGCCAGAATCCTGACAACCAGGGGAGCCCCTTCCCCAACGAAGAGGCGCAGCGCGGGATCGCGCTCCAAGCGAGCCACGCCACGCTCGCGCAGGTGACCTTCCACACCGACCACCCCTTTTGGGACAGCGTGGTGCACGACTCACCGGCGCACTTCGATCAGTTCGCCGCGCGCGTGCTCGATCGCGGCGACGCCCCCACCGTCACGCTCGACGACGTGGCGGGCGTCGACTTCACCTCGTACACCGACAGCCGCGGCAAGCCGCTCGCGTGGCGCTACTGCGTCGAGCCGCCCACCGACGCGCACCCGAAGCTCGTCGGCGCCATGGCCTTCGATCCGGGGAGCGTTCCCCACGCCGCCGCCGGCGACGACGCCTCCAAGGGGCTCCGCGACTACTACGACTTTTCCACCTACGACCAGAGCACGCAGGGGCACTTGAACTCGGACGGGCTCTGCTTCGTGCGGCGCAACTACCCTTCGCCGCGCTGAGCGAAGATCAGCCCTGCTCGTCGATCGCCACGCGCGAGTGGACGAAGCGCCCGACGTCGGCCGCGGGGCTCTTGGCGACGACGCGCCCTTTGCGGAGGAAGATCTCGGCGGGGAGCGGGCGCCCGTTGTACTCGCTCGCCATGGTGAAGCCGTAGGCGCCGGCGTCGAGCAGGGCCACGGCGCGCGGCGGCGTCCTTGGGAGCTCGTGCAGGCCGAAGTCGTCGCTGCTCTCGCACACCGGACCGACGACGCGCCAGGTGGTGTTCCCCTCCGAGGCGAGCGTGAGCGGAACGACGCGATGCCGCGCTTGGTAGAGCGCCGGGCGCATGAGGTCGTTCATCCCCGCGTCGACGAGGAGCCAGCGGCGCTCGCGGGCGAGCTTCGCTTGAATCACCGAGGCGACGAGCACGCCGTGCGCCGCCACGAGCGAGCGACCGGGCTCGACGTGGAGCGCGAGCCCCTCGAGGCCGGCGGCGCGTTGGGCGAGGCGCGTCTCGCGCACGAAATCCTTGGGGCGCGCGGGGCACCCCTCGCCGTAGTCGATGCCAAACCCGCCCCCGGTGTCGAGGAAGCGCAGCGTCGACCGCTCGGGGAGCGAGCGCGCGATGTCGAACAGGACCCGCGCCGCCTCGAGGTACGCCGCCGTCGTCGTGAACTGCGAGCCGACGTGCACCGAGAGCCCCACGAGCGCGATCGACGGCCCGGCGGCGCGCACGGCGTCCATCGCCGCGCCCACGTCGTCCTTGGGGATGCCGAATTTGGCTTCGTCGTGACCGGTGGCGATGTGGTGATGGGTGTCGAGGGCGTCCTTGTCGACGGCCGGATTCAGCCGGAGCGAGACGCGGGCGGGGCGCCCGAGGGCGCGCGCACGACGCACGACGCGCTCGATCTCCTCCACGCTCTCGATCTGGACCGCGCCGATCCCGGCGGGGCCGGCGCCGATCGCGGCGTCGAGCTCGGCGTCGCGCTTGGCCACGCCGCTGAAGACCACGTCGTCGGGGCGGATCCCGCAGGCGAGAGCGACCGCGAGCTCCGCGCCGCTCACCACGTCGGCCCCGCACCCCTCGGCGGCGAGCGCACGCACGACCGGCCCCGCGGTGTTGGCCTTCAGGGCATAGGCGACGAGGTGCGGCGCCCCTTCGAACGCCGAATCGAGCTCTTTGGCGTCGGCCGCCATCCCCGAGAGGTCGTAGACGTACGCCGGCGTGCCGAACCCGGCCTCGGAGAGGGCGGTCTCCAAAGGGACCCCACCGAGGCACAAGCGCCCCTCTCCGTCACGAGTGGTCGGCATCGTCGTGGAAGGGCTACCACAATCCGGGCGCTCGGTGCATGCTGCGTGCGGGATGCAGATGCGTCGCGCGAAGCTCGTGTGCACACTCGGTCCGGCGTGTGATTCGCCGACGGCCCTCGGCGATCTCATCGACGCCGGGATGGACGTCGCGCGGTTCAACTTCTCCCACGGCACCCACGAGGAGCACGGGGCGCGCCTGGCGCGTCTCCGCGAGGCGTGCACCGAACGGCGCAAGGCCGTCGCCGCGCTCCAGGATCTCTGCGGCCCCAAGGTGCGCACCGGCACGTTCAGCGCGCCGTTCGCCCTCCCCTCGGGCTCCGACGTCACGCTCTTCGAGGGCGACGACTCGCACGACGATCACGCCATCCCCATCCAGTACGAAGGCCTCGCCGCCGACGTCCGCGTGGGCGACAAGGTGCTCTTCGACGACGGGCGCATCGCCATCGAGGTCACCGGTGTCGAAGGGGACAAGGTCCGCGGCCACGTCGAGCAGGGCGGCGGCATGCGCGATCACGTCGGCGTTCACCTCCCGAGCCGCACGATGCGACTCTCCGCCCTCACCGAGAAGGACAAGGAGGATCTGACCTTCGGCCTCTCCCTCGGCGTCGACTACATCGCGCTCTCCTTCGTGCGTCGGGCCGAAGACATTCGCCTCGTGCGCGAGATCACGACGGCGTGGGGCCAGCCCACGCCCATCATCGCGAAGATCGAGACCCCCGACGCGGTCGACAACTTGGAGAGCGTGGTCGCGGCGTCCGACGGCGTGATGGTCGCGCGCGGGGATCTCGGCGTGGAGTTCCCGCCCGAGCACGTGCCGGTCATCCAAAGGCAGATCCTCGGCGTCGCGCGGCGCGTGCGGAGGCCCGTCATCGTCGCCACCGAGATGCTCCAGTCGATGACCAAGGCGCCGCGTCCGACGCGCGCCGAGGCGAGCGACGTCGCCAACGCGGTCTTCTCCGGCACCGATGCGCTCATGCTCTCCGGCGAGACGGCGAGCGGCGACTTCCCCATCCTCGCGGCTTCGATGATGAGCCGCATCGCGATGGAAGCGGAGAAGAGCCCCTTCTACGAAGCGGCCCCCTACGCGACCCGCGCCACGAGCGTCGCCGAGGCCATCGCCCGCGGCGCGTGCAACACGGCCCGCGAAATCGGCGCAAAGTACCTCGTCGCCTTCACCGAAACGGGATCGAGCGCGATGAACGTGAGCCTCGCGCGCCCGCCGGTCCCCATCATCGGCTTCTCCCCGAACGAGAAGACCCGCCGACGAATGACGCTCTACTGGGGGGTCATCCCGCGGACCATGCCGCTCATCGCCGACATGGACAAGCTCGTCGACTGGTGCTCGGGCGACTTGATGGCGGCGGGCCTCGCCTCCCCCGGCGAGCGCGTGGTCATCGTCTTCGGCGCGCCCATCGGCGTCAGCGGCAGCACCAACACGATCCGCGTGCACGTCGTCGGCTGACGCGGCGCAGGCGAAGCGCGGCGCGCACGCGCGGGTGAACCCTGCGGCTCACGTGACCGGCGGCGTCTTCTCTTTGGGGAGACGGCGCGGCATGATGATCGCCACCTCCGTCCCCTTGCCCACCGCGCTCTCGATCTCCACGCGACCGCCGAGAGCGCTCACGAGCCCGTAGACGGCGCTGAGACCGAGCCCGCTCTTCGCCGTGGTTCCGCGGCCGCGCGAGTAGAAGGGGTCAAACACGCGCGCGAGCTCGCCGGCGGGGATGCCGTGGCCTTCGTCGCCCACCGAGAGGACGACGCGGTCTCCTTCATTGCGCACGCCGGCGTGGATGGTTCCACCGCCGGGCATCGCCTCCACGGCGTTGCGCGCGATTTGGAAGAGCGCCTCGGCGAGCGCAGCGACGTGGCACTCGATCGCTCCGACCGAAGGATCGTAGGTGCGCTCGATGATGACGCCGGAGCGCGCGCGGCCGATGGCGCTCTCGAGCGCGAAGTCGAGCATCGCGCCGACGTCGGCGGGCTCGAGCACCCCTTCGGCGGACATGGCGAAGCGGCGAATGCGGTCGACGGTGCGGCGAATGCGGGTGAGCCCACCGTCGCTGCGCTTCAGGGCGGCGGCGGCGGGCGACTCGGCGTCCACCGCCTTCAAGGCCTGCTGATTCGAAGCGACGCTGATGGCGAGCGCGTTGTTCAGCTCGTGCGCCATCCCTCCGACGAGCACGCGGAGGGCTTCGAGCTTCTCCACCACCACGAGCTGCTCTTGCACGCGGCGCATGCGCGAGACGGCGGCGCGGTAGCGCTCGGTGCGGAGGAATCGACGAATCGCCACGCGGAGGCGCGTCTTGGCGACGACCACGCCGGCCAGACCCACGGCGAGCACGAGGAGGTGCGCGTAGAGCGGCGCATGCGCGCTGGCAACGTAGAGCGCGACGTACGACGCGAGCCCGCCGGCCGCGGCGACGCGCGGCGGCCACGGGACGTAGAAGGCGATGCCGAGGCACGTGAGCGGCAAGCAGAGGAGGTACGGGCTCGTCGCGCCACCGGTCACGTGGGCGATGACTCCCCAGCCGAGCATGGTGACGACCCACGTGACCCCGCCGAGCGTGGCGACACGCGTGAGGCTCTTGTTGAAGAGCGGGAGGAGGAGCGAGGCGATCGCGAGGACGCCGGTCAGCGTCAGACCGAGGAGCGTCTCGGCGGTGTCGGGCGGCGGCGAGCCGAAGACGCGGTCGACGACGGTGACGATGCCGATGACCGCGGCGAGCGTGGCGAACGCAGGGAGCATGAGGCGCGCGGCTCGATCGCGCTGCTCGGCGAGGAAGCGACGACGCGGGCGCCCCTTCTTGCTTCCTGCCTTCGCGCCCACGCGCGCTGCACGGTCACGGAGCGCGGCTGCTTCGGGGAGCGAGAGCGACGACCGCGGCAACGCCGCCTTCCCCTCGGGGCTCGCGCCCCCGTTCGAGTCGGCCGAGGGCATCGATCGGCATCATAGCGCGCCTCGCTCGTGGAGCGCACGAGCTCGCCGAAGCCGACGCGGCTCAGAAGGTGCCGCGAAGCCCGGAGTACGCCGGGCCGACGACGATCTGCGCGCGCGAGTGCGGCCCGGGGAAGAAGAGGAAGTAGGCGCCGGCCCCGGCGCTCGCCAGCGCGACGAGGAAGGAGACGTCGGCGACGGTGCGGAACATGACGCCCGACGAACGGAGGGACGCGTCTTGCGGCGGGTCTTGGGCGTTGTACTCGTTCTTCTTGGAGATGGCCGTCAGCCCCGCGTAGGTGCCGAGCCCCGCGGCCAGCACCCCGGCGCCGACGAGCGAATACCCGAGGATCGCCCGCGTCCTGTCGGGGGGCGGCACGACCGGCTTCTCCGAAGCTCGCGCCGAGGCGTACAAGGCCACGCGCTTCGTGATCTCTTGGCCGCCGTCGATCTTGAGGTGCTCGACGTCGGGATCGTACCCCTCGGCTTCGACGCGTAGATCGTGCTCCCCCTCGAGGACGCGTACCTCCACGGTGTTGCCGGGGAGGAGCGCCACCGGCTTGCCGTCCACGGTGGCGCGGGCCGCGTCGGGGGCGACGCCGAGACGAATCGTGCCCAAGTGCCTGCGCACCTCCAGGAGGCCGGTGCGTGCACTCTGCACTTCTTCGGCGGTGGCCCCGCCGTCGTCGGCGAGGAAGCGCGCCAGATCGTGCTCGGCGTCGACGAGCTCGCCGGTGTGGGTGCGCGCGATGCCGAGGTTCAGCAAGATGCTCGGATGGGCGAAGAGCTTGTAGGCCTCGAGGAACGCGTCGCGCGCGGCCACGTAGTCCCCGGCCTTGGCCGCCGTCACGCCGCGACGGAACGCGGCGCGTGAGGCCTCGCGCGGGTCTTCGGCGCGCGCGCCGTGGGCGATGAAGAGGCTCGCCAGCGCGACGACGACGAGCGCGTGTCTCCCCCGCGCCATCAGTAGTGAGGCTGCTCGATGAGGCTCGGCTCGGACGACGACTTGTGCGGCGAGCTCGCCGGTCGAGCGACGTTGACGTGACGCGCAGGCGAGCGCGGAGACGTGGCGGGCGAGGCCCCTTCGCTCGGACCGAGCTCGAGCACGGGCTCGTCGGTGCTCTTCGCCTCCGGGAGCGCCGTGGCGTCGGCGGCCCCCTCGGTGGCGACGGGCGAGGCCACCGGATCGGCGACGGGGCTCGGGGGAACGGCCGGCGCGGCGGCCACGACTTCGCTGGCCGTCGGCTCGACGTCGGCCGTCGCGACTCCCGCGATGCGGTGGCGCATGGCGGCGGCGCCGACGAGCAGACACCCTGCGAGGACCGAGCCGGCCACGAGCAGGGCGCCGCGATTCACCTTCGCCGGCGGGACCTGCGTACCGGTGGTGACGGTGCGCGTCGGGTTCAACGTGACCCCCGCGTGCGTCACGATGGGGAGCGACGACGATGGCGAGATGACCGGGCCGAGATCCCGCCACGCGGCGAGGACCTCGCTCGCCTTTCCGCAACGCTGCGCCGGGTCGCGGGCGAGCGCACGATCGATGATGGCGTCGAGCCCGGCGGGGATCGACGTCTTGGCGCAGGTGGCGAGCGGGCGCGCCGACTTCTCGAGCTTGCTGGCGAGGAGCGCCATCTGCCCGGCGGCGTCGTACGCGAGCCTCCCGCACACGAGCTCGAAGATGACCATCGCGAACGAATAGATGTCGGCGCGCTCGTCGACGCGCGAGGCGCCGCGAATTTGCTCCGGCGCCATGTAGGCGATGGTCCCGACCGACTCGCCGGTGACGGTGAGCTTCTCGCCCTCGACTTGGCCGTCGATTTTGCACACGCCGAAGTCGAGGATGCGCGCCCGCACCGGGACGCGTCGATCGGAGCCGAGCTCGGCGGGCATCGTCTCGATGAAGATGTTCGCCGGCTTGAGATCGCGATGCACGACGCCGGCCGCGTGGGCGGCGATGAGCGCCTGGAGCACGTGGTCGCCGATGAGGCGGACCTCCTCCCAGGGGAGCACGCCGCCGCTCCGCTTCATGCGCTCGGACAAAGACTCGCCGTGAAGGAGCTCCATCACGAGGAACAGCTCGCCGTCTTCGGTGCGGTCGACCTCGAGCGCGCGAGGGACGAACTCGCTCTGGATGCGGGTCGCGGCGCTCGCCTCGCGCTCGAGGCGGGCCATCAAGATGTCGCCGAGGAAGGCGCGGCTCACCACCTTGATGGCGACGTTGGCCCCCGACTCGAGGTGCACCGCGTGGAAGACCTCGCCCATTCCACCGCGGCCGATGGATTCGACGAGCTCGTATTTTCCGCGCAGTACGTCGCCGGGCTTCACTCGGGCCTCTCCGTGGGCGCCTTGGCGGATCCGACGCGCCAAGTGCGCGGAAGGATCCCCCCGAAGTTTAGCGCCCGCCCCCTGGGAAGTCGGAGAATTCGACGAAGCGCCGGGGCAAGGGGCCCCGATTCGCCCCCGCTGGCGATGGGCGACGGGTCGTCCTCCAGGGACGGCGGCCGAGGCTCAGGCGCGGCGGAGCCGGAGCTCGCGCTTCAGCACCTTGCCGGTCGGGTTCCGCGGGAGCGTCTCGAGGAAGACGTAGTCACGCGGGACCTTGGCCCCCGCGAGCCGCTCGCGCACGAACGGCTTGAGCACGCTCTCGTCGAGCGAGGTGCCGGCGCGGCGCACGATGAACGCGGCCACGCGCTCGCCCCACTCTTGATCCTCGATGCCCACCACCGCGACCTCGGCCACTTCGGGGTGTGACTCGAGCACCGCTTCGATCTCGGCCGGATACACGTTCACGCCGCCGGAGATGATCATGTCGCGCTTGCGACCTTCGATGAAGTAGCGCCCGTCGCGATCCTGCCGGGCGAGATCCCCCACGCTGAAGAAGCCCTCGCGCATGCTCGCCGAGGTGGCGGCTTCATCCTTGTGGTAGCCGGCGACGAGGAGCTTGTTGCGCACGTAGAGCTCGCCGACCTCGCCCGTGGGAACGACGTGTCCTCGGTCGTCGAGGAGGCGGATCTCGTTGCCGGGGATCTGTCGGCCGATCGTCCCGGGCGCGGCGCGAAGGTCCTGCGGCTTGGCCAGCGTGACGAGACCGGTCTCGGTGGCGCCGTAGAAGTTGAAGAGGATGTCGCCGAAGCGATCCATGAACGCCGTGGCCAAGGGGCCGGGGAGCGGCGCGCCGCCGGAGAAGACGGCGCGGAGCGAGCGCGCGTCGTACTGCGCCAAGGTCGCCTCCGGCAGGTGCAGGACGCGATGGAGCATCGTGGGGACCACGGCGGTGGTGGTGACGCCGTAGCGGACGACGTCGCGAAGAAAGAGGTCGGGCTTGAACTCGTCCATCAGGACGACCGTGGCGCCGAGCATGTGATGCAGCGCGAGGAAGCCGAACGCCGTCGAGTGGTAGAGCGGGCACGCCACGAGGTGCACGTCGTCGACGCGCATCGGTGTCTCGGCGATGAAGCGCATCGCCGCGGGCAGCGTGTCCTTGGAGAACTTGCGGACGGCCCCCTTCGGCTTGCCCGTCGTCCCCGAGGTGTAGATGACGACCGCGGCGTCCTCTTCGAGCCCCTTCTCGGTGGAGAGCTCGATGCGATCGGCCACGAGGTCTTCGAGCTCTGCGCACCCCGGGGCCTTGCCGCCCACCGCCACGAGACCGCTCTTGGGGAAGTCTTTGAGGAGCCTCTGCGCTTCGTCGACGGCGGCGAAGAGGTCGTGCTCGAAGCAGATGATCTTCGAGCCCGAGTGGCTCACGAGGTACGAGAGCTCGGCCGCCGTCGAGCGCCAAGAGACGCTCACCGCCGCGGCCCCCAGGCGGCTCGCCGCGCACTGGAGCAGCGGGAACTCGGGGCGGTTCTTCATCATGAGGACGAGGCTC
This sequence comes from uncultured Polyangiaceae bacterium, assembly GCA_964531795.1. GTDB lineage: Bacteria > Myxococcota_A > Polyangia > Polyangiales > Polyangiaceae > CAZHHD01. The sequence continues at coordinate 113,095 of CAZHHD010000004.1, read as the reverse complement.
GAGCCCCGGCGCACCCCGCGACGCGCGAGCCCCGTGGCGAGGCGATCGATCCGCTCGTCGAGCTGGCGGAAGGTGAGGTCCTGATCGCGCCACCTGAGCGCGAGCTTGTCCGGCGAATTGGCGGCGTAGATGCGGTAAATCTGCGAGGGGTTCTGCGCCGCGGCGGTGAGGGCCCGCGCCATCGCGATGAGCCCGGGGCGCGTGAGCTCCCACATGAGCCCGCTTTGGTTGGCCACGGTCGCGGCGACACGGACGCGCTGCGGAACGTCAGCGAGGCGCTCGCGTGCGGCGCGGAGGCGATCGACCAGGTCTGCCATGGCCCCTTCGTGATAACCTCTGGACAAGATGGAAAGCAATCCGCCCCACGATGGTGGCGGCCCCGAAGACGAGGGCCGGGGAGAGCGCGGCGCCGACCAGGGCCGTGGCACCGGCTCCACGCCGCCGGATTCCGAGTCGTGGCGCGAGAAGCGGAACAACGACCGCACCGCGATCACGCTGCGCGTCGACTACCGGCGGATGAACACCTTCTTCGCCGACTACACGAAGAACATCTCCAAGGGCGGCACCTTCATTCGCACCGGGAAGCCGCTCGACGTCGGCACCGAGTTCGTGTTCGTCCTCTCCTTCCCCGCCAACGAGGGTCAGCTCCGCTTGAAGGGGAAGGTCGTGTGGGTCGTCCCCGAAGAGGGGTCGAACGAAGACGCGCCGGCCGGCATGGGGATTCGCTTCCTCTTCGCCAACGACGACGACCGCCGCAAGGTGGACGACTTCGTCGAGCAGCTCATGGCCGAGGAGCTCGGCTCGCACATCTCGGCGAAGCTCCTCTCGCGGAAGTAGCTAGAGCCCCCAGCGCGTGCGGAGGAACGCCTCGATGCGTTCGCGCGGCGAATCGGCGAGCGCTTCGCCGTAGACGAGCACCTCCACGAGATCGCCGTTGGCGTACGCCCCTTCGTTGGGCGCGCATCCGAGGCCGAGCGCGGCGAGCGGCGGCATGGCGTCGACGAGGAGCGAGCTGCGCTCTTGGGCGACGCCGTTCTTCCAGGTCTCGACGCCGCCGACGACACCGGCGCGCACGCGCGCGCTCGTCACCTCGACGTCGGTCGGCGAGAGCTCGACCCGCGCGCTCGCGCGATCGCCGCCCGCTTGTGCGAGGAGGACGAAGCTCGGGCCCGCGTCGTCCGAGCCCCGCGGCGTGAAGGGGAAGACGAGTCGGCCGGCGTCGGTCTCGAAGTCGAGGAGCGGCGCCACGTCCCCACGGCTCACGACGAAGAACGTCGCTCCGTGTTGCGCGAACGCGGCGGCCCACGTCAGCGCGAAGCACGCCCCGCGCGCGCGGTCGAAACGGACGACGCTCGGCCCCGCGTCGCCGGTGGGGCGCACGAGCAAGGGGCGCAGCACCGGATCGAGCTGTACGCCGTCGTGCGCGCGACCCGAGCGATCGCGCCAAATCGCCACCCCTTGCGCCAGCGCGGCGTCGGTGGACGCGCCGTCGAGGGTCTGTGCGTCGAGCCCCGCAGCGTCGAACGTGTCGTCGAGCTCGACGCCCGTGTCGGCCGTGAGCCAGAGCTCGAGATCGCCGAGCCCTTGGAGGTCGATCGGTCCCGCGTCGGGGGTGGCGTCGGTCGCGGCGTCGTCGACGATGGCCACGTCCGACGCGCCGTCCGGCGCGCCCCCTTCGTCGGCGAGGCGCGCGTCATCGAAGTCCGCGCCGATGAGACGCGCACAACCGGCCGCCACCGCGACCGAGAGAAGCACGAAGAGGCGCGCTCTCGTTCGCACTCAAAAGCTCCGGAAGAGGGTCACACCCGCGCCGCTCGTCGAAGCGGTGGGGGAGACCGTGGTTTGCGGCTGTCCGCCCGGGTGGTTCGAGAGGACGAGGTAGAGCCCGGCGGCGACGGCCACTGCACCGGCGGCGATGGTGACGGTGCTCACGGTGGCGAACGTCTTCCCCGAGCGCGCGGCGTCGTAGCCGGTCTTGTTGCACACGTTTTGTGCGTCGCAGTTGTCGGAGCGGAGCGACTCGCGATCGATGGCGAACGCCCCGGTGATGCTGCCGACCCACAGGCTCGCGACGCCTACCGCGGTGACGCCCCAACCGACGTTGCGGAGGGTGGACGACGACTTGTGCTCCGCTCCGGGCGAGCCCGGCGTCGCCGACTTGTCGATCGGCGAGGCGTCTTCGAGCGGCGGCCCCGGCCACACGTCGACCTTTTTGTTCTCCCCCGCTTTGAGCGTCACGCTCTGGCGCGAGCCGCGGTACCCGACGGCGGTGCCGAGGACGACGTGATTGCCCGGGGCGAGCACGAGCGGCGCGCGGAGGTCGTTGGGCGCGAGCACGTGGTCGTCGACCGTGACCTTGGTCCCCGAAGGGGCGCCGGCGCCGAGACGAATGTCGAGATGGGCCGAGAGGCGCTCGAGCGCGGCGATGCGATCTTGCACGTGAGGGAGGCGATCGTCGGTGACGCTCAACCGCGAGAACGCCTTCTCGAAGTAGCCGAGCGCGAGATCGGGATGCCCGAGGTGCTCTTCGCAGTCACCGAGGTTGATGAGCGTCCCCACCGCGGCGTCGAGGCGGTAGCTCTCGCGGAACAGATTGCAGGCGGTCGCGTATTGGCCCTGTGTCGCCGCTTGGCGTCCGAGCTCGAACATGCGCTCCGCGTCGACGCCGGAGTCCGCCCGCGCGAGCGGGGCGACACCGACGAGTCCGACGAAGCTGGTAAGGAGGAGGATTCTTCCGAGTCCGGTCATTTCCTACGATCCAGCCAGGATCGACCGTGCGCGGGCGCGGTCGGCGTGGAGCGGGGGGCGTGGGTGGCGGGGAGCTCGATGTCGACTGTGGGCGCAGGCGCGTCGGCGCTGGCCGCGGCGCTCGCGCTGTCGGGCGCGGCGGTGGCGCTCGGAGGCGTCGGCGCGGTCGTGACTGGCGTGGGCGCGTTGGCGGTCGCGACCCCCACCGGGGGTGCGCGGCGAATCGCAAAGACCCCCACGCCGACGGCGACGACCGCGGCGAGGAGACCGAGCACGAGGTAGCGCCCGCGCGAGGACGGCTGCGCGGCCGGCGGCGGGACATGGGCTCCGGTGATGTTCGCGATGTTCGCGGGAGACGAAGGCTCCGGCCCGGGCAGGGTCTCGCGCAACGACTCTTCGGGGGCCGAGATGCGATCGGGCGCGCCGACGATGTCGACGGGGCCGCTCCCCGGTCCGGCGGCGAGGCGCTGCCCGCTGTCGTAGCCCGGCGAGGAGAGCACGTGCGCCGCTTGGCGAAGCGCGTGCTGCATCGCGCGTGCGCTCGACCAGCGCTGCTTCTTGTCGAAGGCGAGCGCGCGGTCGACGACCTCGACGATCTCCGGCGGAGTCTCGGGGGCGACGATGGCCAACGAGCCGGCCGGGCGCGTCGCCGCGGCGACGAGCACTTCGTTCGGCGTGTCGAGGTCGTGCACGAGCGCGCCGGAGATGAGGGTGTACGCGGTCGCGCCCGCCGACCACACGTCGGAGAGCGCGTCGACCTCGCCCATACGTCCGAGCGCTTGCTCGGGCGGCATGAAGGCCGGCGTCCCCATGCCGGCCATCGTGTGCCCCACGCCCGACTTGTTGGCGGCGTCGTGGAGCCTGGCGATGCCGAAGTCGAGGATCTTCACCACGCGGTCTTTGGTGAAGAAGATGTTCTCCGGCTTCACGTCGCGGTGAACGATGCCGGCGGCGTGCGCCGCCGAGAGCACGTCGAGGAGACCATCCATCACGGCGAGGACGTCCTGCAGCGGGAGCCGGCCGCCGAGCCGGTCGGCGCGCATCGCGGTCGTCTCCCCCTCGAGGAGCTCCATCACCAGGAACGCGGCGCCGTCCTCGGTCTCGTCGTCGTCGAGGACGCGCACGACGCCGGGGTGATTCACCGTGTTGGCGACGTAGCCCTCGCGCTTGAAGCGGCTCTGGAGGTTCTTGTCGATCGAGAGCTGCACGTGGAGCACCTTGAGCGCCACGCGGTTCCCGTTGCGGTGGGTCGCCGCGTACACGGCGGCCATGCCCCCCGTCCCGATGAGGCTGTCGACCCGCCACTTGCCACGGATTTCCGTGCCAACACGGGCGTCCACCACTTCGGTGGCGGACGAGTGCAGGTTGGACGACGCCATGGCCTTCCTACGAGGCTACCACGGTCCGGCCGGCCCGAGCTTTACGTAGTCGTTCAGCGCCCTTAGATTCCCCCCATGAACATCGGCTCGCCGAATCGAGGCGCGGGGCTCCCCGTTCTCCCGCTCGTCGCCACGCCCCCCCTCGCCGCCGCGAGCCACGGCGCGGCGCATCACGAGGACCTCTCGGGCCTCGACCTCGAAGACGAGATCCGCCGGCTGAAGAAGGAGCGCAACGCCGTGCTCCTCGCCCACTACTACCAAGAGGGGGACATCCAGGACGTGGCCGATGTCATCGGCGATTCGCTCCAGCTCTCGCAAGCCGCCGCCAAGACGAGCGCCGACGTCATCTGCTTTGCCGGCGTGCACTTCATGGCGGAGACGGCGAAGATCCTGAATCCCGATCGCATCGTCGTGCTCCCCGATCTCGAAGCCGGCTGCTCGCTCGCCGACGGTTGCCCGGCCGATCGCTTCAAGGCTTGGCAAGCGCGTCATCCCGGATCGGTCACCGTCAGCTACATCAACTGCTCGGCCGAGGTGAAGGCGCTCAGCGATTACATCGTGACGTCGTCGAACGCCGAGAAGATCGTCGCGCAAATCCCCGCGGACAAGACGGTGCTCTTCGCCCCCGACAAGAACCTCGGCGCGTGGGTGGAGAAGCGCCTCGGCCGCAAGATGGTGCTCTGGCAGGGGAGCTGCATCGTCCACGAGACGTTCAGCGAGCGGAAGCTCGTGGGGCTGAAAACAAGGCATCCGGAGGCGCTCGTCCTCGCGCACCCCGAGTGCGAGCCGGCGGTCTTGAAGTACGCCGACTACATCGGTTCGACGACGGGGATCCTCAAGTACGCGGTCGCCAGCGACAAGAAGGAGTTCATCGTCGCCACCGAGTCGGGGATCCTTCACCAGATGCAAAAGGCCGCGCCGGAGAAGGTCTTCATCCCCGCGCCGCCGGAGGCCAACTGTGCCTGCAACGAGTGCCCGTTCATGCGGAAGAACACCCTCGAGAAGGTGTACCTCGCGCTCCGCGACTTGAAGCCGCGCCTGGAGATGGCGCCGGAGCTCCTCGCCGCGGCGCGCGTCCCCATCGATCGCATGCTCGCCCTCAGCTGATCGCGGGCGCGGACCTAGTGTCCCGAGTCTGAAGTTCGTCGGCGTGCCGACGAACGTTCGACTCGGGCCCCTAGCCCACCCTGAGTGAGAAAATGCGGCTCCCCGACGCTGGGCGTGTAGGGACTCGCGCTCGTGCGCAGCACGAGTCGCCGCAGGCGAGGCGGGGGAGGATCGCGAAGGGAGCGCTAGCGACCGAGCGAGGGGGAGCGCAAGCTCCCCACCAGAGTGACCTAGTTCCTGAATCCGAAGGCTCGGCGCCGAAGGCGACGAACTTCGGATTCAGGAACTAGACGGCGACGTCGATGTCGTTGACGAGCTGCTGCCCGGCCTTGACCCACCCGCGCGTGCCGCCGATGAGGCTGTAGACGCGCTTGAGGCCGAGCGAAGCCGCCAGGCGCGCGGCGGTCTGGCTGCGCACGCCGGCGGCGCAGACGAAGAGGACGTTGTCCTTGGTGAGGAGCGTCTTCGCCTGCGCGCGGAGCTGCTCGAGGGGGACGAGGCGCGCCCCAGCGATGTGCCCGCCGGCCCACTCGTGGGGGTCGCGGACGTCGATCACTTCAACTTCGCCGCTGGAAATGAGCCGGACGGCTTGTTCGGGCGCGACTTGCTGAACCATGCCTCCATTATAACGAAGGCTTGTCTGCTCTCAAGGCGAGGGCCCTGCTCCTAGGAGGTCAATTCCCCGCTCAAGATGTGGATTTGACCGAGGAATCTGCGTCCGAAAGAAAAATTCGCTAAAGCGTCGAATTCCTTCGGTATGTCAACGTACGCCGGGGTGAGCGCGGGCTTTCTTCGCTCCCAAGTCGTGGAAATCCGGTCGCGGGGCGACCGGCCGCTCACGTCGCTCGGCCGCTTTGGATGCGGTTCAAGGCCGCCACCAGCGCGTCGATGTCCTCGGTCGTGTTGTACGGAGCGAGCGACGCGCGCACCGTGGCCTCGACGCCGAAGCGACGGAGGATCGGCTGCGCGCAGTGGTGCCCCGAGCGGACGGCGATCCCCTCGAGATCGAGCATGCCGCCCACGTCCTCGGTGCGGACGCCGTCGAGCACGAAGGAGATGACCCCTGCCCGATTCTTCGCCGTGCCGATGCGACGGAGACCACGCACGGTGCGAAGCCTGTCGTCGGCGTACTCGAGGAGCTCGTGCTCGTAGCGACTCACCGCCTCGAGCCCGAGCCCGGTGAGGTAGTCGACGGCGGCGCCGAGACCGACGGCGTCGGCGATGTTCCCCGTCCCCGCTTCGAAGCGCTGCGGCGGCGGCTGGTAGATCGTCTTCTCGAAGGTGACGTCGGCGATCATGTTCCCGCCGCCTTGCCACGGCGGCATCGCGTCGAGGACGTCCTGCTTGCCGTAGACCGCGCCGATGCCGGTGGGGCCGAACATCTTGTGGCCGGAGAAGACGAAGAAGTCGCAGTCGAGATCCTGCACGTCGACCGGCATGTGCGAGACCGACTGCGCGCCGTCCAAGAGGACGCACGCGCCGTGGCGGTGCGCCATGGTGATCATCTCTTTGGCAGGCACGATCGTGCCGAGCGCGTTCGACACCTGCGTGAAGGAGACGAGCTTGGTCTTCGGGCCGAGGAGCTTCTCGTACTCGTCGAGGATGACTTGGCCGCTGTCGTCGACGGGCGCGACCTTGAGCTTGGCCCCCTTCTCGGCGCAAAGCTGCTGCCAGGGGACGATGTTGGCGTGGTGCTCGAGCCACGTGATGAGGATCTCGTCCCCCTCGTACACGTTCCTTCGGCCCCAGCTCTTGGCGATGAGGTTGATCCCCTCGGTCGTCCCGCGCACGAAGACGATCTGCTTCGAGGACGGCGCGTTGACGAGGCGACGCGATTTCTCGCGCGCGCCTTCGTAGGCGTCGGTCGCGCGCGCCGCGAGCGTGTGCGCCGCGCGGTGCACGTTGGAGTTCTCGTGCTCGTAGAAATACGAGAGGCGCTCGATGACCGCGCGCGGCTTCTGCGTCGTCGCGGCGTTGTCGAGCCACACGATCGGCCGACCGTGTGCGCGCTCTTGGAGGATGGGGAAGTCGCGCTTGATCGCGTGGGGATCGAAGATGCCCCGCCCGGTGCCGAGCTCCGGCACGAGATCGGGGACGAGCTCGGGCGCGAAGGCGAAGGCCGAGAGCGCTGGACCGTGCGGCGAAGCGGCGCCGGATCGCGCGAGCTCCAGATCGGTCGGCGCGGCAGGCATGTGCGGCGCGCCGGCAGGCACGTGCGGCGCGCCGGTGGGCATCGGCGAATGCGCGGGGAGCGCGAAGTCGAAGCCGCTCGAAGGCACGGCGCCGTGGGGCGAAGGGCCGAAGCCCGCGGGGAGCCCGGCGATGTCCATGAAGTACGGGCGCGCTTCGGGGGTGCCGCTGCTCGCCGCGGCGATGACCCCGGGCGTCCCGAGCTGCTCGGCGACTTGGGTGGGGAGCCCGCGAAGATCGGCATCCTTCGGCGGCGGCGTCGCCGCGAGCGGCATGCGATGCGCGGGGCCGGGGGTCGGCGGGAGCTGGACGAGCGGCGAAGCTCCCCCCGCGCCGACGTGCGCGGCGTTGGGACCGACGTGCGGCGGCGTGGCGTTGGCGCCCGCGTCCACGAGGGGCGCGAGGACGTTCGGCGCCATGAGACCGGGCGCCGGTCCGTTGACCGCGGGCCCAGGAACGCCGGCGAAATACTGATTCGCCAGGCGTTGGATCTCGTTCGTCAGCGCGCCGAGATCGGCCGGGCTCGTCGACGAAGCCTCGCCGAGCTCCACGCCGGTCACGCCAGGGAGGCCGTCACTTGTAGTCATGGTAGCGGCCGACATCGACCCCTTCGAGCACCCCGATGGCGTCGTCGCTCAGCACCGCGGCCGAGCAATACAGGGAGACGAGGTACTGCGCTGCGCCGCGCTGGTTGATCCCCATGAGGCGGACCGAGAGGCTCGGGCTCGCCTCGCCGGGAATGCCCGGCTGAAAGAGACCAATGACGCCGCGCTTCTTCTCGCCCGTGCGGACGAGGAGGATGTTGCTCTTGCCGTTCTCGACGCGAAGCTTGTCGGTGGGGATGAGCGGGAGACCGCGCCAGGTGATGAACGGCGATCCGAAGAGGCTCACCGTGGGCGGCGGCACGCCGCGCTTCGTGCACTCACGACCGAAGGCGGCGATCGCCGCGGGGTGCGCGAGGAAGAAGGCGGGCTCCTTCCACACCTTGGAGATGAGCTCGTCGAGATCGTCCGGCGTCGGCGCACCGGCGCGCGTCTTGATCTTCATGTCGGGCGCCGCGCTGTGGAGCAGCCCGTAGTTCTGGTTGTTGATGAGCTCGCGCTCCTGACGCTCCTTCACCATCTCGATGAGGACCGAGAGCTGCTCGCGTACCTGGTCCATCGGGCTTCGGTACAGATCCGAGATACGGGTCTGCACTTCGAGCGTCGTGGTGACGGTGCTCAGCGTGTATTCGCGCGGCTGCGCCTCGTAGTCGACGAAGGCCGCCGGGAGGACGTCGCCGTCGCTCGGGCTGCACTCGATGCCGATGCCCGACTCGCCCGCCTCTTTCACCTTGTTGACGCGGTACGTGCCCGCTTCGACAGGCGTCCACGGCAGGAGGCTGACCAACCATCGCGGCGTTGCTCCCGTCCATTGGGGCGGCGTCTTCGTGGTGTTGGCTAGCTGCCGAGCGGCTTCCGCGCCGAGCGTCGGATGGGGGTCTTCGGTCATGGTGCGCGCGACTCTACCGCTCCGCGGATCTGAGCCGCAAGCCCGTCCGGCGCCGCGGAAGACGATGATGGCGTGATGCGTCTTGCTCGGCGCGACGCGTCAGAATCGCTTACGATGCAGGGGCTCAAATGCCCGCTCGTCGTGTGCTTTTTCCGATGCTCGTCGCCCTCGCGGCGAGCGCGTGCTCCTCGAAGAAGAGCACCACGACGCCGTTCGACGCCGGTACCACTGCGCCGAGCGACGAGTGCAGCCGCACGACGTCAGAAGTGTACTATGCAGGCATCGATCACGCGTCGGCCGACGGCAAGCTCCACGTGCGCATCGTCGACGCTGTCCCCGCGCCCCCTTCGGGCGGCGACAACACCTGGACCCTCGCCCTCTACGACGGCGCGGGAAAGCCCATCGGCGGGGTTCTGCCGCACGTCGTCGCTTCGCAGCCGGGACGCGGCGGCCTCGGCCCGAGCAAGCTCCCTACGGTCACCGTGCTCGACGCGAACGCCGGCACGGTGAAGGTGGAGCACCTCGATCTCGCGCTCACCGGCGTGTGGCGCGTCGACGTCCGCGTCGGCGATCCCGACGGCGGCGGCGCGCCGAGCGGGGGCGGCGACGACGCGGGGCAGGCCACCGACGACGCCGGTGACACCGACGCAGGCTCGTCGGTCGAGGTCGCTTCCTTCACCTTCTGTGTCGAGACGTAGACCGCGCTCGCGAGCGGTCTTCGAGAGCGCGCTCTACGGCACGCAGGTCCTGCCGAGACCGGTCGACCATTCGAGCTTCGTCGAGGCGAGGGTGAAGGTCGTGATCTTGGAGCGGAACGTGGGATCGGTCAGATCCCCCGACGCCAAGAGGTCCTCGATGAGGTCGAGGTCGAAGGGGCGCATGTGCACGGCGATGGTCACGCGATCGGGCGGGCCAGCCGCGCCGCCGTCCACAGCGTAGACCTTGCGCATCGTGCGATCGAAATTCGGATCGGTCGTGTCGCTGCTCGGCGGGGGGAGGAGCTGCACGCCGTCGAAGCGCACCGCCTCCCAGAAGTTGTGCGTCTCTTGGCCGTCGGCGCCGTAGATGCGATCGCGGAGGAGGAGCAGATCGGGATCCTTCGCGGTGTCGACCGCTTCGTCGTCGGCGAAGCGCCCCGAGGCGTAGACGACGTCTTGACCGCGGTACGCTTCGATCTCGAGCCACGCGCGGCGATCCTGCGCCGAGCCGCTCGGCCAGCCGTGACCGACGAGGAGGTTCCGCAAGGAGACCTCGGCCTCGATCGATCCCGCGCCGGTCTTCCCCGGGCGCACGCACAACATCGCGCCCAGCGCGCCGTCCAGCGATGCCTGCACGCCGGTGTGTTGTGCCGGCATCTCGGGGAAGGGTTGAAGCGCGAGATCCACGCCAGGCATCGAGTGATCGTGCACGCGACGCTCGAAGACGCTCGGCGCCTGCGCCGCCACGCCGATACGGCTCGGCATGTGGCACTGCCCGCACGCGAGGGTGATGCCGTCGGCGCCGCGCGCGTAGACCGACTGCGTCCACTCTTTGAAGGTGCGCTCGATGGGCGCGCCCTGCGGCGTCTGGATGTCGTGACACGGCCCGCACACCACCGAGCCGACCCCCTCGGGCGACTCGCGATCGTGCGCCGCCGAGTAGGCCCCCACGTGGGCGGTGTTGGGGACCGGGTTGGGGATCCCGCCGCGCATCACGCCGTCGTGCGCCAAGACGAGCGGGTTGTTGTTCTGCCCCGGGCCCGGGGTCGCCTCGTGGCAGAAGAAGCACGAGACGCCGCGCATCTTCGCCGGCAACGTGTCGATGTCGAGCCCGTCCTTGGTGAGCCCGAGCTTCACCGCGAGCGGCATGTGGCACTGCGCGCAGAAGGTGCCGAGCTTGCCGTCCGTCACGCGCTGCATGCGGCGGTTCATCGCGCGAAAGAGCGGATCGTCCGAGGCGTAGGCGTGCATGCTCCCCGACCACTCGCGGAACTGGTCGGGGTGGCATGTCTTGCACGCCTCGGGATCCATGAGCTGCTCTTCGGTGAGCTTCGTCGGCTCGTCGCTGGTCGAGCTGCAGCTGGCGGTGACGAGGCCGGCCACGAGCGGCAGGCTGAGCGGCGCGAAGAGACGGACGAGGCGCTTCATCGCGGGGCCCCCTTCTGGATCCACTTCTCGATCACGCACTGCTCGGCGAGGACCAGCGGTCGCCCCGGCGGCATCACGACGTGCATGTCGTGGGAGGTGATTTTGTACACGACCTTGCTGCACTCGGGCTTCGACGTGTCGACGAGCCTCCACGAGCGCGAGGCGTCGAGCAGGGTCTTGTAGGTGCGCTCGGGGTTGTCGAAGGTGAGCCCGCCCTTGGTGCCGTCACCGCCCGATTGATGACAGCTCGATCCGCCCACGCCGCACGTGGGGTTGAACGTGCGCTCGAACAGGTTGTCGTACGTCGGCTCGTAGAGCGGCGCGCAGTCGGCCACGAGCGGCGGAGCGCAGGTCGCGGTCTCGGCGTCGTCGCTGCCGCACGCGAGCAGCGAGGTGACGCCCGCCGCGACGAGGGCCAGCGTCTTCGCCGTTGTCCGGGACACCCGAGCTAGCTTAGCCCGCCTTCACCTTCACTCGAAACACCATCAGCGTCTCCCCCACGAGGAGCTTGTCGCCGTCGCGCAGGGCGTACTCCTTCACCCGCGAGCCGTTGAGAAACGTGCCGTTCGCGCTCTCGAGGTCGGCCACGCGGAACTCGCGACTCTGGTAGGTGATGCGCGCGTGTTGGCGCGAGAGCGCCGGCTCGTCGATGCGCACGTGGGCCGCCTCGTCGCGGCCGATGAGGGTGAAGGCCTCGGTCACGTGAAAGACGCCCCCCTCGGGGACGCCGCTCACGACCTCGAGGACGGCCTCGACCCCCTCCGGCGGCTTCTCGAACGGACCGCTCGTGTTGGTCGGCAGGATCGCGGTGATGTCCTCTTCGTCCGCCGGGTGCGGCTCGCGATCGTCGGCGTCTCCCACGATCGAGAGCGTAGCCGACGGGAGGGGCGCGGCCCACTTTGCGGCGTCGACGCGGCCGCCGGGCCGTTCGGACCGAACTTTGCGGTCATGAGGGGGGCCGCGTACGATGGGGCATGCGTCGCGCCCTTGGTCCTTGTGCGTTCGCCGCGGCCCTCGCCTTGGTGGCCGCCGCCTGTGGCTCGCGCACGGAGCTGCTCGGCGGCGTGGACGAGACCGAGGACGCCGCGGTCGACGGCACCTCCACGAGCGACGTCGCGACGAACGACGATCGTCCCATCGGCCCCGACGCGCACCCGCCGATCGACGCGCCCGACGATCACCCGATCGTCGAAGGGGGCGCGCTCGACGTCGTCACCGACTGCCCCGACCCGACCTACTGCGACCCGAACGATCCGGGCTTCGTCTACCGCTGCGGCGTGCGCGTCTTCCAGTGCAGCTCGCTCGAGACCTGCAAGCTCGGAAAGTGCGTGAACCCCTGCAAAGACACGCTCGGCGAAGACACGTCGAACGGCTGCGAGTTCTACGCCGCCGAGATGGACACCGTCCCCGAGGCCGAAGGGGTGTGCTTCGCGGTCTTCGTCGTGAACCAGTGGAAGACCGGCGAGCCGGCGAAGATCGAGGTCGATCGCAACGGCCAGGTGCTCCCCGTCGAGCAGTTTGCCCGCATCCCCTCGGGCTTCGGCACCGGCATCACCTACAACCCCTACTCGGCGACGCAGGGGCTCGCGCGCGATCAGGTCGCCATCCTCTTCTTGTCGCGCGATCCGGCGGCGGCGAACGATCCGGACATCTCGGCGCCGCGAAGGCTCGCGTCGTGCCCCGCCGGCGTGACCCCCGCGGTCGTCGGCGACGCCGCGCTCCACGGCACCGGCACGGGATCGGCGTTCCACATCAAGACCAACGTCCCGGTCGTCGCCTACCAGATGCTCCCCTACGGCGGCGGGCGCGCGCGTCTCACCGGCGCGACGCTGCTCCTCCCCACGAACGTGTGGGGCCACAACTACGTCGCCGCCAACGCCAACTCGAAGCCGCCGCTCATCACCGAGGCGCGCTCGGGGCCGACGATGGCGATCCTCTCGCAAGACGACGACACGCAAGTGCGCATCAAGCCCACGGCGGGGATCGTGGCCGGCGGCGGGCTCGCGGGGACACTCGCCGGTGTGTCGGTCACGTACAACCTCCAAAAGGGGCAGTACCTCCAGTTCACCCAGGACTTCGAGCTCACCGGCAGCGCCATCCAGTCGAGCAAGCCGGTCGCGGTCATCGGCGGCTCGACCTTGATGGATCTCCCGTTGAACCGCGTGCGTGCCGACGGCGCCGAGCAGATGCTCCCGCCGGTGCAGGCGCTCGGCAGCGAGTACGTCGGGGTCCGCTACCGAAGCCGCGACAAGAACGCGGAGGAGAGCGTCCCCTGGCGCATCGTCGGCACCGTCGACGGCACCACCCTCACCTACGATCCGCCGCAGCCCGGCGCGCCGACGACCATCGGCGCGCGGCAGATGGTGCAGTTCGACTCCACCGGCCCGTTCGTGGTGTCGAGCCAAGGCGAAGACCACCCCTTCTACTTCGCCCAGTACATGACCGGCGGCGAGCCGTACGACGGCGAGGGCGATCCCGAGTTCGTGAACGTCATCACGCCGAGCCAGTACCTTCCGCGGTACACGTTCTTTACCGATCCCACCTACCCGGAGACGAACCTCGTCGTCACCCGCGTGAAGGACACGGCGAGCGGCGCGTTCCCCGAGGTGTCCCTCGACTGCGCCGGCGTCCTCTCGGGATTTCAGCCGGTCGGCTCGAGCGGCAAGTACGAGTTCACCCGCATCGATCTCTCGAGCGGGAACTTCCAAGGTCAGAACGGCTGCAACAACGGCGTGCACACGATGCAAGCGCGCTTCCCCGGCGTGGACGCCGCGGGCGGCCCGACGCCGTTCTTCGGCGTCACCGTGTGGGGCTGGGGCAACCCCATCACCTACCCGCCGGACAACACCTCGGCCGACGAGGCGAACCCCAAGTTCACGCGTTGGGTCAGCTACGGCTATCCCGCCGGCGTGAACGTGACGAAGCTCAGCTCGGTCGTCCTCTCGTCGCAGTAGCGCGCGCGCACCGAAGGGCGCCGCGACGCGCGACTCACGGGTGACCGGGCCAGCTCACCGCGCCGAGGCTCGTGAGCCCGGTGGGCGCGACGCCGAGCGCCGCGGCGACATCGGCGGGGAGCGCCTTCCCCGGGACGTTCGCTACGCTCCCCGCGCGCACGCGGTAGTCGTGCGCCGCCGCGTCGACGAAGAACGGCTCGGCGCCGCTCGTGAGATCGATCGCGTGCGCCTCCCACGTCTTCCCCGCGGTGAGCGCCGCCGCCGACGCGTACGACGTGGTCGCGCCCTCGCGCCAGTCGTAGAGCGTGGCCGGCGCGCCGCTCGCGCGAAAGTACGCGTCGTAGTCGAGGCCGGCGAAGAAGGTGTTCGGGCCGGTGTTGGTCCCGGTGGCGCTCGTGCGCCACGCGCTCACCATCATGCTGGTCGTGCTGCCGGAGACGACGTTGTTCGCCACGTCGAGGTTCACCGTGTCGGGGCCGACGTCGGAGGTCGTGCCGGGGCTGCGGTCGTCGTCGTAGAGGAGCATCGCCGTGGCGTTGGCGGCGAGGGTGTTGTTGTAGATCTTGACGTTCGCCGAGCCGACCTTCAGGCCGTAGATGCCGCTGCCGTAGATCAGGTTCGAGGCGATGATCGCCGTGTCCGAGACCTCGTACATGAGGCCGGTGTTCTCGTTGTTGGCGAAGACGTTGTTCACGATGACGCCCTTGGAGCACGCGAGGTCGCTCCAGAAGCCCTTGGCCACGACGCCGTTCTCGAACACGTTGTTCTTCAGGGTGAAGCCGTCCATGTGAGCGATCTTCGACCCGGCGGCGCTGCACGAAGCGGCGCACCCCGGCCCGAAGCGCTCGGCGTTGTTGGCGTTGAAGAGGTTCCCCTCGATGTCGAGGTTGTCGGCCGCGCCGCCCGAGTGCTGGTGCCCGTTGGCGTCGAGCCCGTTGGCGCCGTTCTTGGCGAACACCGTGGTGCGCACGACAGCGTTCCGCGGATCGGAGACGGCGAGACCGGCACCGGCGTTGGCGGTGAAGACGTCGTTCTCGATCGTCATCGACTGTGCCCCGGCGAGCACGGCGCCGTGCGTGGCGTTGGCGTTGTATTCGTTGCTCGCGTAACGACGAAAGCCGATGCCGCGGATGACGTTCCCCCCGGCCCCCCCTTGAACGACCATCGCCGATGGGCGCGCGGCGAGCTCCACGGTGTGCCCCGCCGGATCGAAGCCGAGGTAGAGCCGCTTGGCCGCTTGGTCGTAGAAGAAGTTGTTTCCCGTGGCCGCGCCGAGGGTCGTCACTTCGTGCACGTAGACGCCGTCGGAGAAGACCATCTGCGGATCGCCCGCGGCTGGGTTCGCCGGATCGCCGTACTCGTCGGCGAACGCGCAGGGACCGGCGGTGCTCTGCGCGCCATAGGGAGCGTCGTAGTAGTGGCCAGAGCAGAACGTCGGCGTGTCCCAATCGACGTAGAACTGCCCCGCGCCGTTCGAGGTGAAGGTCGAGACGACGTTCGTGCCGTCGAACCACGGCTGCTCGTGCGGGTACGCCTGGAGCGTGAAGGTCTTGGTGATGCTCGTCGTCGTGCCGTCGCGGTAGGTGCCACCGCGCATCACGATCGTGCCCCCCGCGGGGACCAGCGCGACCGCCTTGGCGAGGGTGAGCACGGGCGAGGCCATCGTTCCTGCGTGCGTGTCGTCGCCGGTCCCCGCCGGCGCCATGAAGATCGCGCCGCTCGGGATCGGGTACGCCGTGTCGGGGATCGTCGCGCCGCTGGGGTCGAGGCCGATCGGCGTCGGGCCGTCCGTGCTCGCGTCGCCCGAAGGAGCGCCGTCGCCCCCTCCCCCGTCGCCGCTGGTGCCACCGTCTTGGCTTGTGATCGACCCGTCGTCGCCCGCGCTCCCCTCGCCGGCGCCGCCGCCGTCGTTCGTGCCGTCCGGGCCACCGCTCGCGTCGCTGCCACTGCACGCCCACGCGCCCCCCGCGAAGAGGGCTGCGCCGAAGAGGAACCAAGAGAGACGTCGTCCCATGTGCTCGCGAGGTTACCGCGAAGCGGCCTGATGACGCGACGTGGGAAGCGACGCGATGCCGCGGCGGCGGCGGACGCTTCGCCCCGCGCCTCCCCTTTGACGCCCACATCGCGGAGAACGTGCGCGCACGAAGAGCCGACAAATTTCACGTAGAAATGCGCCTCGCGGCGGAGCACGGCGCACGACTTCGCAGCGCTCCCTTTGGCACGCTCCGTGGAAGAGACGACGGCAGGGGACCGCGCAAGTCGAACGACGCGCGCGGACGTACAAGCACCATGGGCACCTCACGGAGCCGGCACGGACGATCCTCGCTCGTGACGAAGATCGTGGTCGTCTGCGTCACGCTCGTGACGCTCGTGACGCTCGCCGCTTGCGCCGACAGCGCCGAAGGGGCGGCGCTCGACGCCGCGTCGGACGACCTCGGCTGCGACGAGTCGGATCTTCGAGTGATGAGCGCCCAAGCGGAGAGCGACGGCAGCGAGGTGTTTCGCATCTGGGGATGCGGCCACGAAGCGGGCTACGTGTGCCGCGTCGTTCGTCGCGGCAAAGGCTCGAGCTGGCAATGCGATCGCACGCAGGTCTAGAGCGCATCGCATGAAGCTCTGTGCACTCGTGCGAACCTGCACGAGTGCCGATCGCGCGCGGTGAGGCGCAGCGGGACCGGCGCGCCCCTTGACACAGCTCGCGCGCGCGAGAACCCTTGCGCGCCATGGAACTCCGCCCCCTCGGTTCGTCGGGTCTCAAGGTCAGCGTCCTCAGCCTCGGAGCGATGACGTTCGGTGAATCGGCCACCTTCATGAAGGGGGTCACCTCTTCGGACGACGACGCGAAGAAGGTCTTCGACCGCGCCATCGAGCGCGGCGTCAACTTGATCGACACGGCCAACGTCTACAATGAAGGGAAGAGCGAGGTCCTCACCGGCCAGTGGATCAAGGACAAGCGCAGCAAGGTGCTCCTCGCCACCAAGTGCCGGTTCCCCATCGGCTTCGGCATGACCGAGAAGCCGGGCCCCCACGACATGGGGCTCTCGCGGCAGCACATCGTCGCCGCGTGCGAGGCCTCGCTGAAGCGCCTCGGCACCGATCACATCGACCTTTACCAAGTGCACATGCAGGACACGACGGTGCGCATCGAAGAGACGCTCCGCGCCCTCGACGATCTCGTGACGCAGGGGAAGGTCCGCTACGTCGGCTGCTCGAACTACACCGGGTACCGCTTGGTCGAGTCTTTGTGGGAGGCGGAGAAGCATCGCACCCACCGCTACGAGTCGGTGCAGCTCCAGTGGAACCTCCTCGAGCGCGGCGCCGAGCGCGAGGTCATCCCCACGTGCCGAAAGTACGATCTCGGCGTGCTCGTGTGGTCGCCGCTCGCGAGCGGGTTCTTGAGCGGCAAGTACCGCCGCGGGCAGCCCGAGCCGGCGGGGGCGCGCCTCACCGAGTGGAAGGACACGATGAAGCGCCTCGGCGTCGAGCGCTCGTACGATCTCGTCGACGTGCTCGATCGCGTGGCCAAGCGCCGGGAGAGCTCGTGCGCCGCGGTGGCCATCGCGTGGCTCCTCGCGAAGAAGGAGACGAGCTCGGTCATCTTGGGCGCGCGCACCGTGGCGCAGCTCGACGACAACCTCCGCGCCCTCGACGTGAAGCTCTCGCCGGAGGACACGAAGGAGCTCGACGAGGCTTCGGCCCCCGACTGGGCGTACCCCTACTCGTTCGTGTCGCGCGGCAACCAGGGGTGGTGAGCGGG
>CAZHHD010000004.1:6480-95243 GCA_964531795.1 uncultured Polyangiaceae bacterium | reverse complement strand
ACTGGGCGTACCCCTACTCGTTCGTGTCGCGCGGCAACCAGGGGTGGTGAGCGGGGAGATCCGCCGCCTCGCGGCGTATCACTCGCCATGAAGCTCGTCCGCTCTGCGCTCTTCGTCCTCGCCCTCCCCCTCGTCCTCGCCGCGTGCGGGAAGAAGAAGGGCGATGCGCCGGCGAGCGCGACGTCGACCACCAGCGCAACGACCGCCGCGCCGGAAGGGAACCTCGCCGCGGCGCGCGACGACGGCCCGGTCTTTTCCTGCAAGACCCCGGACCTCGGCCTGTGCTCGGAGTGGCGCGGGCTCGCGCGGAGCGAGCTCGCCGAAGCCAAGTCGAGCTGCAGCGATCCGGGCGAGACCTTCTCCAACAAGCCGTGCGCCACGACGGGCGTCATCGCCACGTGCGAGAACGCCGAAGAGAAGGTGAAGCTCTACATCACCCGCTCCGCCGCCGTCGGCTCGCTGAAGGACGCAAAAGAGCTCTGCGACGACGGCAAGTTCACCGCGCTCGCGAAGTAGAGCCGCTCGCTCAGCGAAACACGCGCCACGGACGCCACGGCGGCGCGCCGAGGAGGAAGTACACGATCACGGCGATGATGAGGATCTCGCCAGGCCCGATGTTCCCCATGACTCCAAGTGTAGCGCGCCGCCCTCACAAATCCGTCATCAGCGTCGTGAGCACGTAGTCGGCGGCGAAGATCGCCACGATGCTCGCGACGACGGCCTTGGCCGTCGCTTCGCCCACACCGCGCGCGCCGCCGGAGGCGTGGAAGCCCTTCTTGCAGCAGATGATGCTGACGATGAGCCCGAAGACGGCGCTCTTCGTGGCCAGCATGCGGAGATCCGCCGGCTCGACGAACTGCTGCACCTTGTCGAGGAAGAGCCCGGGGTCGATCCCTTGCCACACCACGGCCACGACGTACGCGCCGAGCATGCCGGCCACGCCGAAGGCCACCGCCAAGAGCGGGAGCATGAGCACCGTCGCCACCACGCGCGGCACGACGAGGTACTGCACCGGGTTCACCCCCATGGTGGTGATGGCGTCGATCTGCTCGGTCACGCGCATGTTGCCGAGCTCGCTCGCCATGGTGCTGCCGGCGCGCGCGGTGACGACGACCCCGGCGAGCACCGGCGCGAGCTCGCGGGCGAGGGCCAGCGCGACGACGCCGCCGACCATCCCCTCGGCGGAGAACTGGCGGAACCCGACGATGCTGCTGACGGTGAACGCCATGCCGGTGAAGAGACCGACGAGGCAGGCGATGAAGGTCGACCCCGCGCCGATGAAGTCCAAGGCGATGAGGAGCTGCGCCCAACGGTACGGCGGGCGAATCAGCCACGTGGCCGCTTGGAACGCGAGCACGGCGGTGGCGCCGACGTCGTCGAGCAAGTCGATCACCGGCCCGACGACGCGGTCGAACGCGGCGCTGACGAACCCGGGCCCGGCCGGCGCTGTGGCTTCCTCGCTCACGAGGGGCGGAGTCTACTCTTCGCTCAGGGCTCGCGGTAGAAGCGCGGGACGCGACGCGAGATGGAGGTGAGGATCTCCCAGGCGATGGCCCCGGCGTGCTCGGCCACCTCTTCGGCGGTGATGGCGTCCTTGCCGTGCGGGCCTTCCTGGGCGCCGAGCACCACGACCTCGTCGCGGCGCGAGACGCCGGGGACGTCGGTCACGTCGATCATCGACATGTCCATGGAGACCGCGCCGACGATGGGGGCGCGCTTGCCGCGCACGAGGACGTGCCCCTTGTTGGAGAGCTGGCGGGAGAGGCCGTCGGCGTAGCCCATGGGGATGGTGGCGATGCGCGAAGGGCGCGCGGCACGCCAAATACCGCCGTAGCCGACGGGAGCGCCCGTCTCGATCTCGCGCACGTCGACCACCTCGCTGCGGACGCGCATCACGAGACGGAGCTCGCTCGAGAGCGACGAGGACGCGCCGGGGAGCGTGGGGGCCACGCCGAAGACGGCGATGCCCGGGCGAACGGCGTCGAGCCGAGCTTCGCCGCGAAGGAGCGCGGCGGTGTTGGCGGCGTGGCGGATCTTCGCCCGCACGCCGCGGGCGGCGAGCGTGGCCGTCGCCTCGTCGAAGCGGGTCATCTGCTCGCGCGTCTCTTCGACCGAGAGCGCGTCGGCTTGCGCCAGGTGGGTCATGAGCCCGGTGACGCGAACCTCGGGGAAGCCGTGGAGCGCTTCGGCGAAGGCGGGGAGCTCGCGCATCGTGACGCCGAGGCGCGCCATGCCGGTGTCGACCTTGAGGTGCACCGGGATCGGCCCGCTCACCGCGCCGGTGCGCACGAGGCGGGCGAAATCTTCGATTTGTCCGAGGTCGTAGACGACCGGGGTGAGCGCGCGCTCGAGCAGCTCGAGGTGCGAGCCGCCGTAGTAGCCGCCCATGACGAGGATGGGGGCGGAGATGCCTGCCTCGCGGAGCTCGATGGCCTCTTCGAGGAGCGCCACACAGAAGCCGGGGGCGCCGGCGCGCTCGAGCGTGCGCGCGACCGCAGGAGCGCCGTGCCCGTAGCCGTCGGCCTTGAGCACCGGCCACACCTTCGCCCCCTGGGCGTGCCGCTCGAGCACGCGGAGGTTGTGACGAAGCGCGGCGAGGTTGATCTCGGCGCGCGTCGGGCGGACGGCGTCGGCCGGCGCGGCGCGGCGCGGCTTGAGCACGCGCACCGGCGAGTCGGACGCGCGGCGCGCGCGAAGCGAAGCCTCCGAAGGGGTTTCGGCGGGGAGGACGGGGCTCGAGTGCGGGGGGTGCGGACTGCTCACGGGCATCTCGTTTCTACCCAACGCCGCCGGGGAAAGGGAGATTCCGGTGTCCGATTTGTCCTACATCGTCGAGCCGGCGGCCGGCCCGGGGGCCGACGCGGCGACCGGCGGCGGCGCGTTGCTCGCTTCGAGCGCCCCTTCGATCTCGGCGGCGCGCTCACGCGCGAACTGCATGCGGTAGAGCCGCGCGTAGACGCCGTCCAGCGCCAAGAGCTCGGCGTGCGAGCCGTTCTCCACCACCCGCCCCTTGTGGAAGACGACGATGCGGTCGGCGGCTTGAATCGTGGACAGCCGGTGCGCGATGACGATCGACGTGCGGCCGCGCATGACCGCGTCGAGCGCCACTTGGAGGCGTGACTCGGTGTCGGAGTCGACGCTGGCCGTCGCTTCGTCGAGCACGAGGAGCGGCGCGTCGCGGTAGACGGCGCGGGCGAAGGCAAGGAGCTGGCGCTCGCCGACGCTGAAATTCGCCCCGCGCTCGTCGACGCGCGCGTCGAGCCAGGCGTCGGCCGCCTCGCCTCCTGCTTCGTCGCCACGGCGGCGGAAGATCTCGAGCGCGCCGACCTTGGCGAGCGCTTCGGCGGCGCGCGCGCGATCGGGCGTGGCGTCGCTCATGGCGACGTTGGAGAGCACGGTGCCGGAGAAGAGAAAGACGTCCTGCGGTACGACCGAGAAGAGCTCGCGGAGATCCTTCCGCACGTAGCTCCGCACGTCTTTGCCGAGCACGCGCACGAAGCCGCCTTGCACGTCGTAGAGGCGGAGAAGGAGCGAGGCGACGGTCGACTTCCCTGCCCCCGTGGCCCCCACGAGCGCGAGCCGCTCGCCGCGACGCGCCGCGAGCGACACGCCGTGGAGCACGGGCACCCCCGGCTTGTAGGCGAACTCCACACCCTCGAGACAAATGGCTTCTTCGGCAGGCCCCGCGGGCGCGCACTCGCTCGCCTTGGCGTCGGGCTCGTCGACCTGCTTTTCGTCGAGGAGCTGGAAGATGCGCTCGGCGCCGGCCATCGCCGCTTGGAGGAGCGTGTAGCGCTGCGAGAGCAGGCTGATCGGCTCGAAGAACTCTTTGATGTACTGCGTGAAGGTGACGACGGTGGCGAAGGTGATGGGGTTCGTTCCGCCGCCGTGGACGCCGGCCCACCAGAGCACGCTGGCGATACACACCGTGCCGACCATCTCGATCGCGGCGTCGAGGATGGCCTCGTAGAGGATGCTTCGCTTGTTCGCGTCGCGGTACGCCTCGTTGATCTCGTCGAACTCGGCGGTGGCCGCGGCCTCGCGACCGTAGGCCTGCACCACGGCGATGCCGTTCACCTGCTCGTTCAGGAAGGCGTTCAAACGGGCCGTCTTGGCGCGAATGTCGCGGTACGCCTTGCGCGTGCGGTGCCGCACCACGTTCACGATGAGCGCCACGACCGGCAGCGTCGCGAAGGCGATGAGCGCCAGGCGGAAGTCCAAGAGCAGCATCATGATGACGATGCCCACGAGCGACACGAGGTCGCCCATCGCGTTGAGCACGCCGGAGGCGAAGAGCTCGCCCACCGTGTCGACGTCGTTCGTCGCGCGCGTCACGAGCCGCCCCACCGGCGTGCGATCGAAGAAGCGGAGCTGGAGTCGCGAGAAGAAGTTGAAGATGTGCTCGCGCAGGTCGTTCATCGCCCGCGCGCCGGCGATCTGCATCATGTAGATCTGCGCGAAGGTCAGGGTCTGCGAGGCGATGATCAAGATGACGAGCACGAGGCCGTGACGGAAGAGACCGTCGGCCGAGCGTGCCGTCGCGCTGGCCACGACTTGTCCGGCGACGAGCGGGCGCGTGAGGCGCAGCGCCGAGATGGCGAGGAGCGTGAAGAGCGATCCCACGAGGAAGCGCGTGTGCGGCCGCACGAAGGGCCAGAGGCGCCGGAGGAGCGCAAGATCGTAGGATTTCCCGATCTCTTCCTCTTCGTGGAACGCACGGAGCTTCTCTTCCGCGCGACCCGTGGGCTTCTTGCCGGTCGTCTTCTTCACCTCAGGCACGGCTCGCCTCGTTCGGAAGAGAGGGGGCCGAGGGGAGCGACGGCGGAGCGATCTCTTCGAGCTCGCGCGCCATGCGTTGCTCGAGGGCGAAGGCGGCGTAGAGGCCGTTGCCGGCCGCGAGCTCGTCGTGCGTCCCCTGCTCGATGATGCGCCCTTGATCGAGGACGATGACGCGATCGCAGCGCGAGGCCGCGGCCACGCGGTGGGTGATGAGCACGAGGGTGCAGCGCGCCGCCTGACGCTCGATCGATCGCAGGATCGCCCCTTCGGTCTTGGCGTCGACGGCGCTCAACGGATCGTCCAAGACGAGGATGCGCGGCTGCCACACGAGCGCGCGGGCGAGGGCGATGCGCTGCTTCTGCCCGCCCGAGAGCTGCACGCCGCGCTCGCCGACGACGGTGTCGAACTGCTCGGGGAGGCCGAGCACCTCCTCCTTCACCTGCGCCTCGGCGGCGGCCTCTTCGATGCGGCTCGCGGCTTCGGGCGCGTCGGGATCGTCGATGGCGAGGCCGATGTTGCGCGCCACCGTGGTGGAGAAGAGAAACGCATCTTGCTGCGCGTAGCCGACCGCGCGGCGCACGTAGGCGAGCGGCAGATCGCACACGTCCTGCCCGTCGAGGCGCACGGTGCCCGCCGGGGTCGGCATGAGGCGCGCGAGCAGCATGGCCAGCGTGGATTTTCCGCTGCCGGTGCGACCGACGATGGCCAGCGATCCGCCGGCGGGCACGTGGAAGGACACGTCGTCGAGCACCGCGCGATCGCCGTAGCGGAAAGAGAGACCGCGCACGTCGATCTCCCCTCGGGGCTCGCCTTCGGGGGTGAGCGGGCCGTCCTCGACCTCCGGCTTGGCGTCGAAGATCTCGCGGAGGCGAGCGAAGCCGGCGCGACCGCGCTGCACGATCGAGAGCGCGAAGCCGAAGGCGACCATCGGCCAGACCATGCGTGCGAGCGCGAGCTGGAAGGCGAAGAAGTCGCCCGGGGAGATGCCCCCTTGCGCCGTGCCACGAAGGAGCAGCACGCCGCCGTACCAGAAGAAGACGAGGATGCCGACGGCGGCGACGCCGCCCATGAGCGGGAACATCGAGCCGCGGAGGCGCGCGAGCGAGAGGCTCGCGTCGAGGTACGCGGCGTTGGCGGCGCGGAAGCGCTCGGCGGTCGCGTCTTCGAGGGCGAAGCTGCGGACCAGGCGTACGCCGGCGAGGTTGCCCTGCAAGACCTCGGAGAGCTTCCCCAGCGTCTCTTGGTTCTTGCGTGTGCGTTGAAAG
This sequence comes from uncultured Polyangiaceae bacterium, assembly GCA_964531795.1. GTDB lineage: Bacteria > Myxococcota_A > Polyangia > Polyangiales > Polyangiaceae > CAZHHD01. The sequence goes on along the minus strand of CAZHHD010000004.1, from coordinate 89,199 downwards.
AGCCCGCGCGAGAAGCCGCGCCCGACGAAGAAGAGGAGCGGGAAGCTCGCCATGCTCGCCACCGTGAGCTTGAGCGAGATGAACGCCATGACCTGCAACGCGCTCGCGAGGCCGAAGGCGACGTTGACGAGGTTCAAGATGCCGAAGCCGGCGAGGAGACGCACTTGCACGAGGTCGCCGGTGGAGCGGCTCATGATCTCGCCCGCCGACATACGCCGGTAGAAGGCCGCGCCCAGGCGATGCAGACGCGCGAGCAGGACGCCGCGGAGCTCGTACTCGACGTCGCGCCCGGCGTTGAAGATGAACCAGCGACTGGCGATGCGCGACGCGAGGGCCACGAGCGCGATGCCGAGGATGAGCGTCGCCGGGAGCCACGCCGCCTCCGGGTGCGGACCGAACACGGCGTCGATCGCGCTCTTCGAGAGCCAATCGATGCGGTTCATGGAGAGCTGAAAGACCGCGAGCACGACGCCGCCGGCGAGGTACGCCGGCACCTTCTTCGCGAGCTGGCCCTCGAGCGTGAGCGGCGCGTCGTCGTCCGCCGCGTGCGGCGTGGGGGGATTCGTGGTCGTGGTCATACGAGTCAGCGCGAGGGGAGTGGACGGCGGTGCGAGGAGGAGAGCTTGGGACGTAGGGCCGCTTTGGCGGTGGCGATGAGATCTTTCACCTCCACGCGCGTCGCGAGCAGCCCGAGCATCACTTTCGCCCCACCCTTGCCGTCGAGCTCCTGCACCACGCCGACCTTGCCCACGAACGGGCCGGCGAGCACGCGAACCTCGGCCCCCTTCTCCACCGGACTGTCGGGGTCGACCTCGGTCACGAGCCCGGTGCGGCGCACCGGCAGTCGCCCCACGCGACGACCGAACGAACGCCCCGGGGCCGAAGGAGGCCCGGGGAGATCGCGCGTCGCCAAGAGCTTGAACAGCGGACCGAGCGCGACGAGCGCGTCGGCGAGCTGCTCGTCCAAGATGTCCGAGTGGCGCACCACGACCTGACGCGGCACCGACCAACCGAGCCAAATCGGCTCCCCGGAGGCGAAGAGATCCTGCAAGCGCCCCGCGCCGCGCGGACCACGCGACGAAGGCTCGAGCGCGTCGTGGATCGGCCGACGCGTGCCGGTCGCCGAGCCGATCATGAACTGCTCAGGGAGCGCCGGGAGCTGCGCCAAGACCGCCTCGAGGATGCGCGGGCTCGGCGCGCGCGCCGGCTCGACCTCGAGGCTCACCTCGACGTGCTGCGTGTCGAGCTTGAGCGCGAGCTGCACCCCCTCCACGTCGCCGGCGACGGCGGAGAAGGTCACGACCTCGCCCGATCCCGATCGGCCGGCGAGCACGCTGACGCACACGTCGACCTCGACGGCGTTTTGCGCGAGACGATCGGCGACCTCTTTCGCCCAGGCGAGGAGGCGCGGCCGCCCTTCGTCCCAGTCGAGCCCGGTGCGTGCGGCGAAGCGCGCGGCGAGACCGAAGCGACGCGCCTCGGCCGTCGCTTCGCGCTCGCGGTGCGAAGGCGCGCCGTGATCGCGAGGCGCGTGCGAGCCGTGGGAAGGCGACTCCCGGCCGGAGCGGGTGCGTGAGCGTCCCACGCGCCCTTTGTCACGCGGCGGATAGGGGCTTGTCAATGCTGGTCCCAGACAAAAACCGCCGGCATCTCGTCAGGTTAGTGGGTCGTTGACGCAATGCGTCATCGGCCTTAGGTTCTCAGGGTGGAGGACGCGATGACGCAAGATGCTCACGAGCTCCTCGTTGCGCTAGTGCTCGGCCTCGCGCTGAGCGGGGTGGCTGCCAGTTGGTGGCTCTGGACCGCTCGCGGTGGATGAAATCGACGGGGCGAGGATTGTGACCCCCGAGGACAGTCACTAGACTACCGGCCCCATCGTGCCTCGTTCGCGCAAGTCCGATAGCCCCCCGCCCCAGGCGGAGGCGGCCGCCACGAAGCGTGCTCCCAAGCGCGCCAGCGCGAGCTCCAGCGCGAAGGGGGCCGCGCGCGCGAAGAAGGAAGACGAAAAGCACCGCAAGGCCCACGCCTCGCCGCCCCCCGAAGGGGACGAGGAGCACGAGCGGGACGAAGACGGAGAGCTTGCCGACGAGCCCGAGGTCATCGAAGCCGAGGCCGAGGTCGTCGACGACGAGCCCGCCGAGTCGGCCCCCGAACCGGCGCCGAGCTCGCAGAGCATCGCCCGCTTCGACCCGATGCAGGCCTACCTGCGCGAGGTCCAGCGCCACCCGCTCCTCACGCCCGAGCAGACCCACGAGCTCGCGGTGAAGTTCGTCGAGTCGCAAGACCCCGCGGCGGCGGCGAAGCTCGTCACGTCGAACCTCCGCCTCGTGGTGAAGATCGCCTACGAGTACCGCCGCGCCTACAAGAACATCATGGACCTCGTGCAGGAGGGGAACATCGGCCTCATGCAGGCGGTGAAGCGGTACGACCCGTACCGCGGCGTGAAGCTCTCCTCGTACGCCGCGTGGTGGATCCGCGCGTACATCCTCCGGTTCATCTTGAACAACTGGCGCCTCGTGAAGCTCGGCACCACGCAGGCGCAGCGGAAGCTCTTCTTCAACTTGAGGAAGAAGCGCAACGAGCTCCAAGCGCTCGGCATCGATCCGACGCACGCCGAGATCGCCAAGCAGCTCAACGTCCCCGAGAGCGAAGTGGCGGCGATGGACGTGCGCCTGACCGCCAGCGAAAAATCGCTCGACGCGCCGGTGGGCGACTCCGACGGCCGCTCCATCGCCCGCGTCGACATGATGCCCAGCGCCGGCGCCGGCCCCGAGTCGATCGTCGCCGACGAAGAAATCTCGGCGCTCGTCAAAGACAAGCTCGCCGCCTTCCGCGTCACTCTCGAAGGCAAAGAGAAGGAGCTCGCCATCTTCGACGAGCGCCTCGTCGCCGACGAGCCGCTCACGTTGCAGGAGCTCGGGGACCGCTTCGGCATCTCGCGCGAGCGCGTGCGTCAGCTCGAGCAGCGCTTGACCGGGCGGCTCCGCGACTTCCTCCGCGCCGAGATGGGCGATGCCGCGGAAGCGGGCTGACGATCGCGACGCCGACGCGCGCGAAGGGTCGACGGGCACGAGCGACGAGGGGCAAAGGGAAGAGGCGGCCCTCTACGTCGTCGCGACCCCCATCGGGAACCTCGACGACATCACCCTCCGCGCGGTGAAGGTCCTCACGAGCTGCGATCGCGTCGCCGCCGAGGACACGCGGCGCACGCGCGCGCTCCTCTCGCACCTCGGCGTGAGCGGCAAGCCGGTCGACGCGCTCCACGCGCACTCGAGCCCGCGCGACGTCGAGCGCCTCGTGCAGGCGCTCGAGGCCGGCGAGAGCATCGCCCTCGTGACCGACGCGGGAACGCCGGTGGTCAGCGATCCGGGCGACGCCCTCGTGCGCGCGGCGATCGACCGCGGCCTCCGCGTGGTCCCGGTGCCGGGCGCGAGCGCGGTCTTGGCGGCGCTCGTGGCGAGCGGGCTGTCCGACGGCGCGGGCTTCACCTTCTTCGGATTTCTTCCGCGCGAAGGGCCGGAGCGGCGCGAGGCGATCGGCCGAGCGAGCGCCACCTCCTCGCCGGTCATCTTCTTCGAGGCGCCGAGCCGCACCCGCGCCGCCCTCGTCGATCTCGCCGAGGCCACCCCCTCGCGCCCCGCGTGCGTGGCGCGCGAGCTCACCAAGATGCACGAGGAGCTCGTTCGCGGGACGTGTGCCGAGCTCGCGGCCCTCGAGCGCGAATGGGTCGGCGAGGTGGTGCTCGTGCTCGGGCCCCACGCCCCCGACCTCCGCGCCGAGACCGTCGACGACGCAGCGCTCGAGCAGCGCATCGACGAGGAGCTCCTCCGAGGGGGCCACGCGAAGAGCATCGCCGAGCGCCTCGCGGCGTGGAGCGGGCGGCCGAAGCGCGACGTGTACGAGCGCGTCGTGGCGAAGAAGACCCGTTAGAACGCGCGCCTCGCGGCGGGAGGGCGAGGCCAGACGGGGCCCCCGCCGCCCCAGTCTTTACGGAATCCTTATGGGGCGAGGCATTACGTTTCCCGAGGTCCCGTGCACCGAGGAGCCTCGTGAGCGTCTGGCAAAAGCTGCGTCGCATCGCCCTCGGCGCGCCGAAAGACGTGCGCGATCCGCACGCGTTCCACAAGCTCTCGCTCATCGCGCTCTTGGCGTGGGTCGGGCTCGGCGCCGACGGCCTCTCTTCTTCGGCGTACGGACCGGACGAAGCCTTCCGCGCGCTCGGTGAGCACACCGGCCTCGCGTTCTTCCTCGCCCTCTCGACCGCGCTCACCGTCTTCATCATCAGCTACGGCTACAGCCGCATCATCGAGCGCTTCCCCTCGGGCGGCGGCGGGTACGTCGTCTCCACGCGCCTCCTCGGCGCGCGCGCCGGCCTCGTGTCGGGATCGGCGCTCCTCGTCGACTACGTGCTCACCATCACGGTGTCGATCGCCAGCGGCGCGGACGCGATCTTCAGCTTCCTGCCCGAGCATTGGGCGCCCTTCAAGCTGCCGAGCGCCATGGCCGCGCTGGCGCTGCTCACGGTGTTGAACCTTCGTGGCGTCAAAGAGTCGGTCACCGCGCTCGCGCCGGTCTTCATGGTGTTCCTCGTCACCCACGCCGTGCTGCTCGCCGTCGCCATCGGCGGCCACGTGAGCGACGCCGGCGCCATCACCCACGAGGTGCGGAGCAACATCGGCGAGAGCGTGAAGGCCCTCACCTTGCTTGGCGCGGTGAAGCTCTTCTTCCGCGCGTACTCGATGGGCGGCGGCACGTACACCGGCATCGAGGCCGTCTCCAACGGTCTCCCTTTGATGCGCGAGCCGCGCGTGCAGACGGCCAAGCGCACGATGGTGCTCCTCTCCGCTTCGCTGGCCATCACCGCCGCCGGCATCTTGCTCGCGTACATCCTCGTGCACGCGCGGGCCGAGCCGGGGAAGACGATGAACGCCGTGCTCCTCGAGCGCGTCGCCGGCAGCTGGACGCTCTTCGGCGTGCCGGTAGGACGCGGCTTCGTCGTCACGACGCTCGTCAGCGAGGGAGCGCTCCTCTTCGTCGCCGCACAAGCGGGCTTCACCGACGGTCCGCGCGTCATGGCCAACATGGCCACCGACTCGTGGCTCCCCCACCGCTTCGCCGGCTTGAGCGACCGCCTGGCGATGAACAACGGCGTGACGCTCATGGCCGGCGCTGCGCTCGCCGCGCTCCTCTACACCGGCGGCGACGTCTCGAAGCTCGTCGTCATGTACTCGATCAACGTGTTCCTCACGTTCTCGCTCTCCAACCTGGCGATGACGCGCTTCTGGGTGCAGCACCGGAAGGAGCACGTCGACTGGAAGCAGCACCTCGTCGCTCACGTCGCTGGCCTGGTCCTCTGCGGGACCATCCTCGTCATCACCGTCATCGAGAAGTTCGGCGAAGGCGGCTGGCTCACGCTCGTCCTCACCGCGCTCGTGGTGGGGCTGTGCCTGCTCATCAAGCGGCACTACCGCCTCGTGGGCGTCGCCATTCGCCACCTCGATCGCGCGCTCCCCTCGCCTCCCGAAGTCCTCGTCGACGAGCCGCGCCCCTCGGCGACGACGTTCGACGAGGTCCCGGGCGGTCACCTCCACGAGCACGCGATCGTCACCGGCCCCAAGGAGAACGCGCCGGTGGCTATCCTCTTCGTGGGTGGCTACGGCGGCCTGGGTCGCCACGCCGTACTCACCATGCTGCGCATGTTCCCCGGCCACTTCGAGGGGATCGTCTTCGTGAGCGTGGCGGTGCTCGACTCCGAGTCGTTCAAGGGCGCCGACCAGGTGGAGTCGCTCGAGCTCCGCACGCGCGAGGCGCTCCTCCGCTACGAGCGCTTCGCCAGCACGCTCGGGCTCCCGGCGGCGAGCGCCTTCTCGGTGGGGACAGAGGTCGCGGTCGAGGCGGAGAAGATCGCCACCGACCTCATCAAGCGGTACCCGAAGGCGCTCTTCGTCGCCGGGCAGCTCATCTTCCGCGAAGAGACGCTCTTCACCCGCGTGCTCCACAACGAGACCGCGTTCATGGTGCAGAAGCGCCTCCAGCACTGCGGCATCCCGATGATCGTGCTCCCCGTGCAGATCGATCTCGAGGCGCCCACCGAGGTCCCCACCCACGTCGCCGCGCTCACCACGACACGCTGACCGCGACGAGAGGCCTCGGGACACACGCGGTGGCTGGCGAACACCCTGCGGTCTCACCGTACGCCTGATACGCTCGCGGGATGCGGACGCTGCATCTCCTTCGTCACGGCGAGACCGAGCTCAGCGCCGACGGGACCTTCTGCGGTGAAATCGACTCCCTCTTGAGCGACGCCGGGCGGCGCCAAGCCGAGGCCGCGGCGAAGCGGCTCGCCGGTCTCTCCCTCGAGGCGATCTACGTGAGCCCGAAGAGGCGCGCGCAAGAGACCGCGGCGCCGCTTGCGGAGCGCGTCGGCCTCACACCGCGCATCGAGGAAGGTCTCCGCGAGATCGGCTACGGCACGTGGGACGGCCGAAAAGAGTCCGAGATCAAGACGAACGATCCCGAGACGTACGCGCTGTGGGCGAGCGATCCCGCGGTGCACGCGCCGCCGGGCGGCGAGAACGGCTACGCCATCGCTGCGCGCGCGCTCCCCATCGTCGATCGCGTGACGAATGCGCACGACGGGAACGTGCTGCTCGTCAGCCACAAGGCGACCATTCGCGTCATCGTGTGCGCCCTGCTCGGTCTGCACGTGGGGCGCTTCCGCGACCGCATCGCCTGCCCGACCGCGTCCCTCACGACCTTCGAGCTCGGGAGCCGCGGGCCGCTCCTCGTACGTATCGGCGAACCCATCGGAGGTGAATCATGACGCACGGTGTTCTTCGGGCACGGCTCCTCGTCGCGATCGGCGCCACTTCGCTCGCGGCGCTCGCCGTGGCGTGCGGGAGCGAATCGACCCCAACGGCCGACGCCGGCGGCGCGTCAGGGGATGCCGCAGCCGACGGCGCCAAGGGCGACGGCGCAACGAACGACGGCGCTACGGGCGACGGGAGCGTCGACGACGGGAGCACGACGTTCGACGCCAGCTCGAGCGACGCGCCGTTCGACTCGCCGAGCGTGCGCCGGCCGTTCCTCGTGCGTTCGGTGCCGCGCGCGACACCGGTCGCGCTCCGCGACGATTGGATGGCGGCCCGCGCGATGACGGCAGCAGCGGTGGACGAGGCCACGTCGCGCGCGCTGGCCGCCGCGTACCTGAAGGACGCGACCGAAGAGCACGCGTCCATTGCGGCCTTCGCGCGCTTCTCGATGCTCCTCCTCGCGGTAGGGGCGCCGGCGGATCTCGTGGCGGCGTGCCAGCGCGCCGGCTCGGACGAGATCGAACACGCCAAGATCGCCTTCGCGCTCGCACGTCGCTACGGCGGCGAGGTCGCGGGGCCCGGCCCTCTCGAGATCCACGACGCGCTCACCGCGCGGACGCTGCTCGACGTCGTGGTGCTCACGGCCCACGAGGGGTGCGTCGGTGAGACGCTCGGCGCAGCGATCGCCAGAGAGCAAGCCGCGGTCGCCACCGATCCCGACGTGAAGCGCGCCCTCGAGAAGATCCACAAGGATGAAATCCGTCACGCCGAGCTCGCGTGGCGCTTCGTGCGATGGGCCATCGACGTCGGGGGCGAACCTGTCCGCGCGGCCGCGTGCCTAGCGATCGACGAAGGGCTCGCCGCGGCGCTCGCCTTCGAAGAGAAGCCGCTCCCCGCGGGCGTCGACCTGGCGACGTGGCACGCCCACGGGCGCCTCACCTGCAAAGAGACGCGCGAAGCCGCCGAGCGCGCGATCGCCGAAGTGGTTCGTCCGTGCGCGAGCGCCCTCGCGCGCGTCGGGCTCGAAGCTAGAGCGCATTTCATGAGCTCTGTGCACTCGTGCGAACCTGCACGAGTGCCTAGAGCGCCTTCCCCAGAGCTTCGTCCATCGACTCCGGGCTGAAGCCGACCATCACCTTGCCGCGCACGTCGATGACCGGGATCGACCCGCGCGGCAGGCCGTTCTTCGCCAGCTTGTCCTTCATCTCGCGGGCGGCGACGGGATCTTCCTCGATGTCCTTCTCCACGAAGGCGACCCCCTTCTGACGCAAGTACGCCGCGGCCTGATGGCACGCGCCGCACCACGAGGCGCCGTAGATGATGACCGTGGGGCGCCCCGCGGGGGTCGGATCATGCGGCGTCGTCGGGTGCTGTTGGTCGAGCTGCGCGCTGGCCGCGCCTCGAGGAACGACGGCGCCCCCTTCTTCGGCGGTGGCCAGCGTGGGCCCAAGCGCCTCGCGACGCTTTTCGGCGAGCGCCTCGAAGTCGGCGCGCGTGGTCACGTGGAGCGGGTACGTACCGTCGGGAGTCTTGTTGCGCAGGTCGGCGACGAAGATCTTGTCGCCGTGCGTCCCCTCTTCCCGCGCTGGGTCGACGACGCGCACCGCGTCGCGTCCGGCGAGGGGGACGTCGGTGACCTTCTGCTCGACGTGAAAATCGCCGTGGTCGTCGATCCACGTGAGGAGGAGCCCCGCGCTGTCGTCCTTCACCACGAGCGCTGACGGCGGCTTCTCGTCCGCGGTGACCTCGTCGGCCTTGGCCTTGCGATGACACCCAGCGCTCGTCGACGTCACGAAGGCGAGGCAGACGAGCCACACGAGCACCCGCGCGGCCTCGGCCACGCGCGACGTACGCGCCCATGCGCGACGCGTCACGCGCACGCGGCCCCGCGCGGCTCGCTCGCCCCCTAGCTCGCGCGCGCTCACGGCTCCTCCGAGAGACGCGTCCATTCGTTCATCATGACATCGACCTTCTTGGCCAAAGCTTGCTCCGCCGCCGCCTTTTTCGCCAACTTCTCCCAGTTTCCCGCGGGATCTTCGCGTAGCTCGGCGCGGAGGAGGCCGAGCTCCTTCTCGCCGCTGGCGATGAGCTGCTCGAGCTCCTCGATCCGCTTCTTCTTCTTCTCGGCGGCGCGCGCCGCTTGGCGCTGCGCTTCGAACGCGCCACGCCCCTTGTCGCCACCGTCTTTGCTCGCGCTCTCGACCGGCTCCTTGGCCTTGGGCGGCTCGGTCTTTCGTCGCTTGGCGCCGCCCGCTTCACCCGCCTCGTCGTCGCTCGGCTTGGGCGCGAGGCTCGCCGCGTAGTCGCGAAAGCCGCCGGGGAACACGTCGACCACACCGTCGCGCACGCTGACGATGCGCGTCGTCACCGTCTCGAGGAAGCGTCGATCGTGCGAGACGAGGAGCACCGTCCCCTCGAAGCCCACGAGCGCTTCTTCGAGGATCTCCGCCGCGGGGATGTCGAGGTGGTTCGTCGGCTCGTCGAGGAAGAGCAGGTTGCGCGGCTCGAGGAGGAGCTTGGCGAGGGCGAGGCGCGCGCGCTCGCCGCCGGAGAACCCGCCGACCACGCGGAGCGGATCGTCGCCCCAGAAGCGAAAGCGCGCGAGGTATTGGCGCCCAGCCTCGACGGTGAAGTCACCGCGCACGCGACGGATCTCGTCGACGGCGGTGAGCGAGGGATCGATCTCGCCGAGGTGCTGGTCGAAGTAGCCCTCTTGCAGATTGGTGCCGCGCTTCACCTCGCCGCGGTCACGCGCTTCGTGATCCCCGACGGTGGGCTCGGGCGCGCCGCGCTTGGCGATCAGCTTGAGCAGCGTCGATTTCCCCGCGCCGTTGGGCCCGACGATGCCGATGCGCTCGCCGCGCCTGACGAGAAGATCGACACCGGAGAAGAGCTTCCGTCCGCCACGAGAGGCCTCGAGCCCTTTGCAGTCGAGGACGATGTCGCCCGTGCGCGCCGCGGGGGCGAAGCGAAAGGCGATGCGCTCGGCCACCTGCCACACGTCTTCCGGCCCGGCGAGCCGGTCCATCTTGTCGAGCATCTTGCGGCGGCTCTGCGCCTGCTTGGTCTTCTGCCCGGCGATGTTCTTGCGAATGAAGTCTTCGGTCTTGTCGATGAGCGCCTTCTGCCGCTCTACGGCGCCGCGCTCGCGCGCGAGATCCTCTTCGCGGGCGATCGCGTAGTCGGAGTACTTGAGCGGGTAGACGCGCACGCCGCGGCTGCCGAGCTCGATGGTCTTGGGGCACACGCGGTCGAGGAACGCGCGATCGTGCGAGACGACGAGCACCGCGCCCCGGTAGCCAACCAGCCAGTCTTCGAGCCACGAGATGGTGTCGAGGTCGAGGTGGTTCGTCGGCTCGTCGAGGAGCAAGAGATCGGGCGACTGCGCGAGGACGACGCCGAGGTGGAGCCGCCCGCGCTCCCCGCCGGAGAGGCTCGCCACCGGGCGCGCCAGATCTTGATCGGAGAAGCCCAGCTTGTGGGCGATGGCGGCGATCTTGTGCTCGAGCGCGTCGCCGCCGGCGACATGGTACTTGTCGGTCACCTCGGCCAAGTGAGTGAGCGCGCGCTCTTCACCGCTCGCCGCGTCGTGCTGCGCGCGCGAGAGCTCGTCACGAAGGCGCACGACGTCGCCGAAGCCGGAGAGGAACGCCCCCATGACGTCGCCCTGGGCTTTGAGCTCGTGCGACTGGCGGTAGTAGCCGAAGGTGACGTCACGCTTCACCACCACGAGGCCGGCGTCGGGATCGATCTCGCGGGCGATGAGCCGAAGGAGCGTGGATTTCCCCGCGCCGTTGGGGGCGACGACGGCAGCGCGCTCCCCCAAGGCCAGGCTGAAGGTCACGTTCTCGAAGAGCGTGTCGCCGGCGTAGCCGAACCTCAGATTGCCGACCTCGAGCACCGTCATGGCGGCGCAGGATTTAGCACAGCGAACGACGGTTCAGGGTGGCGCCGAAGCCCCGCCGTCGAGGGGCAGGGTGGGTGGACGCCCGGCGAAGGGGACGGCCGCCGCCCAGTCCTTCTCGAAGGTGCGGTAGGCGATGTCCACCGCGCCCCGGTTGGTCACGACGAGGCCGACCTCGCGGTTCTTCTCGAGCGAGGTGGTGGAGAGGTTCTCCGACCCGGCGTAGAAGCGATCGCCGTCGACCAGGATCGACTTCACGTGGATCTTGGGGGCGTCGAGGCTCCGCACCTCGATCCTCTCGTCACGAAGGAACGAGGCCGCCGAAGAGTTCGCCGCGATCCATCCGGCGTCGGCGAGGAGCACGCGCACGGTCACGCCGGCGTCGTGGCGCTCCTTCAAGGCGGCGCGCACGTCGGCGTCGGCGAGCTGCATGCTCTCGATGTCGAGGGTGCGGGTGGCTCCGCTCACGAGCGCGACGAGGCGCTCCTTGGCGTTCACCGGCGAGACCACGAGGCGCGTGCAGGAAAGGTCCGGGCTCTTGCCGGCGAAGTCGGCGTCGAAGAGGCCCGCGAGCGATCGCACGTCGTCGGGATCGTCGTCGAGCGCTGCGTAGTTGCGCTCCTCTTCCAGGAGATCCTCGGCGAAGTTCCCGGTGGACACGATCGACCGCGCGTCGTCGACGACGAGGATCTTCGCGTGCATGTAGGCGAACTTCGGATCGCTGGAGTGCACCTCCGCGCCCGCAGCGGTGAGCGCCTCGACGAAGGGCGCGTTGTACGCGCGCTTCGCGCCGCCATCGACGATGACCTCGACCTTCACGCCGCTCTTCGCCTTGGCGACGAGCGCGTCGAGGATGGGGCCCGAGCCCATCATGTAGACCATCGCCCGGACCGAGGTCTTCGCTGCTTGAATGCGATCGACCCACGGCGTCGCGCCGGCTTCAGGGAGCACCGCGAGGTAGATGCCGCGCGCGCGTGGCGACGTGGCCGAGCACGAGGAGCCGGGCCCGACCTGCGAGGCCTGGGAGTCGGCGTCGGCTCCTCCGGCGCCGCAGGCGGCGAGGAAGAGGAGAAGGGACGGGACCGCATGGCGAAGGAAGCGCACGCCCCTGCCCAAGCATGAAGGATGCCGGCCTACATTGGCTCCTTGGCGCTTCGGAGCGTCGACGACGTCACGTGATTTCAATCATTTGCGCGACCCGCGAGGCGTCACGCGTGAACGTCGGAGGAGTCAGTTGGGTCGGCCGGGATCCAAGGCCCCATGCGCCGGATGGTCGTCCGCGCCACCCCTCCGGACGTCGTCGGCTCGCTCGACGCGGTCAGGCGACGACGCGACGAAGAAGCGCGATCGTCTCGTCGAGCGCGACCTGCTCCCGCGGATCCTGGCCGAGGAGCTCTTCGATCTTGGGCATGCGGAGGATCGCCTCGTCGAGGTCCTTGTCCGATCCTTTGACGTACGCGCCGAGGGCGACGAGGTCGCGCTTCGCTTCGTAGGTTCCGAGGAGCGCGCGGAGCCTCCGGGCGGCGGCCTTGTGCTCGGGGCTCGCGACGGCGTCCATCACGCGCGAGAGCGACACCGTCACGTCCACCGCGGGATATCGGCCGCGCGCCGCCACGCCGCGGTCGAGCACGACGTGACCGTCGAGGATGCCGCGCACTTCGTCGGCGATGGGCTCGTCCATGTCGCCCCCTTCGACGAGCACGGTGTAGATGGCGGTGATCGATCCGCGCTCGCCTTGTCCCGATCGCTCGAGGAGGCGCGGCAGCATGGCGAACACGCTCGGCGGATAGCCGCGACGCGCCGGAGGCTCGCCGGCCGCGAGGCCGACTTCACGCTGCGCGCGCGCAAAGCGTGTGACCGAGTCGACCAGCAACATCACCTTCGCCCCTTGATCGCGGAGGTGCTCGGCGTACGCGGTCGCCACTTGTGCCGCGCGGAGGCGCTCGAGCGCGGGGACGTCGCTCGTGGCCACGACCACGACGCTCTTCTTTCGTCCCGCCTCACCGAGGGCGTGCTCGAGGAACTCCCCCACCTCGCGACCGCGCTCGCCGACGAGCGCCACGACGACGGCGTCGGCTTCCACGCCGCGCGCGACCGCGCCGAGGAGCGTGCTCTTTCCCACGCCCGATCCAGCGAAGAGACCGACGCGCTGACCTTCGCCGAGCGTGAGGAGACCGTCGAGCACGCGCACGCCGGTGGCGATGACGCGGTCGATGGGCCTTCGCGAGAGCGCGGGCGGTGGATCGCGATCGACCAACACCATTTCTCCGCGGATGGCCGGGCCGCCGTCGATGGGGCGCCCCAGGCCGTCGACCACGCGACCGAGGAGCTCGGAGCTCGCGAGGACGCTGAGCGGCGCGCCGGTCGTCTCCACCGCGTCGTCCGGGCCTACGCCGAGGAGCGGCCCGAGCGGCATGCCGATCGCTTCCCCGTCGGAGAAGCCGACGATCTCGCACGCGAGCGGCGGCCCTTTGCGCTTCACGTGGACGACGTCACCGACGCGCACGCCCGGCATCGCGAAGCGAAGCGCGAGCCCGGTCACGGCGGTCACACGCCCTTCGGCGCGGAGCGTGGGGGTCGCGGCGAGACGCGCTTTCAGGGCGTCGAGATCCATGCACAGACGCTACCACGCGCCCGGCCGCACCGAAGAGGGACGGCCCCTTACTTGGCGGCGACGGCGCGACGCCGCGCGGGCTCGGTGGTGTCGCCGCGAAGCTCGCCTTCGAGCTCGGCGATGAGCTCACGCGCGCGGGGCGAGAGCTCCGCCGGCACGTCGACCTGAACGACCACGACCAGCGAGCCACGCCCGCGACCGTCGAGGCGCGGCACGCCCTGCCCCTTCATGGTGAACACGGCGCCGGGCTGCGTCGCCGCGGGGAGCTCCAACGTGTTCGTCGGCTCGTCGTTCTCTTCCTTCGCCGGCTCGAGCGAGGGGACGCGAATCTCGGCGCCGAGCGCCGCTTCGGCGAAGCTGACGTGCACGCGTGTGACGAGGTCGGCACCGTCGCGCTCGAAGCGCGGATCTTCTTCGACGTCGATCTCCACGTACAAGTCGCCGGGGGCGACGCCGTTCGGACCGGCCATCCCCTGCCCCTGCACGCGAAGACGTTGCCCCGAGTCGATGCCCGCGGGGAACGTGACCATCACGCGGCGAGGCTTGGCGACGACGCCTTCTCCACGGCAGCTCTTGCAGGCGCTCTTCAGCACGTGACCACGACCGTGGCACTTCTGGCACGGGGCAGTGAACATGACGAAGCCGCGCTGGTTCGACACCTGACCTGTGCCGCGGCATTGTCCGCAGGTCTCGGGCTTGGTGCCCGCGGCGGCGCCCGTGCCGTGACAGTCGTCGCAGCGCGAGGGGGCTTGCACCGTGACCTCGCGCTTGCAGCCGAACGCCGCCTCGCGAAGGGTGAGGCGCTGCTGGACGCGAAGATCCCCGCCGCGGCGCTGACGGCCGCCGCCATTGAACCCGAAGCCGCCGGAGAACATCTCGGCGAAGAGATCCTGCATGTGGGAGAAGACGTCCCCCATGCCACCACCGTCGAAGCCGGCGTTCCCTTCGATCCCTGCGTGGCCGAACTGGTCGTACACCCGGCGCTTCGCCTCGTCGGAGAGCACCTGGTACGCCTCGTTCACCTCTTTGAAGGCGCACTCGGCCCCCGGATTCCCCGGGTTCCGGTCGGGGTGATGCTTGAGGGCTTCCTTCTTGTAAGCCTTACGCAGGTCCTCCGCGCTCGCCTCGCGCGCGCACCCTAGGACTTCGTAGTAACAGCGCTTCGAGCTCATGACGAACGGCGACCCACTTCTCGAGTGGCGGGGCGACTACAGCTCCTCGTCCGCGTGTGCGGCTCGTGGCGCCAAGTTAAGTCGACCTCCCCTCGTGTCAACTTACTTCTCTTTCACCGGGCACGCACGTCCGTTCGAGCCAGGGGCGAGCAGCGCGTGGCATGGGAGAGCTCACGACTCCGACGCAGTGGGTCGATGCTCGCGCGCCGCGCCTTCTCCCGATTCGGCGGTCGACTCGGCGCGCACGCGCGCCTCGTGCTCTTGGGCGAGGGCTTTCCGCAAGGCGTCGATCTCGTCGCGGGCGCGTCCGAGGTCGGCTTTCAGCGTGGCCTCTTCGGCGCGCGGCGCTGCGGGGGGAGCCGGAGCGGCGCTCGTCGCCCGGGCGAGAGCGTCTTCGAGCTCGCCGATGCGCCACGCGCGCGCCTCGAGCTCGGCGTGGCGGCGCGCGACCTCCAGCGCCAGCGCGTCGAGCTTGCCGCGAAGGACCGCGTTCTCACGCGCGAGCTCGTCGTCGACGCTTTGCTCGTCTTCCTCTTCTTCGTAGGCCGGCATCCTGCTCGGCGGCGCCTCGCTGGGGGTGGCGCGCGCGGCTTCGGCGGCGGCGGCGAGGAGATCGTGCACCATGCGCTCGCGACGACGGATCTCGCGGTCGGCTTCGGTGAGGGCCTGCGCGCGTTCGCGGAGGCGCGCTTCCATCGCCTCGATCTCGGCCGCCTGCGCGTCGTGGACGGTGGCGAGCTCGGCCTCGAGGGCGACGGCGCGACGCTCGACCTCGGCGGCGCGCATCTCCAGCTCTTGGCGGCGCGCGTGAAGCTCCTGAACGAACTCGGGAGCGACGGCGGGCAAGTCAGCCATCGCCGGGGCCGCGCGTAGCTCCTCGAGCTCGGCCATGAGCGACGCGGCTTCTTCCGTGCGCGCGACGATGATGCGGGTCAGATGTTCGGCGCGCTCTTCGAGATCGGCGGCGGCTTCTTCGGCGGCGCGCGCGGCTCCTTCGAGGAGCGCGATGCGCTCCATCGCTCGCGAGAGCTCGGCTTCGAGCTCGCGCACCCGGCCACGGAGCCCCTCGGCGATGACGTAGCCTTCGGCGAGCCCTTCGAGCTCGCGCACACGCGACTTGAGGGTTTGGATCTCCGCCGCGCGGACCTCGAGGCGAGCTTGCGCCTCGACGAGGTCGTTCTCGAGATCGAGCGAGCGACGCGAGCGCTCGCCTTCGACGGCGGCGCGTTTGAGATGCCCGCGGGCCTCTTCGAGCTGCGAGGCGAGGAGCTCGGCGCGGAGCCGCGCCTCGGCGAGGAGCGCGGCGTCAGCCTCGCGCTCGCGCGGATTGGGGACGGCAGGGGCCGCGCTCGGAGCCGACGGGAGCTGCACGATCGTGTAGCCGTCGAGGCGCACGTCGCCTTGGCTCGCCACGGCGATGAAGATCTCGGGCGCTTCACTCTCTTCGATGAGCGCTGTCTGCACCGAGACGGTGGGCTCTTCTTCGCCGGCACCGAGCTCGGCGAGCGCGACGCCGGAGAACGGCACCTGCCCGACCATGCGCACCGACGAGAACTGGAGCGAGACGAGATCGTAGAGCTCGTAGTAGTCGAGCGTCGGGCGATCGTCCCCCTTGGCGCGGCGCGCGGGGTTCTCCGCGGCCGCGAGGAGCGCCCCTTCGGTACCGAGCGCGCGACGAAGGCGAGCGAGGGCGGCGGCGGGATCGCGGAGCGAGGCGAGATCGGGGATGAGCGCCACGTCGAAGGCGCCGTCGCGGACGCCGAAGTCCTCGGTCAGGGCGCGCGTGGTGATGACACGCTGGTTGGCGCTCGCAGCAGCGCGCGCGGCGTCGGGATCGAAGACGTGCACCGAGCGCGCGCCGAGCTCGATGAGACGCTCGCCGAGGCCCGCGCTCGCGTCACCCAACACGGCGACACGCCGACCCGAAACGAGGGGCTCGGCGTACACGCAAAGAAGATGTGCCGGAGAGTGAGGATCGCTCATGGCGAGGGGGCGAGGCTAGCATAGCCCCCGCCGCCGCTACGACCCTCGCCGCGCTCGTTCGTCTTCTCGTTCGGGGTGAGCGCGTTCGTCTTTTCGTTGGGGGGGAGTCGACGCTCGGTCCCCTTCCACGGCGCGTCCGCCGGCACGACCAGGCGTCGGTCGACGAGGTCCTCGGTGAGCCGAGCGACGAGCGCGTGGAGCGCGCGCGGCGTGGGGAACGCCGGGAGCAGGCGCACGACCCGCTCGTCGGCGCGCCGCCCGGGGACCGGCGCGACATAGGGGGCCATGGAGGTGAGCTTCGCCGCCGCGGCGCTCCCGTCGTGCACACGGACGAGGAGCTCCGGCCGCCGCGCGTAGCCGGCGGGCGTGAGATGAAACGCCACGCCCACCTCGATCCCGAGAAGCCCGGGGAGCGGCGCCCGCGGGAGGACGCGGAGGCGCACTTCGTCGGGGCTCTCCTTGCCCACGGGGATGCGCCCCCACGGGGTGACGCGGGGGCCGGCGCCGGTGCGGAGACGCATGTAGAGCGCACGCAATACCGACGCCCCGTCGCGCGCGCGATCGGGCGGTAGCTGGCGGCGTGTGCCGGTGAAGAAGATGGGGGCGAGCACCAGCGCGTCGAGCGCGACGAGGCTTGGGGCGCTGGGGTCGAGGCGCCGCGCGAGCCAGGCCACCGCGGCGAGGACGAAGAGCGTGGCGACGAGCACGAGCGCCCCTCGCGACGTGGTGGCGTCGAGCGGATCGCCGGGGACGCGCGCGACCAGCGTCTCCGAGGGCTTCATCGCGATCCACGAGCCCGGTCCGCGCGTGCGAAGGAGCGGGCGCGGGGCGAGGTGCGTCACGCTCGCCATCGCGAGGACGAGAAGCGCGGCGCCGAAGGTCGGCGCGTCGGCGAGCTCGGCACGAACGGCGAAGGCAAGGAGCGCCCCGTACGTCGCCGCGCGCACCGCGACGGGGAGCGCGGCGAGCGGGCGTGGCGCGAGCCCTTCTCGGCGCACCGAGAGCGCAGCGCGCGCGAGCTTCGTGTACGCGAGGAGCGCGGCGAGAACGCCGAGCGAAACGAGCCCCACGAGGGTGAAGAGCGGCGAGCGATCGGGAGGCGGCGGCGCCTTGGGCGGCGCGGGCCGGAGCTCGGGCGAGGTGATGTCGGGGAAGGCGCGGGGATCGACGCGCGCCGCCCAGACGACCGCTTCACCGCGGGACACGTGGGGGCGAACGATCTCGAGCACGTCGCGATCGGCGGTGCGACGCAGCGTGGGGAGCGCCCCTTCGGCGGCGCCGTCGTCCTTCGCTTCGCTCGGCGCGGGCTCGGCGTCGGCACGAGCGAGCCGCGGCTCGGTGGGCGCGGCGGGGAGATCGAGCACGACGCGCATCCCGTCGATCCCCTCGACGAGCGGCGGCGAGGCCCACGCCATGCGGAAGAGACCGCCGTCCCGGCGGAACGCGCCGGCGGCGACGAGGTCCTCGCGGTAGTGCAGATGAAACGTGTAGTTTCCCCGCTTCAGGCCCTTGGGATCGGCGACGTCGACACGAAGGTGGCGGGCGCCGTCGTTCTCGAGGAGATGCGCCGGATCCGCTCCTGGCTTCGTCACGATCTCGCGAGGACCGACGTGGGCCTGCGTGGCGGCGCCGTCGTCGGCGGTCACGGTCACTTCGGGGGTGAGCGCGGCCGCCGCGGGGATGCCGTCCAGGTCGAAGCCTTTGAGCACCCCACCCACGACGCGGTAACTGATGTCCTCGTCGATCTCGGCGACGCCGGCGCTGTCGACGCGCACGTGCACATCGTGGCCACTGGCGTGGACCTCTTGGGTCGCGGCGCGTGCAGGGAGGGACGCGGCAAACGCCGCGATCAGCGCGAACGCCGAGGGCCAAGCTCGAGACATATCCTACATGTAGGCAACGCCGCGAAACGGGCCAAAAAAGAGGCGACGAGGGGAGAGCTCGACGCGCGGCGCCTCAGCGCGGGTCTAGAAGCTGCCGCCGTTTTGCATCGCCTTCATGCCGAACTGCACGATCTCGGTGATGGCGGCGCGCGGCACGGTCACGGTGTCGACCAGCGAGCGCGCCGTGCTCCCCGTCTCGCCGCGCGCCGTCATCGTGACGAGGATCGGGCTCCCCTCGGCGGGGCCCACGTCGGGGTCGAGCGACGAGGGGGCGCCGTTGAAGACGACGCCGAGCGCCCCCTTCTGCACCACGCCGCGTACGTCGAGGAAGCCGCCCGAGCCAGCCTTGGCGGCGCGGAGATCGTCGAGGCCGGCGCGCTTGGCCAGGGTCTTGTCCTCGGGCGCGCCTTCGAGCGCCGCCTTCACGCGCGCCGCCGCGAGATCGCTGTCGAGGGCGTACCCGATCCACGTCCGGGCGCCGTCGGGGACGACGAAAATGCGGAGCGTGACCGGCTTGTCGAGCTCGACCTTGGGCGCGGCGGGCTTGGCGGCGGGCTTCGCCGGCTTGGCGCCGGGCTTCGACGAATCACCGGCACGCGGCTTCGTCGCGGGCGCGGGCGGAGCCGAGGCATCGGCCGGCAGCGCATGAACCGTCGTGAGGTCGAAGGCGAGCGTCCCCTTGGGGAGACCGAGCTTCGCCGGCACCGGCACCGACTTGAGCGTCGTGGCCGGCGCACCGTTGCCCGCGGTCTGCTTCATCCACTTCACGATGCCGGGGCGTGCGACGAGCGTCGCCCACTCCTTGAACACCGCCTGCACGTTGGCCGCGGGCGCGTCGAGGCCGACGATCCCGTAGCCCGAGGCCTGGGCGAGCGCCGCGCGATCGAGCCCTTTCTTCCCCTTGGCGTCGGCGATGGCCTTCGCTGCCTGCGTCGCGTCGAGCCCCTTGGCGAAGACGCCCGGCGAGCCGGCGAGCTCGAGCGCGTGCGCGACGGCGTCGTCGAGCGCGTGCTGATCGGCGGCGTTTCCCCCGGCGTTCTCGATCCCCTTGTGGAAGGCGTCGAGGAGGAGCTGCTTGGCGTGGTCGAGATCTTTGACGTCGCGCCCGCGGTTGAAGATGGCGACGTCGGCGTCGGCAGGGAGATGCCAGAACGCTGCCGGCGGCACGTCGGCGCGCTCGGGGTGGCTCGTCGCCAGGCGCGCGACGAGCGACTGTTGATCGTTGAAGCTCGCGGCGAGCGTGGCTTTGGCGCCGCTGTCGGCGATGTCGGCGTCGATGTTGACTCGCGCGAGGTCGAGCGTGAAGTCGATGGTGTCGCCGAGGATGCCGTTGATGATCTCGGCCATCGCCGGCTCGTTCATCTTCTGCTGACCGAGGAGGCCTCGCACCATCACCGGCACCATCGCGCGCGAGTTCTTGATCATCGGCTTGAGCGGATCGAGGCGGGCCTCGACGTGGAGATCCGCGGGGAACGACGAGCGCGGTGTCGTCCGCGCGAGGTACGGCGCGAGGAGCTCGAGGGCGGCGTCGTTGCTCCCGCAGATGAAGCGCATCGGCGCGCTCCCCGCCGAGGGGGCGAGCTCGCAGCGGCGCTCGTCTTCGTCCGCACCCGGATCGTCGTCGTCGTTCTTCGAGCGCTTGGGGTCGAGGCGCACCACGCCATTTGCCCCCGGCGCGGCGTCGTAGTCCTTCGCGAGGACGCGCTTCGCTTCCTCGGCCGAGGTCACGGCGATCGAGTAGGCGAAGTACGGCTTCATCGCGCGACCGGCGGGGTCGGAGGCGGCGGCAAAGTCGATCGGCTGCTGGAGGTCGACCACCGAGCCTGCGTGCTTGCCCACGAGCGTGCCGGCGATCTCGCGATCGAAGGAGAGCGGCAAGCCCGACCAGCCGGCGATGGTCTTGAGCGAAGCGCTCGGGTGCGCGAGCCGGGCGAAGAGGAGGAGCGTCTGGGGCTCGGCGACGGCGGTCGTGTCGGGAGGCGGGGCCGCTTTCGGCGGCGCGACGACGGGCGCGGGGGGCGGCGGGGGCGATCCACCACAGCCGACCAACGTGAGGGCGGGAACCAAGAGGGGGCACGCGAGACCGAGCGTCCGAGCGAATTTCATGGGTCACGCAGCATACGGCGGATTCGAGCGAGTCAATCTAGTTTCCCGCCCGGCCCCGTGCTTGAAGATGCCGCGTGGGCGTCCCGCTGAACCCGGCACAGATGAAGGCGGTCGAGCATCAGCTCGGGCCTCTACTCGTGCTCGCCGGCGCAGGCTCGGGGAAGACCCGCGTCATCACCCACCGCATCGCTCGGCTCATGGAGCGCGGGGTCCCGGCTTCGGCCATCGTGGCCCTCACCTTCACCAACAAGGCGGCGGGGGAGATGGCCGAGCGCATCGGCGGTCTCTTGAAGGAGCGCGGCCTGCGCGGGGGGAAGAAGCTCGCCGGCGGCAAAGGGCACGGCGGCAACGACGCCGGCCTCACCATCTGCACGTTCCACTCTTTCGGCCTCCGCGTGCTCACGCGCGAGAAGCGCGCGCTCGGCGGCGCCTTCACCATCTTCGATCAAGGCGACTGCATGGGCGTCTTGAAGGAGGTGATGCGCACCATCGACGTCGACGGCGGGCGTCGCTTCGACATGCCGGCGATCATGACGCGCATCTCGAACGCCAAGAACGCGTTCCAGAGCCCGGAGGAGATGCCCGACTCGGACGACCCGTACGCCGAGATCACGAAAGAGGTCTACCCGCGGTACCAAGCGGCGCTCCGCGCCTTCTCGGCCTTCGATTTCGACGACCTCGTGTGCGAGGTGGCGCGCGTGTGGAGCGAGCGCCCCGACGTGCTCGCGCGCTGGCAGGAGCGCTACCAGTACATCCTCGTCGACGAGTACCAAGACACGAACCGCGCGCAGCTCGAGCTCGTGCGCTTGCTCGGCTCGCGCCTCAAGAACGTGTGCGTCGTGGGTGACGACGACCAAGCCATCTACGCGTGGCGCGGCGCCGACGTGCGCAACATCCTCGAGTTCGAGGATCACTTCCCCGGCGCCACGGTGGTCAAGCTCGAGCAGAACTACCGCTCGTGCAAGGCGGTCATCGAGGTCGCCAACGCCGTCATCGCCAAGCGACCCGACGTGCGTCACCGGAAGGTGCTCTTCACCGACAAAGAGGGGCGCGAGAAGATCACCCTCGCCGTCGCCGAGACGCCGGAGGCCGAGGCTTCCTACGTGGCCCGCGAGCTCCGTCGGTGGATGCGCGACGAGGGGAAGCGCCCCAAGGACATGGCCGTCCTCTACCGCTCCAACGGCCAGGCGAAGCTCCTCGAAGAGGCGCTCCGCGAAGAGGGGGTCCCGTACCGCATCGTCGGCGGCCAGCAGTTCTTCGAGCGGAAAGAGGTGAAGGACCTCCTCTCGTACTTGAAGCTGGCGCTGAACCGCCAAGACGAGATCAGCCTGCGTCGCGTCATCAACTACCCCGCGCGCGGCATCGGTGCGCAGAGCGTCGAGCGCCTCGCGCTCCACGCGACGGCCAAAGGCTGGACGCTCTGGCAAGCGGTCGAGCGCGTCGACGCTCTGGACGACGTCTCCGGGCCGGCGCGTGAAGGATGCAAAGAGCTCGAGCGGGTGATGGGCGAGCTTCGAAAGAAGCTCCTCGTCGACCGCATGCCGGCGAGCCAAGCGGCGCGCGAGCTGTGCGATCGCATCGGGCTCCGCGCCGACATCGATCAAGGCTCGCCTTCGACGCAGGCCGCCGCCAAGCGCTGGGGGAACGTCGAGGCGCTCTTCGGCACCTTCACGAGGAAGGAGCAGCGCGACGCGAACGCCCAGGATCTCGGCAAAGATCCTTCGGCGGCGCTCTCGGCGTTCCTTCATGCGCTGACGCTCAACTTCGACGAGGAAGAGGAGGCGACCCAAGACGTCGTCACCCTCTCGACGCTCCACGGATCCAAGGGGCTCGAGTTCGACGTGGTGCATCTCATCGGATGCGAAGAAGGGCTCCTCCCCCACTCGCGCACGCTCGACTCGAAGCTCAGCGACGCCGCGCCGCAAGACATCGAAGAGGAGCGGCGCCTCTTCTACGTCGGCGTGACGCGGGCCCGCGACGCCCTCGTCTTGTCACGCTGCCGTGCGCGGCTCCTTCGCGGCAAGCCGGTGCCGCGCACGCCGAGCCGATTTTTGATGGATATCCCGGAGGCGCGCGTGGAAGAGATCACGGTGCGCGAAGACAAAGGGCTCGCCATGGCAGCGGCGGCGGAGCACGGCAACGCGCTCCTCGCGATGCTCGACGCGCTGGGGGGGCCGCCGCGCTGATCGGCGTGGCGGCGGCTTAGCCGCGACCGAGGATCACGTAGGCGATGACCAAGAGCGCGAGGAGCGCCACCGCCGCAGCGCCGCCGACGACCGCGGCGTTCGTCTTGGGGGGCGCGCTCTCGCGCGGGGTCGTAGGCGGAGCCGCCGGAGGCACGGTGGTCTCGAGCTCGGGGGCGCGCGGCGGCGGCTCCGAGAGGCGCGCCACGGGAGGCTTCGACATCGGCGGCCTGGAGAGAGGGCGCACGCTGACCCGCGCCGGCGTGTGGTTCCCCGACTCGGCGGGCTTGGTGACGCCGGTGTCCTCGTCTTGCGGCGGGTTCTCGAGGATGGCGCGGATCCCCGCAGCGACGTCGCGCTGGCCCGGCGGCGCGAAGGGCGCGAGGGCCGCGGCGAGCGCGCCCACGTCCTGGTAGCGGGCGTCGCGCTCCTTCTCCAGACACTTGGCGATGATCGCGACGATCTCTTCGGGGAGGCCCTTGCGAAAATCGGCGATGGGGCGCGGGGGAAAGTCGATGACCTGCGAGCAGAGGAGCAGCACCGTGGGGGCGTCGAAGGGGACCTCGCCCGAGAGCAGCTCGTAGAGGCACACGCCGAGCGACCAGATGTCGGTGCGGGTGTCGACCGAGCCCGAGCCCGTGATCTGCTCCGGCGAGACGTAGTGCGGTGAGCCGATGAGGCTCGTCACGTTCGTCAGCGCGGTGTCGGCGGTCGTGGCGGCGACGTTCTTGGCGATGCCGAAGTCGAGCACCTTGATGAGGGCGTTGCCGTTCGGCCGGCGCGTCATGAAGAGGTTTCGCGGCTTGATGTCGCGATGCACGATGCCGTGCGCGTGGGCTTCCGCCACCCCTTCGCACGCTTGGAGCACGTAGCCCACCGCCTCTTCGACGTCGTAGGGGCCGTGCTCCTCGAGCGCCGCCGCCATGTCCGACCCGCGGAGGTACTCCATGACCATGTACGGCGCGCCGCTCTCGAGGCGGCCGATGTCGGTCACGTGCGCGACGTGCTCGCCCTTCAACCGCACGCACGCGCGCGCCTCGCGGGTGAAGCGCGCCACGCACTCGGCGTCGTTGAGCGTCTCGGGGAGGAGGAACTTCAGCGCGACGCGCTGGCCGAGCTCGACGTGCTTGCACTCGACGACCGCGCCCACGCCGCCGGCGCCGATGACGCGCACGACCTGGTATTTCCCCGCGAGGACCTCCCCCTCGTAGATCGGTAGTTTGGGGGGTGCGTCGGCCATCGGGGAACCGAGCGTCAGGCTACCACCGTCCGTAAGGGTGGGCGACGAGGACGGCGGCATGAGCGAGGCCTCAGCGCGCGGACGCTGCGCGGAGAGCTTCCACCCGAGCGGCGATGAGCGAGGCGGCTTCGGCGAGGGGGATCGGCTCGGCCTTCTTGGGGTCGGGCTCTCGGCGGGGCTTGAGCTCGATCGAGCCGGCGGCGATCCCTTTCGCGCCGATGGTCACGCGGAGCGGCATGCCCATCAAGTCGGCGTCCTTGAACTTCACGCCGGGGCGCTCGTCGCGATCGTCCCAGAGGACGTCGATCCCCTTCGCCTCGAGCTCGTCGTGGAGCTTCTGTGCGGCTTCGAGCACCGGCGCGTCCTTGCCGAGCGTGACGACGTGCACGGGATAGGGGGCGAGGCTCATCGGCCAGGCGATGCCGTCGGCGTCGTGGTGCTGCTCGACCGTGGTCGCCACGAGGCGCGAGACGCCGATGCCGTAGCAGCCCATCACGATGGGGTGCGAGGCTTGCGCCTCGTCCATGAAGGTCGCTCCCATCTTGGCGCTGTAGTGGGTGCCGAGGATGAAGATGTGCCCGGCCTCGATGCCGCGGTACGCGGTGAGGGTCCCCTTCTCGCAGTTGGGGCAGCCGTCGCCGGTCGTCGCCATGCGAAGGTCGTGCACCTCGCCCTCGAAGTCTCGACCGTGATTCACGCCGGTGAAGTGTTGGTCGGTCTCGTTGGCGCCGCTGACGCCGTTCCGCACGGCAGCGGCCGCGCGGTCGACGAGGATCTTGCCGCGGAATCCCACGGGGCCGGCGAAGCCGACGTCGGCGCCGGTCGCCTTCTTCACGTCCGCCTCGCCCGCGAGGAACACCTCGGGCACCCCGAGCGCGCGGGCCACCCGGATCTCGTTCGCCTCGTGGTCGCCGCGGACGACGACCATCACCACCGCGTCGCCGGCGACGTAGAGGAGCGACTTGAGCATCTTGTCGGCCTTGACCTTCAAGAACGCGGTCACTTCGTCGATGCTCTTGGCCTTGGGCGTGTGCACCTTCTTGCGCTCTTCGAGCGGGCCCGCGGCCTCGTCGGTCGCGCGGAGCGCCGCTTGCGCGACCTCGACGTTGGCGGCGTAGTCGCAGCTGCCGCAGGCGACGATGGCGTCTTCGCCTGATTCGACCAGCACCTGGAACTCGGCGCTGGTGCTCCCGCCCATCGCCCCCGAGTCGGCGGCGACCATGCGGTAGTTGAGCCCCATGCGATCGAAGATGCGCACGTAGGCTTTGCGCATCGCCTCGTAGCTCTCCTTCGCCTTCTCCTCGCTCACGTCGAAGGAGTACGCGTCCTTCATGATGAACTCGCGGCAACGGAGGAGACCGCCGCGGGGGCGCGCCTCGTCGCGGAACTTGGTCTGCACTTGGTAGAGGTTCTGCGGCATGTCGCGCCAGCTCTTGATCTCGCGGCGCGCGATGTCGGTGACGATCTCTTCGTGCGTGGGGCCCAAGTGGTACTCGGCGCCTTTGCGATCCTTCAGGCGGAAGAGCGTGTCGCCGAAGCCGTCCCAGCGGCCCGACTCCTTGAAGTAGTCGGCGGGGAGCAGCGCGGGCATCAGGATCTCCTGCGCGCCGGCGCGGTTCATCTCGTCGCGGACGATCTGCGCCGCCTTCTGGAGGACCTTCAGCCCGAGCGGGAGAAAATCGTACATGCCGGCGCCCACGCGGCGCACGTAGCCGGCGCGCGTGAGGAGCACGTGGCTCGTGTTGGTGGCGTCGGCCGGGGCCTCGCGAACGGTGGGGCAAAGGGCGCGCGTGATCCGCATGGCGGACGCTCTTAGCACGGAGCGCGGGGCAACCGTCAGCGGGGTTCGACGGGGGGCCGATCAGTAGAGGGCCCGGAGGCCGCGCACGTCGCCGAGCCCGAGGGTCGAGGGGGCGCTGGTGCAGGGTCCGGTGGCGGTGCTCATCGTGAGATTGCCGTGGGTCGCCTCGCTCACGTGCGCGAGGCCGAAGGCGTGCCCGAACTCGTGGGTCGCCACCGCCTCGACGCTGAACGCGTTGCGGCAGCCGGCGGGGACGGCCCCTTTGGCGAACCACGCGTAGTGCGCGTCGTTGAGCTTCACGTCGGCCTCGACCCCCGAGCTGCCGGAAAACCAGTAGCAGGTGAGCCCCAGCGTCCCTCGCGGGAGGACGCCGAAGCCGACGACGTTCACGCCGTCGCGCTTGCCGCACGCGATGCTTGTCGCGGTGCCGAGGACGTTGATCGCACGTGACGTGCGGCCGAGGTACGTCGCCTGGGCCGACACGAGATCCGTGAGCCCGCAGTCGTTGTGCGAGCCTGTGATGTTCGCCACCGATTCGCGGAGCGCGAGCTCGACCTGGCTGGCGGCGTTCGTGCTCGGCGTGGAGCCCGCGCGAAAGTGCCAAGCGTAAGGCGTCTTCCAGGAGAAGCCCTCGAGGTGGAAGGCGCCGTCGCGGCACGCGCGCGGCGAGGCCGAAGCCGACTCGAGCTGGAGCGGCTCGCCTTGCGTCACCGGTGCCACCACGTTTCCGGAATCATCGTGCGCGACGACGAGCTCTTTGGTCGTGCCGTCGTCGTAGTGCACGACGAGGCCGACGCTCTCTCCCGCACGCGGCACGACGACCGCGAGATCGCCGAGGTGCACGACGTCGTCTTCGCGCACGCCGCCGAACGGGAGCTCGCGCGCGTCGAAGGCCGCGCCGAGGATCGCGCTTTCGCTCGCCTCGGGGGCGTCGGGCGCCGCGGCAGGATCGAGCGGCGCGCTGTCGTGATCGCCGGCGCACGCCACGGGCGTGAGCGCGACTCCGAGCGTGACGAGTCCGGCGAGGCGTCGAACGAAGAGCGCGCGAAAGGCGACCATGGCGAACCTCCGAGGCGCGGAGTCTGCCGCGCGTTTGCGCGCGTGTCGCCTGACCGCGTGAACGGCCAGGACCCGATCGTGTCCATGATCGGCCGCGGGATTCGCGCGCGACTTCAAAGGTTCAGCGTCGGCGGCGCAACGCGCGGCGACATGGGGGCCGGTCGGCGGCGGCTCGCGGACGCTGGATCGAGCCCCTCCCCCGGGCCGCGGACCTCCCTCGCGGGGGGGCGCGGGGGGCGCCGCGTGGGAGGGCACGGCGCCGAACGTAAGACGCGAAACCCGGTTTTTTCCCTGCGGCGTGCGTCGTTTGTAAGCTTGCTTACAAACTCGCGCGGGCCTGCGAGGACCGCGAGGGATCGCGAGGACGCGCGCCCAAGGCCGCGCGGCGGAGTGGCGCAGCGTTTGCTCTAGCTGTCCCTATGCGCCCCCGCTGGACTCTCCTCGCCCTCCTCGCTTTGACCGCTCTCCCCGCCTGCGCCGCCGACACCAGCGACGGCGGCGACGAAGACGAGACCGCGTCGGACGGCGCCGAGGTCTCGACCTCGTACAACCGACCGATGTCGAGCCACCACGCGGTCGACGTCGGCCTCGTCGGCAAGAGCACGCCGCTCCTCGATCGCGAAGGGAACCCGCTCGGCCCCACGGTCAAAGCCTATCGCCCCGGCGGGGGGATCCGCATCCAAGGGAACGAGGCCGTGCATCGCAACGGCAAAGAGGGGCTCTATTACATGTGGGGCGACGGCGACGTGGAGTCGGGCTTCGTGCCGCGGCACGCGCTCGCTTCGACCCCTTCGATCGCCGACGAGGCCGGAGGCAACGGACGCGCGGCCCCCTCGAGCTGCCGTCGCTACACGATTCACCCGCAGCCGATCCCGACCGATCTCCGCTTCGAGCGGCACGACGGCAAGAGCCCCTCGACCTTGAGCACGTACGGTGAGCCGGGCGCGCCCAAGTTCGCTGGCTACACGACGCTGCAGTGGAACGTCGTCACCGTCGACGGCGGCGGCCTCGTGCGCAGCATCCTCCGCGAGGGAGAGACGTTCTACGCCTCCAAGGTCGCGCGCATCGTGGTGCACTCGGTCGACGCGCCGGGGCACGTGACGTTCATGTACGGCTTCACCTTCCAAGGCGGCGAGCGCGTGTACGGGTGGACCGTCGTCAGCCACGTGGCCGGCGGCGCGGTCACCTACCACGCAAAGCTCGAGTCGACGACCGACTGCAAGTAGGCGTCGACCCGCCTCACCGTCGACGCGCTCGTCTGCGCGCCGCGCTCACCAGATCGCGCCGTGCGCGTCCCGTTCGTCGGCCGCGGCGGCCACGTAGTAGTAGGAAGCGATGGACGCGCGAAAACGCCCTTCGGGGCACGCGAGCGGCGTCGGGTGCCCATGCCAATACGTATCGCCGTGGGCCATCACCACGAGCCGGTCGAGCACCGGGAGGTAGCTCGCTTCGCGCCCTGTGCGGTCTGCGTTCCAAAGCTCGAGCTCGCCGCCCCACGAAGGATCCCAGTCGCGCGCGAGGTAGTAGATGGCGGTCGCCTTGCGCTCGAGGTGCCGTGTGCGATCGCGATTGAAGTCGGCGTGCAAGGCGAGGTGTCCACCGGGGAGCGTGAGCGAGGGGCCGGCGCCGCGGAAATGCGGGTCGGCGATGAGCCCGTCGATGCCGGTGAGCGCCCCGAGAAAGTCGAGGAAGGCCATGCCGCACAGCTCGCCGAGCAGGTGCCGCACGGTGGCGTCGACCCCTTCGAAGCCGGTGCGTTGAAGCTGCCCGAGGCGCGCCGACTGCTCTTCGTAGTCGCGCCGCATCCACCCCGGATGATCGGGACGCGGGAAGGCGTCCGCGAGCTCGCCGGCGATCTCGTCGCCGAGAAAGCCGTCGAGCACCGCGTGCGGAAATGGCCGAGCGCTCTGGTACGTGTCCCGCCGCGCGCGCCCGAGGTCGCGAAGGCGCGCGCGATCGAAGAAGAAGCTCACACGCCTACTCGTGGAAGATCTCCCGCTCGAGGAGGCCGGGGGCGATCGTCCCGTGGCCGAGCACCTCGGTGTGGAAGGCCTTGAGCGAGTACTTGGGCCCCATCTTCTTCTCGTAGCGCGCGCGCATGCGGAAGATCATCTCGCGGCCCACGAGGTAGGCGAGCGGCTGCGTCGGCTGCTCGGTGTAGCGCTTGACCTCGCTCTCGGCGAGGGGGCGCTCGAGGTGAACCTCGTCCGTCAGCACCTTCACCGCCTCGTCGTACTTCATCCCCTTCGTGTGGAGCCCGACGTCGAGGATCACGCGCGCCGCGCGGACGAGCGTCCACTCGAGCTGCATCAAGCGCTCTTCGTCGGTGTAGTAGCCGAGCTCGTTCATGAGCTCCTCGGCGTAGAGCGCCCAGCCTTCGGCGAAGATCGCCGGGCCTGTCGCTTTGCGGATGAGCGAGGGGTGAAGCCGCGCGAACGAGAGTTGGAGGTGGTGCCCGGGATAGGCCTCGTGCACGGCGGTGTCGACCTGATCGCCGTGGTCGTCCTCGCGGAGCATCGCTTCCTGCTTCGCCAAAGAGAGCGTCTTGTCGACCGGCGTGACGAAGAAGAAGCCCTTGGTCACCGCGTCGAACGGCGGCGGCTGATCGTACGCCGCGCTGCCGATGGTGCTCCTTTGGAAGATGGGCGTCTCGATGACGACGCACTCGTCGCCGGGCGGGAACGCGACCGCGTCCTTGTCCACGAGGTACTTCCTCGCGCGCATGACCTCGTTCTTGTAGCTGGCGACGAGGTCGTCGGCCTTGGGGTGATGCCCCTTCACCTTCGCCGTCACGTCCGCCCAGCTCTTGGCCTTGGGGTCGATGCGATGCGCGACGGCGTCGAGCTCCTTCACCGTCTTCTGGAACACGTCGCGCCCGCGCGCTTCGAGCGCCGCCGCGTCCTCGTCGAGGAAGTAGTTCTTGCGAAGGAGCACCGAGAAGAGATCCGCGCCCACCGCGTAGTCGCCGCTCGCCTTGGGGAGGAGATCCTTCTTCAAGAAGGCGACGTAGGCGACGTAGGCGTCGACGGCCTTCTTCAGCGTCTCGCCGATGCGCTTCTTCTCGCCGGGGAGCGCCTTCTCCAAGATGGGGCGCTGCTCGTCGAAGAAGCCCTTCGCGCCGCTCGCCGACTCGACCCCGACCTCGACCCAGAGCTTGGGGACCTCCTTGGGGTTGGCGCTGAGGTTCTTCTGCGCGACCGCGAGGAGCGCGGGGATCTTCTCGATGCGCGTGAGCGCCTTTTGCGCGCGCTCTTCCGGCGGCGCGTACTCGCGCGAGAGCATCCAGAAGATGGCGTTCATCGGCGAAGCGTAGACATCCGGCTCGCGAAGGTGCGCCTTCACGCGGCGGCGCAGGGCGACGTCGATCTCGAGGGTGCTCTTCAAGATGGCCAGATCCGTCCGCGCCTCGGGCGAGGCGTGCACGTTGGCGAAGCGCGCGTCGAGGTCGCGCAGCATCGTCTCCTCGCGCGCGGCGTCGCGGAGCACTCCTTCGGCGCTCTTGTCGTCGAGCTCGGTATCCTTGGCGTGAAGGCCGAGCGACGTCGCCGTCTCGGGCGAGATCTCCACGAGCAAGTCGAGGTACGCCTGCTCGGCCTTGGCGATGGCGGCGTCGTCGGCGTTGGCCGCGGGAGCCGGGGGCGCGGGAGGAGCCAGCGCGGTGGAGGCCGGAGGCGGCGGCGCGGGGGGCGGTGCCGCGGGCGGAGCTTCACGATCCGAGCCGCACGCCAGCACCCCGAGGAGCGCCGCGACGCCGAGCGAGCGAAGCGCGCGCCTCCCACGTCCACGTGCGACGCGAACCCCCTCCACTCCCTTGCGCTCGAACATGCTCCACCTCGTGGCGGCGCCGCTTCGTGCGACGGCCGCGGCGAAGCATATGCGCTTCCTCGGCCCGCGCGTCCACCGCCTCGCGGGGGCGCGGCGGTTCGTCGCGTCAGAGACCGACGACGCCCAAGGTGACGCCGGCGTAGAGCGACTTCGCCTCGGGGTTCAACGAGACGGTCGGAGTCGACGTCGGGCCGGTGACGACGGGGAGCGCGGGGGGCGCTTGATCGCCGCGGATGTACATGGCGTCGCCGCAGACCGCGAACACGCCGAGGTACCCGCACGCCATCCCTCGGAGGACGTCCACCGGCGTCCCCGGATCGGTCTTTCTCGCTTCGATGCGGGTGAAGGATCCGTCGATGCGCCCGAAGCCGGAGTGGAGCGCGACGTACGGCCCCCACTCGAAGCTCGTGCCGAGCTCGCGCCGCTGACCGTCGCCCGTGTTGTAGCGACCGGTGAGGACCGGCGCGACGCGGCCGCCGACTTCGACGACGTTGCGCCCTTCGAGGTACTGGTAGCCCGCCTCCACGAGCGGGAGCTCGAGGTGCGAGTAGTAGAACTTGTTGTTGCCGAGGAGCTCGCCGCCGAGCCCTGCGCGCACGACCGGTCCGTGGTGGTCTCCGAGAGGACCACGCACGCCGATGGCGAGCGCGCCGGAGAGCGCCCCCTCGAAGCCGCCCGATCCGCCGCCGAGCTGGAACGCCGAGGCGCCGCGCAACGCGAGGATCCCGTCGGTCTTGTACTGCTCGGAGGAGCCGGCGATCGCGAGCCCCAGCGTGTGCGCGTTCTCCGGCCCCTTCACCGAGAGGTAGCTCCCGCGAAGCCCGAACACCGTCGTCTCTTCCCACGGTCGCCTGTTCTCGCAGCCACAGGAACGACTGCTGCACGACGACGAGCAGCTCGAATGATCGCCCGCGCAGCGTGAGCACGACGATCCGGAGCAATGACTGCAAGAGGACGACGAGCAGCTCGGGCACGCTCCGCCGTCGCACCCGTGCGCGCACGAACCCGCGTGACCGGCGCAAGCACCATCGGCGCATCCGCTCGGAGCTCGCGGAGCGGGAGGAGGCGTCGTCGCCGTTGGCGGCGGCGTGGCTCGCCCCGCTTCGTTGCTCGTTTGAACGGGCGGAGCGGCGTTCGATGGAGGCGCCGCGTCGCCTCCGCCGGACGACGGCGGCAGCGGCGGGAGCGGAGCGGCCGGCGTGCTCCCCGACGCCCCTGCCGATTGCGCGACGCGCTTTGGCCTTGCAGCGAGGGCCGGCGTGGCGACGAGCAGCGAGACGAGCGCGAGAGCAACGGCGGACTGCGAGGGGATCAAGGAAGGCCTCCCACCAAGTTCGACGACCGGAAGCCTGCGACATTCACTCCTCGGCGCGAGGAGGCTCGGGTCACCCCAGGGGCTTCGGTCGAACGGCGCGATATTGCGGCGGCCACGCCAGGTCTGCGTAGCCGAGCTCCTCGGCGGCGCCGTGGGTGAAGTACGGATCGGCGAGGTGCGGGCGCGCGAGCGCGCAAAGATCGGCGCGGCGCGAGGCGACGAGCGTGTTCACTTGATCGTGGTCGACGATGTTGCCGACGGCGATGGTGGGGATCCCGACGTCGTTCTTGATCTGATCGCTGAAGCGAGCTTGGTACATGCGACCGTAGACCGGCTTCGCCGCGGGGCTCGTGCCGCTCGTCGAGACGTCAAGGATGTCGCAACCAAGCTCCTTGAGCGCCCGCGCGAAGCGCACCGCGTCGTCGGCGTCGAACCCGCCCGGCACCCAGTCGGTCGCGGAGATGCGCACGCTGATCGGGCGATCTTTGGGCCACACCGCGCGGACCGCGGTGAAGATCTCGAGCGGGTAGCGGAGACGGTTCTCGAGCGAGCCGCCGTACTCGTCCGTTCGCTGATTCGCGAGCGGCGTGACGAAGCTCGAGAGCAAGTACCCGTGCGCCATATGGACCTCGACGAGGTCGAAGCCGGCTTCGACGGCGCGCTCGGTCGCCCGCACGTACTGGCTCTTCACGCGGGCCATGTCGTCCGCGTTCATCGCGCGGGGGACGTGACAGTGCGGCGCGTAGGCCAAAGCCGAAGGGGCGAGCACGGTCCACGCGCCGTCGGCGAGGGGCGCGTCGGGGAGCGGGACCTCCCAGGGGATGCGCGTCGCCGCTTTGCGCCCAGCGTGGCCGAGCTGGATGCCGATCTTCGACCCCGAACGCCCGTGGACGAAGTCGACGATGCGCTTCCACGCCGCCGCTTGCGCGTCGGTGTAGATGCCGGCGCAACCGCGGGTGATGCGCCCCTCGGCCGAGACGTCGGTCATCTCGGTGAAGACGAGCCCTGCGCCGCCGATCGCGCGGCTGCCGAGGTGCACGAGGTGGAAGTCGTTGGGAACGCCCTCCTCGGCCGAGTACATGCACATCGGCGAGACCACGACCCGATTGGGGAGGGTGAGCCCGCGAAGGCGGAGCGGCGTGAACATCGGCGGCGGGGTCGCCCCTTCGCGATTTTTGGGGAGCGCCTCGCAGCGCGCGGCAAAGTCCTCGCTCACGCGTCGCGCAAAGGCGGGGTCGCGCTTCTTCAGGTTCTCGAAGGTGATGCGCTTGCTCCGCGTGAGCAGGCTGAAGGCGAAGGGGACCGTCTCGAACGGCGCGTAGCGGCGCACGTTCTCGAACCACTCCAGGCTGTCTTGCGCCGCCTTCTGGATGCGCTCCACCGTGGGGCGC
Organism: uncultured Polyangiaceae bacterium; assembly: GCA_964531795.1. Classification (GTDB taxonomy): domain Bacteria; phylum Myxococcota_A; class Polyangia; order Polyangiales; family Polyangiaceae; genus CAZHHD01. The sequence continues at coordinate 55,911 of CAZHHD010000004.1, read as the reverse complement.
CGCTCGGTCTCGTAGGCCTCGAGCGCCGCGTCGACGTCGGCGTGGCTCTGGAGCGCGTTGGCGAGGGCGATCGCGTCCTCCATCGCCAGCTTGGTCCCGGAGCCGATGGAGAAGTGCGCGGTGTGCGCCGCGTCGCCCACGAGCACGGTGCGCCCGTGACGCCAGCGCTCGTTCCGCACGGTGGCGAACTGGATCCACGAGCTCTTGTTCACGAGGAGCTTCTCCCCGTCCAAGTGCTTGGCGAAGAGCTTCTCCAAGTAGGCGACGCTCTCCTCCGGGGTCGCGCGGTCGAGCCCGGCGGCGCGCCACGAGGCCTCGTCGCACTCGGCGATGAAGGTGCTCGTCGTGTCGTCGAAGCGGTAGGCGTGCACCTGGAAGATGCCGTGCGCGTTCTCCTCGAAGAGGAAGGTGAAGGCGTCGAAGCGCTTCTTCGTGCCGAGCCACATGTAACGCGCGTGGCGCACGTCGAGGCTCGGCTTGAAGACGCCTTCATGAGCTTTTCGGATCTTCGAGTTCACGCCGTCGCCGGCGAGGACGAGATCGGCCCCCGCGAGGCGAGGATCATCCGGCTCGACCTCGGTGCGGAACACGAGGCGAACACCGAGCTCCTCGCAGCGCGCTTGGAGGATGCGGAGCAAGTCGCGCCGGGCGATGCCGCTGAAGCCGTGCCCGCTCGAACGGAGCACGTCCCCCTTGTGGTGGACGTCGATCGAATCCCAGTGGGCGAAGCTACGGGTGATGGCTTCGTGGGTCTCGCGATCGTTCTCGGCGAGGTAGCCGAGCGTCTCGTCGGAGAAGACGACCCCCCAGCCGAACGTCTCCCCCGGCGCGTTGCGCTCGAGCACCGTGATGTCGTGCGCCGGGTTCGCCTTCTTCATGAGAAGGGCGAAATACAGCCCCGCGGGGCCGCCGCCGACGCACACGATCTTCACGAGAGGCGCTCCACCACGACGAGGCGTGCTTCTACTGCTGGCAAGCGATGATCGTCCCGCACGTCGACTTGCAGCTCTTCAAGCGCGAGTCGGGGTACGCGGCGATCTTGCAGTCGTCGTCGGTGGTGCAGACCTTGGAGCACTGTTGCCCGAGCACCTGGCATCCGCCGGAGGTGGTCGCCACGTAGTCGAGGCACTTCAGGTCGCTCGGGCAATCGCCGTCGCTCGAGCACTTGTCGCCGGGCTTTTTGGGCGCGGGGTCCGAGCTGCAGGCAATGGCCAAGAGGCCGGCGGCCAAAAGAGAAGCGAGAACGGCGACGCTCTTGTTCATCGGGACCCTCATCTTTCGAGCGGCATCGTAGGCCTTGCGATCGATTTTGGGAACTTCTCTGACCCCGTCAGCGGATCGCGGCTTGGCGGAGCGCGTGGTCGGCGAGGACGAGCGCCGTCATCGCCTCCACCATCACCACCGCGCGCGGCAAGACGCAGGGATCGTGGCGCCCGCGGCCGGTGATGGTCGTCTCCTCGCGGCGCACGTTCACCGTGTCCTGCGCGTGGAGGATGGTCGCCGTGGGCTTGAAGGCGACGCGGAAGAAGATCGTCTCCCCGTTGCTGATGCCTCCCTGCACGCCGCCGCTTCGGTTCGTGCGCGTACGGACACGGGGCTCGCTCGCCCCCTTCTCGATGTAAAAAGGATCGTTGTGCTCGAGGCCGGTGAGATCCGTCCCGGCGAAACCCGACCCGATCTCGAAGCCCTTGGCCGCAGGCAGGCTCAAGGCCGCCTTGCCGAGGTCGGCCTCGAGGCGATCGAAGACCGGCTCTCCCCACCCCGCGGGGACACCGCGCGCCGCGCAGGTGATGACGCCGCCGAGTGAGTTCCCCGCCTTCCGCGCGGCGTCGACCGCTTCGATCATCTTTTCGGCCATCGCGAGATCGGGGCAGCGGATCGGCGTCTTTTCGACCTCTTCGAGCGTCACCTTCTCGACGTCACACTCGGCGACGAGGTGATGCACCTTCGACACCCACGCGACGACCGACACGCCGTGACGCACCGAGAGGAGCTTCTTGGCGATGGCCCCCGCCGCCACGCGCGCCGCCGTCTCACGCGCGCTCGTGCGACCGCCGCCACGCCAATCGCGAATGCCGTACTTCGCTTCGTACGTGTAGTCGGCGTGGCTCGGCCGGTACTTCTCTTGGACCTCCCGGTAGTCGCCGGAGCGCTGGTCCTCGTTGGGGATCGTCATGCCGATCGGCGTGCCGAGCGTCTGCCCTTCGAACACGCCGCTCAAGATGCGAACCTTGTCCGACTCTTTGCGCTGCGTGACGATCGAGCTCTGACCCGGCGCGCGCCGGTCGAGGTCGGGCTGGATGTCCTCCTCCGCCGAGAGCGCCAGACGCGGGGGACAGCCGTCGACGATGGCCCCGAGCCCGCCACCGTGCGATTCGCCGAAGGTGGTCACGCGAAAGAGCGTGCCAAACGTGTTTCCCATTTCCCCCTTGGCTTATCACCAGGCGCGTGTCGGCGGCGCCCCGAACGCCCGGCTCCGCGAAGCGCTCGCGGCCCTCCGCGAAGGGGCGGCCCGGTGAAGTGCGAGGGATCCACACACGGGGTCGCGGGGATCCGGACAAGCGCCGATACCAGGGGATTTTCCGGCTTGCCCGCCCACGATCCCGTGCGCCGAGGGGCGGCCCGTCGCTTGCTAAAGGAAGGGCCATGCGTCTCGGCTTGGCGACCGGTCTCCTCGGGCTCACCCTGATCGTCGGCTGCGGAGGGGGCGACGGCTCCAGCGACGGCGCGAACGACCCGAACAGCGGAGGGGCCGGAACCGGCACCGCGAGCGATCGCGCACACGTCGACCTCTCGGGGCATTACGAGCTCTCGAGCCGCTTCGACCTCACGACCGCCGGCGTCTTCCCCGACGGCGCGAACGTCACGTTCCAGGCGCTCAGCAAGTTGAGCGATGACCCGGCGGCGACGGTCCTCGATCTCCTCCAGGCCGCCGGCGTCCCCATCGTCTCCACCGTCCTCAAGTGGCTCCCCGGCACGCTGAAGACGCCGTTCGAGAACTGGTTCAACGATTTCGTGAACAAGAGCATCTACCAAGGGATGCCGGCGACGAAGCAGATGGCGAGCCTCGTCGACGATCTGGCGACGGTCATCACGCAGTTCGAGGTGGTGTCGACGCTCGACGTGCCGGCGCCCGACGCGCAAGGGAACGCCCAGGCGACGCACACCTTCACCGGAGTGGCGTTCAACGTGATGGGCGCGCGCTCGGTCGTCCAAGCGCCGGCGCAGGTCTCGAGCGAGAGCCGCGCGACGAACGTGGCGGTCAACGCCGTGCACATCCTCGAGGCGGCGCCCGAGGTCGAAGACGGTCGAATGGAGCTCGGAAACCACTCCTTCAGCGTCCCCTACGGCAAGTACGTGATGAGCGCCGTCGACCTCATGGCGCAAAAGCGACTCGGCGCGGCCACGCTGCGCGACGCGCTCGGCAAGATGGTCGACTGCGCCGCGCTCGCCAAGGATCTCGCCGGCCGTTGCGTCGGTCCGGTGTGCGTCGGTCACGAGGCCGACGTGAAAGAGCTCTGTACCGCCGGCCTCGACGCGGTGGCGAACCAGGTCGCGACCACCGTCGCCGGCCTCAAGTTCGACGTCGTGCACTTCACCACCGGCGACGCGCGCCTCTGGGACGCGCCGATGCCGAACGGGGTGCTCGACGGCAAGATCGATCGCATCGACGGCGGCGGGTGGGTCGTGGGGCTCAACGTCGGCCAGGGCGAGCATCCGGTGGCGGCGAGCTTCACCGGCAAGCGCCTCGGCGACTTCGTGGCGCCGTGAAGCGCCGAGAGTAGCGACGCGCGCGCAGCGCCTGTCGGCGACCGCGGCGACGCAGGCCGTTCGTCAGAACGTCTGTTCGGCGAAGTGAAAGAGCAGGAACGTCGGCGACGTACCGTCGGGATCGATCACGATCGCGCCGTCTTGGTTCGTCTGGTTGCGGTGAATCAAGTGGGCGCTGTCGCCGCCGCTCGTGCTGGCGTAGACGCTGACCTTCGCGCCCACGGTGAGCGCGTCGGCGACCTTGGGGGCGAGCTCGGTCATCTTGGTGGCGGTGAAGCCGCTCGTCGAGTGGACGTTGAGCGTCGTCACGTAGTCGAGCACGGCGTCGGCGTGCCACCCCTCGCCCCACGCCGGCGCCGGGAGCGGCGCGTGGAGCGACTGGAAGCGCACGTCGGGATCGGCGCCGGCGAAGTCGGACTGCACGTTCACCACCATCCGGTAGTTCGAGCCCTTGGCGGCGACCTCGAGCACGATGTGCGTCGAGTTCGGTCTGGGGCAGCTCTGGTTGCCCGGCTCGAGGATGGCGAGCACCGTGCCGTCGAGGCGGCCGTAAGGCGCGGTGAGGTCGCTGCCGAAGGTCGCGGTGCAGGCGGTCGACTTGGAACCGTCGCTTTGCGCGGCGGCGTCGGTCCCCCCTTCGCTGCCGGCGTCGACTCCGCCGCCGGCGTCGGCGCTCGCGACGTCGCTCCCGGCGTCGGCAGCGTCGCCGCTCGACGAGCTGCTGGAACAGGCAAACATGCCCGCGCCGGCGAGCACGAAGAGAAGGACCGCGAAGCTTCCCCGAGGCGACATGGCGCCCTCTATAGCATCGACGAGGCGAGGTGCACTTCACCGGCCACGAGGCGCACGAGCTCTCCATTTTGACGACGCACGAGGAGGCGCCCGTCGTCGTCGATCCCCTCGGCGATGCCCGAGCTCGCTTCGGTGCCGCTCTCGCGCACGCGTTGACCTCGCAAGGCATCGGCGTCGAAGAGTCGCGCGGCGAACGGCGCGAGCCCGCCGAGGACAGCGAGAGGTATGTCGCGCTCGAGCCCTTCGAGCAGCGCGAAGAGGATCGCCACGCGATCGGGCGTGGTCCCTTCGCGCGCGTGCAGCGTCACGCTCGTGGCGCGCGACGCGAGCTCCTCGGGGAACTCGCGCACGTGCACGTTGATGCCGACACCCACGAGGAGCGCTTCGACGCGCGCGCCGGCGAGCTGCGCCTCGACGAGACACCCCGAGACCTTTCGGCCACCGAGGAGGACGTCGTTCGGCCACTTCACCTTCGGCGCCTCGCGCGTCGCGGTGGCGACGGCGTCGCGCGCGGCAAGCCCGGTCACGAGCGAGAGCGGCGGAAGGCGCGCAGGCTCGCACGCGAGGCGGAGAAGCACCGTGAGCCACAGCCCTTCACCCGGCGGCGAGTGCCACGCGCGCCCCTGACGGCCACGCCCTTGCGTCTGGCGCTCGGCGATCCACAAGGAACCGTGCGGTGCGCCGGCGTGCGCCGCCGCCTTGGCGAGATCGTTCGTCGAGGTGACCTCGTCCAAGACATGAGCGATACGGCCGAGCGCGCCGCCGCGTGCAGCGAGGCGCGCCTCGAGATCCTCGAAGTCCGGCGAGCGACTCACGCGGGGTCGAAGTCGATGCCGATGTCGGCGGCGGGCGCAGAGTGGGTGAGCGCACCCACGCTGATGGCGTCGACGCCCGCTTCGGCGAGCTCGGTGACGCGCGCGGGCGTAATCCCGCCGGAGGCCTCGAGGATGGCGCGGCCGGCGGTGCGCTTCACGGCTTCGACGACCGTCTTCGTGTCCATGTTGTCGAGGAGGACGATGTCGGCGCCGGCGGCGAGCGCTTCGTCGAGCTGCACGAGGGTGTCGACCTCGCATTCGATCTTGCACGTGTGCGGCGCGAACGCGCGCGCGCGGGCGATGGCCTTCGCCACCCCGCCCGAAGCGACGACGTGGTTGTCTTTGATGAGCACCGCCGAGCCAAGGTGATCACGGTGGTTCTTGCCGCCGCCGACGCGCACCGCGTAGCGCTCGAGCACGCGGAGGCCAGGCGTCGTCTTGCGGGTGTCGACGATGCGCGTCTTCGCGCCGGCAGGGACCGCGCGCACGTACACGCGGGTGACGGTCGCGGTGCCACACATGCGCTGCACGAAGTTCAAGGCGACGCGCTCGCCCATGAGGAGCGCGCGCGCGCTGCCGCGGACGGTCCAGAGCGGCGCACCGGGAGCGGCGACGGCGCCCTCCTCGAGGTGCGTCTCGATCGTGATCGAGGGGTCGACGCGGGTGAAGACGCGCGCGAAGACCGGGCCGCCGCAGACGACGATCTCCTTGCGAGCGACGGCGCGCGCGACCGCGGTGGCGTTCGCGTCGATGCACGCCTCGGTGGTGATGTCGCCGGCCGCGAGGTCTTCGGCGAGCGCGCGGTCGACGATGCCGTCGACGAGGACGAGAGGGAGGCTTTGGGCGAAGGGGGACGAAGTCCGAGCTGACATGTGCACGCGGGAGATTACTGCTAAACCTGTGGGACATGGCGTCCCAGAGCCCCTTTTTTCGCTTCCGCCACCTCCTCTCTGTTTCCGGCGCAGCGCGAAGCGCGCTCGCGGTGATGGCCTTGCTCGGCGGAGCGACGCTCGCCACCTCCGCGGGGGGGTGCGGCGGGAGCGGTGACGGCGCCACGGCGATCGAAGACGACGGCGGATCGAACGACGGCGCGACCGGCGACGACGGCACGACCACGGGCGACGACGGTGGCGGCGGCTCGGACGGCGGAGGGGACGACAGCTCCACGCGCGACACCGTGCCGCCGGCGAAGATCACCTTGAGCGCGACGGCGCACGGCCTCACGTCGATTCAGCTCGATTGGATCGCGGTCGGCGACGACGGCAACACCGGCACCGCCTCCGGCTACGACGTGCGCATCTCGAGCACGCCCATCACGACCATCGCCGACTTCAACGCTTCGACCGTCGTCACCGGCGCCCCCAATCCGGCGACGAACGGGATCGGTCAGTCGATGATCGCCGGCAACCTCACGCAGGGGACGGCGTACTACTTCGCCATTCGCGCGCGCGACGACGCCAACAACTGGAGCGACCTCTCGAACTCGCCGACCGCGACGACGCTCGTGCGCGCGACGCTGCAGATCTCCGAGGTCGCGCCGGCCAACGCCGGCGGGGCCGAGGGGCGCGACTTCGTCGAGCTCGTGGCGCTCACGACCGGCCGCGTGGACGGCCTCGAGCTGCGCGAAGCCTCGGGCTCGCTCTACACCTTCGGCAACTTGCAGGTCACCGCCGGCGATCGTCTCGTGGTGCACGCCGACGGGCTCCCCTGCGCGGCGGGCTGCGCCTCCGAAGACACGACGACCAACATGACGAGCTCGACCGAGCCGTTCGCCACCGCCACCGCGTGGGACGTCTACTCGTCGTCGACGGGGATTTCGGCGGCGGACAACGTGCTCACGCTGCTCGACGGCGCGACCGTCGTCGACGCCGTGGCGATCTCGAACCGTGACGGCGACGCGTCGGCGAGCAACATGACCGCCTTCGCCACCGCCAAGTCGAACGGCTCGTGGGCCTTCGCCGCGACCCCCGTCGACGCCGCCAACGATTGCGCGACGCAAAAGGACGCCGTCTCGATCGCCACCACCGCGACCACGTGCGGCGGCCAACCGGCCATCGGCCCCGGCCTCAGCGTCCAGCGCGTGGGGACGACCGACACCGGCACACGCGCCGACTTCTACGCCGCTGCAGAGACGCGCGGCGTCGCCAACGGCGCGAACCCCGGCCCCACCGTGGTGTCGGCGACCGCGACGGCGAGCGACACGGTGCACGTCGTCTTCAGCGAGGACATCAAAGGCGCGAGCGTGACGAGCGGCGCGTTCACGGGGACCGCCGGTCTTACGATCAGCGCCGCGACGCTGAGCGACGTGAACGAAGTGACCCTGACGACGAGCGCGCAGACGCCGGGCCAGGGCTATTCGGTCGACGTCGCGAGCTCGATTCAAGATCTGCAAGGGACGGCGCTCGGTGCGCCGACGAGCGCGGGGCTCTGCGGCTTCTCCGCTTCGCCGGTGGCGATGATCGTGAACGAGGTCGCGCCCGACATCGCCTGGGCGAACCCCAACGCCCCGCCGGCGACCATCCCCGCCGACCTCGTCGAGCTGCGCGTCACCTCCGGTGGCGCGATCGGCGGCATCACGCTGCGGGCGAACCCGACGGCCGGCGCCACCGGGGGCACGCTGCTCGCCACGATGCCGAGCATCTGCGCGGCGACCGGCGACCTCGTCGTCGTGCACCTCCACCCGGCCAACGCGCCCGGCGCCGCCCCCGCCACCGAAACGCTGGCGAAGAACGAGTTCCCCAACGCGACGTACTCCGCCAACTACGACGGCGCGTGGGACGTGAAGAGCAGCAACTCCAACGACATCTCGGGCACGACGCAGCTCGTCCTCATGGTGCTCGGCGCGCCGCCGGGCGGGAGCGCCTCCCCGGTGATGCTCGACGCGGTGGCGTTCACCAAGGGGAGCGGCACCACCGGCACGACCTTCAAGAGCTCGCTCGACTACATCTTGAGTCAATCGCAATGGACGCCGGCGTGCGGCGCGAGCCCTTGCGACGACACCACGTCGCTCACGGCGGTGGAGGTGTCGGCCAGCTACAACGGCGTCGGCTCGACCCCCACGGACAGCACCGTGCGCCGCGATTCCTCGGGGACCGACACCAACGGCAAGAGCGACTGGAGCGTCGGCGCTTCCACGCTCGGCGCGGCGAATTGATGCCCTGACTGGAAGAGTGAAACGTGGCAGGATCCTATTCGTGACGAAGCCCCGGCCGCGTTGGACTCTCAGGCTCGCGAGCGTGGCCGTCTTCGGTCTCCTCGCCCACGTCGGGTGCGCCACCGGCACCAACGGCTCGCCGAGCGACGACTTCTGCGGCGCCCTCTCCGACGCCGCGTCGCGCTGCGCGAGCAGCGCCGGCGCAACGGGGGGGACGAACTGCGATCAGACGATGGCAGCGAGCTGCTCGCAGCTCGCCTCGAACCTGAACCCCACCGTCCTCGCCGCCGCCAAGGATTGCCTGGCCACCGCCTCGTGCAGCGGCTCGCCGGTGGGCGCGTGCTTGCCGAGCGCGGTGAACGGCGCGCAGCCGACCGAAGCGCAGAAGCAACTCGCCGCCGACTACTGCAAGACGTGCACGCTCGGCGCCGGCTCGACGTGCATCGACGCCTTCTACTCGCAAAACGGGAAAGCAAGCGCGTTCGGCAAGCTGCTCCTCCCGTTCGGCGACGGGCCGGTGAAAGAGATCGACAGCACCTGCGCGTCGACCCCCGGCTGCGGCGCGACCTTCACCACCTGCGCCGGCGCCATCCTCGCCAAGGCGCTCGGCACCTCGCTCTCCAAAGAGACCGTCGACTGCACCCTCGCCTCGTTCGGAGGAGACGGCGCGGGCGGCGGTGGCGGTGGAGGTGACGACGGCGGCGCGGGCGGCGGCGACGACGCGGGCCCTCCGCACTGCGACACGAACACCTGCGCCGGCTGCTGCGACGCGAACGGCGTCTGCCAGCAAGGCGACGACACGACCGCGTGCGGCCACGGCGGGAAGACGTGCGCGGTGTGCGACTCGGGCAAGGCGTGCAACAGCGGCGCGTGCATCGATCCTTCGTGCAAGGCGAGCTGCGCCGGCTGCTGCGGACCGACCGGGTGCATGCCCGGGAACACCACCAGCGCCTGCGGCGCGAGCGGCGACGCCTGCACCGTGTGCGGCGCCGGCCGCACCTGCAGCGGCGGGTGCAAGGTCGACCCGAACGCGCTCTGGAACATCGTCGCCGTGCGCGGCGAGTTCGCGGCCACGAAGCGCGACGGCAGCGCGTGGGATCCGTTCAACGGCGCCCCCGATCCGTACCTGAAGATCACGGTGCAGAACCACGCCGGGCAGACCGACAACGGCTCGAACACCTACACGCCCACGTGGAACCAGACGGTCATCACGGGCGCGAAGGCGCTGGAGATCAAGACGTCGTTCCACGTGCAGGCGATCGACAGCGACCCCATCGGCGACGACAACATGGGGAGCTGCAACGCGACCATCACCGACGCGATGTTCGATCAGCAGCTGCAGACCATCTCCTGCGCCCCTTCGGGCACCGACGGCACCGCCTTCAAGGTGTACTTGAAGTTCGTGATTCCGTAGTGTCCTGAGTCTCACCAGCGCTGGATCGGCCAACCGCGTTGCCTGGCGACACGGCGGAGGCGCGCGTCGGGGTTCACCAGGATCGGCTCGGCGACGTGCTCGAGGAGCGGCAAGTCGGTGTACGAGTCGCTGTAGAACGTCGCCTCGCGGAGATCGAAGCCGAGCTCGGCGGCAAGAAGCGAGGCGCGCGCGATCTTCCCGTGGCCGTAGCAGAGCGGATCGACGACGCGCCCGGTGAAGTGGCCGCTCGCGTCGACCTCGAGCTCGCTCGCCACCACGTGAGGAATCGCCAGGCGACGCGCCAGCGGCCGCGCGCTGTACGAAGACGCGCCGGTCACGATGGCGAGCACGTCGCCGCGCGCGCGGTGCATCTCCACCGCGCGGCGCCCGCCGTCGGTCACGTGCGGCTCGACCCACGTGCGAAACCAGTCGTCGCAGCGGGCGGAGAAGGCGGTCTCCGGCGTGCCGATCATCGAGCGGAGCGCGCGCGAGGCGACCTCGGGGGCGTCGACGATGCCGAGCGTGTACTGCGCCACCCAGTAGGCGACGCGCACCGTGTCACGCCACGTCGCCTCGCCGATGGCGCGCTGGTAGCGCACGTAGAGCGTCGCCGTCTCGCGCCGCACGAGCGTGCGATCCATGTCGAAGAGAGCGGCGCGCGGCATGCGCCCTTCGCTCTACCACGCCTTCGGCCCTCTCAATACACGCCGTAGGCGCGGCCGAGCATCTCGGAGAAGACATTGCAGAGCGCATGGAACACGATCCCCGCGCCGACGCCGCCGGTGCGCGCGCGGAGCCAGCCGAAGAGGAGCGCGGGGAAGAAGACGGCGAGGCGCGTGGGATCGCGGATGGTCGCCAAGTGGCCGAGCGCGAAGATGGCGCTCGCCACGAGGAGCCCCGGCCCCACGCTCGCACCGAAGATGCGCGCGCGCGAGGTGAACGCCTCGTCGAGGCGCGACTGGAGGTAGCCGCGGTAGAAGGCCTCTTCGGGGAGCGCGATGATGACGAGTTGGCCGAGGAGCTCGCTCAGGCCCGTCATCGGGCTCACGGCGAGGCTGAAGTGGAGGTGCGGCTTCCACCAGGTGCGCCAGCCGAAATAGAAGGGGACGAAGGTGACGGCGGCGAAGGCGAGCGCCCAAGCCAGCGCCGTGAGGGAAGCGCGGAGAGCGCGCTCGAGATCGAGCGGGCCCGGAAGCACCAGGCCGCCGAACGAGAGGCCGGCGCGGAGGACGGCTGCGTCGTCACGCCGCCAGACGAGCATCCACGTGGCGCCGAGGAACACGACGCCCACCGCGGTGGCCACGTGCTTGTCGGGGAGGAACGTCGACGCCGCGGTCACGAGCGCGGTCACGACGACGGAGGCGAGGAGCGCCTCGAGGAACGGCCGATCCGAGAGGCTCACCGCGAGGCGCAGACCACTCGCGCGACGTACGCCTCGGTGTGCGCGGCCTCGGCGTCCTGCCACGCGAGGTACCACTCGCCCTTCGCCTTGCCGGCGGCGAGCCAAGGGCGCGGCTGATCGCCGGTCACCTTGCCGAGGGTGCTCGAAGGGCCGACGCCGTCGCGGGTGAGAGGCGCGAGCTTCAGGCGCCCCGCCTCGAAGTAGGTGACGGCGACGATGCCGTCGACGCCGACGCCGAGCGAAGGGTGGCTCCCCTTGTCGGCGAGGCGCTTCCGCCAGAGGACCTTCCCCTCCGCCGGCTCGATGAGCGAAGCGTACGCACCGCCGCGCTCGCCGTTCCAGGTGACGAAGCAGCCCTCGCGGCCGCAGGCGATGGCCGGGGCGTCACCGGGGAGCTTGTCCTCGTTCACCACCACGACGTCGCCGAGCTCGCGATCGATGTTCGCCGAGGGCTTGCCGCGCGGCGCCGGCGGGACGGGCGTCCCGCTCGTGCGCTCGTCGAGCCCCTTCGCCGTGTCGGGACCGTTGAGCGCGAGGCGCATGCGGTAGATGACGTGGAGCGGCTCGCGCTCGACCTTGTAAGCGATGAAGAGCGTGTTGCTCGCCACCGCCACCGCGGGGACGCGCGCGTTCACGAAATGCCCGGAGATGCCGATGTAGTCGGTGGCACGAACCTCTTGTCCGAGCGGCTCGAGGTCGTTCGAGAGCTTGCGGAAGAAGATGTCGTCGCCTTCGCGATCGCGGTCGTCTTGCCACACGACGTAGAACCCGTCGGGCCCGCGGTCCATCGCCGGCCAGTACGCGCCGGGACGCGCGGCGCCGACGAGGACGCTCGATCCGCCGATGCGGCCGTCGGCGTCGATCCAGCGCACGTGCACGCCGGCCTCGCGCCCGCCCTTGTCCCAATAGAGGAGGACGGCGCGATCGCCGACCGTGAGGAGCGACGGGCGGACGATCTCGGTCCCTTCGGGGGTGAGATCGCGCACGGGGGAGATCGCGTGGCCGGTCTCGTCCACCAGCACCGCGTAGGCGTGGTCGTGCCCTGCCTGCTCGTGATCGTCGGTCCAGGAGACGAGCGCCCCCTTCCCCACCGTGGCCACGGTGGGGCGACCGATGCCGCCGGCGATGCCGGTGCGGGGATGACCGAAGGCGACCTCTTTGCAGAGGCCGGTGCCCGACTGTGCCGCCTTGGCCTGCTCGAAGTACGCTCGCGCGGTGGCGCCTCCGCCGACGTCTTGTGCCTCCTTGAAGCGCTTGAGCGCGCCGGGGATGTCGCCGCCGGTGAAGAGCTTCTGCCCTTCGGCCAGCGCTTGCGACCACTTGGGCTCGTCGGCCGCGGGCTGCGTCTCCACCGCGTGCGCCGAGGGATCGGCGCTCGGCATCGTCGCCGTGGACTGCACGACAGGGACGAACACCTGCGGGCGAAGCACGTTCGTGTAGACGACGAACGCCACCACCGACGCACCCACCAGAGCAACCGACGACAGCACCCAACGAAGCGGCGAAGGCGGCGCGGGGAGCGCCTGCGAGCTCGTCATCTGCGAGCTTCGCGCCATCGGCGGCATCTCGTTCGCGCTCAAATTCATCGGGCGCGGCGAGCGATCGGATCCAGCGCTCAGGTGCGGCGAGCTCGACGGATCGGACGGGAAGCTCGGCGGCATGACCGCGAGCGGCGTGGACGGGACGGTGTCGTCGGCCCCTTCGCCGCTCACCGGCGAGCGCATCCGCGAGGTCGGGAGATCGATGGGGCCGGAGCCGAGACGCTGCGGGCCGCTCGCCGAGCGCGGATCGGTGAAGTCGGACGAGGCGACGAACGACGCCGACGGAGAGCCGAACGCCCGCTGAAGCGCCTCGGCCAGCTCCTTCGCCGTTTGGAAGCGGTTCTCCGGCTCGCGCTCGAGCGCCTTCCTGAACCACTCGTCGAACGAGGCGGGGAGATCGGGACGGAGCTTCGACGGCGTGGGGACCGGCGACGTGGCGATGGCGGCGAAGGTCATCGCCACGCCTTGATCGGTGTTCCACACCGGGCGACCGATGAGGCACTCGAAGGCCATGCAGCCGAGCGCCCAAAGGTCGGCGCGATGATCGACCGACCCCTGCCCCTTCACCTGCTCGGGGGACATGTACGCCGGTGTTCCGAAGACCGCGCCTTCGCGCGTGAGGCGCGCTGCCTTCTGATCGGTGGCGACCGGCGCGTAGAACTTGGCGAGGCCGAAGTCGAGGATCTTGGCGATCTCCTCGCCGTCCTCGCTCTTCGTGATGAAGATGTTCTCCGGCTTGAGATCGCGATGCACGATCCCCGCCGCGTGCGCCTTCATGAGCCCCTTGGCGCAGTGGCTGATGATGCGCACCGTCGTCTGCGGATCGATGAGGCGGATGCGCGCCATGCGATCGTAGAGCGACTCGCCCTCGAGCATCTCCATGCAGATGAAGGGGCGACCGTCCTCCAGGCGACCGGAGTCGTAGATGTCGACGATGTGCGGGCTCTTCACGCTCGCGGCGGCGCGAGCCTCGCGGAAGAAGCGCTCGATGACGATGGTCGAGGCCGACAGCTCTTGGGCGAGCACCTTGACGGCGACCTTCTTGCCGAGGCCGATGTGCTCCGCCTCATAGACGGCCGCCATCCCCCCGCGGCCGATTTCGCGTGTGACCTTGTATTTCCCGACGAGGAGCGCTCCCACCGGGATTTTGGACTCGTTCGCGACAGGGCGCATGTTCAGGCCGGGACCGGGCGAAAGAATACGCCAGTTTTGCTCCCGGCCGGGGGGACAAGCGCACTTACCGGCGAAGTTCGCCTAGATTGTGCGAATGTCTCGGCGGATCGTCGCGCTTACCTTGGGGCTTACGGTAGTCCTTTCGACTCCACGAGCCTACGCCGCGAGCGACCCCGACCCCTGGTTCGGCAAGGACAAGCTCCTCCACTTCGGGGTGTCGGCGGGGATCGCCGCCGGCGCGTACGGGGTCTCCTCGACCTTCGTGGAGCCGCGATACGGTCGGCTCTTGATCGGCGGCGCCGTGGCCTTGGCCGCCGGAGCGGGGAAGGAGCTCCTCGACATGACGGGCTTCGGCGATCCTTCGTGGCGCGACTTCACCTGGGACGTGATCGGCACCGCCTTCGGGCTCGGCGTCGCGTGGAGCGTCGATCTCCTGATCGGCGGCGTGAACGACACCCACCCGCTCCTCGGCCCGCCGCACGGCACGACGTCGAGCGCCGCCCTCGCGCCGGCGCGCGTCGACGCGGCGATCGCGCCGTGCCCCGGGCTCTGCGTCCGTTTCTGATCTTCAGCGCCCGATCGCCGCGAGCCCCACGAGGTAGATCGCGAGCGCGACGCACCAAGAGACGGCGCGGCGAGGCATGCCCGATCGAAATGCGAAGACGGGCGCGAGCGGCGGCACGACGAGCGCCGCCAGCGCGCGCCAGCGCGGCGTGCGACGCGTGAGCCCCGACACCAACGCCACGTGCAACGTGACCCACGCGGCGAAGGCGATGACGACGAAGCCGAAGGCGATCACCGGACCGCCTCCGCGTCCTCGACGTGCTCGCCCGGTGCGCCGTCGGTGGGTGGCCCGCCGTCTGCGACGTGCCACGCCGAGGGGAGCTCGAGCAGCGCACCGGCTTCGAAGGCGCCGCGCCCACCGTCGCGACGTCCGCCGCGTTCGGGGATCGCGGCGTCGGCGCCGGGGGTCGCGAGCGCCACGGCGAGCGCCGGCGGATCGTCGACTTGGTTCCCTCTCGCATCGCGGAACGCGCCGGGGGCAAAGAAGAGCACGCCGTCGGCGCGACGCACGGTCGTCCACGGCGCGTACACGATCCCTTTCGGCATCGCGACCCAACGCCCGCGCTTCCACGACCAATGCTGCCCCGACCATTGCCAGCCTCCGTCGATCCACACCGGATCAGGCGGCACGTCTCCCCAGCCGCCGTCGTAGCCCGAGGGGAGCGCGGTGAGCTTCGGCTCCGCGGGGATGACCTCGGGACGACCAGGGGGCGGCGGAAATGGCACCTCCACGAGCGCCGAAGTGGGCTGCGACACGAACGTGGGATGAGGCAGCGCTTCGCCGCTGCACGCCGCCACGACGCCCAGCGCCCCCGCAGCGAATCCGACGGCCAGCGCGCCGGCGATGCGCCCCCACGCACGCCCCGCGTGGGGTGATTCCGCGGCGCGGCGCGGGGCGCATCTTCGAGCGACCCTCGCTTGCCGCATCGGACCGGGTAGCGTACTGCTTCCGCGCTCCCGTGTCTTCCCGCGCGTCGCAGCTCGAGCGGGGCGCGCGCGCGACGTTCTCGCTCTTCGCGGCGCTCTCGCTCCTTTCTCTCGGCGGATGCGCGAAGCCTCTCGCCGAAGGCCGTCAAGCGCTCGACGCCGTCGACGTCGTGGGCGGAGGCGCGGTCGACGAGGACGACGTCGAGGACAAGCTGGCGACGTCACCGAGCCCCAAATTCCTCGGGCTCTTCCGCGGCGTCGTCTACGACTACGAGGTCTTCGATCGCTTCGTGCTCCAGCGCGACATGGAGCGCGTCGAGCGCTTCTACCGCGCGCGCGGCTACTACGAGGCGCACGCCCGCGTGGCGCGCGTGTTCCAGGTCTCGCCGAAGCACGTGCGTGTCGAGATTGTCGTGCAGGAGGGATCGCCGATCCTCGTGCGCCGGGTCCGCGTGAACGGCGTCGAGGCGCTGTCCGAGGCGCAGCAAAAGGTCGTGAAGCGCGTAGCGCAGCGCGGGCTCCGGCCGAACACCCCCTTCGACGAGCAAGCGTTCGACGACGCCGCCAACGCTGCGCTCCGCAAGCTCACCGACGCGGGCTACGCGCACGCCACGCTTCAGAAGCACGCCGCCGTCGATCTCGTCACCCACACCGCCGACGTCGACCTCGACGTGCACACCGGCCCCTTGGCGACGCTCGGCAAGGTCACGCTCGTCGGCCTCGGCGATCTCCCGGAAGGTCCGGTGCGCCGCGCGCTCGATCTCGAAGAAGGCGCTCCTTACTCCACCGCGACCCTCGACGCCGCGGGGCAAGCGGCGCTCGATCTCGGGGTCTTCGCCTCGGTGGACGTGAAGCCCGATCTCTCCGACGCGAACGCGACGGTCGTACCGGTGACCGTGAAGCTCGAAGAGGCGCGGCTCCACGCGGTGAAGCTCGGCGGCGGCGTGGAGTTCGACGCCACCAAGAGCGACGTGCACGCCCTCGCCGGGTGGGAAGCGCACAATTTTCTCGGCGGCATGCGCACCTTCAGCGTCGAGTTTCGGCCCGGCATCGTCTTCTACCCGCTGCGCATCGACAACGTCGTGAAGCCGACCCAGCTTCTCCCGGAAGAGAAGCTGAGGCTCGAGCTGCGTCAGCCCGGTCTCTTCGAAGCGCGCACCCAGGGCTTCGTGCGCCCGGAGCTCAACGTGTTCCCCTTCTTGCCGCCGAAGCTCCCGGAGACGAGCGCGGTCCTCGGCTACCGCGAGGTAAAGGGCGCCGTCGGCGTCGATCGCGTCTTCGGCGGCATCGTCTACGCGAGCCTGCTCCACAACCTGAACGTGGAGAACCCCTTCACCTACAAGGGCGATCTGGATCCGGCGCTCCGCACGCTCGTGGTCTCCGCGCCCGAGCTCATCGTGAACCTCGATCTTCGCAACGATCGAATTCACCCGCGCAAAGGGATCTACGTCGGCACCGACTTCCAAGTGGCGGGCGGGCCCTTCGGCGGTCACGCCTCCGACGTGAAGCTCCAGCCCGAGGCGCGCGGCTACGTGCCGCTCGGGCGGCGCTTCACCTTGGCGACGCGCGTGGCCACGGGGTTTCTCTTCCCTCGGAACTACGGCGACATCATCGAGAACCACCTCACCGACGACCTCACCGATCAGAACCGCGCCGATCGCACGCGCGAGTTCCAGATCATGTACTTCCGAGGGCTCTTCTCCGGAGGACCGAGCTCGAACCGCGGCTATCCGCTCCGCGGCATCGGCCCGCACACGCTCATCCCCTTCTTGAACCCCGATCTCGCGGCGCTCCAGGCCTCGCGCCAGTGCGACAACCCGCAAACCGACGAGGAGAAGCGCCGCTGCTCCATGACCGTGGGCGGGCTCACGCTGTGGGAGGCCGCCCTCGAGCTGCGCTTCAAGGTGAGCGGGCCGTTCGAGCTCGCCGGCTTCTGTGACGCGAGCGACGTCTCCCCGCGCCAGGTCGACTTCCGCTTCAATCGCCCGCACCTCTCGTGCGGGGCGGGCGCACGCTACGACACGCCGGTCGGGCCGGTTCGTCTCGACATCGGCTACCGCATCCCCGGCCTCCAAGGGACCGACACGCTCGTCTCCTCCGGCGCCGCACCCGCCGGGTCCAAGGCGTACGACGATCAGATCGAAGGCGAGCCGCCGACGATCCTCGGGCTCCCGATCGGCGTGGCCTTCGGCATTGGTGAGGCGTTCTGATGCGCGCGCGCAGGATCCTCGCGGGCGGCGGCACGAGCCTCGGCTACGCGCTGGTGTTCGTCCTCGCCGCGCTCGGCGGCGTGGTCGTGCACGTGAATCTCCCGGGGCCGAGGCGCACGCTCCTCGCCGACGTGAACGCCGCGATCGATCCGCTCTTCGAAGGAAAGCTCCGCATCGAGGGGCTCGGGCACGTCGATCCCGGGGGGATCACCGGCGCGCGCGCCCGCATCGTCGGCATGGACGGCAAGCAGATCGTCTTCGCCGAGGGCATCGACGCACGCATCGACACCGCCGCGCTGGTCCTTTCGCTCCTCCGCGGAAGACCGATTCGTCTCGCGATCTCCGGTGTGCGCATCGACTACGCCGACGTCAATCTCGACCAAGCCCCCGACGGACGGGCGGGCTTCGCTGCGGCATTTGCCGAGAAGACGCCGAGCGCCCCGGGCTCTGCCCCTTCGCCCGGCGTGACCCTCTCCGTCACCGACGTCGCCGTGGCCCACGGCTGGGTACACGGCACGCCGGCGCGTGGAGGGCCTTACCTCGATCTCGACGCCGACTCGGTGGCGGCCTCGGTCGACGTGCGCGCACCGCACCCTCTCGACGTGACGGTCACGGTGAAGAGCGCCGACGTCACGGCCCGCGGCATCCCCGAGCACGGCGGATCCTACGGACGTGTCACCGGCGCGATTCACTTGCCTACCGGCGGGCCCCTGCCCCTCGGAGGTCACGTGACCTTCGCCGGAGAGATGGGAGGCGTGCCGCTCGACGCCGATCTCGCCCTCGAAGAAGAGCGCATCGACCTCAGGCTCGACGTTCCGCACGCCACGCCCGACGTCGTGCGCGTGCTGATCCCGGGCGCGCCGGTGGCGGCACCGGTCGCGGCGCACGTGGAGGCGCACGGTCCGATGAGCGGGTTCGACGTGACGGCCCACCTCGAAGCGGGGCCCGGCGTCGCCGACGCCTCGGCCCGCGTGGTCCTCGCGTCGATGGACGATCGCGACGCGGCGTCGATCGCGGTGAGCGGACGCGCGACCTCGAAGGGGATCGATCTTCGCGCGTTCGTCGCCCAGGCGCCGGCGTCCGACCTCGGCGGCGTCGCCACCTTCGATCTGCGCGCCGACGCCAAAGGAGCGCGCGGCACCTTCGCCGTCGACACCACCGAGGGGAGCCTCGCCGGACAGAGCGTGCCGAAGGTGCGCCTTCACGGCGACTTCGCCCCCGAGGGCGCAGGCACCCGCCTCCACGCCCAAGGGCCGGTCGACGAGCCGGGGCTTCCGACCGATGTGGCGATCGATCTGCGCCCGACGCCGCGCGGCGCCCGCCTCGACTTCGACATCGCCAGCGCCGCGCCCGACCTGCGAAGAGTCAGCCGCGTCGGCGCCGTCTCGACGGGGCGCGCCACCGCGCGGGCGGTGGGGTCGATCGATCTCGCGACCGAGACGCTCGACGCCAAGGTAAGCGCGCACGGCGAAGGGCTCGCGCCGAGCGGGTCGGCGACGATCGATCGCGCCGACGTCCAGGGGACGGTGCACGGGCCTCTTCGCGCGCCGCGCGTGGACCTCGCGATCGAGGGGCAAGGGCTCACGCTGGGAGGCTTTCGCTTCGCGCACGCGACGGCGACGGTGCGCGGCGATCCTCGCGCCCCCGCGGTGCAGACGAAGCTCGATCCCGGCGAAGGGACGGCGCCGAGCGTCGAAGCAACGGCGACGCTCGACACGCGCGGAGGCGCCGTGACGGTGCGCGGAATCGACCTCGCGGTGGAGAAGCGTCGCGTGCGGCTCGACGCCCACGTGGATCGCGTGACCGCGGCTCGCGGTGTCGTCGAAGTCTCCGGCGCGAGGGTCGGCGGCCTCGGCGGCGATCTCGACGGCTCGGCGCGCATCGAGCGCGGGCGCCTCGACCTCGAAGTGCACGGGCAGAAGATCGAGATCGCTCGCGTCGCAGCCCTCGTCGGCACACGGCTCCCGGCGAAGGGGAACGTGAACGTCGAGGCGTCGCTCCACACGAGCGGCGCCGAGACCTCCGGCACCGTGAGGCTCGACGTCGAGGACGCGTTCGTCGAAAAGTTCGGCACCGGCGCGGCCCACGTCGACCTTCGTGTCGACGCCGGGAAGGTGACGGGCAGGGTCGACGCGCACCTCGAGCACATGGCCAGCGTGACGCTCCACGCCGAGGACTTCGCCCTCGCGGGAAACGCTCTGTCTCCGAACGCGTGGCGCGACGGCGTGGGGATCCTTCGCTTCGCCGGCACGATCGATCTCGCGCGCACCCCTGCGCTCTTCCCCGCCGAAGACGAGATGCTCGGGGAGCGTCGCGGCGTCGTCGCGTTCGAAGGGAGCGTGGGGCGCGAAGCGCTCGCCGCACCGGTGCAAGCTGGGCTCTCGCTGCGGACGACCGGGCTCGTGCTTGCGGGGAAGGCGAAGGCGATCGCCGGCGTGGGCGAGGAGACGGTGGCCGAGGCGCCTCCGTGGCGGGTGACGGACATCGACGCCGGCGCCGACGTACGCGTCGACTTCGGCACCGGAGCCACAGAGCTCGCGGCGCGCCTCTTCGACGCACGAGGGGCGCTCGTCGCCCTCGACAGCAAGGCGGCGCTTCCGTGGGAGAAGCTCGCCGCGCATCCGAGCGACGCCCCCCAGGTGCTCGAAGGCGCCGAAATCAGCCTCCGCGTGGTCACGCCGGAGCGAAAGCTCGCCGACCTCCCGGCGTGGCTCGGCACGAAAGGGCTCGAGGGGCACGCCGCCGCCGAGCTCGTGGGGATCGGCACGTCACGCGCGCCGAACCTCGCGGTGAACCTCGACGTCGTCGGTCTGCACGGCGCGCACGCACCGAACCGCGCGCCGGTCGACGGGAGGATCGCCGCTCGCTACGACGGCAACACCCTCGCCGCAGCGTTCGCCGGTGGATCGCGGGGCAAGCGCCTGCTCGAAGGAAACGCCGAGCTGCTCGTCGGCGCGTCGGATCTCGTCGATCGCGGCCTCGACGCTGCGTGGGAGGCCTCGATGCGCGGGAGCCTCACCGGCTTCGGGCTCGATACGCTGCCGCAGGTGGCCTCGCGTCGCGTGCGCGGCGAGCTCGAGGGGAGCTTCGCCCTCGAGCATCTTCACAAGGACGCCACGGCGAAGGTGGACCTCGCCTTCACCGGGCTTCGCGTGGCGCAAGGTCGCTACCCCTCGGCGACGGTGAAGGCCGAGGCGAAGGCCGGCGTCGTGACGCTGGCCGCGCACCTCGAGCAGACCGACGGCTACGCCGACCTCCACGCCAAGTCGGGGATCTTGTGGGGGAGCGCGGTGGTCCCCTCGCTCGATCCCGCGCAGCCGATCACGCTCGGCCTCGCCGCACAAGGCTTCCGCGCGAGCGCGGCGCAGCCCTTCGTGAGCGGCGCGGTGGAGGGGCTCGACGGGCGCGTGGACGCCAACGTGAAGGCGAGCTTCGTCCCCGCGCGAAGCGGACGCCCCGCTTCGGCCGAGGCCGAAGGTGCGCTCACCCTCACCGGCGGCTCGCTGCAGATCCCCACCTGGGGCGAAGAGCTACGCGACGTGCAAGGGCGCGTCGACATCCGCCCCGACGGCACCGTGCGGCTCTCGAGCGGCGCAGCCCGACCGACCACGGGGCTCGTTCTCACCGAGGGGGAAGCGAAATTCGACGGCGTCACGTTCAAGCAAGCGACGGCCACGGTGCGCGTCCCCGACGGACAGGGGGTCCCCATTGGCTCGGAAGGTGTCGCGCTCGGCGAGGCGTACGGCGACGTGAACCTCGCGGCCCACGATGACGGCCGCGGCTACACGATCGACGTCGATCTCCCGCGGTGGCACACGCAGCTCACCCAAACCGACAAGCACACGGTGCAGAGCCTCGAGGCCCGCACCGACGTGCACATCGGCGTGCGCCGCGGGACCGAGCTCGTCGTCGTGCCGCTCAGCGCGAAGGACGTCCACCCCGAGGTCCCTCAGGAAGGGACCCCCATCACGGTCAACCTGAAGCTCGGTCAGGACGTCCAGGTCACGCGCGGCGCCGGGCTCAAGATCGACGTCGCCGGGCGCACCACGCTGAAGCTCACCGACAAGGCGAGGATGACCGGGCAGCTCCAGCTCAAGAACGGAACGCTCGACGTCCAGGGGAAGCTCTTCACCATCGACCAGGGCACAGTGACCTTCGTCGAGGACCCGGCCAACCCCGACGTGGTCGTGACGGCGGAGTGGACGGCGCCCGACGGCACGCGCGTCTTCGCCGATTTCGTCGGCCCGCTCAAGACCGGCAGGGTGGCGCTCCGCTCCGAGCCCGCGCGTCCGCAAAACGAGATCCTCGCGCTCATCCTCTTCGGCACCGCCGACAGCCAGGCGCAGACGAACGCGCAGTCTTCGAGCGTGCAAGCGGCGAACGCCGGCGGCGGCGTGGCCGCGGCGGGCCTCAACAAGGCCATCGACAACCTGACCGGGCTCGACAACGCCGCGGTGCGCGTCGACACCAGCAGCAACAACAACCCGCGCCCGCAGCTGGACGTGCAGATCGCCAAGGACATCTCGGTGGGGGTGGCGACGGTGCTCGGGCTCCCGCCGCCGGATCAACCCGATCAAGTGTTCGGCATCTTCGAGTGGCGCTTCAAGCCGTCGTGGTCGCTCGAGACCATGTTCGGCAACTTGGGGAGCACGCTCGTCGACGTCGTGTGGCGGCACCGATACTGAGACCGGTCCGGCGCGACGCGCGCGTCAGCGACGCACGTTGGCGGTCATCGCGCCGTCCTTGCCGACCAGATGCCACGTGTCGCTGCCGTTCGGCGCAGCGCACGATCGCGCGGCGCTCCCCACATACGTCACGAACATCGTCGAAGGCGTGTCGTCGTCGAGCTGGGCGGCCCCCGACTCGCGGTAGCCGCACCCGTCGTTCGAATGGTCGCTGCAGTTGTGGCCGTTCTTCGTGGTGAGGCTCTTGTCGTGCTTCCGCGTCGGAGTCGTGGCGCCGGGATCCTCGGTCACGATGACGTCGGCGACGACGAGCGGGTCGCAGGTGAAGCCGTTCCCCAGGACGACGTGCATGTGAGCGTCGACGTCGACCACGTCCTTCCCCTTCAAGCCGTCGAGGCGCACTTGATAGAGCTTCCGCAGGATCTTCGTGTCGCCCTCGTCGGCGGTCTGCGTGATGCTCATGTTCCCCGAGGCGAGGAGCGCGTTCGAGCTCCGTGTGAGCGCGTGCTCGTCGGCCCCCTTGCCCAGTCGCGTGACGTCGAGCGCGCCGTGGCCCTGCTCGACCTCCATCACGTCGTAGCTCCGGGCGTTCTTGCCGTTCGCGTCACTCGTGACGACGAGGTTCACGTACTTCGCTTGGGCGCGGGGAACGTCGCGGAGCGCGGCTTCGGGGAGCGCCAGCGCGCAGTGGTGGAATCCCTCGGAGCAGGTCATCTCCGACCAGTCGCCGATCCGCGGACCGTTCGCGTCGGTGGGAGAGCTCGCGAGGATGAACGACGCGCTGATGTTGGGCGCGTAGTCGTAGGGGTCGCGTTGCATGTCCTGACTGTCGCAAGGAGTGATGGCCGAATCCCCCGATTGCCCGGCGATGTCCTTGGGGTTGCAGCGCGAGAGGGTGACCTCTCCGCGCACGCGGAGCTGCTCCGAAGGGTCGAGCTCGGGCAAGCGCACCGAGTAGACGACGCGCGGGTGCTGGTGCGGCTTGTCGTCGATGTGCACGCCGAGGACGCGCTCGGTGAGATCGCGGGCGAAGGTCGCTTCGCCCGCCTTGGGGGGGCGCGCATCCGAAGGAGCCGTTCGCGAAGCCTGGCTCGCCAGCTCGTCGCTCGAGGACGCTGCGTCGTCGTCCGCCGCCACGCCACACGCCGTCACGGACCCCAAGAGACACGCGAGCGCGAGCACACCGATCTTCGTCATCGATTCACCTCGGAGAGGATGAAGAGCAACGCACGTGCCGGCTCGCCGCGCGCCGTCGCGCTCTCTCGCGCGGCCAAAATCGGCGTGAGCGCCGCGGAGCGAGGGGTCGAAGGCTGGACGCAGCGTCGTGCATCCCCTGAGGCGCGGCGACCTGGGGGTTCGCGCGTCCATCGCGAAAGGGCTCGCGGCCCCGCGCGAGCGCTCGCGAGGGCGCGCGACGCGGCGTCAGCTCGGCGTGCTGGTGCGGCTTTCCGCGCGGCGCTTGGCGAGGAGCCCGATGACGACCCGCACGAGCTCGGGGCCCGGCGTCGGCTTCACGAGGTACTCGTCGCAGCCCGCCGCCGAGGCCTCACGCATGTGCGCGCGAAAGCCGTGCGCCGTGAGCATCACGATGGGGACGTTCGCCGTGGCCGGCTCGGCCCGGAGCTTCCGCGCCACTTCGTAGCCATCCATCCCCGGCAAGCCGAGATCGAGCACCACGCAATCGGGCGTCTGCTCGGCGGCGCGAGCGAGCGCCTCTTGGCCCGTCTCCGCCTCCACCACGCGAAGGCCGGCCTTCTTCAAGTAGGTGGCGTGCAGGCGACGAATGTCCTCCGCGTCCTCCACGTAGAGCACGAGCGGCGCATCGGCTTTGGGGAGCGTGCCCGAGCTCTTCTTCTTTGCGACGGCCATCGGCGGGGGCGGCGATTGTGTCAGGAGACACGCCTCGCCGCTACCGGTCTCGGCGAAAGCGCTGGCTACCCGGTATTCGCGGCGGCGCCACCGCGCGCGGTCTCGGCGTAGGTGATGCCGGCGAACTCGCGCTTCGCACTGTTGAGCTGCCATTCGCCGGCGAAGAGCACGACCGGACGGCCGCGGACGTCGCGCGCGGGGACGCCGCAGCGTTGCCGATCGAACTCGAGGAGATCGAGCTCGCCGCCGTCTTCGCGCGCGACCCAGCGGGCGAACTCGACGCTCATCGGCTCGAGGCGGGCGTCGACGTCGTATTCGCTCTTCAGTCGGTACTTCACCACTTCGATCTGCAGGCGCCCGACCGCGCCGAGGATCGGATCGCCGCCGCGCTCGGGGATGTAGAGCTGGATCGTCCCCTCTTGCGCGAGCTGGTCGAGCCCCTTCTTGAGCTGCTTTCGGCGCATCGGATCGAGCATGCCGACGCGGACGAAGTGCTCGGGGGCGAAGCTCGGGATCTCCTCGAAGGAGAAATCGGCCCCGGAGGTGAGCGTGTCGCCCACTTCGAAGACGCCGGGGTCGTAGATACCGACCACGTCTCCCGCCACGCCATCTTCGACGATGGTGCGCTCTTGCGCGAGGAACGTCGTCGGATTGGCGAGGCGCATCGTCTTCTTGGTGCGCGTGAGGAGGATCTTCATCCCTCGCTCGAATTTGCCCGAGCAAACACGCACGAAGGCGACGCGGTCGCGGTGACCCTTGTCCATGTTCGCCTGGATCTTGAAGACCAAGGCCGAGAACGGGCTCGCCGGATCGATGTGCCCTTTCGAGCTGTCGCGACCGACGGGCGAGGGCATGAGCTCGCAGAAGGAATCGAGGAACGCCTCGAGACCGAAGTTGTTCATGGCGCTGCCGAAGAACATCGGACTCACTTCGCCGGCGAGGAAGCGCGCCGGGTCGAAGGCGTCGCCCGCTTCTTCGAGGAGCTCGGCTTCTTCACGGAGGCGCGCGTAGCCCTCCTCGTCGAGCTCGTCTTTGAGCTTCGGATCGTCGAGGCCGGTGACGTGCACCGGCGCGACCTCGGATCCTTTGAGCGTCGAGGAGCCGGCGTGGTCGGCGTCGAAGAGGTAAACCTTGCTCTTCTCGCCCTTCTTCCAGCCGCGGTACCAGATCCCGCGGAAGGTCGCGCCGCGGTAGATGGGCCACGTCACCGGATAGACGCCGATGCCGAGCACGTGCTCGACCTCGCCGATGAGATCGAACGGCTCGCGCCCCGGCCGATCCATTTTGTTCACGAAGCTGAAGATCGGCATCTTCCGGTTCTTGCAGACGCGAAAGAGCTTCTTGGTTTGCGCTTCGACGCCCTTGGCGCAGTCGAGGAGCATGACCGCGCCGTCGGCGGCGTGGAGCGTTCGGTAGGTGTCCTCGCTGAAGTCGGCGTGACCCGGCGTGTCCAGCAAGTTCATGTGGAGGCCGCGGTAAGGGAACTGGAGCACGCTCGACGTGATCGAGATCCCGCGCTCGCGCTCCATGTCCATCCAGTCGCTGACGGCGCTGGCGCGCCCGCGCTTGGCCTTCACCGCGCCGGCGAGCTGGATGGCTCCCCCGTACAAGAGGAGCTTCTCGGTCAGCGTCGTCTTCCCCGCGTCGGGGTGCGAAATGATCGCGAACGTGCGCCGCGCGGCGATTTCTTGGAGCAGATGGGAGTCGACGGCGTCGGACATGACGGGGCGCGAGTTAGTAGCACAAGGGCGCGGCAGGCGGCGATTCGCCCTTCGTCACGACGGCCCGCGCCCGCGGGAAATCCGGCTTACTCTGCTCCCCGTCATGAGCTGCTGCCACGGCTACGCCCTCACCCCGGGGAACGAGGCGGCGTTCACCGTCGATCTCTCGGCGGTGACGTTCGGCGCCGGGTGCCTGGCCGAGGCGGGCGAGCATCTCCGGGCGGCGGCGGCCAAGCGCGTCGCGCTCTTCACCGATCGCACCCTCGCCGAGCTCGAGCACGTGGACGTCGTCAAGCGCTCGATCGCGCGCGCCGGGATCGACTGCGTCGTCTACCACGACGTGCACGTCGAGCCGACCGACGCGTCCTTCCAGAGCGCCGCGGCCTTCGCCAAGGAGGGACGCTTCGACGCTTACGTCTCGGTCGGCGGCGGCTCGGTCATCGACACGTGCAAGGCCGCGCTGCTGTACGCGACCCACCCGGCGGACTTTCTCGCCTACGTGAACAAGCCGCTCGGCGAAGGACGCGCGGTGCCCTCGGGCCCGATGCCGCCGCACCTCGCCTGCCCGACGACGTGCGGCACGGGGAGCGAGTGCACCGGCATCGCCGTCTTCGATCTGATGGCGGAGAAGGCCAAGACCGGCATCGTGTCGAAGCGTCTCCGGCCGACCCACGCGCTCGTCGATCCCACGGTGACGCGCACGCTCCCGGCGATGGTCGTCGCCGCGAGCGGCTTCGACGTGCTCTGCCACGCGCTCGAGTCGTTCACCGCGCGCCCCTACACGGCGCGGCCGAAGCCGGAGGCGGCGACGCTCCGCCCCATGAGCCAGGGGAGAAACCCGTGGAGCGACCTCGGCGCGCGTGAGGCGCTGCGGATCGGTGGAAAGTACATCGAACGAGCGGTGAAGGACGCGAGCGACACCGAGGCGCGCGAAGCGATGGCGTGGGCGGCGACGCTGGCGGGGATCGCCTTCGGCAACTCCGGCGTGCACCTGCCGCACGCGATGTCGTATTCGGTCGCGGGGCTCGTGCGCGACTACCGCTGCCCGGGTTACCCCGACGCGGAGGCGATGGTGCCGCATGGCATCTCGGTCGTGGTGAACGCACCGAGCGTGTTTCGGAAGACGGCGGCGTCGTCCCCCGAGCGTCACCTCGAGGCGGCCTCGGCTCTCGGCGCCGACGTGCGCGGCGCGAGCGGGACCCAAGGCGCGAGCAGCGAAGCCGCCTCCGAGCTCCTCGCCCGCGAGCTCACGCGGCTCATGCGCGCGACGGGCACGCCGCTCGGGCTCTCGCACGTCGGCTACGACGCTTCGGATCTCGACGCGCTCACGCGCGGCGCGATCGTGCAGCGTCGCCTCGTCGACAACGCGCCGATCCAGGTGGACGAACGGACGATGCACGAACTCTTCCGTGGAGCCCTCTCCTATGAGTGACGCCGTGAGCCCGAAGCCCGCGCCCCCCGCGCGCCGAGACGCCTTCCCCTACCGCGTCGCCGTCCCTACGCGCTTTCTGGACAACGACGCCTACGGTCACGTGAACAACGTCGTCTACTACGCGTGGTTCGACACCGTCATCAATCGCTACCTCGTCGCCGAGGGGGGCCTCGACATCGTCGCCGGCCAGCACATCGGCGTGTGTGTCGAGTCGAGCTGCCGTTACCGCAAATCGGTCGCGTTCCCCGCGGACGTGGAGGCCGGCCTCCGCGTCGCCAAGATCGGCACGTCGAGCGTCACCTACGCCCTCGCGATCTTCGCCGCCGGCGACGACGAGGCGTGCGCCGAAGGGACGTTCGTCCACGTCTTCGTGGATCGATCGACGAGGCGCCCAACGCCTTTGCCGAGCCGCATCCGTAGCGCCCTCGAGCGCATCGCGTAATCCCTGTGCGATCGGGGTGCGCGCGGTACCATCGCCGCATGCAACCCGGAGCCTTCGCCAAAGCCGCCTCCGTGGGTCTCCTCGTCGCCGTCGGGGGGCTCGGACTCTTCGCCTACCAGGAGAAGAGCACGGGGACGAAGCTCGCCGACGAGAAGAGCCAGGCGCTCGCGCAGCTTGCATCCTGCACGCAAGAGCGCGACGGCGAGAAGACCGCGCGCGAGGCGACGGAGAAGACGGCGAGCGCGCAAGCCGCCGACCTCGACGCCTCGCACGCCGAGCTCGAAGAGCTTCGTCACGCGAAGGAAGACCTCGACAAGCGGCTCGCGGTCTTCAAGTCGATGACCGAGAAGTTCCGGAAGATGATCGACAGCGGCCGGCTGCAAGTCGTCATGCGCCACGGCCGCATGGTGGTGAAGCTCCCGGCGAGCGTGCTCTTCCCCTCCGGCAGCGCCGAGCTCTCCAAAGACGGGCAGAGCGCCCTCACCGAGGTCGCGCACATCTTGAAGCAGTTCCCCGATCGCCGCTTCGAGGTGGCCGGGCACACCGACAACATTCCCGTCGTCCCCCCCTCCCCTTTCAAGAACAACTTGGAGCTCTCCACCGGGCGCGCCGTCACGGTGGTGAGCTTCCTCGTCGGCGCGGGGATGAGCGCGGCGAAGCTCTCGGCCGCGGGGTACAGCGAGTATCAACCGGTCGCGACGAACGCGCACGAAGCGGGGCGCCAAGAGAACCGACGCATCGAGATCGTGCTCCTGCCGAACCTCAGTGAGATGCCGCCGCTCCCCGGCGAGGAAGACGCCGGCGCGCGCCCCGCGCCCGAGGGCCCGGCGGCCGACGGGGGAACGCACGCCGCGCCTCCGGCGAAGTGACGCTGTTCACGCGCGAAAAGAGCGCTAACCTCGTGGACGTGCCCCCTCCTTCCGACGAGGCCACACGTGAGCGCTTCATCGCGATCGGTGAGATCGCCGCCGAGGTGGCGCACGAGCTACGGAACGCGCTCCAGATCATCACCGCCAGCGCGTACCTCGCGCGGCAGGATCCGGCGGCGAGCCTTCCGCACATCCAGAAGATCGAGCGGAACGCGCGCCTCGCCCACGGCATCGTCGACGACTTGATGTCGCTGGCCCGCGGCGAGCCGGCCCACGCCGAGCCCATCTTGGTGTTCGACCTCGTGTGCGCGGCGCGAGGGGAGATGGATCCCGGCATGGCGATTTGGGAAGACGTCATCCCCAAGGACGCCCGCGTGCGTGCCCATCTTGGTCTCTGCACGCGCCTCTTCCACGTGCTCTACGAGAACGCGATCCACGCCTCCTCCCCGCGAGCGCCACGAATCCGCACGAGCGCGCGCTTCGAGGAGGCGAGCCTCGTCCTCGAGGTCGCCGACGACGGCCCGGGCGTGCCCGAGGAGCTGGCCACCCGCATCTTCGATCCGCTGGTGACGGGTCGCGCCGGCGGCACCGGGCTCGGCCTCTCCCTGGCGAGCCGCATCGCCCGCGCGCACGGGGGGGTGCTCTCCCTGGCGGCGCGCCAAGGCGACGTGAAGGATCTGCCCGGCGCCACGTTCCGCCTGGTTCTGCCGACGACGCGGCCGTAGCAGACGAGGCAGCGCCCGTCACCAGGTGACGTGCGGGGAAATCGTCCCCATAGTGCCCTGTCCATGTTGCCCGTCGTCCTCCGCGGCGCCCGTACGCACAACCTTCGCGGCATCGATCTCACCCTCGCGCCGGGGGAGCTCGTCGCCATCACCGGCCCGAGCGGCGCGGGGAAGTCGTCCTTGGCGATGGATACGCTCTACGCCGAAGGGCAGCGGCGCTTCGTCGAGAGCTTCAGCCCCTACGCCCGCCAGTTCCTCGAGCGCCTCGAGCGGCCGCCCATCGACATGCTCGATCCCGTCGCCGCCACCGTCGCCGTCGATCGCCGGGCCCCGGTAAAATCGAGCCGATCGACCCTCGCCACGATGGCGGATCTCGAGCCGTACTTCGCCGGCCTCTTCGCCCGCGAGGCGCTCCCCACCTGCCCTGCGTGCGGCGTGCTCGCCGTCGCGACGTCGGCCGTCGACGCGGCGGCCCGCGTCCTCGCCGAAGGGCGCGGCCGCGCGATCGTGAGCTACGCAGTGCGCGCCGAGACGGCGGAGGACTTCCTCGCCCTCCGCGAAGACCTCGCCAAAGACGGCTACCGCCGCCTCGTCGTCTCCGGCGTGGTGCGCGAGATCGACGACGTGCGCCCGAGCGAAGCCACGGCCCCCGACGTGCGCGTGGAGGTGGTGCTCGATCGCCTCGAGCTGCGGAAGGAAGATCGCCGTCGCCTCCAGCAAGCCATCGAGATCGGCTGGGAGCGCGGATCGGGGCGCACCGAGGTGCGTCTCGAGCGCGACCCGAAGAGCGAAGCCGCGCACGAGCCCGATCACGGCGGCACGAAGGCCGGCCACATCCCGGTGGTGCGCGGGCTCGTGTGCCCCTCGTGCGCGCGCGCCTTCGAGCCGGCGCGGCCGGCGCTCTTCTCCTACAACTCGCCGCTCGGCGCGTGCGGCGAGTGCCGCGGATTTGGGCGGATCATCTCGGTCGATTGGGACAAGGTCATCCCCGATCCTTCGCGCACGCTGAAGCAAGGGGCCATCCGCGCGTGGTCGGGATCGAGCGCCGAGTGGGAGCGCGAGGTCTTGGCGAAGTTCGCCAAGAAGCGCGGCATCCCCATGGACGTCGCGTGGGAGAAGCTCACCGACGCGCAGCGCGCGCTCGTCATCGAGGGCGAAGGGACGTGGGAAGGGGGGAAATTCCCCGGCGTCCGCGCGTGGTTCAAGTGGCTCGAGGGGCGCACCTACAAGATGCACGTGCGCGTCTTTCTCGCGCGCTACCGCGAGTACACCGCATGCGCGGCGTGCGGCGGCGCGCGCTTGAACGAGAAGGCGCTCACCTACCGGGTCGGCGGGCTGAACCTCGCCGAGTGGCACCACCTCACCATCACCGAAGCCCACGCCCGCGTCGGCGCGCTCCTCGTGAAGGACGCGCAAGGCAAGCGGCTCACGAGCGAGCTCGCCTCGCGTCTCGCGTACCTCGAAGAGGTGGGGCTCGGCTACCTGACGCTCGATCGCCAGGCCCGCACCCTCAGCGGCGGCGAGGCGCAGCGCGCCGGCCTCACCACCGCGCTCGGAGCTTCGCTCACCTCGGCGCTCTTCGTGCTCGACGAGCCGACGGTAGGGCTCCACGCGAGCGACGTCCCTGCCCTCGCCCGCGTGATGCAGAAGCTCTCTGCCGCGGGGAACACGGTGCTCGTCATCGAGCACGACGCGCAGGTCGTCCGCGCCTGCGATCGGGTCATCGAGCTCGGCCCCGGCGCAGGGACGAACGGCGGGCGCATCCTCTTCGACGGCTCACCGGCGGCGCTCGCCGAAGCGCGCGATCTCCCCACGTCGCGCGCGTGGCAGAGGGCGAGCGAAGTGCGAGCCGCTCCGCCGCGCAAGCCAAAGAGCTGGCTCCGCGTGCGCGGCGCGCGTGAGAACAACCTGAGGAACGTCGACGTCGAGATCCCGCTCGGCGTGGTGTGCGCCGTCACCGGCCCGAGCGGCTCGGGCAAGTCGACCCTGGCCGAGGACATCGTCTACCGCGGTGTGGCCCGCGCCCTCGGAGACACGAGCGTCCCCCGCGCCGGAGCCCACGACGGCCTCGACGGCGTCTCGGCCCTGGCGCGCGCGACGTTGGTCGACCAAGCACCGCTCGGACGCACCGCCCGCGGGAATGCTGCAACCTACACGAAAGCGTGGGATCGCATCCGCGCTCGCCTCGCCGCCGAGCCGGAGGCGATCTCGCGCGGGCTCGCCGCTTCGCACTTTTCCTTCAACGTCGGAGGCGACGAGGGGCGCTCCGGCCGCTGCGAGGCATGCTCGGGCGAAGGCTACGAGACGGTGGAGATGCAATTCCTCGCCGACGTCGCGCTTCTCTGCGCGGTGTGCCAGGGCAAGCGCTTTCGCCCCGAGGTGCTGGCGGTCAAGCACCGGGGGAAGAGCGTCGCCGACATCCTCGCCTTGACCGTGCACGAGGCGCTCGCGCTCCTCGATCCCCCGGGCGCGCCAAGCAAAGAGCGCGATCCGGTGCTTCGTCGCGCGCTCGAGCCGGTTTTGGAGGTGGGGCTCGGCTACCTCCCGCTGGGCCAGCCGCTCAGCATGCTCTCGGGGGGCGAAGCGCAGCGCTTGAAGCTCGCGCGCGCCCTCGCCGAAGAGGCGAAGGGGACGCTCTTCGTCGTCGACGAGCCGAGCGCAGGTCTTCACGCCGAAGACACCCGCGCCGTCGTCCTCGCGCTCACGGCGCTCGTCGCCCGGGGCGCGAGCGTGCTGGTGGTCGAGCACGATCTCGACGTCATCGCCGCCGCCGACTGGGTCGTGGATCTCGGCCCCGGCGCCGGGCCCACGGGGGGCGTCGTCGTCGCGCGCGGCACGCCGGAGGAGGTGGCGAGCGAGGCGACCAAGACCGGGCTGGCCCTCGCGGCCCGACGCGCCGAGGGAGCGGCCCGATCGACGCCGAAGCAGAAGCGCGCGGCCGCCCAGAAGCCCGCTCCTCGCGAGCCGGCGCCGAACGCCATCTCGGTGACGCACGCGCGCGAGCACAACTTGAAGAACATCTCCTGCGAGGTGCCGCACGGGAAGCTGTGCGTAGTGACGGGACCGAGCGGTTCAGGGAAGTCCTCTCTCGCCTTCGACGTCGTCTTCGCCGAAGGGCAGCGCCGCTTCATGGAGACGCTCACCCCTTACGCGCGCCAATTTCTCCCGACCTTGCCGCGCCCCGACGTCGACCGCGTCACCGGCGTGCCGCCGTCGATCGCGCTCGAGCAGCGCCTCGCCCGCGGCGGCGCGAACTCGACGGTCGCCACCGTCACCGAGGCGGCGCACTACCTGAGGCTCCTCTACGCCAAGGTCGGCGAGCTCCATTGCCCGAAGTGCGACGCCAAGGTGGAGCCGCTCTCGAGCGACGAGCTCTTCGCGCGCCTCACCAAAGAGGGGACGCGCGACGAGCGGACGCGCCCCTCCACCGTGTACGCGCCGGCGGTGCGCGCACGAAAGGGGACGTACCTCGACCTCTTCACCAACGCTTCCCGCGCGCGCGTCACGACGGCGCGCGTCGACGGCGCCATCGTCCCCATCGAGCCTCCGCCGCGCCTCAAGAAGAGCGAGGAGCACACGGTGGATCTCATCGTGCACTACGGCGCGCTCGAAGCGCTCGATCGATCGGTCTTCGATCGCGCGCTCGCGTGGGGCTCGGGCGCTCTCCGCGTGGCCTCGGGGCCTCCCACCGCCAAGCCCTCGGCGAGCGAGCGCATGCTCTCGACCTCGCGCACCTGCTCGGCGTGCGGCACCGGCGTCCCCGAGATCGATCCCCGCTGGTTCTCCTTCAACACCAAGCAGGGGCAGTGCGAGACCTGCGAAGGGGCGGGATTTCAGCGGGATCGTGAGGGTGAGCTCACGGCCGTGCCGTGCAGAGCGTGCGAGGGCACACGCCTCGCGCCGCTCCCTCGGCGCGTGCGGCTCGAGGGGCGCACCTACGCCGAGCTCCTTCACCACGACGTCGCGGCGGCGCTCGCGCTCGTGCGCGCTTTCCGCTTCACGGGCCGGGCGAAGGAGATCGCCACCGCCCCGCACGCCGAGCTCGTGCGGCGTCTCGCCTTCATCGCCGACGTGGGGCTCGGCTACTTGGCGCTCGATCGCGCCGCGTCCACCCTCTCCGGCGGCGAGATGCAACGCCTCCGCTTGAGCGCGCAGCTCGGGAGCGGGCTCACCGGTGCGCTCTACGTGCTCGACGAGCCGACCATCGGCCTTCACCCGCGCGACACGCGGCTCCTTCTGGCGAACTTGCGCGGCCTCGTCGACACCGGCTCCACCGTGCTGGTCGTCGAGCACGACGCCGAGACGATCGCCGCCGCCGATCACGTCATCGACCTCGGCCCCGGCGGCGGTCGCGGCGGGGGGCACATCATGGCCGAGGGGCCGGCGGCGCGCGTGCTCCAAGATCCGCGCTCTCCCACCGCCGAGGCGCTCCGGGCGACGGCGAAGACCGAGCGCCCGAAGCGCGATCTGCCGGATCGGTTCCTCGAGCTCCGCGGCGCGCGAGCGAACAACCTGAAAGACGCGACGCTCCGCATCCCCGCGGGACGCATGACCGTGGTGTGCGGCGTGTCCGGCTCGGGCAAGAGCACGCTCGTGCGCCACGTCTTTTATCCCGCGCTCCGCAAGGCGCTGGGCCTCGTCGCCGAGACGCCCGGGACCTTCGGAGCCCTCACCGGCGTCAAAGCGGTAAAGCGTGCGCTCGCCGTCGATCAATCACCCATCGGACGCACGCCGCGATCGGTGCCGGCCACGTTCCTCGGCGTGTGGGACGAGATCCGCAAGCTCTTCGCCGCGCTCCCCGAGTCGAAGACCCGCGGCTACACGCCGGCGCGCTTCTCCTTCAACACCGGCACCGGTGGCCGCTGCCCGGCGTGCGACGGCCAAGGCTCGATCGTCGCCGAGATGGCCTTCCTCCCCGACGTCGTCTCTCCCTGCGAGTCGTGCGGCGGCGCGCGCTTCGAGCCGGCCACGCTCGACGTGCGCTACGCCGGGCTCACCATCGGCGACGTGCTCCACCTCTCGGCCGAAGACGCGGCGCAAGTCTTCGCCGCGCACCCGAAGATCGCGCGGCCACTGGGGACGCTGCGCGATCTCGGCGTCGGCTACGTGCAGCTGGGGCAAGGCTCGAACACGCTCTCCGGAGGCGAGGCGCAGCGCTTGAAGCTCGCCGCCGAGCTCACCGCCGGCGCGGCGCACGAGCCCACGCTCTACGTGCTCGACGAGCCGACGACGGGGCTTCACCTCTCCGACGTGCGACGCCTCTTGAACGTGCTCGAGCGCCTCGTCGCGCGCGGCGACACGCTCGTCATCGTCGAGCACCACCCCGACGTGATCGCCTCCGCCGACTGGGTCGTCGAGCTCGGCCCCGAGGGCGGCGCCGCCGGCGGACGCGTCGTCTTCGAAGGAGAGCCCGCGCGCCTCGCCAAGGCGAAGACGGCGACGGGCCGCTACCTCACGGAACGTGAACCCGCATCGCGCTCGTATGGCAGCCGCTCGCGTTACAGCTCCCCTTCTGCACGGCGCTGACCATGTGGAGATCGGCCGGGCACTTCGTCGCGCGAACGGTGAGCGGGAAGGTCACCGCCGTCGTCGTGTAGAAGTTGCCGTTGTCGTAGGTCGGCAAGGAGAGCTTCTTGCCGTTCGCGTCGACGACCACGACGGTCGCGCCGCTCACCGCCGAGCCGCCGGTCGCGGCGTTGTAGAGCGTCCCCGAGACGGTCCAGCGAATGGACGCGCTCAAGTTGTCGTGACAACCGCCGCAGTCTTGGCCGGCGTTGTGATGTCCCGAGCCGGGCGAGGTCACGGCGTTGATGCACGTGCTCGCGTCGACGCCGGCGTCGGCCGATCCGCCGTCGTGCGCCACCCCGGAGTCGCTCCCCGGCGCGGCGCCGTCCTTCCCCGCGGCCGTGCCGCCGTCGCTCTCGGTCGTCGTGCCGCTCCCTCCGCCGCCTCCGCTCCCTTGGTCGGTCGTCGCGCTGCTCCCCGAGCCTGCGGTGTCTCCCGCGGGCTGATCTGCCCCGGGGTCGAGCATCCCGTTCGTGGGGCCGGAGCACCCGTACGCCGCGGCGATGGCGAGGAACGAAACCGCGAGGCAGGTACGAGAGGAGGGTCGCATGCAGCGCACCTCGCACGCCGCGTGCCGCTCGGCCTGGACTTCGAAAGGTCCAGGGGGAAACGCGCGCGCTTCGCGGGCGATCGGGATCGAGCGGATCGAGGCGATCCTCCCTTCGGATCTCGAGGATCACGCCCAGATGGACCCCACGTGCACCAGCCGGAGGATCCAGCCGCGCGCATTTCGCCGCGGAAAATTCAGCGATTCTGCGTGCTTCGGCGCCCCACACGCACATCGTCGCCACGCGCTCCGCGCTTCGTCGCGGCGCCGCGCGCGGCGGTCCGCGGCGGAGCAACGAACACGGCGCGCATCAGCTCGGAGGCGGTGTCGGCGAGCTCGAGCAAACGATCCGAAGGGCCGCTCTCCACGTGAAGCAGCACGAGCTCGTTGATGCCTCCGACGAGCGCCGCCGCCATCGTCGGTGAGATGGATCGCAGATCGGGGTGACGCGCGCGCGCTTGTTCGGCGAAGGCACGCATCTGATCGGCGAAGGCTTGTTGCACTTGGCGCCGCATGCGGAGCGCGTTGGGCCCCGCGGCTTGGATCTCGAGCAAGCACGTGCGCGTCAGCGCCGGTCGCGACTCGAGCACCTTCAGGTATGCGTGCACCGCAGCGTCGAGCTGCGCTTCCCAGTCGCTCTCGGCCTCGGTCGCCCGCACGATCTCGTTCAGCGTGAGCTCGCTGGCGGCGGCGTACACGGCGAGGAAGCACGCCTCCTTGTCGGCGAAGTGCTCGTAGAACGTGCGCTTCGAAACGCGCGCATGACGAACGATGTCGGCGATCGTCGCGGCGGCGTAGCCCTTCTCGGTCAACGCCAGCGCGAAGCCTTCGATCAAACGAAGACGCGAGTCGTCGCTCCCATCGGGCACGAGCCCCAGAGGCGGCTCGCGACGAGAAATGCGCGGGGCAGCCGCACGGGGTGTTCCGCCTTGCATTTGGTACTCCACGGTACCATACTCCCTTGGTACCGGCCAGTACCAAGATGCGCGCAGCGAAGCGCGTGCCCCCACGACGCACGAAGGACGAGGCCTGCGATGAACTCTGACGTGACGAACTTCGGTCCGAAGAGGAGCTCCGAGCCCCAGGAGCACGTGCGCGTGGCCATCATCGGGACCGGCTTCGGCGGCTTGGGCACGGCCATTCGCCTCCTCCAAGAGGGGGAGCGGAGCTTCCTCGTCTTCGAGCGCGCCGAGGCTGTCGGCGGCGTGTGGCGCGACAACTCCTACCCGGGATGCGCGTGCGACGTCCCCTCGCACCTCTACTCGTTCTCCTTCGCGCGAAACCCGCGGTGGAGCCGCTCCTACTCCCCGCAAGGAGAGATCTGGCAGTACTTGAAGGACTGCGCCGAGCGCTTCGGTGTCACGCCGCACCTCAGGTTCCGTCACGAGATCCACGAGGCCCGCTGGAACGAAGAGGAGAAGCGCTGGTACCTCGAGACGTCGAAGGGGCTCTTCACCGCCGACGTGCTTGTGGGGGCGGTGGGCGCGCTGAGCGAGCCGAGCGTCCCCGAGCTTCCGGGGCTCGACACGTTCCTCGGCAAGACCTTCCACTCGGCACGTTGGGATCACGCGCACGACCTCCGCGGACGAAAAGTGGCGGTCATCGGCACCGGCGCCTCGGCCATCCAGTTCGTCCCCAAGATTCAGCCGGACGTCGCCGAGCTCCACCTCTTTCAGCGCACGCCGCCGTGGGTGCTGCCGCGCCGTGATCGCACGCTCTCCGACCTCTGGAAGAACGTGCTCGTTCGCTCCTCGTTGGCCCAGCTCGCGGTCCGCAGCGAGATCTACGTGACGCGCGAGCTGACGGCGCTCTTCTTCATGAAGCCGCGCTTCATGAAGATCGTCGAAGGGCTCGCACGCCTTCACTTGAAGCGCGCCGTGAAGGACGCCGCTCTACGCGAGAAGCTGACGCCAAACTACACGGTCGGGTGCAAGCGCGTGTTGCTCTCCAACGATTACCTCCCCGCGGTGGCGCAGCCCAACGTGAGCCTCGTGACCGAGGGGATCCGCGAGATCCGCCCCGGCGCGATCGTGACGAACGACGGCGTCGTGCGCGACGTCGACACCATCATCTTCGGCACCGGGTTCCGCATCCAGGAGTTCCCCTTCGCCAAGCACGTGCGCGGCCGGGGCGGCCGGCTCCTCGCCGACACGTGGAAGGAGACGATGACGGCGCACCTCGGCACGACGGTGCACGGGTATCCGAACCTCTTCTTGCTCCAGGGCCCGAACACCGGACTCGGCCACACCTCCGTCATCACCATGATCGAGGCGCAGGTCGAGCACGTGGTGAACGCCCTTGGCCACATGAAGCGGCACGCGGCGGCGAGCGTCGAGCCGCGCCTCGAAGCGCAAGAGGCCTTCGTGCGCGACGTCGACGAAAGGATGCGCAAGACGGTGTGGTCGACGGGCGGCTGCAAGAGCTGGTACCTCGACAAGATGGGGCGGAACTCCACCCTCTGGCCGGGCTTCACCTTCGACTTCATGCGCCGCGTCCGGCCGTTCGATCCCGACGAGTACATCGTGACCGCGCGCGCGACCCAGGTGGCTCCGTCGCCGCCCAAAGCGCGCCCGCGGCGCTTGCTCCGCGACGCGCTCGACGCGGCTCGGGGTCGCTCGACGACGCACGAGGAGGTTCAAGGTGCGTGACCCTCGCCACGCGCTGCAGTTCCACGCGGCACGCGCGCTCGCCCTGCTCCCCCCGCCGTGGCAAGTTCGACTCTCGGGCGGCGCGCCGGTCGAAATCGACGGCCATCGCTTGCACCCGGAGGTGCAGCTGCTCCTCGCCGCGGCCAAGCCACGCGAGATCCGCTTCGGCAAGTCCACCTCGGCCGAAGCCGTGCGCCGCCGGATGTCGAAGGAGTGCCGCATCTCCGGTGGCGCACCGCAGCCGGTCTTTCACGTCGAGAACCTCACCGTCGACGGACCCGTGGGCAAGCTCCGCGCGCGCCACTACGCGCCCAGCGGAGCGCGCGGCGCGCCGCTCGTCGTCTTCTTCCACGGCGGGGGCTTCGTCTTCGGCGACGTCGACACCCACGACGCGCCGTGCCGCATGCTCTGCCACCACGCAGGCGTGCACGTGCTCTCGGTGGACTACCGCCTCGCGCCCGAGCATCCCTTCCCCGCCGCCGTGGACGACGCGTTCGCCGCCTTCCGCTGGGCGCGCGCGCATGCCGAGTCTCTGGGCGCCGATCCGCGTCGCATCGGCGTCGCCGGTGACAGCGCCGGCGGGAACCTCGCCGCGGTGGTCTCCCAGCTCGCGCGGGACGGAGGCGAGCCCGGCCCCGCGTGCCAGGTGCTGCTCTACCCCGCCACCGATCGCACGCGCGCGCACCCTTCGGTCGGTCGTTTCTCCGAGGGGTTCTTCCTCACGCACGAGATGATGAGCTGGTTCTCCATGCACTATCACCACGGCGTCGATCCCCACGACCCGCGCCTCTCGCCGCTGGCGGCGCGGAGCTTCGAGCACCTTCCTCCGGCGCTCGTGGTCACCGCGGCCTTCGATCCGCTTCGCGACGAGGGAGAGGCGTACGGCGAGGCGCTCCGCCACGCCGGCGGGCAAGTGATCGTGCGTCGCTTCGACGGCCTCATCCACGGCTTCGTCAACCTGGTGGGCATCAGCCGCGCCTCGCGCGACGCCCTCGTCGAGGTGGCCGGCGCCACCCGCGCGCTCTTCGCGCTCGCTTCGTCCCCGAAAACCGCACACGCTCCTCGAGGTCACGCATGAAGTCGTTCCAGAACAAGGTCGCCGCGATCACCGGCGCGAGCTCCGGCATGGGGCGCACCCTCGGCGTCGCGCTTGCCAAGCGCGGATGTCACGTCGCCCTGAGCGACGTCAACGAGGCCGGGCTCGAGGAGTCCGCGCGCCTCGCGCGCGAGCACGGCGTGAAGGTGACGACCAAGCTCGTCGACGTCGCCGACCGCGCCGCCGTCTACGCCTGGGCCGACGAGGTCGCGAAGGATCACGGCAAGGTGAACCTCATCTTCAACAACGCCGGCGTCTCCTACGCCGCCACGGTAGAGGGTGCAGAGTACAAAGACTTCGAGTGGATCTTCGGCATCAATTTCTGGGGCGTGGTCTACGGGACCAAGGCCTTCTTGCCCTATCTCCGTGCCTCGGGCGAAGGCCACGTGGTGAACACGTCGAGCCTCTTCGGGCTCCTGAGCTTCCCCGGCCAAAGCACCTACAACGCGACCAAGTTCGCGGTGCGCGGCTTCACCGAGTGCCTTCGTCTCGAGCTCGAGATGACCGGCGCGCCGGTGAGCGCCTCTTCCGTGCACCCGGGCGGCATCAAGACCAACATCGCTCGCGCGGCGCGCCAACACACGAGCCTGCGCGATCTCGGCCTCGATCCCGATCACGGGGCCGAGGAGTTCGAGAAGTTCTTCATCGTGAGCGCCGAGAAGGCCGCCGAGATCATCCTGCACGGCGTCGTGAAGAACAAACGGCGCATCCTCGTGGGGCCCGACGCCAAGGCCTACGACGTGGTCCAGCGCCTCCTGCCCGGGAGCTACCAGGCGCTCATCGCCCGCGCGGCGAAGAAGGTCCTCACGCGAAAGCGCTGAAGGCCTGGGAAGCGCGTCGCGGGAGGATTATCTTTCTCGGCGATGTCCGAGCTCACCGTCGACAACCCGTTCACCGGCGACGCAGCCTGCGTCGTCCCCCTGGCCGACGAGGCCGCTCTCTCCGCCACGCTCGATCGCGCGCGCGCCGCCGCCCGTGAGGCGCGAAGCGCGAGCCTCGCCGCGCGGAAGGAGCTCTGCGAGAGGGCCACTGCCGCCATGGAGCGCGCGGCCGAGGGCATCGCCCAAGACATCACCAAGATGATGGGCAAGCCACTCGGTCAGGCGAAGAACGAGGTGCGCGGCATGGCCGAGCGCGCCCGCACGATGATCGCCCTCGCCGACGAAGGCCTGAAGGACGTCGTTCTCCCGGCGAAGGAGAAGTTCGAGCGCCGCATCGTCAAGGAGCCGCTCGGCGTCGTGCTCGATCTCCCGGCGTGGAACTACCCGCTCCTCACCGCGGTGAACGTGGTCGTGCCGGCGGTCCTCGCGGGGAACTCGGTGGTGCTCAAGCACTCGCCCCGCTCGCCCCTGTGCGGCGAGCACTTCGCCCGCGCCTTCGCCGAGGCCGGCGCGCCCCCCGCGCTCGTGCAGGCGCTAAACTGCGATCACCCGACGAGCGAGCGCGCCGTCGGCGACGCGCGCGTGGACCACGTGGTCTTCACCGGCTCGGTCTTCGGGGGGCACCGCATCGTAGAGGCGGCTTCGGCGCGCTTCGTTCACGTGGGGCTCGAGCTCGGCGGGAACGACGCGGCCTACGTCGCCCCCGACTGCGACTTCGACGCCACGGTCGAGAACGTCGTCGACGGGGCCATCTACAACGCCGGCCAGAGCTGCTGCGCGGTCGAGCGCGTGTACGTCCACCGCTCGATTTACCCGCGCTTCGTCGCCGCGTGCGAAGCGCTGGTGCGCGCCTACGTGCTCGGCGATCCGATGGACGCGAAGACCTCGCTCGGCCCCATCGCCCAGCCGAATCACCCTCAAGAGCTCGAGGCGATGGTCGAGGACGCCCGCGCCAAAGGGGCCAAGGTGGTCGTCGGCGGCAAGCGGACCAAGGTGGACGGGCGCGGCCGCTTCTTCGAAGCCACGCTGGTCACCGACGTCACGCACGCGATGAAGCTCTTCTCCGCCGAGTCGTTCGGGCCGATCTTGGCGGTCGCGCCGGTGGACGACGACGACGACGCGCTCGCGAAGATGAACGACTCGGCCCTCGGGCTCACCGCCAGCGTGTGGACGAAAGACGCCGCGCGCGCCGCGCGTCTCGCGTCACGCCTCGAGGTCGGCACGGTGTACATGAACCGCTGCGACTCGGTCGACCCGGCGCTCCCGTGGAGCGGCGTGAAGGACTCGGGGCGCGGCCACAGCCTGAGCGTCCTCGGCTTCGATCAGCTCACGCGCCCGAAGTCGCTCCACTTCCGTCTCGCGTTCTGACGGCAGGGCGAGGGCCCGCCGCGGGGCGCGCGCGGGCGCTCGCAAGCACGCGCGTCAGCGCTGGCCCGTCACCTGACGGCAGCGATCGATGCAGGCGATGTCGTCCACGCACTGCGTGATGCAGTCCTTGGACTTGTCTTGCTTGTCGGCGCAGTTCGGATCGCGCTCGCACTTCTGCGGGTCGCGCGCCGCCGCCTTCTGCGCGGCACCGCACGCGGCGACCAGGGAGACGAGCGCGAAGAGAGCGAGGAGCGATCGATGCCGGCGCATGGCGAAGAGGATGGCACGTTCGCTCGCGCACCGCGACCTGGCTCTCGAGAAATTCACCGGCGCGCGGGCGTGTGGCGAATCGATTGCGCGTTCGTCAGGATTTGCGCGTGCACTTGTTGAGCGCGCGCACGAGGGTGCGGAGGCGCTCCCCCTTGATCTCGTGCTGCGCCGGGCCGTAGAGCCCGAGGAAGCCGTGGTTTCGCACCGCCTTGCAGACCTTCAGCACCTCGGTGCCGATGGTCCGCTGCGAGACGTAGTTCGGATGCGGCGCGATGTTGAGCATCGGCGCCACGCGCCTGTTCCCACGGAGCTGCGGGTTGTGGCGGTAGACGCCGCTCGCGTACCAGAAGGTGTCGACGTGCTGATCGTCGGCGTAGAGCTCGGCGTAGTACGCGGCGGTGTGGTTCGCCCGGACGATGCGCCAGAGCCCCTCGCGGAAGGCCATGTACTCGTAGCCCCGCTTCTCGCCGTGCGAGCAAAGGCGCACGCCACGACGCTCCTTGTCGATCGGGTTGTAGGGGTTCGTGTCGTCGTAGAAGAAGAAGGGGCCGTTCACGTGATGGTCCGGTCCGCCGATGTGGCACCCGCGCCACGCCGGATCTTGCACCGTGGCCTCGGGGACCCAGCATCCGTTCGTGAGGAGCCCTTTGCGATCGAGGTACGTGTAGACCGCAAACGTCACGTGAATGCGCTTCTTGCACTTCACGGCCGGCGGCTTGGCGGGCGCCTGGGTGCTCGCCGTGGTGGGGGCGGCGGCGGCGCTCGATCCGGGGGCGCTCGACGCCGCCGTGCCGAGGCCGGCGGTGAGGTCATCGCCGTCGAGCATGTTGAGCTCGTCCCATTCGCGCTCGGCGTTGGCCTGCGCCACAGGATCGGGGAGGTCCTCCTCGGCTTGAGCCTCGGCCTCGCTGATCATCGTCTCTTGATCGGTGCCGAGGCCGTCGAGGTCCGCGCCGTCGGCGTCTTCGTCGACGAAGCCGTCCTCGCTGAGCTCTTCGACCGAGGCGCCGGACGAAGCTTCGTCGGTCCCGTTCGCGCCGGAGCATCCAGCGGAGAGCGCGAGGATCGACGAGGCGGCCAGGATCGCGAGCGCTCGCGAGCGAAGAGGAGATGCAAACTGCATGTCTCTCCTTCAGCAACCGGTGTGCCGCGCGCCGGAGGATCCGATCGCGCCGCGCCGCCACCCCCTCGCTCCGCCGTTCGTCGGGAAAGCGCGTCGACCCCCGAGACGTGCGTGGCGCGAATTGCACGCGGCCGGCGTCCACCCTCG
Organism: uncultured Polyangiaceae bacterium; assembly: GCA_964531795.1. Taxonomy (GTDB): domain Bacteria; phylum Myxococcota_A; class Polyangia; order Polyangiales; family Polyangiaceae; genus CAZHHD01. The sequence continues at coordinate 12,760 of CAZHHD010000004.1, read as the reverse complement.
GATCGCTCGATCACCAGGCGGGCGGCGCGCCCTCGCGAGCCCTCGCGAGGCGCGGTGCGGTCATTGACCGCCGCGCGGCGGCTTCGTCTCGGAGAGCGGCGGGCGCTCGCGGAGGCACTTGGTGAGGTTCCCCTCGAGCGCGTGCATCGCCGGCGGGAGGCGGGGGCGCCCCATGACCGGAGCGCCGAGGCGCGACCAATCCATCCCCGCGTCGGAGATGCTGAGCCACACGAAGAGCGCGCGGCCTCGGATGTTCTCGTAGGGGACGCCGCCGCCTTGCCCGCCCCACCACATGCGCGAGTCGTGACTGTTGTTGCGGTTGTCGCCCATGACCCACACTTCACCGGGCTTGGCCTTGAACGGACCTTGGTACTCGGCGAAGCCGGCCGACGCGTGATCGAAGAGGGTGAGGTACGCCTCGTCTTCGAGGAACTCGACGAAGAGATCCCCCTCGTGGCGCCCGGTGGGGGTGTCGACGTCGTTGTACGAATAGACACCGACGAGGCAGTGCGGCACTTCCCATCCGTTGATCCACGGGTGGCCGTTCTTGGCCTCGAGCGTGTCGCCGGGGAGCGCGATGACGCGCTTGATGAAGTCCTGCTCGGGGTGCTCGGGGAAGGCGAACACCATCACGTCGCCGCGGTGCGGCGGCATGTTGTTCCACACGCGCGCGTGGGTCCACGGGATCGCCGGGCCGTAGGCGAACTTGTTCACGAAGATGTGATCGCCGACCTGCAGCGTCGGGATCATCGACCCGCTCGGGATCTTGAAGGCCTCGACCACGAAGGCGCGGAGCGCCATGGCGACGGCGACGGCGACGAGGATCGACTCGATGTACTCGCGGATCTCGCTTTTTCGCCAGCGACCGAGCTTGGCGTCGACCTCGGTGTCGGCCTTGAGGAGCGCTTCGATGAACGCCTCTTCGTCGAACGGCTCGGCGGCCATCGTGCGACGAAGCCCGTCGAGGTCGCTCTCGAGCCCGGTGCGCTCGCGCACGGAGAGCTCGCGCGCGATGTCCTTCCCGTGCTTGTCGAGCAGCACGTACGCCTCTTCGAGCAGGAGCCGAGCGCGCTCGAACGTGGATCTCAGCGCCGAGGGGACGTCGGCGCGCACCGGCCCGCTGGCGAAGCTCGCGAGCGGAAGCCGATGACGGATCGCCCACAGGGTCATCTCGAGCAGGGTGAGGACGACGATGCCCACCGGCACCGGCTGCTCGCGCGCGAACGACTCGATGGTGCCGATGAGCCCGCCGCGCTCGAGCCCGCTCGGCGGGGTGAGCGCCCACACGAGGATCGAAGCGCCGAAGATCGGGACGGCGAAGAACCAGGTCCCCCAGTAGACCGCGCGGAGGAGACGGTTCGGCGGGGGTCCGTCGACGAGCAAGCCCGCGTCCCCGGTGTCGTCACGCGCGGCGGCGGAAGCGACGGCCGTCGCCCCGCGCGCGCTCGCCACCTCGTCGGAGCTGGGGAGAGGGTCCTTGTCGTCGGCCGAGGTGCTCATCGTGGAGGAGGCGTCCTGCCGTTCCTCTTACCACACCGGCCTTCGGGGCGGGCGCGAGGCCTCGCGGGGGGGTTCTTCGGGTCCGGTCCGCTTCTTCCTCAGGGGACGCGAATGCCAGAGCTGGGGTGCGCGCGCAGGTAGAAGTACGCGCCGAGGAGCCCGCCACCGACGACGAACACGACGAGGAAGCTGACGAGCGCGGTGATGAGGAGCCGCCTGCGCGACCGCGCGCGGCGCTCTTCGAACGTCGGCCCTGCCGCGCGCACCGGAGGAGGAGGCACGGGAGCGGGGGCATGCGGCACCGCAGCAGCGGAGGGCCAGAGCCCCGGCGAGGAGCTCGGCGCGGCTGGAGCGAGCCCCGATCGATCGAGGCGCACCGTCTCACGTGATCGGAGCGAAGCGTCTTGCTCGACACCGTTGGCCGACGCCGGCTCGGGGTGGTCGTCGACGATGACCGACGGAAGGTTCGAGTCTTCGACGTGCGCTTTCGGCGGCACGGAGAGGTCCTTCACGCTGCGCGGCGGTTCCATCGCCAGACCGGCGGACGCGGTGGGAGGAGCAGGCGGCGCCGGAGGGGGCATGGGAGGCGCGGGGGGAGCGGTCGCCTGCGCCGCGGCCGGTGCGGGGGGCGCCGGAGGGACGGGGGGATGCGCGCTCCCCGGAGCCGGGGGAGGAGGAGGCAAGGAGGCGGGCGGGACCGAGGTGGGCGATGCGATCCCCGAAGGCGGCGGCGGCGGCGGCGGCGGCGTCGGGTGCTCGTTGACCACCGAGTGACCTTGCGCCGGTGTCGGCGGTCCGCCCGGCGGACGCGGCACGCGGGACGGAATCGCCGAGGGGACGACGCGCATCGTCCCCGCACCGACCGACGCGGGCGGAGCCGACGCGCGAGCGGCGACGATGGGCGAGCTCGAAGGAGCCTTCGGCGGGAGCGGCGGCGCCTTCGATCCGTTCTCGGTGCCGGTATTCGACGCGAGCGTGGTCGCGAGCTTCGGTCCGCTCGACGGCGCCGCGGGCGCCCTCGGCGGCGTGGGAGCGGTCGCGGTCTGCGGGGTCATCGGCGGCACGGGGCGCGTCGGGATCCGCGCCGCGGGGACCATGTCCGCGGAGAGACGCACGGTGGCCTGGTTCGACGCCGGCGCGACCGAAGGCTTGGCACGCGCCTGCGCGCGCACGAGCGTGTCGAGGTCTTCGTCGGGAGACCACTCGTCGATGCGCGGCACGGGCTGCGGCGTGGAGACGGCCGCGGCGCTCCGCGCGCCACGCAGCGCAGCAAGGAGCTCGCCGGCGTTTTGCCATCGGGCCGCGGGCGCGTGCGCGACGGCCTTCTCGAGCACCGCGGTCATCTCCTTGCTCAGAGAGAGCCCGAGCGCCGAAGGGGTCGGGCGATGCGCGGGGTCGAGCGCGGCGGCCGCGAGCTCGGTGCGGACCTTCGACTCGGCGACGGGACGATCGCGGAGGAGCTCCATGAAGAGGAGGGCGAGCGCGTAGACGTCGGTCCACGGGCCCCACGTGCCCACCGTCGAATCGAACTGCTCGGGCGCGGCATAGGCAGCGGCGAACATGCGCTCGGGAGCGGCGCCCGGCACCACTTCGGCGAGCACGTCGCCGACGACCTTGGCGACGCCGTAGTCGAGGACGCGCAGCCGCGGTCCCTCTCCGGTCGAGAGAAAGAGGTTCCCCGCGGAGACGTCGCCGTGGAGCCCCCCTTGCGCGTGCGCGTGCGCGAGCGCTTCGAACGCCGGCTCGACGAGAGCGAGCGCGTCGGCCACCGAACGCCCCTTGGCCCCTTGCTCGATGCGACGCACCGCGAGCTCGGACGCGAGGGACCGCCCGTCGAGCCACTCGATCACGGAGTACGGGACGTGATGGCCGTCGTCGGCGGTGGTCATCCCGCTGCCGATGCTGCGCGCGAAGTTCGGGTGCCCCTTGGCGACGCGCGAATTGTCGCGACTCTGCTCGCGCAGGCGGCGGAGAAACGCCTCGGCTTGTGGGGCGTCGAGCGCCATGCCGAGCTTCAAGCACTTGATGGCGACGGTCTCTTGCGGGCCAATGTGACGCCCGCGATAGACCACGCTGTAGCGCCCCTCGCCCACCAGGCTCTCGACGAGGAAGGCCCCCGCGAGGGTCTTCTGAACCAGGTTGAACGGATCGGCGCCCATACGAACGGGGCCCAGCGTACCAGGAGGGCCGCGCCTCCTGCTAGCTACGGGGCGTCGCCGACCTGAACCACGTAGGAGACCACCGCCGCCCGGTCATCCAAGGGGTTCTGCGGGGGCGCCACCGTCCCCGCGGTGGGGGTGTTGTCGAAGACGACGTAGTAGGTCCCCTTCGGGACCGGGAGCGGGCGCTTGTACTCGACCCCGGGCTGCGCCACGTCGGAGAGGACGGGAGGCGCCGAGAGCGGGCCGCTCATCGGGTAGTCGTAATAGAGCTTGAGCGACGCATCGCCGACGTCCTTCGTGAGGACGAGGACGTCGATGGGGAGCCCGCCGTCGAGCGACGCCGTCACGTAGAGGGCGCGCCCCGAGTCGTCGATCTCGATGGGTCCCACGAAGTCGCGCTGGTTCTGATGCACCTCCACGCGGAGGTTCTCGTAGGTGATGCGATCGTCGCCGTGCACGTCGTAGGGGTGGAACGGGCGCTTCCCCTTGTCGACGATGCCGAGGCCGAAGTCGGCCGTGCCGTTGGCCTCGCGGATCACGGTGAAGCCCTGCGCGAGCTGCGTCGCGAGGAGCTGCTTGCCGAAGGTGTTCCCCAGCGGTGTGAGCTGGTTCACGATGTTGGCGAGCGGTTGCTCGATGACGTGGGTCTGAAAATCGCTCGACGCCACGTTCTTCGTGCGGAAGTACGCGTACATCGTGCTGCCATCCATGGCGAAGTCCTGGTCGTATTCGACCGTCGCCGTGGTGGTGAAGGTCACCTTCTTCGAGACGTTCGTCCACGCGTAGCCGAAGCCCTGGAGCGAAACGTAGAGGTCGCCGTTGGGGAGCTCGTGCTCGGCGCACTGCTGCGGATAGAAGCGGCCGATGACGGGCGAGTCTTCGTTCAGCTTGAGCGGCGCGTTGTGCGTCGTCACTTGATGACAGAACTCACTGAGCCCCCAGGCGAGGATCGAGCGGCGGAGCGACTTGTTCCCGGGATCGTTGATGGGCCCTTCGATCACGCCGAGCACGCGCTGTCCGGTGCCGGCGCACGACGCGCAGCCTTGGGTGCCGAGACCGAGGACGAGCGCGACGAGGATCCCGCGCGCGGCGCCGAGGCTCGAAGGGACGCTGCGGGACGAACCGAAGGGGGGCGTCGGCATCGCCCTTACGTACCACAGCCCCCTCGAAGGCACGCCTCCTGGTAGTCTCCTGCCATGGGGAAAGTCGCGGTCCTGGGCTCCGGCGCGTGGGGGACGGCGCTGGCGAAGCTGTTGGCGGAGAAGGGCGACGAGGTCCGCATCTGGGCGCGTCGATCCGATCTCGTGGATCACATCAACGACCGCCACGAGAACGTGCGCTACCTGCCGGGCTCACGCCTGCCCGACAACCTGACGGCGACCCTCTCGATGAAAGACGCGCTCCACGGCGCGGACATGGTGCTCTTCGTCTCGCCGAGCCACGCCACGCGCGAGGTGGCGCGGGCCGCGGCGCCGCACCTCCCCGAGGGGGCGACGATCGTCAGCGCCACGAAGGGGATCGAGAACGATTCGCTCATGTTCATGGACGAGGTGCTCGCGCACGAGCTCCCCGCTTCGGCGGCGGAGCGCCTCGCGTACCTCTCGGGGCCGAGCTTCGCCAAGGAGCTCGCCGCGCACCTGCCCACCGGCGTGGTCATCGCCTCGCGCCAAGAGTCGACGCGCATCGAGGTCATGCGCCGATTCCATGTACCTTACATGCGCACCTACGGCAGCGACGACGTCATCGGCGTCGAGTGCGGCGGCGCGCTGAAGAACGTCATCGCCATCGCCGCCGGCGCCATCGACGGCCTCGGGCTCGGTCACAACACGCGCGCCATGCTCATCACCCGCGGCCTCGCCGAGGTCGCGCGCCTTTCGCTGAAGCGCGGCGGGACGGCGCTCACCTTGGCCGGGCTCGCGGGGATGGGCGATCTCGTCCTCACGTGCACCGGCGAGCTGTCACGCAATCGCACCGTCGGCCTCGAGATGGGCAAGGGGCGCAAGCTCGCCGACGTGCTCGCCGGCCTGGGGCACGTGGCCGAAGGGGTGAAGACGGCGAAGAGCGCCTACGACCTCAGCGTGAAGCTCGACGTCGACATGCCGGTGACGCGCGAGGTGTACGCGGTGCTCTACGAGGACAAGGCGGTGGAGCGCGCGCTCGTCGACCTCATGTCCCGCGAGCTCGTCGAAGAGTTCCGCTCGTAGGTCGGAAGTTCGCGGGCACGCCGACGAACGTTCGACTCGGGGGGCGACTGGCGTAACATCGGCGCATGGGAATGCGCTCTTCCTTGTCGCTCGCGATCGTCTTGTCGCTCGGACTCACGACCCCCGCGTGGGCGCAAGGGCAGCCGATGCAACCGGCGCCGCAAGGCTACCCGCCGCAGCAGCCGTACCCGCAACAGCAACAGCCCTATCCCCAACAGCAGCCGTACCCGCAGCAGCAGCAGCCCTATCCCCAACAGCAGCCGTACCCGCAGCAGCAGCAGCCCTATCCCCAGCAGCAGCCGTACCCGCAACAGCAACAACCCTATCCCCAGCAGCAGCCGTACCCGCAACAGCAGCAACCCTATCCCCAGCAGCAGCCGTACCCGCAACAGCAGCAGCCCTATCCCCAGCAGC